>CALOBR010000001.1:0-657120 GCA_942491665.1 Jiangellales bacterium
GTCGGGCCAGTGGTCGGGCATCGGGAAGTCGGGTGTACTGCGGGTGAACGGCTTGGTGGAGATGGTGTGCGTGCTCTCGTAGACGCGGCTGGTCGGGCCGTCGATGTACCAGTTGCCCCCCACCTCGTCGGCGATGTCGGAGCGGGTGACGTCGAAGCCGGCAGCAACGGGGTTCTTCACCGCGGCCAGCCCGACTCCACCGGCTCAGGTCACCGCAGCGGTCGGTGTGCATGGACTCATGCCGGATGACGCTGCGTCACCGAGACGGCGACGGCAACTCGTGGCACGGTGAGCCGCGTGCTGGGACGCTCGCGCCGATCCGGGGACGGGTTTCTGCAGTGCGCGTGCGGACGGCGGCACTGGGGCCGGTTCGGGGCGGCCGGCCTCATGGTGCAACGCGGCGACGAGCTGCTGCTGCAGCATCGCGCAGCCTGGAGCCACGAGGGCGGCACCTGGGCCGTGCCCGGTGGCGCGCTCGACGTCGGCGAGACCCCACTTCAGGGAGCGCTGCGCGAGGCCGCCGAGGAGGCCGCGGTGGGCGAGGAGTCGATCCGGCCGCGGCACGAGTGGGCGGTCGACCACGGCACGTGGGCCTACACGACGGTGGTGGCCGACGCCGTGGGGCCGATCAGCCCGCAGCGGCTTGACGCCGAGAGCGAAGAGCTGCGCTGGGTGCGCGTCAGCGAGGTGACCCGGCTGCCGCTGCACTCCGGCTTCGCCGCGGCCTGGCCGTCCGTGCAGCCACTGCTGCACCGACGCGAGGTAGTCGTGGTCGACGCGGCCAACGTGGTCGGCTCGACCCCGGACGGCTGGTGGAACGACCGGGTCGCTGCCGCCCAGCGCCTGCTCGACGCTGTCTCGGACCTCGCCGCACGAGGCCTCGACGTCGTCCCTCGGGGCCTCGACCTCAACGGACGCGCGACACCTTCCCAGGAGGCCGACGCGGGGATTCTGCCCGAGGTGGCAGGCAGGACGCGAGCGTGGCCGCACTGGACCGTCGTGCTGGAGGGCGAGGCGCGCGCCGCGGGCGACCCGCCCAACGTCCAGGTCGAGCGAGCGGCCGGCTCCGGTGATGACGCGGTGGTCGAGGCAGCGCGGCACGCGAGCACGGCAGGCAGGCACGTCACGGTGGTGACCGCCGACCGGGAGCTGCGGCAGCGGGTCGAAGCCCTGGGCGCCCGCACCCTCGGCCCGCGCACGCTCACCCGGGTCTTCTGAGCCCTCAGGCGCTCTTCTCGCGGCGCTTGTTCGCCGCGTCGACGCTCTGGCGCAGGGCGTCCATCAGGTCGACCACCTCGGCCTCGTCCCCGTCGGCCGCCGGTGGCATCACGATCTCGCGTCCCTCCACCTTGGACGCCACGAGCTCTTCGATCGCCTCGCGGTACTCGTCGGTGTAGTCCTGCGGGGCCCAGTCCCCGCTCATCGCGTCGATGAACGAGGCCGCCATGGCCATCTCCTGCTGTCGGGGCTCCACGTCGGCGACCTCTGCGGGAAGCTCGGGGCTGCGTACCTCGTCGGGCCACAGCATCGTCTGCACCACCAGGGCGTCCCCGGCCGGGCGCAGGATGGCGAGCCGCTCGCGGCTGCGCATCGCCATCTTCACCACGGCCACCCGCCCGCTGGATGCCAGGGCGTCGCGCAGCAGCACGTACGGCTTCGCGTCGCCGGTGGGCATGGCGTAGTAGGCGCGGGAGTAGGCCGCCGGGTCGATCTCGCCCGCGTCGACGAACTGCAGCACGTCGACGGCCTTGCTGCTCGCGACGGGCAGGGAGGCCATGTCGTCGTCGGTGAGCACGACCATCCCGCCGTCGGGCAGCTCGTAGCCCTTGGCGATGTCGGCGTAGGCGACCTCTTCGCCGTCGGACTCCGCGACGCGGCGGTATCGCACCCGCGACCCGTCGCTGACTCGTACCTGGCGAAAAGAGATGTCCTTCTCCTGGGTGGCGCTCACGAGCTTGACCGGGATGGAGACCAGCCCGAACGAGATCGTGCCCTTCCACACCGTCTGCATGGCTCGATCATGCCGCCCGCACGCGCGCAGTGCCACGACTTGGCCGGACGCGGCGTGCCCGTCGTGGATCTGTCGGACGTTCGTGGCACCGTCAGCGCATGGACCACGACGAGCTGCGCGTGCTGGGGTGCGTCGTCTGCGGCGACGACGGCGACTTCTTCGCGCTGCACCACGACCCGGCCGAGGACGAGCTGATCTGCGCTCGGTGCGGGCAGGCACGCCTCGTGCCCATGCTCGGCGCCACGCACCTCGTCGCCTGAGCCGCCGCGCCCACCCCCGACGCCCTCAGGCGTCGTCGAGAACCGACTGGCGAAACTCTCGCGGCCCGTAGGCCCGCAGCGTGACCTCCCCTTCGGCGCGGGCGCTGGCCGAGCGGGGGAACCCGAGCAGCGGACCGAGCTCGCCGAAGTACTGGCCGGCGGGCAGGACGGCGAGCCTGTCCTCGGTGCCGGCGCTGGGGTCGGGTCGAAAGATCTCGACCGTCCCGGCCTCGATCACGTACACGAGGTCGGCGTGGTCGCCCTGGGCGAAGATCAGCTCGCCCGGCGCGTAGTGCACCGTCTGCGGCGGACCTTCCGCCGACGTGACCTCCGGTCCCATGGTGATCACCTGGTCGCTGATGGGCACCAGCCGCGCGTCGTGGGTCGAGACGATGATGACGCGCCCGTCGTCGCGCAGCTCGCGCAGCAGCCGGATCACGCCCTCGGCCTGCACGTAGTCGAGGTTCGCCGTCGGCTCGTCGGCCAGCAGCACCACCGGGTCGTGCGCCAGCCCGCGGGCGACGGCGACTCGCTGCTGCTGCCCACCGGAGAGCTGCCCCGGGCGGTTGGGCAGCCTGTCGCCGAGCCCTACCCGGTCGAGCGCCTCGGCGGCCTGCCGCATGGCCGACGAGCGCGACGTGCCGGCCAGCATCAGGGGCACGGCGACGTTCTCCTGCGCGCTCAACGACGGGATGAGGTTGAACGCCTGGAACACGAAGCCCACCGAGTCGCGGCGGTACCGCTCGAGCTGCGCGGCTGTCATGGCCGTCACCTCGGCTCCGTCCACCGTGATGGTGCCGTCGGCGGGGGTGAGGATGCCGCCCAAGCACGACAGCAAGGTCGTCTTGCCCGACCCGGACGGACCGAGCAGCACGGCCAGCTCACCGGGCGCGGCACTCATCGACAGGCCCTCGAACGGCCGCACGCTGTAGCCGTCGGCGCGGTACTCCACCGCCAGGTCGCGTACCTGCACCCCGCTCATGCGCCACCTCCGAATGCGCTCGCCGGATCAGCCTTCGCGACCCGGCGCATGCCTGCCCACCCGGCCACCAGCGCCACGACGACCGCCACCAGCGGGATCGTCCAGTACGCCGACGCCGGTACCCGCACCGTCAGCGGGAACACCGGCACCAGCAAGAACTGGAACAGCGTTGCCAGGGCCGCGCCCGACAGGGCGACGAGAACCGCCTGGAGCGCGAGGCTGCCCGACAGCTGCCGGTTGCGGGCGCCCATCGCCTTGAGGACGGCGAAGTCACGGCTGCGCTCGAGCGCCGAGAGGTAGATGACCGCGCCGACGATGATCGCGGCGACGAGCCAGAGCAAGATCCTGATCAGGTCGATCGAGGCCACCGCGCTCTCCAGCGGTCCGAGTGCGTCCTCGGCGGCCTCACGGGTGGCGATCACCTGCGTCTGCTCCGGCACCGCCAAGGGCTCGGCATCGAGCAGCACCGCGCTCGTCACCGGCACGCCGCCGAAGACCGTCTCGCGGGCGTCCTCGAGGCTCACGAACGTGCCGACCAGCCCGGCCAGCACGGTGGTGTCGCTGCTCAGACCCACCACGGTGTAGGAGTCGTCGCTGATCTGCACCTCGTCACCGACCGCGGCTCCCGAGCTGACGTCGAGCAGCACCTCGCCGCTCGCCTGCGGCCTGGACCCCTGCGTGGGTTCGGGCACCCCCAGGCCGTCGGGCGGCGCGGCGATCACGATCGCCTCCGAGGCCTCCTCGCCCACGGTGAGCGTGCCCCGCGCGACGACCACCTCGGCCGACTCACCGGCAGGATCGATCGCGGCCACCTGGTCGGCACTCAACGCTGACGACGAGGTGTAGGGCCCCGACACGCCTTCCGGGATGACCCAGTGGCTCGCGCCGAGCTGGTCGGTGGTGAGGAACGGCTCCTTGTTGAACTGCTCGATCAGCCCGGTCATCAGGTAGAGCAGCGTGAGGACGAGCGCGACCCCGAGCGTCACGACCGCGAAGCGGGTGCCACGAAAGGTCAGGTCACGGACGGTCAGCAACCACACCGGCGTCTCCCTCCTCGTGCGACACGGTCTCCAGCCAGGCTTCGAGCCGCGGCATGGCCAGCTCGTAGCCGCGGTCAGCCACGTCGGCGACGCGCTCGAACTCGAGCAGCCCGACACCACGCAGGTCGAGGTCGAGCAGCAGGTCTGCGGCGCCGTTGGCGATCACCGCGTCGCTCTTGTCCAGCGAGCCGGTGATCATCGAGCGCATCAGCACAGCCACTATGCCGGGGTAGCGCGGGCCCTTGCCCACCTTCGACTTCATGGCCTGCCACCCCGACACCGACAGCCCGTAGTCGCTCTTCGCCCGTGGCCCCTGCGCGGGCGCGACGGACACGGCGACGACGGTCGCTGTGGGGTGCAGACGGCGCATCACGTCGACCGGCAGGTTGTTCGTCACCCCGCCGTCGACGAGCAGGTCGTCGCCGAGCGGCACCGGCGGGAAGGCTCCCGGGATGGCGACCGAGGCGCGAAGGGCCGTCGGCACGTCCCCGGTACGGTGCACGTGCATCCCTCCCTGGGTCAGGTTGGTCGAGATGGCGAAGAACGGACGCCACAGGTCTTCGATCGACCATCCCTCGAAACGATCGCGGATGGCCGACGCAGCCCTCTCGCCCTTGAGCAGGGAGACGATCGGAACCGTGTAGTCGAGGACGCCGTGGAACAGGCGCTGGCTCTCGGCCTGGATCTCGTCCGGCGCCAGGTCGAGCGCCATGCCTGCTCCGAGCGGAGCACCGATGGACGTCGCACCGACCACGTCGACCGGGATGCCCAGGCGGTACATGGCCCGGTAAACCCCGATCGATGCAAAGCCCCGCGCACCACCGCCGCCGAGGACGAGGGCGACAGGACGTCCGGCCAGGCTGCGCGCAACCCGTGCCACGTCGCGTACCGACCCGGCCCGCGTGTGCAGCACGTGGTCGACGGCGTGGCGCTCGAGAACCGCGGCAGTTCCCGACGGTCGCTCCGCGTTCTCGGGGTGGACGAGCACCAGCACGCGCAGCGCGCGGGACCCGGCCGCACCGATCACCGCCCGAATACGGTCCTGCTCCGCGTCGTCTGGGTCGGCGGTCGCGACGACGGCGACGACGTCGGCTTGTGTGAGCACGCGGCTCGACCAGACGGTGTCGTCGCGGTCAGGCTCGAGCACCAGGTAGCGATGCTCGGACTCGGCTCGGGCCAGGTACTCCAGCAGCCGGATCTCCCCCGGCGTGCCCGGCGCGGACGAAGCGATGCCCGGCCGGTCGAGGCGCGCGTCGACGCGGGCGCTCCACAGGTGCTCGACCGAGCCGAGCCGCCCTAGCTGCTCAGCGATCCGACTGGTGACCTGTCGGGAGTTGAGTGCAGCGGTGACGGCCACGGCGATCGTGCGGTCGTGCCGGTGCTGCGGCGGGTGGACCCCTGCGGCCAGGCCCAGCGCCACGGGGACGAACGCCTGAGGGTGGCTCGTCGCCAGCTCGGCGAAGTCGGTCCGGCCGATCTCCAGCACCACCGTGTCACGCACCGCCTCCAACGTCGCGCGACGCCGACCACCGGCCAGACCCTCCTCGCCGACCATCGACCCTGCAGCCAGGTAACCACGTGGAGTCGCGCTGCGTCGGCTGACGGTGCAGACGTCCGCTCACCACGACGTATGCGGAGTCAGCCGGATCTCCCTCCACGAACAGACGACTCCCCACCGTCAGCACACGCCACGTCTGCTTCCGCGTGCGGCGAACGCCCGCTCGGCCTCGTCGTGGCCTCATCGCCGAGCATCGTGACGAGGACCTCTCTCATGCGGGTGTCCTGGATCCGTCGAGCCGAATCAGCCCGTCACGGACCGGACATCTGCCAGCTGGCTGGGTCTGCGGCGAGCAGGGCCTCCAGCGTCGTCGGCGTCCACCACGCGCACGGCAGCGACGGCTCCGCAGCCCGAATGCTGGCGGTCCGTTCCCCCCCTACGAGGGCCACGTACTCCCCCACGAGCTGAGCCTTCAGGCGATCTGGCCGAGCATCGACCCGCTGTCCGAAGCCACCACGTCGAGGCGTCCCGGACTCGAGCCAGTAGGCCTCGCGCCCGGTCTCCCTCGTCTGACCAAGTAGTCGTCCGGCGAGTAGTGACTTGCTCGCGATTCGCAGCCACTGACGACGTCGGCGATCGTCGCCGTCGAGTGTCGGGTGCGGTCACGGTCAGGGCACCCTGTCGTCCGACGTCGCTGCGGATCACAATGCCCGCACCCGGTCTGCCGTTGCCTCGTCGTCGGTCACCGATCTCGACGCAGTCGCGCTGCCGGGAAGGTCCAGATAGGCCAGAGTGTGTTCTGTGGCGGGTCTGGGTCGGTTCGTGCCGAGCGCGGCGTTGTCGTGGCCTGGTGGTGGCGAGGCTGGTGGGCTGCACCGTCGTGTGGATGGCACGTTGGTGTTCGTGGACGTATCCGGGTTCACGGCGTTGTCGGAGCGGTTGGCGCAGCGGGGGAAGGTGGGGGCTGAGCAGCTCACGGATGTGCTGAACAGTGTGTTCGGGACGATGTTGGGGTTGGCGGCGGCTCGTGGTGGGTCGTTGTTGAAGTTCGGTGGGGACGCGTTGTTCCTGTTGTTCACCGGGCCGGGGCATGCGGTGCAGGCGGCGTGCGCGACGGTGGAGATGCGCACGGCGCTGGCGGCCACGGCGACGACCCCGGGCCCGGCCGGGCGGCTGCGGCTGCGGATGTCGGTCGGGGTGCACTCCGGCGGGGTCGACTTGTTCTTGGTCGGCGCCTCGCACCGCGAGCTGGTGATCGTGGGGCCGGCGACGACGGCGGTGGCGTCGATGGAGGCCGCCGCGTCAGCGGGGCAGATCCTCATCGGCCCGCAGACAGCGGCGGCGCTGCCGGCTGGTGCGGTGGGTGACCCGCTCGGTCCGGGGCTATCTGCTGCGCTGGCGTCGCGCACACTCCCGACCCCGGGCAGGCCGGCCTGCGCGGACCCTGGACGCGACGTCGACGTGTCCCGGTTCGTTCCCACCGCCTTGCGGGCAGTGCTGTCGGCTGGTGACCCGGAGTCGGAGCACCGCACCGTCGGGGTGTCGTTCGTGCGGTTCACCGGCATCGACACCCTGCTGGAGGATCAGGGTCACCAGGCCACCGCCGACGCCCTGCACACCCTCGTCTGCGCGGCCCAGGACTGCGCCGACACCGAAGGCGTCACCTTCCTGGCGACCGACCTGGCCGAGGACGGCGGCAAGGTGATCCTGGTCGCCGGGTTCCCGACCACAGCCGAGGACGACCAGGGACGCCTGCTGCGCGCCTCCCGCCGGATCGTCACGGACAGCCTCGCCCAGAAGTGGCCATTGGCGGTGCGGGCCGGGCTTAACCGCGGCCACGTCTTCGCCGGCGCCATCGGCTCGTTCGAGCGGGCCACCGTCACCGTCATGGGCGACACGGTCAACCTCGCCGCCCGCGTGATGGCCAGGGCGGATCCCGGCACCGTGCTCGCCACCCCGGCCACGCTGGACAATGCCCAGACCCTGTTCGCCACCGAGCCGGTCGAGCCCTTCATGGTCAAGGGCAAGAGCCGGCCGGTCAACGCCTACCAGGTCGACGAGGAGACCGGCACACGCCCACCTCGCGGCCTGGGGTCCCTACCCCTCCTCGGACGCGACGATGAGCTTGCCAAGATCCTCAGTGCGATCGACGACCTCAAGAAGGGCACCGGCAGCGTCATCACTCTGGTCGGTGAGACAGGCATCGGCAAGACCCGACTGATGCGCGAGGCGCTGTCTGCCCGCGACACCGTGCCCTCGGTGCGCGCACGCGCCGAGCCGTACGGGGCCGCCACCCCCTACCGGCCCCTGCGAGACCCGCTCCGACATCTGCTCGGCCTCGACCACTCGGGCGGTGGTGAGCTGTCGGTATGGCTGAGCGAGACCGTCCCGCTCTTCGTTCCCGATCTGGCACCGTGGCTGCCGCTCATCGGAGACGTCCTGTCGATTCAGGTCGACGAGACGCAATCGACCCGTGACCTCAACCCGCAGTACCGGCCCCAACGTACGGCCGATGCTCTTGTGCGGCTGCTGGAGGTGCTGGGCGGAAATGCGCTCATCCTGGCCATCGATGACGCGCACTACGCCGACGAGGCGACAGCCGCGCTGCTCAGCAGGCTGGAGCGTGAGGCTGGCTCTCACCCGTGGCTGCTGCTGTCGACCCGGCGGGACGAGGACGGCGGCTATCGACCCGCATCGGCCCGGGCGATCGAGCTGGGCCCCCTGTCCTACGAGGCGGTGCGGTCGCTCGTCATGGATGGCACAGCGGCCGCACCGTTGAGGCCGGATGACGTCGACGCCGTCGTGTCTCGGGTGGCGGGCAACCCCCTCTACATCGAGGAGACACTGTCGAACCTCCGCGAGCACGGAAGCATCGAGGCCCTTCCGTCCTCGCTCGAGGCCATGGTCGCGGCTCAGATCGACGCGCTGTCACCGCTGGCCCGACGTGTGGCACGCCGAGCGTCGGTTCTCGGCCGGTCGTTTCGCGTCACCGTCCTCAGGGACCTCTTCGGCGACGAGGAGGTGGGCCTGGACGACGCCACGCAGAAGGAGCTCGCCGACGTACTCGAACCGGACGGGCGGGGCCGGCTGCGGTTCCGACACGCACTGCTTCGTGACGCCGCCTACGACAGCCTGCCGTTCGCGCGCCGTCGCGCGTTCCACCTGCTGGCTGCGCAGTCCACCGTGCGACGTGGCAAAGGACGGCTTGAGGAGTACGCCGACAACCTGGCCCTGCACTTCTGGATGGGCGGCGACTACGACGCCACGTGGCGCTGGGCAAGGATGGCGGCGGAGCAAGCCAGAGATGCCTACGCGAACTCCGACGCGGCAGTGCAGTACCAGCGTGCCCTCGCGGCGTCCGACCGAATCGCGGATCTCCCGCACGGTGAGTTGGCCGCCGTGTGGGAGTCCCTCGGCGACGTCCTGCTGCCCATGGGCCGGTACACCGAAGCCATCAAGGCCTACCGCGGAGCGGCCCGCGCCTCGCTGTCCGACCACGCGACACAAGCACGGCTGCTGGCCAAGCGCGCCCGGGCTCAGGAGCGCGCGCAACGGTTCCCCATCGCGTACCGCGAGCTGACTGCTGCGTCCAAGATCGCCCTCCAGGCTGGGGGTGACAAAGGGCGTCGTCTGCAAGCGGAGATAGTGGCGACTCGTGCGTACCTCCTGACGTTTCAGGATCGCTTCGTCGAGGCCCACCGGGAGGCCGAGCAGGCGATCCAGCTGGCGGAGGTCAGCGGCTCCGACGAAGCGTTGGCCCTGGCGTCAGTCGCCCTCGAGACGGCCCTGGCCTCCATGGGACTACCAGCCGACGGGAGCCATCTGCAAAGGGCGCTCACCATCTACGAGCGGCGGAACGATCTTGATCGTCAGTCCACGACGTTGAGCAACCTCGGCGCCATTGCCTACTTCTCGGGCGACTGGACGACCGCCGAGCAGCGGTACGAACAGGCGGCGACCATTGCCGACCGGATCGGTGACGTCGCCGGGGCTGCCATCTCGCGCGGAAACCTGGCGGAGATCCTTGTCAACCAAGGCCGGGTTGAGGAGGCGAGGCCGATCCTCACGAGCGCGTCGCGAACGCTTCGGTCGACAGGACTAAGTGCCGACGCGGGTTTCACAGAGGTGCTTCTGGCCCGCTGCCTCACGATCGACGAGCGCCATGACGAGGCAGACGAGATACTGGAGAGTCTCCGGCTGGAACTGCTCGCTGCGGGGCAGCCCGACGTCGCATACTCCGCAGCCATCGCACAAGCTGAGAATGCAGTCGAGGCAGGCCGAGCATCCGCTGCGCTGGATCTGCTCGACGAGGCCGGCGTACGGGCCCGCGACAGCGGCTCCGTTCTCACCCCCTTGTGTCAGTTCGTTCGTGCCAGGGCACTTCGGGCCCTCGCCCGGCCTGCTGAGGCCGCGGACGCCGCGCGCGCGGGACTTGCCGAAGCCGAGGACCAGGGCCTTGTGCTCGAGCGATCTATGCTGGTCGGGATCCGGGCACTGGTCGATGTCGAACTTATGACCCAGGCCGGCGCCGACCTGGCTGCGGCTGAGGCGGCACTGGAAGGACTCGGGGTGGCCCAACAACGGATCAGGCACGTGCTGGGGAACTAGACCGAAGTTACGGCCGCTGGGGCGGGTGGTTCCGGGGGTTGGCCTGGGGATTCACGGTTTCGGCGGGTTTGGGTTTCTGTCTACTTGAGGGTGAGGGGGATGGTCGTGTCGAGGAGTTCGAAGGCGCGGCGTTGGGTGGGGGTGGGTTCGGCGAGGGTGGGGACGACGGGGTCGGTGTCGTGCTGGCCGTAGCGGAGGTCGTTGCGGGTGAGGGTGGCCAGGTGGGTGAGCAGGTCCTGGTAGGAGCGGACGGGCTGGTCGTTCTCGTCGGCGTGCCGGGAGGCTTTGCGGTCCGCGGAGGGTGAGCGGTGGGCGGGGGCGACGGGGTTGTCCCGCTCGGGCGGCTGGGTGTCGGTGAACGTGAGGGGGGCCCAGGCCTTGCGTAGGTGCCAGGTGAGGTAGGCGGCGAGCATGCAGATGAGCACGTGGCCGCGGACCCGGTCCTCGAGGTGGTGGTGGATGGGGCGCAGGTCGAGGTCGTCGGACTTCAGGATCCGGAAGTCGCGTTCGACGTGGGCGAGGTTCTTGTAGGCGGTGACCACGCCGGCGCTGTCGAGCCGGGTGGCGGGGACGCAGGTGCGTAGGACGTAGATGCCGTCCAGGGCGGCCTCGGCGGCGATCTGCTCCTGTCGGCGGGTGACGGTCAGGCTGGTGTCGGTGATGGTGATGTCGAGGTGCTTGGCCATCTTGTAGGTGTTGACCACCTTCCCGACTGCGACCCCGATGGTGTCCGCGCCGGCCAGGGTGCCCTTGGCGACCCGGGTGGTGACCTTGCCCAGCAGCGTCTCGGTCGCGGTGAGGAGCTCGTCACGCTTGCGGGCGCGTTCGGCGGCCAGGGCCGGGTTGCGGCAGGCGATCAGGCGTTCGCCGGGGTAGTCGGGGTGGGTGATCTCGGCGAGGTCCTGGGTGTCGAACAGGGTCAGCTGCAGCGGGCCGCCGGCGGCGGCCAGCTTGGCGATCTGCGGGGCGCGCAGCGCGGTCAGCCAGCCGACCCCACCGAGCTCACGCAGGGCGGTGATGCGGGCGTTGGTGATCATGCCGCGGTCCCCGACCATGGTGACCTGCTCCAGTTTGAACTTCGACCGAACCGTGTCGACGGCGTCGATGAAGGCGGTCGGGTCGGCGGTGTTGCCGTCGAACACGCGTACCGCGACCGGCCGGCCCTCGCTGTCGGTGAGCAGCCCGTACTCGACCTGCAGGCGGTTCTTCTTACCGTCGCGGGAGTAGCCGCGGGCGGCGAGCGGGCAGTGCGTGCCTTCCACCCACGAGGAGGACAGGTCGAACATCGCCACCGGCGGACCCTCGCGGCTGGTCAGGTGCCGGCGCGCCAGGGCGGCCTCGATCTTGTCTTGCCGGTCGACCAGCCAGTCCATCGCCGAATACACCTCGTCGCTGCCGGCCCCGGCCACGTCGAGGTCTTCCCCCAGGGTGGTGTCGGACCACCAGCCCAGCGTGGCCAGCTTCGACCCGGGGCGCACTACCCGCGAGACGATCAGCGCCAGCGCCAGGTCACGGGACCGGCCGGCCGGGCCCAGCAGCCCGGGCAGGCCCAACGCCTTCGCCTGCGCCCACACCGCGGCCACGTGCCCGTGCGGGCGGGAACGGACCACGCGGGCGGCGGTCTCGGCGGGCACGAACGTCTTCCCGGCCAGCGAACCCCGGACCAACTCGATGGTGGCCGCAGGAAGCTGGGACAGGTTCGCCACGGTTTCGTTGCGGACCTTTCCGTCCTCGCGCCAGGACCGGCGCAGCAGGTGGGACTCGTAGACCCGTTCCACCCCATCCTTGCCTGTGTAGTGGCGACGCTGCGTGGTCACATGCACTGCCCCAGAATGCTTTACCACAGGCGCAACCCTATCGGATCCAACATCCTGACACCAGGCTGTTAGTGACGACATGCCGAGGCGATTCGACACACATCACCCCAGCACAGAGCACAGATCAGGCCCCAAACCCGCCGTAACTTCGGACTAGATCCCCAGCACGTGCCTGTCCTCGGACTAGCGGAAGCGCGGGTCAGACTTGCCGTAGAGCTTCTCGGTCACCTGCATCTTGCCGTCGCCTACCAGGACCGTGGACTGGGACGCGACGCACCAGCCGTCCCAGGCGTCTGGGTCATCTGGTTCTAGGGGCAAGACCTTGTCTTCTGAAAGAGCGGGGAGGGCAGTTGTCCCGTCACAGAAGTCCATGTTCTGCTCGCCGGCTCCGTCGAAGTAGTCGACGATAGTCACACGCCCTGGATAGGAACTCGGCTCAGCGGCCCAGGTCAGGTCGAGTGTGAACTCCGCGAACGGTTGCACGTCGACGTTCTTCGCGAAGGTCACCTCATTGTTGATCCGGCTCAGCGCGAAGGCGATGGGTACACACTTATCGGAGTCGGGGTCGATTCGTGTGAGCACGACATCCTCCACCTCATCGAAGGTGTTGGCGCCGGTTCCGTCGCAGTCCAGGACCCCGTCGAACCCGACGAGCTCGAAGATGCTCGCACGGGTGTCGAGGAGCAGTCCTAGCTCGTTGGAGTCCTCTGAGGGATTCAGGTCGCCTTCAGCGCCACCCTCGATGCTGATGGCGCCCTCGGCGGCACTGAACACGACTTCGTCCGCGCCGTCACCAGGCGGCGCGATCGACACTCGGACGTTGTCGCCAGACCCAGAGTCCGGGCCACAGTCGGAGCTATCGCTCAGTGGAATCTCCTCAGGATCGCCCACTGTCTGTCCGTCGAGCTTCCACTCGACTCGCAGGACGCATGCGAACTTCGACTCAACGTCGACCTCGGCGCGCGAGATAAGCTTCTCCGCAAAGTCGTCACCCAGCTTGATCGACAACTCTTGATCGCCGGCAACCTGGCCGCAGTTCGTGCCCCCGTTCTTGGCCCGGACTCCCAGCCCATCGGTGTTGAGGCCGACGTCACCGCCGGTCGCGCTGAGCTCTGCCAACGGACCCGCCGTGGGGTCGACCTGGCACTTCTTGTTCCGAGACTGGGTGATCAACTGTTCGCTCGGTGTATCAACTGACGACGCTGCTGGCCGGTACTGGAACTTGTCCTGAGCTCCCAAGTCGAGAACCAGATAGCCGTCCACGGGCAGACCCGGAAACTCCGTCACGGTTGGTGTTGCCGCTTGACTGGCTGTGCTGGCGAAGCCACCGGCTGCCAGGGCCAGCCCGGCCGCCGCCGCCAGCGCGACAATGCTGCGCGAACGAGTCACTATGACTCCCGTCTCGAATGTCAATGCACGATTGGTGGAAAGGGCCAAAGGTCCCCCAGAATGCCTGATCTGTCAACCAGCCGGATGGCCGATCAAGAAGCCAGCGATCGCGGAGGTAGAGGCCACGTTGAGGGAGTCGACCTCCCCACTCATCGGGATCACGACCCTCTCGTTCGCCGATCGCAGCCATCGTTCGCTCAGCCCGTGACCTTCGGAGCCGAGTAGCAGCGCCACCCGCTCGCCCAGCACCACCGACGCCAGATCGACCGCGTCCGGCGCGGGTGTCAGCCCCAGCACGTGGAAGCCGGCGTCACGCAGCAGGTCGGGCGCACCGGCCCAGTCGTCCAGGCGCGTCCACGGCACGGAGAACACCGCGCCCATCGCGACCTTGATCGAGCGTCGGTACAGCGGGTCGGCGCACCGCGGGCTGAGCAGCACGGCGTCCATGCCGAAGGCGGCAGCGTTACGGAAGATTGCCCCGACGTTGGTGTGGTCGTTGACGTCCTCCAGCACCAGCACCCGTCGCGCGCCGGTCAGAACCGACTCGACCGAGGCCAGGGGACGGCGTTCGAACGAGGCCAGCGCCCCTCGGTGCACGTGAAAGCCGCTCACCGACTCCACCAGAGCCTCGTCGGCGACGTAGACCGGTGCGTCCAGGGTATTGACGACGTCGGCCAACGACTCCAGCCAACGTGGCGACATGAGCATCGACCGGACGGTGTACCCGGCCGCCACCGCCCGACGGATCACCTTCTCGCCCTCGGCGATGAACAGCCCGTGCTCGGCCTCGAGGCTCTTGCGCAGGGTGACGTCGCGCAACGCGCGGTACTCGTCGAGCCGTGCGTCGGTCGACGAGGTCACCCGTTCCACGGCGGCCACTACGTGGCGAACGCCTCGTCGATCTGGTTGTCCAGCGCGTCCTTCACGTCGAAGTCCAGCTCAAGCTCCACCACGCCGTAGCGCGTGCGCGTCGTCAGCACCCCCGGACCTGCGCGAAAGACGTGGATCATTGCCCCGTTCTCGTCGAGCACGTCGGCGGTGAACCCCCGCACGCCGTGGGTGGAGGCGTACTCGACGGTTCTCCTGTGCATCATGCTCCCCAGTCCTAGCCCCTGGTAGTCCGGGTCGACCAGGTAGGCCACGTCAGCCATGCGGGTCGACGGGTCGAGGTAGTACGAGCTGGTGGCGATGATGCGCTCGTTCTCCTCCTCCCCGACCACGGCAGCGAAGGCCATCTCGCGCCAGTAGCTGACACTGGTGAGGTGCTCGGCCATCTGCCGCGTCATGGCTGAGAGGTTGCGAAAGAAGCGCGTGCGGACGTCTTCGGGGTTGAGGTGGTAGAACAAGTCCTGAAGCCGGGGGGCATCGGTTGCCTTGGTGGGGCGGATCAGCACGTCCGTCCCGTCCTTGAGCGTCACGGTGCGCACCTCGTCGACCGGGAACGACGTGCGGCTGCGGATCGTCTGGTCCGCCGGAAGCAGCCCGATCCGCTTGGCCTCGTCGAGCAGGCTCTCGCGAAAGTCGGGGTGCGCGATCTCGATCAGCGCGATCGCGCGTTGGCTCACGGTCGAGCCGTACAAGAAGGCCGACCCGAACTCCGTGATCACCCAGTGCGCCTCGTAGCGCGGGATCGTCACCGGCTCCTGGGGGCCGAGGAACGGCTTGATGTTCGAGTTGCCCTCCTCGTCGGTGGACGAGACGCACACGATCGCCCGGCCGCCGTGCGAGCGGGCGGCGCCGTAGTGGAAGACGGCTGTCGACCCGACGCCGCCGTAGGACGCTCCGCCGCGATACTCAGCACACACCTGACCTGTGAGGTCGATGGAGAACCCGTGGGTGATCGACACCATCCGGTTCTGCCGCATCACCGTCCCAGGGTCGCTCACCTCGTCTATGGGCCGAAAGGAGAAGGTGCGGTTCTCGTGGATGGCCTCGTACAGTCGCTGGGTGCCCATGGCGTAGCTGCCCACCACCCGACCGCGCGACATCGACTTGACTCGTCCGGTGATCGCGCCGGCTTCGATCAGGTCGAGCACGGCATCGGAGATGACGTCGCTGTGCACACCAAGGTCACGGTGCTTGTCGAGCCGGGCGAGAACCTCGCTGATCAGCCGCCCGTGGCCGGTGTGCAGAGTCGCGCCGTCGGGCACGAGTCGCGCGACGTACTGCGCCATGTCGGTGACCGCACGCTCCTCGGCGTCGCGTGTCTGGTACTCCACCAGCCCGGGCTCGACCTCGACCACGGCCGAGAACTTGTCGAACGGCACGAGCGTGTCGCCGCGGGTCCGCGGCATCGCCGCGTTCACCTCGGCGATGAGCATCGACGCGCCCCTGATCACGGTGGGCGACAGCCCGACCGACGCCCCGAGGCTGCACATGCCGCCGGCGTCGGGCTCGGACACCTGGATGACGCCGACGTCCATGCGCAGCCGACCTAGCGCCTGCAGCCTCGACACGTCGCGCAGGGCGAGCGGGATGTAGTCGACGTACCCCTTCTCCGCGAGTGGCAGAAGGTCGTGGGAGATGAAGAAGGTGCGGTGCCGTAGTCCTTGGCGTCGCCTCTGACCAGGCCGGTCGCGGATGATGTAGTGGTAGAGCCGCACCCCCTGGTAGTCAGCCGATACTGCCGACAACGCATCCAGAAACGTGTTCGGGGTCGCCGCTCCACTGCTGAGAAAGACATGGGCGCCCTTGGGCAGCATGGCCACGGCCTGCTCGGGGGTGACGGTCTTGTCGCGCCATCCGGCTGCCGCCAACGCTGCCTTCAACCCCACGATGCCAGCCTAGGCTGCGGCGCCGATCGTCACGACAGCTACTGCACGACCAGCAGCACGAGTGCCGCGACGCCCACGACGACCACGACGCCCCGCAGCACCGGGACGGGCAGGCGTCGCGCCAGGCGCGCGCCGAGCAGGCCGCCGCCCACCGAACCGAGCGCCACGAGACCGGCGGCTACCCAGTCAACCGGTGCGACGAAGGCGAACGCGAGGGCGGCGACGACGTTGGCAGCCCCGGCGAGCACGTTCTTGATGCCGTTGACCTGCTGCAGCCCCAGTGCCGTGCCCAGCCCGAGAACTCCGATGAGCAGCACCCCTTGGGCGGCCCCGAAATAGGCGCCGTAGACGCCCGTGAGTCCCACCGCGGTCCAGAGCCAGGGGGCCGGTCCGGTGCGGGGCTCGTGCGCGGCGGCGCGCCGGGCGACGTAGGGCTGGACGAGCACCAGCACCACGGCGATCCCCACCAGCACCGGGACCACCGCCTCGAAGACAGTGTCTGGGAAGGCCAGCAGCAGCACCACTCCGACGACGGCCCCCAGCACAGTGGCCGGCAGCAGGTGGCGCAGCGTGCTGCCGAGGCTGGAGAGCTCGCGGCGGTACCCGTACATGCTGGCCAGCGAGCCGGGCACCAGCCCGACGGTGTTGCTGACGTTGGCGCTCAACGGCGAGACGCCGACGGCGACCAGGGTGGGAAAGGTGATGAGGCTGCCCGAGCCCACGACAGCGTTGAGCGCACCTGCTCCGAAACCGGCCAGCACGACCAGAACCGCCTGAAGGGTGGTGAAGTCTCCGATCATGGCGGGCCATTACCTCGCGTGCCCTCCTGGGCGAGCAGGTCGGGCAGGTCGGCGAGCCGGTCCAGGCCCCGCAGCGGCTGGGCCATGCGGTGGTTGCCGCTCAACGCGTCACGGTTGTCGTGCAGAAATGCCCAGTAGCCCGCGGTGAACGGGCACGCCTTCTCACCCACGCGCACCGAGGGATCGTAGGCGCAGCCGCTGCAGTAGTCGCTCATCCGGTTGATGTACGCGCCCCCGGAGGTGTACGGCTTGGTTGCCATGAGCCCGCCGTCGGCGTGCTGGGACATGCCCACGACGTTGGGCAGCATCACCCAGTCGTAGCCGTCGACGAACGAGGTGTGGAACCACTCGGTGAGCGCGGCGGGGTCGTAACCGCGCTGCAGCGCCCAGCTGCCCAGCACCATGAGCCGCGGGATGTGGTGTACCCATCCCTCGTCGCGAACATCGGCCAGCACCTGCGACAGGCAGCGGGCCGTCACCGCGTCGGCGTCGAGGGCAGCGAACCACTGCGGCAGCGGCTGGGTGGCACGCAGCGCGTTGCGGTGCCGATAGTCAGGGTCCGTGTACCAGTAGACGTGCCACACGTACTCGCGCCACCCGATCACCTGGCGAACGAAGCCTTCGGTTGCGGCCAAGCCGGCCTGTCCGTCGTGGTGGGCGCGCTCCGCCCGGCGGACGAGGTCGACCGGGTCGAGCAGGCCGAGGTTGAGCGGCACTGACAGCAACGAGTGCGCCATCCAGGGGTCGTCGGCGAGCATCGCGTCCTCGTAGGCGCCGAACGCCGCCAGCCGGTGGCGCACGAAGTGCTCCGCGGCGTCGCGAGCCTCGTCGTGGGTCACAGCGAAGCGCCGCGGCCCGTCGTGCCCCACGAACTCGATGCCGTCGTCGCGTTCCCAGCGGTCGAGGGTCTCGCGGACCCCGGCGTCGATGTCGTCCTCGACCGGCCACCACGGCTCGGGGACGTCGACGACGTCGCTGAGCCGTGTTGCTCGCCTGGGCGGCGGCTGCCGGTTGTCGGCGTCGAAGTTCCAGCGGCCGCCCACCGGCGCTCCGTCCGGCTCGACCAGCACGCCGAGTCGGCGCCGTACGTCGCGGTAGTAGTCCTCCAGCCGCAGACGCCGGCGACCGGACGCCCACTCGGCGAACTCGTCCCGGCTGAGCACCCACCCTCGGGCGGGCAGCACGTCGACTTCGTCGAGGCGACGCACCAGAGCGTCGGCCGAACGCGAGGTCGGGCCGCACACCTCGACCCGCTCGCCGACGTCATCCAGTGCCTGCTGGTACGTCTCGGACGAGATGAGCACACACCTGTCCCCCAGCTCGGCGGCACGATGGCGCAGAGCGGAGAGGACGAGGTGGGCCTTGCGTCGGTGCCAGCGGCGACGACGGAACACCGCCCTCGACTCCACCAGCAGCACACCGGCGTCGGCGTGGTCGTCGACGAAGTGCGGCCCGAGCTGGTCGGCGAACAGCCAGCGGCGCGGTGAAGTCACTCCCGCGCTCGGCTACAGCTGGTCAGTCACCTCGCGCACCGCCTCGATCTCGGCCTCCGCGGCGGCCTCGGCCTCCGCGGACGCCGCCTCGGCGGCCTGCTGAGCGAGCTGCTGCTGGAGGCGGATCTCCTCCGGCAGCTCTCCGACGTCGGCCAGTCCTCCTGACGTCGTGGCGAGGTTGCCGGCCAGGTTGCCCAGCCCTTCCAACGCCTTGCCGATCTCGCTCGGCAGCACCCACAGCTTGTTGGCGTCGCCCTCGGCGATCTTGGGCAGCATCTGCAGGTACTGGTAGGAGAGCAGCTTCTGGTCGGGGTTGCCGCGGTGGATAGCATGGAACACGGTCTGGATGGCCTGGGACTCACCGTCGGCGCGCAGGATCGCCGACTGCTTCTCGGCCTCGGCCGACAGGATCGCCGACGCCTTCTGACCCTCGGCTGACAGGATCGCCGCCTGCTTCTGACCCTCGGCGGTGAGGATCTGCGACTGACGCGCTCCCTCGGCGTTGAGGATGACGGCGCGCTTGTCGCGGTCGGCGCGCATCTGCTTCTCCATCGCGTCCTTGATGGACGGCGGCGGGTCGATCGCCTTGAGCTCGACGCGGTTGACCCGGATGCCCCACTTGCCGGTCGCCTCGTCCAGGACGCTGCGAAGCGCGTTGTTGATGCCCTCGCGGCTGGTGAGCGTCTGCTCGAGGTCCATGCCGCCGATGACGTTGCGCAGCGTGGTGACGGTCAGCTGCTCGATGCCGGCGATGTAGTCGGTGATCTCATACGTCGCCGACTTCGGTTCGGTCACCTGGTAGTAGATGACGGTGTCGATCGACACGACCAGGTTGTCCTGGGTGATCACCGGCTGCGGCGGGAACGACACGACCTGCTCACGCAGGTCGACGAGCGGAAGCACACGGTCGACAAAGGGGACGACGATCGCCAGACCCGGGTTCAGCGTCTTCTGGAAGCGTCCGAGCCGTTCGACGATGCCGGCGCGCGCCTGCGGCACGATGCGCACCGAGCGCACCAGCGCCACGAAGATGAGCAACGCGAACAGGAAGGCCAGGAAGAGCCCGACCGCTGTACCGATTTCCATGTGTCCTCAGTCCTTAGGTAGTTCTGGTTGAGCCTGGTCGTGCATGGGTCGCCTCACGTGTCATCAGGCGGGGAACACCACGGCTGTGGCGCCGTCGATCTCGACGACGTGCACCCGGGTGCCCGGTTCGATCACCTCGTTGTCGTCGAACGAGCGGGCCGACCAGATCTCCCCGGCGAGCTTGACCTGCCCGGAGTGGGCGTCGACCCGAGCGGTCACCAAGGCGTCGCGCCCAACGAGGGCGGCAACCCCGGTGCGTGCCTCGATCGGCGTGCGCAGGTGGCGCTTGGCGACGGGCCGGACGACTCCGAGCAGCGCCCCCGTCGCGAGGATCGCGACCACAGCCTGCAGCAGCAGCGGCGCGCCCACAGCGGCGGCCGCCGCTCCGGCCAGCGCTCCGCCCGCCAGCATCAAGAAGACCAAGTCGAGCGTGGTGGTCTCCACGATCCCGAGAACGACAGCGAGCCCCAGCCAACCAGCCCAGGCGTTGTCGCCGAACCAGTCGAAGAAGCCGTCCATATCCCCAGGCTAGACCTGGTTGTCGGGTTCAGCAGGTCTGACCGCGCGTGCGCTGAACCGGCCGTCACGGCGCTCGACCTGCAGCGTCATGCCGAAGCACGCCGAGAGCGACTCCGCCGTGAGGGTCTGCTCGAGCGGACCGGCCGCCACGACCTTTCCGTCGCGCAGCAGCAGGGCGTGCGTCATGCTCGGCGGGATCTCCTCCACGTGGTGGGTCACGAGCACCATTGCCGGGGCGTACGGGTCGCTCGCCAGAGCGTCCAGGGTGGCGACGAGGCGTTCGCGGGCACCGAGGTCGAGGCCGGCGGCCGGCTCGTCCAGCAGAAGCAGCTCGGGGTCGGTCATCAGCGCCCGAGCGATCTGCGCACGCTTGCGTTCCCCCTCCGAGAGCGTGCCGAACGTGCGGTCACGCAGGTGGCCGACGCCCATCCGCGCCAGCAGGGCATCGGCCTGCACCTCGTCCATGCCTTGATAGCTCTCGCGCCAGCGGCCGACGACGGCGTAGGCGGCCGTCAGCACAAGGTTGCGCACGGTCTCCTCAGCGGGGATGCGCTCGGCCAGCAGCGCGCTGGCCAGACCGATGCGGGGACGAAGCTCGAACACGTCCACGGAGCCGAGCATCTCGCCCAGCACCTCGGCGTAGCCGGAGCTCGGGTGAGCCTGCGCGGCGGCGATCGACAGCAGCGTCGTCTTGCCGGCCCCGTTCGGTCCGAGCACGACCCAACGTTCGTCCTCCTCGACCAGCCACGAGACCGAGTCGATCAGACGCTGACCGGAGCGGATCATGGTGACGTCAGCGAACTCCAGCGCGGCCACGAGTCCACCCTACGGAACGAAGGGTCTTACTCTGTGTCGGTGCCGATTGCTCTGCGCGCCGCGCTGCTCGCCGCCTGGGGGACGGCCTATCTGCAGGACGCGGCCTCCCTCGAGCTTGCCGTCGCCGCGGTCGAGGGCGAGGACGAACCGCACCTCTGGACCAGCGAGCCCATGGCCGGTCCGGATGAGATCGGCGAGGGCCTTGCCGAGCTGAAGGCACAGGGCGTGTCGGCGCTGCGACTGTCTCTGCCGGTGCCCGGCGACCCGCTCGGGCTCACCGGCCCGGTCGAGACCAACCTGGCAGCGCTTGCGGCCGGTGAGGCTGTTGTCACCGTGGGGGACCGTGGCTCGTCCTGGGCCGGGCCGCACGGCTGTCGTGCCATCGTGCCGATCGTCACGGCGTTCGGCACGCCCGGTGACCGCGGGCACTGCGTGACATGGCGGAGCATGGCAGCGGCGTCGACGCTGCCCGACGTCCCGATGCTCGGCGAGGCCGAACGCGAGCTCGCGCAGGCGATGCGCGAGGCCACCACCGCGTTGGCGTCACTCAGCCAGCAGTCGTGGCGCCCGAGCACCGCGCAGACGGTCAGCCGTCTGCGCGAGTCCGGACGCGACCTTCGGCTCCCGCAGCACGTCGGGGTCCGCGCCGACTCGCTCGTGCGTCGCGCGATCTCGGTGCTCACCATGCTCGAGGCTGCCCGGGCCGACGACCGCGACGCGATCACCGCGCACGTGGCGCACGCCCGGTCCGCCTCGCTCGCCCCGCTCGACCGGGCGGCCCGGCGCGCCATCGTGGCCGCCGTCAGCCTCGACCACCAGCACGCGCGGCGTCCGTCGAGCACACCGGCGTTCCCACCGCGATGACCACGGTGACCACCCCGGACGCGGACGCCGCCCAGCCTCTCGGCCAGGTACCGACACTGCTGCTCACCCTCACCGGACCCGACCGCCCGGGCGTGACGACGTCGCTGTTCGGCGCCCTGCGCGCCGAACAGGCCAAGCCGCTCGTCGTGCTCGACATCGAGCAGGTCGTGGTTCGCGGACGGCTGGTGCTCGGCGTGCTGCTGAGCGCAGGCAGGGCACCAGCCGACGAGGACGAGATGCGCGCCGCGAAGGCCCGTCTCATCGCGGCGGAGGCGACGGCGGCCACCGTCGCGGCCGACCTCGGCATGCACCTCGACGCCTCGACAGCGTGGGGCGACCCTGCTGCGCTGCGCCAGGGGCGTGTCGTGGTGAGCGTGCTGGGCCAGCCGCTGACACCGGCCACGGTCGCGGGGATGACAGCTGAGATCGCTGATGCCGGCGCCAACATCGACCGCATCACCCGCCTCGCCGCCTACCCGGTGACCGCCATCCGCATGCACGTGTCGGGGGCGGACGCCCGGGTGCTGCGCCCGAGCCTCGCCGCGGCGGCGGCTCGCCTCGGCGTCGACGTGGCCGTCGAGCCGGCGGGTCTGCACCAGCGAGCCACGCGGCTCGTGGTGATGGATGTCGACTCCACCCTGGTGCAGGGTGAGGTGATCGAGATGCTGGCCGCCCGCGCCAGGGTGCTGCCGCAGGTGGCCGAGGTGACCGACGCCGCCATGCGCGGCGAGCTCGATTTCGCCGAGTCGCTGCGTGCGCGCGTGGCGCTGCTCGCCGGATTGTCAGAGACGGCGCTCGAGCAGGTGCGCCGCTCGGTCGCGCTCACTCCCGGCGCCCGCACATTGGTGCGGACGTTGAAGCGGCTGGACTACAAGGTGGCCATCGTCAGCGGGGGCTTCACTCAGGTCACCGATGCACTCGCCGCCGAGCTGGCCCTGGACTTCTCGCTGGCCAACACCCTGGAGGTGGACGACGGCCGGCTCACCGGGCGAGTGATCGGTCCGGTCGTCGACCGAGCGGCCAAGGCCGAGGCGTTGCGCCGGTTCGCCCGGCAAGCCGGCATCCCGCTGTCGCAGACCGTGGCCATCGGGGACGGCGCCAACGACCTCGACATGATCGCTGCCGCGGGTCTGGGCATCGCGTTCAACGCGAAGCCGGTGGTGCGGGCGGCTGCCGACACGGCGGTGTCGGTGCCCTACTTGGACTCAGTGCTGTACCTGCTCGGAGTGAGCCGCGAAGACGTCGAGGCCGCGGACGAGTCGGACGGCACCCCCACGCCGTCCCCTCCGCTCGGCTGATCGTCGGCAGCGGGGTCGCCGCTCGCAGGCTTCACGCCGAACACGGCCCGTTCCCCGGGGGTGCGGCGAATGCCCAGGCCAGCACCATCGTGATGGCCAGGGAGACCACCAGGGTGGTGGCGACCTTCAGCCAGAACCCAAGTCGCTGGCCACCCCCACGGCGGCCACGGCGACGAGGCCGGCTCCGTAGGCAGGCTGCGGCACGGCCAGGTTGAGCATGAGTGAGCCGTCGAGGTAGAAGCGCCCGTGTAGGCGAAGTCGTTCCAGCCGTGCTCCTCGATCGGCGGTCACGTACCCGGCGACCCGGTCGACGACGCCCGCGCCGCCACCGCTCAGCCAGCGCTGCAGCGGCCGGAGGAGCAGCGAGAGGGCGAAGAAGAACGGCAGGTCACCGGCCTACACAGGGGCGAACTCAAGCAGGGAGCCGGAGCGTGCGCTCTCTGGCGAACTGGCGATCGCTGCGGCGCAAGCCCGTGATGGCGAAGCTGGTCTCGCCTTTCTTGATGACCCAGGGGATCGGGTCGTAGGGGTGCAGCGCGTCGAACAGGAACACCGCGAACACCAAGAGGACGCTGAGCCAGCCCAACCCGTCACCCGTTGCGTGGTGGCAGCAGTCGGCACTGTCGTCTCCTCGAAGTCGCCTGTGCGTCCCCAGCGTGACACGCGAACCCTGCAGCAAGACTCGCAGTAGGGCACGCTCGCCGGAGTGTGGCGTCGTCAGTCAGCGAGGTACGGCGAAGGCGAGCAGTCGAGCCGTGCCTTCGTCAAGGTCGCTCCAGTCCGGTACCTGAAGATGAAGGACGGCGATTGCTCCGGTCGGGTACTTGCCCGCCATTCGGGAGCGGTCGGCCGCCACCCCCGTGCCGTCCTGGAGGTAGAGCGCCAAGCTCTCGGTCGTCGGGTTGTGACCGACGACCAGGGCCGTGTCCACGTCTGCGGGCAGCGTTCGCAGCAGGGCGAGCGACCCGATCAGCCCCGACTCGTACAGGTCGTCGCTGTAGGTCGTCGCCACCTCGGCGCCGAGCTCGTCGCTGACCAGGTTCCAGGTCTGACGCGTGCGGGTTGCGGTCGACACGAGCGCCAGGTCGGGCACCAGCCCTGCGGCGGCGAGCCAGCGGCCGGCCTGCGGCGCCTCGGCCCGTCCACGCTGGCCGAGGGGGCGCTGGTGGTCGGGCACGCCGGTCGGCCAGTCCGACTTGGCGTGACGCAGCAGGACGAGGCGACGGTCGGGCGCGGTACTCATGCACCCATCATCGTCGCCTCGGTCGGGCCGTGGGACACACTGGGCGCCATGCCTCGCCCCACCACGATGCTCGGTACGTACGCAGCCGTGTCGGTGCTGCACGTCGCCACGCACGTCGCGTCCCTGACCGCGCTGAGCACAGCGACGAAGCCGCTGCTGATGCCGGCACTGGCCGCCTTTCTCATCAGCGCCTCGCCACGGCCGTTCACCCGCATGGTGCGCATCGTGCTGGCGGCGCTGGCGTTCTCGTGGCTCGGTGACGTGCTGCTCGAGGTGTCGCGACTGGCCGACTCCGACCCCTTGTTCATGGCCGGCCTCGGCGGGTTTCTCGTCGCCCAGGTGCTCTACGTCGTGGCGTTCACCCCGCTGGTGCGCTCGTCGACCCCGCCTCGACCGCCGGTGTGGGCGCTGGTCTACGTGCTCTACGGAGCGGGCCTGGTCGCGTTCCTGGCCCCCGAGCTCGGGGAGTTTCTGCTCCCCGTGGCCGTCTACGCCGCAGCCATCTGCACGATGGGGATCGTCGCGTCCGGGGTCAACGCCTACACGGCGCTCGGGGCGGCCCTGTTCGTCGCCTCCGCCACCCTCATCGCGGTCGGCCGCTTCACCGACCTGCTCACGATCGCCGAGAACGGGCAACGGGTACTGGTCATGACCACCTACCTGCTGGCGCAGGGGCTGATCGTCGTCGGCGTCGTCATCGCGCAGCGTGGCATCTGGCGCACTGCGCCGCAGACCCCGGACTCCCCGAGCTCCCAGCCCGCCTGACCCCTGCGGACTGCCGAGTGCTCAGGCGCCGACGGCGTGCACTCCCCCGTCGACGTGAACGATCTCGGCGGTGGTCTTCGGGAACCAGTCCGAGAGCAGGGCGACGCACGCGCGCGCGGTGGGCTCCGGGTCGGTCATCTCCCAGCCGAGTGGGGCCCGCTCGTGCCAGACCGACTCGTACCCGGCGTACCCAGGGATGGACTTGGCCGCGAGCGTTCGCAACGGGCCGGCGGCGACCAGGTTGACCCGGATGTTCTCTGGTCCGAGCTCGCGGGCCAGGTAGCGCGACGTCGCTTCGAGCGCGGCCTTCGACACGCCCATCCAGTCATACGTCGGCCAGGCGACGGCCGCGTCGAAGTCGAGCCCGACGACCGAGGCGCCGTCCGGGCCGAAGAGCGGCCGGCACGCCATGGTGAGCTGCTTGAGCGAGAAGGCCGAGACGTGCAGCGCGGTCGCCGCGTCCTCCCACTCGGTGTGCAAGAAGTTGCCGCCGAGGGCTGCCGGAGGCGCGTAGGCGATCGAGTGCAGCACCCCGTCCAAGCCGTCGACATGCTGCCCGACACGCTCGGCGAGCGTCGTCATGTGCTGCTCGTCGGTGACGTCCATCTCGACGAGCTGGACCGGAGCGGGCAGCCGCTTGATGATGCGCTCGACCAACGACATGCGGCCGAAGCCGGTGACCACAACGGTGGCGCCTTGGTCCAGGGCCATGCGGGCGACGTGGAACCCGATGGACTGGTCGGTGATCACTCCCGTCACCAGGATTCGCTTGCCCGCCAGCAACCCGCTCACATGTGTCCTCTCGATCCTGGCCCGCCCATACGGGTGGCCATCAGTGCCCCATCCCCAGCCCGCCGTCCACCGGGATGACCGCACCGGTCACGTAGGCGGCGTCGTCGCTGGCCACCCAGCGGATGACGCGAGCCACCTCGTCGGCATCGGCGAAGCGCCCGAGGGGCACCTGGTCGCGGTAGGTCGCTCGGGTGTCCTCGTCCAGCTCGGCCGTCATGTCGGTCTCGACGAAGCCGGGTGCCACGACGTTGGCGGTGATGCTGCGGCTGCCGAGCTCGCGGGCAAGAGAGCGCGCCATGCCGACGAGGCCGGCCTTGCTGGCCGCGTAGTTGACCTGGCCTGCCGAGCCGGTGAGTGCGACGACGCTGGACACCAGCACGATGCGGCCCCGACGCTGGCGCAGCATGGCTCGGGAGGCCGCTTTGACCACGCGGAACGCGCCGGACAGGTTCGTGTCGATCACGTCGGCCCAGTCCGCCTCGGACATGCGCAGCAGCAGCGTGTCGCGGGTGATGCCGGCGTTGGCTACCAGCACCTCGATCGGTCCGTGGGCGTCCTGGGCCGCTGCGACGGCAGCCGCCACGGAGTCGGGGTCGCTGACGTCGGCCGGCACCGCCAGCAGACGGTCGTCGGGCACCGACCCACCGCGCGTGGTGACGGCGACCTTGTCACCGAGGTCGGCGAAGCACCGGGCGGTCGCCAGACCGATCCCACGGTTGCCACCGGTGATCAGAACGCTTCGACTCACGGGGCGCGACCGTAACGCCTACCCGTTGGTAGGGACGAATCGTCCCTACCGGTGCGGCGGCGACGGGCGATGTCCTCAGGCGTCCTCGAGCCGGAAGCCAACCTTCATCGACACCTGGAAGTGGTCCGGCTGGCCGTCGGTGATGTGGCCACGGATCTCGACCACCTCGAACCAGTCGAGGTGGCGCATCGTGTCGCTCGCCCGCCCGATGCCGTTGCGCAGGGCGTCGTCGACCCCGTCCGGCGATGTTCCGACGACCTCGATCACTCGGTACGTGCGGTTCGGCATGCGTCTTCCTCTCGTCCCTGATGGTGCGGCTGCGCTCCATCCTGCCGGAATCCTGCGTCGCGTACTACACCTGCGTCTCACCGGGCGCGGGCCATGGCGGTGTGAGCGATTCACTCACTACCCATCTCTGGCACGGCCGGGTCGCCGGACGTAGCGTGTAGCCACGGCGTTCGAGGCGTCGTGCGAACGGGTGAGGTGACACATGGCGCGACGCACGCAGGCGGTCGCAAGCATCACCTCTGCCCCCACGTCGCTGACCGACGACCTGGCCATGCGCACGCGGCGCTACCTCTGGACCATGGGCGTGCGAACCGCCTGCTTCGTGGCTGCGATCTTCGTCCCAGGGTGGCCGCGGTGGGTGCTGGTCGCCGGCGCGGTGCTGCTGCCCTACCTCGGCGTCGTCGGGGCCAACGCGGGACGCGAGCGGATCGGCAAGACCCTGGAGCCGGTGACCCCCGACTTCTCGATGCCCGCACTGCCCGCGGGTCCCGCCGTCGAGCAGTCCTCGCCCCGCTGACGCCCCGGGCGACGGCTGCACGAGCGCCAGGACCTACCGTCTGAGCATGAGCCTGTTCCGCACGCGCCGTGGGCTGAGCCTGCTGGCGTTCGCAACGGTGATGGCGGTTGCGTGCGTGCTGCTCGGGCTGTGGCAGCTCGACAGGTACCAGCAGCGAGGCGAGCGCAACGAGGCTATCCGGACTGCGCTGGGGTCGGCGCCGGCGCCGCTGGACGCCGTGCTCGACGCAGCCACGACGCCCGACGAGGTCTCCGCCGACGTCGAGTGGCGCGCAGTGACTGTGCGCGGGACGTTCGACCCGACGGCCGAGCTGTCACTGCGGCTGCGTTCGGTGGAGGGCCAGTCAGGAGTCCACGCCTTGGCCCCCCTGGTGCTCGACGACGGCTCGGCGGTGCTCGTCGACCGGGGCTTCGTCCCCACGGCCACGCGTTCCACCGGCGAGGTGGCGGTGCCACCCCCCGTCGACACGGTCGTGGAGCTGACCGGCCGCGTGCGGCTCAGCGAGTCGGGCCAGGGCTCGGGCCTCGACTCTGACTCCACGCCCCCGTCGATCCGGTTCGTCGACCTTGCCGAGATCGACACGCAGCTGGACGACGACGTGGCACCGGTGTGGCTCGAACGGGTCGAGCAACGCCCCGCCGAGGACGACGCGCTGATCGCCATCCCAGCGCCCCGGCTCAGCGCCGGGCCGAGCCTGATCTACGCGGTGCAATGGTTCTTGTTCGGCATCGTGGCCGTGGTCGGCTTCGTGCTGCTGGCCCGCAAGGACAGCGCTGAGCGCGCCCACCGGCCCGAAGGCCAAGGAACCGCCCGTCCGGCCGCCACGGACGCCGAGCACTCCCCTTCGTGACCTGTCCGATGGTCATCCCGCCTGCCGGCGGAGACCCAGCAGGTACGCGGCCTCGATCTCGCGCAGCACCCCCGCCGGGTCGTCCCTGATCCGGCGCGGCGAGATCGACAACACCGTCCACCCGGCAGCCGTCAGGGCTGCTCGCCGCCGCCCAGTCTGGTCGGCATCGGGCCCGAAGCCGTGGTGCTCGGCGCTGTCGACCTCCACCACGAGCCTGGCCTCCGGCCAGCACAGGTCCGGCACCACGGTTCGCCCGTCGACGCTCATGGCTTCGTTCACCGCCGGCTGCCGCAGCACGACGCTGCGAGCAATGACCGCGAGCAGGTCGAGCTCGGGCGCCGAGGCAGCACCGGAGCCCAGGTCGCGCAGCGCTTGGCGCACCTCAGCGGCGCCCCTCGTGTGGCCTGCCGCGACCTCGGTCCAGAGCGCATCGACGGTCGTGAGCCTGCGCTGAACCACCTCGGCCAGCAGTGCCCGGGCATCCCGAGGCGCCACCACCCGTGCGGTATCGACTGCTGCTCGGGGCACGGGGGTCGTGGGCATTCCCTGGCGAACCCGCGGTGCCGGCAGACGGCTGCTGCGGTGCACGACCAGCGGCGGTTGCCCACAGACCTTGCGCCGGTGCGGCACGAGCAGGTGCACCCGGATGTCGTTCGGGGCGTACTTCAGCGCGTGCACCTCCAGAGCGGTGACGGACGCAATCTGGGCCTCGTCCCCGGCGTACAGCAGCCCTGCCCACATCTGCTGCCGCCGGGTGGGTGCGCCGGTCGTGAGCAGGTAGACCCGAGGCAGCACACGCCTGCCGGGCCCGCCCGCCCCACCGAGAGCGTCGACCTGCCGGGAGGTGAGCCCGTGCGCGAGGCACTGCGCCCGCGTCACCACCCCCTCCTGGCTCAGAGCCAGCGAACGCAAGGACTCGGGTAGCCGTCTCATGGCGCCATGGTCGTGACACGGCGGCCGACGCGGCTTCCGTCTTCCACAGGCAGGGCCGGCGCGCTGGCGGCGAGCCGAGCCGAGTGACCGGCGCGCTGCGGTGACGGGAACCTGTGCCCGTCTCGTGGGGTGTGAAGGGAGACAGACCCACCCGTCGGGGTCCGTGACGGGAGGAGAAGCCACCGTATGGCGTGCTGGCACTCCCACCACGGGCGTCCTGGCGTGGTTTGTCGTCCCGTCACCCCGTCGGTGGCGTGCCCACCTTCCCGTCACGTCCCGCCCACCTGTGACCGCCCCACGGCGTGCCTGAGCGCCGACCGTTGGCAAGGCTCGACCCGCAGACGTGGGCCGGCCTACGCGAGCAGGGCGGGCAGCACCTCGGTTAGGTCGTCGCGGAGCACGGCGTGCGCATGGGAGTCGTACGGTGTGGGCGACCCGTTCGCCACGATCAGCCGCGCTCCGCTGCGCAGTGCCACCCGGCAGAGCCCGGCTGCCGGGTTGACCTGAAGGGACGTGCCGGCGGCGACGAACACGTCGCAGTCGGATGCCGCGTCCACGGCGGTGTCGAGCACCTCGGCCTCGAGGCTCTGCCCGAACGCGACGGTGGCTGAGCGCTGGATGCCTCCACAGGCAGCGCAGGGCGGGTCGGCCTCGCCGGCGTCCACCCGGGCAAGAACGTCACGCATGGGCACTCGGTGCCCGCACTCCAGGCAGGCGGAGAAGAAGAGCGTTCCGTGCAGCTCGACGACCTTCTCGGGGCTGCTGCCTGCGCGCTGGTGCAGGCCGTCGATGTTCTGGGTGAGCAGGGCGCGCAGGCGTCCGCTCTGCTCCAGGCGCACGAACGCCTCGTGGGCGGGGTTGGGCTCGGCGGTCCAGGCGGGGTGGTCGCGCCGGTTTGCCCAGGCGCGGCGGCGCAGGTCGGGGTCGGCACGGTACGTCTCGATGTCGAACATCGCGGCGGCACCTGGGTCTTTGGTCCACACCCCGTTCGGCCCCCGAAAGTCGGGGATGCCCGAGGGAGTCGAGACCCCGGCTCCAGTAAGCACGGTGACGCGCGCGGCGGCGTCCAGCCAGCCACGCACCTCGTCAAGTTCGCCATCCACCACGCCCGACGCTAGGCGGGCGCGCACAATGGCGCACATGGACCTGGGACTGACCCACCGCGTCTACGTCATGACCGGAGCCACCCGGGGGCTGGGCCTGGCCGTCGCGCACGTACTCGTGGACGAGGGTGCGCGGGTGGTGGTGTCGGGGCGCCACAGTTACTCCGTCGAGCCAGCAGTACACGCGTTGGGGCCTGACCACGCCGAAGGCGTCGTCGCCGACAACGGCGACCCGGCGACTCCTCAGCTGCTGGTGGATGCCGCCCGCACCCGCTTCGGCCGCCTGGACGGCGCGCTGGTCAGCGTGGGTGGACCCACTCCGGGCTCGGTCGCTGCCACCACCGACGAGCAGTGGCGCAGCGCTTTCGAGTCGGTGTTCCTCGGCGGGGTGCGACTGGGTCGCACCGTGGCGGCGAACCTGAGCGAGGGTGGGGCCATCGCGTTCGTGCTCTCGACCTCGGTCAAGGCCCCGATCTCTGGGCTGGCAACGTCCAACGGCCTGCGGCCCGGGCTGGCCATGGTCGCCAAGCAGCTGGCCGACGAGTACGGCCCTGCCGGGGTGCGGGTCGTGGGGCTGATGCCCGGCCGGATCGGCACCGAGCGGCTCGACGAGCTCGACGCAAGGAGCGGGGACGCCGCGGCGTCGCGGGCCCGCTGGGAGGCGATGATCCCGCTGCGCCGCTACGGCGAGCCGGCGGAGTTCGCCCGGGTGGCCGCTTTCGTCCTCTCCCCCGCCGCGTCGTTCGTCACCGGGTCGATGGTTGCCGTGGACGGCGGTCTGCTCGACGCCCTCTGATCGCTGCGGCGAACGCCGAGGCTCACACCGACGCGGGCTCGGCGGCGGCGGTGTCGGCGAACTGCGTCCGGTACAGGTCGGCGTAGAGGCCGCCGTCGTCGAGCAGCTCGGCATGCGTGCCCCGCGCGACGATGCGTCCACCCTCGAGCACGAGGATCGTGTCGGCGTTGCGCACGGTCGAGAGCCGGTGGGCGATCACCAGGGACGTGCGCCCGTCCAGCGCGATGTCAAGAGCGCGCTGCACCGCCGACTCCGACTCGGAGTCGAGGTGCGCGGTGGCCTCGTCCAGGATCACGACCTGGGGCGCCTTGAGCATGAGCCGAGCGATCGCCATGCGCTGCTTCTCGCCACCGGACAGGCGGTAGCCACGATCGCCGACCATCGTGTCGAGCCCGTCCGGCAACGCCTGCACCAACGAGTCGACCTGCGCGGCGCGCAGCGCGTCCCACACCTGCTCGTCGGTGGCGTCGGGACGGGCGTAGAGCAGGTTGTTGCGGATCGTGTCGTGGAACATGTGCGCGTCCTGCGTCACCACGCCGACCGTGTCGGTGAGCGAGGCGAGGGTCGCGTCGCGCAGGTCGGTGCCGCCGATGCGCACGGCTCCGGATGTGGGGTCGTACAGGCGGCTGACCAACGCAGTCAACGTGGTCTTGCCCGCCCCGGACGGCCCGACCAGCGCGACCATCTGCCCGGGCTCGACCCGAACCGAGATGTCGGTGAGGGTCATGCCGTCCACCGCGCGCTCCGTGGTCGCGATGGCCTCCAGCGATGCCAACGACACCTCGCCGGCCTTGGGGTAGCGGAACGAGACCCCGTCGAGCTCGACGTCGGCTGCGCCGGGGGGCAGCGGCCGGGCGTCGGGCGCCTCGTCCACCAGCGGCGAGAGGTCGAGCACCTCGAAGACCCGTTCGAAGCTGACCAGCGCAGTCATGACGTCGATGCGGACGTTGCTGAGCGCGGTCAGCGGCCCGTATAGCCGTCCCAGCAGGGCCACCAACGCAAGCAGCGTGCCCAGCGTGAGGGTGCCGTCGACCACGAGGTTGCCGCCGACGCCGTAGACGATTGCCGTGGCCAGCGACGTGACCAGAGTGAGCGCGACGAAGAAGGCGCGGTTCTGCAGGGCGATGGTGATGCCGATGTCACGCACCCGCGACGCCCGGGACGAGAACTGCTCGCTCTCCTGGGCGGGACGACCGAACAGCTTGACCAGCAGCGCGCCGGCGACGTTGAACCGCTCGGTCATCATGCCGCTCATCTCGGCGTTCAGACCCATCTGCTCGCGGCTCAGCGCTGCGAGACGGCGCCCCACCCAGCGGGCGGGGACGAGGAAGACAGGCAGCAGGAGCAGCGCCCCGATCGTGACCTGCCACGACAGCGCAAGCATCGCGATGACGATCACGACGACACTGATGCCGTTGGAGACCACCCCGGCGAGCGTGCCGGTGAAGGCTTGCTGGGCACCGATGACGTCGCTGTTGAGCCGTGAGACGAGGGCGCCGGTCTGCGCACGGGTGAAGAACGCGATCGGCTGACGCTGGACATGCGAGAACACCTGGGTGCGCAGGTCGAAGATCAGCCCCTCACCGATGCGCGCGGAGTACCAGCGCTCCACCAGCGACAGACCCGCGTCGACGACGGCGATCACCGCCACGATGATCGCGAGCTGGGTCACCAGCGTTCCGTTGCCCGCCAGGATGCCGTCGTCGACGATGCGCTGGAAGAGCAGTGGAGCCGCGACGACGAGCTGCGCGCTGATGATGACGATGACGAGGAAGACGGCGATGGGCCGGAAGTACGGACGGGCATACGACGCGATGCGCCGAACCGTGCCGGGGGCCAGCTTGGCGTCCTTCACCGACTGGTCCCGCGTCATCGACCGGTACGTCATCCACATGCCGGGTCCCGACATTCGCCCTCCTCGTGACGTCAGGAGACCTCCCTGACGTCACGGGCCCAACATCATCGGCCAAGGGCTTGTTCCGCCCGGGCGAGTCAGCGGTACGCGCTCAGCCCAGCAGACGGGCCAGCTCGGCCAGCCGCTGACCCTGCTCGAAGCGCTCGGCGGTCAGCTGCTGCGCACGCGAGCGGCCCCGGGCACCGGCGAGAAGCCGTTTCGTCGCCACCAACGCACCACCGGGGGCGGCCAGCAAGGCGGCCACCAGGTCGTCCACGGACGACGCCAGCTCCACCGACGGTACGACGGCCTGCGCGATGCCGAGATCGGCCGCCTCGGCCGCGCGCACCCAGCGTCCGGTCGCGCAGATCTCCAGGGCCCGGCCATACCCGACCGCGTCGACGAGCGGGCCCGTCCCACCCAGGTCGGGCACCAGCCCGAGCGAGGTCTCCCGCATGGCCAGCTGCGCGTCGTCCGCGCAGATCATGAGGTCACACCCCAGCGCGAGCTGGAAGCCGGCTCCGACGGCGTGGCCCTGCACCGCGGCGATCGTCACGGCGGGCGACTCCCGCCACCACGTGAAGCCCTGCTGGTACTCCTCGATCGTCACGTCGAGCTGCTCGGCCGGCATGCGAGCCAGGTCGGCGAGCGCGGGCTCCCCCGGCACGCCAGACCCGTCCAGCATGCGCCGGTCAAGACCCGCCGAGAACGACGCACCCTCGGCGCTGAGCACGACAACGCCGACGTCCGGGGGCAGCAGCGCACCGGCGGCGGCCAGGGCGCGCCAGGTCGCCGGGGTCTGGGCGTTGCGAGCCTCGGGTCGCACCAGCCGCACGTCGGCCCGAGGGCCGTCCACGGACATATGGACGAAGCCCGCCTCGAGGCGGGGGTCTGCGAGCATCACTGCCGCAACGCTAGTCCGCCGTCTTCTTCCTCGACTTCGGTGCCCCGCCGCGCCCGCGCAGCGGCACCTCGGCCTCGACCAGAAGCCGGTGGACGAACCCGTACGAGCGGCCCGTCTCTGCGGCCAAGTCGCGAATGCTGGCGCCCTTGGTGTACTTCTCGCTGAGGTCAGACTTGAGCGAGTCGCGGGCAGACCCGGACACCCGGGTGCCTTTCGCCTCGGTGTCGGCCACTGTGCCTCCTGGGGGAACGGCACTGCGCCGTCGACCTCCATGATCAGGCGCTCCTGGTCGCGGCGCCACCTACTTGGCGATATCCGTGCCGGAACGCGTCGGGTGTTCAGGCAAGCGTGACCAGGTCGAGGTAGTCGGCCCCCCACAGGTCTTCGACCCCGTCGGGCAGCAGCAGCACCCGCTCGGGGTCGAGCGCCTCCACCGCCCCCTCGTCGTGCGTGACCAGCACGATCGCGCCCTTGTAGCGCCGCACCGCGTCGAGAACCTCAGCACGCGAAGCCGGGTCGAGGTTGTTCGTCGGCTCGTCCAGCAGCAGCACGTTCGCGCTCGACACCACGAGTGTCGCCAGGGCCAGCCGAGTGCGCTCACCGCCGGAGAGCACGCTCGCCGGCTTGTTGGCGTCGTCCCCGGAGAAGAGGAACGAGCCGAGGACGGTGCGCACGCCGGTGTCGTCCATGTCCGGAGCAGCGCTGCGCAGGTTCTCCAGCACGGTCTGCGACATGTCGAGCGTCTCGTGCTCCTGGGCGAAGTAGCCGACCTTGAGGCCGTGCCCGGGCTCGACGGCACCGGTGTCGGACGGCTCGACCCCGGCCAGCATGCGCAGCAGAGTTGTCTTGCCGGCACCGTTGAGCCCGAGCACCACGACTCGCGATCCCCGGTCGATGGCCAGGTCGACGTCGGTGAACACCTCCAGCGACCCGTACGACTTCGAGAGCTCGCGGGCCGTGAGCGGGGTGCGCCCGCAGGGGGCCGGCTCCGGCAAGCGCAGCTTCGCGACACGGTCGGACGTCCGGGCGCCTTCCAGCCCGGCGAGCAGCCGCGCCGCGCGGCGGTCCATGTTCTGCGCGGCCGTCGCCTTGGTGGCCTTGGCCCGCATGCGGTCGGCCTGCGACTTGAGCTGGGTGGCCTTCTTCTCGGCGTTGGCACGCTCGCGGCGACGACGTCGCTCGTCGGTCTCGCGCTGCTCGAGGTAGGCCGACCAACCCATCGAGTAGACGTCCATGACGCCGCGAGTGGCGTCGAGGTGGAACACGCCAGTCACGGTGCGCTCCAGCAGCGCCGTGTCGTGGCTGATGACGACGATGCCGCCACCGAACGAGCGTAGGAAGTCGCGCAGCCAGACAACCGAGTCGGCGTCGAGGTGGTTGGTGGGCTCGTCCAGCAACAGGGTGTCGGACTCGGAGAAGAGGATGCGTGCCAGCTCGACCCGCCGCCGCTGACCGCCGGACAGGGTGCCGAGGGGCTGGCCGAGCACACGGGCGTCCAGGCCCAGGCTCGCGGCGATCGTCGCCGCCTCGCTCTCGGCCGCGTACCCGCCCCGCACGACGAACTCGGACTCCAGCCGGGCGTAGCGCTTCATCGCGCGCTCCTGCTTCTCACCCGACGTCCCGGCCAGCTCGAGCTCGACCTCGCGCATCGCCGGCACCACCTCGTCGAGGCCACGGGCCCCGAGGATGCGGTCGTGGGCGATCACCGACGGGTCGCTGGTGCGGGGGTCTTGGGGCAGGTAGCCGATGGTGCCGGTGCGGTGGACGGCCCCGCCTGCCGGCTGCGACTCACCAGCGAGGATGCGGGTGAGCGTGGTCTTGCCGGCCCCGTTGCGACCGACGAGACCGATCTTCTGGCCCGGCCCCACGCGAAACGACGCCCCGTGGAGCAGCAGCTGGCTCCCGGCGCGGACGTCGACGTCGCTGGCGGTGATCACAAGCCACCATGATGCCTGGCCGCGCGGGTGCCCACGACCACGCGCCCGTCAGGCTGCCACCCGATCTACGCTTCGGTTCCCATGGGCACACGTCGGCGCCGACTCTCGTCACGCGACGCCGCACAGGTGGCGCTGGGTGTCGGGCTGGTGGCCGCGCTGGGTCTTCCCGGCGCGATCGCGGTGTTCGGCAACGCGGTGCCGATCACGTTGCAGACGATGGGCGTGATGCTGGTCGGCTCGCTGCTGGGGGCGCGCAAGGCCGCGATGTCGATGGTGCTGTTCCTCGGCCTGGTGGCTGCCGGGCTGCCCCTGCTGGCCGGTGGTCGCGGTGGGCTCGGCGTGTTCGCCGGACCGTCCGCCGGGTACCTGCTGGCCTGGCCGCTGGCTGCGTGGGTGATCGGGTGGCTCGTCGCCCAGGGCCGCCACGGATATCGCTGGCCCCGTGGGCTGGGCGCCAACCTGGTCGGCGGAGTGGGTGTGATCTACGCCCTGGGAATCCCGGTGCAGGCATGGCGCACCGAGGTTCCGCTGGCCGAGACGACGGTGCTCGCCGCAGCCTTCATCCCCGGAGACGTGGTGAAGGCCGTGCTTGCCACCGCGGTCGCGATCGGCGTTCACCGCGCGCTCCCCGACCTGCTCGCCACCCCCACCGCACCGCTGGCGATCGACCCGGACGCGGAACCGGCGCCGAATGGTCGCGACCCCCTGAGCCGCTGAGTCCTCTGTTGGCCGTCACTGTCAGCGACAAGCACGCGCTCGACGTGCTGCGGGCGCTGGACGGTCCGGGCCCGATCGCGGTGCTCGACCATCGCCGACTACCGCCGGACGGCTTCGCAGACCGGCTGGAGCACGCACCCGACGGCACCTGGCTGGTGGCGCTGACCTCGGGCAGCACGGCGGCACCCCGAGCGGTGTGCCGTACCCGGGCGTCGTGGGGGGCCAGTGTCGAGGCGCTCGCGACAGCCACAGGCGCGCGCGCCGCCAGCCGGGTGCTTGTGCCCGGTCCGCTGTCGTCCACGCTGTTTCTGCATGCCGCTTGGCACGCCGCCCAGGTCGGGGCGACACCGATCGTCGAGCCGCTGAGCACGTCACGGGCGTGGGATGCTGCCCACCTGGTGCCGCGTCAGCTCGCCGAACTGCTGGGCACCGGCGCCGACCTGGCGGGGCGCACCGTCGTGGTCGCCGGGGCCGCCCTCCCAGCTCCGGTTGCCGCTCGTGCCCAGGCTCGCGGGGTTCGGGTCGTGGCCTACTACGGGGCCGCCGAGCTGTCGTTCGTCGCGCTGGGCACACCGGACGCCGACTCGGCGTCACTGCCCCCGTTTCCCGGGGTCGAGGTCGTCAGCCGAGCAGGCGTGCTGTGGGTGCGGTCGCCGTTGGTGGCCACGGGCTATCTGCCGGAGGAGTCCGGCGACAGCGACCCGACCGGGCCGCTGCAGCGTGACGTCGACGGCTGGGCCAGCGTCGGCGACCGCGGCCGGGTGCTGCTGGACGGGTCGGTCGTGGTGGTCGGCCGGGGTGGGACTGCCGTGCAGACCGGAGGCGCGACCGTCGACATCGCCGAGGTGGAGGCCGTGCTGGCCGAGGCACCAGGGGTGCGCGAGGTCGTCGTCGTCGGAGTCGCCCACGCCGACCTTGGATACCTCGTGGGGGCGGTCGTCGAGCGCGACAGCCTCGACGCGGCGTCCCTGCACCGGCTGCGCACCTGGGCACGGGAACGTCTGACGCCGCAGGCCCTCCCGCGCCACTGGCATCTGACGACGGCGCTGCCGCGCACGAGCGGCGGCAAGGTCGACCGAGCTGCCGCCCGCGCTCTGCTGACGACGGCCGACCCACCAGACTGACGCCCATGACCACGCTGACGATCGAGAGTCGCTACAACGGCCCGCCCGACTCTGGCAACGGTGGCTACGTAGCCGGTCGACTCGCCGAGGCGGCTCTGCAGGCAGCCGGCCATCCGGCCGTCGGGCCGGACGTGCCCTGGGTCGAGGTGACGCTGCGCCAACCACCGCCGCTGGGCGAGCCGATGCTGCTGGCCAGCCAGGGCGACGGCGAGACCATCGCGAGCCAGAGCGAGACCGTGATCGCGAGCGCCCGACTGCTGACCGAAGCCCCTGCCGCCGCCTCGCCGGTGCCTGCGGTGCCTGCCGACGTCGCTCGTCAGGCCGAGGAGAGCTACCTCGGCCTGACGACCCATCCGTTCCCGACGTGCTGGGTGTGCGGGCCGTCTCGTCCCGAGCACGACGGGTACGACCTGCGACCAGGCCTGGTGGACGACGACCGCACCGCCTGCACATGGACGGTCGGCCCGAACGCCGCCGAGCCCACAGCCGAGGTGGCTGCGGCAGCGCTGTGGGCGGCCCTGGACTGCCCGGGCGCATGGACGGCGCTGCAGGGCGACGCGGTGATCGTCCTGGGGCGCATCGCCGCACAGATCAGTGCTGTACCGCAGGTCGGTGACACCTGCGTGATCATGGGTCGCCTCGTTGGCATCGATGGCCGCAAGTCGTTCACCGCGACCACCGTCTACGCACCGGACGGCACCGTTCTGGCCCGAGCGCTCGCCACCTGGATCCAGATCGGCTGATCAGCCGGGCCACGCCCGGCTCCGATGAGCGGCGTCTAAGCGAGTCTCACGATTCTAAGACTGTCTAAAGGCCGGGGTAGGCTCCCCTGCGTGCGCAACCCGTTCCACCCCAGCTTCGGGGTCAGCCCGCCGCTTCTCGTCGGCCGTGAGTCGATGCTGGAGGACTTCGTCGAGGCCCTGGAGAACGGTCCCGGCTCGCCTGGGCGCGCCACCCTCTACACAGGTGCACGCGGCTCTGGAAAGACGGTCATGCTCAACGCCGTCGAAGACAGCGCCCGCCAGCAGGGCTGGCTGGTGATCAGCGAGACGGCAACGGCGGGCTTCGTCGAGCGGATCACCAGCCAGCACCTCCCGCGGCTGCTGCGCGACTTCGACCCCACGGCCATACGTCGGCACCTGCGATCCGTCACGGCGCCCCTGGGTGCCGGGGCACTCGCCTGGGAGAGGGTCGAGGCCCACGTGGTCGGCATGGGACTGCGCAGCCAGCTCGAGCTGCTGACCGAGGTGCTCGCGCAGCACGAGACAGGCGTGCTCATCACGCTGGACGAGATACATCAGAACCGCATCGACGAGCTGAGAGAGCTCGCCACGACTGTCCAGCACGCCTTTCGCGAGGATCGCGACGTCGCGTTCGCCGGTGCCGGTCTGGCGTCGGCCATCAGCGACGTCCTCAACGACGAGGTACTGACCTTTCTGCGTCGCGCCGATCGCCACGCCCTCGGCTCGGTCCCGCCCGCCGATGCCGCCCGTGCGATCGCCGAGCCGATCGAAGCCGCCGGTCGCAGCGTCACCGCCGACGCGTTGGCGGTGATGGTTGCGGGCGCCAACGGCTACCCGTTTCTCATCCAGCTGGTCGGCGCCCAGACGTGGCGGCTGCATCACGACGAGCCGACGATCATGCGGGCCGACGCCGTCGAGGGAGTGGCCAGGGCTCGTCGCCGCCTTGCCCACCTCGTCCACGAGCCCGCGCTGCGCGGGGTGTCCGACGTCGACAGGGCGTTTCTGGTGGCGATGGCACGCGACGACGGTCCGTCGAAGATGGCTGAGGTCGCCCAGCGGCTCGGCGTCAACGTCAACTACGCCAGCCAGTACCGGTTGCGCCTCATCGCGGCCGAGCTGATCGTGTCGACCCAGCGCGGCTACGTCGACTTCGCGCTCCCCTACCTACGCGAGCACCTGCGGGAGGACACGGTCGCCGACCGCTGAGCACGAGCGTGGTCCGGCGACCGCGGCCTACGCTTCATCGCGAGATGCTCAACGACCGAGGCCGCGACACCACTCCCGTCGTCGTCGCCGCGCGCCGGACGCCGATCGCCACGTCCGGACGCGGCCTGGCCGCGTGCGGCCCGGACGAGCTGGCCGCCGTGGCGGTGCGGGCGGCACTGGACGACCTGGGCGGCGACCTGCTGGGCGTCGACGACGTGATCCTCGGCAGCTCGCGGGGCCCCGGCGGCGCGCTCGGACGGCTGGCCGCCCTGCGCGCTGGGCTCGGGCACGACGTGCCTGGCATGACGGTCGACCGTCAATGCGCCGCCGGGCTCGAAGCCGTCGCCACCGCGGCGGCCCTCGTGGCCTCGGGCCAGGAACGCGTCGTGGTCGCTGGGGGGTCGGAGAGCGCTTCGCACGCTCCGCCGGGACGCGCCCAGTTCGCGCCCGTCGACGTCGGCGACCCCGACATGGGGGTCGCGGCCGAGACGGTCGCCCGAGAGGCCGGAGTGACACGCGAGCGCCAGGACGCCTACGCGGCCCGCAGCCACGCACGGGCGCTGGCCGCTCGGGTCGACGGTCGCTTCGACGCCGAGATCGTCCCGCTGGCCGACATGGACACCGACGACCGTCCGCGCGCCATCAGCGAAGCGAGGCTGGCCCGGCTGCGTCCGGCCTTCGTCGACGACGGGACCGTGACGGCCGGCAACTCTTGCGGCGTCAGTGATGGCGCCGCAGCCGTCGTGGTCGTGCCGGAGTGGCTGCGAGCCGAGCGCCGCTGGCCGGGTCTGCGGATCGTGTCCGTCGGTCGGGCCGGCATCGACCCGAACCGCTGCGGCCTCGGCCTCGTGCCTGCGACCGAGCGGGCGCTGCAGGGAGCCGGCATCGGCGTCGCCGACCTGGGGACCGTCGAGATCGTCGAGGCGTTCGCCGGACAGGTGCTCGCCGGCGCAGACGCGCTCGGGATCAGCGAGCACCTCATCTGCCCCGACGGCGGTGCGCTGGCAATCGGGCACCCCTGGGGAGCCTCCGGTTCGGTCATCATCGTGCGGTTGTTCTCCCGCATGGTGCGCCAGCGCCTGCTCGACCCGACGACGCCCTACGGGCTCGCCGCGGTCGCCGCTGGTGGCGGGCAGGGCGTGGCCGTCGTCGTCGAGCCGGTCGGAGTCGAGCGGTGATCGAGGTCGAGGGCGTCACTCATCGCCTGGGCGGACGCGTCGTGCTGGACGACGTCTCCGCCACCCTCACCGAGCGGCGGATCGGCGTCGTCGGCGCCAACGGCTCGGGCAAGTCGACGTTCGCCCGGCTTCTCAACGGCCTGATCGAGCCGGACGTCGGCCACGTCACCGTCGACGGCCTGCGCACCGACGCCGACGGCCCTGCGGTTCGGCGACGCGTCGGCTTCGTGTTCACCAACCCCGACGCGCAGATCGTCATGCCGACCGTGGCCGAGGACGTCGCCCTCAGCCTGCGCCGCAGCGATCTCGACAAGGCGCAGACGCGCGAGCGCGTGGCGCAGGCCCTGACCGCCGTCGGACTCGTCGGGTTCGACGATCGACCGTCGCACCTGCTCTCCGGCGGGGAGAAGCAGCTGCTGGCGCTGGCCGGCGTGCTCGTCGCCAGCCCGGACGTGCTCGTGTGCGACGAGCCGACGACGCTGCTCGACCTGCGCAACACCCAACGAGTGATGGCCATCGTGAACGGCCTGCAGCAGCACGTCGTGATGGTCACCCATGACCTCGACACGCTGACCTCGTTCGAGCGCGTGCTGGTGTTCGAGAACGGACGCATCGTCGCCGACGACGCCCCCGCCGAGGCCATCGCCACCTACCGGGCGCTGGTGGGCTGAGGCATGGCCAGACACCCACTGCCACCGCCGGGCCTCTACCAGCTCGGCACGTCGGTTCTGCACCGGGTGCCGGCCGGGTTCAAGCTGCTGGCGCTGGCCGTTCTGCTCAGCGCACTCGTCATCGCGTCGAGCCCACGCGCCGTCGGCATCGGGCTGGCACTGACGGCAGCCGGCTATGCCCTCGCCGGTGTCGGGTGGCGTGTCGCGCTCGCCCAGGTGTGGCCGTTGCGGTGGTTCGCCGTCGTCCTGCTGGCCCTGCAGTGGTGGCTCAGCGGAGCCGAGCGAGCGCTGGTGACGGTGGGCGGGTTGGTCGTCGCGGTTGCGCTGGCGGGGTTGGTCACGGTCACGACCCGGGTGACGGACATGACCGCTGCGTTCGCGACAGCGATGCGCCCCCTGCGCGTCGTCGGCGTCGACCCCGACCGGGTGGCGCTGCTCATGGCCCTCGGTATTCGTGCGGTACCGGTCGTCGCGGCACTCGCCGCCGAGGTGCGCGAGGCACACCGTGCGCGCGGCCTGCGCCTGGACCCCCGCACCTACGGCGTCCCCCTGGTGGTGCGAACCCTGCGCCACGCCGACACCATGGGCGAGGCCCTGGCCGCCCGTGGCCTGGACGACTGACGAAGGTGGTTGTCAGACGTTGAAGCCCAGGGCTCGCAGCTGCTCGCGGCCGTCCTCGGTGATCTTGTCCGGGCCCCACGGCGGCATCCACACCCAGTTGATGCGAAAGTCGTCCACGAGGCCGCTCAGCGCCGATCGGGTCTGGTCTTCGATCACGTCGGTCAGCGGGCAGGCCGCACTGGTCAGCGTCATGTCGATGCTCGCGGTGGTCTCACCGGCGTCGCCCGAGTCGAGGTGCACCCCGTAGACGAGCCCGAGGTCGACCACGTTGATGCCGAGCTCGGGGTCGACGACGTCGCGCATGGCCTCGGTCAGGTCGTCGAGGGTGGGGGTGGTCATGCTGGCTCCTCAGTGTCGTCCCGGACAGGCTGCCCCGCCCGGGTCATGGCATCGGTGAACGCTGCCCACGGCAGCAGGGCGCACTTGACGCGTGCGGGGAACTTGGCGACTCCGGCGACGGCGATGGCGTCCTCGAGCAGGTCCTCGTCGGGCTCGGCCCCGTCCAGCAGCATGTGCCGTACGCCCGCCAGGCGCTCGCGCACCTGACCCAGGGGCTGCTCGGCGACGAGGTCGTACAGCATGGACGCCGACGCCTGGCTGATCGAGCACCCGGTCGCCGCGTACGACACGTCGCGCACCACCGGTTCGTCCCGGGCACCGTCGACGAGCACCCGCAGGGTGATCTCGTCCCCGCACAGCGGGTTGACCTGGTGCGACTCCGTGTCGAACGGCTCGCGCAGCCCGGCCCCGTGCGGGGCGCGGTAGTGGTCGAGAATGATCTCGGAGTAGAGGCCCTCCAGCCCGGTCGCCATGTCAGCCCACCCCGAAGAACCGTTGAGCGGCCCGCACCCCGTCGACCAGCGCCGCAACGTCGGAGGTGTCGTTGTAGACGGCGAACGACGCACGTGCGGACGCCTGCACGCCCAGCACGCGGTGCAGCGGCCAGGCGCAGTGGTGCCCGGCCCGCACGGCGACGCCCTCGGCATCGAGCACCTGCGACAGGTCGTGCGGGTGCACACCCTCAACGGCGAAGGCGACCACGGGGCCTCGCTCGCCCGCCGGGCCGAGCACCGACACTCCAGGGACAGCCAGCAGGGAGTCCACGGCCAGGTGGGTCAGCGCCGACACGTGCTGCTCGACTGCCTGCATGCCCAGGTCGGCCAGGTAGTCGGCGGCGGCAGCAAGGCCGACCGCTTGGGCGATCGGCGGGGTGCCGGCCTCGAAGCGCAGCGGCGGCGGAGCGTACGTGGAGCGCTCCATGGTGACGGTCTCGATCATCGAGCCGCCGGTGATGAACGGCGGCAGCGCCTCGAGCAGGTCGCGGCGGCCCCAGAGCGCGCCGATGCCGGTGGGGCCGAGCATCTTGTGACCGCTCAGCGCGACGGCGTCGACGTCCAGCGCGACGACGTCGACCGGCCGGTGCGGCACCGACTGGCAGGCGTCAAGAAAGACGAGGGCTCCCACCACCCGGGCTCGGTCACGCAGCACCTCGACCGGGTTGACCGTGCCCACCACATTGGACTGGTGGACGAACGACAGCACCTTCGTCCGCTCGCTGACGAGCGTGTCGAGGTCGCTCAGGTCGAGCGTGCCGTCCGGTGCCAGCGGGATCCATCGCAGCGTCGCGCCCGTGCGTCGGCACAGCTCTTGCCACGGGACGAGGTTGGCGTGGTGCTCCATCTCGGTGACGCACACCTCGTCGCCGGGGCCCAGGCGCAGCCGCGGGTCCGCCGTCGGGTCGCTCGAGGCGTTGCCGATCGAGTAGGCGAGCAGGTTGAGCGCCTCGGTGGCGTTGCGGGTGAGCACGAGCTCGCCGTGCTGCCCCCCGACGAAGCGTGCGATCGTCGCCCGGGCACCCTCGTATGCCGCCGTGGACTCCTCGGCCAGCAGGTGAGCGCCGCGGTGCACGGCGGCGTTGTGGTGGCGGTAGAAGTCGGCCTCGGCCTCGATCACCGCGTGCGGCTTCTGCGCTGTCGCCGCGGAGTCGAGGTACACCAGCGGGCGACCCGACCGGCCGGTGCGCTCCAGCACGGGGAAGTCGGCCCGTACCCGGGCGACGTCGAGTGAGGTCGCCTCGGTTGGCGCGTGAAGCGTCGTCACGACTCGACCTCCCTCTGTGTCGTCGGCTCCGGTGTTCGCCTGCCGGCTCAGACCTTGGCGCCCGTGTACGACACGTACCCCTCGACCTCGAGCTTCTCGGCCAGCTCGGGCCCGCCCTCCTCGGCGATGCGTCCGTCGACGAACACGTGGACGAAGTCGGGCTCGATGTAGCGAAGGATGCGCGTGTAGTGGGTGATGAGCAAGACCCCCTTGTCGCCGTCGGCCTTGAACCGGTTGACGCCCTCGCTGACGACGCGCAGGGCGTCGATGTCGAGGCCGGAGTCGGTCTCGTCGAGCACGGCGACCTGCGGGTCAAGCAGCTCGAGCTGCAAGATCTCGTGGCGCTTCTTCTCCCCGCCGGAGAACCCCGCGTTGACGTCGCGCTCGGCGAAAGCCGGATCGATCGCCAGGTCGCTCATCGCGCCCTTGACGTCCTTCACCCAGGTGCGCAGCTTCGGGGCCTCACCGTCGACGGCGGTCTTGGCGGTCCGCAAGAAGTTGGACACCGACACCCCCGGCACCTCCACCGGGTACTGCATGGCGAGGAAGAGACCGGCGCGGGCACGCTCGTCCACCGTCATGGCCAACACGTCCTCGCCGTCGAGGGTGACGGTGCCGGCGGTGATCGTGTACTTCGGGTGCCCGGCGATCGAGTAGGCCAGGGTCGACTTGCCCGACCCGTTCGGGCCCATGATCGCGTGCGTCTCGCCGGGGCGGACGGTCAGGTCGACCCCGCGCAGAATCTCCTTGGCGCCGGCTTCGGTGTCGACCGTCACGTGCAGGTCGCGGATGTCGAGGGTTGCCACGGTTGTCTCCTTGAGTGTCAGCAGTACGAGGTCAGGACTGGTTCGTGGGGGTGGACACGTCGACCATCACGTCGGCGTCGACCACCTGCACCGCGAAGACGGGCACCGCGCTGGAGGCGGGTGGCCCGGTGGGCTTGCCGGTGCGCAGGTCGAAGCGCGAGCCGTGCAGCCAGCACTCGATCTCGCAGTCGGCCACGTCACCGTCAGACAGCGGGACGTCGGCGTGCGAGCAGATGTCGGAGATGGCGAACACCTCGCCCTCGGTACGGACGATGGCCACCGCCTCACCGTCGACCTCGGTGGCCAGCACGCCTTCCGCGGGGATGTCGTCGAGTGCGCACGCGCGGTGAAAGCTCACGCCTTCGCCCCTTCGAGCTCGGCCTCCACCTCGGTGATGAGCCGCTCGACGAGCTGCGGGACGCCGATCCGGTTGATGAGCTCGGCGAAGAACCCGCGGACGACCAGGCGTCGCGCCTCGTCCTCCGGGATGCCGCGGGCCTGCAGGTAGAACAGCTGCTCGTCGTCGAACCGGCCCGTGGCGCTCGCGTGCCCCGCCCCCTCGATCTCGCCGGTCTCGATCTCGAGGTTCGGCACCGAGTCGGCCCGCGTCCCGTCGGTGAGCACCAGGTTGCGGTTGAGCTCGTAGGTGTCGATGCCGACGGCGGTGGGCCGGATGAGCACGTCCCCCACCCAGACCGTGTGCGCGCCGTCACCCTGCAGCGCACCCTTGTAGATCACGTTGCTTCGACAGTGCGGCTGGTCGTGGTCGACGTAGAGCCGGTGCTCGAGATGCTGGCCGGCGTCGGCGAAGTACAGCCCGAGCATCTCCACGTCTCCGCCGGTCGAGCCGTACGACACCGTGGCGCCCTGGCGCACGACGTCGCCGCCGAACGAGATGGATATGTGCCGGGCACTCGAGTCGCGACCGACCCGGACGTGATGGTGCGACAGGTGGACGGCGTCGTCGGCCCAGTCCTGCACGCTCACCACGGTCAGCGACGCGCTGTCACCGACGTTGACCTCGACGTTGTCGAGGTAGGACGCGGAGCCGTCGTGGTCGAGCACGACCACGGCCTTGCTGAACGGCTTGGCGTCGATGATGACGTGCCCAGCGCTCGACCCCTCCACGGCGGTGCCGCGCAGCGTCACGAACACCGGCTGCTCGACGTTCGCCTCGGTCGGCACGGTGATCACCGTCAGCTGCTCGGTGGCCTCCCACGCCAGGGCGCTCGGGCGGTCGACGGGCAGGTAGCCCGACATGCCGCGCCGCATGTCAGAGCGGGCCTGCACACCGGTGAGCGACTCGACAAGCACCTGCTCGGGCGCGTCCACCTCGACGGTGACGGTGGCGTCTGAGCCGACGGCGTCCAGCAGGCCGCGAAGCCGGCGCAGCGGGGTGAACCGCCAGTCCTCCTCGCGGCCGGTGGGCACTGGGTGCGACGCCAGGTCGGCCGTCGCCATCCGGTGCAGGCTGCTGCCACCGTGCCCGGCTGCGGGAACCCCGGCAGCCAGGGGGTTCGGGGCAGCCGTCTTCGCCACCTCGTCCGTTGTTGCGGTCGTCATCCGACTGCGCCCTCCATCTGCAGCTCGATGAGCCGGTTCAGCTCCAGTGCGTACTCCATGGGCAGCTCCCGCGCGATGGGCTCGACGAACCCACGCACGATCATGGCCATGGCCTCGTCCTCGTTCATGCCGCGGCTCATCAAGTAGAAGAGCTGGTCTTCGCTCACCTTCGAGACGGTCGCCTCGTGCCCCATGGCCACGTCGTCCTCGCGGACGTCGACGTAGGGGTAGGTGTCGGAGCGGCTGATCGTGTCGACCAGCAGCGCGTCGCACTTGACCGTGCTGGCGCTGCGGCTGGCACCTTCGGCGACCTGCACGAGCCCGCGGTACGACGTGCGTCCACCGCCGCGGGCAACCGACTTGGAGATGATCGTGGACGACGTGTTCGGCGCCTGGTGCACCATCTTCGCGCCGGCGTCCTGGTGCTGGCCCTCACCCGCGAAGGCGACCGACAGCGTCTCACCCTTGGCGTGCTCGCCGACCATGTAGATGGCCGGGTACTTCATGGTGACCTTGGAGCCGATGTTGCCGTCGATCCACTCCATGGTGGCCCCCTCGTGGGCCACGGCCCGCTTGGTGACCAGGTTGTAGACGTTGTTCGACCAGTTCTGGATGGTCGTGTACCGGCAGCGGGCACCCTTCTTCACGATGATCTCCACGACCGCGGAGTGCAGGCTGTCGCTGGAGTAGATGGGTGCGGTGCAGCCCTCGACGTAGTGGACGTACGCGTCCTCGTCCACGATGATCAGCGTCCGCTCGAACTGGCCCATGTTCTCGGTGTTGATGCGGAAGTAGGCCTGCAGCGGGATCTCGACCTGCACACCCTTCGGCACGTAGATGAACGAGCCACCTGACCACACGGCGGTGTTCAGCGCGGAGAACTTGTTGTCCCCCGGCGGGATGACCGAGCCGAAGTACTCCTTGAACAAGTCCTCGTGCTCCCGCAGGCCCGTGTCGGTGTCGAGGAAGATGACGCCCTGCTCCTCGAGGTCGTCACGGATCTTGTGGTAGACCACCTCGCTCTCGTACTGCGCGGCGACGCCGGCCACGAGGCGCTGCTTCTCGGCCTCGGGGATGCCGAGCTTGTCGTAGGTGTTCTTGATGTCGTCGGGCAGGTCGTCCCAGCTGGTCGCCTGCTTCTCCGTCGAGCGCACGAAGTACTTGATGTTCTCGAAGTCGATCGTCGTGAGGTCAGAACCCCACGTCGGAAGAGGCTTCTTGCCGAAGAGCTTGAGCGACTTCAGGCGGGTCTGGAGCATCCAGTCCGGCTCGTTCTTCAGCGCCGAGATCTCCCGGACGACCTGCTCGGACAGACCTCGCTTGGCGATCGCGCCGGCGCTGTCTGAGTCGTGCCATCCGTACTCGTAGGTGCCGATCCCGTCGAGCTCGGGGTGTGCGGTGCTGGTCATGTCAACGGCCTCCCGCTGGAGTGGGGGTGATCGGTACGGGCATGCCCAGGTCGGCAGACCCGGACGGGGTGGGAATGTGCGTGGTGCAGACACCGTCGCCGTGGGCGATGGTGGCCAGACGTTGGACGTGCGAGCCGAGGAGTCGACCGATCATCTCGGTCTCAGCCTCGCAGATCTGCGGGAACTCTGCGGCGACATGAGCCACCGGGCAGTGGTGCTGGCAGATCTGCATCCCGCCCTGGGGCGAGGGCTCGATGGACGCCGCATAGCCCTCCTCGGACAGAAGGTCGGCGAGAGCCTGCGGCGCTTCGTCGGGTCCGACCGCATAGAGGGCGAGGCGGTAAGCCTCTTCGAGGTGAAGCAGCCGGCGGCGCGCGAACTCGGCTACCGCCTCCGCTCCACCGATCTCGGCGACGTAGGACAGCGCCGAGGCGGCGAGGTCGTCGTAGGCCTGCTCGAACTCGTCGCGGCCGGCGTCGGTCACCTTGAACACCTTGGCCGGACGGCCACGGCCCCGACGTCCGCGCACGTAGGGCTCGGCGGCGACAAGAAGGCCTTCGGCGGTGAGTGCGTCGAGGTGGCGGCGGACCGCCGCGGACGTCAGACCCAGCCCCTCAGCGATCGCAGCTGCCGTGGATGGGCCGTGCTCCAGGATGTGGCGGGCCACCCGAGTTCGAGTGGCCGCTGCCGCGTCGTCAGGAGTCGCCGCGGTGCGGGAGGCAGTCTCCTCGGCCGGTGCGATGGCGTCCCCGTTTTTCACAACGCCAACGTTACAGAAATGCTGCGGCCAGGCAAGCGGTGTGGGCAGCGATCCCGGGCACGATCGTGTCTGCTGCAACACACCTACACTCGCGGCCCGTGAGCACCGCTGCGCCGCCCGGCCCGCAGGACGCCGCAGTGCATGTGCGGGGGCTGGTCAAGAGGTACGGCCCGGTGACAGCGGTGGACGGCCTCGACCTGACCGTGCCGCGAGGGTCTGTCACAGCGGTCCTGGGCCCCAACGGCGCGGGCAAGACCACCACGGTCGAGTGCGCGGAGGGGTTCCGGCGTCCGGACGCCGGCGCCGTGCGGGTACTCGGGCTCGATCCGCAACGGCGAGGCACCGACCTCAGCGCCCGCATCGGCGTGATGCTCCAGGAGTCGTCCGGCGGCTATCCCGGGGCGAAGGCCGAGGAGATGCTGCGTCACGTTGCCGGCCTGTACGCGCATCCACTGCCCGTGGCCGACCTGGTCGAACGCCTGGGACTGGCCGAGGCCGGTCGCACCACCGTGCGCCGACTGTCCGGTGGGCTGCGCCAGCGCCTCTCGCTGGCGATGGCCGTCGTCGGGCGTCCAGAGCTCGTGTTTCTCGACGAGCCCACCTCGGGGCTCGACCCGCAGTCGCGAAGAACGACGTGGGAGCTGATCACCGACCTGCACGCCGACGGGGTCACCGTCGTGCTCACCACCCACCTGCTCGACGAGGCCGAGAGGCTCGCCACCGACGTCGCGATCGTCGCCCGCGGGCGTGTAGTCGCCACGGGTTCCCCGGACGAGCTGACTGGCGCCGAGCACGAGGTGCGCTTCGCCGGCCGTCCCCGCCTGGCGCTCGACGAGCTGCGCGACGCCCTGCCCCCGTCCACGACAGTCCAGGAGTCAGGGCCGGGCAGCTACGTGATCAGCGGCGCGGTCGACCCGCAGACGCTCGCCACCGTGACGGCCTGGTGCGCGTCGCACGACGTGATGCCCCAGCACCTGAGCGTCGGGCGCCGCACGCTCGAGGACGTCTTCTTGAGCCTGACGGGCGAGTCGGCCCCACCCCCGACGGCGGCGTCATGACCGACGCCCCGTACGCCCCGGCCCCCGGGGCTGCGCCCTACTCGCGCATGGTGATGGCGCAGACCCGGCTGGAGACGTCGCTGATTCTGCGCAACGGCGAGCAGCTTCTGCTCACGCTCATCATCCCGCTCGTGCTTCTGGCACTGCTGGCCGGCACAGATCTCGTGGACATCAGCGGCAGCGCCGGCGGGACGGACGCCGACCCCGTCGCCGTCGCCGTCGCGGGCGTCCTGACGGTGGCGGTCATGTCGACGGCGTTCACCGGACTGGCGATCGCGACCGGGTTCGAGCGCAGGTACGGGGTTCTGCGGCGACTCGCGGTCACGCCACTCCCGCGCTCTGCGCTGCTGCTGGGCAAGGCATTGGCGGTGCTCGCGGTCGAACTGGTGCAGGTGCTGCTGATCGTGGGTCTGGGCCTGCTTCTCGGCTGGTCGGGTGAGGCGAGCTGGCCCGGTGTCGTGCTGCTGGTGCTCGTGGGCACGGCTGCGTTCGCCGGGCTGGGCATGCTGATGGCCGGCACCCTTCGAGCCGAGGCCACGCTGGCGGCGGCGAACCTCGTCTACATCCTGCTGCTTGTCGCCGGCGCCGCGCTGGTGCCGGTGTCGCGCTACCCGGAGGCGGTGCAGCCGGTGCTGGCGGCGCTGCCGTCCGGGGCACTCGGGGAAGGCCTGCGAGCAGTGCTCGTGGACGGTGGTGGGTTGCCCTGGGCACAGGTGGGCATCTTGGCGGTGTGGGCCGTGCTCGGACTCGGCATGGCGGCCCGCTGGTTCCGCTGGGAGTAGCCCACCCCCGCCCCACGCCGCGCCCCGCGACCTGACCCCCAGCCACGCGCGATCTTGGCGCTGGCGCCGCGTCCCGTGGATCTCGTGGCCACAGCGCCAAGATCGCGCGGTGGGTGACGGCCCGGGGGGTGCGCGGGGGAGGGTGCGCGGGCGGGCGCCCGGGAGGGCGGCGCAGAAGAAGTTCAGATCGATTCAAGAGTTGTGCATCCAAACCAGGGGGCGGTGGCGAAGTATGGGTAACGGCTCACCCGGAGCCAACCCTGATCGAGGAGGAACCCCCATGCGTAAGACCTCTGCACTGCTCGGCGCTGGTGCTCTTGTCGCCGCCACCGCCGGCCTCGCCATCCCCGCGTCGGCTCAGGACGCAGACGCCCAGCTCTCCGTCCTGCACGGCGTGCCCGGCCTCACCGTCGACGTCTACGTCAACGGCGACCTGACCCTGGACGACTTCACCCCCGGCACTCTCGCCGGTCCCCTCGACCTGCCCGCCGGCACCTACAGCGTGGCGCTGACCGCGGCGGACGCCGCCGACGACAGCGAGCCGGTCCTCGGCCCGATCGACCTGCCGCTGGAGGCCGGTGGCAACTACACCGCCGCTGCCTTCCTCGACGCCGACGCCAACCCGACCGCCGCGCTGTTCACCAACGACACGTCGGCCGCCGGTGCGGGCGAAGGCAAGCTGACCGTGCGTCACGCCGCCGCCAACGCCGAGGGCGTGGAGATCGTCGCCAACGGCGACACCAGCCTGGGTACGTTCAACAACGGCGAGGAGCTCGGCCCGGTCGCGCTCCCCGCGGCGACCTACTCCGCCGAGATCAAGGCCGGCGACACCGTCGTCCCGCCGACCCCGGCTGACGTCCCCGTCACCGAGGGCGAGAACACCATCGTCTACGCCTGGGGCGACGCCTCCGGCGGCTCGGTGGAGATCGCCGTGCAGACCGTGGCCCTGGGCCACTCGGCGCCCTCCGGCGTCCCCGGCGGCGAGTCCGGCGCAGCTGCCGGCACCGTGCCCGGCTGGGTCTTCGCCGCGGCCGGCCTCGGCATCGCCGGCATCGCCCTGTCGGGTCGCCGCTTCGCCAGCACCAGCAAGTAGCACCTACCGCGCAGTGCCGAGAGGCGGGAATCGATTCAGCCCGCTTCTCGGCACGCCGGCACCGCAGCACTGTTCCATCATTGAGCCGGGAGCGGTGACCACGACCATCCACGTCACCCTGGGGTCGTGGCCACCGCTCCCCCATGAACCTCCGGAGGACCGGACATGAGCCAGCGCACACGAGCACTCGTCGCCCTTGTGGCGTCGATCGCTCTGCTGGTCGGCTCCGGTGTGGCCTGGTCGATGGGCCGCTCGTCCGGGGTCGGCACCGATCTCGAGCAGGTCACCGTTGCTCGGGTCGCCGCAGACTCCGCCGCCTCGCGTGGCCCGCAGCGTCCCACCGCACCAACGAGCCAGGCCGGCGCTCAGACGTCCGACCGCAACAGCTCGGACGACGCCGTGCGACCGGGGATCGACATCCCCGTCGTCGACGCCACCGAGATCGTCATCCCCGACCCCGTGGCACCCCCGCTTCGGCTTCGCGTCGACAGCGTGGGCATCGACATGCCGATCGCGGCGACAGGCGTGGCGGAAGACGGTCAGATGGAGCTGCCCGACGACCCCCAGGAGATCGGGTGGTACCAGTTCGGTGCATCTCCCGGCGACCGTCGTGGCTCGGCAGTACTGGGCGGGCACGTCGACTCGGTAGCCGGTGGGATCGGACCGCTGGCCCGTCTTGCCTCCGTCCAGGTCGGCGACACGGTGACGGTCGCCGGGTCGGACGGTGCCCCGGTGGACTACCGCGTCGAGAATGTGCAGCGCATCACCAAGGCTGCGCTACCGGTCGACACGCTGTTCCGTCCCGGTGGCCGGCACCAGCTCGCGGTCGTCACCTGCGGAGGTCAGTACATACCGGAAGCAGGCGGGTACGAAGACAACATCGTCGTGATCGCAACACCAGTGGAGCGGTAAGACGGCCATGAGTGCGACGATGGTGCTCGTGGAAGAACGCAAGAAGAGGACCGGCCGTTCGGAGTCAGGGGTGACGCACGAGGCGACCGGGTGGGCCGAACCGCCCGAGCGCAGCGACGTCGACCTCGCCGAGTCATTCGTCGTCGGTGACGAGACGGCGCTGGAAGAGGCCTACCGCCGCTGGTCAGCGCTGGTGTTCACCGTCGCGATGCGCAAGCTCGGGGATCGAACGGACGCCGAGGACGTCGTCCAGCAGGTCTACGTGGCAGCGTGGCAGAGCCGGGAGAAGTTCGACCCGGCGACTGGCTCCCTACCCGGATGGTTGATGGGGATCAGCCGGCACAAGATCGCCGACCTGCACGGCTCGCGCGCCAAGCAGGGCCGCGCCCAAGAAGCAGTCGAACGGGTCACCACAGAACCGAGTGAGCCGGCCCCCGCCGAGCCGGTGGTGGACCGGGTGCTGATCGCCGACGAGCTCAACAGGCTGGGTGAGCCGCAGAAGCGCATTCTCGAGCTGGCCTTCTACGAAGACCTGACGCACGCACAGATAGCAAGCGTTCTCCGGCTCCCGCTGGGGACCGTGAAGAGCCATATCAAGCGCAGCCTGGAGAAGCTGCGCCTACGCCTGGAGGTGGACGGTGCCGCACTGTGACCCCGAGACCCTCGCGCTTCGCTCGTTGGGCGAGACCGTGGGGACCTCGGACGACGAGGCGCACCTGGCCACTTGTGACACATGCCAGGTTCAGGTGGCGAGCCTCAAGTCCGTCGTGACCACGGCCCGCAGCGAGGGCCCCGTCGACCTGATCTCCCCACCACCCGCGGTCTGGGACCGCATCAGCGCCGAGCTCGGGCTCGCGTCTGCGACGGCGCCTGCCTCGGCGGAGACCACGACCGGATCCGCGCAGGTCGTGTCGCTGGCCGAGCGCCGCGAGCGACGCTCGCGTCCCGCCCCCTGGCTGCTGGCTGCCGCCAGCGTCAGCGGCATCGTCGTCGGCGGAGTGGTCACCGCAACCGTCCTCGACTCCTCTTCCGAGCCGCCCGTGACCGTGGCTGCCAGCGTCGACCTCGAGCCCCTTCCCGACTGGGACGCCTCCGGGTCCGCCGAGCTGAGGTTGCGCGACTCCGGCGAGCAGGTGCTCGTCGTCAGCCTGTCCGCCGACCAGGCAGCAGCGGCAGACGGCTACCAGGAGGTCTGGCTGATCGACAGCAACGTCGAAGGCATGGTCTCCCTCGGCGTCCTCGAAGGATCGTCGGGTGAGTTCGTCGTGCCGGCGGGCATCGACGTCGCCGAGTTCCCGATCGTGGACGTGTCGCTCGAGCCGACGGACGGCGTACCGACACACTCGGGCAACAGCATCGCCCGAGGTCAGATCGAAGCCTAGGTTCGACCCGCCTACCATCGTGGTCATGTCACGTCCCGCGACCACGTCACGGAGCGTGCGTGGACTGTCGCTCGCCTCGCTGGTGAGCCAGATCGGCATCGTCGTCACCGGCGGCGCCGTCCGGCTCACCGGGTCGGGGCTCGGCTGCCCCACGTTCCCGCGCTGTACCGACGACTCCTACGTCAACACCCCGGAGTTCGGGATCCACGGCTTCATCGAGTTCGGCAACCGACTTCTCACCTTTGTGCTCGCGGCCATCGCGCTGGCGACACTCGTGGCCGTGTGGCGTGCCCGACCGCGTCGGCGCGACCTGGTGGAACCGGCCGTGGTGCTCTTTCTCGGCATCCCCATCCAGGCTCTGCTCGGCGGCATCACCGTGTTGACCGACCTCAACCCGTGGATCGTCATGCTGCACTTCGTCGCCTCCGCGGCGCTGATCGGCGTGGCCACGGTGCTGGTGCGCCGCACACGCGAGCCGGCCGGTCCGGTGCGTCCGATCGGTGGGGGAGTCGCCGGGTTCTGGCTGCGGCGAATGGCATGGGTCGTGGTGGCGGTCACCTACGTCACCATCTACCTGGGCACGATCGTGACCGGGAGCGGTCCGCACGCCGGTGACGACATGGCTCAGCGCACGGGGCTCGACCTTGAGAGCGTGAGCCAGCTGCACGTCGACGCGGTGTTCCTGCTGCTCGGCCTGACGGTGGGAATGTGGTTCGCCGCCCGTGCCGCCGGCTCCCCCGGGCGCGTGGCGCACGCGGCTGCCGTGCTGCTCGGCGTGGAGCTGGCCCAGGGTGCGATCGGGTTCGCCCAGTACTTCACCGGTTTGCCGATCATCCTCGTCGGCCTGCACATGCTCGGAGCGACGCTGCTCGTCGTCGCGGCGGTGTCGCTGCTGCTGTCGACGCGCGAGCGCGTCCCCGCGGACGGGGTGCTGACCGGGTCAGCCGAGGATCAGGACGTCCGCCCCGACGGCGACGAAGACGAGCGTGAGATAGGTGATCGAGGCATGGAACAGGCGCATCGGGCGCAGGTCCCGCTGGCCTGAGCGGGCAGCGCGCAGCAGGCGCCACGACTCGGCGATGAACCACGCGCCCGCGACGGCCGCGACAGCAAGGTAGATCCAGCCGAGGTTCGCCACGCGCGCGAGCACGAGCGACATGGCGACGGTTGCGACGCCGTAGGCGACGATCTGACGCCCGACCTTGGTGTCTTCGGCGACGACCGGCAGCATGGGTACCCCGGCTGCGGCGTAGTCGTGGCGGAACTTGATGGCCAAAGGCCAGTAGTGGGCCGGGGTCCAGAAGAAGACGACGAGGAACATCACCCACGGCGCCCACGACAGCCCGTTCGTCACCGCGGCCCACCCGATGAGGGTGGGCATGCAGCCCGCGATGCCGCCCCACACGATGTTCTGCGACGTCCGCCGCTTGAGCACGACGGTGTAGACGACGACGTAGAAGGCGTTGGCGAGCACGGTGAGCCCCGCGGCCAGCGGGTTGACCCACACCAGCATCATGGCCACCGAGACGAGCAGCAGCACCGTGCCGTAGACGAGCGCGCCTCGTACGGTGATGACGTCGTTGACCAAGGGACGCCGCGACGTGCGCCGCATCAATGCGTCGATGTCGCGCTCGATCACCTGGTTGTAGACGTGCGCGCTGCCCGCCGCAAGCGCCCCGCCGGTGAGGGTAGCCAGGGCAAGGCCGAGCGGCGGGAGCCCCCGCTGGGCGAGAACCATCGCCGGCAGCGTCGTGATGAGAAGCAGCTCGACGACACGAGGCTTCGTGATGGCGACGTACGCGGCGACCGTCGTGCGCCACGACCGCCGCTTGCGTGGGGGTGCGGAGGTGGTCCCCTCGACCACGACGGGGCGGGGGTCCACAGCGGTCACGCTCCCAACTGTACCGACGGGTACTGCTCAGGCGTTAGCGAGACGTTCGCTGCGTCACGCTTCACACCTCTCGCAGGCCCGCGGCTAGGCTCGGTCGGCGGCGCTGCCGCCCCGACTGGTCTTGCCCTGAATCGAACCGGAGCCGTCCCGATGACACGTCCGCCCACCGACTTCGAGTGGTCCGAGAACGATCGACGCGCCGTCGACACTGCCCGTCTTCTCGCGCTCGACGCGGTGGAGCAGGCGGGCAACGGCCACCCCGGAACCGCGGTGAGCCTCGCCCCGGCGGCCTACCTGCTGTTCCAGCGGCACCTGCGCCACGACCCCGCCGACCCGTCGTGGCCGGGCCGCGACCGTTTCGTGCTCTCGGCCGGGCACACCAGCCTCACGCTCTACACCCAGCTCTACCTGTCGGGCTACCCGCTGATGCTGGACGACCTGCGGGCCCTGCGCACCTGGGGCTCCCAGACGCCGGGGCACCCGGAGTGGAACCACACGCCTGGGGTCGAGACCACGACCGGGCCGCTAGGCCAGGGCGTCGGCAACGCGGTCGGCATGGCCATGGATGCGCGCCGCGTGCACGGCCTGCTCGACCCGGACGCACCGGCCGGCACCAGCCTCTTCGACCACCGGGTGTTCGCCCTCGCCTCCGACGGTGACCTCGAGGAGGGCGTGTCGGCCGAGGCGTCGTCCCTGGCCGGCACCCAAGAGCTCGGCAACCTCACCCTGATCTGGGACGACAACCACATCTCCATCGAGGACGACACTTCGGTCGCGTTCACCGAGGACGTCTGCGCCCGGTACGAGGCCTACGGCTGGCACGTCCAGCGGGTCGAGTGGCTGCGCCCCGACGGCGAGTACGTCGAGGACGTCGCCGCTCTCGACGCAGCCCTGACCGAGGCGGCCACCGTCACCGACCGGCCATCGCTCATCGCGCTGCGCACCGTCATCGCGTGGCCCGCGCCGACCAAGCAGAACACCGGCGCCATCCACGGCTCCAAGGCTGGGGCTGACGAGGTGCGCGCCGTCAAAGCGCTGCTCGGCGCCGACCCGGACGTCTCGTTCGCCGTGGACGACGAGGTGCTCGCGCACGCACGTCGAGTGGCCGAGCGCGGGGCCGCCGCGCACGCGGACTGGGACTCCCGGCTCGCCACCTGGCGCAGCAGCAACCCCGACCGCTCCGCCCTGTTCGACCGGCTGCGCTCACGCCGGCTGCCCGAGGGCTGGCGAGATGCCCTGCCGACCTTCGCTGACCAGCGCTCCACCGGGGCGGCCGTGGCGACCCGCAGCGCGTCCGGCGCAGTGCTCACCGCGCTCGCCCCGCTGCTGCCGGAGCTGTGGGGCGGCTCGGCCGACCTCGCCGGCAGCAACAACACCACCCCGAAGGGCGAGCCGTCGTTCCAGCCGGCGCACCGCTCGTCGTCCACGTTCGCCGGCACCCCCTATGGCCGCGTGCTGCACTTCGGCGTGCGCGAGCACGCCATGGGCGCGGTACTCAACGGGATCGCGCTCGGCGGGCTCACCCGTCCCTACGGCGGCACCTTCTTGATCTTCAGCGACTACATGCGCCCCGCTGTTCGCCTGGCGGCGCTCATGGGGCTGCCGGTCACCTACGTCTGGACCCACGACTCCATCGGGCTCGGCGAGGACGGCCCCACCCACCAGCCGATCGAGCACCTGGCCGCACTGCGCGCCATCCCCGGGCTCGACATCGTGCGGCCGGCTGATGCCGTCGAGACTGTCGGCGCCTGGCAGGCAGCGCTCGAGCGACACGTCGAGATGCCCACCCGGCCAGTCGGGCTGGCCCTCACCCGGCAGGACGTCCCCGTGCTCGCCGACACCGCCGCCGCCGCGGTCGCCCGCGGCGGGTACGTCCTCGCCGACGCTGCGGACGGCACGCCGGACGTCGTGCTGGTGGCCAGCGGGTCGGAGGTCGCGCTCGCGCTCGCGGCCGCGGCCACGCTCGCCGACTCCGGCGTGGGGGCCCGGGTTGTGTCGATGCCCTGCCTGGAATGGTTCGACGCGCAGCCCCAGCAGTACCGCGACGAGGTGCTGCCACCGAACGTGCGCGCACGCGTCAGCGTCGAGGCCGGCATCGCCCAGCCGTGGCACCGTCTGCTCGGCGATGCCGGTCGCGCCGTCAGCCTGGAGCACTTCGGCGCGTCGGCCGACTACCAGACCCTGTTCGCCGAGTTCGGCATCACCTCCGCGGCCGTCGTCGCGGCAGCCCGTGCCAGCATCGCCGCCGCATCCGCCTGACCACCGACCCGGAGGACCCATGAGCACCGCAGCACTCGACCGCACCCCGCAGCCGCTTCTGTCGCTGATGCGCAACGGGGTGTCGGTCTGGCTGGACGACCTCTCGCGCGACCGACTCACCAGCGGCAACCTCGCCGAGCTCGTGGCTACACGGGGTGTCGTCGGCGTCACGACCAACCCGTCGATCTTCCAGAACGCCATCGGCAGCTCCGACGCCTACGCTGCCGACCTCGCTGAGCTCGCCACTGCGGGCGCCGACGCCGAGACGGCGGTGCGACAGCTCACCGTGGACGACGTGCGGGCCGCCTGCGACCTGTTCGCCGACATCGCGGTAGCCACCGAAGGTGTCGACGGGCGGGTGTCGCTCGAGGTCGACCCTCGCCTGGCCCATGACACCGAGGCGACCGTGCTCCAGGCCCGCGAGCTGTGGGCGGCCGTCGGCCGCCCCAACCTGCTCATCAAGATCCCCGCGACACTCGCCGGCCTGCCGGCGATCACCCGCTGCCTGGCCGACGGCATCAGCGTCAACGTGACTCTCATCTTCTCCGTGCAGCGCTACGAGGCGGTGCTGGACGCCTTCATGTCCGGGATCGAGCACCGTCTCGCTGCCGGGCACCCGGTGGACGGGCTGGCCTCGGTGGCGTCGTTCTTCGTCAGCCGGGTCGACACCGAGGTCGACCGGCGGCTCGATGAGATCGGGTCGTCGGACGCGGTGGCGCTTCGTGGCCAAGCCGCCGTCGCGAACGCTCGGCTCGCCTACCAGGTCTACGAGCGGCGCACCGCTGGGGGACGGTGGCTGCACCTGGCCGGGCAGGGCGCACGCTCGCAGCGGCCGCTGTGGGCGTCCACCGGCGTCAAAGACCCCGCCTACCCCGACACCATGTACGTCACCGAGCTCGTGGCCCCCAACACCGTGAACACCATGCCGGAGGGCACGCTGGCCGCCGTCGCCGAGCACGGCGAGATCAACCCCGACGTCGTCCGCAGCCACTACCGGGAGGCAGAAGGCACGTTCGCGTCGCTGGCCGCCGTGGGCATCGACCTGGCCGATGTCACCCGAGTACTAGAAGATGAGGGCGTGGCGAAGTTCGAGCAGGCCTGGACCGCTCTGCTGAGCACTGTCGACGCCCAGCTCACGTCGGCTCGCTGACGGCGAGCGGGCACACCATGACCGGCGCCAACCCGCTGCGTGACCGACGGGACAAGCGGCTGCCGCGCATCGCCGGGCCCTGCGGGCTGATCATCTTCGGCGTCACCGGTGACCTCGCCCGCAAGAAGCTGATGCCGGCCGTGTACGACCTGGCCAACCGCGGGCTGCTGCCCCCGAGCTTCGCGCTCGTCGGCTTCGCCCGACGCCAGTGGGAGCACCAGGACTTCGCCGCCCAGGTGCACGACGCGGTGCGCGAGCACGCCCGAACGCCGTTCCGGGAGTCGACCTGGGCACAGCTGGCCGAGGGCTTTCGCTTCGTCCCCGGCGAGCTGACCAACCCCGACGACTTTCACCGGCTCGCCGACACCGTGGCCGAGCTGGACGCCGTGCAGGGCACGGGCGGCAACCACGCCTTCTACCTCTCGATCCCGCCGCGGATGTTCGCACCCGTGGCCCACGGACTGGAGACCTCGGGGCTGGCCGACCCTGCCCGACCCGACGCATGGCGACGAGTCGTGATCGAGAAGCCGTTCGGGCACGACCTGGCCTCGGCTCAAGAGCTCAACACGGCGATCGAGCGGGTGTTTCCCACGGAGTCGGTGTTTCGCATCGACCACTACCTCGGCAAGGAGACCGTCCAGAACCTGCTGGCGCTGCGGTTCGCGAACCAGCTCTTCGAGCCGCTCTGGAACAACCACTACGTCGACCACGTGCAGATCACCATGGCCGAAGACATCGGCATCGGCTCGCGCGCCGGGTACTACGACGGCATCGGCGCTGCCCGCGACGTCGTCCAGAACCACCTGTTGCAGCTGCTGGCGCTGGTGGCCATGGAAGAGCCGGTGTCGTTCGACGCCCGCTCGCTACGCATCGAGAAGGAGAAGGTGCTGCAAGCGGTCCGCGTCGCCGGCGCGCTCGACGAGGCAACCGCCCGCGGGCGCTACGCCGACGGCTGGCAGGGTGGCGAGCAGGTGCCCGCCTACCTGCAGGAGGAGGGCATCTCGGCGGACTCGACCACCGAGACCTACGCCGCGCTGCGCCTGGAGGTCGACACCCGACGTTGGGCCGGCGTGCCCTTCTACGTGCGGGCGGGCAAGCGGCTCGGGCGACGGGTGACCGAGGTCGCGGTGGTGTTCCGGAGGGCTCCCCACCTGCCCTTCGACGTCACCGACACCTCCGAGCTCGGGCAGAACGCTCTGGTCGTGCGAGTGCAGCCCGACGAGGGCGTGACGATTCGCTTCGGCTCGAAGGTGCCCGGGACGGCAATGGAGGTGCGCGACGTGACCATGGACTTCGGCTACGGCCACGCCTTCACGCAGGACTCGCCCGAGGCCTACGAGCGGCTCATCCTGGACGTGCTGCTGGGCGACCCACCGCTGTTCCCGCACCAGCGCGAGGTCGAGCTCGGGTGGCAGGTGCTCGACCCGGTTCTGGCGAGCTGGGCGGCCAGCGGCCCGCCACCGAGCTACGCCCCGGGCACCTGGGGGCCGCAGGAGTCCGACGACATGCTGGCCCGCGACGGACGCACCTGGCGGCGCCCATGATCATCGATCTGCCCACCACCTCGTCCGCCGCTGTCGCCCGCGCGCTGGTCGACCTGCGCGAGAAGTACGGGGCCGTGGCGCTGGGCCGCGTGCTCACGCTGGTGGTGCTGGCCGACGGCGCTGACGTCGAGGAGGCGATCGCCGCGGCCAACCACGCCTCGCACGAGCACCCCCTGCGGGTGATCGTCGTGCGCCGCTCCGAGCAGGACGATGAGGGCCGACGGGGTCACACCGAGCGACCACACCTGGACGCGCAGGTGCGCCTGGGTGGCGACGCCGGCGCGAGCGAGGTGGTGGTGCTCAGCGCCGCCCCCACGCTGACCGAGGACGTGTCCTCCCTCGTCACCCCCCTGCTGCTGCCCGACGCCCCGATCGTCGCCTGGTGGGCCGGCGAGGCAGCGCCGGTCACCGTCGACACGTCGATCGGAGCGATGGCGCACCGCCGCCTCACCGACGCCGCCGCCTGCCGCGTGCCCCTCGTCGCGATCCGCGACAGGGCCGAGACCTACCAGCCCGGGGACGGTGACATCACCTGGGCGCGGCTCACCTTGTGGCGGGCGGCGCTGGCAGGGGCGATGGACGTCGTCGCGTCGCACGGCGACCTGCCCGGGGTCGCCACGGTCGAGGTGCACGGGTCGAGCAGCAGCGCAAGCGTCGACCTCTTGGGGGCGTGGCTGGCCTGGGCGCTGCGCACCTCCGCCCTGGTGCGACGGGTCCCCGGCCACGGCGTGGCGGCCGTGCGGATCGGCTTCGACGACGGCGGAGAGCTCGTGCTCGAACGCCCCCAGGAGGCGGAGGTGGCCCAGCTCAGCGTGCCGAACCAGCCGACTCGACCCGTCGCCCTCGCGCCCCGCAGCGACGCCGACTGCCTCGCCGAGGAGCTACGCCGCATGGAACCGGACGAGGTCTACGGCGAGGTGCTGGTGCGCGGACTGCCCCGGGTGATCGGCGGATGAGCGCCCCCAGTGTGATGGCCTGGCGAGACGCCGACGCCCTCGCCGAGACGGTCGCGGCTCGCCTGGTGACCCACCTGGTGACCGTCCAGGCCGATCGGGGACACGCGTCGGTGGTCCTCACCGGCGGCAGTGTCGGGGTCTCCACGCTGGCAGCGCTGGCAGCCTCGCCGGGGCGCGATGCCTTGGACTGGGACGCTCTGGACGTGTGGTGGGGCGACGAGCGCTTCGTGCCTGTCGACGACGCCGCGCGCAACGAACGACAGGCACGCGAGGCTCTGCTCGACCACGTCGGTATCGACGAGTCCCGGGTACACCCCATGCCGGCGCTGGGGGGGTCGGGGACGTCCACCGGGGACGACGACGTGCAGGCTGCGGCTGCTGCCTACGCCGCCGAGCTGGCACGACACTCCTCGCTGGAGGCCCACGCACCCCTGCCCCGCTTCGACGTCCTGCTTCTCGGTGTCGGACCTGACGGGCACGTCGCGTCGTTGTTCCCCAACAGCCCGGCGCTGTACGACACGCGCGCTGTCGTGGGGGTCGAGGGCTCACCGAAGCCTCCCCCGCAGCGGATCTCGCTGACGCTGCCGACCATCCAGACCGCTGACGAGGTGTGGCTGCTCGCGGCAGGGGCGCAGAAGGCACCGGCAGTGCGGCTCGCGCTCAGTGGCGCCGGGCCGATGAGCATCCCGGCCAGCGTCGCCCGCGGCCGGCGCGCGACCTCGTGGCTGCTCGACCGCGACGCCGCGAGCGAGCTGCCCGCCGGGATGGTGCGTCCGCAGTAGTCGCACACGTCGCGGCGGCGCAACCCCGTCCCGTGCTAGAACCTTCCGATGACGCACGCCGCACGCACGATCGACGCCCTCTCCGACGACTACGTCGAACGCTCGGCTGCTCTCGACCCGGTGGCGGCCACGTTCGACGGGGTGGCGGGCCACGAGAGCGGGCTGACCGACTACTCCCCCGCCGGAGCACAGCAGCGCGCTGACCTTGCCCGGACCTTCCTCGCCGAGCTCGACGCGATGAGCCCGTCGTCGCACCGAGACCAGCGTGCGGTGCGGGTGATGCGTGAGCGCCTGCAGGTCGCCCTGGCCCTGCACGACACCGGAGAGCACCTGCGCGACGTCTCCAACCTGTCCAGCCCCGGGCACATGGTGCGGATGTGCTTCGACCTGATGCCGACCGGCAACGAGGGCGACTGGTCGCTCGTCGCCGAGCGCATGCAGAAGGTTCCCGGCTCGCTGCGCAGCTACCGCGAGGCGCTGGCGGCCGGGCTCGCCGCGGGTCTGCCGGGGTCGCAGCGCCTCGCGCTGGTCGTGGCGGAACAGACCCAGGGGTGGGCCGGCGCCGACGGCGACCCAGGGTTCTTCACCGTGCTGGCGGCACGCGCCGACGACGTCCCGGCCGCCTTGTCGGCACGGCTGGCCACCGCCGCGCAGGCGGCGTCCGCCGCCCTGGACGAGACGGGCCGCTACCTGCGCGAGGAGTACGCGCCGCAGGCCAGCGAGCAGATCGGCGTCGGAGCCGAGCGCTATGGGGTGCACGCCCGCTTCTGGACCGGCGACGACGTCGACCTCGACGAGACCTACACGTGGGGCTGGGCCGAGCTCGCCCGGCTGCTCGCGCGGATGGAGCAGGTAGGGGACCAGATCTTGCCGGGCCGCTCCCTCGCCGAGGTCGTCGAGCACGTCAAGGCCGACCCGGCCTACGTGCTGGACAGTGCCGATGCCCTGCGGGAGTGGCTGCAGGCGCTCATGGACACCACTGTCGAGCAGCTGGACGGCGTGCACTTCGACATCCCGCCCACGATTCGTCGCGTCGAGGCGATGATCGCCCCACCCGGCGGCGCGGCCGCCATGTACTACACACCGCCGACGGAGGACTTCAGCCGTCCGGGTCGCACCTGGTACCCGACGCAGGGACGCACGTCGTTCCCGCTCTGGCTGGAGAAGGCGATCTGCTACCACGAGGGCGTCCCGGGGCACCACCTCGAGATCGGCGGCGCGAAGGCGCGTCCGAGCGAGATGACGCGGTTCCAGCGGCTGAGCTTCACCAGCGGCTACTCCGAGGGCTGGGCGCTGTACGCCGAGCGGCTCATGGGTGAGCTCGGCTACCTCGACGACCCGGTGTACGAGCTGGGCGCCCTGGCGACCTCGGCGATGCGAGCCGCGCGGGTCGTCATCGACATCGGCCTGCACCTGGGGCTGCGGGTACCGGACGACCCGGGGTTTTCCGCCGACTGGCTCGTGCCCGGTGCGCCCATGACGCCTGGGGCCGCGCTGGAGATCGCCGTCAACGCCGCGCCCTTCCCGCGCGAGTTCATGGCGAGCGAGATCGACCGCTACATCGGCATGCCGGCCCAGGCGATCAGCTACAAGGTGGGCGAGCGGGTCTGGCTGCAGGGCCGCGACGACGCGAAGGCCCGCCACTCCGACGCGTTCGACCTCAAGGAGTTCCACTCCTACGCGCTCGGCCTCGGCAGTGTCGGGCTGGCGCAGCTTCGCGACGAGCTCGCTGCCTTCTGAGGCACCGGGCCCCTCAGCGGTGCTCGGTCGAGCCGGCTCGTGCGCCTCTGGCGCCTGCGCCGCCCCCAGAGTAGGCAGAAGTGAGCGGGGACGATCCCCGCGCCGGAGGGGGTTGTCATGCAGACCATCACCGTTCCCGATGGGCGTCAGCTGGGCTACACCGAGATGGGCGACCCGGACGGGATTCCCGTCATCTACCAGCACGGTTGGCAGTACCCGCGGCTCTGGCACCCAGACGTCGAGATCGCACGAGAGGCGGGTGTGCGCCTGCTCTGCCTGGACCGGGCTGGATATGGCGAGTCCACCCTTCAGCCAGACCGGAGCATGACTGACTCCGCGGGAGACGTCACCGCGTTGGCCGACCAGCTCGGCATCGACCGGTTCGCCGTGCTGGGCTGGTCGCTCGGCGGTCTGCACGCTCTCGCGGCGGCTGCTGCCATGCCGCAGCGCGTCACCCATGTGGTCGCCTGCGGGTCGCTCGGCCTCATCGACGAGCCGGGGGCGCTGCGGCAGCTCAGCTGGATCAGCGCCATGCCGCGACGGCTGCGCCACGTCCCGGTGCTGCAGCGAGCCTGGTTGAAGCTCCAGGGCGGCCAGGTCACCAAGGACGTCACTGCCTTCGTCGACGGCTCGATCCGCTACTTCTCCCCGCCCGACCAAGCCGTCATGCGCGACCCCCTCTTCCGGCCTGTCATCGAGGAGTCCCAGGCGGTGGCCTGGGCCGACGGGGTGGACGGCATTCTCGCCGACTACAACTCGGCAGCACCGCTGGCCTTCCAGATGTCGCAGGTGCCGCAGCACGTTGATCTCGTCCACGGCGCGGCCGACACCATCGTCGACGTGGCCATGGCCCGGCGGCTCGACGAGCTGCTGCGGGACTCGCGCCTGCAGGTGCTCCCGGACGCCGGGCACTTCGCCGTCCTCACGCACTGGGAGCAGCTCATCGGGCTCGTCGCCACGACCGCCCGCGAGACCCAGCAGCAGTAGTCCATCCGGGAGCCCTGTGCGGGCGTCAACCCTCGAGCGTCGGCCACGGCCATCGTGGTGGTCGTCAGGTGCCCGTCGCGGTGCCCGGCGCACGCATCCGGTCGATGACGACCTTGCCGATCGACGACCCGCGGCGCAGCGCCCGCTGCGCCTCGTGGATCTGATCGAGGCCGAATCGGGCGGCGATCGGCGGGCTGATCTCGCCCCGCCGTGCCCGCTCGACCAGCGCGCCGAAGTCGCGGCGCGTGTGCATGGTCGAGCCGATGATCTGCCGCTGCTGCAGGTAGAGCGGGCGCAGGTCGAGCGTCACCACCGGACCGGCGATCGCGCCGGCCACCACGATGCGACCGCGCCGCGAGATCACACCGGGCCAGATCGAGAAGAGGTCGCCGCCCACGACGTCGGCAACGAGGTCGATCCCGCTCGGCGCCGCCGCAGCCAGGTCGTCGGTCAGCGTGCTGGAGTGCCGGTCGACGACCACGTCGGCGCCGAGCTTGATCAGGCGCTCGGCCTTGTCGTGCGTCGACAGCGCCACCACGCGCAAGCCGGCCGCTGATGCGAGCTGGACGAGTGCCACCCCCACGCCCCCGGAGGCGCCCGTGACGACGACGCACTCGGCGTCGGTGGCTCGTCCCCGCGCCAGCATGCCCGTCGCGGTTCCGTACGCGATCGGTAGGCACGCGAGCTCGGCGTCGCTCAGCGGTGAGTCCGACACGTCGTGCACCTGCTCGGCGTCAACGACGACCGCCTCGGCGAACCCACCGTCGTCCTCCGATCCCAGCAGGGCCACGACATCGGCATCCGGCGACGCGTCGGCGTAGAAGGCCGGGTCGACGAGCACGCGGCGGCCGACCCAGCCATCGTCCACCCCGGGACCGACCACCTGGACGACCCCGGCGATGTCGGCGCCCTGGATGCGTGGGGTGTCGACGGGTACCCCCAGCCATCCCGCCACCGCGTCCGGGTCGGCCGGGCTGCCGTAGGCACCCTCGCGCGTCCAGATGTCGGTGTTGTTCACCCCGGCGGCTCGTACACCGACGAGCACCTGCCCCACCCCGGGCGACGGCTCGTCGACGTCGTCGCGGACGACCATGGCCTCGGGTCCACCATGTCGCTCCATCACCGCTGCGCGCATCGTCGCAGCCTGTCACTGGCCCAACGCGAAGTCGACCGCGGCGAGAGCATGCAGGCGCGTGGTCGGCAAGAAGGCCACGCCGACATCGTCCGCGCCGATGAGCAGCTCGATCTCGGTGCATCCGGACACCACCCCGGTCGCGCCTCGCTCAGCCAGCGCCTCCACGACGTCGAGGACGGCTCGTCGTGACTCCGGGCTCACCACGCCACGGACGAGCTCGCCGTAGATCACGTCGTGGACGAGCTGCCTGCCCGTTGCATCGGGCACGAGCACGCGCAGGCCGGCGGCCTCGAGCCGGTCGCGCAGGAACGGCTGCTCCATCGTGAACCTGGTACCGAGCAGGGCCAGGCTGCGCACGCCGGCGGTGTTGGCTGCGTGCACGACCGGGTCGGCGATGTGCAGCAGCGGGACGTCGATGGCCGCCTCGATCACATCGGCCACCTGGTGCATGGTGTTCGTGCACAGCACAACGGCGTCCGCCCCGGCAGCGACGAGGGCCGCGGCGTCACCGGCGAGCAGGCGTCCCGCCGCGTCCCAGTCGTCGGCGGCCTGCAGGGCCTCGACCACAGCGAAGTCGTAGGAGCGCACGAGCAGGTCGGCGGAGTGCACGCCACCGAGGCGGGCGCGCACCTGCTGGTTCATGATCTGCTCGTAGAGCAGCGACGACTCCCAACTCATCCCGCCGAGGAGCCCGATGGTTCGCACGGCCCCATCATGGTCGGCTGGATAGATGGGGTGATGCCCGCCCCGGACGCTGCCGTTGCGCCCCAACGACGTCCCTGGCGGCGTCGTCACGACAGTGTCGGGGCGGCACCGTAAGGTCACCGGCGTGGCGACCTTGGTCATTCGACATCACTGCGACAACCCCCGATTGTGGACCGCGCTCGCCGGTGCCGGCTGGGTGGCGGCTGCCGGCTATACCGCCGTCGACGACGGCCCCCTGCTGGGCGGCCTGCCCAGCACGGCCGACCCAGCGCCCGGTGACCTCGCCCTCGTGGTGGTCGACCATGCGGCGTCGTCGGACGAGGCCGAGTCGGTCGTGTCGGAGGTGCTAGGCCTTTGCCAGCAGCTGCCGGTGCTTCTGGTCGGAGCCACGGTCGAGGTGCTGCCCGCGCTGGCCGACGCGGCCGGCGTCACCCCGGGCTCATGGACGCCGCGCCACGAGACGCGGCTGCGTCCCGGGCCCGGCGTCGACCCGCGTCGCCTCGACGACCTGCTTGTGACCGACCGCCTACTGGTCGCCGAGAAGGTGTCCGGCGACGTCCAGGTGTTGGTCACAGCCAACCTCGGCTTCCGTGACTACCCCGTGTGTACCTGGAACGCCGCCGCCGGGCTCGGAACCGTGCTGCTCGGCGGCGACCCGGAGGTCTGGCAGCAGCGTGAGCTGCTGCGCCTCGTCCGTCACCTGGGGCTAGCGGCCGCGCATCGCAGCGACGCCGAGGATGTCGGCGTCGCCATGGTCGGCTACGGCGCGATCGGGCACGAGCACGCCCTCGCCGCCGACGCCGTCCCCGGACTCTCGCTCGCAGCGGTGAGCGACCTCAACCCAGCGCGGCTCGACGTCGCGAGGTCGGTGGCCGCGGACGTCACGACGTACACCGACTCCGACGCGCTGCTGGCCGACGAGTCGGTCGACCTCGTGGTCGTGTCCACGCCGCCGAGCAGCCACGCCGACTGGGCAGTGCGCGCCCTGCAGGCGGGCAAGCACGTCGTGCTCGAGAAGCCCATGGCGCTGACCGCCGCCGAGTGCGACGAGGTTCTGCGGATGGCCGACGACCTCGACCGTCTCGTCGTGGTCTACCAGAACCGCCGCTTCGACCCCGACTACCTGGTGATGCGCCGCCTCGTGAGCGAGGGTGCGATCGGCGAGCTCTTTCACTTCGAGTCGTTCGTCGGCGGGTACGGCCACCCCTGCAACTACTGGCACTCCGATGCCACGGTCTCCGGCGGTGCCATCTTCGACTGGGGCTCGCACTTTCTCGACCAGGTGCTCGACCTGATGCCGGGCGAGATCAGCCACGTGAGCGCCGCCAACCACAAGCGGCGCTGGCACGACGTCACCAATGCCGACCACTCCCGCGTCACGGTGCACTTCGCCGACGGACGAGAGGCCGAGTTCATCCACTCCGACCTTGCTGCGGCGAGCAAGCCGAAGTGGCTGGCCCTGGGTACCGCTGGCGCGATCCGCGGCGACTGGCGCACCGAGAGGGTCGTCGGGCGCACGGCTATCGGCACCCTGGCCGAGGACGTGCTGGCAACGGCCGACTCCCCCGCGGCCATGAGCCTGCACCACGCGGACGGCTCGGTCACCGCGCTGGCCGCTCCCCCGGCACCGGCATACGCGTTTCACCGCGAGCTGGCCGACCACCTGCTGCGTGGCCTGCCGATGACCGTGCAGGCCGCGCACAGCCGTGCCGTGGTCGCACTGATGGAGGCCGCCGAGTCCTCCGCCGTTGCCGGGTCGACCCCGGTGAGGCCGGCATGAGCCCGCGCGCCGGGCGCGGTCGCACGCCGAGCGATGCCGTCCGGTGGGGGTTCGTCGGAGCCGGCTGGATCGCACACCGTGCGCTCGGACCTGCGGTGCACTGCGCCGACGGCGCGATCCTTGCGGCGGCTGCGGCACGAGACATCGCCCGCGCCCAGTCGTTGAGCCCGGTCGGGCAGGCGTACGACTCCTACGAAGGAGTCATCGCCGACCCCGACGTCGACGCCGTCTACATCTCGCTCAACAACGACGCCCACCTGCCGTGGACACTCGCCGCCCTCGACGCGGGCAAGCACGTGCTGTGCGAGAAGCCGCTCGGGCTGACCTCGGCCGAGGTCGAGCGGATGGCGGCGGCGGCCGAGCAGGCTGACCGCATGGTCGTGGAGGCGACCTGGTCGCGCTGGCACCCGCGGACCCGCCGGGCCGAGGCACTCATCGCCACCGGCGCCCTCGGCACGGTGACGTCCGTCGACTCCGGGTTCACCTTTCCGACCGTCAAGGCCGACAACTACCGCCTCGACCCGACGAAGGGTGGCGGGGCGCTGTACGACCTCGGTCCGTACGCCGTCGGGGCCGCGCTGTGGGCGCTGCCCGAAGGCCCCGTCGAGGTGGTCAGCACCCAAGTCACCCGCCACCCCGGTGGGGTCGACCTCACGACCCGCGCCGAGCTGCGCGTCGGCGCAGCCACCGTGTCGGCCCGCATGTCGGTGGACGAGCCGGCCGGCCAGTGGGTGCACATCGCCGGCGAGGCCGGCAGCCTGTCGCTCGAGCCACCGGCGCACACGAGCTGGTTCGAGGCGTCCACGTTGTCGGCCACGACGGCCAGTGGGTTCATGGTGCTTCAGTTCCCGCCGGTCGACCCCTACCAGGTGATGGTCGAGCACGTGAGCCGGGCGATCCGTGGGGACGCCTCCGCCTACGTGCTCCCGCTCGGGGAGTCGACGCGGGTCGCGCGGGCCATCGACACCATCCGAGAGGCCAGCGAGTGAGCAGCGCGGCGACCCTCACGGTTCCGAGGGGCACGCAGACCGCCGACGAGCAGCGTCGCCGCGACCTGCGACGCATGAAGGTGATCGCAACAGGGCTCATCGCTCTGGCAGCCGTCGTGTACGTCATCGCGGCTCGCGCCGAGCGTGCCGGCGGCCCGGAGTGGGTCGGGTACCTGGCAGCGGCGGCCGAGGCCGGCATGATCGGCGGCCTCGCCGACTGGTTCGCGGTGACGGCGCTGTTCAAGCATCCGATGCGACTGCCCATCCCCCACACAGCGATCATCCCGCGCAAGAAGGACCAGCTCGGCGACAGCCTCTCCACGTTCGTCGGCGACAACTTCTTGCAGGAGAGCAGCGTGCGATCGCGCATCGACACCGTCGACGTCGCGCCCCGCCTGGGCCGCTGGATCGCCGAGCCGGAGAACGCGGCCCGCGTCTCCGACGAGATCGCCGCCTGGGCGCGTGGCGGCCTGCGGGTGCTCGGCGACCACGACGTCCGCGCCACCGTTGAGTTCGCCGTCATGCGCCGGCTGGCCACGATGGACGTCAGCCAGCCGCTGGGAACGCTGCTCGGCCAGATCGTCTCCGACGGCGCGCACCACGGGCTCGTCGACGTCATCGTCGACCGCACGTGGCTCTGGCTGCGCGACAACCGCGCCACCGTGCTGCGCACCGTCGCCGGGCAGGCCCCCGGCTGGTCACCGCGCTTCGTCGACGACCTGGTGGCCGAGCGCATCTACAACGAGATCATGCGGGTGGCTGCGGAGGTACGCAGCGACCCCGAGCACGACATCCGCGGCACGCTCGACCGACTGCTCACCAACTTCGCCGACGACATGCGGCACGATCTCGACACGATCCACCGGGTCGAGCGGGCGCGCGACGAGCTACTCACCCACCCCGAGGCCCGCGGGTTGCTGGACTACCTGTGGACATCTGCCCAGCAGAGCCTGGCCGACATGGTGGACGACCCCGACAGCGGGCTACGCGAGCAGCTGCGAGCCCAGCTCGTCACGCTCGGCACGTCTCTGCAGAACGACCCGGAGCTGGCCGCCAAGGTCAACCGCTGGGTCGCCGATGCGATCGTGCACGTGACGACCGCCTACCGCGACGACGTCACCGCCGTCATCTCCGACACGGTGCGGGCATGGGACGCCGGGGAGACCTCGCAGCGCATCGAGCTGCACGTCGGCCGCGACCTTCAGTTCATCAGGATCAACGGGTTCGTGGTCGGCGCCCTGGTCGGCGTCGTGATCCACGCGCTGACCGTGACGTTCCTCTAGGGTCAGAAGTGGGGCTTGCCGCGCAAGGTCTCCAACGCCTCTTCGAGGATCTGCGCGCCGTCCTCGTCGGAGCGACGCTCCTTCACGTAGGCCAGGTGGGTCTTGTACGGCTCGATGACGGGCGCAGGCGGCGGGTTCAGCTCGTCCTGGCCTGAGGGCAGCCCGCACTTGGGGCAGTCCCAGAACTCCGGTATCTCGGCGTCGTGGGCGAACGCGTGCGAGGCGGCGTGGCCCTTCTGGCAGTAGAAGGTCACGTAGACCCGCGACTCGAGCTCACCGCGCTCGGTCTCCCCCATCGGCCCGGCCCCTACCCGGCTGCCCCTGATCGCACTTCCGCCCGCCATGGCGGCGATGCTACCTACCGTGGTCCACGGTTCCGACGATGCCACCGCCGGCCAGCGCGCCGAACGGCAGAGCCCTGACGTCGAGTGGTCGACGAACCGCGACAGCCCGACGTGCGTCCGGCTGTCTCAGACGAGCAGCTGCGCAGCGATGATGCTGGCACCCCAGACGACCCCGACGGCGACCGTCAGCCGGTCGAGGTTGCGCTCAGCGATCGACGACCCGCCCAGCGACGTGGAGACCCCGCCACCGAACATGTCCGACAGCCCACCGCCCTTGCCCTTGTGCAGCAGCACCAGGAGCAGCAGCAGAAGACTGGTCACGACAAGCAGAATCTGGAACGCGAGCAGCATGGGTGGGCCTTCTGAAACGGGAACGGGTTCTGCCTAGGGTACGCCAGAACCCGCCCCCCGTGCTCGTGCTGCCGACGAGCAGCGCGATCAGCCGTTGCGGAACCGGATGATGGCGACGAAGTCCTCCGGGTCGAGGCTCGCTCCACCGATGAGGGCCCCGTCGACATCGGGCTGGGCCATGATCGCCGCGGCATTCGAGCCCTTCACCGACCCGCCGTACTGGATGCGGATCTTGTCGGCGACGTCCTGGCTGTACAGCTCGGCCAGACGGGTGCGGATCGCGCCGCACATCTCCTGTGCGTCCTCGGGCGTGGCGGTCAGCCCCGTCCCGATCGCCCACACCGGCTCGTAGGCGATGACAATGCGCTCGGCCTGCTCGGCGGGGATGTCAGCCAGCCCGCCGTCGAGCTGCGACAGCGTGTGCGCCACGTGCCCACCGGCCTCGCGGATCTGCTTCTCCTCACCGATGCACAAGATCGGGACGAGGTCGTTGCGGTAGGCGGCGACCACCTTGCTGTTGACGACGGCGTCGTCCTCGTCGTGGTAGGCGCGACGCTCGGAGTGGCCGACGACGGCGTAGGTGCACCCGAGCTTGGCCAGCATCGGTCCGCTGATCTCGCCGGTGAAGGCGCCGGAGTCGTGCGCGGAGATGTCCTGGCTGCCGTACACGATGCGGATCTTGTCGGCGTCGGTGAGCGTCTGCACCGAGCGGATGTCGGTGAACGGCACCATCACCCCCACCTCGACCGCGTCGTAGTCGTCGTCGGTGAGGCTGAACGCGACCGCCTGGACGTGCGCGATCGCCTCCAGGTGGTTGAGGTTCATCTTCCAGTTCCCCGCCATGAACGGGGTGCGGGCGTGGGTCATGTGATCAGTCCTCCAGTGCAGCGAGTCCGGGCAGGGTCTTGCCTTCGAGCAGCTCGAGGCTGGCGCCGCCACCGGTGGAGATGTGGCCGAAGCCTTCCTCGAGGTCGAGCTGGCGGACAGCAGCCGCTGAGTCGCCGCCGCCGACGACCGAGAGGCCATCGATCTCGCTGATCGCCTTGGCTACCTCGAGCGTCCCGGTGGCGAAAGGCGCCATCTCGAACACGCCCATCGGGCCGTTCCAGACGACGGTCTTGGCGTCGACGATCTTCGACCGGAAGAGCTCGATCGACTCCGGTCCGATGTCCAGCCCCATCTGATCGGCGGGGATGGCGTCCACCGCCACGACGGTCGCGGGGGCGTCGGCGCTGAACTGCGGCGCGACGACCACGTCGACCGGCAGGACGATCTCGACACCACTCCCCTGCGCGGCGCGCAGGTACTCCTCGACCGTGGGCAGCTGGTCGGCCTCCAGCAGAGACGTCCCGACCTCGTGGCCCTGGGCCTTGAGGAAGGTGAAGCACATGCCACCACCGATGAGCAGGCGGTCGACCTTGCCCAGCAGGTTGTCGATCACGCCCAGCTTGTCCGACACCTTCGAGCCGCCGAGCACGACGACGTAGGGACGGGCCGGGTCGGTGAGCACCGCGCCGAACGCCTCGACCTCTTTGAGCACCAAGGGGCCGGCGGCGTGCGGCAGACGCTCGGCGATGTCGGTGACCGATGCCTGCTTGCGGTGGCTGACGCCGAACCCGTCGTTGACGTAGGCGTCGCCGAGGGTGGCGAGCTGGTCGGCGAACGCGCCACGCTCGGCGTCGTCCTTGCTCGTCTCGCCGGCGTTGAAGCGAAGGTTCTCCAGCAGCGCGACGTCGCCGTCGGCGAGGCCGGCGACGACGGACTGCGCCGAGTCGCCGACGGTGTCGGAGGCGAACGCGACGTCGATGCCGAGAAGCTCGCTGAGCCGGGCGGCGACCGGTGCCAGGGAGTACTCGGGCTTCGGCTCGCCCTTCGGTCGCCCGAGATGGGCCATGACGACCACCTTGGCGCCGGCGTCACGCAGCTGGGTGACGCCGGGCAGCGCAGCCCTGATGCGACCGTCGTCGGTGATCGTCTGCCCGTCGAGCGGGACGTTGAAGTCGGCCCGGACCAGCACGCGCTTGCCGCGCAGGTCTCCGAGGCCGTCGATGGTGGCTACCACTGCGGTGTCCTCTCTGCTTGCACGCCGCGCGGCGGCGCGTGCGGGGAACGTGTACGGACGTGACACGTCCGAGGGACCCGAAGGACCCTCGGACGTCTCACGTGTGGGTGATGCGCGTGCTAGAGGTTGTTGCCGACCAGCTCGCTGATGTCGATGAGGCGGTTGCTGTAGCCCCACTCGTTGTCGTACCAGCCGAGCACCTTGGCGGTGCGGCCGATCGTCGTCGTGCTGAGCGCGTCGATCGTGACCGATGCGGGCGAGGTGACGATGTCGCTGGAGACGATGGGGTCTTCGGTGTAGACGAGCTTGCCGGCGAGGGCGTCGGACTCCGACGCAGCCTTGAATGCGGCATTGATCTCTTCGGCGGTGCCCTCACGGCTCATCTCGAACGTGAGGTCGGTGGCCGAGCCGGTCGGCACCGGCACGCGCATGGCGTAGCCGTCCAGCTTGCCCTTCATCTCGGGGATGACGAGCCCGATGGCTGCAGCCGCACCCGTGGACGTGGGGATCATGTTGGTCGCGGCGGCCCGCGCACGACGCAGGTCGGAGTGCGCGAAGTCGAGCACCGGCTGGTCGTTGGTGTAGGCGTGGATCGTGGTCATGAGGCCACGCTCGAGGCCGACGCTGTCCAGGATCGCGCGCACCATCGGAGCAAGGCAGTTGGTGGTGCAGGACGCGTTGGAGATGACGTTCATCGTCGCCGGGTCGTAGTCACCCTCGTTGATGCCCATGACGAACGTGCCGTCGACGTCCTTGGCCGGCGCGGAGATGATGACCTTCTTGGCTCCGCCGTCGAGGTGCGGCTGGCACTGCGGGCCGGTACGGAACACGCCGGTCGACTCGATGACGACGTCGGCGCCGATGTCGCCCCAGCCGATCTGCTTCGGGTCACGCTCGGCGGAGGCGTGGATCGCGCGGCCATCGATGTAGATGTTGTCGTCGTCGTGGCTCACCTCGCGCTTGAACGGGCCGAGGATCGAGTCGTACTTGAGAAGGTGGGCGAGGGTCTTGTTGTCAGTGAGGTCGTTGATACCGACGATCTCGACGTCGGACCCGGCGACGTCGATCGCACGAAGGAAGTTGCGTCCAATACGGCCGAAGCCGTTGATTCCGACCCGAACTGTCACGGTCAGACCTTTCTGCCGGCGCGGCGGCCGACGGGGAGGGGGATCGAGTCGTTCTCGATCCTGGTGTGCGGAGGTTGCGTTCGTCACTCACCTCAGACAGTAGGACAGGGGCTGGGGACGCGTCACCTGTTCCAGACGATCGGGCCGCTTTGTGGTCATGGGGCGAGCAGGTCGGGGCTCAGCCCCGACTCGGTGTCCGGTATGCCTAGGTCGCGCGCCTTCTTGTCGGCCATCGCCAGCAGGCGTCGGATGCGCCCGGCGATTGCGTCCTTCGTCATCGGCGGGTCGGAGAGCTGCCCGAGCTCTTCGAGGCTCGCCTGGCGGTGCTTCATGCGCAGCTCGCCGGCGGTCCGCAGGTGGTCGGGGATGTCGTCGCTGAGGATCTCCAGCGCGCGGTCGACGCGGGCCGAGGCTGCCACGGCAGCCCGCGCGGAACGGCGCATGTTGGCGTCGTCGAAGTTCGCGAGCCGGTTGGCGGTGGCCCGTACCTCCCGGCGTACCCGGCGGTCCTCCCAGGCGAGGACGGACTCGTGGGCGCCCAAGCGGGTGAGCAGAGCACTGATGGCCTCGGCATCGCGGATGACGACCCGGTCGACACCGCGTACCTCGCGGGCCTTGGACGCGATGCCGAGCCGGCGGGCGGCGCCGACCAGCGCCAGAGCAGCCTCCGAGCCCGGGCTCGTCACCTCGAGAGAGGCAGACCGGCCGGGTTCCATCAGCGACCCGTGGGCAAGGAAAGCGCCGCGCCAGGCAGACTCAGCGTCGCAGACGTGGCCGTTGACAACGGCCGGCGGTAGGCCGCGGACAGGTCGTCCGCGGACGTCGATCAGTCCTGTCTGCCGGGCGAGGCCCTCCCCGTCGCGGGTCACCCGCACGAGGTAGCGCGGTCCTTTGCGGATGCCGGTCGGCTGGACGACGACCAGCTCGCTGCGGTGACCGAAGACGTCGGCGAGGTTGCGCCGTAGCCGTCGCGCCGCGGCCCCCGTGTCGAGCTCGGCCTCGACGACGATGCGGCCGCCGACGATGTGCAGGCCCCCGCCAAAGCGCAGCAGCGTGGCGGTCTCGGCCTTGCGGCAACAGCTCTTGGTGATGGGGAGGGCGGCGAGCTCTGACTTCACCGCTTCCGTCATCGCCACGAGGGCATCCTGCCACGACCGCCAAGGGTCGCAAGAGCCCTGGTCAGTCGTTCGGGGTCGTGCCGGTCGCCGGCGCCGTCGGCGGCCAGCGGGGCCAGCTCGAGCTCGGCACCCAGGCGGGCGGCCGACGCGCGCAGGGCACGTCGGTCGAGAACCGAGGCGTCGTCGGCGAGCACGACGTCCACGCCGAGGCCCGGCGCGTACTGCCCCAGCACGTCCAGCAGGTCATGCGGTGCGTACCGCTCGGTCTCCGGGGTGGCCGAGCGAAGGTTGAGAAGCACGAGCCGAGTGGCCGATGTTGTTGACACGGCGTGGGAGAGCTCCGGCACCAGCAGGTGCGGGATGACCGAGCTGAACCATGAGCCGGGGCCGAGCACCACGAGGTCGGCGTCCAGGACGGCCTTGACTGCGTCCGGGCAGGCCGGCGGGTCGTTCGGCACCAGCGAGACATCGACGACGTTGCCAGGGGTGGTGGCCACCTGCACCTGCCCGACGACCTCGCTCGGCGGCTCGGTCGGGCTGGCGGCGACGAGTGCCCGCAGGCTGAGCGGCGCAGTCGACATCGGCAGGACGCGCCCGCGCGAGCGCAGCAGGGCACCCACGAGGTCGAGGCCGGCGACGGGGTCGCCGAGGCGCTGCCAGACGGCGGCGATCAGCAAGTTGCCCAGCGCGTGGCCGCAGAGGTCGCCGTCACCGGCGAAGCGGTGCTGCAGCACCTGGGCCCAGGTCTGACCCCAGTCGTCGTCCCCGCACAGCGCCGCCAGGGCCATGCGCAGGTCTCCCGGTGGCAGCACGTCGTACTGGTCACGGATGCGTCCGCTGGACCCACCGTTGTCGGCCACGGTGACCACGGCGGTGAGGTCGTCGGTGAGCAGGCGCAGCGACGAGAGAGACGCCGCCAGGCCGTGGCCCCCGCCGAGCGCGACGACGGCCGGTCCCGCGGGGTGGTCGCGGCCAGGCGGGGCGTCGGTGGACATGGCGCTCACTCGCGGCCGAGGTCGCGATGGACGGCGTGGGCCACGTAGCCCTTCTCGGTGAGGATGCGGGTGAGCTCGTCGCCGACCGCGACGCTGCGGTGCTTGCCCCCGGTGCAGCCGACGGCCAGCGTGGCGAAGCGCTTGCCCTCGGCAAGGTAGCCGGGCAGGACGGTGTCGAGCACGTCGGTGTAGGCGGCCAAGAATGCGCCGGCCCGCTCCTGGCCGAGCACGTAGTCGCGCACCGTGGCATCGCGTCCCGTGTGCGGACGCAGCTCGGGCACCCAGAAGGGGTTGGGCAGAAAGCGCAGGTCGGCGACAAGGTCGGCGTCCACCGGGATGCCGTACTTGAACCCGAACGACAAGACGATGACGCGCAGGGTCTCGACCTCGTCGGCGAAGGCGGCCCGCACCCGGTGACCGAGCTGGTGGATGGTCAGGCTGGAGGTGTCGACCACCAGGTCGGCGCCCGAGCGCAGCGCGGACAGCACCTGACGCTCGGCGACGATGCCGTCGAGGATGCGTCCCTCTCCCTGCAGCGGGTGCGGGCGACGGGCACTCTCGAAGCGGCGTACCAGCACCTCGTCGGACGCCTCAAGAAAGAGCACGGTGGGGCGGCGGTCAGGGTTGCTGGCCGCGCGCACCGCGTCGTCCAGCTCGGCGAACAGCTCGCCGCCGCGGACGTCGGCGACGATGGCGAGCTTGGCGCCGTGGGTGCCGACGGTCTCGACGAGCTGGGGCAGCAGGCGTGGGGGGATGTTGTCGACCACCCACCAGCCCAGGTCTTCGAGCACGTTCGCGACCGCAGACTTGCCGGCCCCGGACATTCCGGTGATGACCAGAAGGTCGGTGCCTCGCACGGGTTGGAACGGCACGATCCCCTCCTCGCTCCCCCTCGATGGATGAGCAGGCCGCCGGTCGGCGCCCCGTTCGCTCGCCTCAGCCGAGCATCTCACCCGTGGTGACGTTGACCGACGGGGATGACCGGTCTGCGGCCAACGCCTCGACGATCGCCTCAGCCAGAACCGGGCCGATGCCCCGCACCTGTGCGATCTGCTCTGCCGATGCCGACCGTAGTCGCTTCACCGACCCGAAGTGGCGCAGCAGGGCCTGCCGTCGCACGTCTCCGAGGCCGGGAACGTCGTCGAGGACGCTGGCCACGGCCGACTTGCGCCGCTTGCTGCGGTGATAGGTGATGGCGAAGCGGTGCGCCTCGTCGCGCAGCCGCTGAAGCAGGTACAGGCCCTCGCTGGTGCGCGGCAGGATCACCGGGTCGGGCTCGCCGGGCAGCCACACCTCTTCGAGCCGTTTGGCCAGGCCGGCGATCGCCACGCCGCCGGGACCGCTGTCGATGCCCAGCTCGGTCAGAGCCGATGCCGCAGCGTTCACCTGGGCCTGCCCACCGTCGACGACCAGCAGCGAGGGCGCATAGGCGAACCGTCGGGGACGCCCGGTGGTGGGGTCGAGCGCCGGGGCGACCGCGTCGACGTCCGGGCCAGGCTCTGATCCCGGCTCCACCGCGCTCTCGACCTCGCCGACGGCCTCACGCTCCTCGAGGTAGCGGCGGAACCGGCGCGTCACGACCTCGGCGATCGCCTCCACGTCCGAGGCGCGCCCACCGGCGGACTTGACCTCGAACCGGCGGTACTCCCCCTTGCGCGGCAGGCCGTCCTCGAAGACCACGAGCGACGCGACCACGGCGTCGCCCATCAGGTGGGAGACGTCGACACACTCCATCCGCAGCGGTGCCTCCGGCAGGTCGAGCGCCTGCTGGATCTCCTCGAGCGCCCGGCTGCGCGTGGTGAGGTCGCTCGCGCGTCGGGTCTTGTGCAGCGCGAGGGTCTGGCCGGCGTTCTGGGCGACGGTCTCCAGCAGCGCCTTCTTGTCGCCGCGCACCGGGATACGAAGGTCGACCCGGCCGCCGCGGTGGGCAGTGAGGACGTCGGCGAGGGCCGTCGTCTCGTCCGGGTCGAGCGGCAGGGCGGGGACGAGCACCAGTCGCGGGACGGCGCCCGGGTCGACCTCGGAGTACATCTGCAGCAAGAAGCGCTCGACGAGGTCGCCGACGTCTGCATCGTCGGTGCGGTCGGCGACCCAGCCCCGCTGTCCGCGCACGCGTCCACCGCGCACGTGGAACACCTGGACGGCGACCTCGAGCGGGTCTTCGGCCAGAGCGACGACGTCGGCGTCCGTGCCGTCGCCGAGCACGACGGCGTTCTTCTCCAGCGCTCGTTCCAGGGCCACGATGTCGTCGCGCAGGCGGGCGGCGCGCTCGTACTCCTGGGCCTGCGCCGCCGCCGCCATCTCGGTGCGCAGGCGCTTCAAGAAACCGGCGGTCCGGCCCTCCATGAAAGCGACGAAGTCGTCCACGAGCGCGCGGTGCTCCTGCGCAGACACCCGGTCGACGCACGGGGCCGAGCACTTGCCGATGTAGCCGAGCAGGCACGGGCGGCCGACCTGGCCCGCGCGCCGAAAGACTCCGGATGAGCATGTGCGCACGGGGAAGACCCGAAGCACCTGGTCGAGGGTCTCGCGGATGGCCCAGGCGTGGGAGTACGGCCCGAAGTAGCGCACGGCCTTGCGCTTGGCCCCGCGCATGACGAGCACGCGCGGGTACTCCTCACCCACGGTGACGGCCAGGTACGGGTAGGACTTGTCGTCGCGATAGCGGACGTTGAACCGCGGGTCGAACTCCTTGATCCAGGAGTACTCCAGCTGCAGGGCCTCGACCTCGTTGCCGACGAGCGTCCAGTCGACGCGTGCGGCCGCCGACACCATCGCCTGGGTACGCGGGTGCAGGGCGGACAGGTCGGCGAAGTACGAACTGAGCCGCGAGCGCAGGCTCTTGGCCTTGCCGACGTAGACGACGCGACCGTCGGGGTCGAAGAACCGGTACACGCCGGGCGCGTCCGGGATCGACCCCGACGCGGGCCGGTAGGTGGACGGGTCAGCCACGCCAGGACACGGGTGGCGCAGGCACGTGCCGTGGGAGCAGCACGCTCAGGCGGGCACCACCTGGTCGCCGTCCACGGCGACGGGGACGGACGGCAACGGGGCGGTGGCAGGACCGCCGAGAACCGAGCCGTCCTCGATCGAGAACGTCGAGTTGTGGCAGGCACAGGTGATGGCGTCGTCGCTGACCGACGAGACTTGGCAGCCCTGGTGCGTGCACGTGCTCGAGAAGCCCTTGAAGTCGCCCTCGGTGGGCTGGGTGACGACCACCTTGGCTACGCCGAGGATCACGCCACTACCGACGGGGACGTCGCCGACCGCCACGAGGGGCTCCTCGCCGGCGGTGGCGTCGCCTTCGGTCGTGTCGGCGGCGGCGTCGTCGGTCTCGTCCACGGGGGCGTCCGCGGTGTCGGCCGTGTCGTCGCCGGTACTGCACGCGGCGAGGACGGCTGCACCGCCGACGGCGGCGGCTCCTCCGAGAACGGTTCGGCGGGTGATAGATCGCGCTGTCATGCCCTTAGCGTGCCACTGCCCGACCTCGTCGGCGTGCCGACTCCCCCGGCTCGTTCGTTGCGGGATCAGCGGCCGGCCGCCAGCACCCCGGTCAGGAACCCACCGGTGTGGCTGCCCGGCACCGTGGCGACGTGCTCGGGAGTTCCTTGCGCCACGATCGTCCCGCCGCCGGACCCGCCCTCGGGACCGAGGTCGATCACCCAGTCCGCGGTCTTGACGACGTCGAGGTTGTGCTCGATCACAAGCACGCTGTTGCCCTTGTCGACCAGACCCTGCAGCACGTCGATGAGCTTGCGGACGTCCTCGAAGTGAAGCCCGGTGGTGGGCTCGTCCAGGACGTAGACGGTGCGTCCGGTCGAGCGCTTCTGCAGCTCGGAGGCGAGCTTGACCCGCTGGGCCTCGCCGCCGGACAGCGTGGGGGCGGGCTGGCCGAGCCGGACGTATCCCAGACCCACGTCGACCAGGGTGCGCAGGTGCCGGGCGATGGGGGCGAAGGCGGAGAAGAACTCCAGGCCCTCCTCGATCGGCATGTCGAGAACCTCGGCGATGGTCTTGCCCTTGAAGTGCACCTCGAGCGTCTCGCGGTTGTACCGGGCGCCGTGGCACACCTCGCACGGCACGTAGACGTCGGGCAGGAAGTTCATCTCGATCTTGATCGTCCCGTCGCCGGAGCACGACTCGCAGCGTCCGCCCTTGACGTTGAACGAGAAGCGACCCGGCTGGTAGCCGCGGATCTTCGCCTCTTCGGTCTCGGCGAACAACCGCCGCACGTGGTCGAACACCCCGGTGTAGGTCGCCGGGTTCGAGCGCGGCGTGCGACCGATGGGCGACTGGTCGACGTGCACGACCTTGTCGACGTGGGTGAGCCCCTCGATGCGTCGGTGCCGGCCGGGCACGGTGCGCGCCTTGTAGATCTGACGGGCGAGCGCGTTGTAGAGGACGTCGTTGACCAGGGTGGACTTGCCCGACCCGCTCACCCCGGTGACCGCGACGAAGCAGCCGAGCGGGATGTCGACGCTGACATCGGCAAGGTTGTGCTCGTAGGCCTCGATGATCGTCAGGGTGCGCGCCGGGTCGACGGGTCGGCGCACTGCCGGTACCTCGATGCGCCGACGGCCGGACACGTAGGCGCCGGTGATCGAGTCGCGACTCGCCTCCAGCTCGGCCACCGGCCCGGACACGACGATCTGCCCGCCGTGCTCGCCGGCCCCCGGTCCGATGTCGACCACCCAGTCGGCGGTGCGGATGGTGTCTTCGTCGTGCTCGACCACGATGAGCGTGTTGCCGAGATCGCGCAGCCGTACGAGCGTCTCGATGAGGCGCCGGTTGTCGCGCTGGTGCAGGCCGATGCTCGGCTCGTCCAGCACGTACAGCACACCCACCAGCCCGGAGCCGATCTGAGTGGCCAGCCTGATGCGCTGGGCCTCACCGCCGGCGAGCGTGGCTGCCGGGCGGTCGAGGGTCAGGTAGTGCAAACCGACGTCGACCAAGAACCGAAGTCGCTCGTTGACCTCCTTGAGCACCCGGGCGGCGATCTGTGCCTCACGCGGGCTGAGCTCGAGATCGGCCAAGAAGTGCTGGCACTCCCCGATCGGCATCGCGGCGACCTCGGCGATCGACCGCCCCCCGAGCGTGACGGCGAGCACCTCGGGCTTCAGGCGGCTGCCGTGGCAGGCGAGGCAGGGCACCTCGCGCATGAAGCCGGCGTACCGCTCACGGCTGGCGTCGCTCTCGGCCTCGCGGTGGCGTCGCTCCACGAACGGCACGACGCCCTCGTAGGTGGTGTCGTAGGCACGCGAGCGCCCGTAACGGTTCGTGTACTGGACGTGGATGGGCATGGGGTACCCGAAGAGCACAGCTTGGCGCGCGTCGGCGGTCAGGTCGGCGAACGGCTCGTCCACGCTGAACCCGAGGTGCTCGGCGAGCGCGGTGACCTGGCGGAAGAAGTACTCCGTCGTGTGCCCCGAGCCCCAGGGGGCCAGCGCTCCGTCGCGCAGCGTCATGGACGGGTCGGGCACGACGAGGTCGGGGTCGACCTCCATGCGGGTGCCCAGGCCCGAGCACACCGGGCACGCACCGAACGGGGAGTTGAACGAGAACGACCTCGGCTGGGGCTCCTCGAACGAGATGTCGTGCTCGAGACAGGCGAGGTGCTCGGAGAACATCCGCTCGCGCCCGGGGTCGTCCGCCGGCAGGTCGACCATCTCGAGCACGACGATGCCGCCGGCCAGCCGAAGAGCGGTCTCGATGGAGTCGGTGATGCGCTGCTTGGCGCGTGAGCGCGCGACGAGGCGGTCGACGACGACCTCGATCGAGTGCTTCTCCTGCTTCTTCAGCGTCGGCGTCTCGGCGAGGGGGTACACCGTGCCGTCCACCCGGGCTCGGGCGTAGCCCTGCGAGGCAAGCGTTCGGAACAGGTCGACGTACTCGCCCTTGCGCTCGCGCACCACGGGGGCGAGCACCTGGAACTTCGTGCCCTCCGGCATCTCCAGAATGCGGTCGACGATCTGCTGGGGGCTCTGTCGGCTGATCGGCTCGCCGCCCACCGGGCAGTGCGGACGTCCGGCCCGCGCATACAGCAGCCGCAGGTAGTCGTAGACCTCGGTGATGGTGCCGACGGTCGAGCGGGGGTTGCGGGACGTGGACTTCTGGTCGATCGACACCGCCGGGGACAGGCCCTCGATGAAGTCGACGTCGGGCTTGTCCATCTGCCCCAAGAACTGGCGGGCGTAGGCCGACAACGACTCGACGTAGCGCCGCTGCCCCTCGGCGAAGATCGTGTCGAAGGCGAGGCTCGACTTGCCCGACCCGGAGAGCCCCGTGAACACGATGAAGGCGTCGCGCGGCAGGTCCAGCGACACGTCCTTGAGGTTGTGCTCGCGAGCGCCGCGGACCACCAGGCGATCGGCCGGCGGACGGGACGGCGCGACGGGTTCAGCGGTACGGCGTGGCACGGCTGACAGGGTAGGCGGGCTGCTTGGCAGCGTCGCGCCGGCAGTCACGCTGCGCGGACCGGATCTCTGGTGTGGGTTCGGGCAGGCGGCGGGGACCGATCGCTGCTCGTCTGCGCCTGGTGCAGCCCATCGCTGTCGGTGGTCCAGAACAGTCCAGGCGTACCCGGGTCGGGATGGATCGCCCACTGCCCCTGGTGCAGCGTGCGGTGATGATGGCGACAGAGCAGCACCATGTTGGGCACATCTGTTGGACCACCGTCGGCCCAGTGCACGACGTGATGGGCGTCGCAGTAGGCCGCGGTCCGGGAGCATCCGGGATAGATGCACCCGCCGTCGCGCACGGTGAGCGCCTTGAGCTGGCCGGCGGTCGCGGTGCGCTGGGTACGCCCGACGGCCATCGGAAGCCAGGCCGGGTCGACCGCAACGCCCGGTGGAGGGCCGGACGCGCCTCGGCGACGCCCGAGCAGCCGCGCCACCAGCGGGGTGATGGTCGCGTGGCAGGCCCATCGGCGGGCGACCGATGCGGGCACGGCGGCCCCCGTCCACGGCAACGTGATCGTCCCCGCCCAGCCGCGCGGTGTGGAATCCGCGTCGCCCGCGTCGCCCAGGTCGCCCGCGTCGACCACGTCGGCCGGGGGAAGCTGCGCGGCGTCGATCACGACGCTCAGGTGCGGGCGATGCCCGCCGACGCTCGGCACGTCGTCAGCGGTGTCGAGGTGCCTGCCGAACACGTCGAGCAAGGCGTCGGCGCGCAGCTGTGGCACAGAGCGACGGTCGTCGGGCCCGTTCTTCGTCATCAGCGGCTGAAGTGCGGTGCGGATCATCTCGGTCGACTCCAGGTCGAAGACGCCGTCGAGGTAGCCGTGCTCGCCGACGACCGACAGCGTCAGCCCGCGCTTCTCGTAGGCCGCCTGCAGCGCCTTCTCGGCCCCGGCCGGGTCGACCTCGGCGAAGATGGCCGACGTGGCGCGGGCGACGACGGCAGGGTCGAAGCGGCGAGCCAGGTCGAGGAGGATGGGCTCCGCGGTGCTCGCATGCTCGGCACCGACGGTTCGCACCACGCGAGCGATCGCGCTGACGTGCGCAGCCGTCACGCGACCCGAGGCGAGGGCATCCCGCGTGGCCGGCAGATGGTCGCGCAGCGCCCGCGACGTCGCCGCCAGCCGGGAGGCCGACCCTGGCGACAGGCGGGTGCGGTTCTCCAACCACCGCTTGGTGGTGCGGTGCCGCGACAGCGACGCCACGTCGGCGGCGTCGAACGCCGCGACCGCGTCCAGCGTCGCCGCATGCAGCCGCTGCTCAACGGCGACCAGGCTCGCCACGAGCTCGGAGTGCTCACTCGCCGACAGACCGGTCAGATCGCAGGCGAGGAGTGCGTCGAGGACGCCGTGCAGCGTGCGACCCATCTCCACCGGATTGTTCGAACGCATGTTCGAATCATGCCATCCACCACTGCTCGCCACAACCCCCTGTCCCCAGCCAGATCGGATAGATGACGGGCGGCCAAGACCGCCCCGCCTCTCTGCTGACCTTGACGCGGCGAACGCTTCCCGCGTCGTCTCAGGCTGGGTAGCGTCGTGCTCGTGAGCGCATCCCCGCATGCCGGTTTCGCGCACGACCTCGACCTCGTCCGCGCGTCAGCCGACCAGCTCGTCCACGACGTCACGCTGCTCGGCGACGATGCGTTGGGCGGCCCCAGCCTGCTGCCGGGGTGGTCGCGAGCCCAGGTGGTCGGGCACCTGATCGGCAACGCCGAAGGTCTCACCCGGCTCGTGGAGTGGGCGCGCACCGGCACACTCACCCCGCAGTACGCCGACCAGCAGCAGAAGGATGCCGGCATCAACGGCGCGGTTGGCATGGGGGCTGACGCGCTCGCGACGCGGCTTCGCGAGGCGACCGACACCTTCGTCGCCGTCGCAGACCAGCTCGACCCCGCCCAGCAGGCGACGTCGGTACGTCTCGGCGTAGCGGCCGGGGGGCGGGAGATCGCCGCAGGTGAGCTGGCCTGGCGGCGCCTCGTAGAGCAAGAGGTGCACAACGTCGACCTCGCCGGCGCCTACACCCCCGCCCACTGGTCACCCGAGCTGGTCGAGCGCCTTCTCACCGAGAGCAGCGAGCGCTACCTGACCAGCGAGGACGTCCCGCCCATGGCCCTGGACGCACTCGACGGTGACTGGGCCGGCGTCTCCGGCGAGCTCGCCGCCCGCACCAGCGTCGCCGGGCCGTCTCCAGCGCTGCTGGCCTGGCTGACCGGGCGCTCGTCCGGCGAGGGGCTGCACGTCGACCCGCCAGGGCCACTTCCCGCACTGCCGCCATGGTTCTGACCACGACAGGAGACCTGTGACCTACCACGGAACCGTCACCCCGGGCGGACCCCCGGACGTGCGCGAGCTTGCGCACCTCATCGTCACCAAGGTCTCCGTCGGGCCGATGGACAACAACGCGTACTTCTTGCGGTGCCGCGACACCGGCACCGAGCTGCTGATCGACGCGGCAGCCGAGCCCGAGCGTCTGCTTGCCACGGTCGGTGACGGTCCGCTTGTGACGGTCGTGACGACGCACAGCCACCGCGACCACTGGAGCGCACTCGCCGACGTCGTCGCCGCCACAGGCGCGACCACTGTCGTGCACGCGGACGACGCCAAGGCGATCGCCGTGCCGACCGACGTGGTGGTTCACGATGCCGACACGGTGACCGTCGGCACCTGCTCGCTGACGGTCATCCACCTCGGCGGGCACACACCCGGCTCCATCGCGCTGCTCTACGACGACCCGCAGGGCACCCCGCACCTGTTCACCGGCGACGGGCTGTTCCCCGGCGGCGTGGGCAAGACGACGAGCGAGACCTTCCCAACCCTGTACGGCAACGTCGTGACCAAGGTGTTCGGCCCGCTGCCCGACGAGACCTGGGTCTACCCCGGCCACGGCGACGACACCGTGCTCGGCGTCGAGCGGCCGAGCCTGGCGCAGTGGCGCGAGCGGGGCTGGTAGCGCTCAGCGAGACGTGTCGTCACCCGGCCCCGCACGGCCGCCCTCGCCGGTGCTGACCGAGGCAGCCTCGGCGTCGGTGGTGGTCGGGCCGTGGCCGGCGATGGCGCCGGTGTGCGCACGCGCCGTGGGGTCGAGGCGCACGGCCAGCAGCGAGGCCACCGTGGTGATGGTCAGCACCGTGAAGATCACCACGAGGGACGCCACGGTCGAGATCTCCGGGAAGGTGTCGGGGTTGATCTCGTGCAAGAAGGTGAGAATGAGCTTGACCCCGATGAACGCGAGGATGAACGACAGGCCGATCGCCAGGTACACCAGCTTGTCGAGCAGGTTGTGCAGCACGAAGAACAGCGCCCGCAGGCCGAGAAGGGCGAACGCGTTCGCTGCGAAGACGAGGTAGGGAATCTGGGTCACGCCGAACGTGGCCGGGATGGAGTCGAGGGCGAACAGCAGGTCGGTCGTCCCGATGGCGATCAGCACCAGGAACATGGGCGTGACGTAGCGCCGCCCCTCGTGCCGGACGCTCAGCTTGTTGCCGTGGAAGTGGGTGGTGACCCGGAACCTCTTGCGCGCGAAGCGCATCACCGCGTTCTCGTCGAGATCCGCGTCTTCGTCGCGATGCTTGAAGATGCCCCACGCCGTCCAGATCAAGAACGCGCCGAAGATCACAAAGGTGAAAGCGAAGTACTCCAGGGCGGCGGCCCCGACGGCGATGAACCCCGCGCGCATCACAAGTGCCAGCGCCACTCCGATCAGCAGGGCGCGCTGCTGCAGCTCGGTCGGCACAGCGAAGCGGGCGAAGATGAGCATGAAGATGAAGAGGTTGTCGACCGACAGGCTCTTCTCGACCAGCCACGCAGCGAAGTACTGCTGGCCGAACTCGCCGCCGGCCACGGTCCACACGCCGATGCCGAAGGCGATCGCGATACCGACGTAGAACACCGACCACAGGGTCGCCTCGCGCATCGACACGTCGTGAGGGTTGCGGCCCACGACGAAATCGATGGCCAGGAGCAGGATGATCCCCGCAATCGTGGCGGCCCAGACGGCGAGGGGAACGTCGAGCACTCGACCAATCTAGGCGACCGAACAGGGTCGGGCGCGCCTCGCGCGCGTCCCATGGGGACGGTCAGCGACCAGTGGCCGCGGCGATCAAGAAGAGCCCGCCCACGACGGTGGCCGCCCCTGCGCCCACCAGGTCACCGCGACGCACCCACCAGGCCCGCGCGTGCTCCAGGGCCAGTGGACGGCGTCGCCGCACGGCGAGAGCGACCACGACCGGAGTGGCGACACCGAGGGACGCCACGAGCGCGCCCAGCACCGGCAGGACGACGACCCCGCCAGTGACGTCTGCCTGGGTGAACAGGGTGGCCGCCGGCACCAAGAAGAGCCACTGCCGAGGGCTGGCACCGGCGAGCACGAAGCCGAGCACGAGCGAGCGGCGTGGGCTCAGCGAGTCGGCAAGGGTGGCCAGCCGCGCCTGCTCCCGGCTGGTGGCCTGCGGCCGCACCCGTCGGCGAACCAAGACTGCCAGACCGAGGGCTATGGCCACCGCGCCGATCACCGCCTGCACCGTCGGCGTCAACCCGTCAGAGGCCTGCGGCACGAAGGTCAGCGCGCCCAGCATGGCGAGCAGCAGGACGGCCCAGGCTCCGCCGAACCAGCCCACGACGAGCGCGGCACCTGAGCGAACTCCACCCTTGCCGACCAGGACCAGCAGGACGAGAGCGATCGTGAGGGTGCTCGCGGTGACCGGCAGGATGGTCACGAGTCCGTCGATGATGGGCATCGCGACCATCCTGGTGGTTCAGCAGCGCGTCGGCCCGCCGGGGATCAGCGCATGCCCGCCTCGTGCATGCCGCGCAGCTCACGCTTCAGCTCGCGGATCTCGTCGCGCAGCCGTGCAGCCAGCTCGAACTGAAGGTCGGCCGCGGCCGAGTGCATCTGCTCGGTGAGAGACCCGATCAGGTCGGCCAGGTCGGTGGCCGGCATCCCGACAAGCTCGGCCGCGTGCCGCCCCGCCTCGCCCCCCGCACGTCCTCGACCGGGCACCGGCGACTTGCCGCGCGACTGCGACCGGCCCGATCCGCCGATCAGCTCGGCGGTGTCAGCATCTTCGCGGGCCAGAAGCTCGGTGATGTCGCTGATCTTCTTGCGCAGCGGCTGCGGGTCAAGACCCCGTTCGGTGTTGTAGGCCATCTGCTTCACGCGCCGTCGGTTGGTCTCGTCGATCGCGTGCTGCATGGACGGGGTGACCGAGTCGGCGTACATGTGCACCTGGCCCGACACGTTGCGCGCTGCCCGTCCGATCGTCTGGATGAGCGACGTGCCCGAGCGCAAGAACCCCTCCTTGTCGGCGTCGAGGATGCTCACGAGCGACACCTCAGGCAGGTCGAGGCCCTCGCGCAGCAGGTTGATGCCGACCAGCACGTCGTACTCACCCATCCGAAGCTCGCGCAGCAGCTCGACCCGGCGCAGGGTGTCGACCTCGGAGTGCAGGTAGCGAACCCTGATGCCCTGGTCGAGCAGGTAGTCGGTGAGGTCTTCGGACATCTTCTTGGTGAGCGTCGTGACCAGCACGCGCTCGTGGCGGTCGGTACGTGCCCTGATCTCGTGGATGAGGTCGTCGATCTGGCCCTTCGTCGGCTTGACGACCACCTCGGGGTCGATCAGGCCGGTGGGACGGATCACCTGCTCGACGACGTCGCCACCGCTCTTGGCCATCTCGTACGGGCCGGGTGTGGCGGACATGTAGACGGTCTGCCCGATGCGCTCGACGAACTCCTCCCAGCGCAGCGGCCGGTTGTCCATGGCGCTCGGCAGCCGGAACCCGTGGTCGACCAGCGTCCGCTTGCGGCTCATGTCGCCCTCGTACATGCCGCCGATCTGCGGCACCGTGACGTGCGACTCGTCGATCACCAGCAAGAAGTCGTCGGGAAAGTAGTCCAGCAGACAGTTCGGCGGCGTGCCGGGCCCGCGACCGTCCACGTGGCGGGAGTAGTTCTCGATGCCCGAGCAGAACCCGACCTGGTTGAGCATCTCCAGGTCATACCCCGTGCGCATCCGCAGACGTTGAGCCTCCAGCAGCTTGTTCTGCCGTTCGAGCTCGGTCAGCCGCTGCGTGAGCTCGTCCTCGATGGCACCGATCGCCCGGTGCATGCGCTCCGGGCCGGCGACGTAGTGCGAGGCGGGGAAGATGTACATCTCCTCCTCCTCGCGCACCACCTCGCCGGTCAGCGGGTGCAGCGTCGAGAGGGCCTCGATCTCGTCGCCGAACAGCTCGACCCGCACCGCGAGCTCTTCGTAGGCAGGGATGATCTCCAGGGTGTCGCCGCGCACCCGGAACGTGCCCCGGGTGAAGGCCTGGTCGTTGCGGGTGTACTGGATGGACACCAGCCGACGCAGCAACGCGTCCCGGTCGAGCTCCTCGCCGACCCGCAGGCGCACCATGCGGTCGACGTACTCCTGCGGGGTGCCCAGGCCGTAGATGCACGAGACGGTGGCGACCACGATCGTGTCTCGGCGGGTGAGCAGGCTGTTGGTGGCTGAGTGGCGCAGCCGCTCGACCTCGTCGTTGACCGAGGAGTCTTTCTCGATGTAGGTGTCGGTCTGCGGGACGTACGCCTCGGGTTGGTAGTAGTCGTAGTACGAGACGAAGTACTCCACGGCGTTGTCGGGGAACATCTCCCGCAGCTCGTTGGCCATCTGCGCAGCGAGCGTCTTGTTCGGCTCCATGATGAGCGCCGGACGCCCGAGCCGTTCTACCAGCCAGGCGACCGTCGCGGACTTGCCGGTTCCGGTCGCGCCGAGCAGCACGGAGTGCTCGTCCCCGCCATGGATGCGTCGCTCCAGCTCGTCGATCGCCGCGGGCTGGTCGCCGGCGGGCTCGAAGGGCGTGACGGCGCGGAACGGGTTGACTCGCCGTCGGATGTCAGAGGCTGGACGCACGCCTCACACGGTACGTCGGGGGTGCGACACGCCGCCTGGTCACGACCGACTGACCTCGGTGGCCGTCGTCTCGATCGTCTGCACTCGGTTGTCAGTGACGCGCCACCGACCGAGAACCAGCAGCGTGATGCCGTCCACCAGTGCCTGCACTCCGATCAGCACGCCGAGCAGCACGAACGTCGCCTCGAAGAGGTTGAACACGACGAGGCCGCCGAGAAAGAGCGAGACCAGCCCGGAGAACACCATGATCCAACGGTTCTGGTCGATCTGGAACGCCGCAACGAGCCGGAGCACACCGCCCATCAGGAACAGCGTGCCGGCCAGCAGCGTCAACGTCACCGCGGACGCCTCGGGGTTGCGGAGAATGACGATGCCGAGCACCAGCAGCAGCGCACCGGAGATGATCGCGGGCCAGAACCCGCCCTTGCCGATGCGGAACAGCCCGGCGACCAGACCGACGATCCCGCCGATGACTGCCAGCCAGCCCAGGAAGAGGACGGAGACGGCCGTCGCGATCACGGCGTTGCCGAGCACCACGAGACCCGCCACCATCAGCAAGATCGCCCAGACGATGTCCCACCCGGTCCGCGACCGCTCGAGCGTGACTCCCCCAGCAGTGATCGACATGGTCGTCCTCTCTCACAGTCATGTCCCTCACTCGGGACTCGGCGTCCCACCAGCGGGACGTCCGCATGCTAGGTGCTCGTGCCACACAGCGGCGACGCGGCGCGCCAGGTCGTCGCGCGTTCCGCTGTTGTCGATCACCACGTCAGCCGCGGCCACCCGCTCGTCACGGCCCGCCTGGGCAGCGATGCGCCCACGAGCCTCGGCCTCGCTCATGCTGCGCGACGACACGAGCCGCTGCACCTGTGCCGCAACCGGCACATCCACGACGAGCACGAGGTCGTAGTCGCCCTGCTGCCCGGTCTCGACCAGCAGCGGGACGTCGTGCACGACGACGGCGTCGGGGTCGGCGGCCCAGGCGTCGGCCTCGATCTGCGCGGCCAGCGCGCGCACACGCGGGTGGATGATCGCCTCCAGGCGCTGCCGAGCCGACGGATCGGCGAACACCACCTCGGCCATCGCGGCGCGATCCAAGCCGCACTCGCCGTCGAGCACGCCCGGACCGAAGGCCACCTCGATCTCGGCGAGGCCCTCGCTGCCGGGTGCGACCACCTCTCGGGCCAGGGAGTCGGCGTCGACGATCGTCGCCCCGCGCTCGGCGAGCAGGGACGACACAGCGCTCTTGCCGGCCCCGATGCCACCGGTGAGGCCCACCCGCCGCGGGCCGGTCGACGACCGCGGCGACGCGTCCGTGGCGGGGCGGCGCTGCGCCCCGGTCATGGCGCGGGTGGCTCGACGGTCGCCATCGGCACCCCGAGCGCGCGGCCGGCGAGCTCGGTGAGCACGACGGGCTCGGCAGCGGCATCGACGAGCCCGCGCTTCATCGTCACCACCAGCGTGCGCTCGCCTGCATCGACCACCAGGGACACGTCTCGCCGGTCGGAGATCACCCAGCCCTCGTACGGCCCGACACCCTGCTCAGACACCTCGTTGCCCCGTTCGGCGGCGGCCTGCAGCGTGACGTCGATGCGGCTCTGCGCCGCTTCTTGGGACTCGTACTCGTTGACCGTGATCTCCACCGCCGGACCGGGCCCCCGCCCCGTCCCCACCCCGTACCCGCACGTGACGCGCGCGACGCGCCCGATGTCGGGCAGCGCGTCGGCGAGGACGAACGTGGTGTCCCCGGGCAGCGGCACGGCGAGAACGGCCGCGACATCGGCGGCCGGGACGAGACCGGCGCAGTCGTCGGGAAAGTCCGGAAGCCCTGCCGCGGCGCTCGGCGTGGCCGATGGCGATGCGCTGTCGGTCGGGGTCGCGTCCGGGCTGAACAGCAGGTCGATCGCCGGGTCGGACGGATCGTCGGTCGAGCAGCCCGCCAGTACGACGGACAGCCCCGCTACGGTGAGGACGCCGAGCCGACGTGGTCGTCGGACCCTGTCGCGCCACGTGCGACGCCGCCGAGTGCTCATTCGACCACGGTAGGCGACGGCTCCGACACTGCCTCGGTGAGCAGGCACGCGTGTTCGACAAGGAGGTCGCGATGAGCCAGCCAGAGCTCGTCACCAGCCGCGCCGTCCGTGACCGAGCAGCCCAGGCGGCGGAGGCGCTGTGCGCCCGTGGGCTCGCCCGCGGTGACCGGGTGGCGCTGCTGCTGCGGGGGTCGGGCGACTACCTGGCCACCGTCGTCGGCGCGCTTCAGTCCGGCGTCGTGCCGGTGCCGCTCGACCCGGCGCTCACCGAGCGCGAACGGGCACCGTTGGTGGCCGACGCCGATCCGGCGCTGGTGCTCGACTCCCCCACCGGGCTCACCGAGCTGCTGGGCGGGCCACGCCGCCCGGTTGAGCTGGCCCCGCTGCCGCAGGCACGTCCGATGCACTACACCAGCGGCACGACCGGTCGGCCCAAGGGCGTGGCGAGTGGGCTTCTGGACGAGCAGAGCGCGGTGGCCCTGTTCGCCGACGAGCGCGACTTCTGGCAGATCACTGCTGACGACCGCCACCTGGTTGCCTCCCCGCTGCACCACTCGGCGCCGCTGAGGTTCGCCGTGACGACCCTGCTCAGCGGCGGGTCGGTGATGCTGCCCGGCCCCTTCGACGTCTCGTCCTGGGCAGCCGCCGTCGAGAGCTACCGACCCACGTCGACGTTCGTCGTGCCCGCCCACCTCACCCGGCTGCTCGACGTCGGCATGCCGCGCACCGAGTCGTTCCGACTGCTCGCCCACGCCGGCGCCGCCTGCCCGGAGCCGGTGAAGCGGGCCACCCTCGACGCCTTTCCCGACGGCTCGGTGTGGGAGTTCTACGGGTCGACCGAGGGCCAGTTCACCGCCTGCTCCGGCGAGGAGTGGCTGGCTCGGCCTACCACCGTCGGGCGGGCCCGTCCCGGCCGCACGATGCGTGTCGACGACGCCGGACACCTGTGGTGCGCGGCCCCGGAGTTCGCGCGGTTCACCTACTGGCGCGACTCCGAGCGCACCGCCGCGGTCTGGCGTGGGGACGCCTTCACCGTCGGCGACCTCGGTCGCATCGACGCCGACGGCTACGTCTACCTCGACGGCCGGCGCGAAGACCTGGTGATCTCCGGCGGGGTCAATGTGTACCCGGCCGAGGTCGAGTCGGCGCTGGCCGAGCTGCCCGGCGTGCGCGAGGCCGCGGTGTTCGGCGTCGCCGACGAGCGCTGGGGCCAGCGCGTGTCGGCCGCGGTGATCAGCGACCTCACCGACGACGCGCTGCACGCCTGGGCGGCGCAGCGGTTGGCTCCCGCCAAGCGACCGAAGCGCTACTACCGGCTCGACGAGCTGCCGCGCACCCCGACAGGAAAGATTCGCCGGCTCGACCTCGCCGAGCTCGTCGAGCCCGGTGCCGCCGGGCAGAGCACGCCCGACAAGGAGTCATGAGCATGATCGCCTTTCTCGGAGTGCTGGCAGCCGCGACGGCCGGGGGCGTGCTGCTGCGCCTCACCGGACTTCAGGGCGGGCTCGCCATCGGCGCCATGGTCGGTGCCGCCGGCTACACGCTGCTGCGCGGCGACGACGCCGTCGACGTGCCGCCGCTGGCGCAGGACGCCGCCCTGATCGTGCTCGGAGCCGTGATCGGGGCCGGGATCACGCGCGCCGCCCTGCTCGACCTGAAGGCGATGCTGGTGCCTGCGGTGTTGGCCGGCGCGGGCATCATCCTCGCGGGCGTCGCCATTGCGCTGGCGTTGCGGTGGTTCGGGGCCGGGCCGGCCGAGGACGTGCTGGCTACCTCACCGGGGGCGTTGTCCGCGGTGATCGGCGTGGCCGTCGACCGGGGTGTGGCGCCGGCCGAGGTGGCGTTGTTCCACCTCGTTCGGCTGCTCATGGTGCTCGGGACGCTCCCGCTGGTCGTGCTGCTTCTGCCTCGGACGTCGAGCTAGCCCACGCCGGTGCCGGTAACCAGCGGTCGCCGACGATGTAGGCAGCGCCCAGCGCCAGGGCGAAAGCGGTGATCGCCGCGACGGTCAGCGCCACCTCGCCGATCCCGAGCTCGGCGACATCCATGAACGGGTAGAGCGCCTCCCCCACGACCTCGGCGCGGACGAGCGCGTACGCCAGCCACCCGACCGGCAGCAGCATCGCGCGCACCAGGATCGACCAGTCGAGCAGCCGGTGGGGACCGACCGCCAACCATCCCAGCACAGCCATGATCGGAACGACGGTGTGCAGCCCCAGATCGGTGTAGTACCCGAGCCCGGCGAACTCGTCGCTCCTGAGCAGCAGGTGGTAGACGATGCCGGTGACGGTGATCATCACCAGCCCAGCGAGCCGCAGCGCGGCCAGCCACGACTCGCTCCGACGAGGATCCACAGCCATCAGCGCCGCGCCCGCGGCGAGCAGCAGGTTGCTCACGATCGTGAAGTAGCTGAAGTACTCGATGGTCTCGAACACGAAGCCGCGGGTGCCCTCGGCCAGGCTTACCGGGTACTGACCAGCCACCGACAGCAGGGCGAGCCCCGCCGTGGCGGCCAGCACCCCTCGCGTCACACCAAGGGACGCCATGCTCAGCCGCCGGTGAGCTTCTCCCGCAGCGCCTGAAGCGCCTCGTCAGAAGCCAGGGTGCCCGAGGTGTCTTCGTCGGCTGCTGGCGCGGGACCACCGGAGGAGTAGGACGACTCCGCCGCAGCCTCGACGTCGGCCTGCTTGGCCTCGTCCACCTGCTTGCGGTGCGCCTCCCAGCGGGCGTGGGCGAGGGCGTACTGCGCCTCCCACTCCGTCTGCTGCGTCTCGTAGCCGGGCAGCCACTCGTTTGTCTCGGAGTCGAATCCCTCGGGGTAGAGGTAGTTGCCGGCCTCGTCGTAGGAGGCGGCCATGCCGTAGACGGTCGGGTCGAACTCCTCGACCACCTCGGCGACGCCACCCTCGTTGGCCTGCTTGAGCGAGAGCGAGATGCGCCGACGCTCGAGGTCGATGTCGATGACTTTGACCATCACGTCGCCGCCGACCTGCACGACCTGCTCGGGGATCTCCACGTGCCGCTCAGCGAGCTCGGAGATGTGCACCAAGCCCTCGATGCCGTCGGCCACCCGGACGAACGAGCCGAAGGGCACCAGCTTGGTTACCTTGCCCGGCACGATCTGCCCGATCTGGTGGGTACGGGCGAACAGCTGCCACGGGTCTTCCATGGTCGACTTCAGCGACAGCGAGACGCGCTCACGGTCGCGGTCGACGTCGAGCACCTCGACGGTGACCTCGTCGCCGACGGTTACCACCTCGGACGGGTGGTCGATGTGCTTCCACGACAGCTCCGAGACGTGCACGAGGCCGTCCACGCCGCCGAGGTCGACGAACGCGCCGAAGTTGACGATGGACGAGACGACGCCCTTGCGGATCTGTCCCTTGTCGAGCTGCGACATGAAGTTGGTGCGCACCTCCGACTGGGTCTGCTCCAGCCAGGCGCGACGCGACAGCACGACGTTGTTGCGGTTCTTGTCGAGCTCGATGATCTTCGCCTCGAGCTCCTTGCCCACGTAGGGCTGCAGGTCGCGGACGCGGCGCATCTCCACCAGCGATGCCGGGAGGAAGCCGCGCAGGCCGATGTCGAGGATGAGACCGCCCTTGACGACCTCGATGACGGTGCCGGTGACGACGCCGTCCTCTTCTTTGATGCGCTCGACGTCGCCCCAGGCGCGCTCGTACTGCGCACGCTTCTTGCTGAGCAGCAGGCGGCCGTCCTTGTCCTCCTTCTGGAGAACCAGGGCCTCGATGTGGTCGCCGACAGCCACCACGTCACCGGGGTTGACGTCGTGCTTGATCGACAGCTCGCGCGAGGGGATGACGCCCTCGGTCTTGTAGCCGATGTCGAGCAGAACCTCGTCCCGGTCGACCTTGACGACGTCGCCGTCGACGATGTCCCCGTCGTTGAAGTACTTGATGGTCAGGTCGACCGCGGCGAGGAAGTCCTCATCCGACCCGATGTCGTTGATTGCTACCTGCGGGGTCGTGGGCTTGGTCGCCTCGATGCTGCTCGTCATGTGGTGTAGGGCTCCGGGGACTGGGGACTCGTTGTCGATGCGCGCATGAGCCAGGTGTCGTTTGTGCCGAGGACCCGGGTTGGGCCTGCAGAGCTGCCGGCGACCGGGATTGCGACAAGAACGAGCGCGAGCCTGCTCCGTCTGAGACCAGCGCAAGCCCACACGCGCCCATGAGAGTACGCGAGCGCAGATGGCAGGGTCAATCGAGCCCCCGGCGCCGTCGTGCAGCCCGTCGCCGACGCGTGAGGGCGGGATCCTGGCGCCTCGCCCACGCGTGAGAGCTGGGTCGTGGCGGCCAGGGGCTTCAGGATCCCGCTCCCGCCGCCACGGTATGCCGCAGGATCGCGCTCCCATCACCCAGCGGCCACGGGATGTCGCCCGCATGTCGCTGCCGTCGCGCGGCACTAGCGTTCTCGGGTGTGACGGTCACCGACGTGCTGCTGCTGCTCGGGGGGTTCGTCCTGCTCGTCGGCGGCGGCGAGGTGCTCGTGCGCGGGGCGTCGGGTCTCGCTCGGGCCGTGGGGCTGTCGCCGCTGATCGTCGGCCTCACCGTTGTCTCGTTCGCCACGTCCGCGCCGGAGCTGGCGGTGTCCGTGGACGCGGCCGTCTCCGGCGCGCCCGGGCTGGCAGTCGGCAACGTCGTCGGCAGCAACATCGCAAACATCCTGCTCGTGCTCGGCGTCTCGGCGCTGGTGACACCGCTGGTGGTGCGCTCGCGGGTGGTCAAGCTCGACGTGCCGGTGATGATCGCGCTCTCGCTGGCCTTCTACCTCATGTCGCTGGACGGGACGATCTCGACGCTGGACGGGGCCCTGCTCCTCGGCGCGCTGGTCGTCTACGTCGTGCGCGCGATCATGTCGTCGCGGCGGTCGCGCCGCGACGACCAGGCCGACAACAACGGTGGCGAGGACGACTCGAACCGTCCGGTCTGGCTGGACGCCTTGCTCGTCGCGGTCGGCGTCGGGATGCTCGTGCTCGGCGCCGGGTGGCTGGTCGACTCGGCCACAGCGATCGCGGGCGCCTTCGGGGTGAGCGACCTGGTGATCGGGCTGACCGTGGTGGCCATCGGGACGTCGCTGCCCGAGCTGGCGACCTCGGTGATCGCCGTACGGCGCGGCGAGCGCGACCTGGCGGTGGGCAACGTCGTCGGCAGCAACATCTTCAACATCGGGTCAGTGCTCGGCCTGACCGCGGTCATCTCCCCCGACGGCGTGCCAGTGGCCGACGCGGCGGTCGCGTTCGACATCCCCTTCATGCTGGTCGTCGCAATCGCGCTGCTGCCGATCGTCTACACCGGCGCCACCGTCGCACGCTGGGAGGGCGGCCTCTTTCTCGGCTACTACCTGGCCTACACGCTGTACCTGCTTCTCGACTCCGCCGACCACGAGGCCCTTCCCCGCTACAGCGCGGCGATGTGGACATTCATCGCCCCGCTGACGCTGCTGACGCTGGCGCTGCTCAGCCTCAACGAGTTCCGACGGCGAGCGGCCAGCCGATCCAGTCCCTGAGACCTCAGCCGGTCAGGCGGCGCTGCACACCCAGCCCGACAAGCACGACGCCACCCAGACCCAGCAGCCACCACTGCCAGGGCGGGGTCCCTCCGGGCTGGGTGCTCGCCATGGTGAGCCGGTAGGCGGCGTGGCCGATGGCACCCTCGGGAGGCCCGTACGGCAACGAGTCCGCGGCTCGGGCGTCGGTGGCGGCCAGCCAGGCCGACGCAAGAGCGGGCTCGTCGACCGCCGCCGCCACTGCGGCCGTCACCTCGTCGATGCCCTCGGACTGCAGAGCCTCGACGCCTGCAGCCACCTCGCCGGTTGCCGTTGCAGCCTGCGACGCACCGCCGGCGAGCGCGGACGTTCCCTCGGCGAGCGCGGTGACCCCGTCGACGTTGGCGGACGTCCCGTCCGCGAGCTGGCCGGCGCCATCGGCCAGCGCTGCGGCGCCGGCGGCAGCGTCGTCGAGCCCGCCGGCCAGCGCGTCGGCGCCATCGGTGAGCCCGACGGCACCGTCGGTTGCTGCCCGGGCGCCGGTCGCCAGCCCCTGCGCCGCGCCGGCCGACGTGTCGAGCCCTTTCTGGAGCAGCGCCAGCCCTTCGACAAGACCAGGAGCCGAGCGGTCGCCGCTGCTCAGCGCAACGGACAGGTCGAGGACAGACTGCTCGAGCAAGGCCAGGGCCGCGCCCAGCCCGGTGACCCCCAGACCGAGCCCCCCGGCCAGGACGGCCTGGGCCCCGGCTGCCTTGGTTGCCGTCGTCACCGCCGCGGACGCAGCACGAGACTGCGCGCTCACGTCGTCCAGCACGGCACACTGCTGCGCCGTCAGCGTCGCCGTCGGTCCGCAGACCTCCCTCGCCAACGACTCGGACTGCGTCGCGGCCACGGTCGACGCTGCCTGTGCCTGAAGGAGTGCCTCGTGCTGCTGCTTGACGCTGGCGACGAGCGCCCCCGATACCTCGACCAGCACCGACGTGGCTTTCTCCAGCAGCCTGACGGACTGTACGAGGGTTGGCGGTGGAACGGCCTCAGGAAGGGTCGTGAGGTCGGGAAGCGAGTCACCAATGATCTCGGCTAGGTCGTCGAGCGTGATGTCAGGCGGCAGCGAGCCCAGGTCGGGCAAGTCAGGCGGCTCGGGCAGCAGGTCGCGGGGTGGCCAGGGCGGGTCGTCAGCCGAACCGACCCCGTCGGCGATCAGGCTCGCCCCCTCGGAGAGCGCCGCCGCGGAGTCGGCGGCGCGTGGCAGACCGTCCGGCCCGGCCAGCAGGTCGAGGCCGGCGGAGAGCTCGGCCAGCCCGCGGCTGAGCTCGCCCAGGCCCGATGCCACATCGCCTGCGCCCGCACCGGCCGCGCCGAGCCCGGCTTCAACCTCGTCGACTCCGGACGCGACAGCGCCCGCGCCCTGCGCCAGCGCCTGGCTACCGGTGAGCAGTGTTCCGCTCACCTGGTCGGCCAACGCGGCTGCACCGTCGGCCAGGGTGTCGCTCCCGTCGGCCACGGCGGCAGCGCCATCGGCCAGCAGTCCGGTCTGCTCCCCCAGCTCGCCGAGCCCGGCGGCGAGCTCGGTGTTGCCCTGCACCGCACCGGCCAGCGCGTCGGCGCTGAACCCGGTAGCGGCGTCGGTCACGCTCGTCGCCGGGACGACTTCGAGGACGGCCTGCGGCGTCGCGCCGTCGACTGCGCGCAGATCCACGACGACGTCTTGCTGGAACTCCCCCAGCGGCGGCGCCAGCAGCAGCGACGACCGCAGCAGCACCCGCCCGCCGGCATCGGTGGTGACTGCCGCAGTCCCGGCGTCGACGAGCTCGAGGCCGGAGGGAACCAGCACGTCCAGCGTGCCGGCGAAAGGCACGAAGACCGGCACTTGCCTGCTGCGGGTCACACCGTCGGCATCGTCGTAGCGGACGGTGGTCTGCTCGGCGGTGGTGTTGGTGACCGTGTAGCGCACGGTGAGCGAACCGGTGGCACCGAGGATGTCGTGCGGCGCCACGACGCGGCCGTCGAGGGTGTACTCCGCGTGCAGAGCGACGGGCAGAGGCTTGTCGAAAGTGGCCTCGGTCACCGCCGTCGTGGTGTCAGGCCCACCGACCTCCACGAGCACGACCCCGCTGCTGACGTCAGGCGCGCCGCGCCGGTCGAGGTAGCCGACGTTGACGGTGCTGGCGGGGTCTTCGACCACTCGGCGCTCGCCCGTGCGCGCCGTGACGGTGCTGACCAGCTGGGCCGTCGTCGGCAGGCCGGACGGCTCGAGATCGGCGAGCACGAGCTCGGTGTTCTCCAGTGCGGGGCCGTCGGCTGCTGCTCCCAACGACGTGCCGGGCGGCATGGTCAGGCGAACCCCCAACACAACCAGCGCAAGAGCGAGCACGATCCCGAGCACCGGGAGCACTCGGCCACGCGTCAGGGCGCCGCTCATCGGCCCACCGACTCACGCACGACTGGCTCAGGCTCGACCGGCTCAGGCTCGACCGGCTCAGGCCCGACGGCAACTTGCCCGACGGGAACTTGCTCGACCCTGCCCGGTGCGGGGTGGGGGCGCGGCCGCGCGACGGCGTCCACGACGACTGCGACGAGCATCGCGATCACCGCTGACACAGCCGCGACGGTCATCACGGCGACCGGGTCAGCGCCGAGCGGGGCGAGCCCGAGGCCGACGGCGACGGCGAAGCCGCCAGCGACCATGACGAGCGCGTAGCGCCGCAGCCCGGGCAGCAGGCTCAGCCCCACGGTGGTGAGAAGGGCCAGACCGACGAGGGGCGGCACCGAGAGGTCGGCCGGCGGCACCAGCGAGCGAGCGACCGCGAAGACGAGTCCGGTCGTGGCGACCCCGATCAGCAGCACGATCACCCGCACTCCGCTGCTTCGTCCGGCACCCGGAAGCCCCCAGGGCAGCCATGCGGCAACCGCGCCGGCAACCGCCGCGACCGCCACCGCGATGTCGGTCGCGGTGCCCGCGGGCCCGGCCGGCAGCAACCGTGTCGCAACGAACCAAGCGACCAGTACGCCGACCACGACGCCCACCGCACCGACAGACGCCCGGGCCGGGTCGCGGTCGGGTACCCGCGGCGGCTGGTGGATCGATGCGAGGGTGGCTGGGTCGCCCTCGACGTTGACCTGGGGAAGCAACCGGTCGAGCCATCTCGGCAGCCAGAACGTGCGCTTGGCCGCGAGCACCATGATGGACGGCACCAGCACGCAGCGCACGAGCGAGGCATCGATGGCGACAGCGGCAGCCAGCCCCACGCCGAACATCTTGGCGATCGTCTGGTCGGCGAAGATGAACGAGCCGAAGACCCCCACCATGATCAGCGCGGCCGACGTGATGACCTGGCCGGTGTCGGCCAGCGCCCGGCGCACCGCGACCGCGACGTCACCGGATCGCTCCCAGTGCTCGCGGAACGAGGTAAGCAAGAAGACCTCGTAGTCCATCGACAGCCCGAACAGCACCGCGAACATCATCATCGGGACGAACGACTCGATGGGCACCGGCCCGTCCAGCCCGATGAGAGTCGCTCCCCAGCCCCACTGAAAGATCATGACGACGATCCCGTAGGCCGCGGCGATCGAGAGCAGGTTCATCGCGGCGGCCTTGAGGGGGATCACGAGCGATCGGTACGCGACCATGATGAGCAGGAACGAGAGCGTGACCACGCCGACGACGAACGGCACCAGTCGCTCGGCGACGGTCGCCGACAGGTCGGCCCGCGCGGCGGTGATGCCGCCAACGGCCGCTTCCATCGCCTGGGCCTCGGTCGCGTTGGGGAGCACGTCGTCACGTAGTCGTTGCACCAGCACTTCGGTGTCGGGGTCGGCGGGGCCGGTCGTCGGCACCACCTGCCAGACCGCCACCCCGCCGTCCGTGCTGACGACAGGCCCAGTCACCTCCTCCACGCCCGGGTCGCGCGCGAGGGCCTGCGTGACGCCCGAGAGCCGCGGGTCGTCGGCTCGCGGGTCGAGCGCCGTGGTCTGCTCGGAGTCGTCGTCAGGTCGGGTCTCGCTGTCGACAGCGGGGAACGTGACCGGTGTGAACAGCTGCGCGGCCACGACCAGGGCGCCGTTGCGACCCGGACCGAACCCCTCGTCGATCGCGACCGTCGAGCGGTAGCCCGGGCTGTCGCTCGGCAGCGATGTTCCGTCGTTCTGGCCGAACTGCATGAAGAGCATGGGTGTGGCCAGTACGAGGAGCACAACTGAGGCGCCGATCGCCGATCGCCACGGGCGTCGCGTCACGGCGTTGGCGATACGAGCCCACACGCCTATGTCGAGGTCAGTGTCGCTGAACTGCTCGACGCGCCGCGTGCGTGGGAGCACCCGCTCGCCCATGATGCCGAACAGTGCGGGCACGAGCGTGAGGGCGGCCACCACAGCGATCGCGACGATCACGGCCGCCGCAAGTCCCAGCCAGGCCAAGAACGAGATGCCCGTGAGCGCGAGTCCCGTCACCGCGGCGATCAGCGTGCCGCCCGCGAAGACCATGCCGGCCCCGGCTGTGCCAGCGGTGCGGCTGGCGGACTCGGGCACGTCGAACCCGCGCTGGAGCAGCACGCGGTGCTTGGTGACGAGAAAGAGCGCGTAGTCGATGCCCACGCCGAGCCCGAGCATCGTTCCCAGGATCGTCGCCTCGCTGGGTATGAACGTGATGCGTTCGAGCAACCCGACCAGCGCCAGCCCGGACCCCACCGCGGCGATGGCCGTGACGAACGGGATGGCGACCGGCCAGCCGCGCCGCAGCGTGACGAACAGGACCACGACGGCGATGGCCAGGCCGAGCGCCTCGCTGCGCAGTGTGTCGACCTGGGATATGACGTTGCCCAAGAAGCCGCCCAGGGCGACGTCGGCCTCGTCACCGGCGACGTCCTCGGCGGTCTGCTGAATGCCCTCCGCGGTCGCCGTGGCCCCGGCGAGCCGCTCGTCGACAGTCACCATCACGAGGGCTGTCGTCCCGTCGTCGGACCGCAACGCCGGGTCGGCGGCCGGGGTCGTGACCTCGTTGACGTCGGGAACCTGGTCCACCGCCGCCGCGATGTCGTCGAGCAGGTCGACGAACTCGGCGTCGGTGAGATCACCGCTCTTGGTGACGACGAGCGGTGCCGGCTGGGCCGCCGAGCCGGGGAACGCGCGGTTCAGCAGGGTCTGCGACTGCGCGCTGTCGGTCCCCTCGAGCACGAAGGCCCGCTGGGCGGGCGGTGGCAGCTCACGGTCGGCGAGGTTGACGCCCCCAACGAAGAGCAGCCAGGCGACGATGACGACCCAGCCGTGCGCCACGCACCAGCGCGCCAGAAAGTAGAGCCCTCGGGTGAGGTTCACCGCGTCCCTTCACAGCGGCAGGTGCGAACGGCGCATCTGCCGCCAGGCGCCAGAGTACGTCCGGCCCCACACGTGTGCAGGGGCCGGACGTACTCGAACCGTTGCGGCTATGCGGTCTTTCGACGAGCGAGCACGCCGGCACCGACAGCCGCCGCACCGGCGATCGCAACACCGGCGACCAGGCGTCCCGTGTTCTGGGCCGTCGCACCCGTGGCACCCGCTAGGTCGTAGCGGTAGGCGGCTGCCACGATGGCGTCCTCGGGGGCACCGAACGGAAGACCACCGTCGACGGTCCGATCCGCGCTGGCTTCGAGCACGGCCACCCGCTCGCCGAACGACAACGCTGTGTCGTCGCCGGCCTCGATGAGCAACGAGGTGCCCTCGGCCGACAGCCGCTGTGCGCCCTCGGGCAGAGCGGGCGCGGCCTCCGCCGCGTCACCCAACCCGTCGGAGAGCTGCACCGAACCGGCCGCCGCGTCGCCCAAACCGTCAGCGAGCTGACCGGCACCGTCCGCCAATTGGCTCGACCCATCGCCGGCGCCAATGAGCCCGGCAGCGAGCTGGTCCGCACCGTCCGCGAGATCCTCGGACCCGTCGGCTGCGCCTGCCAGACCGGCGGCTAGCTCGTCCGCTCCGTCTGCGACCTGAGCCGACCCATCGACGAGGGCGGCCGAGGCGCAACGCAACGTCGCCGTCGGGTCGCACCCAGCCGTGGGGCTGCCAAGCGCGCCTTGCAGCTGCTGCTGAATCCCATCGACCAGCGTGTCGATCAGGACCGGGATGCCCTGCAGCACGAGGTTCGAGATCTCCTTGATGCCGCACGGGTTCTGGGGGTTCGTCGGGTCGTTGGGCTTGCATGCTGGGTTCGAAAGACCGAGCCAGACAAGCGACAGCCCGTTCAGCAGGGTGTCGTCCGTGGAGGCATCACCAACTGCCCCGACTACCTTGTTGAGGGCATCGGTCGCCGCCTCCGACTGAGCCTTCACTCCACCCAGGTCATCAGGAGCGAGCACCCCCGCATCGAGGCCGAGCCCATAGACCACGTTCGAGAGCAGCACGCAGATGTCGTCCGGTGCGAAGCCCAAGGCGACGAGGTTCGAGGGAGGCACAACGGGCGGTACTGGAACAGCGGCATTCTGGGGACAGGACGCGCCGGTAGTTGGTGTCTGGACGCTGACAGCCTGCTGGTAGGAACCGATGGACGCCGCGATGAGCTGGTCCAAGTCCCCGCCCGTGGCTGATGCAGACCCAAGCTGGTCGGCAACGAGGCCCACGACCTCCTTCACACCGCACGGGTTGGCGGGGTCGGTAGGGTTGTCCGGGTCACAAGCCGGGTTCGACAGCCCAACCTCAAGGGACCGGATGGCTTCCCCAAGAGTGCTCGGGTCCGCGACAGGCTTTGCGGGCTTGGTGCCGATACCGTCGATGATGCCTTGCAGCGCGGCGAGCAGTTGCCGGTCTGGTCGGCGCTGGGCGCGAGTCGTCAAGCTGGATCACTCCGCGGCACCAGCGCGGGCACCTGGGCGTCGAGCTGGGCCAGCCCGCATCGGAGAGCATCAACGTGCCGCCGGCGTCCGGAGCCACCGACACCGTCGACCAGCGCCGGCACCTGGGCGTCCAGCTGGTTGCAGGCCGTCGGAGGCTCGGTGCTCCAGCGGCCAGCTCTTGCGACACCGGGGACGGCGGTGCCGTTGAGACCCGCCGCCAGCTCGTCCAGGCCGTCCGCGAGCTGGTTGGAGCCAGGCGCGGCCGTGTTCACCAGGCCGTCGGAGAGCTCGTGCGGCGCCGTCGTTGAGCTGCAGGATGCCGTTCACCAGGCCGGCTGCGCCGTCGGCGAGGGCCAGCACGTTCTCGTCCAGCAGCTCGGCGTTGGAGGCAAGCTCCTGGCCGGTCTCGGCGCCGCCCTGCAGGGCCTCGAGCTGCGCGGTGGCCGTGGAGGTGTTCTCTCGCACCACGAGCGGCAGGACCGAGAGCGACACCGGTGGGATCACCGCGTCGGCGACCTGGGCGGTGTAGTTGGCCTCGAGCGACCTGGTCGGTCAGTCCCGGGACCAAAGTGACGCTCAAGTTCATCAGCGTGCCGCCGCGACCGTCACCAGCAGGCAAGAAGCCGCTGTCGGACACCACGTCGGTGTAGTTTGGCGGCAGGGTGAACGACATCGACCCGGCGAACGGGTCGTAGATCATCGCTGTCTTCGTGACCTCGTTGCCCTGGCCGTCGGTCACCGAGATTTGCTCTTCCGACCCGGTCATGTTCTCGATCGGTGTACGTCACCTCGACCTCGCCGGACTTGCCGACCAGGTCGGCTGGGGTCGATCTCCTGGCCGTCCAGGCCGTGTAGGTCGCCACGATCGTGATCGGCAGCTCGAGGTCGAAGTCGCTGACGGCGCGACGGCGCAGCTGTCCGTCGACGTCGGTCTCCTCGACGATCGAGTCGTCCTCGACCGTGAAGCCACCGAACGAGTCCAGGTTGCGCAGGCCGACGGTCGACACCGGGTTGGCGTAGTCCACGGTGCCAGAGCCCTGAACAGCGATCTGGTCGTAGACACGCGCAACGTCGACGTTGCCAGCGGGGTCCAGAGAGACGTTGACCGTCTCGGTGTTGGTGATGACCGCATCACCCTCTTGCGCCATGGCTGTCCCAAGCGGGACGAACGCTGCGAGCGTCAGCGCGGAGGCTGAGGCGATCGTTGCCGTGAAACCACGCTTCATCTCAACGCCCACCCTGTCCGCTCAGAACGTCATCCAAAGATGCTGTCTCCTCTGCTTCTTCGACCCGATCTGGGTCTGCACCACTGCTGTGCCGCCCTTCGGCTTCCTCCTCGTCGGTGTCACCGCTGTCAGCGAAGAAGACGGTGGCTGCAAAGCCCACCGCGACCATGAGCAGCAGCGAGGACGCCGCGACGGGCAGCGTGCTGAGGAAGGACCCGGGAGAGTCTGTGAACGCCACCTCGTACGCGCCACCGAGGGCGCCGACGCCGAGGAACGCGCTCCACAGCGGCGACCGGCCGAAGGTCAGCAGGACGAGGCCGACGGCCAGGGCGATGACGAGCAACAACGCCACAGCACGGGCCGGCGTGTTATCAGGCAGCACTGCCGCGCGGAGGGCGTAGCCGATCGCCGCCGCCAGTACGCCGAGCATGAACCCACCGAGCCTGCCCAACGGCGTGCTGTCGGGCACGAGCCCCAGGGTTGCGCCCACACCGGCACCTAGAAACAGGACACCATCGAGGTCCCACCCGAGACCGTCTCCGAGCAGCAGGGCGACTGCTGCCGCGAGAGCGAGCGCAACCCCTGCCAAGATCTTGCTGACCACTGCTGACCTCCTGATCACGGCCTCCGTTACGGATGTGTAACAGCAAGCCGGAGCGCACACTATGGTTCAGCGGCCCGAATTGCCAGAGGAGGGTGGGATCAACCGTCCAGTTGTTGTTGCACCGCGTGTTCAGCAGCGATCAGTGAACGGCGTCCCGCTCGCTAGTGAGCGGCGTCGTCCCAGCTGTGCCCCGCACCCACCGACACATCGAGCGGCAGGCTCAGCGAGGCAGCCGCCGCCATCTCCCGCCGGACGAGCGACTCGAGCGGCTCGCGCTCGCCGGGTGCCACCTCGAGCACGAGTTCGTCGTGCACCTGCAGCAAGGCGCGCGAGGAGAGTCCGTCCGCACGCAGCGCCGCATCGACACGCAGCATGGCCACCTTCACGATGTCGGCGGCCGATCCCTGGATCGGAGCGTTGAGCGCCATCCGCTCAGCCATCTCGCGACGGTTGCGGTTGTCGCTGGTGAGGTCGGGCAGGTACCGGCGCCGCCCCATGATTGTCTCGGTGTACCCGGTACGGCGGGCCTCGTCGACAACCGAATGCAGGTAGTCACGGACTCCGCCGAAGATCGAGAAGTAGTCATCCATCAGCCCCTGCGCCTCACCGACCGAGATGGTCAGCTGGCGCGACAGGCCGAACGCCGACAGGCCGTAGGCCAGCCCGTAGTTCATCGCCTTGATCTTGGCCCGCTGCTCGCCGCTCACCTCGTTCTCCGGCACCCCGAACACTCGCGAGGCGGTGGCGGCGTGAAAGTCGGCGCCGGACGAGAACGCCTCCACCAGCACGTCGTCACCGGACAGGTGCGCCATGATGCGCATCTCGATCTGGCTGTAGTCGGCGGTGAGCAACGACTCGTAGCCGTCGCCGACGACGAAGGCGGCGCGGATGCGACGTCCGGCATCGGTGCGGACGGGGATGTTCTGCAGGTTGGGGTCGGTGGACGACAGGCGTCCCGTCGCCGCGATCATCTGGTTGAACGTCGTGCGGATGCGTCCGTCGTCGTCGACGCACTTGAGCAGCCCCTCCACCGTCGTGCGCAGCCGTGTGGCGTCGCGGTGGCGCAGCAGCGCCGCCAAGAAGGGGTGCTCCGTCTTGACGTACAAGTCGGCCAGCGCGTCGGCGTCGGTGGTGTATCCGGTCTTGGTGCGTTTCGTCTTGGGCATGTCGAGCTCGTCGAACAGCACGGCCTGAAGCTGCTTGGGCGAGCCAAGGTTGACGTCGTGACCGATCGCGGAGAAAGCGTCCTCAGCCGCGTCGGCGACCTGGCCGGAGAACTCCGACTCCAGGCCCACGAGGTAGTCGTGGTCGACGGCGATACCGGCGCGCTCCATCCGTGCCAGCACGTCGACCAGCGGCAGCTCGACGTCGTCGAGCAAGGCTCGTCCGCCTCGGTTGTTCAGCTCGGCGTCGAGAGCGGCAGCCAGGTCGAGGACGGCCCGGGCCTTGACCACCTCTTCTTCGGAGTGCTGCTGCTCGTCTCCCCCATCGAGGCTCAGCTGGGTCTGCTCGGCCACGGGGCCGTCGTCCGTGCGCAGGTCGTGGCTGGTGAACCGGATGACGAGGTCGGCCAAGTCGTAGGAGCGCTGCCCGGGAAGCACCAGGAACGCCGAGAGCGCGGTGTCGGCGACCAGGCCCTGCATCGGGAGTCCTGCAGCGAGCAGCGCATGGGACGGACCCTTGGCGTCGTGCAGAACCTTGCGGTGTGGCGCGTCGCTCAGCCAGTGGGCCAACGCGGTGTGGTCGCGCGGGTCGAGCTGAGCCGGGTCGAGCGCGACGCCCTGGCCGTCGGCCGAGGCGAGAGCGACCACCTCGACGTCGCCGGTGCCGCGGGCCCAACGCCCCCGCACCGACACCCCGGTGCTCGTGTCGGGGCCCGCGTGCGCGCCCAGCCACGGCGCCAGACCGCCCGGGTCGAGCGTCTGCACCTGCACGTCGAACCCGGAGTCGGCCTCGGGATCAGGGGTCTCCAGCGTCGAGTAGAGCCGGTCACGCAGCACTCGAAACTGCAGGGTGTCGAACAGCTGGTGAACTTGTTCGCGGTCCCACGCCTGGCGGGCGAGGTCGACCGGCCCGGCTTCCAGCGGCACGTCACGCACCAGGGAGGTCAAGCGTCGGTTCGTCATCACCTGACCGAGGTGGGCGCGCAGCGCGTCGCCCGCCTTGCCCTTGACCTCGTCGACGCGGGCGACAAGCTCGTCCAACGACCCGAACTGGGCGACCCACTTCGCCGCTGTCTTCTCCCCCACGCTCGGGATGTTGGGCAGGTTGTCCGACGGGTCTCCACGCAGGGCGGCGAAGTCGGGGTACTGCTCGGGGCTCAGTCCGTAGCGCTCCTGCACCGCCTGCGGCGTCATGCGTGAGAGATCGGACACGCCACGCTTGGGGTAGAGCACGGTGACGTGCTCGTCCACGAGCTGGAACGTGTCGCGGTCGCCGCTGCAGATCAGCACGTCGAACCCGTCCGCCACCGCCTGCTCGGTGAGGGTGGCGATGACGTCGTCGGCCTCGTAGCCGGCCACCTCCAGCGAGGTGATGTTCAGGGCGGTCAGCACCTCTTTCACGAGCCCGACCTGGCCGCGGAAATCCTCCGGCGAGGACGCCCGGTTGGCCTTGTACTCGGGGAACTCCGCTGAGCGAAAGGTCTCGCGGGACACGTCGAACGCCACGCCGAGGTGGGTCGGCGCCTCATCGCGCAGCACGTTGATGAGCATCGACGTGAACCCGTACACGGCGTTCGTGGGCTGGCCGGTGGTGGTGGAGAAGTTCTCCACCGGCAGCGCGTAGAACGCGCGGTAGGCGAGCGAGTGCCCATCGAGCAGCAGCAGGAGCGGACGTTCGTCCGTCGATCCCGCGGACGCGGCGGCGGTGGGCGTCATGCCACGAAACCCTAGCCAGCCCACCAGCGAGCAACGCTCCTACAGTGGCGACCATGAGCGACGCGACGCCCACGCCCGAGCAGATTCTGGCGGCGATTCCCCCGTCGGACCTCGACCAGCGGATGGGCATCGAGGTTGTCGAGGCGACGCGGGAGCGCGTCGTCGCCCGCATGCCCGTCGCAGGCAACACCCAGCCGTTCGGCCTGCTGCACGGAGGCGCGAGCTGCGTCCTGGCCGAGAGCGCCGGCTCGATCGCGGCGAACATCCATGGGGCACCGACGCACTATGCCGTCGGGATCGAGATCAGCTGCAGCCACCACAGCGGGGCACGCAGCGGCTACGTGACGGCTACCGCGACCCCACTGAAGACCGGGCCGACAGCTGGCGACCTTCCACATCGAGATCATCGACGACGAGAGCTCGCCGGTTGCCACCGCCCGGCTCAGCTGCCTCCTGCGCCCGCTGTCCAGCGGCGGCGCAGCCGAGCCGGCTGCCCGCCGTTAACTTCTCGTTACCGGAGGCGCCAACTGGCCCAGATCGGACGATCGATCCTCACGGGTGGTTATGCTCCGGGCGCAATGCAGACAATCTCGGCGGAAGAGGGTCAGGACACGTGCACCGGCAAGCCCTGACCATCCGCGCACTCGTCCTCGCCGGCATCCTCGCGATCGTCGGCCTGTTCTTCGGCGCCGCCCCCGCGCTCGCCCAGGACGAGGACCAGAGCGTGCGGGGAGTGCTGCGCTACGAAGGCGAGTTCGTCGAAGGCGTCGGCATCAGCGTCACCACCGAGGACGGAACCGCGGTCGGCGAGGCCACGTCCGACGCCGAGGGCAGATGGCAGGTCGGCGTCCCCGAGCCGGGCACCTACATCGTGACCCTCGACGTCACGACGCTGCCCGACGACATCGAGGGCGTCGCCGTCGAGACGATCACCACCCAGGTCAACAACACCCAGCAGAAGTCGGTGCTCTTCCGTGTCGGGGTGCCCAGCGAGGGGGGCGAGACGGGCACCGGCGGCGCCACGGTCGGCAGCAACTTCTCGTGGGACCGCGTCGCCCAGCTCGCCGTCGAGGGCCTGCGTTTCGGCGTCGTCCTCGCGCTCGCCGCTCTCGGGCTGTCGATGATCTTCGGGACGACGGGGCTGACCAACTTCGGCCACGGTGAGCTGATCACGTTCGGAGCCATCGCGGCCTGGTACCTCAACGACGCTGGCCTGCCCTTCGTCGCGGCCACTCTGATCGCGGTGGTGCTCGGCGGGCTCTTCGGCCTGGGGCAGGACACCGTCCTGTGGAACCCGCTGCGTCGCCGCAAGACCGGACTGATCTCGATGATGATCGTCTCGATCGGTCTGGCGATCTTCTTGCGCTACACCTACCTCTACATCTTCGGCGGCGGGCGCCAGTCGTACCGGGAGTACACGATCCAGACGGGGATCGAGGTCGGCCCGGTCACGCTGGCCCCACGTGACATCGCCAGCATGGTGGTCGCGGTGGTCGTGCTGGCCGCAGTGGTGTGGGCGCTGAGCAGTACCCGTATCGGCAAGGCCACCCGGGCTGTGTCGGACAACCCGGCGCTGGCCAGCGCGTCCGGCATCGACGTGAACCAGGTGATCCGGGTCGTGTGGACCGGCGGCGCGGCGCTCGCCGCGCTGGCGGGGGTGCTGATCGGGCTGTCGCAGACGGTGGACTACCAGATGGGGTTCAAGACCCTGCTGCTCGTGTTCGCCGCCGTCATCCTCGGTGGCCTGGGAACCATCTCGGGGGCCATCGTCGGGGCGATCCTGGTGGGGCTCTTCATCCAGCTGTCAACCTTGGTCATCCCGATCGAGCTTCAGGCGGCCGGTGTGCTGGGAATCCTTGTCATTGTTCTTCTGATCAGACCCCAGGGCATCCTGGGCCGTCGTGAGCGCGTGGGCTGAGGGGAGGCACAGACATGGACTGGGGACTCATCGGCAGCAACGCCCTCGAGGCGGCCATCGGTGCCGACATGGTGATCTACTGCCTCGCCGCGATCGGGCTCAACGTCCACTTCGGCTACGCCGGGCTGCTCAACTTCGGCCAGGCCGCGTTCGTCGCCGTGGCCGCGTATGGCCTTGCGACGATGGTGGCCACCTTCGGTCTGTCGTTCTGGCTCGGCATCAGCGTCGGGCTCGTCGCCGTGATGGTGCTGGCCCTCTTACTGGGCATACCCACGCTTCGACTACGTGCTGACTACCTGGCGATCGTGACGCTGGCGTCAGCGGAGATCGTGCGGCTGACGTTCCGCTCCGTGACGCTGCGCGACACCTTCGGTGGCTCAGACGGCCTGCAGGGCTTCGCCGACGGCTTCTACCGACTCAACGTGTACTCAGCTGGCATCGACTTCGGGCCGATCTCGTTCAGTGCCCGTCAGAGCTGGTCCATCACCGTCGGCTGGACCCTGATCATTCTCGCCAGCCTGCTGGTGTGGATGCTCATGCGCAGCCCTTGGGGTCGCGTGCTGAAGGGCATCCGTGAGGACGAGGACGCCGTGCGCAGTCTCGGCAAGAACGTCTACTCCTACAAGCTGCAGGCGCTGCTCATCGGTGGACTCATCGGAGCGCTCGGCGGGTTCATGTACGCGCTGTCGCAGGCGGCTGTCCAACCGGACTTCACCAGCCCTGACTTCACGTTCTTCGCCTACACGATCCTCATTCTCGGCGGCGCCGCGCGGGTGCTCGGACCCATCCTGGGAGCCGCCATCTTCTGGGGTCTCCTGTCGCTGTCCGACGGCGTGCTGCGCGGGGCGCAGGTGACCTATGACATCCCGGAGTGGCTGCTCGGCTCCACCGACGCAGGAGCGGTTCGATTCATGATCGTCGGCTTGGCCCTCATGCTGTTGATGATCTTCAGACCGCAAGGCATCCTCGGGGACCGGAAGGAGCTCGCTCTTGACGCCCGCTGAGAACACCGCAGACCCCGGCTCGGAGGCCGGTCCGGCGGGCGCCGTCCCGCCCGTCGACTCCGAGCTGAAGGCCAAGGCGCTCGCCGCCCTGGCGACCGCGGAGCACGAGCCGGGGTCGAGCAAGCCCGACCCCATCTTGACAGCCGATGACGTCCGTCGGCAGTTCGGCGGCCTCGTTGCCGTGGACGTCGAGCATGTCGAGGTGCAGCGCGGCTCGATTACCGCGCTGATTGGCCCCAACGGCGCCGGAAAGACGACGTTCTTCAACCTGCTCACCGGCTTCGACTCCCCCGACAAGGGTGACTGGCACTTCAACGGGTCGTCGCTGCGCAAGGTGCGAGCTCACCAGATCGCGCACACAGGCATGGTGCGCACCTTCCAGTTGACCAAGGCGCTGTCCCGGCTCACGGTCGTTGAGAACATGCGCCTCGGCGCGACAGGACAGTCCGGCGAGAACGTCTTCAAGGCGCTGCTGCCCTTCCTGTGGCGCGGCCAGGAGAAGGAGATCACCGAGCGCGCCGACGAGCTGCTTGCCTACTTCAAGCTCGACACCAAGCGCGAGGACTTCGCCGGCAGCCTCTCCGGTGGGCAACGCAAGCTGCTGGAGATGGCGCGCGCGCTGATGGTGCAGCCGGAGATGGTGATGCTCGACGAGCCGATGGCCGGGGTGAACCCCGCGCTCAAGCAGTCGCTGCTGGGACACGTCAAGGCCCTGCGCGACCGGGGCATGACCGTGCTGTTCGTGGAGCACGACATGGACATGGTTCGCGACGTTGCCGACTGGGTCGTCGTCATGGCTCAGGGACAGATCATCGCCGAGGGGCCGCCCCTGTCGGTGATGGCCGACGACCGGGTGATCGACGCCTACCTCGGCGCGCACCACGACACCGACCTGTCGGCCATGGACGTCCACGAGCTCGACATCGAAGAGGCCGCCGAGCTGGCCACCCACCCCCGCGAGGAGCACGAGCGGTGAGCACCAACGGCGAGACCGGCGGCGCAGCAGCCACCGACCACAGCACGCACCAGGCCGAGGCCGAGGGCGCGCTCGTGCGTGTCGACAACATCGTGGCCGGGTACCTACCCGGCATCAACATCCTCACCGACTGCGACCTCTACTGCCGTCAGGGTGAGATCGTCGGCATCATCGGCCCGAACGGAGCCGGCAAGTCCACTCTGGTCAAGGCCATCTTCGGCCTGGTGCAGGTGCGCTCGGGCACGGTGACCCTGGACGGGCACGACATCACCAATGCCAAGCCGAACAAGCTGGTGACCGCGGGCGTCGGCTACGTCCCGCAGACCAACAACGTGTTCCCGAGCCTCACCATCGAGGAGAACCTGCAGATGGGGGTCTACCAGGCCCCCAAGACGTTCGCCGAGCGGTTCGCGTTCGTCACCGACCTGTTCCCGGTGCTGGGCGACCGGCGCAAGCAGCGGGCCGGCTCGCTGTCCGGTGGCGAGCGGCAGATGGTCGCCATGGGCCGGGCGCTGATGATGAACCCATCGGTGATCCTGCTCGACGAGCCGTCCGCGGGACTCTCTCCCGTGCTGCAGGACGAGGTGTTCATCCGCACCCGCGAGATCAACAAGGCCGGCGTCTCGGTCATCATGGTGGAACAGAACGCCCGGCGATGCCTGCAGATCTGTGACCGCGGCTACGTCCTCGACTCCGGCTCCAACGCATACACCGGCAGCGGGCGCGACCTGCTCAACGACCCCAAGGTGATCGCCCTGTACCTGGGCACCCTCGCGAAGTAGGAACGCGCGCCGCTGGCACAGGCCCTCACGACGGGCCGTCCGCCCGTCCCGTCACCCCCACTCGCTGCTTTCCAAGGCAGGTTGGGGGTTCACGCGGCAGATCTGCCTCGCCAACCCCCCATCTGCCGCCGTCACGTGATCGTTTCGGGCGGGGGTGGACGCGCGCTGGGCCCGCCCCCACGGGACGGGCCCAGCGCGCGACGTCAGTGCGACGTCAGGTGGTGCTGGCGATCAGATGTTGCCCTCGACGAAGTCCACCGGGGAGAACGTGTTGTCGTCGCCGTACTCGTAGATGCCGATTGACGCCGAGGTCGGGTCACCGTTCTCGTCGAACTCGATCTTGCCGGAGACGCCGTCGTAGTCGATGTCCTCGCCCTCCTCGAGCAGGGCGACACACTCGGCGAACTCGGTGCAGACGGTGCCTTCGGTCGACACTGCCTGCAGCTGCGAAGCGATTGCCTCACCGGAGTCGTCACCGGCAGCGACGGCGGCCAACGCCGTGAGGATGGTGGCGTCGTAGGACTCACTGGAGTAGGCGAACTCGGTCAGCTCGCCGTACGCCTCCTGAAGGCGCTCGCGGAAGTCGTCCGTCGACTCCGCACCGGGCAGGGTGCCCTTGGTGCCGGTCAGCGTGCCCTCGTCGAAGTCCTCCGCGTAGCTGGCCAGGTTGCCGTCGACGAAGAAGTACGGAACGTCCTGCGGGCCGAAGTTACGCGACGCAGCCTGCGGGATGATCGTCTTGGTCTCGTCGAACCCGATGAGGATCACCGCGTCGGGGTTGGTGGAGCTCGCCTCGTCCAGCACCGCGGAGAAGTCCGTGGCCTTCGGGTCGTAGAACTCTGTGTAGACGACGGTGCCGCCACCGTCCTGGATCGCCGTGGTCACATACTCGGCCAGTCCCTCGCCGTAGGCATCCTGAAGGGCCAGGATCGCGACGTTGGCGTAGCCCTCGGCCAGCACCGTGTCACCAAGCACGCGGCCCTGAAGCACGTCGGAGGGAGCAGTACGGAAGTAGAAACCCTTGTCGTCGTAGTCGGTGAACGCCGGGGACGTGTTGGCAGGGCTGATCTGCACCACCGAGGCGCCGGCGATCTTGTCGATCACTGACAGCGACACCGAGGACGAGGCGGCACCGATGATGGTGTCGACGTCTTGGCTCAGCAGTGTGTCGACCGACTGCTGGGCGATGTTGGACGAGGTGTCGCCGGAGTCGCTGTCGATCTGGACGACGTCGCTGCCGAGCACGCCGCCGGCCTCGTTGATCTCCTGGACGGCGAGCGTGACACCCGCGAACTCGGGAGGCCCGAGGAACGCGAGCGAGCCGGTCTCGGGCAGCAGCGTGCCGACGGTGAGCGTTCCGTCGCCCTCAGCGGCAGCAGCAGCGTCGTCGGTCGCGGCCTCCGTGGCCTCGGGGGTCTCGGCAGCAGTGTCGTCATCGCCGCCGCCGCAGGCGGTCAGGACGAGGGCGAGCGAGCCGCCGATCGCCAGGGAGCGCCACAGCGTGGAACTACGAGCCATTGAGTAACTCCTTGTTCGTGTCGAATGCCCAGATCGGGCAACATCAGTTAGCGGACAATAGCCGCCGTGTCAGGCGATCACACAACTCGAGAGCCTGATTGCGACTACTTGTGACATGTTCGTAACGCCGACGTCTTCTGCCGTGCCGAACCGGCAGAACGGGCCGATCAGCCGCCCGGTTGACCCCATGAGTCGCCGTCCAGGCTGACAACCGCAGGCAGCAGCCCCAGCCGGGCGCCGAACTCGTCGAACTGGATCGGCCCGGTGAGCCCGGACCACGTCGCGCCGGCCAGCGCGATACGGCACTGCGACCGCGAGGGGCTGCTCGAGCGGGTGGGATCGGGTAAGCACCGCGTGTAGGTGTCGACGAGCATGCGCGTGCCGTCGTAGGCGGCCGGCCCGAATGGACCGACCGTGAACGGCGTGTCGGTCGCCGCGAACGAGTCCGCCAGCTCCGCGCTGCCCCGAGCGGGGTCCGCTCCAAGCTGGGGGGCAAGGGCACCCTGAAGTGCCGCCCTCTCGTCCTCACTCATGTCGTCGGGCAGGGTCGTCAGTGCCGGGACGACGCCGTCGACGGCCACGGCGCCGGCCTTGACGGCGAGGGTCGGTGAGCCGTCGACCACAAGGGCGTCACCCGGGTCCAGGCCACGGATGGCCCGACGAACCTGGCGCGAGGGCTTCGAGCCGTCCCAGCTCACCACGTCGACGTCCAGGACGCCCCGCTGCCGCAACGCCCTCGCCACGGCATCGGCCCGCTCACCGTTCGACGACGGATCGTCCACGACGACCACACGATCGACCCCCTGGACCCGCACCAGGTGGTCCGCCAGGGCGGACTCCTCCGCGGCGGGGTCGACTGCCACCGTCACGTAGCCCGACCACGGACGGATCGGGTTCGTCGGGTCGGCGCCGCGTACATGGCGCGGATCGCTGTCGGCGGGCGAGATCATGCTCAGCCCCGCGTCGTCCAGCTGCGGGACGACGGTGCGGATGTCGTCGGGCCCGAACCCGGTGATGACCGACACGGCAGTGTCCTCGGTCTCGATCTCGGCAAGGTCCTCCGCGAGCGTGGCCGAGGCCAGGTCGTACGCGCGGACGGCGACCTCCCACCCCGGCACTCCCCCGGAGTCGGCGACCGCCTGCTTGACCGACTCGACCACGTTCGTGCCGCTGCGCGTCTGCCCCCCCGACAGCGGCGCCAGCACGGCGATCGTCACCGTGGGTGTGCCGACCTCGGTCTGCGGCGACAGGCGCTCGGCGATGGTGTCGGTCACCGAGCAGCCCGACGTCGTCGACGCAGCTGCCACGAGCAGCGCGACGAGCAACGAGCGGCGAGGAGTCATGGGCGAGGGGCCTTTCGCGAGCAACCCGATCACGGTAGGTGGCCCACGAGGCGATGCCCGCGCGACAGGCCGGAGTCAGACGAGACGCCGAGCCGTCGCCCAGCGTGTCAGCTCGTTGCGGTTCGACAGCTGCAGCTTGCGCAGCACGCTCGACACGTGTGTCTCGATGGTCTTCACCGACAGCACCAGCTCACGGGCGACCTCACGGTAGGTGTAGCCGCGGGCGATGAGCCGCAGCACCTCACGCTCGCGCGGGCTCAGTCGGTCGAGGTCGGGATCACCGCTGGTCTGCATGGCGGCAGGAGTGGCGGCGAAGGCGTCCAGGACGAACCCGGCCAGCCTCGGCGAGAACACGGCGTCCCCGGCCGCCACACGCGTGATCGCTTCAACGAGCTCGGCGCCGGTCACCGTCTTGGTCACGTACCCGCGCGCGCCACCGCGGATGATGCCGACCACGTCGTCTGCGGCATCGGAGACCGACAGCGCGAGAAAGCGGACGTCGGGGTGCTCGGAGTGCACCCGATGCAGCACCTCCACGCCACCTCCGCCGGGCAGGTGGACGTCCAGAAGGACGACGTCAGGCTGCCGCGCGGTGATCACCGCGACAGCCTCAGCGACGTCCGCCGCCTCACCGACCACGTCGACCGCACCGGCCAGCTCGGCCTTCACCCCGCTGCGGAACACCGCGTGGTCGTCCACGACAACCACCCGCACACGAGCCGGTACATCGGTCGACGGCATCCCGGACTGGCTCACCCGGCGCTCACCTGGGCCCGAAGAGCGACCTCGGTTCCCGACCCGGGCGTGCTCGTGACCGTCGCCGACCCGCCGTGGCGCTCCACGCGCTCGACGATAGACCCGCGAACGCCCCGTCGGTCGGCGGCGACCTGGGCCATGTCGAAGCCGACGCCCCGGTCGCGCACGAACACCTCAAGGGAGTCGGCGTCGACCTCGACGTACAGGTCGATGCGGGGAGCGGACGAGTGCTTGGCCGCGTTGGTCAGTGCCTCGCGGGTGGCCGCCACGACGGCTTCGGCCGGGCCGCCGACGCTGAGCTCGGCATCGCCCACGACGACCACCTCCACCGGGGTGCCGAAGGCGTCTTCGACGTCGGCAGCCGCCGTAACCAGGGCCGATCGCACCGTCTGCGAGCTCGCCACGGGCTGGTCGTACATCCATCGGCGCAGGTCACGCTCCTGGGACCGGGCCAGCCTGGCCACGGCATCGGGGTCGTCGGCCTGCCGCTGGATCACCGCGAGGGTCTGCAGAACCGAGTCGTGCAGATGAGCGGAGATGTCGGCACGCTCCTGCGAGCGCACCCGCTCGGCGCGCTCGCTCTGAAGCTCGCGCACCAGCCGCAGCAGCCACGGCCCGACCACGACGGCGACTCCGGCGAGCACGACAGCGACCGCAACGAGGGCGTCCATGAGCACGCCGAGCTCCCCTTGACCTGCCAGGAACAGCACCAGCCCCAGCGCGACCAGCGCCGTGCCAGCGACGACCCGGGCCACGACGGCCGCCACCGACCGCTCCCGCGTCTCGGCCTGGCGCCAGACGATCGCCGCACCCACGGCCACGACCGCGAGCGGCCACACGGCCCCACCGGGGACGCGAACGAGCCGGTCCACCAGCATCACGACGCCGACCCCGAGCAGCGCCAGGGCAAGGAGAAGACCAGGCGGCGGGCCCCCGCGTGCCTCGTGGACCGGCTCGTCGCGCATCCCGTGGCGTGCGGCGTACTCAAGGCCCGGCGGGCGCGGCGGGTCGGGCACCCCTACTGGCGCCACGATCCAGAGGCCGGCGTACAGGACGACCCCGAGTCCGCCGAGCAGGGCGAGCAGCACCATCACGACGCGCACTCTCGACACCGGCAGCTGCAGCTGTGTGCTCAGGCCGGCACAGACTCCGGCGATGACTCGTCCCCGCTCCGGACGCCGCAGCCGCGGCGGGTCGAGGACGTCGCTCATGGCTGGATCGTCACACGCCCCGCGCTCGTCGCACCACAGGGACGCACCCTGAGTCGACCCTGAGTGCGGCCCCCGGGGGGTCCGCCGGCGCCTGCGCCGACACGAAGCGGGTGGGGGACGGTTCAGGGTTGGTCCCTGATGGAACGTCCACCGATGTCGCCCACAGTGGGTGGCATGACGCAGTACCAGCCACCCCCAGTACCTGTCCGCGAACCCCAGGCGGACGCCCCACCCGCCGCCCCCCTCGCGCGACGCGAGCAGAACAAGGTGGTTGCCGGCGTCTGCGCCGGAGTCGGCTACCGGATGGGGATCGACCCCAACATCGTGCGGGTCGTCGCCGTCGTCCTCACGATCTTCGGCGGTGCCGGCCTGCTGCTCTACGCGATCGGCTGGCTGCTGATGCCGCAGGAGACGACCGGGACGTCGCTCGGTGAGCGTGCGCTGCGAGGCGGCGGACCCGGCGGCCTGACGAGTGTCCTGCTGGCGCTGGCGCTCGTCGTCGTCGCCGTCGGCGTCGGCGCCGTGATCGTCAGCGACTCGGGGTTCGCCCTGGTCGTGCTGCTGGTCGCGGTGACGGTGGGAGCGGTGCTGCTGAGCCGGGGCCCGAGCGCCCCCGCGAAGTATCCACCGGTGTCGGCGGTCGGGTCGCCCGGCGGCCCCCCACCCCCCGGGGTGCCATCGAACTTCGTGGCGGCCCCCGCCATGTACGGGCCCCCGCCCATGACGGAGCCCGGCTTCGCGCCTGCGCCACCTGACGCCTACGGCATGCCGGCCGAACCCTCCCCCAGGCGCCCACGGTCGGTGCTCGGACCCCTCACCTCGTTCGCCGCGCTCGCCGCCACCGGGGTGCTCGGCCTGGTCGACGCCCTCGGCGCGTCCGTCCCGGTCTCCGCCTACATCGCCACTCCCCTCGCCGTCGTGGGCATCGGGCTGGTCGCCGGGGCCTGGATCGGCCGCTCCCGCGGACTGATCGCCCTCGGCGCCGTGCTGGTGCTGATGCTCGTGCCGGTGACCACGGTGGAACAGCTCGACTTCGCCGACATCGCCGAAGGCCAGGACGGCTCCGTCCTCGTCGAGCTGAGCACCGCCGAAGAGATCGCCGGAGTCACCTTCGAGCACGGGGTTGGTGATGTGCGCTACGACCTCACCGACCTGCGGCTCGACGGCGAGACAGTGGACATGACCGTGCAGCTCGGCGCAGGAACGTTCGTGGTCGTCGTGCCGCCCGACGTGACGCTTCAGGTGAGCGCGGACGCAGCCGCCGGTCAGATCGACCTGCTCGGCGAGACCAGCGACGGGGTCGGGGTGTCGCGCGAGGCCACGTTCGCAGGAGAACCAGGTGCAGGAACCCTCCGGCTCGACGTCGGAGTAGGACTCGGAAGTGTGGAGGTTGACCGTGCAGGTGCATGAGACAGACGTGACGTCGTTGATGTTCGGGTTGGTGTTCGCCGGGTCGGCCCTGGTGTGGGCGCTCGTCGTGACCGGGGTGCTGACCGTGTCAGTGCTGCCGGTGGCGGTTCCCGTGCTGTTCGTGGTGGTCGGTGTCGTGGGCGTCGTGGCCGCGCTGAGCCGGGGACGCCGCGACGAGATCGAGCGTGGTCAGGGGGCCGATGCCTTCTAGCCCTGGTTCGCCGAGCACCGACGATGGACAGTAGGAGAACCCCGGACGAGGGAACTCGCCCGCAGATCGAGGAGAGAGACGAGATGTCCGAGCACGACCCGCACAACACCAGTGCCGACCAGCCCACCGGAGGAGTCCCCGACCCCATGCAGGTGCCGGCGCCCGAGCCGCCTGAGCCGCCTGAGCCGACCAGGGAGCTACCGCCGCCCTACAGCCCCGGTGCTTGGGCTGGTGCCGCGGAGGCCAGCGCGGCCGAGGCGGGATATGCCCAGCAGCAGGGATATGCCGGCGAAGGGGCGGCCTACGCCGGCGCCGGTGCGCCACCAGCCGCGCCGCCTGGTGCCTACCAGGGTTACGGCTACCCGGTTCAGCCGGCGCGCACCGACGACAAGGCCGTCTGGGCCCTGGTCAGCTCGATCGCGGGCTTCATCCTCTGCCCCATCGTGCTGCACGTGGTGGGCTGGGTGCTGGCGAACCAGTCGCTGCGCTCGATCCGTGAGTCACGCGGTGCCCTCGCCGGCGACGGGATCGCGAAGCTCGCGAGGATCCTCGGCATCGTCGGCGTCGTCCTCTACTCCCTGGCCGCGCTCGCCGCCATCGCCTTCTTCGCCATCGCGATCCCGATCGGGCTGTTCGCGGCAAGCACGACCACGACGTCGATCGACGTCGGCAGCCAGAACGTGACGCCGACCGCGGTCGCCGAGATCGACGGCCAGTCATTCACCCACGACGCCGGTGACGTCACCTACGACCTGAGCGGGCTCGACTTCGGCGGCGAGACCGTCGACATGAGCGTCGACCTCGGGGCCGGCACGCTCGTGGTGGAGGTTCCCGACGAGGTCACCGTCACCCTCGACGCCGCGGTGGGCGCCGGTCAGATCGACGCCTTCGGCGAGACCGCCAGCGGCATCAGCCTGACACGCGACGAGACGTCGGAGGGCGAGCCAGGTGGCGGATCGGTCTTCCTCGACCTGGAGGTCGACCTGGGCAACCTGCGCGTCGTGCAGAACTGACGCCCCGACGACGCCCGTCCCGCATCCGGCGGGTACGGGCGTCGTCTTGCTAGCGTCGCGCCGATGGTCGCGCAGCCGCACGTCGGGACGCTGCGAGAGAAGCCGCTGCACGCGGCCCTGAAGAAGTACTGCGCTGAGCCCGGCGACGCCTTCGAAGTGCCCCTGGCCGGCTTCGTCATCGACATCGTCCGCGGCCCGATGCTCATCGAGATCCAGACCCGCGGGTTCTCGTCGATGAAGCGCAAGCTGGCGGCTTTGCTGGACGACCACCCGATTCGCATCGTGCACCCGGTGCCAGCGACCCGGCGCATCGTCAAGATCGACGACGACGGGGTCGTCGTCTCGCGCCGCGCCTCGCCCAAGCACGGGACAGCGCTCGACGTGTTCGCCGAGCTGGTGAGCTTTCCCGGGCTGCTCGAGCACCCGCACCTCACCCTCGACGTGCTGCTCGTCGACGACGAGGAGGTGCGTCGCTTCATGCCCGGCATGGCCTGGCGCCGTCGCGGATGGGTCGTCGACGAGCATCGCCTGCTCGAGGTGCGCAGCCGCGTGCGGATCGAGACGCCGGGCGACCTGGCCCGGCTCGTCCCGGACGCCGTCGGGGACGAGTTCACCACGAGCGACTTGGCGCTCGCGATCGGTCGGCCGCGCCGGCTGGCCCAGCAGATGGCCTTCTGCCTGCGCACCCTGAGCCTGGTCGAGCCGGTCGGCAAGAGCGGCAACAGCGTGATCTACCGACGCCGTCCATCGCCGCTACTCGGTGGGGACGTGGCTGCTGCTGCGCCACGCCTGCCGTAGCGACACCTTCTGCCCGATCGAGAGGATCGCGCCGGTGTAGATGCGCCCGGCCAGCCGGATCATCCCGTAGGTCGCCGCCATGAGCAGCGCGACAGACAGGCCGATCTCCCAGGCCGGGACGTCGGTGACCGCGGAGCGCACCGGCATCACGAACGGCGAGAACGGCGGGAGGATCGACGTGACGCGGGTGAGCGTGCTGTCGGGGTCGGTGCCGGCGAGGATGGCGATGAAGTACGCGGGCAGGATGAAGAACATCGGGATGAGTGCCACCGACTGCACGTCCTCCTGGCGGGTGACGGTCGACCCGAGCGCCGCGTAGAGCACGGCGAAGAACGCGAACCCGAGCAGGAACCATCCAACGATTGACCCGAGCAGCCCCGGCCCGAGGTCGATCTCGATGTCATCGGGCAGCACCTGGGTGGCGACGAGGTAGCTGGCCCCCGCCAGCACGCTCACCTGGATCACGGCCAGGGCCCCGACCCCCAGTACCTTGCCGGCCAGCAGCCGGTACGGCAGCACCCGGGAGAGCAGCACCTCGACCACCCGGCTGGACTTCTCCTCGACGACGGCCATCATCACGAGCTGGCCGAACAGGATGACGGCCAGGTACAGCAGCAGCATGCCGACGAACACCGCGCCCTGCTGCCCACCCTCGGCCGGGTCAGGGGGGTCGAGCACGTCGGAGGCCGGCGAAGCCGGTGCCACCAGCGATGCGGCCTGCGGCTCCGACAGCCCGAGCGCCTCGGCAGCGCGCTGCTGCTGGTCGGCCTGCAGCGCCACCGCGAGCATCGTGGCCACCTGGGGATCAGGCCCGGACTCCCAGATCAGGGCGCCCGGATCGGGCTGGGTGACGACGACGACGTCGAGGGCGCCGTCCGCGAGCCCCTGCTCGGCCACGGCGCGATCGGGCACCTCGACCAGAGTCGGCTCCAGCTCGACCTGCTCAGCAGCGGCAGCCAGAGCGGCCGTGAAGGTGGCCGACTGCTCGCCCAGTACCCCCACGTCCCGCGTCGGGTCGGGCTGCGCGGTGGAGGCGACGAACAGACCGCCGACCGCGACCACACCCACCGCGAACACCATCGTGAGCAGAAAGGCCCGGCTCCTTGCTCGGGCGACGAAGTCGCGCCGCGCCACCAGGTAGACGTGTCGCCAGCCGGTCATTGCGACACCGCCGCCCGAAAGACGTCGGACAGACTCGGCGGCTCGTAGACGAGGCTCGTGATGCGCCCCGCCGAGCGCGCGGTCTCGAGGATGTCCTCGACCGGGACGTCGTCGGCCAGCAGCATGTGATGATCGGTGCCCAGCCCCGGCTCGTCCGACACGTCGAGGACATCGAGCCCGGACGTCGCCGCCGGACGCCACGCAGCGCCGTCCACCTCGACGGCCAGTCGGCGCATGCGAGTACCCGAGCGCAGCTCGTCCAGCGTGCCGGTGCGCACAACCCGTCCGTGGTCGACGATCACGACGTCCTGGCACACGTCCTGCACCAGGTCGAGCTGGTGGCTGGAGAAGACGATGCAGGTGCCCGCGGCAGCCAGCGCTCGCAGCTCCCGGGCGAGCGCATCGGTGCCCAGCGGGTCGAGACCGGCGAACGGCTCGTCGAGCACGGCGAGCACCGGGGAGTGCACGAGCGCCGCCGCCAGCTGCACACGCTGCTTGTTGCCGTGGGAGAGCTGCTCCAACATCGCCCCGCCACGGTCGGCCAGGCCGAGGCGCGAGAGCCAGTCGTCGGTTGCGGCGGAGGCGTCGGCGGCGCTCATCCCGGAGAGCCGCCCGAGGTAGCGCAGCTGCTCGGCGATCTTCATCTTCGGGTACATGCCGCGCTCCTCGGGCATGTACCCGAACGTCAGCCGCGACGTGGTGGTGACAGGCTCGCCCCGCCAGGTGACCTCGCCGGCGTCGGGCTCGACCAGACCGAAGATGCATCGCATAGCGGTGGTCTTGCCGGCGCCGTTGGGCCCGAGAAAGCCCACGATGCGTCCCGGTCGGGCCTCGAAGGTCGCAGCGTCCAGGGCGCGCAGCGAACCGAACTGCTTGGTGAGACCACGCACTGACAGCACGCCCTCCAGCATGCCAAGCGTGCGCGAGTTCCGCCCTACTCCACCGGGGTTACCTCGTCGAGCACGAGCTGGGCCACCTCGCGCATGGTGGTTCGCTTGTCCATCGCCGTGCGCTGGATCCACCGGAACGACTCCGGCTCGCTCATCGCGAAGCGCTCCTGAAGCCGGGCCTTGGCCCGCTCGACCAGCTTTCGGGTCTCCAGGCGATCGCTCAGGTCAGCGACGTCGGCCTCCAGCGCGACGATCTGCGCGAAGCGGGACAGGGCGATCTCGATGGCCGGGACGAGGTCGGCGGCGGTGAACGGCTTGACGACGTAGGCCATGGCGCCGGCGTCGCGCGCCCGCTGCACCTGCTCACGCTGGGAGTAGGCGGTGACCATGACGACCGCGGACAGACGACCGCCCACGATGCGCTCGGCGGCGCTGATGCCGTCCATCACCGGCATCCGCACGTCGAGCATCACCAGGTCGGGGCGCAGCTGCTCGGCCAGGGCGATGGCGGTCTCGCCGTCCCCGGCCTCGCCGACGACGCGGTATCCCTCCTCCTGAAGCATCTCGCGAAGGTCGAGCCTGATCAGCGCCTCGTCCTCAGCGATCACGACTGTCGGCACGGCGGCCGTCTCCGCGTCGGCGCTCGTCACACGTCTCCTTCTGCAGTGGGTGGTGCTCGCCCGGCTACGCTTGGTGCTGCGTTGGCCGGGTTGATGGAACAGGCAGACATGACGGTCTCAAAAACCGTTGCCCGCAAGGGCGTGCGGGTTCAAGTCCCGCACCCGGCACCGTCGATGACTACCCGTCGTGGTCCCCCAGCGCGTGCGCCGGGATGGCACCTTCGACCGGGTCGCCGATGCGGTGCAGGCGCATGGTGTTGGTCGTGCCTGCGTACCCGGGCGGGCTTCCGGCGACGAGGACGATGAGGTCGCCCTCGGCCGCCAGCCCCACGTGGTGCAGCCGCTCGTCGACGACCCGCACCGCGGCGTCCGTCGTCTCCGCGAGCTCCACGACGTAGGCCTGGACGCCCCAGACCAGGGCCAGCTGGCGACGGACCGACTCCAGCGGCGTGAAGGCCAGGATCGGGATCGGCGAGCGGAGCCGGGCCAGCCGTCGTGCGGAGTCCCCGCTCTGCGTGAACGCCGCAAGGTACTGCGCACCCATCAGCTCGCCGGTGTCGGCAGCGGCGAGAGTGATGGCTCCACCGCCGGTGCGCGGCTTGGTCGTGAGCCGCGGGATGCGTTCGAACCCCTCTTCTTCAGTGGTCTCGACGATGTTCGACATCACCTCGACCGCCTCGATCGCGTGCTCGCCGATGCTGGTCTCGCCCGACAGCATCACCGCATCTGCTCCGTCGAGGATGGCGTTGGCCACATCCGATGCCTCCGCCCGGGTGGGCCGAGCGCTCGTGATCATCGACTCGAGCATCTGCGTGGCGACGATCACCGGTTTCGCGCGGCGTCGGGCCAGCTCGACCGCCCGCTTCTGGACGAGCGGCACTTCCCACAGGGGCAGCTCGACGCCGAGGTCTCCGCGGGCGACCATGATGCCGTCAAAGGCCATGACGATGCGTTCGAGGTTGACCACGGCCTGTGGCTTCTCGAGCTTGGCGATGACCGGCACCCGGTGGCCGAACTCGTCCATGATGCGGTGCACCGGCTCGATGTCGGACGGGTCGCGCACGAACGACAGCGCGACCAGGTCGACCCCCGTGCGCATGGCCCAGCGCAGGTCGTCCTCGTCCTTCTCGCTCAGCGCGGGCACGTTCACGGCGACGCCGGGAAGATTGATGCCCTTGTTGTTCGACACCGCCCCGCCCTCGATGACGCGAGTGTGCACCCGCGGCCCGTCGACCGAGATGACCTCGACGGCGATCTTGCCGTCGTCGATCAGCAGCCGGTCACCCGGGGCGCTGTCACCCGAGAGCCCCTTGTGGGTAGTCGAGCAGATGGTCGCATCGCCGGGGACGTCCTCGGTGGTGATCGTGAACTCGTCCCCGGCGGCGAGCACGTGCGGTCCGTCGGTGAACGTGCCCAACCTGATCTTCGGCCCCTGCAGGTCGGCGAGGATGCCAACCGGACGGTCGAACTCCTCGGCCACCTCGCGGACCATCGTGTAGCGGCGGTCGTGGTCGGCGTGGTTGCCGTGGCTCATGTTGAAACGGGCCACGTCCATGCCGGCTGTGACGAGGGCTCGCAATGCCTCAACGGACTCGGTCGCAGGGCCGAGGGTACAAACGATCTTGGCGCGTCGCACGGTGCGACGGTAGCCGTACCGGCACCCCGCGGTGCGCCGTTCCCGCAGACTTGGCCTCGCGCGATCACACCGGACTCGACGGCCTGCTCAGGCGACGAGAGGCCGGTCTGTCGGGGCCACTGGCGCAGGCAGCTCGGTCGAGCCGACGAGGAACTCGTCGACTGCCGCAGCACACGCGCGACCCTCGGCGATGGCCCACACGATGAGCGACTGACCTCGGCCGGCGTCACCGGCGACGAAGACGTTCTCGACGTTGGTGGTGTAGCGCTCGTCCCGCGCAACGTTGCCACGCGCGTCGACCTCGACCCCCAGCTGTCTCAGCAGCGGCGAGCGCTCCGGGCCGACGAAGCCCATCGCGAGCAGCACAAGGTCGGCCGGCAGCTCGCGTTCGCTGTCGGGCACGGGCTCGAAGCCGTTCGGTCCAGCCTGCACCTCGCTCAGGCGGAGCGCGGCGACCTTGCCGTCGTCGGTGCCCACGAACTCCTGCGTGCTGACGGAGAACACCCGCTCGCCGCCCTCCTCGTGCGCCGGGGACGTGCGCATCATCATCGGCCACGTCGGCCAGGGCGTCTGCTCGGGGCGGCTCTCCGGCGGCTGCGGCATGATCTCGAGCTGGGTCACCGACGCCGCGCCCTGCCGGTGCGCCGTGCCGACGCAGTCCGCTCCGGTGTCGCCACCGCCGATGATCACGACGTGCTTGCCCGTCGCGGTCACCTGGTTCTCGACCGGCTCGCCCAGGGCGACCCGGTTGGCGGGGGGCAGGTACTCCATGGCCTGGACGATGCCGTCGAGGTCGCGTCCGGGGATGGGAAGGTCACGCCACGAGGTGGCGCCCACAGCAAGCACCACGGCGTCGTAGCGGCGGCGCAGCTGCTCGCCCGTCACGTCGGTGCCCACGTCGATGCCCGAGCGAAAGACAGTGCCCTCGCGACGCATCTGGTCGAGCCGTCGCTCGACATGGCGCTTCTCCATCTTGAACTCGGGGATGCCGTAGCGCAGCAGGCCGCCCGGGCGGTCGTCGCGCTCGTACACCGCGACGGTGTGCCCGGCGCGGGTGAGCTGCTGGGCGACGGCGAGACCGGCGGGCCCGGAGCCGACGACGGCCACGGTCTTGTCGGTGAGCCGGTCGGCCGGCTGCGGCAGCACCCAGCCTTCGTCCCACGCCCGGTCGATGATCGACACCTCGACGTTCTTGATGGTGACCGCGGGCTGGTTGATGCCCAGCACGCAGGCGGCCTCGCAGGGGGCTGGGCAGAGCCGACCGGTGAACTCGGGAAAGTTGTTCGTGGCGTGCAGCCGCTCGATCGCCGAGCGCCAGTCGTCGCGCCAGACCAGGTCGTTCCACTCCGGGATCAGGTTGCCCAGCGGGCAGCCCTGGTGGCAGAAGGGGATGCCGCAGTCCATGCAGCGACCGGCCTGCTGGGTGATGATCGGCAGCAGCACCCGCCCCGGGGCGTCCGGGTAGAGCTCGTTCCAGTCGTTGACCCGCTGGTCGGCCGGCCGGTAGCCGGCGGTCTCCCGTCCTGTCGTCAGAAACCCACGAGGGTCAGCCACGCGATGCCTCCATGATTGCCTCCAGCACGTCACGGCCGTCGCGCCGAGCATCGGCCTCGGCCTGCAGTACCCGCTTGTAGTCCAGCGGCATCACCTTGGTGAACCTGGCCAGCACCGCGTCGGCGTCGGCGTCCCAGTCGGCGAGCAGCCGGGCCGCGACAGCCGACCCTGTCTCGTGCCCGTGCCGGGTCACCAGGTCGCGCAGGGTCGCCACGTCGTCGTCGTCGAGCGCGGTGAGCTCGACCATCTCGAGGTTGACCTTGCCCGGGTCGAGGTCGAGGACGTAGGCGATGCCGCCGGACATGCCGGCCGCCACGTTGCGTCCCGTGCCCCCGAGGATCACGACGCGTCCACCGGTCATGTACTCGCAGGCGTGGTCTCCGACGCCTTCGACGACGGCTGCCGCACCGGAGTTGCGCACGCAGAAGCGTTCGCCCACGACGCCCCGCACGAAGATCTCCCCGGCTGTGGCGCCGTAGGCGATCACGTTGCCGGCCACCACGTTCTCCTCGGCGACGAACGGCGCGGAACGGTCCGGACGCAGCACGACGCGTCCGCCGGACAGACCCTTGCCGAGGTAGTCGTTCGTGTCGCCTTCGAGCCGCAGCGTCACCCCGCGGGGAAGGAAAGCACCGAACGACTGCCCGGCCGAGCCGGTGAAGGTGATGTCGATCGTGCCGTCGGGCAGCCCGTCGCCCTTGTAGCGGCGGGTGACCTCGTGGCCGAGCATCGTCCCGACCGTGCGGTTGACGTTGCGGATCGGCACGTGTGCCCGGACGGGCTCACCGTTGTCCAGGGCGTCACGACTGATCTCGATCAGCTCGTTGTCCAGCGCCTTGACCAGGCCGTGGTCCTGCGACGACGTCTGGTGCAGGTCGGTGCCGGCCGGCAGGTCGGGGGTGTAGAGGATGGGCGCGAGGTCGAGACCGGCGGCCTTCCAGTGCTCCACGGCACGGTCGGTATCGATCATCTCGGCGTGCCCGATGGCCTCGTCAAGGCTGCGGAAGCCGAGCTCGGCCAGGTACTCGCGCACTTCCTCGGCGATGTAGAGAAAGAATCGCTCCACGAACTCCGGCTGACCGGTGAACCGCTTGCGCAGCTCAGGGTTCTGCGTGGCCACGCCGACCGGGCAGGTGTCGAGATGGCACACGCGCATCATCACGCAGCCGGAGACGACCAGGGGCGCGGTGGAGAAGCCGTACTCCTCCGCACCGAGCAGCGCGGCGACCACCACGTCGCGTCCAGTCTTCATCTGCCCGTCGGTCTGCACAACGATGCGGTCGCGCAGACCGTTGAGCAGCAGCGTCTGCTGGGTCTCGGCCAGGCCGAGCTCCCATGGACCGCCTGCGTGCTTGAGCGAGGTGAGCGGCGAGGCGCCCGTTCCGCCGTCGTGGCCGGAGATCAGGACGACGTCGGCGTGCGCCTTGCTCACACCCGCGGCCACGGTGCCGACGCCCATCTGCGCGACCAGCTTGACGTGGACGCGCGCCTGCGGGTTGGCGTTCTTCAGGTCGTGGATGAGCTGGGCGAGGTCTTCGATGGAGTAGATGTCGTGGTGCGGCGGCGGTGAGATCAGGCCGACGCCCGGGGTGGAGTAGCGGGTCTTGGCGATCCAGGGCCACACCTTGGGCCCGGGCAGCTGCCCACCCTCGCCCGGCTTGGCGCCCTGGGCCATCTTGATCTGGATGTCGTCGGAGTTGGTCAGGTACTCCGACGTCACGCCGAAGCGCCCGGAAGCCACCTGCTTGATCGCGCTGCGCCGGGACGGGTCGTGCAGGCGGTCGGCGTCTTCGCCGCCCTCACCGGTGTTGGACTTCGCGCCGATGCGGTTCATGGCGATGGCCAGGGTCTCGTGCGCCTCGCCGGAGATGGAGCCGTAGGACATGGCTCCGGTGGAGAACCGTTTGACGATCTGGCTCACCGGCTCGACCTCGTCGATCGGCACCGGCGGGCGCGCGCCGATGCGCAGCGAGAACAGCCCGCGCAGGGTCATCAGCCGCTCGGACTGGTTGTCGACCTTGGCGGTGTAGGACTTGAACACCTCGTACTGGCCGGCGCGCGTGGCGTGCTGCAGCCGGAACACCGTGTCGGGGTCGAACAGGTGTGGCGGGCCCTCTCGACGCCACTGGTACTCCCCGCCCACCTCGAGCTGACGGTGGGCCTGCGGGACACCGCTGGGCGGGTACGCGACGTCATGGCGACGGCGCACCTCCTCGGCGATAACGTCGATGTCGATGCCCCCGAGGCGCGACGTCGTCCCGGTGAAGTGCTGGTCGACCAGGGCCTGCGACAGACCCACGGCCTCGAAGATCTGCGCGCCGGTGTAGGAGGCGACCGTCGAGACGCCCATCTTGCTCATCACCTTGAGCACGCCCTTGCCGAGCGCCTTGACCAGGTTCGTGACGGCCGTCTGCGGCTCGACGCCGGGCAGGTAGACGCCAGCGCGGGCCATGTTCTCGACCGTCTCCATGGCCAGGTACGGGTTGACCGCGGAGGCGCCGTAGCCGATGAGAAGAGCGACATGGTGCACCTCGCGCACGTCGCCGGCCTCAATGATCAGCCCGACCTGGGTGCGCTGCTTGGTGCGCACCAGGTGGTGGTGCACCGCCGAGCAGAGCAGCAGGGACGGCATCGGGGCGTTGTCGAAGTTGCTGTCACGGTCAGACAGGATGATGAAGCGCTTGCCGTCGGCGATGAGGGAGTCGACCTCGGCGAAGATCGCGTCCAGCCGAGCCGCCAGACCGGCGCCGCCCTCGTCCACCCGGTAGAGACCGCGCACTCGAGCGGCGGCGAAGCCGGGCAGGTCGCCGTCGGCGTTGATGTAGCGGATCTTCGCCAGCTGGTCGTTGTCGATCACCGGAAAGTCCAGGCGCACCTGCCGGCACTGGGCCGGGGTGGTCTCCAGCAGGTTGCCCTCGGGACCGGTGGTCGCGCTCAGCGAGGTGACGAGCTGCTCGCGGATGGCGTCCAGCGGCGGGTTGGTCACCTGGGCGAACAGCTGGGTGAAGTAGTCGAACAGCAGCCGGGGGCGCGAGGACAGCACCGCGATCGGGGTGTCGGTGCCCATCGAGCCGATCGGCTCAGCGCCGCTGCGGGCCATCGGGGTGAGCAGGATGCGCAGCTCTTCTTCGGTGTAGCCGAACGTCTGCTGGCGCCGGGTGACGCTGGAGTGGCTGTGCACGACGTGCTCGCGGTCGGGCAGGTTCGGCAGCTCCACCGTGCCGGCCTCGAGCCACGCCTGGTACGGGTTGGCTGCGGCCAGTGCGCTCTTGATCTCGTCGTCCTCGACGATGCGGTGCTCGTCGAGGTCGACGAGGAACATGCGGCCGGGCTGCAGGCGACCCTTGCGCACGACTGTGGCCGGGTCGATGTCGAGCACGCCGACCTCGGATGCCATGACGACGAGACCGTCGTCGGTCACCCAGAAGCGCGAGGGGCGCAGGCCGTTGCGGTCGAGCACGGCACCGACCTTGGAGCCGTCGGTGAACACCACCGAGGCGGGCCCGTCCCACGGCTCCATGAGCGAGGAGTGGTAGGCGTAGAAGGCCCGGCGGGCCGCGTCCATCTGCTCGTGGTTCTCCCAGGCCTCCGGGATCATCATGAGCACGGCGTGCGGCAGGTCGCGCCCCCCGAGGTGCAGCAGCTCGAGAACCTCGTCGAAGGTGGCCGAGTCGCTGGCCCCCGGGGTGCAGATGGGGAAGACCCGCGACAGGTCACCGGGGATCAGGTCGCTGGCCAGCTGGGCCTCGCGGGCGCGCATCCAGTTGCGGTTGCCCATGACCGTGTTGATCTCGCCGTTGTGGGCGACGTAGCGGTAGGGGTGGGCCAGCGGCCACGACGGGAAGGTGTTGGTGCTGAAGCGCGAGTGCACGAGCGCGAGCGCCGACGTCATGCGGCGGTCGGACAGGTCGGGAAAGAACGGCTCGAGCTGGCCGGTCGTGAGCATGCCCTTGTAGACCAGGGTGCGTGACGACAGGCTCGGGAAGTAGACGACCTCGCCCTGCTCGGCGGTGATGTGCTCGATGCGCTTGCGCAGGCAGAAGGCGCGCCGGTCGAGCTCGACGCCGCTCACCGACTTCTGGATGGACCGGTCCGGCCCGATCGGGGCCAAGAAGAGGTGCCGAAAGTGCGGCATCGTCGAGCGAGAGACCGACCCGAGCAGGGACGGGGTGACCGGGACGTCACGCCAGCCGAGCACGCGCAGCGACTCCTCGGCAGCGATGCGCTCGACGAGCACGGTGGTCTCGTCCACTGTGCCGTCCGGGATGAACGCCAGACCGACGGCGTAGTGGCCGGCCGGCGGCAGGTCGAATGGCACGACCTCACGCAGGAACGCGTCCGGCACCTGGACGAGGATGCCTGCGCCGTCACCGGAGTTGGGCTCGCTGCCGACGGCACCGCGGTGCTCGAGGTTGCGCAGCGCCGTCAGTCCGTGGGCCACGATCTCGTGGCTCGGCACTCCGGTGAGGGTGGCCACGAAGGCCACGCCGCAGGCGTCGTGCTCGAAAGCCCGGTCGTACAGCCCCTGGGCGGGCGGGAAGGCATCGCTCACGTAACACCTCTGCTGGAGACGGACAGCCTGACGGCTGCCTCACGGCACGGGGTCGGCGCGAACAGTCGGCGCGCGTGGGACGGCGCTGTCCCGCTGGGCATCATCCTACCTGGCTGAGCGCGGCAGGCAGTTCGGGCTACCCGGCCGCCTTGGCTGCCTCGATCGCATCGAGCAGGGCCTGCGGCTCGAAGGCGGGCAGGTCGGTCAGCTCACCGTTGAGGAAGATGGTGGGCGTCCCCGTGACGCCAGCCTCCACCTGCGCGACGTCGAGGTTGTCGGCCCAGCCGTCGTAGGTTCCGTCGTTGACGCACTGGGAGAACTCCGGGCTCTCGATGCCGACGCTCGCGCCGATCGATACCAGCTCCTCGTTCGTGACGCCGTCACCCGACTCCTCTCCCTGCGCGGCAAAGACCGCGTCGTAGAACTCGTTCGTGCTGCCCTGGTCGACCGCGCACCCGAGGGCGTTGGCGGCACGGGCGGAGCCGGCGTTGATGAACGAGACCGGGTGGTAGATCACCTTCAGCTCGCCGGCGGCGACCTGCTCGCTGATGGTCTCGCCGAGGGCCGCGGTGAACGTCGCGCAGGCCGGGCAGGAGAAGTCGATCCACTCGTCCATCACGACCGGCGCGCTGTCCTCGCCGTAGGGGGCGCCGCCGCCCGGAGGCTCGACGCCAGCCGGGACGGCCGCGTTGTCGCCGGTTCCGGACTGGCTCCCCACGACTGCCACGGCGATGAGCGCGATAGCGGCCAGCACCGCGACCGCCACGAGCAGGCGCGTGCGGCGCTCGGACGTGCGGGCAGCCGCTTCGCGCTCGGCCTTCATCTGCTCACTTCGGGCGCGGCGGTCGTCCTTGGACGGCTTCGAGCTCATGGCGACACAGGGTAGGCGGTGGGCGCTGGGATCGCCCTGCCCAGGAGGGCCGTGCCAGGGTCAGGTGCGCTGGACGCCGGCGGCCAGGTCGGCAGTGAGGACGCCTAGGGCGTCGAGCCCGGCGGCCGGGGTGTCGGCGGCAAGAAGCTCTCGGACGAGCGCCGAGCCCACGATGACTCCGTCGGCGAAGCCCGCGACCTCGGCGGCCTGCTCGCCCGTCGAGACGCCCAGTCCCACGCCGATCGGCAGGTCGGTGACCTCGCGGGTGCGCCCGACGAGACGCTCGGCCGCGCCGCCGACGGACGCTCGGGCCCCGGTGACGCCCATGGTGGACGCGGCGTAGACGAACCCGCGGCACGCCCGAGCGGTCAGCGCCAGCCGATCGTCGGTCGAGGACGGGGCGACCAAGAAGACCGTCCCCAGCGCGGCGGCCCGTGCGGCGACCAGCCAGTCCGCGGCCTCGTCCGGGATGAGGTCGGGCGTGATCACACCCGCTCCCCCGGCGGCGGCCAGGTCGCGGGCGAACGCTGCGGCGCCGTGTCGCTCGATCGGGTTCCAGTAGCTCATCACGACCGCGGTGACGCCTCGACCGGCCAGCGTCTCGACGGTGCGCAGCACGTCGGTGGTGGTGGTCCCCGCACGCAGGGCGGCGTCCACCGCCTGCTGGATGACCGGGCCGTCCATCAACGGGTCGGAGTAGGGCAGCCCGACCTCCACGAGGTCAGCGCCGGCGTCGACCATGGCCAGCATCGCGTCGGCAGCCCCGTCCACGGACGGGTACCCGGCCGGCAGGTAGCCGATCAGCGCCGCCCGCTGCTGCTGGCTGGCCGTCGCGAACACGTCGGCCAGCGCCTGCTCCCCCGTGCTCAGCGCGGTCGTCACGCCGGTGCCTCGTCGGTGACCAGCCCGAACCACCGCGCAGCCGTGTCGACGTCCTTGTCGCCGCGTCCGGAGAGGTTCACCACAATCGTGTACCCCTCGCCGTGGGCGTCGCCCAGGCGTTGCACGCCGGCGAGTGCGTGCGCGGTCTCGATGGCCGGAATGATGCCCTCGGTGCGCGACAGCAGCCGAAAGGCCTCCATGGCCTCGGTGTCGGTGACCGGTTCGTAGGTGACGCGGCCGATGTCACGCAGCCAGGAGTGCTCGGGGCCGACGCCGGGGTAGTCAAGCCCGGCTGAGATCGAGTGCGACTCGATGGTCTGCCCCATGTCGTCCTGCAGCAGGTACGAACGCGCCCCGTGCAGCACCCCCGGCGACCCGCCGGTGATCGTGGCGGCGTGGCGGCCCGTGGACACTCCGTCGCCACCGGCTTCGTACCCGTGCAGCGCCACGTCGGCGTCGTCGAGGAAGGCGGCAAAGATGCCGATGGCGTTGCTGCCGCCACCGACACAGGCGGCCACGGCGTCGGGCAGGGCACCGGTGAGGTCGAGCACCTGGGCCCGCGCCTCGTCCCCGATCACCCGGTGGAACTCGCGCACCATCAACGGGAACGGGTGGGGCCCGGCGACCGTCCCCAGCAGGTAGTGGGTGTGCTCGACGTTGGTGACCCAGTCGCGCATCGCCTCGTTGATGGCGTCCTTGAGCGTGCGGCTGCCGACGGTGACGGGGACGACCTCGGCGCCGAGCAAGCGCATGCGGGCGACGTTGAGGGCCTGGCGCCGGGTGTCCTCCGCCCCCATGTACACCACGCAGTCCAGACCGAGCAGAGCCGCGGCGGTCGCGGTGGCCACCCCGTGCTGGCCGGCTCCCGTCTCGGCGATCACCCGCGTCTTGCCCATGCGCCGGGTGAGCAGGGCCTGGCCGAGGACGTTGTTGATCTTGTGTGAGCCGGTGTGGTTGAGGTCTTCGCGCTTGAGCAGCACGCGGGCGCCTCCGGCGGCCTCGGCGCCGAAGCGCGAGGCCTCGGTGAGCGGGCTCGGCCGTCCGGTGTAGGTGCGCTGCAGATGGTCGAGCTCGGCGACGAAGGCCGGGTCGGTGCGTGCGGACTCGAAGGCGGCGGTGAGCTCGTCCAGGGCCGCGACCAGCGCCTCCGGCACGAACCGACCCCCGTAGGGACCGAAGTGCCCGGTGGCGTCCGGGCCGTGCAGACCCACCCCGTCGGCGGTGGTCGTCATCGCGGCGTCCGCTGCTGGAGCGCCGGGTGGGCGCCGGCTGCGACGAGGTCGGCGACGGCGGCTGCCGGATCGGTGCCTGCGACCGATCCGCTGACCAACGAGGTGCCCACGAGCACGGCGTCGGCACCGGCCTGGGCGAGCTCGAACACGTCGTGCGGACCCCGGATGCCCGACTCGGCCACCCGCACCACAGCGGGCGGCACGAGCGGTGCCAGCCGTGCGAAGGTCGCGAGGTCGACCCGCAGCGTCGTGAGGTCGCGGTTGTTGATGCCGAGAAGCTGCGCCCCGGCCACCAGCGACCGCTCGACCTCGATGTCGGTGTGCGCCTCGACCAGCGGCGTGAGCCCGATCGAGCGCGCACGGTCGATCAGGCACTCGAGCGCCTGCTGGTCGAGCACGGAGGCCATGAGCAGCACCATGTCGGCTCCGACAGCCCGCGCCTCCCACAGCTGGTAGGACGACACGACGAAGTCTTTGCGCAGCACCGGGACCTCGACAGCAGCGCGGACCGCGGCGAGGTCGCCCAACGAGCCGCCGAAACGGCGCGACTCGGTGAGAACGCTGATGGCTGCGGCACCGCCGGCGGCGTAGGAGCGGGCAAGCTCGGCCGGGTCGTCGATCGGCGCGAGCGTTCCCTGGGACGGGCTCGCACGCTTCACCTCGGCGATCACGCTCACCCCGGGCGAGCGCAGCAACGGCAGCGGGTCGAGGGCCGGCTGCATCCGCAGCGCGCGCTCCTTCAGGGTGTCAAGCGACACCGTCTGCTCACGGACGGCCAGGTCTTCACGGACGCCGGCGACGATGTCAGCCAGCACTCCGTCAGGGCCGTTCACACCGGTCACTGTAGAGCCCGGCGCACCATGCTCCCCTCTCGGGCACGACGCAGATCGCTCCGGCCACCAGGCGCCACGCAAGGCGCTCGACGCTCATCCGGGCGGGGTGAGCATCTCCATGCCGGGAAGGTTGCGCACGACCATGTAGAGCAGGGCAAGTGCGGCCACGACGGCCAGCGCTCGGCTGGACACGTTCATGAACGACGTGGGACGCCCGCGGGCACGACCGGCCGTCCAGCGCACCCACTCGGCGAGCACCAGCGGCACGGCCACCACGACCAGCAGGTTGAAGCCGAGAGCGGCTGCGACGTCGCCGCCCGACAGGGCTTCCATGGCACGCGTCCCTCCGCACAGCGGACACCACAGCCCGGTGACGCTCAAGAAGGGACAGGGGGGGAGCAGGGAGAGGCCGGCGCGATCGAGCCCGGTCAGCATCGCGATCGACCCGAGGCCGGCCGCGGCGACGACAGCCGGCTGGGCGAGCAGCCGCAGGCGGCGGTCGCGGCTGCTCGGCTCGGCGTCCGGCACGGTGTCCCCGACGCGAACCATGACCTGACAGTAGCGGCGCCGTGGGCCGACGGCCTCTACTGCGCCGCCACCGTGGGAAAGGCGACGGTGAACGACGCCCCGCCCTCCGGGGCGTGCTCGGCCGACACCGATCCGCCCATGCGACGGGTGAGCCGCTCGACGAGAGCGAGGCCCAGCCCAGACCCGCCGGGGCGTACACCCTCGTAGCGGTCGCGCAACACTCCCTGGTCGAAGGCGACGGGCAGGTCGTCGTCGCTCAGCCCGGGCCCGCCGTCACGCACCTGAAGCGCCGGACGCCCGTCGGGCAGCACGAGGGCCGCGACGACGACCGGCTGCCCGGCCGGGGTCACTCGAACCGCGTTGCTGAGCAGGGCATCGACCACCTGCCGGGCCCGTGCCGGGTCAGCGACAGCCGCGATCGGCTGAGCCGGTGTCTGCGCAGCCAGCACGACCTCGGCGCGTCGGGCCGGCTCGCTCCACGCCTCGGCGGCCGCACGGGCCACGTCGTCCAGATCGAGCGCGACGAGGTCGAGCACGAAGTCGTCCGCCTCGGCCCGGGCCAGCGCCAGCAGGTCGCTCATCAGCACGTCGAGGCGCTCGGCCTCGCTGCCGATCACCGTACCGGCCTTGGCTGCATCCGGACCGGTGACGACACCGTCGGCCAAGGCCTCGGCGTACCCACGCACGGCCGTGAGCGGCGTGCGCAGCTCGTGGCTGACCGACAGCAAGAAGCGTCGCTGTCGGCTCTCCGACCGCTCCAACGCGTCGGCGAGGCCGTTGATCGCCTCGGCGACGTCGGCTACTTCGACCGGCCCGTCGGGAACGACCCGCACGTCCCGCTCCCCGGTCGACAGCCGGCGGGCAGCCTCGGCGGTATCGCGTAGAGGACGGGCCAGCCGCTGAGCGACGAGAGCCCCGGCGGCGACGGCCAGCACCAGACCGGCGAGCAGCGATACCGCCAACCGGCTCAGCAGCGGTGCCGCGACGTCGTTGACCGCGGCCGTCGCCGAGGTGGAGAGCACGAGCACCCGAAGAAAGTCGAGCTGGCGAACTTCGATCAGGGTGGGCGGGTCAGCCTCGATGCTGCTGGCAGTGCCGTCCCGAAAACCCTCGTCGACGAGCGAGCCGGGGATTCCGGGCGGAACCGGCTCACCGACTCGCACCACGACTGCGTCGACGCCGTTGGCCTCCAGCTGGTCCAGCTGCGCCGCCAGCCGCTCCTGTCCTCCGACGCCCAGGCCACGGGCGAGTCCCGCAATGAGGTCAGCCTGCTCGGCCAGCTGAGCCGACGCCCGCGTCTCGGCCTCCGACCGTACAAGCGGCACGGCGACGAGTCCGACCGCCAGCACGCTGATGAGGGCAGTGACGACGCCCAGCAGCACCAGGCGCCGAGTCAGGGTGTCGGTAAGACCGCTCACCGCTCGAGGCCGTAGCCCACACCGCGCACGGTCCGGATGCGCGCGCCGTCGCCGATCTTGGCGCGCACCTGAGCGACGTGCACATCCACGGTGCGGCTCGGCACGGCCGCGCTGTAGCCCCAGACCTCGGTGAGCAGCTCGTCGCGGCTGAACACACGTCCGGGGTGGCGCAGCAGGTGCTCGAGCAGCTCGTACTCGGTAGGGCTCAGGTCGATGTCGCGACCCTCGACGGTGACACGGTGCTCGTCGAGGTCCATGCGCAGCGAGCCCGACTCCAGCACCGAGGCCACGACACCGAGTGGCCCTCGGCGCAGCACGGCTCGAACCCGGGCCACCAGCTCGCGTGGCGAGAAGGGCTTCGTGATGTAGTCGTCGGCGCCGATCTCAAGGCCGAGCAGCCGGTCGACCTCCTCGTCGCGAGCTGTGACGATGAGCACCGGAACGCCGTCCCCGGCCGCCCGCAGTCTCCGCACCACCTCTGTGCCGTCGATGCCCGGCAGCCCCACGTCCAGCACCACTGCGATCGGGCGGCGCGCCGCCATGGCGTCCAGCGCGGCCTCGCCGGAGCGCACGACCTCGACGTCGAAGCCTTCTCGAACCAGGTAGAGCTCTTGCAGGTCAGAGATGGCCGTCTCGTCCTCCACGACCAGCACGAGGCCGCGTGTGTCGGCAGCCATGGCAGTTGCCGAGGTCGACTCAGGCGGCGCTGACGCGCTCCGGCTCGTCGACCTGCTTGCCCATGCCCATCATCTGCATGACCTTGCCGGCCACCGCACCGAGCGCGATGACGACGAAGCCGACGGCGAGAAGCACCCAGTTGAGGTAGATGACGGCGATGCAGCCGATGAGAAACCCCAGGGTGATGATGATCGACGCCGTCCACGCAGCGGGGGTCTGCCCGTGGTTGTCGTGGTGGGCTGCCTCGGCCATGGTTCCTCCCGGCGTCGTCCTGCGGCTGTCAGCTCGACAGCATACGGCTCAGCGGCCGGCTTCGTCCGGCGGCTCGTCGGCCACGGTCGGGTCCTCGCCTCGGTCGAGGGCCTGCCAGACGTCGGCCTCGCTTGCCGCAGGCTTCGACGCCGGCACGCTCGCCGTCGAGCCTGGGCGCTCGTAGCGACTCGACAGCCCCGACCATCGCCGACCGGCGACAAGCACCACCACCGCGCCGGCCATGACGAGCAGCAGCCCGGCGGCGCAGACCACCCACCACGGCGTGGTCTGCGCGCTCGCGGAGTCGGCGAGCCCGGCGACCTCGACGCGCCACCAGTCCCGCGCCGCCTCGTCCAGGTCGCTCGCCACCGTCACCACCTGGACGAGGGCCAGACCGGCGAGCACCAGAACGACCACCGCGACCATGCTCCGCAGCCACGAGCGCACAGCGAGCACCGCCACGACCGCGGCAAGCCCAACCAGGCCCGCTGCCGTGGTCAGCGGCGCCACCGCAGCCCCGGAGACCGCGACCTCGTCGACGCTCAGCGCGCCCTCGGCGAGCAGCCGCACCCAGGTCTGGGTCGCACCCAGCACTGCGAGGGCACCGCCCAGGGCGAGCAGCAGCAGAGCCCCCGAGCGCCCCTTAGACATCGGGCGCAGCGATCGTTGCGGCGACGGCGGCCGCGCGCAGCACGGCCATCGCCTTGGCCCGGCACTCGGCGTCCTCACTGGCCGCGTCGCTGTCGGCGACGATGCCGGCGCCGGCCTGCACCCAGACGTGACCGTCCTTGAGCACCGCGGTACGGATCGCGATGGCGGTGTCGAGGTCACCGGCGAAGTCGAGGTAGCCGACCACGCCTCCGTAGACGCCTCGCCGGGCGACCTCGAGCTCTTCGATGATCTGCATGGCGCGCACCTTCGGCGCACCCGAGAGCGTGCCGGCCGGAAAGCACGCCAGCAGGGCGTCCAGCGACGAGCTTCCGTCGGCGAGGTCACCGACCACGGTCGACTCCAGGTGCATGACGTGGCTGTAGCGGCGCACGCTCATGAAGTCCACGACGTCCACCGACCCAGCGCGGCAGACGCGGCCCAGGTCGTTGCGGCCCAGGTCGACCAGCATCAGGTGCTCGGCCCGCTCCTTCTCGTCGGCCAGCAGCTCGGCTGCGAGGGCGACGTCCTCGTCCGGGGTTCGCCCTCGCGGGCGCGTGCCGGCGATCGGGTGGGTCATGGCGCGACCCTCGTCGACCTTGACGAGCGCCTCTGGGCTGGAGCCCACCACGGCGAACCCGTCGAGGTTGAGCAGGTACATGTAGGGGCTGGGGTTCGATCGGCGCAGCACCCGGTAGAGGTCGACCGGGTCGAGGTGCCTGGCTCGCTGTGGCGCCGACGACGTGTCGAGCTCGAACCGCTGGGAGAGCACGACCTGAAAGATCTCACCCGCCCGGATCTGCTCCTTCGCCGTCTCGACAGCGCCCATGTAGTCCTCGCGGCCCATGCGGCTGCTGAACACGGGCTCGGACGCCTCGTGGACGGTGGCCACCGACGACGGAGTGGGACCGGCGAGCAGTCGGGTCATGGTGTCGAGGCGCTCGAGGGCGCCCTGCCAGGCCTCGTCCACGCGCTCGTCGGAGTCGTCGAAGTTGATCGCGTTGGCCACCAGCATGACCGTGCCGTCGTGGTGGTCGAGCACCGCCAGGTCGGTAGCCAGCATGAGGGCGAGCTCGGGAAGGTCGAGCTCGTCGGGGAGGGTCGCGGGCAACGTCTCGAGCCGTCGCACCGTGTCGTAGCCGAGGTAGCCGACGAATCCGCCGGTCAACGGCGGCAGGCCCGGCATCGGGTCCGTGCGCAGCAGCGCCAGCGACTCACGCAGCACGTCGACGGGGTCGCCGCTGCTGGGGAGGAAGATCGGCGGGGTGCCCGTCCACTCTGCGGCGCCGTCACGCTCGGTGAGCACAGCAGCCGAACGCGCGCCGATGAAGGAGTAGCGCGAGAACGTGCCGCCATGCTCGGCGGACTCCAGCAGAAAGGTGCCCGGCCCGCCCTGGGCCAGCTTCTGGTACACGCCCACCGGGGTCTCGGCGTCAGCCAGCAGCCGTCGCACGACGGGGATCACCCGTCGGTGACGGGCGAGGCGTCGAAACTCGGCGAGGTCGGGCGCTGCGTGGCTCGGCACGCGCGACAGTCTCCCGCACAAGGAGGGCGCGCAGCGCGCTCGGGCGGCCTCGCCGTGCCCGATCGCTGAACACGGGGACGTCAGCGTCCCCCCACGAGTCGGCGGGCAGGGCTAGCGTTGACGCCGTCAACCGATCTCGTCGGTGTGGAGGACCACGGTGAGCGATCAGAACCCCCCTCAGCCTGCCAACCCCGATCCCGAGCCGGAGCCCACCCAGGGCCAGGGCCAGGGCGGCCAGAGCCTGCCGGACGACGCCAGCGCCGCCCCGTCGCCGGCGGGTGACTCCCCGCCACCGCCGCCACCACCACCCTCAAGCGGTGACTACCCGCCGCCCCCGCCACCGCCCCAGGGTGGCTACCCACCTCCCCCGCAGGGTGGCTACCCCCCACCGCCACCACCTCAGGGGGGCTACCCGCCGCCGCCACCGCCTCCGGGGGGCTACCCGCCACCCCCGGACTACGCAGGCGCATACGGGGTGCCCCCAGCCGCTACGGGCGCTCGCTTCACCGTTGGTGCCGCGCTCAGCTACGCCTGGGCGGCCTTCAAGGCCAACCTCGGCCCGCTGGTGATCCTGGCCCTCGTCGTTATCGGTGTCCAGCTGGTGGTCGGCCTGCTGCGCCTGCTGGTCGGGCTGGGGTTCGAGAGCGACTCCTCCATCGTGGTGGGCACCGCCGCCGTGCTGTCGCTGCTCATGGGCGTCATCGCCTTCGTCGTCGGCATGGTCGTGGCCGTCGGTCTGATCCGGGCTGCGCTGGCCGTCATGGACGGACGCACACCGACGCCGAACATGATCTTTCAGACCGAAGGCCTCGTGACCTACATCCTGGCGGCGATCCTCTTCGGCCTGGGTGTCTCCGTCGGCCTGGTGCTGTGCATCATCCCGGGGCTCGTGCTCGCCTTCCTCTGGCAGTTCTTCGGGTACGCGATCGTGGACGGCCACCCAGAGGTGGGGGCGACATCGTCGCTCGGCCGGTCGTTCCAGGTGGTCAAGGCGAACGTGGGAGAGCTGCTGGTGCTGTGGCTGGCCTTCATCGGCATCGGCCTGGTGATCGGCCTGGTCGCCGTCATCCCGCTGATCGGGTGGATCATCGGCGCTGCCGCAGCCGTCATCGTCTACCCGGTGTTCGCTCTCTCGCTTGCCTACGCCTGGCGCAGCATGACCGGGGGCGTGGTCGCTCCGGTCGCCCCCTGAGCGCTCAGCCGAGCAGTACGTCGTCGTCGAAGCAGGTGCGGGTACCGGTGTGGCATGCCGGCCCCTCCTGCTCGACGCGCACGAGCAGCGTGTCGCCGTCGCAGTCCAGGCGCACCTGGCGCACCCACTGCCGGTGACCTGACGTCTCACCCTTGACCCAGTACTGCTGGCGGCTACGGCTGAAGAACGTGGTGCGCCCGGTCGTCAGGGTGCGGTGCAGCGCCTCGTCGTCCATCCAGCCCACCATCAGCACCTCGCCGGAGTCGTGCTGCTGCACCACTGCGGGTACCAGGCCGGCCGCGTCTCGCTTGAGACGAGCGGCGATGCCCGGGTCGAGGTCCGAGGACGGCCGGGTGCTCATGGGCCCACTATCTCAGCAGCCCCACCACCCGGCGCCGAGCCGCTAGAAGAACTGGTCGATGAGAATCGCGTTGCCGTCCGGATCGGTCAGCGTGATGTGCGCGGGACCGCTCTCGCCGGCCGACGGGTCGACCCCGGACACGAGCCCGACTCCTGCCGCCGCGAGCCGCGCCTCGACCTCCCGGACGTCGAGGAACTCCTCGATCTGTTCCATGCGCCCGGTCAGACCGGGGTTGAACGTGAGCGTGGTGCGATCGATCATCTGGTGGAAGAGACCGATCGTGGCCTCGCCGTTCTTGAGGATCAGGTAGTTCTGCTCCGGGGCTCCGCCGGTGACGACGAAGCCCAGCGCCTCGTAGAACGCTCGGGATGCAGTGAGGTCGGCGACGTTCAGCGACACCGAGAAGGCACCCAGCTCCATCGTCCCCGGCAGGTCGGGGTCGGCCGCGGGAACGGTAGGAAGGTCAGGCAGCATGGGCGGCGTCTCCTCTCACGATCACGGACCTCGTCCACGCTAGGAGCCGACGACGTCGGTGTCCACACGCCCACCACCGACGAGGACGGCTGCACCCCGCTCGGGCTAGGCCATCGTGGCCAGGATGCCGCGAAGGTCGGCGAGCGTGGTGCGCGGGTTCACGATGGCGAAGCGGGTGCACGCTTGCCCGCGGTGCTTCGTCGGCGTGACGAACGCCTTGCCCTTCTCGAGCAGGTCGGCGCTCCACCGGTCGTAGTCAGGCTTCGACCAGCCTTCTCGCGCGAACACGAGCACCGACAGGTCGGGCTCCTCGAGCAGCCGCAGGTACGGCCGGCGCCTGATCTCCTCGGCACCCGCGCGAGCCACCTCGATCGTGGCCTCCACCGCCTCCTCGTAGGCCCGCGTCCCGTGCGCAGCAAGGGAGAACCAGAACGGCAGCCCGCGGGCGCGCCGGCTGAGGTGTACCGCGTAGTCCGACGGGTTCCAGTCGGAGTTGTCCGTGACCGCGTCGAGGTAGTCCGCCGACTGCGTGTGGGCCGCCCGAGCCAGCGCCGGGTCGCGGTACAGCAGCGCGCAGGAGTCGAAGGGCGCGAACAGCCACTTGTGCGGGTCGACAATGAACGAGTCGGCTCGCTCGATGCCGCGAAACAGGTGGCGGACGCTGGGGGCTGCCAGCGCGGCACCGCCGTAGGCGCCGTCCACGTGCATCCACAGGCCGAACTGCTCGGCCGCGTCGGCGATCCCAGCGAGGTCGTCCACGATCCCGGTGTTGGTGGCACCGGCCGTGGCGACCACCGCGACGAGGCTGGCGCGCTCGTCGTCGGTCAGGGCATCGACAACACCCCGAACAGCCTCGCCCGTCATGCGGCCTCGTTCGTCGCCCGGCACGCGAACGATGCGCACGTCCATCACCCGTTCGAGCGCGTAGGTCACCGACGAGTGGGTCTCGCCCGTGACGAGCACCGACCAGCCGCCGGGCCCGCGCGGCCCACGACGCGCGACAGCTGTGTGCCGCGCGGCGACCAGCGCGGAGAGATTGCCGACTGAGCCTCCCTGCACGAACACGCCGCCGGCCCCAGGCGGAAACTGCGCGAGGTCGGCGAGCCAGCGCAGCGCCTGGTTCTCCGCAAACGCCGCGCCCGCGCCCTCCAGCCACGTGCCGGCATACACGCTGGACGCGCTGACCAGCAGGTCGAACATGGTCGAGGCCTCGGTGGGTGCCCCGGGGATGAAGGCAAGAAAGCGCGGGTGGTCGACCGAGATGCAGGCCGTGGCCAGCACGTCGGTCCACAGCCGCAGCGCCTCCTCGCCACCGAGGCCGTCGGTGGTGACCGTCTGCCCGGCTTGGGCCACCAGCTCGTCGGGCGTACGTGGGCCGTCCAGCGGCGGCTCCATCTTCATCCGGTCCAACGACGCAGCGACAATCATCTTGGCGAGCCGCTCGGACTCGCCGGTGAACCGGTGCATGCGCGAGAGCCTATGGCGCGCAGTCGAGCGTCGGCTCGATGCACCAGAGGGCGCTCACCCGCGCTCGGTCACCGACGTGACGGTCCAGGCCGCGAACATGCGGTGGTAGACCCCGCGGCCGGCGAGCAGCTCGTCGTGGCTGCCGTCCTCGACGAGCCGTCCGGCGTCGAAGACGAGCACCCGGTCGGCACGCTCGGCAGTCGAGAGCCGGTGCGCGATCGTCACCGAGGTGCGGCCCTGGCTCAGGGCCCGCAGGGCTCGGGCGAGGCGCACCTCGGTGGCCGGGTCGACCGCGCTCGTCGCTTCGTCGAGCACCAACAGGTCGGGATCGGCCAGCCGTGCCCGGGCAAGCGCGACGAGCTGGCGCTCACCGACTGACAGCGACTCCCCACGCTGCCCGACCCGTGTGTCGAGACCGCGTGGCATCCCGGCCAACCAGTCGGAGAGCCCCAGCTCGTCCAGCGCGTCGAGCATCTCCTGCTGCGTGGCCTCGGGTCGCCCGTAGCGAAGGTTCGCCTCGAGCGTGTCGTCGAACAGAAAGCCCTCCTGGGGAACCAGCACCACTCGTCGGCGCAGCGACGCGAAGGCGACGTCGCGCAGGTCGGTGCCGTCGATGCGCACCGTCCCCTGCGTCGGGTCCATCAACCGGGTGAGCAGCTTGACGAACGTGGACTTGCCTGACCCGGTCTCGCCGACCACGGCCACGCGCTGTCCGGCCGGCACGTGCACGTCGAGGTCGCGCAGCACCGGCGGACCACCCGGGTAGGCGTAGCCGACGGCGTCGAAGTCGACGCGCACCGGTCGTAGGGGGAGCTCGACCCCGTCCTCGGGGTCGGCGACGTCGGCAGGCGTGTCGACAACGCCGAGCACACGACGCCACGACGCGATTGCGTTCTGCATCTCGTTGAGCATCTCGGTGCCCAGCTGTACCGGCTGGACGAAGAGCGTGACGAGGAACAAGAAGGCCACCAGCTGCCCCGCGGTGATGTCGCCGGCCAGGCCGAGCAGCACACCGACGACGACGACGGCGGCGTTGGCCAGCCCAGCGACGATCTCGCCCATCGAGAAGGCCCCGACCGAGAAGGCCTGGGCGCGAACGGCGGCGGCTCGGTGAGCCTCGATGGCCGTGTCGATGCGCTCGCCGGTGCGCTGCTCGATGCCGTAGGCGCGCACCACCTCGGCACCCACCACCGACTCCGAGATGGCCCCGAGCATCACCCCGACCCGCTCCCGCACTCGCAGGTAGGCCGCGGCGAGGTGCTTCTGCAGCGCCCGGATCGCGAAGGCCAGCGGCAGGAACGACGCCCACACCACCAGCGCCAGCTGCCAGGAGTAGACGAGCATCACGACGCTCGCGAGCACGATCTGCCCGGTGGCGACGATGAGAAAGACGCCGGCCCACTGAAGGAAGAGCGAGAGCGCGTCCACGTCGCTGGTCACCCGCGACACCAGGCCGCCGCGCCGCTCGCTGTTCTGGGTCTGCACCGACAAGTCGTGGACGTGGCGGAAAGCGGTGACCCGCAGGCTCGCCAGACCCGCCTCACTGGCCCGGAACAGCCGCGCGTTCATGGCGAACGCGGCGAGAGCCGTGAGCAGCACGGCGACCAGGCCGACCGCGACCATCGTGGAGACAAACGTGGTGTCGACGCCGGAGTCGGTCGACGCGCCGAAGCCGCGGTCGATGGTCTGCTGCACGGCGACGGGCACGACAACCCGTCCGCCGGTGGCGGCCAGCGCCAGCAGCAGGGTGACGGGAAGGCCGTCCCGGATCTCCGGGGACAAGCTGAGTCCGCGCTTGACCGTCTGCCAGGCCGAGCCGGAGCCGACCTCGCCGACGCTCGCCCCGGGCACGGTTGCAGTCCTGGCGCTCACGACGAGCTCCCCACGGCCAGCCCGGACGCCGACTCGGCCTCATACGCCGTCACGAGGGCGCGGTAGCCGGCGTTGCGGGCGAGCAGGTCCACGTGGGTCCCGTGGTCGACCACGCTGCCGTCGGCGAGGTAGGCCACCTCGTCGGACACCGCGATCGTCGCGGGCCGGTGCGCCACCACGACCACGGTGATGCCATCGGCCGACGTCCGCAGCCCTTCGAGGATGCGCTGCTCCACCTCGGGGTCGACCGCGCTGGTGGCGTCGTCGAGCACCAGCAGCCGTGGGCGCCGCACGATCGCTCGAGCCAGCGCGAGCCGCTGGCGCTGCCCGCCGGACAGCGACGTGCCGCGCTCCCCGATCTGGGTGTCGAGCGTCGCGGGCAGCGCCGAGACGAAGCCGTCGGCCTGGGCCAGGCGCAGCGCCTGCCAGACCTGCTCGTCGGACATGTCCGCGCCCAGGGTGACGTTGCCGCGCACGGTGTCGTCGAACAAGAAGGCCTGCTGCAGCACGACCGAGGACGCGCCGGGGATGACCCCGGCGGCGAGGTTGCGCGCGTCCACGTCATCGAGCGCGACCGCGCCGGCGCTCGGGTCGACGAGCCGCACCAGAAGCGACACGAGCGTCGACTTGCCCACGCCCGTGGAGCCAACGACGGCCAGCACCTTGCCCGGCGCCACCGCCAGCTCGAGGCCGCGCAGCACGTCACGGTCGTCGTCGTAGGCGTAGCTGAGCCCGCTGGTGCGCGCCGTGACCGGGTCGGTGCCGACGAGGGTGGACTGCCCGTAGGGCATGGCTCCGGTGGCCTGCAGCACGCGGTCGACCCGTCGCCAGCCGACGACGCTGCGCGGCATCTCGCCCAGCAACCAGCCGATCGCGCGCACCGGGAAGGCGATGACCGTGAGCAGGTAGGCGACCTCCACCACGGTGCCGGCGGTGATCTGGCCGGTCGCCACCCGCTGGGTGCCGATGGCCAGCACGGCCAGCACCCCGATGGTGGGCAACGACTCGATGACGGGGTCGAACATGCCGCGAAGTCGTCCGACGCGAGCGTTGACGTCGCGTAGCTCGTTGGCCGACTTCGCGAACCGAGTGGTCTCCTCGCCCTCGCGGCCGAGCGACTTCACGACGAGGGCGCCGTCGAACGACTCGTGGGCGATCGCCGACACCTCCGCCCGCAGGGCCTGCGCTCGCGACGCCAGCGGCGCCATGCGGCGCTGGTAGGCGACGTTGACGAGCATGACCAGCGGGAAGATGAACAGTCCGACGGCCCCGAGCAGCGGGTCGGCCGCGATCATCGCCCCCAGTGCCACTGCAAGCATGACAACCACGCCGAAGGCCATCGGCATGGGAGCGACAGGTGCCCAGGTGGCCTCGACGTCGGCGTTGGCGTTCGACAGCAGCTCGCCGGTCGGATGGCGCTGGTGCCACGACAGCGGAAGCCGCAGGTACTGGCGGGTGACCCGGCGACGGTCACGGGCCGCGAGTCGAAACTGCATGATGCCGGCGAACAGTCGGCGCATCACGATGGCGACGGCCTTCACGAGAGCGACCGCGATGAGCAGAGCCGCCGCGCCGAGAAGCGCGCGGGTCGTCGTCGTCCCGGTGGCGAAGGCAGGGGTGATCACCGTCTCGGACACGTGCCCCACGACGGCCGCCGAGAGCACGGTGACCACGCCGAAGGCCGCGCTGCCGAGCAGCGACACCGTGAACACCCACGGCTCGGCGCGGATGCCGCGACCGAGAATGCGAGCCCCCTCGCGCACGGTCACGCGATCGTCGGCCACAAACGGAACCTAACTCGGTCTGAGCCTGGTCTGTTCCCCGCCCGGCTCGCGCCCGGGTGAGGTGCACGGCCTCGCCGGGCTACCCTCGCGCGTCGTGGACGTGCTCTCGACCTGGCTGGGCAAAGGGGTGCAGTCGTCGCTGCGCCTGGCCGGTCGCACCGGCGGAACCCTTCCTGGCAAGGTGGTGGAGTCGGTGGACGCCGGCTACCTCGCCCGCCGGCTTGCCACGCTGCCCCGCGGAGTCACGGTCGTCAGCGGCACGAACGGCAAGACGACCACCACAAAGATGCTGGCGCACGTGCTGGGCACGCGATACCGGGTGCTTACCAACCCGACCGGCAGCAACTTCACCCGCGGAGCCGTGAGCGCCGTCGTCGACGTCGCCGGATGGAACGGCCGCCTCGACTACGACCTCGCCGTGCTCGAGCTGGACGAGGCCTACGCTGCCAAGTTCGTCGAGCAGCTCGCTCCGCACCGGGTCGTGGTACTCAACGTGCTGCGCGACCAGATGGATCGCTTCGGCGAGATCGACCACACCGCCCGTCTGCTCGGGCGTGCCGTGCAGGCGGCCACCGGCGAGGTGGTGCTCAACCGGGACGACCCACGGGTGGCCGCGCTGGCCGACCTGGCCACCGTTCCGGTGCGCTGGTTCGGCGTCGACCCGTCTTTGCGGCCACTGTTCCGCACCGACGACGAGCTGCACGCCGACGAGAAGAGCGCCGCACCCGTCCCAGCCGAGGCTGCCGCCCCCTCGACGCCACCCCGGGCGGAGGTCGAGCTCGTCGAGTACTCCGGCGAACGGTGCGCGTACCGCATCGGCACCGAGACCTACCCGGTCACGCTCAAGGCCGAGGGTGCGCACAACGCGCAGAACGCCGCGGCGGTGGTCGCAGCCGCGCTCGGCGAAGGCCTGGACGCCGAGTCCGTCACCACCGCGCTGGCCGACGTCCCGCCCGCGTTCGGCCGTGGCGAGACGCTGACGGTGGACGGGCGCCAGCTGGTGCTGCAGCTGGCCAAGAACCCCGGCGGCTTCCGGCTGGCGCTGCTCTCCCAGCAGCAGTCACCGCCCGACGTCAGCGTCGTCGCGATCAACGACGAGTACGCCGACGGACGCGACGTCTCGTGGCTCTGGGACGTGGACTTCTCCGGCCTGGCCGCCACCCGCGGACCGGTGATGACCGCCGGCACGCGGGCCGCCGACATGGCGCTGCGCCTGCGCTACGACGGCGTCGACGTGGCCGAGCGGATCACCGACGTGCCCACCGCGATGCGGGCTGCCGTCGCCGCAGCCCCAGCCGGCGGGCGAGTCGTCATCTACACGACGTACACGGCGATGTGGCGCCTGCACGAGCTGCTGCGCGAGCGCCCGAGGGCCACCTCCAACCGTCGCCGCAGCCGAGCCGGGAGGTCGTCGTGACCGCCGTGCGCATCGTTCACCTGTACGCCGCGGAGATGAACATCTACGGCGACAACGGCAACGTGCAGGTGCTGCGCCGGCGTCTCGAGTGGCGCGGCCTGCCCGTCGAGGTCACCCGCGTCGGCGTCGGCGACCCGCTGCCTGCCGATACGCACCTGCTCGTCGGCGGGGGCGGGCAGGACGCGGGCCAGGCCGTGATCACCGACGACTTGGCCGCGAAGGGCCCCGACCTGCGTGCCCGCGCAGACGACGGCGTCCCGATGCTGCTGATCTGTGGCATGTACCAGATGGCCGGGCACTACTTCGCGCCGTTCGACGCTCCTCGCCTCGACGGCGTCGGCCTGCTCGACGTGCGCACCGAGGCGGGCCCAACCCGCCTGATCGGCAACGTCACCTCGACCAGCGACTTCGGCACGCTCGTGGGGTACGAGAACCACAGCGGGCTCACCTACCTTGGGCCCGATGCGGCTCCGCTCGGGGACACGGCGCTGGGCCAGGGCAACAACGGCACCGACGGAACGGAGGGCGCACGCCGCGACAACGTGATCGGCACCTACCTGCACGGGCCGTTGCTGGCGAAGTGTCCGACGGTGGCCGACCACCTGCTGACGGCGGCCCTGGCGTCTGCCGGCCTTCCAGACACCCTCGAGCCGCTCGACGACAGCCTGGCCGAAGAGGCGGCTCGCGTCGCGGCTTCGCGGCCACGCTGAGCGGGCACACGCCGCGGCCGACTCCTAAGGTTGCCCGCATGAGCCTTGCTTCCCGGGAGCGCACCGCGCTCTGCGACCTGTTCACCGAGGTCGGCCCCGATGCCCCGACGCTGTGCGAGGGGTGGGACACCCGCGACCTCGCCGCGCACCTGCACCTTCGCGAGACCAGCCCCTTGGCGGTCGGGATCCTCGTCACTCCGCTGGCCGGCGCCATGGAGCGACGCCAGCGGGAGATGGCCAGCGGCGCGTGGGACACGCTCGTGAGCCGGGTGCGCCGGCCCCCCTGGTGGTCGCCGTCCTCGATCGCAGCCGTCGACGCGAAGGTCAACGGGGCGGAGTACTTCGTGCACCATGAGGACGTGCGCCGCGCGCAGCCGGACTGGGAGCCCCGCGCGCTCACCGACTCCGACGAGCGGGCTCTCTGGGCGGTCTTGTCCTCGATGGCGAAGCAGCTCTACCGAAAGGCCGCCGTGCCGGTCGTGCTTCGACGCCCTGACGGTGCCGAGCTGATCGCCCAGTCGGGCCACCCTGCCGTCGTCGTCTCCGGACCGGTCAGCGAGCTCGTGATGCACGCCTACGGCCGCGCCGACCAGGCCCGAGTGACGGTCGAGGGGCCGGACGAGCTCGTAGCGGCGTTCCACGAGACGCCACGAGCCGTCTGAGGCCGTTCATCGCACGGGGTGACCGGCCGCGGCCAGGCTCTGCTTCACCTCGCCGATCCGAAGCTGGCCGAAGTGGAAGACGCTGGCCGCCAGCACGGCGTCGCCACCGGCCTCGACTGCCGGGGCGAAGTGCTCCAGCTCCCCGGCACCGCCGCTGGCGATGACCGGCACGCCGACCACGGCCCGCACCGCGGCGATCAGCTCGGTGTCGAACCCGGCCTTGGTGCCGTCGGCGTCCATCGAGTTCAGCAAGATCTCCCCCGCGCCGAGCTCGCAGGCGCGAGCCGCCCAGGCCACCGCGTCGATGCCGGTGCCGACGCGTCCGCCGTGCGTGGTCACCTCGAAGCCCGACTCGGTCGGCTCGCCCTGGCACCGGCGGGCGTCGACGGAGAGCACCAGCACCTGGTTGCCGAACCTGTCGGCGATCTCGGCGACCACGTCAGGGCGCGCAATGGCGGCCGTGTTCACGCCGACCTTGTCCGCACCCGCGCGCAGCAGTCGGTCGACGTCGTCGACCGTGCGCACCCCGCCCCCGACCGTCAGGGGGATGAAGACCTGCTCGGCCGTGGCGCGAACGACGTCGTAGGTGGTCTCCCGGCTGTCGCTGGAAGCCGTGACGTCGAGAAAGACGAGCTCGTCGGCGCCTTCGGCGTCGTAGGCGCGGGCCATCTCGACTGGGTCGCCGGCGTCGCGCAGGTTGACGAAGTTGACGCCCTTCACCACCCGCCCGGCGTCGACGTCCAGGCAGGGGATCACGCGCACAGCCAACGACACGGGTCCAGGGTAGGGCGCTCGCTGGGCCAGCCGAGGTCCACCCGATCGCGTTCGGGTCGCCGTCGCTCGGTTGCAGCGTCGCCCCCTGCGCCAGCTGCCCCAGCCGGCAGGCGCGGCCCTCACGGGGCGTGGTTGAGTGCGACCGTGACAGATCTCGACACGCTCGGTGACGCCACGTACGTCTCGCTGACCACCATCAAGCGGGATGGAACTCCGGTCACGACACCCGTCTGGGTCGCCCGTGATGGCGACCACCTCTACGTGACCACGCCCCGGGAGACAGGCAAGGTCAAGCGGCTGCGGCACACGTCCCGGGTGCTGCTCGCCCCGTGCGACGTGCGCGGGCAGGTCAAGGGCCCGCACGTGGAGGGGACAGCCCGGCTGATGGACGCCGAGGGCAGCGAGCACGTGCTGCGGCTCGTGGACGCCAAGTACGGGCTGGTGAGCAAGGTCATGGGCCTTCTGGACGTCAAGGTGCGCAATCGCGGGAAGACGCAGGAGCGCATCGGCATCGAGATCGCGGTGAGTGACGATGCCTGACCGGCAGCAGATCTCGTCCGGGTCGCCCTACGAGCAGCCGATCGGCTTCAGCCGGGCCGTGCGCATCGGCGATCGGGTGCTGGTGTCGGGCACCGGACCGGTGTGGCCGGACGGCGAGTGCGACCCCGACCCACAGACGCAGGCCGCACGGTGCCTCGAGATCGCGGTAGGGGCGCTCACGCAGGCAGGGGCCACCGCTGACGACGTGGTGCGCACCCGGATGTACGTGACCGACGCCGCCGACTGGCCGGCGGTCGGCCGCGCTCACGGGCAGGTCTTCGGCGAGGTGCGCCCCGCGGCCACCATGGTCGTCGTCGCGGGGCTCGTCGACCCGCGTTGGCGGGTCGAGATCGAGATGGAGGCGGTCGTCGCCCCAGTCACTGGCTGACGGCAAGAGCCTCGTGGAGAGTGAACTGGCCTGCGTAGAGCGCCTTGCCGACGATCGCCCCTTCGACACCGTGGGGGACGAGCGCCCGCAGGGCAACCAGGTCGTCGAGCGTCGACACGCCACCGCTGGCGATGACCGGACGGTCGGTCGCCGCACACACCTGGCGCAGCAGGTCGATGTTGGGTCCACGCAGCGTGCCGTCCTTCGTCACGTCGGTCACCACGTAGCGGGCGCAGCCGTCGGCATCCAGGCGCGCAAGCGTCTCGAACAGGTCGCCACCCTCACGAGTCCAGCCGCGGGCCGACAGGGTGTGGCCGCGCACGTCGAGGCCGACGGCGACACGCTCGCCGTGCTCGGCTATGGCACGAGCGGTCCACACGGGGTCTTCGATCGCCGCGGTACCGAGGTTGACCCGAGCGCAGCCCGTGGCCAGGGCAGCGGTCAGCGACGCCTCGTCCCGGATGCCGCCGCTCAGCTCGACCTGCACATCTAGTCGGCCGATCACGTCGGCGAGCAACTCGGCGTTGGACCCTCGCCCGAACGCGGCATCGAGGTCGACCAGGTGGATCCATTCCGCCCCGGCGCTCTGCCAAGCCATGGCCGCCTGCAGCGGGTCACCGTAGGACGTCTCTGACCCGGCCTCCCCCTGCACCAGGCGAACGGCCTGCCCGTTCGAGACGTCGACAGCAGGAAGCAGAACCAGGGGAAGCACGGGGCGAAAGCCTACGTCGCAGCGCTCCCGAGCAGGGCCAGCACCCGCAGCCGCCGGTAGTCGGCCCACCACGACCCGTCGGAGTACAGGGCCGGTCGCGCGATCTCGACGGCGCGGGCGACAAGCGCCCGCTGCTCGTCCGCGTCGAGGTGCGCCACGGCGCCGCGGCCGAACAGCCGAAGCCAGCTGGCCAGTCCTTCGGGTCCGGACAAGCGGGTGGGACGGTCGGCCAGCTCGAGCTGGCGTACCTCGAAGCCGGCGTCCTCCAGCACCGCGGCGTAGGCCGCCGGGCTGGGGTAGTAGCGGTTCCACCGCGGCGGCGACACACCGAGGTCGGCGGCTGCCTGCTCGGCGGCGCCCTGAACCGCTGCGACGTTGCCGACCCCGCCGAGCTCAGCGGCGAGGCGGCCGCCCGGCACGAGGGCGGCCGCCATCGATGCGGCCACCGCCTCGGCGTCGGGCATCCAGTGCAGGGCGGCGTTGCTGAACACCGCGTCGAACGGCCGGTCCAGCGGCTGACCGTTGGGCCACGGCTGCTGGGCGTCGTGCACCACGAGTGGCACACCAGGCAGGCGCGCGCGAAAGGCCTGCGCCATCGCCGCGTCGGAGTCCAGACCCACCACCTGCGCGCCGGAGTCGACCAGACGTGCCGTCAGGTCGCCGGTGCCGCACCCCACGTCGAGAATTCGCTCACCCGGGCGCGGGTCGAGCCAGCCCAGGATCGTCTCGCCGTAGGCGGCCACGAACGCGAAGTCGCGGTCGTAGGTGCTGCTGTCCCAGGTGTGCTCGCTCATGCCGACTCGCTCACGACAGCCGCTCCACCCAGCCGCGCAGCAGGGCCGCGCCGGCGTCGGCGGACTTCTCCGGGTGGAACTGGGTGGCGACCAAGGGTCCGTTCTCGACGGCAGCGACGAACCGGTCACCGCCGTGCTCGACCCAGGCGACCGTGGGCGGGGTGAACACCTCGTGCTCGGCGGGCATGAGCCACGTCCGCACGCCGTAGGAGTGGACGAAGTAGAAGCGCTCCTCGCCGAGGCCGGCGAACAGCGTCGACTCCGATGGGGCGTCGACGGTGTTCCACCCCATGTGCGGCAGGGGCTCGGCGTGCAGCTGCTCCACCACCCCGGGCCACTCCCCCAGACCGTCGGTTGCCACGCCGTGCTCGACGCCGGACTCGAAGAGCACCTGCAGACCCACACAGATGCCCAGCACGGGCCGCCCGCCGGCGAGGCGCCGATCGATGATCTCCGGGCCGCGCACCGCTCGAAGCCCGGCCATGCAGGCGGCGAAGGCGCCGACCCCTGGCACGACGAGCCCGTCGCAGTCGCTCGCTGCCGCGTAGTCGGCGGTCAGCGTCACGTCGGCGCCGGCGCGCTCGAGGGCCCGAACCGCGGAGCGGACGTTGCCCGACCCGTAGTCGAGCACCACGACCGAGCGCCGGCTCATGCGAAGGGCGCCGTCTGCGTAGCCAGCACGAGCGCAATCACCATGCCGACCCCGAGCACGAGCTGGATGCCCAGCGGCTTGCCCTGGCGTCGGAACGAGATGAGGCCGCCGAGCAGGATCCCGGCTACCCCGATCAGCACCAGACCCATCTCGCTACAGCGCACCCTTCGTGGACGGGACGCCACCCTCACGGGGGTCGACGGCGACGGCCGTCCGCAGCGCCCGTCCGAGTGCCTTGAACTGCGCCTCGACGACGTGGTGCGGGTCGCGTCCGGCCAGCACCCGCACGTGCAGCGCGATGGCGGCGTTGCTGGCCAGAGTCTCGATGACGTGGCGGGTGAGCGAGCCGATGAACGGCACGCCGGTGCCGGCGCCGATCAGCGCGTACTCCTGCCCGGCCGGCTCGCCGGTGTGCACGCAGTAGGGACGTCCGGCGAGGTCGACGGCCACCTGCACGAGCGTCTCGTCCAGCGGGACGAGCGCGTCGCCGAACCGGACGATGCCTGCCTTGTCGCCGAGGGCCTGTCGCAGGGCCTGGCCGAGCACGATGGCGGTGTCTTCGACCACGTGGTGGGCGTCGACGTGCAGGTCGCCCTCGGTGGTGATCGCGAGGTCGATGAGTCCGTGGCGCCCGACCTGGCTGAGCATGTGGTCGTAGAACCCGACGCCGGTAGCGACGTCGGTGCGTCCCGTGCCGTCGAGGTCGATCTCGACGAGCACGCTGGACTCCTTGGTGACGCGCTCGACGCGAGCCGTCCGGGGTGCGCTCATGTGCCTGCCTCTCCACGCGTGACCGCCAGGAGCGCATCACGAAACCTGTCCATCTCGTCGTCGGTGCCCACCGTCACCCGCAACCATTGTGGCGGTCCGACCTCGCGGACGAGAACTCCGTGCTCGAGCAGGCCCGCCCAGACGGCGTGCCGATCGGCGAACGAGCCGACGAGCACGAAGTTGGCGTCGGAGTCGGGCACCTCGAAACCCTGGGCCCGCAGCCAGGCCACCAGGTCGTCGCGCGAGGCACGCAGCCGGGCCACGTCGCGCTGCAAGGCGTCCACGTGTGCCAGGGCGACCCGAGCGACCGCCTGCGTGAGCGCCGACAGGTGGTACGGAAGCCGCACCACCCGCAGCGCGTCGACCAGTGTCGGGTCGGCGGTGGCGTACCCGAGCCGCGCCCCGGCGAAGGCGAAGGCCTTGCTCATCGTGCGGGTGACGACCAGGCGCGGACGGCCGTCGAGCAGCTCGACGGCGCTCGGAGTTCCGCCGCGGCGAAACTCCCCGTACGCCTCGTCCACGACGACGATGGCGTCGCTCGCGTCGTAGACCGCCGCCACGACGTCGGGCGGCAGGGCCGTCCCCGTCGGGTTGTTCGGCGAGGCGAGGAACACCACATCGGGGTGCTGCTCGCGCACCTGTGCGGCAGCGTCCGCGGCCGTCAGCGCGAAGTCGTCACCGCGCCGGCCGGTGGTCCAGCCGGTGAACGTGTCGCGGGCGTACTCCGGGTACATGGAGTACGTCGGAGTGAACGCCATCGCGGTACGTCCCGGGCCGCCGAAGGCCTGCAGAATCTGCACCATCACCTCGTTCGACCCGTTCGCTGCCCACAGCTGCTCGGTGCGCAGCGTGACGCCGGTGTCGGCACTCAGGTAGGCCGCGAGGTCGGTCCGCAGCGCGCTCGCCTCGCGGTCGGGGTAGCGGTTGAGGTCGGTGACGGCGTCGGCCACCGCTGCCGCGGCGTCGCGGGCGACCTCGGGCGGCGGTGGGTACGGGTTCTCGTTGGTGTTGAGCCGGACGGGCACGTCGAGCTGGGGGGCGCCGTAGGGAACCGCTCCGACCAGCTCGGGCCGCAGCGGCAGGGCCGTGCTCACCGCCGCGGGTCGAAGCGCAGCGACACCGCCGCGCCGTGGGCGGGCAGGTCTTCGGCCTGGGCCAGCGCGACGACGTGCTCGGCGCTGTCGCGCAGCGCCTGCTCGTCGTAGGTCACCACGTGGATGCCGCGCAGGAACGTCTGCACGCTCAGCCCGGAGGAGTGCACCGCGCAGCCACCGGTCGGCAGCACGTGGTTCGACCCGGCGACGTAGTCACCGAGCGACACCGGCGCCCACGGGCCGACGAAGACCGCCCCCGCGTTGTGCACACGGGCGGCCACCGCGGCGGCGTCGCGGGTCTGGATCTCGAGGTGTTCCGCGGCGTAGGCGTCGACGACGGCCAAGCCCTGGTCGACGTCACGCACGAGCACGATCGCGCTCTGCTCACCCGACAGTGCCGCCGTGATGCGCTCGGTGTGCTTGGTGGCGCTCACCTGGGCGGGCAGCTCGGCGAGCACCGTGTCGGCCAGACGCTCAGACGCGGTGACCAGCACGCTGGCGGCCAGGGGGTCGTGCTCGGCCTGGCTGATCAGGTCGGCGGCGACGTGCACCGGGTCGGCCGTGTCGTCAGCCAGGATCGCGATCTCGGTGGGTCCAGCCTCGGAGTCGATGCCCACCAGCCCTTCGAGCAGTCGCTTCGCCGCGGTGACGTAGATGTTGCCCGGGCCGGTCACGAGGTCGACGGCCTCGCACGACGCCGTGCCGTAGGCGAACATGGCGACCGCCTGGGCACCGCCGGTGGCGTACACCTCGTCCACGCCGAGCAAGCGGCACACCGCGAGGATCGCCGGGTCGGGCCAGCCGTCGTTGTCGCGCTGCGGCGGGGACGTCACGGCCAGCGAGGAGACCCCGGCGGCCTGTGCCGGCACCACGTTCATGACCACGCTGGACGGGTACACGGCCAGCCCGCCCGGCACGTAGAGGCCGACCCGCCGCACCGGCACCCAACGCTCGGTGACCGTGCCACCGGGTATCACCGACGTCGTCACGTCGGTGCGGCGCTGGTCGTCGTGCACGAGGCGCGCACGCGCGATGGAGGTCTCCAACGCGCGCCGGACAGTCGGGTCGAGAGCGGCCAACGAGTCGTCCAGCACCTGGTCCGGCACGCGCACCGACGCTGGACGCACCTTGTCGAACCGCTCGGCGAGGTCGAGCAGCGCCTCATCCCCCCGGGTCTGCACGTCGGCACAGATCGGTCGGACGGCGTCGAGCGCGTGCTCGACGTCCATGGCGGCGCGCGGCACGACATGGCGGTAGTCGCGCGGGCTGCTCGCGTCGGACTGCCGGAGGTCGAGTCGGCGCATCACGTCGGCAGAGTCTAGAGCGCGCTGCCTGGCACCGCCGCCGGCGCGCCCCGCGGCAGACATGGCCCTAGCCTGCCGTGCGTGGCCCGCGCGATCATCCCGCTGTTCCCGTTGGGCAGCGTGCTGTTCCCCGGCCTGGCGCTGCCCCTGCACATCTTCGAGGAGCGCTACCGGCTGCTGGTCGCCCGGCTGTCCGAGGGCGAGGACGACATCGATCGGTCGTTCGGCGTCGTTGCGATCCGCGCCGGGCACGAGGTGGGCGCCTCATCCGTCGCCGCGTTGCACGAGGTGGGCACCACGGCCCTGCTGCGTCGGGTGACGCCCTACCCGGACGGCCGCTCCGACATCGTGAGTGTCGGTGCGCGACGGTTCCGGCTGCACGCCGTCGACGACTCGCTGCCCTACCTGCAGGGCGAGGTGGAGTGGATCACGGAGGACGCCGGCCCCGCTGACATGCTGCCCGAGCTCAGCATGTCCGTGGCCACCAGGTTCGCCGACTACCAGACGCTGCTCGCCGGTGGTCCGGAGGCAGACCCCGACGTCGACGAGGTGAGCCAGCTTCCGGACGACCCGACCGTGCTGTCCTATCTCGTCTCGGCGGCGATGCTGCTCGACCTCGGTGATCGGCAGCGGCTGCTCGCCGCGCCGAGCACCGCCGACCGGCTGGCCCGGCTGTCGTCGCTGCTGGTGCGCGAGCAGACGGTGATCGGACTGCTCGGCGCCGTTCCCGCGACCGACCTGCTGAGCTCCGGCGTGACGCTGAACTGAGCGTCGATGGCCAAGAAGTCGGGCAGAGCAGGCTCGGGCGCCACCCCGGCGGTGCGGGCGCTCGTGGCGGCCGGCGTCACGTTCACCGAGCACCCGTACGAGCACGACCCGAGCCATCCGTCCTTCGGGCTGGAGGCCGCCGACGCGCTCGGACTCGAGCCGGCGTCGGTCTTCAAGACACTTCTCGCCCACGTCGACGCCGCGTTGGTCGTCACGGTGCTGCCGGTGACGTGCCAGCTCGACCTCAAGGCCCTCGCCGCGGCCGCCGGCGGCAAGCGTGCCGCGCTGGCGAAACCAGCCGACGCCGAGCGGGTGACGGGCTACGTGGTCGGCGGCATCAGCCCGCTAGGGCAGCGCAAGGCCTTGCCGACCGTCGTCGACAGCAGCGCCGAGACCCTGGAGACGATGTACGTCTCCGGGGGGCGGCGCGGCTTCGACCTCGGGCTCGCGCCGACCGATCTCATTGCGCTGACGCGGGCGAGCGTGGCCGCTGTGACGGCTCCGGCTCGCTGAACGCGGTCACCACCAGCACCACCGCGACGGCGACGATCGGCCAGACCAGAAGCGCGCTGTGCGCGCTCAGCTCGGGACCGGCCACCACTTCGCCCTCGCCCGCCGCGGCAGCGAGTGCGTCGAGGCGCCCCGGGCCGAGCTGCACGGCGAGCCACCAGGCGGCGACGGAGCCGAGCAGGCCACCACCGGCCAGCAGCGCCGGGACGATCACGCCCCGGTGCCCGGCGACGAGAAGCGCGACCGCGCAGACCAGACCGGCCACGGCACCAAGCACGACGAACGTGGCGTCACCGTCGAAGATGCTGCGCGAGGCCACCTCGTCGAACAAGAACGCCTGACCCTCGATCACCGTGTAGGTCAAGTCGGGGGCCCGCTGCCACCATCCGAGGCCGACCGCAAGCGCGGCCACCAGGTGCAGCAGCAGCGCCTGCCAGGCGAGTCGCTTGGTCACCCGCCGCTGACCAGGCAGCCCGGGCCGAGCAGGGCCTTGAGGTCCCCCATGAGAGCCGGCGTGGGCGCCACCCGAAAGCCGTCGTCCAGCTTCATCACCGTCGTGCGACCACGACCTTCGAGGCGAAGCATCACCTCGGTGGTGCCGGGGTGGCTGGCGAGCACCTCACGCAACGAGGTGACCATCGGCGGGGTGCAGCGCGCGGCCGGCACCGCCAGCACGACCGGTCCGACCCGCGCGTCGCTGAGGTCGGGCTCGGTCACCTCCATGGCGATCACCTGCATGCCCTCGTCGCGGTGGTCGACCCGACCCTTGACCACGAGCACCGCGTCCTGCGCCAGGCGTGCCCCCACCTGGTTGTACATCTGCGGGAACACCATCACCTCGACGCTGCCCTCGAGGTCTTCCAGCGTGACGACCGCCCAGGTGTCGCCCTTCTTGGTGACCCGCCGTTGAACCCCGCTCGCCAGACCGGCGATCGTGACGACCGACCCGGACGGCACGCTGGTCTCGTCGGCGAGCGCGGCGATCGGGCGGTCGGTCTTGGTGGCCAGCAGCGGCTCGAGACCCATCAGCGGGTGGTCGGAGACGTACAGGCCGAGCATCTCCCGCTCGTAGGCGAGCGTGATGGCCTTGTCCCACTCAGGCAGGTCGACGACGGTCATCTCGATGCTGTTCGGGTCGTCGGCCTGCGCGGCGCCCTCCGTGCCGCCGGGGTCGGCGGCGAACAAGTCGAACTGCCCGACCGCCTCGTTGCGCTTGCGCAGGCTCACCGCCTCGACGACCTCTTCGTGCACCGCCACGAGCGAGCGACGTCCGTAGCCGAAGGAGTCGAAGGCGCCGGCCTTGATCAGCGACTCGATCACCCTCTTGTTGCAGACCACGGCGGGGACGGCGTTCATGAAGTCGCCGAAGTCGGCGAAACGTCCGTGCTGCTCTCGAGCAGCCACGATGGCCTCGACCACGTTGCCGCCGACGTTGCGGATGGCGGCGAGCCCGAATCGAATGTCGGTGCCGACCGGGGTGAAGTCGCCGTGCGACTCGTTCACATCAGGCGGGAGCACCTTGATGCCCATGCGGCGGCACTCGTTGAGGTAGAGGGCCGACTTGTCTTTGTCGTCCCGGACGCTGGTGAGCAGCGCGGCCATGTACTCGGCCGGGTAGTTGGCCTTGAGGTAGGCCGTCCAGTACGACACGAGCCCGTAGCCGGCGGTGTGCGCCTTGTTGAAGGCGTAGTCGGAGAACGGGACGAGGATGTCCCAGAGCGTGGTGATCGCCGCTTGGGAGTAGCCGTTCTCGCGCATGCCGGCGGCGAAGGGCTCGAACTCCTTGTCGAGGATCTCCTTCTTCTTCTTGCCCATCGCACGACGTAGCAGGTCGGCGGCCCCGAGGGAGTAGCCGGCGACGCGCTGGGCGATCGCCATCACCTGCTCCTGGTAGACGATCAGGCCGTAGGTGGTGTCGAGGATGTCGGCGAGCGGCTCGGCCAGCTCGGGGTGGATCGGGGTGTTCGGCTGCTGCCCGTTCTTGCGCAGCGCGTAGTTGGTGTGGCTGTTCGCGCCCATCGGGCCCGGCCGGTACAGCGCGAGAACCGCGGAGATGTCCTCGAACGAGTCGGGCTTCATCAGGCGCAGCAGGCCGCGCATCGGACCGCCGTCGAGCTGGAACACCCCGAGCGTGTCGCCGCGGGCGAGCAGCTCGTAGGTGGCCGGGTCGTCCAAGGTGAGCGCGTCGAGGTCGACGTCGACGCGTCGGTTGACGCGCACGTTGACCAGCGCGTCGTCCAGCACCGTGAGGTTGCGCAGCCCGAGAAAGTCCATCTTGAGAAGGCCGAGCTTCTCGCAGGAGCCGTAGTCGAACTGGGTGATGATCGCGCCGTCCTGCTCCCGCTTCATGATCGGGATGACGTCGATCAGGGGCTCGGCCGACATGATGACGCCGGCGGCATGCACACCCCACTGGCGCTTCAGGTTCTCCAGCCCGCGGGCGATGTCGACGACCCGCTTCACGTCAGGGTCGGTGTCGTACAGCGTCCGGAGCTCGCCCGCCTCGGCGTAGCGGGCGTGCTCGGGGTCGAACACGCCGGCCAGCGGCATGTCCTTGCCCATCACTCCGGGCGGGTAGGCCTTGGTGAGCTTGTCACCGAGGCCGTAGGGGTAGCCGAGCACCCGGGCGGCGTCCTTGATGGCCTGCTTGGCCTTGATGGTGCCGTAGGTGACGATCTGCGCGACGCGCTCCTCGCCGTACTTCTCGGTGACGTAGGCGATGACGTCGCCGCGACGGCGCTCGTCGAAGTCGATGTCGATGTCGGGCATGCTGACGCGCTCGGGGTTGAGGAAGCGCTCGAACAGCAGCCCGTGCTCCAGCGGGTTGAGGTCGGTGATGCCCAGCGCGTAGGCCACGACCGACCCGGCGGCCGAGCCACGTCCTGGTCCGACCCGGATGCCCTGCTCCTTGGCCCACCGGATGAAGTCGCCGACCACCAGGAAGTAGCCCGGAAAGCCCATCGAGGTGACGATGTCCGTCTCGTAGGTGGCCTGCGTGCGGACGTCGTCGGGGACGGTGGTGCCGAAGCGGACGTGCAGGCCGCGCTCGACCTCTTTGGCCAGCCAGGTGGCCTCCGACTCCCCCGCCGGAACCTCGAACTTGGGCATCAGGTCGGCGCCCTCGACGAAGCCGACCTCGCAGCGCTCGGCGATCGCCAGCGTGTTGTCGCAGGCCTCGGGCACCTCGGCGAAGAGCTCGCGCATTTCTTCCGCCGGGCGCAGGTAGAAGCTCGACGCGTCGAACTTGAAGCGCTTGGGGTCGTTGAGCGTCGACCCGGACTGCACGCACAGCAGGGCGCCGTGGGCCTCGGCGTCCTCCTTCTTCGTGTAGTGCAGGTCGTTGGTGGCCACGAGCGGCAGGTTCATCTCGCGGGCCAGGCGCAGCAGGTCGGCGGCGGCCCTGCGCTCGACGTCGATGCCGTGGTCCATGAGCTCGACGTAGAGGTTGTCCGCACCGAAGATGTCGGACAGCTCGCCGGCGGCACGGCGGGCCTCGTCGTAGCGTCCGATGCGCAGCCAGGTCGAGATCTCGCTGGAGGCACACCCGGTGAGGGCGATGACGCCCTCGGAGTAGCGGCTGAGCAGCTCGGTGTCCATGCGGGGCTTGTAGAAGAAGCCCTCGATGCTGGCCAGCGACGACAACCGGAACAGGTTGTGCATGCCGGTCGTGTTCTCGGCCAGCAGGGTGAGGTGCGTGAAGGCGCCGCCGCCGGACACGTCATCGTCCCCGCCCTTGTTCCACTGCACGCGGGTGCGGTCGAAGCGGCTGGTGCGCGGAGTGAGGTACGCCTCGATGCCGATGATCGGCTTGACGCCACGCTTGGTGGCCTGGCTGTAGAAGTCGAAGGCGCCGAACATGTTGCCGTGGTCGGTGATGCCCACCGCAGACATGCCCTGGGTCGCCGCCTCGTCGAGCAGCTCGCCGACCCGCGCCGCGCCGTCCAGCATCGAGTACTCGGTGTGGTTGTGCAGGTGCACGAACTGCGACCGGGACACTCGCCGACGACCTCCTCGACACCTGATGTGTGGCTCCACGGCAGCACCCTCGGCACAGGCGTCGTAGCCCGTCCGGTTGGGTGCTGGGGAAGCGTCTCGAAGGGTAGTCGCCAGGTGCGACAGGTTCGGGCCACGGCGCGGTCGAGAGCCTGGGCGTCAGGTAGGCGCGGCGTGTCGGGCGTGTCGCCGGACGTCGGGGAAACCGCCAGCACGCATTCGTGCCACAGGCTTCCCCCGACCTCGCCCACAGGGACGAGCAGCCCAGCGTGTCGCCCCCACCCTGGGTGCCCCGGGCGAGCGGGCCATTACCGTCGGCCCACGCTGAGCAGGTGACCGCATCGGGGGGCGTCCGATGTCGCCCGAGCACAGCACTGTGCTGCTCGGCGGGCCGACGAGCCAGGTGACGGGCTTGGTGGCCCTGGCTCGGGACGGCTGTACCTACGTCCCCCAGGCGCCACACGTGGACGTGCTCATCGACTGGCAGACACGTCGCCGACCGACGAGCTACGTCCGCTTCCACCGGACGCGCACGATGCCGATGCCAGCGACGCGCAACCAGGCTCCCCTGAGCCCCGTGGACCGGGCAGCTCTGCTCGCCGCCCGACAGCTCGTCACGGTCAGCGACGTACGCGCCGGGCTGAGCGACGTCGTCCAACGCCGCCTCACGACGATGGATCGACTGTCTCGAACCCGTGAGCATGAGCCGACCGCCGGGTCGGCGCTGCCCCGGCGGGTGCTGGACGAGCTCGGCGCCGGTTGCCGGTCTGTGCCCGAGATGGAGCTGAGGGACCTCGTGCTCGCTCGTCCCGCACTCGCGCGAAGGGTTCGATGGAACCGTCCGGTGGACGTCGCCGGCCGGCGTCTCGTCGCCGATGCGTGCTGGCCCGAGGCTCGGCTCATCGTCGAGGTGGACTCCATCGCCCACCACGGGCTCGGGGACGGCCCCGAGCGGACCTCACGACGTCGAGCCGCGCTCACCGCCGCCGGCTGGACCGTCCTGTCGATCTCACCTCGGCGTATCCGAGAGGACCCGCACCGGCTTCTGGACGAGATCGAGGCGCTCGCCATCGGCCAGTGAGAGGCCGAGCCCTTGCCGCTACAGCCCCCGCAGGGCGTTGGCGAGGATGGCGTCGCGCACGTAGGCAGCCAGGCCCGCCCGCCGCTGCTCGTAGTGCTCGGTGAATCGGGGGTCGGCCGTGTACATCTCACCGAGGTTGGCGTGCATCTCGTGGCTGCACGGGTAGAACCTCGTGTCGATCTGGCGCCGGTGCCGCTCGGCGACGTCCATGGCCCCGACGTCGTCGGACGGGACACCGGCGGCCAGCAGGTCGGCGAAGCCGGCCTCGATCGTCTCGGTCTCAGCGTTGATCGCCGTCCAGTCGTCCTCGGTGTAGGACGAGGTGCGCCGCGCCGACTCGGCGAAGGCATCGGTGCCACCCCAGCGTTCGCGTACCTCCTCGCCGAACTGGGCCTCGTTGCGCTCGTAGGTTCCGAGACCCTCGAACCTCTGCTCGTCGCTCATCGTGAGCGCTCCTTCCATCGTCGTCAGAGTGCGGTCCACCAGGCGGCGGACTGCCGCCAGCTCGTCCATGCGCTGCACCAGCAGGTCGCGCTGGCGCAGCAGGGCTGAGCGCCGGTCGTGACCCGGGTCGTCCAGCAGTGCGGCGATCTGCTTGAGAGAGAAGCCGAGCCGCCGGTACACGAGCAGCTCCTGCAGCCGGTCGAGGTCGCCGCTGGTGTAGCGCCGGTAGCCGGCGTGCGTGCGGTGCGACGCGACCAGCAGGCCGGTCTCGTCGTAGTGGTGCAGCGCGCGAACCGAGACTCCGGCCAGCGACGCCACCTCGCCGACGGAGTACGTCGCGACGCCGGCCTGAGTGCTCATGACGACGACGCTAGAACCTCACGCCACGTGAGGGTCAAGCCCAGGACGCACCCGATCAGGCCAGCGCGTCCAGCGCCGCCCACTGCGCCTCGTCGAGCTCGACGTCGACGGCCGCGCAGTTCTCCTCGAGGTGACCGACGCTGCCGGTGCCCGGGATCGGGAGCATGACCGGGCTGGTTCGAAGCAGCCACGCCAGGCAGAGCTGGGCGATCGTGTACCCGGTCTCGGCTGCCAGCGCCGACAGGGGTCCGTCGTCGGCCACCAGGTCACCGCCAGCAATCGGGAACCACGGGATGAAGGCGATGCCAGCCTCCTCGCATGCTGCCAGCACATCGGCGTGCGTCCGGTTGCCCACGTTGTAGATGTTCTGCACCGAGACGACGTCCACGAGCGCCCGCGCTGCCTGCAGCGTGGCGACGTCGACCTCGCTCAGCCCGATCAGCCCGATCTTGCCGGCCTGCTGCATCTCGGCCAGCACTGCGAGCTGATCGGCCAGCGGGTAGCGGGGGTCGACCCGGTGCAGCTGGTAGAGGTCGATGCGCTCGACGTCGAGCCGGCGCAGGCTCATCTCCACGCACTGACGCAGGTAGTTCGGCTCGCCGAGCACGTGCCATGCGTTCGGCCCGGTGCGCAGCAGCCCGCCCTTGGTGGCGACCACCACCCCGTCATAGGGGTGCAGCGCCTCGCGAACGAGGTCTTCAGAGATGAAGGGTCCGTACGAGTCGGCTGTGTCGACGAAGTCGACGCCGAGGTCGACGGCTCGACGCAGCACCCCGACGGCGGCCGCGCGGTCAGCAGGCGGGCCCCAGATGCCGCCTCCGGTCAGGCGCATCGCCCCGTACCCGAGGCGGTGGACGTCGATCGGCGCGGGTGTGGTGGCACCAAGGGTGACGGTGCCACCACGGCTGGCTGGGGAGTCGGTCGTCATGGCGGTCAGCCTGCCACCGATGCGGTGGGGGCTCAGGTCGAGCGGAGCTTCTCCAGTGCCTCGGCCAGGTCGTCGGGGTAGGGCGAGGTGAACCGCACCTGCTGCCCGGTGCCGGGGTGCTCGACCTGCAGCTCGACGGCGTGCAGCCACTGCCGGGTGAGCCCGAGCCGATCGGCGAGCACCGGGTCGGCGCCGTAGGTGAGGTCACCGGCGCACGGGTGTCGCAGCGCCGCCATGTGCACCCTGATCTGGTGGGTGCGCCCTGTCTCCAGGTGCACCTGCACCAGGGACGCCGCCGCGAACGCCTCCAGCGTGTCGTAGTGGGTCACGCTCGGCTTGCCGCCGGCCACCACCGCGAAGCGGTAGTCGGCGCTCGGGTGACGCCCGATGGGGGCATCGACCGTGCCCCGCAGCGGGTCGAGGCGACCCTGAACGACCGCGTGGTAGACCTTGTCGACGGTGCGCTCGCGGAACTGGGTCTTGAGGCTCGTGTAGGCGTGCTCGCTCTTGGCCACCACCATCAGCCCGCTGGTGCCCACGTCGAGGCGGTGCACCACGCCTTGCCGCTCGGACGCCCCGGACGTAGCCACGCGGTAGCCCGCGGCGGCCAGCCCCCCGACCACGGTCGGTCCGGTCCAGCCTGGGGACGGATGGGCCGCCACCCCCACCGGCTTGTCGACCACCACGATGTCGTCGTCGTCGTGCACCACGGCCATGCCCGACACGGGCTCGGCGAGAGCCGGCGGGGCGCTGGGCGGCGCGGGCAGCGTCACGTCCAGCCATCCCCCGGGGCTCAGCCGCGACGAGCGCCCGAGGACGTCACCGTCCAGCAGGGCGTCGCCGCGGTCGAGCAGGGCGGCGGCCCTGCTGCGCGACAGCCCAAGCATGCGGGCCAGCGCCACGTCCGCGCGCTCGCCGACCAGGCCGTCCGGTACGGGCAACGATCGGTGGTCGCTCACGCGGGGTCGTCGTCAGCGTCAGGGGCGGCACTCGCCTCATGCCGCTCCTGGTCGTAGGGGATGTCACGCAGGCTGAGCACGAACACCAGGGCCACCGAGCCGACGATGGCTGCGTCGGCGAGGTTCCAGACGGGGAACCCGGGCCACTCGACGAAGTCGATCACGTACCCGCGGAAGATGCCCGGGGGCTGTGTCATGCGGTCGATGAGGTTGCCGAGCGCGCCGCCGAGGATGCCGCCCAGTGCGATCGCCCACCAGACGTTGCGTAGCCGCCGCGAGAGCCGCAGGATCGCGAACGCCACGCCGAACGCGATGATGCTGATCACGACGGTGTACCCGCCGGCGAAGCCGAAGGCCGCCCCCGGGTTGTAGACGAGCCGCAGCTGCATCCAGGGGTCGACCAGCACGATCACCTCACCGTCGCCCAAGGCGTCGACAGCCCAGACCTTGGTGACTCGATCGATGACCAGCACCGTGGCTGCCACGGCGAGCAGGGTCAGGACGTAGCGAGCTGACCCCGGACGTGTCGTGACGGCGGGGTCGTCGGAAGAGGGGCCCGGCGCCCCTGGTTCGAGGGGGCTCAGCGTCGCTCTTGCCGCTGCTTGCACGTCAGGCAGAGCGTCGCCCGGGGGAACGCCTGCAGACGCGCCTTGCCGATGGCTTTGCCGCACGACTCGCACACGCCGTAGCTGGAGGTCTCGATGCTGCGCAGCGCCCGCTCGACCTGGCCGAGGATCTCGCGGTGGCTGGCCGCCAGGGCCATCTCGTGCTCGCGCTCGAACGCCTTGGCTCCGGTGTCGGCAGTGTCTTCGCCGCCCTCTTCGCCGGCGCCCTGCAGGAGTGCAGCGATGTCGGCCTCGGCGTCGGCGATCTCTGCGCGCAGCCTCGCTGCGTCCGACAGCAGCTCGTCGCGCACCTCGCTCAGCTCGGCATCGGTCCAGGGGTCTTCGTCCTCGCGGACGACGAGAGCCTCCGGGGCGACTGCGGGGTCAGCAGAAGCCTTCTTCTTGCTCGACTTCGGCTGGGCAGCCGTTCGCTGGGCCACAGGACCACTCCTTCTGTGCAGGTCGCGCGAACATACCTTCGAAGCAGGCCGGCAGCAACGACCAAAGGCCCTTGACCATCTCGCCGCCGGGCGATGCGCTCGGGGATCGACACTCGCCTCGGCGCGGCTATCCTGGAGTCGACATCGATGGGGACACCTGTCCACGTCGGCGGCCTGAAGCGAACCGGGGACGGTGCGAGCCCGGGAGGTGCGCGCGTGCGAGAGATCACCCCGGAGTCGCCGGAAGAACAGGTGCCCAGCAGCACGGGCGCCCCACTAGACCCGGCAGCCTCGCGCAGAGGTGGTGAGAGGGCAGCCGGACCTCGGTGACCGACCGAGACCCGGACGCCAAGGAGGGTGGTACCGCGGGACCGGGCAACGCGCCCGAGCTCTCGTCCCTCCGTCGAAGCACGCCGACACGACGGAGAGCACCGCCCATGGCCGGATACGAAGCACTGCCCCCGCAGGTGGACCTGCCCGCTCTCGACCACGAGATGCTGTCGTTCTGGCGCAGCAACGACGTGTTCACCCGCTCTCTCGCCCACGAGCGGATGCGGCCGGCGTGGCACTTCTACGAGGGACCGCCGACCGCGAACGGCATGCCCGGGACGCACCACATCGAGGCGCGTGTCTTCAAGGACGTGTTCCCCCGCTACCGCACCATGAAGGGCTACCACGTCCCCCGACGCGCCGGCTGGGACTGCCACGGCCTGCCCGTCGAGATCGCGGTGGAGAAGGAGCTGGGCTTCTCCGGCAAGGCCGACATCGAGGCGTTCGGCGTGGCGGAGTTCAACGCCCGCTGCCGCGAGTCGGTGATGCGGCACGTGGACGCGTTCGAAGAGATGACCGAGCGCATGGGCTTCTGGGTCGACACGTCGCAGGCGTACCGCACGATGGACCCCGACTACGTCCAGAGCGTCTGGTGGTCACTCAAGACGATCTTCGAGGCCGGGCTGCTCAGCGAGGACCACCGGGTGGCTCCGTACTGCCCGCGCTGCGGCACGAGCCTGTCCGACCACGAGCTCGGCCAGCCCGGCGGGTACGAGACGGTGGTCGACCCCTCGGTGTACGTCCGGTTCCCGGTCACCTCCGGCCCGCACGCCGGCGAGGCCGATCTGCTGGTGTGGACAACCACGCCGTGGACGCTGGTGTCCAACACCGCCGTCGCGGTCAACCCCGACGTCACCTACCTGCTGGTCGCCCACGACGACCTCCCCCGTCCCGCGGTCGTCGCTGAGCCACTCGTCGAGGCAGCCGTCGGCGAGGGAGCCCGCGAGCTGGCCCGCTTCACCGGGGCCGACATGGAGCGCTGGACCTACCAGCGCCCGTTCGAGCTCGTCGACATCCCCGATGCCCACATCGTCGTGCTCGGCGACTACGTCACCACCGAGGACGGCACGGGTCTGGTTCACCAGGCCCCGGCCTTCGGCGCGGACGACCTGGCTGTCTGCAAGGCCTACGACCTGCCGGTGGTCAACCCGGTACGCCGCGACGGCACGTTCGCCGACGACGTCGCGCTCGTCGGGGGCCAGTTCTTCAAGCACGCCGACACCGACCTGGTGCGCGACCTGGAGTCGCGCGGGCTCATGTGGCGCCACGTGCCCTACGAGCACCCCTACCCGCACTGCTGGCGCTGCCACACACCGCTGATCTACTACGCCCAGCCGTCCTGGTACATCCGTACAACGGCGATCAAGGACGCGCTGCTGCGCGAGAACGAGGGCACCACCTGGTTCCCGGACTCGGTCAAGTGGGGCCGTTACGGCGACTGGCTACGCAACAACGTCGACTGGGCGCTGTCACGCAACCGGTTCTGGGGCACGCCGCTGCCGATCTGGCGCAACGACGTCGACCCGTCTCATGTCGTGTGCGTCGGCTCGCTGGCCGAGCTCGGCGAGCTGGCTGGGCGCGACCTCTCCTCACTCGACCCGCACCGGCCCTACGTCGACGACGTCACGTTCACGCTGCCCGGGGTCGACGGGGAGTTTCGCCGGGTGCCCGAGGTGATCGACGTCTGGTACGACTCCGGTGCGATGCCCTTCGCGCAGTGGGGCTACCCGCACAAGCCGGGCAGCGTCGAGGCCTTCCAGGCTGCCTACCCCGCGCAGTTCATCTGCGAGGCGCTCGACCAGACTCGCGGCTGGTTCTACACGCTGATGGCCATCGGGACGCTGGTGTTCGACCGCTCGTCCTACGAGAACGTGCTGTGCCTGGGGCTGATCCTCGCCGAGGACGGCCGCAAGATGAGCAAGCACCTCGGCAACGTGCTCGAGCCCATCGGGCTCATGGACGACCACGGCGCCGACGCCGTGCGCTGGTTCATGGCCGCGAGCGGCTCACCGTGGCTGCCGCGCAAGCTGGGCCACACCGCCATCGGCGACGTCGTGCGCAAGGTGCTGCTGACCTACTGGAACACCGCGTCGTTCCTGTCGCTGTACGGGGGCTTGGCCTCTTGGTCACCCAGCGAGGAGGTACCAGCCGTCGCCGACCGGCCGGTGCTGGACCGCTGGGCGATCTCTGAGCTCAACCGCGTGACGGGCGGCGTGGACGAGGCCCTGGACGGCTTCGACACGGCCCGGGCCGGGCAGCTGCTCGCCGCCTTCGTGGACGACCTGTCGAACTGGTACGTGCGCCGCTCCCGGCGTCGCTTCTGGGACGGCGACCCAGCGGCGCTGGCGACGCTGCACGAGTGCGTGTCGACCCTGACCCGACTGATGGCTCCGCTCACGCCGTTCGTGACCGAGAAGGTGTGGCAGTCGATGGTGCGCCCCGTGGAACCCGACGCCGCCATGTCGGTGCATCTCGCGTCGTTCCCGGCGGCCGACCCCGCGCTGGTCGACGACACCCTCAACGAGCGGGTGCGCCTCGTTCGCCGCCTGGTCGAGCTGGGCCGGGCGGCCCGCGCCGAGGCCAAGGTGCGAACTCGTCAGCCGCTGTCGCGAGCGCTCATCGGAGCACGCGGCTGGGACGCGTTGGACGACGAGCTGCGCGCGCACGTCGCCGACGAGCTGAACGTGATCGAGCTCACCACGCTGGCCGGGTCGGGCTCGGGCCTGGTCAGCTACGCGGCCAAGGGCAACTTCAGGTCGCTGGGCAAGCGGTTCGCCAAGGACACCCCGCGGGTGGCGGCCGCGATCGCCGACGCCGACGCCGCCGCGCTGGCCGGTGCGCTGGCCGCGGGCACGGCGCAGGTGCAGGTGGACGGACTCGGGGCCGTAGCGCTGCAGCCCGACGACGTGGTCGTCACCGAGACGCCGCACGAGGGCTGGGCCGTGGCGCGTGAGGGTGAGACCGTCGCGCTCGACCTGACGCTCAGCCCCGCGCTGACGGCGCTCGGGCTCGCCCGCGAGACCGTGCGGGTGGTGCAGGAGGCGCGCAAGCGCGCCGGGCTCGACGTCACCGACCGCATCGACCTCGCCTGGGCTGCCGACGCCGACACGGCGGCGGCCATCCGCGCGCACACCGACATGATCGCCGGTGAGGTGCTGGCGGTGTCGGTGAGCGACGACCTGGCGTCGCTGCCGGACGCCTACGAGTCCAGCCCCGAGGACCCCTCGGTCACGGTGCGGCTGCGCCGGGCCGCCGGCTAGCGCGGGCGGTACTCCTCCTCGGGGTCGACCTCGGACGTCTCCACGGCGTCCCCCTCGACGCCTGGGTCGACCGAGGGGCTGATGCCCGCGTCGATACCCGAGCTGGGGTCGTGGGCGAACGGTGCCTCGACGTCGATGTCGTCCCCCTGGCCCTCCTGCAGGCGCCGCGCCTGCTCGGAGTGGTAGGCGATGAGACGGCTGCGGTACTCGCGCTCGTGTGCCCGAAGATCCTCCAGGCGCGTGCGCAGGTCGTTCGCCTCCCGCTCCAGGTCTTCCATGAGCTCGGTACGTCGCTGCTCGGTCTCAGCGTTGAGCTGCTCGGAGCGCTCGGTCGCCTCCCCCACCAGGCTGTCAGCCTTGGCGGTCGCGTCCGCGATCAACACATCGGCGCGCGTGCGAGCCTCGTCCACGAGGTTGTCCGCAGCGGTCTGGGCATGGGTGAGGATCGTCAGGGCTGCCGCCGGGGCCTGGGACGGGTCATGGGTGACCCGCTGCGCCTGCTCCTCGTGGATGTCAGCGGCCTGACGAGCCGTCTCGTCGGGCGTAGGCACGGGCTCCGGCGCCGGCGCCGGCGCGACGTCGACGCCCTCGGGCAGCAACCCTTGGCGCAGCTGGTCGTTCTCGTCGTGGAGCCGACGCAGCTCGGCCTCGACCTCGTCCAAGAACTGGTCGACCTCCTGCATGTCGTAGCCCTCACGCAGGCGGACGGTCAGGAACTCCTTGTTCGCAACGTCCTGGGGGGTCAAGGTCATCGGTCACCTCGATGTCGTGGCAAGTGTCGGGCGCCGCAGCGCACGGCGGCGCGGTCTAGAGGTTCGAGACCAGCGACAACGCTATCTGTACCGCAATGATGAGAATCAAGAAGCCCAGATCGAGTGACACCGAGCCGATACGCAGGGGTGGGATCACCCTGCGCAGGGCCTTCAGTGGCGGGTCGGTGACGCTGTAGGTCGCCTCGAGCACGAGCACCATGGGCCCCTTGGGCTCCCAGCTGCGAGAGAGCACGAACACCCAGTCGAACACGAGCCGGGCCAGCAGAGCCAAGAAGAACAACCACAGCACGGTGGACAGCACTGCGCCGACGATCGTCACACTGACCAACGTTAGTCGAGCACACCGCCGTCACCACCGGAGGGCGCGCGATGACTGCTCAGGACTGGTTGTAGAACTCTCCGGCGACCAAGCGCTTCTTCTCCTCGGCCGTCACGGTGACCGACGACGGAGAGAGAAGGAACACCTTGGACGAGATGCGCTCGATGGTGCCGCGCATACCGAACACCAGGCCGGCGGCGAAGTCGACGAGGCGTTTCGCGTCGGTGTCGTCCATCTCCCCAAGGTTCATGATCACCGGGACGCCGTCGCGGAAGCTCTCCCCGATCGTGCGCGCCTCGTTGTAGGTGCGAGGCGTCAGGGTCGTGATGCGCGACAGGTCCGTGCGCGCGGCTGGACGGCGTTCAGGCAGACGGCTCACGCTGGCCATCGCGTCGCCCTGCGCGCCGGCGCCTACGGGTGCCAGCTCTTCAGCGTGGGACTGCTCGTACTCCTCGACGTCGTAGTCGTCGATCGGGTAGCCGTTCTCGTCGACTGCGTACTCCCCGTAGTTCTGGCCGTCCTCGACCAGGCCCAGGTACACGGCCATCTTGCGCATTGCTCCGGCCATGGTCGCCGTCCTTCGCGTCGGTGTCTTCGGGTCACGTCATCATGTGCGGGCACGAGGCTCACTCACGTGACGCGAGGCTATCGGGCGGCGGGGCGGGTTCCGAGGATTGCGCTGCCGACACGCACGTGTGTCGCGCCGTGACGCACGGCCGCCTCCAGGTCACCGCTCATGCCCGCAGACACTGCGTCGGCACCGGGCCACCGCTCGCGCAAGGCATCGCTGACGCCGAGCAGGCGGGAGAACGCCTCGTCCGGGTCGGCCGCCAACGGGGCGACCGCCATGACGCCGCGCAGGCGTAGCCGGTCGTTCGCGGCGATCGCCTCCGCGATGGACGGCACGTCGCTGGGCAGGGCGCCGCCGCGGCCCTGCGCCGACGGTGGGTCGAGCGACACCTGCACCAGGCAGTCGAGCCTCTGCCCGTCGGGCACGCCTTTGGCAAGCGCAGTCGCGAGCCGGGCGCGGTCGATCGAGTGCACCACGTCGGCGTAGCCGGCCACGACGCGGGCCTTGTTGGTCTGCAGCTGGCCCACGAAGTGCCAGCGCAGGTCGAGGTCGGCGCAGGCAGCGGCCTTGTCGCCGGCCTCGGGATGCCGGTTCTCCCCGACGTCCCGCACGCCGAGCCCATGCAGCAGCCGCACGTCGGAGGCCGGAAAGGTCTTGGTCACCACGACGAGCGTGACCTCACCCGGGTCACGGCCCGCTGTCACGCAGGCACGCTCGATGCGCTCGTGCGCGCGGGCCAAGCCGTCAGCCACCTGATCCTGGCGCCCAGCCGCAACGGCATGCTCACCCATGGCGCACGACGACGCTCGCCTGGCGCCCCGTCAGGCCGTCGCGGCGGTAGGAGTACAGCAGCGGGTCTTCGAGGGTGCATCGCGGCTCAGCGTGCACGTGCGCGACGCCGGCCTCGGCGAGCTCGGCGAGAACCGCCGCGGGCAGGTCCAGGGCAGTTGTGCCCCACGAGGTGGTCGCCCGCGCGGCGGGTGCCACGGCAACGGTCTGCGCGGCCACGTCGTCGCCCACCTCGTAGCAGCGCCCGCAGATGGCTGGACCCACCCAGGCCACGAGCCGGTCGCGGTGGGCGCCCAGGTCGACCATCGCGGACACGGTGTCGGTGACGATGCGGGCCTGCACGCCACGACGTCCGGCGTGGGCGGCACCGATCACCCCAGCCGTGTCGTCGGCCAGCAGCACGGGGACGCAGTCGGCGGCGATGACGCCAACCGCCAGGTCGGGCTCGGTAGCGACGATCGCCTCGACCCCGCCCACCTCGGCCGGGCTCGATCCGTCCACCTGGGCGACGGGACCCCCCGACACGGCGGCCAGCACCACGAGTCGATCGAGAGGCACACCGGCACGGGCGGCCACCGTCGCGCGGTTGGCCGCTACGGCGTCCGGATCGTCGCCGACGTGAGTGGCAAGGTTCAGCGTGTCGAACGGCGCCTCGCTGACCCCGCCGACTCGATCGGTGAACACAACGGAGACAGCCACAGCAGTCAGTCTCTCAAGAACCAGCGAGCACCGACGAACGCGGGCGGGAGCCCACGATCGTTCGGTGCTCGGCTGGGTGGGGCAGAGCGGCGGCTACTTCAGGAAGTCCGGGACATCGAGGTCGTCGTTGGTGTCTGGAACCAGCACCCGCGGGGCCGGGCGAGCCGGCGCGGCAGGCGGCGCCTCCTCGACCACAGGTGCACTCGGCGGTGCGGGTGCGGTGGCGACCGGAGCCGGGGCGGAGCGACCGTTGGCGCCCTCGCGCTTCTTGCCCAGACCCGGGGTCTCCCCCCGTCGGCCCACAGCGCTCTCACGCTTCTTCGGGGCGCCACCCTCGAAGCCGGCCGCGATGACGGTCACCCGCACCTCGTCACCCAGGGCGTCGTCGATGACGGCGCCGAAGATGATGTTGGCGTCGGCGTGGGCCGCCTCGGAGACCAGGTTGGCCGCCTCGTGGATCTCGAAGAGACCCAGGTCGGAGCCACCGGAGACCGACAGCAGCACGCCGTAGGCACCGTCGATGGACGCCTCCAGCAGCGGGCTGGAGATGGCCAGCTCGGCTGCAGCAATCGAGCGGTCCTCGCCACGGGCCGAGCCGATGCCCATGAGGGCGGAGCCCGCGTCCTTCATGACCGACTTGACGTCGGCGAAGTCGAGGTTGATCAGGCCCGGGGTGGTGATCAGGTCGGTGATGCCCTGCACGCCGGAGCGCAGCACCTCGTCCGCGCTGCGGAACGCATCGAGCACGCTCACCTGGCGGTCGCTGATCGACAGCAGGCGATCGTTGGGGATCACGATGAGGGTGTCGACCTCGTCGTTCAGCGCCTCGATGCCCGCCTCGGCCTGACCACCGCGACGCTTGCCCTCGAACGCGAACGGACGGGTCACCACACCGACCGTGAGCGCACCCATCGACTTGGCGATGCGCGCCACGACCGGGGCTCCCCCGGTGCCGGTGCCGCCACCCTCACCCGCGGTGACGAACACCATGTCGGCGCCGCGCAGCACCTCTTCGATCTCTTCTGCGTGGTCCTCGGCGGCTCGCCGACCCACCTCGGGGTCCGCGCCGGCGCCGAGCCCACGTGTCGCCTCACGTCCGACGTCGAGCTTGACGTCGGCATCGCTCATCAGCAGTGCCTGCGCGTCGGTATTGATCGCGATGAACTCGACCCCGCGCAGACCGGCCTCGATCATCCGGTTCACCGCGTTGACGCCGCCGCCGCCGATTCCGACGACCTTGATCACCGCCAGGTAGTTCTGGGGAGCTGCCATGGACGTCCGCCTTCCTCTCCACCGGATGACCGCCAACCGGTGCTGCTGAACTCTCACCGTCAGGTAGAGGTTGATAGTTATGTCAACCTGCTGTTGGTCGAGAACCGTAGGAGCGACGGGCGGCAAACCTCGGACAACACGCCGAGGGGTGATGACTTTCTGCCAAGCAGCTCCGCCGACCGGGCTGCTACGACCCGGGCACCGGACGAATCGTGGGCCGGTCCGGCACTGACACGTCGTACTGGGTGGCTGGGGTCTGCAGGAGCACCGCCAGCACCTCGGCCTTGCGGTCGCCGTCCTGCTCGCTGCCCCAGGCCACGACGCGGCCATCGCGCAGCACGAGTCGCACGTCGGCCGGGGACAGGGCCTCGATCCGGTCCACCCGGCGCACCAGCCGCGGCGGCAGTGCGGCAGCAACGCTCACTCCGGCCGTCCGAGCCGCCGCGCCCTCGTCGGTGTCAGACGCGACTAGAACCGGGATGCCGCTCACCGGCTGGGGCGTCGACCCGAAGAGCACGCCGTCGGCATCGACGAGACGCCACTCGCCCTCGACACCCAGGCTGGCGACCGGTTCGCGAAGCGTCACGTCCAGCACGATCGTGCGAGGCCAGCGTCGGATGACGCTCACGTCGGCGACGTCTGGGATGGTCTCGACCTCGGCTGCCGTCGCGTCGGTCTCGACGCGGGCAAGCGGTTCGCCCATGGGTACCGCAGCCGCGCGCACCACTTCGTCGGCAAGCGGCCCCTCCACACCCCGCACCTCGACCTGGTCGACGACGAGCAGGTCGGAGTAGCCGACGACCCACGCCGCGCCGCCGAGCAGCACCACCACGGCACCGGCCACAGCGGCGCGACGAGCACGGGCCTTCCACGTCGCGCGACGCCGTGCTTGTCGCAGGTCGCTTGCCGGCTCGGGGACCGCACGGCTGGTGGGGGCTAGGTCGGGCGGAGGGGAGGGAGTGCGCAGCCTCATCCGCGCTCCCCCTTGCGAAGAATCTCCAGAACCTCGGGACCGACGAGCGTGACGTCACCCGAGCCCGCTGTCAGCACGAGGTCGCCGCGCCGGGCGAGGGCAGCCGTGCGCACCGGGACGTCGGACCAGGACGGGACGAACGCGACGCTGTCCGGCCCGGCGGGCACGGCGTCGGCGATCAGGGCACCGGTGACCCCGGGCACCGGGTCTTCACGCGACCCGAAGACGTCCATGACGACGACGGCGTCAGCCAGCCCGAGCGCCTCGCCGAACCCGTCGGCGAACGCCATCGTGCGCGAGTACAGCTGAGACTGGAACACCACGACCACGCGTCCGCCCGCCGCCACCGACCGTGCGGTGCGCAGCGCCTCGGTCAGCTCGGTCGGATGGTGGGCGAAGTCGTCGAACACCCGCACCCCGGCGGCCTCACCCTTGAGCTCGAACCGGCGCAGCGTCCCCCGGAACGTCTCCAGGCCCTCGGCCAGCTCACGCTCTGGAACACCCAGCACCAGCCCAGCGGTCAGCGCCGCCACCGCGTTGAGCGCGTTGTGGTGCCCTGGTACGCCGAGGGTGATCTCTGGCAGGCGCCTGCCGTCGGCAACGAGCCGCAGCCGACTGCCCAGCCCACGACCGACCACTCGCTCGATTCGCACGTCGCTGTCGGGGTGCTCGCCGTAGCGCCGCACGGTGCTCCCCGCCGCGGCCATCCGGTCTCCGAGCGCGGCGGCCTTCGGGTCGTCCTGGCAGACCACCAGGGTGCCGCCGGGGAGGAGCCGTTCGGCGAAGGTGTCGAACATGGCGACGTAGCCCTCGATGTCGGCGTGCTGGTCGACGTGGTCGTAGTCGACGTTCGTGACCACCGCGACGTCGGGCTCGAACACGATGAACGAGCCGTCGCTCTCATCGGTCTCGGCGACGAAGACGTCCCCGCTGCCGTGGTGGGCGTTGGCACCGCTGCTCACCAAGTTGCCGCCGACCGCGAACGAGGGGTCGAGCCCACAGTGCTGCAGGGCCACCGTCAGCATGGACGTCGTGGTGGTCTTGCCGTGCGTTCCCGCGACCGCCACGCTGCGGTAGCCACGCATCAGCGCGACGAGGGCGACGGTGCGCGGCAGCACCCGCAGGCCGCGGGCACGCGCCTCGACGAGCTCGGGGTTGGACTCGGGGATGGCCGACGACACCACGACTGTGTCGGCATCACCCACGAAGGCGGCGTCGTGGCCGACGTGACACGTGATGCCGACCGCCTCGAGCGCGGTGACGGCGGCTGAGGCCGTCGCGTCGCTGCCGGTGACGGGGACCCCGCGGAGGGTCAGAATCCGAGCGATGCCCGACATGCCGCGCCCGCCCACGCCGATCAGGTGCACCGCACCCAGGTCAGCCACGTCCGGGATGCGGTCCGGGGGCTCGGTGATCATCATCGGGTCCCCTCCGACTCCGCGACCGCGGCCTCGATCATGGCGACTACGGCCTCGTCAGCATCGCGCCGACCGAGCGACTCGGCAGCCCGACTCATCCGAGCCAGTCGGTCGGGGTCGCTCAGCAGGCCCGGAAGGTTCGCGATCACCCATTCCGGGGTGAAGTCGGCGTCGTCCACGAGCAGCCCACCCCCGGCGCGCACGATCGGCAGGGCGTTGAAGCGCTGCTCGCCGTTGCCGATGGGAAAAGGCACGTAGACCGAGGGCAGGCCGACGGCCGCCAGCTCCGCGCAGGTCATGGCCCCGGCGCGCGTCACGGCGACGTCGGCGGCAGCGTAGGCGAGGTCCATGCGATCGACGTAGTCCACCACGTGGTAGCGGGCGGCGTTCTCCGGGTCGGTGGCACCGGGCACCACCTGCTGCTCGCCTCCGCCGCTCACGTGCAGAACCTGAGCCCCGGTCGCCAGCAGGGCGGGGGCCGCCTCGCCCATCGTCGCGTTGAGCCGGCGCGCGCCTTGGCTGCCGCCGAAGACGAGCACCGTCACGCGGTCGGGCGCCAGGCCGAAGTAGCCGAGGGCCTGCGGACGCACCTGCATGCGGTCGAGCGTGGCGATCGAGCGGCGCAACGGGATGCCCACGTGCCGGGCGTGCGGCAGCCGCACGTCCGCCGACGCGGTGGCCACGTGGCGGGTGAGCCGAGCGCCGACGCGGTTCGCCAGCCCTGGTCGCGCGTTGGCCTCGTGGACGACGACCGGCACGCGCAGACGCCGAGCGGCGAGGTAGGCCGGCATCGCCACGTACCCGCCGAACCCCACCAGCGCGTCAGCACCCGTGCGGGTCAGCACCCGCTCGCACGCGCCGACCGCGTCGCGCATGCGGACCGGGACGGTGAGCAGGTCGCGCGACGGTCGTCGGGGCAGCGGAACCGGCGGGACGAGCTCGAGGTCGTAGCCACGGGCGGGGACGAGCCGGGTCTCCAGCCCACGCTGGGTGCCGAGCAGGGTGAGGCCCACTCCCGGGTCGGCACGGCGCAGCGCGTCGGCGACCGACAGCGCAGGCTCAACGTGGCCGGCGGTCCCGCCGCCGGCCAGGACGACGTGCACGGCTCAGCGCCGCCGGGCAGTGGCAGGCGTCCGGCGACGGGCGGCCAGAGCCGCCCGCACCGCGGGGTCGGTGCGGGCGCCGGCCAGCACCACGCCCAGGCCCGCCAGGCTGATCACGAGAGCGGACCCGCCGTAGGACACCAGCGGTAGCGGCACCCCGGTGATGGGCATCACGCTCAGCGCCGCCCCGAGGTTGATCACCGACTGCACGAGCATCCAGGTCATCACGCCGGCGACAGTCAGCTGGACGAACCGGTCGCTGGCACGACCCGCGATGCGCAAGCCCGCGTAGGCCATGACGAGCAGCAGCACCAGGAGGGCCAGTGACCCGAACAGGCCCAGCTCTTCGCCGATGACGGCGTAGATGAAGTCGGTGTGCGCCTCGGGCAGGCGCCCCCACTTCTGCGTCGAGGCGCCGAGGCCCGACCCCCACCAGCCGCCGGACGCGAACGCTGAGAGGCTGGCACTGCCCTGGTACCCGGTGTTCAGCTGGTCGGCGAACGGGTCGAGGAACGAGAACAGACGCTCGCGCCGGTAGTCCTCCCGCCACGCGAGCATGCCACCGAGCACGACCGCGGCGCCGCCGATGACGGCCATGAACCATGCCGGCACCCCAGCCACCCAGAGGAGCCCGAGCAGGATCGCGCCGAGCACGATCGCGGTGCCCAGGTCTTTCTGGCCGACGGTGAGCCCGACGATCACCCCGGCGCCGAGGAACACCGGCACCACGACGTGGCGCAGGTTGCGCAGCAGCGGGCCTTTCGCGGCGTAGATGTGCGCACCCCAGACCACCAGGGCCAGCTTCGCGATCTCCGAGGGCTGCACGCGCACGGGGCCGCCGAAGTCGAGCCAGTTCGTGCTGCCGTTGACCTCCACCCCAAAGCCGGGGACATAGGTGAGCAGCAGAAGAAAGATCGAGCCAAGAAGCAGCGGCCAGGCGGACGCGCGGATCACCCGAATGGGAGTGCGCGCCAGCACCGCGGCGGTCACCAGGCCGAGGCCACCGAACATCAGCTGCCGCTTGAGGTAGTAGAAGGAGTCGTCGTAGTCGCGCAGCGCGGCCACGCCGGACGCCGACAGCACCATCACCAGGCCGATCGCCAGGAGCAGCCCGGCGCTGCCGATCAGCAGGTAGTAGGGGGCGATGGGGTGCGCCAGCCATGTGCGCAGCCACGTGAGACGTGACTCAGGCTGCTGGTCGGGACCGGCTGCCGGGCTCGGCAGCGTCGGCGCGCTCATCGGCGGTCCCCCGCAGCGAGGGTCGACTCGCCGGGACCTGCCCCGGGCAGCCGGGTCACTGCGTCGGCGAAAGCGCGGCCGCGTGCGGTGTAGTCGCTGAACTGGTCCCACGAGGCGCACGCCGGCGCCAGCAGCACCGTGTCGCCGGGGCGGGCCTGCTGCGCGCAGGCAGCAACGACCCGGGCCATGAGCGACATCCCGCTAGTCTCCGGCCCGTCGACCTCGACCACCGGGATTGCGGGCGCGTGTCGCGCGAGTGCCTCGGCGATCACGGCTCGGTCGGTGCCGAGCAGAACCGCTGCCCGGATGCGGCCTGCGTGCTGTCGCACCAGGTCGTCGAACTGACCGCCCTTGGCCAGACCGCCGGCGATCCACACCACCGACGGGTACGCCGCCAGGGACGTTGCCGCGGCGTGGGTGTTGGTGGCCTTGCTGTCGTCGACGTAGTCCACGCCGTCGACGTGGGCTACGAGGGCGATGCGGTGCGGCTCTGGCACGAAGGTGCGCAGACCCTGGCTGACCGCCGACGGCGCGACACCGACGCTACGGGCCAGGGCAGCCGCCGCCAGCGCGTTGGACGTGTTGTGCGGGGCGGCCGGGGCGACGTCGGCGACGTCGGCGAGCGCGACCCCGTCACGGGCGGCCGCAGCGTCGGGAAACGCCCGGTCAAGCAGCGTGCCGTCGGCGACGCCGAGCTGACCGGCCCCTGGCGCGTCCACGGTGAACGAGATGCTGCGGCACCCGGGCAGCAGCGACGCCTCCGCAACGAGCGCCGCAGTCGCCGGGTCGTCGGCGTTGTGCACGGCCACGTCGCGGCACCGGTCGTAGGCGACCCGCTTGGCCGCTCGGTAGGCCTCGAACGACCCGTGCCAGTCGATGTGGTCGGGGGCGAGGTTGAGGACGGTGGCCGCGGCGGCGCTCACCGACGAGACGGAGTGCAGCTGGGGGCTGCCGAGCTCGACGGCCAGCACGTCGTAGGTCTGCTCGCCCGTCACGACCGAGACAAGCGGGACGCCGATGTTGCCGACCGCCAGGCACCGGCGGCCGTCGGCCCGCAGCATCGATTCCAGCATCCGCGTCGTGGTCGTCTTGCCGTTCGTGCCGGTCACGACGAGCCAGTCGGCTGCGCCGGGCGCCCGCAACCGCCAGGCAAGCTCGACCTCGCCCCACACGCGCACCCCGTGCTCCACTGCGTCACGCAGCAGCGGAGCGTGCGGCGGCCAGCCCGGGGAGGCGATGACGAGGTCAACGTCGTGGGGCAGGGTCTGCGCGGCCTCGGGGCCGAGGCCGACCTGCACGCCCATGCCCTCGGCCGTTGCCGCAGCCGCTAGCACTCCCTCGGACGTGGAGGCGTCCACCACCAGGACGCCCGCCCCGCGCTCGACCAACGCTCGGCACGCCGCCAGCCCGGATCGGGCCAGCCCGGCGACGAGCACTCGCGACCCGGCGAGGTCGGCTGACGTCACGACACCACGAGCCACTCGGCGTAGAAGAGCGCCAGACCGAGGGCCGCTGACAAGCCCGCGACGATCCAGAACCGCACGACGATCGTGACCTCGGCCCAGCCCTTGAGCTCGAAGTGGTGCTGCAAGGGCGCCATCCTGAAGATCCGCTTGCCTCCGCTGAGCTTGAAGTAGCCGACCTGCAGGATCACCGAGATGGTGATGACGACGAACAGGCCGCCGAGAAAGATCAGCAGCAGCTCGGTGCGGGTGGTCATGGCAAGGCCGGCCAGCGTCCCGCCGAGGGCGAGCGACCCGGTGTCGCCCATGAAGATCTTCGCCGGAGAGGTGTTCCACCACAAGAACCCGATGCAGGCGGCGGCCAGGGACGCGGCGATGACGGCGAGGTCGAGCGGGTTGCGCACCTCGTAGCACTGGGGGCCGGCGTTGCTCGAGCAAGACTGGTTGAACTGCCACACCCCGATCAGCGTGAACGCTCCGGCGGTGGCGATGGTTGCTCCGGTCGCGAGCCCGTCGAGACCGTCGGTGAGGTTCACCGCGTTCGACGTCCCGGCCACGATGACAAGTGCCCAGATGATGAAGACGCCCACCGGCAGCACGATGGAGGTGTCGCGGATGAACGACACCGCCGTCGACACGGGAGTGACACCGCGGTCGTCGGGGAACTGGATGGCCAGCAGCGCGAAGACGATGGCGACGGCCGCCTGGCCGGACAGCTTGGTCGCGCTGCGCAGCCCGAGGCTGCGCTGGCGGGAGATCTTGATGAAGTCGTCGATGAAGCCGACCAGGCCCAACCCGGTCATCAAGAAGAGCACCAGCATCCCGCTGGCACTCGGCGGGTCCAGCAGAGCCAGGTGCGAGGCGGTGTACCCGGCGATCACGGCGACGATGATGACGGTGCCGCCCATCGTGGGCGTCCCACGCTTGACGTGGTGCGAGGTCGGGCCGTCGTCGCGGATGAGCTGGCCGTAGCCCTGGGCGACCAGGATGCGGATCGCGATGCGCGTGCCGAACAGGGCGACCAGAAAGGCGGTGCTGGCACCGATCAGAAGGCCGATCACGCCGAGTCTCCTGACATGCGCAGCAGCGCGTCGGCGACGACTTCGAGCCCCACCAGCCGCGAGCCCTTGACCAGCACGACATCTCCGGGCGCGAGCTCGTCGGCCAGCATCGCGATGGCGGCGTCCCGGTCGGGGACCCACACCGACTCGCGACCCCACGAGCCTTCGTGAGCGGCACCGAGGTGGATCGCGCGGGCACCCTCACCGACCGCCACGAGACGGTCGACGTTGAGGCGGACGGCCAGGCGACCGATGGCGTCGTGCTCGAGCGCTGCGGCGTCGCCGAGCTCGCGCATCTCGCCGAGCACCGCCCAGCTGGTGCGTTGCCCCGCCATACCGACCAAGGCCTTGAGGGCTGCCCTGACCGACTCGGGGTTGGCGTTGTAGGCGTCGTTGATCACCGTCACGCCGTCCGGGCGCTCGGTGACCTCCATGCGCCAGCGCGACCGGGGCACGACCTCGCTGAGCGCTGCGGCGGTCTCGTCCAGCGACAGGCCCAGGTGTCTGGCGACCCCGGCCACCGACAGAGCGTTCGCGACCTGGTGCTCGCCGACGACCGGCAACGACACCTGCGCCGACTCCGTCCCGTCGACGAGGGTGAACCGGGCGCGGCCGGAGTCGGCGACGCTCACGTCGACTGCCCGGACATCGGCCGCCGCCGACTCCCCCACCAGGAGCACGGGAGCGGGGCTGAACGACACCATGGCGGCCACCCGGGCGTCGTCGGCGTTCAGCACGGCGAGCCCGTCGGGGCGCAGCGCGGTGACGATCTCCGACTTCGCGGTGGCGATGGCGTCTCGGCTGCCGAACTCTCCCAGGTGGGCGCTGCCGACGTTGAGCACTACCGAGACGTCGGGCGGGGCGATGGTGCACAGGTACGCGATGTGCCCGCGACCGCGCGCCCCCATCTCGGCCACGAGCACCCGGGTGGACTCGTCGCAGCGCAGTGCCGTGACAGGCAGCCCGACCTCGTTGTTGAACGACCCCTCGGGGGCGACGACGGGACCCAGCCGGGCCAGCACCCCCGCCAGCATGTCTTTCGTCGTCGTCTTGCCGCTCGATCCGGTGACGGCGACCACGGTGACGTCCAAACGGTCCAGCACCGCCCGTGCCAGCAGCCCCAACGCTACTGACGGGTCGCCGACCACCACGGTCGGCACGTCCAGGTCGCGTGCGGCCAGCACACATGTCGCCCCGTCCGCCACAGCTGCTCTCGCGAAGTCGTGCCCGTCTGCGCGCTCACCGGGCAGCGCCACGAACAGCGATCCCGCCTGGACGAGTCGGGAGTCGGTCACGACCGGGCCGCTGACCAGCGCGGCTGGGTCGACTGCGGCACCGAGTCGGCCACCGGTGGCTCGGGCGACCTCCTCCACGGTGAGCTCGATCATGGCGACACCTCCGGTGCGGCGGCCAGCTCAGCCAGCGCGGCGCGCGCCACGACCCGGTCGTCGAACGGATGAACCGCCCCGGCGACCTCCTGACCTTGCTCGTGGCCCTTGCCGGCCAGCAGAACCGTGCCGCTGCCGGCGAGCCGGAGGGCGGCGCGGATCGCCTCGGTCCGCTCGCCGATCTCGTGCACCCGCTCGCGTGCCACTGATCGTGCCCCGACCAGTACGTCGGCGCGGATCTCGGCCGGGTCCTCCGAGCGCGGGTTGTCGTCGGTGACCACGACGACGTCGGCCCCGCGCGCGGCGACCTCGCCCATCGGGCCGCGCTTGCTGCGGTCTCGGTCACCGCCGGCCCCGATCACGACAACCAGCGGCTCCGGGCTGCCGGCGCGCAGAGTGTGCAGTGCGCGCGCCAGCGCGTCCGGGCTGTGCGCATAGTCGACGACGACGACGGGACGCCCCGCGCCCGACACGAGCTCCATGCGTCCGGGAACCATCGGGGAGTCGGCGATCGCGGCAACCGACTGCGCGGGGTCGAGCCCGATCTCGGCAGCAAGTGCCACCGTGAGGGCCGCGTTCGCGACGTTGACCAGTCCGGGCATCGGGACGACCAGGTCGTAGCGTCCCTGGGGACCGGCAAGCGTGGCTCGGCTGCCGGCCCCTTTCGCACTCACCTCGAGCACCCGCCAGTCTGCAGCGCTCACCGCCAGGTCGTCAGGGTCGTCGGGGTCGGCGCTCACGGTCCGGACGTCCACGCCGGACGTGGCGGCCAGGCGACGCCCCCAGCGGTCGTCGACCATCACGACGCCGCGACGCGCGCGACGCGGAGTGAACAGGGATGCCTTCGTGGCGAAGTAGTGCTCCATGTCAGGGTGAAAGTCTTGGTGGTCCGGGCTGAGGTTGGTGAAGCCCGCGACGTCGACGACGAGCCCGTCCACGCGGTGCAGCGCGAGGGCGTGGCTGGAGACCTCGAGCGCGCATGCCCGGATCTGCTCCTCCTCCAGGGCAGCCAGCACGGCCTGCAGGTCGCTGGCCTCCGGGGTGGTGCGCACGCTCGGCACGACACGGTCGCCGAGCCTGGTCTCGATCGTGCCGACCAGGCCCGCCGACCCGTACGCGGCTGTCAGGACGGCGTGCAGCATGGCAGTGACGGTCGTCTTGCCGTTGGTGCCGGTCACCCCGATGGTGGTCAGCCGGTCGGCGGGGAACCCGTAGACATAGGCCGCCGCGTCGCCGAGCAGCGTCCTCGGGTCGTCGACCACGAGTACGGGCAGGTCGTCGCCTACACCGGACAGCAAGGCCCCCTCTGCGTCGGTCAGCACCGCCGCCGCCGCACGGTCGACTGCCTCGGGGACGAACCGGGCGCCGTGCGTGCGCTGTCCGGGCAGCGCCACGTACAGGTCTCCGGGTTGCACCTCGCCCGAGGCGTGGGTGATGCCGGTCAGCAGCGTCTGTGCCGAGCCCGTCGGGACCGCGCACGAGAGATGCTCGGCCAGGCCACCTACCATTCGCGGCTGCACCCGACGCGGTCGCGTCGCCGAGATCGCCGGAGGGGTGCCCATCCCGAGCAGGCTAGTTGGCCGCGCGAAGGTCGTCGGCGAACAGCGGCACCTTCGGAGCCGGGGTTCCCGTCGGCGCGATGCCGAGCCTGGGGAGCGCGAACTTCATGATGTCAGCGAAGACCGGGCCTGCGGTGCCGCCGCCCGAGCTGCCGGACACCGGATCCTGCAGGGAGACGACGACGACCAGCTGTGGGTCGTCTGCCGGTGCGAACCCGGCGAAGGAGGTGGTGCGACCGACCTGCACTCCCCGTTCGTCGAGACGCTGAGCGGTGCCGGTCTTGCCGGCGATCCGGTAGCCGTCGACCACCACGTTGCTGGCCGTCCCGCCTTCGCCCACCACGGCTTCCATCATGCGGGTGACGTCCCGTGCCGTGTGCGGGCTGACGACCTGCACCGGCTCCTCGTGCGGCACGGGCCGCTCCGTGCCGTCGGTGTCGACGACCGCCTCGACCAGGCGCGGAGGCACCCGCAGCCCGTCGTTGGCCAGTGCTCCGTAGGCCGCCGCCAGGTGGACGATGGTGGCTGACAGACCCTGCCCGTACGAGATCGTGTCGCGCCGCAGGTCGGCCCACTGCTCGCCCAGCACCCCGGCAGACTCTCCCGGCATCCCGGTCCCTGGTTTGCTGCCGTAGCCGAACCTGACGAGGTAGTCACGCAGCTCGCTCTTGTCGATGAGCTCGGCAGCCTTCATCGTGCCGACGTTGCTCGACTTGGCAAGGATGCCCGACATCGTGATCTGCCAGTCCTCGTGCGGAGCGAAGTCCGTGATCGGCGTCGGCCAGCCATCGCGGACGATGGAGTCCGGGACGGTGAACACGTCATCCGGCTCGGCGGCGCCGGAGTCGACGACAGCCGCCATGGTGAGCACCTTCTGCACCGATCCCGGCTCGAACGGTGCGCTGATCGCCCGGCTGCCGCGGTCGTCTGAGGCTGTGCCATCAGGGTTGTCAGGGTTCACGTGCGGGACGTCGGCCATCGCCACGATGGCGCCGGTCGACGGGTCGTAGACGATGGCAGAGCCGAACGCGGCCTTGGACTCAGCCACCTTGGCAGCGAGCGTCCGCTCCACCATCCATTGGATGTCACGGTCGATGGTCAGGCGCAACCCCGCCCCGGGGACGGGGTCGACCCTGCTCTGGCTGGCGAGCGGGATGGCACGTCCGGCACTGTCGCGCTCATAGCTCAGCGAGCCCGGCACGCCGGCAAGCACGTCGTCGTAGGACTCCTCGAGGCCAGCCTGTCCGCCGACCTGCTCCTGCTCCCCCTCCTCGCCGTTGTTGGCGATGAAGCCGATGATGTTGCCCGCCACGGCACCGGCGGGGTAGGCCCGGTCGGCGGACGGCTCGGAGTAGATGCCCTTGATGCCCATGGCACGGATGGTGCTCCACACCGGGCCGTCGACGGCCCGCGCGATCGGTTCGTAGGCCGATCCGCCGGTCATCTCGGCCTGCAGCACCGCCGGGTCACGATCGAGGGGGCCGGCCAGCTGCAGGGCCGCCGCGGCCGGGTTGCTCATCTGGGTCTGGTCGACGATGACGTCCACGGCGTCCACGGTGGTCGCCAGCGGCACCCCGTTGGCGTCCAGGATCGGTCCGCGCACCGCGGGAAGGGAGATCGCGAGTGTGCGGGCGCTGGCCGCCTGGACGGCCCAGTCGTTGGGGTCAACTCCCTGCAGCCACACCAGCCGGACGAAGAAGCCGCCGAAGATCAACGAGAGCGCCAGAAAGGCGGCGGTCAGCCGACGCGGGGAACGCACCAGACGTAGCGTCGGCAGGGGCACTCGCGGCAGGCGCCGCCGCGATCGCGTCGATCGGCGCGGGCTGGCCGACGACGGGCGCGACGCCCCCGGACGCTTACCGCTCTGCGGCGACCGAGAAGGGCGGGTGCCCGACTGGCGCGTGGTCGACTGCACGCGAGGCATTCTGGTGCCGGCGCTGGGCGAATCCCGCGAAGCGACCGGACGTGTCCCGGTCCTTCTCGTCGCCGTTCCCCCCCTCGCTGAGCCGCGCGTCGTGGGTGCGGGGCGTGCTGGGCGCCGCTGCCCCGACCCCGGCCGCGGGCGATCGGAGTCGGGTGGGGTCACCGGCCGCCACCCGGCGGCACCGGCGCGGGGACGATCTCACCGAGGATGGTCGCGGACTCGAGGTCGAGGAACACCGGCGTGTCGTTGGGCACCATGCCCGCCCGGGTCGCCGCCTTGACCAGCGCTCCCGGAGCCTCGCGCTCAGCCAGCTCGGCCGTCAGCGTCTGGCGCTGCTCGCGCAGGTCTGCGACCTGTCCCTGCATCTCGAACAGTGCGAATGCGCGCTGCTGCATACCGGTCGTCACCAGCAGCAGCCCGACCAGCCCGGCGCCCAGCACCAGCATCACGACGGTCACGAACGCCGCCCGCGGCGCTCGCCTGCCGGGCGTCGGCACCAGGCGCAGCGACGCCTCACGCCAGTGCGTGGGGGAGAAAGCGCGGGCGGTGGCGCCCGACACGTGGGCGGCGCTCATGCTGCCACCGCCAGGTCGCCGATGCCGATCCGTTCGGCGCCGCGCAGCTTCGCCGACGCTGCACGCGGGTTGCGCGCGCACTCCTGCTCGTCCGGTCGCTCGGCCCCACGAGTCAGCAACCGCAGGAGCGGTCCGTGCTCGGGCAGCTCGACCGGCAGGTCGACGGGTGTGCGACTCGCAGCACCCTTCGTCAGAGCACGCTTCACGATGCGGTCCTCCAGGGAGTGGTAGGCCAGTACGACGATGCGGCCGGAGAGGGCGAGGGCGTTGATTGCGGCGGGGACGGCCGTGGTGAGGGTCGAGAGCTCGGCGTTGACCTCGATCCGAAGTGCCTGAAAGGTGCGCTTGGCCGGGTGTCCCCCCGTGCGTCGGCTGGCCGCCGGGATCTGTTCACGGAGCAGGTCGACGAGCCGGGCACTGGTGCTGAAGGGCTCGCGCTCGCGCTCGGCGGCCACCGCGACAGCGATGCGGCGGGCGAATCGCTCCTCGCCGTACTGACTCAGCACCCGTGCCAGGTCGCGAGCCGGGTAGGTGTTGAGCACGTCGGCCGCCGTGGGTCCCTGCGTGGGGTCCATGCGCATGTCGAGTGGCGCGTCAGTGGAGTAGGAGAAGCCGCGTCGGGCCTCGTCCAGCTGGAGCGAGGAGACTCCGAGGTCGAGCAGGACGCCGTCCACCGGGCCTCGGCCCAAGGTCGTCAGCACCCGACCGACCTGGTCGTAGACCGCCGGCACCAGGGTGACCCGTCCGGTGTAGGCCGCCAGCCGCTCGCCCGCCACGTCGAGCGCCTCGGGGTCACGGTCGATGCCCACCAGGTGCATCTCGGGACAGGCGTCCAGCAGGGCCGCGGCGTGCCCACCCATGCCGAGGGTCGCGTCCACGACGACGGCGCCCCGGTGACCGAGGGCAGGAGCCAGCAGCTCGACCACACGGGTCTGCATCACCGGGATGTGACGCTGCTGCGGCATCGGCTCGGGCTCCTTGCGCTTCGTCGGGTCTGGGAGTGGATGACCGGCGGGGCGGGTGGGTGTCGATCGAGTGGCCAGGTCTCCTGCCCGACCGTCCTTCTGCCGCCAGGGAAGGTGCGTCAGACGGGTCGGGCGGGCCGGAGACCTCACCGCTCGAGCGGTGAGACATGGGTCAGAACAAGTCGTCGAGCACCCCCTCGTCGAAGGCGGCGAAGTCGGCCTCGTTGGCTGCGTGGTAGGTGCTCCAGGCCGCGGGGTCCCAGATCTCCAGCCGGGAGAGCGCGCCGATGACGACCACGTCGCGGTCCAGCCCGGCGTAGGTGCGCAGACCGGACGGCAGGGTCACCCGACCCTGCTTGTCGGGGAGGTCGTCGTGCGCCGCCGCCGCCAGCATGCGCGTGGCGTCGCGGGCCTTGCGGGAACCGACCGGCGCATTGACGAGCGTGGCGAACCGCTCGGCGAAGGCGTCGCGGGAGAAGACGAACAGGCAGCGTTCCTGGCCCGGAGTGACGACCACGCCTTCGGCCAGCGCCTCGCGGTACTTGGCCGGCAGAGCGAGACGTCCCTTCTCGTCCAGCCGCGGTGAGTAGGTGCCCAAGAACACAGGCGCCACCTCCTCGACCCGCTGACCGGGGTTTGCCGACCATGGCTCCCCACTGCACCCCACTCTAGCCCACCAAGCCCCACCTACGTCCACTGCAGTGGTTGCCGAATCGGCGTGTTGCGCCTGTGTCCACGCAGGCCAGAGCAGGTATCGACGAGCGACGTCCGCAACCCGGATGACCGCCCGGACTCGTGCGATCGTCCGAGCTTTGGAACACTGCCACTAGCCGTCTGCTGACTGCGGGCGGGAGGGCCTGCCAGGGCGAGGAGGAGTCACCAGATGAGCACCACGGTCGCCGGGACCGGTCTGTCCACGGCAGACGACGCTCTGGGCTTCGCTGGCCTCGACGAGGTGACGCAGGCCGCCGACCGCATCGTCGCGTCGGTGTCATCAGTGATCGAGGGCAAGCCGGACGTGATCCGCCTGAGCGTGGTCGTGCTGCTGGCCGGCGGCCACCTGCTGGTCGAGGACGTGCCCGGCGTGGGCAAGACCATGCTGGCGAAGTCGTTGGCCCGCTCCATCGACTGCTCGATGCGGCGCGTGCAGTTCACACCCGACCTGATGCCCAGCGACGTGACCGGCGTCAGCGTCTTCAACCAGCAGACCCGGGAGTTCGAGTTTCGCCCCGGCGGCATCTTCGCCAACGTCGTGCTCGGTGACGAGATCAACCGCGCCTCGCCCAAGACCCAGTCGGCGATGCTGGAGGCGATGGAGGAGAGTCAGGTCAGCGTCGACGGCCAGACCTATCCGCTCGAGGCGCCGTTCTTGGTGATCGCGACTCAGAATCCGGTCGAGATGGAGGGCACCTACCCGCTACCGGAGGCCCAGCGCGACCGGTTCATGGTGCAGACCGCGATCGGGTACCCCTCATCCACCCATGAGCTCGCGATGATCGACACTCAGGCCGGGGAGTCGTCGCTGGCACACCAGAAGTCGGTCACAACAGCCCAGGACGTCGCACGCTTCCAGTCGATGGTTCGCTCCGTGCACATGGCGGACGTGGTGAAGGCCTACGTCGTCGACCTCGTCGGCTCGACCCGGCGCTCACCCGAGCTGCGCCTCGGCGCATCTCCCCGCGCGACGATCCACCTGGTTCGGGCCGCTCGCGCCCGCGCCGCGGTCGACGGGCGCGACTTCGTGCTTCCCGACGACGTGCAAGCACTCGCGGCACCGGTGCTGGCGCACCGGTTGCTGCTGACCGCCGAGGCACAGATCGGCCGGCGCACAGCCGCGGACGTCGTGAGCGACCTCGTCCGCTCTCTGCCGGCGCCGGGGCCGGCGTCCACGCCTCGGTAGCGGACGTGAAGCCTGCCGGGTCTGCCTCTGAGGTATCCGAGCGCCTCAGTCACCGGGGGCTGACCCGTCGCGGGTGGCTGTTCGGGGTGATCGGCGTCGCAGCCCTCGCGGTCGGGCTGGTCGGCGGTGGCGACGGATGGCAGCGAGTCGGGCTGCTGCTCCTGGGACTGCTGCTGCTCAGCGGCCTCGCCGTGGTGCGCACCCGGCTCGGGCTGCAGGCCCAGCGTTCGGTCGACCCACGCCGCGTGCCGGTCGACTCCGAGACCACGGTGCACCTCGACCTGCGCTCGTCGACCTTCGTCCCGGCAGGGATGCTGCGCCTGGAAGACACCGTTCCGGGTGCGGGGTCAGCGCGACCGCGCTTCGTCATCGACCGTGGCGGCGCCCGGTGGGCCCGGCGGGTGACCTACCGACTACGTCCGCGCCACCGCGGGCTGCTCGACGTCGGTCCGCTGACGGTCGTCGTGGAAGACCCGTTCGGCCTGGCCACCACCCGTCGCCAGATCGCCGGGGTCACCCCGGTCGTGGTGACCCCGCGAGTCGTCGCGCTGCCGGCGGTGCGGATTCCCGGGGAGTGGAGCGGCAGTGGCGAGTCCCGGCCGCGCTCGATCGCCGCGGCGGGCGAGGAGGACGTCACTGTTCGCCCCTACCAGCGCGGGGACGACCGGCGTCGGGTGCACTGGCGGGCCAGCGCTCGGCACTCCCAGCTGATGGTGCGCCGCGAGGAACAACCCTGGCAGAGCCGCGCCACCCTGGTGCTCGACAACCGGCTCGCCGGGCACTCGACCCGCCAGCCGGGACGCCAGACGCCGCAGACGTCGTCGATGGAGTGGGCCGTGACAGCAGCCGCCTCGGTCGGCACCCACCTGCTCGCCCGGGGGTACTCAGTGCGACTGGTGACCGACGAGGGCGGCTCGACCAGTACGGCGTGGCACGACCACAGCGAGGGCCCTGGCTCGGCGGAGGGCCTGCTGCTGGAGGCGCTGGCCACGGTGGACGTGTCGGCGACGGCGTCGGTGGGCACCGTGCGGTCGATGATGCATGGGGCGGGGACGGCGAGCGGCCTGCTCGTCGCGGTGCTGGGCGCGATGAACGCCGACGAGCTGGCCTCGATGGCGCGCCTGCGGCACGACACGTCGGCAGCCTTGGCGATCGTGCTCGACGTCGGGCAGTGGCCGGGCGGTCAAGCCGTCAGCGCCACGGCAGTGGCCGCCGACGCGGTCGCGGCCACCCTCGCGCGTGCCGGCTGGCACGCGGTGGTGGCCGGCGGGACCGACCGGTCCGTCGACGCAGTAGCCGCAGCCTGGGGTCGCCTTGCGGAGGGCGCACCGCCTACCCCTGCAGTGCACAGCACGACCCGGGCCGAGCCTGTCGGGGTGTCGCGATGACCGGCTCGGTGCGACTGTCTCTGGCCGCCGCGACAGCAACCCTGTTGACCGTGATCGGGCTGCAACCGATCGTCGAGACCGGTTCGTGGGTCGCACCCGCGGTCGTGGCCGTGCTGCTCGTGGCAGGTGTCGGGATCGGGCTGCGCGCAGCCCAGGTGCCGCCGTGGGCGGTGGCGGCCGCCCAAGCCGTCGTGTCGGTGCTGTGGGTCGGCTACCTGGTGGCCGAAGACCAGGCCCGACTCGGGTTTCTACCCTCGCGTGCCTGGGCGGCGGACCTGGCCGACACCTACGGCCTCGGCCTGCAGTCGGTGCGCGAGTACCGAGCACCCGTCCCGCTCGACGACGGGATCTTGCTGCTGCTCGTCGCTGGCGTGGCCCTCACCGCACTCTCGGTCGACGCGCTGGCCGTGACGGCACGTATGGCGCCACTGGCCGGCGTCCCCCTGGCGATCATGCACGCGGTGGCCATGGCCACCAGCCCGCAGGGCGCCTCGGCCTGGGCGTTCGTCGCCGCGGCCGGGGGGTACCTGCTTCTGCTGGCCGTCGATGGACGTGAACGCGCCGCCCGCTGGGGACGCCCGCTCGGCTCCACCGCCAACTCAGCCGTCACGGCCGGGTCTCGGGCGTCGAGCCTGTCATCCATCGGCCTCCCGCTTGCCATGGGCGCAGTGGCTCTCGCCGTCGCCGGGGCGACGCTGCTCCCGCAGGGCGGTCTCGCCCTCATCGCCGGCGCCGACGGCGGTGGCTCCGGAGGCCAGACGATTCGTACGGAGAACCCGATCGTCGACCTCAAGCGCGACCTGGTGCGTCCCGACAACGTCGACGTCATCAGGTTCACCAGCGACGCACCAGCGCCGGAGTACCTGCGCCTGCTCACCCTGGACGTCTACGACGGCGAGGTGTGGCGCACCTCGGACCGACCGGTGCCCGAGCGCAACCGCGTGACCGACGGGCTCCCCTCCCCGCCCGGTCTGGGCACCGCCGTCGCCCGCAGCGAGCAGCAGTACGAGCTGGAGATCACCTCGAACCTGCAGTCGCAGTGGCTGCCGCTGCCCTACCCCGCATCTGAGGTGGCCGCGGCCGACGGCGACTGGCGCTACGACTCCTCGACCTTGGACGTGGTGGCCACCGACCGCACGACCGAAGGCCTGCGCTACGACGTGACCTCGCTCGAGGTGACGCCGACGCCCGAACAGCTCGCGGGCCCCCCGCCGGGCCCCGGGCGTCTCGTGGAGATGCTCGAGCTGCCGGGCGCCACGCCGTCGGTCGTGGGTGACCTGGCCCGCGAGGTCACTGCTGACGCCGAGGACAACTATGCGCGGGCGGTCGCGCTGCAGCAGTGGTTCCGCAGCGACGGCGGCTTCGTCTACGACCTGTCGGTCGACCCCGGCAACGGCTCGAACGACCTCGTGGCCTTCCTCGACGAGCGTCGCGGCTACTGCGAGCAGTACGCGGCGACCATGGCGATCATGGCCCGGGCTTTGGGTATCCCGGCGCGGGTCGGGGTGGGCTACTTGCGCGGGGAGCAGGCTCAACCCGGCTACTGGGTCGTTCGGGCGCAGGACGCGCACGCCTGGCCCGAGCTGTACTTCGACGGAGTCGGCTGGGTTCGGTTCGAGCCCACCCCGGCTGCCCGTACCGGGTCGCCCCCGGACTACACGGTTCCCGGGGCCGAGCAGACCGACGTCGCGGAGTCGCTGGAGACGCCGGTCGACTCCGAGAGCGACTCCGACCCGGGCGCTGTCGCGCCCTTGGACGACCTGGTGCAGGAGGGCGCTCTGACCTCCACCCAGCCCAGCAGGTTGCCCCTGCTGGCCGTCGTCGTGAGCCTGGTGCTCATGTCGCTCACACCGGTGGTCGCCGGCTGGGTGGTGCGCCGACGCCGGTGGCGTCGTGCGGCCGACGACCCCGCTCGAGTGGCCGAGGCTGCTTGGGCCGACATCCAGGACGCGGCTCTGGAGATGGGTTTCGCCACCAATCCGTCGGACACGATCCGGGTGAGTGCCGCCACGCTGGGTGAGTCGGCTGGGCTCGCCGGTGAGCCGCGCGAACGTCTCGACGCAGTGGCTCGCGCCACCGAGCGGGCGCGCTACGCAGGGCGTCCGCCGGCGGTGGGGTCGGTGCAGGAATGCGACGCCGCGCTGGTGCGCGAAGCACTGGTCGCGGGGACGTCACGCGGAGCACGCTGGCGGGCACGGCTCTGGCCCGCTCCCATGCGCCGGCTCCTCGGACGGCGCTGACGCGTTCGGACCGGGCGGCGCTGCACCCAGATCGGGCAGCGCTAGTGGATCCGACTTGCGCGCAGCGCCACTGGCGTGTGCTGGGTCAGCGACCCATGTCGTCGCGACGCTTCTTCCAGCGATCCTCGACGCGGTTCATGAATCTGGGGCTGGAACTCTTGCCTCGTGGGCTCGACCCGCCCGTCGGGAACGTGCCGATCTCACCGGGAGCGGGAATCTTGCGCCAGCTGGTGATACCGATCCACGCCGATGCGAGCATCAGTGCGAAACCCACGAGGGCGAGGACGATGAGCAGAGTCGTGTTGGAACCGGCCGTGATGGCGCCGGCCATCAGGACGACGATGCCAAGGGAGAAGCCGATACCCGCGACCACGAGGCGCTTGCGGTAGAACGTGCGGGCGTCTGACCCCTTGAGCTGGGTCGCGAACTTGGGGTCTTCGGCGTAGAGGGCGCGCTCCATCTGCTCGAGCATGCGCTGCTCGTTCTCGGAGAGAGGCACAGGTCCCTCCTCTCGTTGATGGCCAGGTCGTCCGTGGCCTGGGTGGAGCGTACGAACACAGGATAAGCAGGGTTCGGCCGTCGCGAAACCCGACCGTTGGAAGTTCCTCATTCGAAGCGGTAACGATCCTGCTCCGCCGAAAGTGCCCGGCCCCCGACGAGCGCGGCAGGAGCGACCGCGTCGGGCCCGAAACGGCGCACCGCACGGTCGATCGCCTGCTCGGCCTCGGTCCAGCCGCGGTCGCGTTCTCCCAGCACCAGCTGACGAGTGCTGCGCTGACGAGGAACGAGCCCACTCACCCGGACGCCGAGCAGCCGTACACGGGCGCGTTGCAGACCGAGGGTCGCCAGCGCGGCACAGGCCGCCGCATGGATCTCCGGTGCGATGTCGGTCGGGTCACGCACGGTCCGGGACCGAGTCAACGTGGTGAAGTCGGCGAACCGGACTGTGAGCACCACGGTGCGACCTTGCTGACCGGCCGTCCGAAGCCGGGCCGCCACGCCGACCGCCAACCGCAGCAGCTCGCGGCGCATGACGACGGGGTCGTCGACGTCGTGGCTGAACGTGCGCTGCGACCCGACTGACCGTTCAGCCGGCTCGACGTGGACGCCGACCGGGTGGGTGACGCGCCCCCAGCTCATGTCGACCAGGTGGCGGGCCTGCGACGGGCCGAAGGCGCGGACCAGGGTGGTGCGTGGCACCCGGGCGAGGTCACCCACGGCGCTCAGGCCGAGGTGGCGGAGCCGAGCCTCGGTCTGCTCCCCCACCCCCCACAGCGCCCCCACCGGCAGCGGGTGCAGAAACGCAACGACACGCTCCGGCGGCACCAGCAGCAACCCGTCCGGCTTGCCCTGGGCAGAGGCGATCTTGGCCAGCGAGGTGGTGGCGGCGCCACCGACGGTGCAGACGATGCCCTGCTCGTCGGCCACGCGGGCGCGGATGAGCTCGGCAACCGCCCGGGGACTGCCCAGACGTCGGCGGGCACCGTGGACGTCAAGAAAGGCTTCGTCGAGGGACACCGGCTCGACCAGCGGTGTCACCGACCCGAAGACCTCCATCACCCCCCTCGACACCTCGAGGTAGCGGTCGAACCGCGGAGGCAGCACGAGCAGGTCGGGCACCAGACGCCGCGCCCGGCTGGTCGGCATCCCCGACCGCACGCCGTGCCGCCGCGCCTCGTAGCTGGCCGAGAGCACCACGCCACGGCCGTCCCCACCCACGACCAGCGCGCGTCCACGCAGCTCGGGACGCTCGCGCAGCTCGACGCCCACGTAGAAGGCGTCCATGTCGACGTGCAGCACGGTGCAGGCGTCCTCGCCCGACTGCGCGGTCATCAGCCCGGGCTGCCGGGGCTGGTGTGCCACAGCTTGCGCGGCGCACCCGAGACGTCGCCCCCGGCCGGCTTGATGTCGGCGTAGGGCGACTGCCGAAAGCCGCTGGGGTGCACCAGCACCCGCCGCCGGCCCATCCCGCCCGCGGTGGGCCCGGCGCCCTCGTCCGGCTCCTGCCCTCGGACGTCGGTCATCACCGGACGGCTGGAGCGGCTGGCGGCCTGCTGCTGCACCGAGCGCTGGTCGTACTCCGCCGTCTGCGCCATCACAGCGTGCACGGCGCCGATGCCGCCGTCCTGCCACGCCTGGTGCAGCGAGGTGAGCTCCCAGCAACCGGTGGCACGCAAGGACACCCCACGTGGACCGGTGCGCCGCAGCTCGCCACGTACCACCAGCAACCACGACCCGAACAGCGTCGCGGCGTACGGACCTTGGGCGTCTTCGAAGAACGTGGCGTCCACCGGGCCGCTGCCGTCGTCCAGGGTGAGAAAGATGACCCGCCGCCCGGAACGCACCGGCGGGGTCTGGGTGGCGACCTTGACCCCGGCGACCAGCAGCTCGGCCTTGCTGCGGCGGCGCAGCAGGTCGATCGAGCGAGTGGTGCCCAGATCACGCAAGAAGTCGGTGTAGAAGTCGACCACGTGCGCGCTGGCGTCGAGGCCCAAGATCTCCAGCTCGGCCTGCACCCGTTCGCTGCCGGTCATCTCCGGGAGCCCCGAGCCCTCGTCCGGCTCCGCGGACTCCAGGGCCAGGGTGAGCTGTTCGGCTCCGGTGACCGCACGTCGCGAACCGCTACGCCGCACCCGCACCCCGTCCAGATCGGCCAGCGCCAGCAACAGGTCACGACGGGTCACCTGGCCGCGGCGGCGCACGGGGATCGTCGAGCCGAGGCCGTAGATGCTGTCGAACGCACCGGCCAGCACCAGCTTCTCGGCCACCGGCCGGCTGACCCGGGCGCGGTACCAGAAGTCGGTCAACGAGTGGAACGGACGGCCGGCGATGACCCGAGCCACCTCGTCGGTGCTGATACCGGAGACGTCGCACAGCGACAGCCGGATACCGTACGCCCGCGCGTCGGGCAGGCCGTCCGGCGGTGGATGGCGCGGTGACTCACCGAGAATGCCCGGCGGTGGCTCGTCGCCGATCCCCACCCTCTCGACCCGGTACACGTCGTCGGAGGCGTTGACGTCGAGCGCGAGCACCGCGATGCCGAACGCTCGGGCGTCCTCGAGGATCAGCCGCTTCGGGTACATGCCTGGGTCGTGGGTGAGCACCCCGGCCAGGAACGCCGCCGTGTGGTGGGTCTTGAGCCAGGCCGACTGGTAGGTGGGCAGCGCGAAGGCTGCCGCGTGGGCCTTGCAGAAGCCGAAGGACGCGAAGGCCTCCAGCACCTCCCACACCCGGGTCACGGTGGCCTCGTCGTACCCGCGGGCCCGTGCTGCGCCCGGCAGCCAGGCCCGCACCTGCTCCTTGCCCTCGGCGTCGCCGAGAGCCCGCCGCGCCTCGTCGGCCTCGGCCAGACTGCACCCGGTGACGACGGCGATGATCGCCAGCACCTGCTCGTGGAACACCACCACCCCGCCGGTCTCCCGCAGCACGGGCTCGAGGTCGGGGTGCAGGTACTCCGGCATCTGCCACCCCTGCCGAGCCATCAAGAAGGGGGTGACCATGTCGCTCTTGACCGGGCCGGGACGAAACAGCGAGATGTCGATGATGATGTCGCCGAAGGTCTCCGGAGCGAACTTGCCGATCAGCTCGCGCTGGCCGGGGGACTCGATCTGAAAGCAGCCCAGGGTGCGAGTGGACTGGATGAGACGGTAGGTCGCCGGGTCGTCCAGCGGCACGCACCCACGGTCGTCGAGGTCGACGGTCACGTCGTCGACCCGCTGGATCTCGGTGACCGCGTAGGCCATCGCCGACTGCATCCGGATGCCGAGCACGTCGAGCTTCAGCAGCCCGAGGTTCTCCACGTCGTCCTTGTCGAACTGACTCATCGCGAACCCGGCCAGGCTCGGCTCGGTCGGGGTGCGCTCGCGCAGGGTGGGGTCGGACAGGATCACCCCGCACGGGTGCAGCGCAACGTGCCGGGGCAGGCCGTCCAGCTTCTCGGCCAGCGTGAGCAGCACCTCGAGCTGGCCGTCGCGCAGCGCGTCACCGAGCCGACTGGCCCGCAGCTCGGGCAGCTCGTCCAGGGCGAGCCGGGCGTCGCGGGCCCGGATGTGCGGGAAGGCCTTGGCGATCGCGTCGACCTCGCCGGACGGCAGGCCGAGCGCGGCACCGGTGTCGCGGATGGCGTGGCGCACCCGGTAGGTGTCCATCATCGACACGCAAGCGACCCGCTCGAGACCGAAGCGGTCGAAGATGGCCTGGTACACCTCCAGCCGGCGGGCGGACTCGACGTCGACGTCGATGTCGGGCAGGGCCTGGCGCAGCGGGGACAGGAAGCGTTCCATGAGCAGCCCGTGCTCGATCGGCTCCACACCGGAGATGCCGAGCAGGTAGCACACGAGGCTGCCGGCGCCCGATCCACGCGCCGCTGCCCGCACCCCCATCTGCGCGACCATGTCGCACACCTCGGCGACGGTGAGGAAGTAGGCGGCGTAGCCCAGCCGAGCAATCACGTCGAGCTCGTCGGTCATCCGGTCGAGCACCTGCCGGGACGGTCGGGAGCCGTAGCGACGGCCCAGCCCGGCCTCGCAGCGTTCGCGCAGCTGAGCGTCCGCCGACGTCGCCCCACCTCCGGACGTCCCGGATGACCCGCTCAGGTTGCTCAACAGGTCGTGCTCGGGAAAGTGGATCTCCCCCAGGCCCAGGTCGGCCCGGGGGTCTAGGACGAAACGTTCGGCGACACCGCGGGTGTCGGCCAGCAACCGGCTCACCTGCGACTCCCCCGCCCCAGCGGCCCGCACGACGTCCTCGGCGATCTCCAGCATCTCCTTTCCGCTCTTGAGATATCCCTCCGCGTTGGCTCGGTCGAGATGGCGCGGGTGCAGCGGGACGAGCCGGCGAGCGGCGTCGAGGACGTCGGTCACCGGGGCGTCGGCGGGGTCGGCGTAGCGAACGGCGTTGGTGAGCACCACCGGCAGCCCGTGCTCGCGTCCCAGCCCGAGCATCTGTGCGCCGTGGCGGGTGCTGCCGGGGGCCAGCCGGTCACCGGCAGCCCGGTGCGAGACGGTCGCCAGCATCAACCCGTCCCGGCCGAGCACCGAGTGCCAGTCGCCCAGCGCGTGCGCGGCCATGTCGGGACGGTGCCGGGAGAGCGCCTGGCCGACGTCAGACCGGGGGCCCAGCATCACCCCGAGCGCGCCGGACGACGCCGCAGCCGCCACCTCGGCCATGGTGACAGCCGGGTCGCGGCGGCGCTGCGGCGCGCCGTCCACACCCGGTCGAGAACCCGGCACGGGTGCGGGGGTGGCGCCGGCATGGGCGGCAGTGACCAGCCGACACAGCGCACCCCAGCCTCGCCTGCCCTCGGCCAGCACGGTCACGCGCGCAAGACGCCGGTCGACCTCGGCGCCGCCCCGAGCCGGTGTGCGGCGGCGGGATTGGGCCGAGCGCTGGGCCTGAGCCTGAGTCAGGCCCAGCGCAGTGGGCTCCACCGCGAGATCGACCCCGAGGATCGGGGCGATGCCCGCCGACCGGCAGGCCAGCGCGAACCGGACCGCTCCGTACACCCCGTCCCGGTCGGTCAGGGCGAGAGCGTCCATGCCGTGGTCGGCGGCGCGCGCGACGAGCGCCTGCGGGTGCGAGGCCCCGTGGCGCAACGAGAACCCGGACGCCACCTGCAGGTGGACGAAGGGGTCACTGGCCACCACCGTCCTCACCTACCCGGCACGCAGCGGTGCGGTGAGACCGGGCAGCTCCGGGTGGTGCGGAAGCCCGAGCATCCTGGTTGCCACCGCGAGAAAGGTCTCTGCCTCCCGGAGCAGGTCGTCGGCCTCGCGAGTCGACACCGCGCTGCTGATGCCGGCCTGGGCAGCCGCTCGTTTGGTCGCTCCCGCAGCGAAGAAGGCAGCCCACTCCTCCAGCTCGGGCGCGACGTGGGCCAGCAGTACCCAGGCGTTGCGGGACTGACGTCGTCCCGGCGGCGCTCCGTGCGTGCGCGCAGCCAGCACCGCCGCTGCAGTACGCAGCGCGGCCAGGTGGGCCATGGCGTAGCGGTCGGTGGGCCGCACGGCGACGGCGGCCTCCTGCAGACAGCTGCGGGCGTGGGCCAGCATGTCCATAGCACCGACCCCGGCTCGGGTGACCATCTCGTTCTCCTTCTCAGTCGTAGGTACGCAGCAGCAGCCACTGGTTGGCGACCGGGTCGAGCGCCAGGTCGGCGACCACACGGGACGTCAGGCGCCCCTGGCCGGCCTCGACCCGCCAGACCCGCCGTTCTGCCGACCCTGCGTCACCGGTGCGCCACCAGCTGCTGGACTCCACCCAGAAGCCGAGGACGTCTCGCACCAGGTAGAGCCGACGCCGCCAGACGAACTGGGCCGGACCCTCGATGCCGCCGACCACCCCGGAGCGCACGTCGACCGACTCGGCGTAGTGACGCATCACGTCCTCCTTCCCAGCACGGGCACCGACGGACGCAGCAGCCGTCCCTCGAACACCAGACACACACGCTCGACAGGCAGGGGGAAGACGCCCCGTCACGGGTGCGAGGTCGAGGTCGCACCCGGACGGGAAGCCTGCTCACCGGTGGCCGCGAACCACCGGAGTCATGTTCGAACATGTGTTCGAACATGACCTAGTGAATACCCCACCCCCGACACACGTCAAGCCCCAGCGACGAAGACGCCTCACCGGCACCTCCGACCGGCCCACCACCGGCGATCCGCCGAGGCGCGCCTACGCTCAGCGGGTGCCGCACGACCACCCCAACGTCCGCACCGTGACCGCGGCGCTGCGAGCCGCCGGTCTCACCGGCGGGGTCGTTGTCCTTCCCGCGGCCGCTCCCACCGCTGCTGCTGCAGCCGAGCAGCTCGGCTGCGTGGTCGGGGCGATCGCCAACAGCCTGGTCTTCGACGCCGACGGCATCCCGGTGCTGGTTCTCACCAGCGGCGCGCACCGCGTCGACACCACCGCCCTGGCCGGGCACCTCGGCGTCGCAGCGGTGCGCCGCGCCACGCCGGAGTTCGTCCGCACCCATACCGGCCAGCCGATCGGCGGAGTCGCACCCGTCGGGCATCCCGCACCGTTGCGCACCCTCGTGGACGAGTGGCTCACCCGGCACGACCAGGTCTGGGCTGCCGCCGGGCACCCCCACACGGTGTTCCCCACCACGTTCGACGAGCTCGTCGCGCTCACCGGCGGACACCCCGTGGCGCTCGAGCGCTGACCGGCGTCTGTCGCAGGTCGTCTCTAGAGTTGTCGTCCATGGCCACCAGGTCGTCCCCCCACGCCAACAGGTCCGCCGCCCCGGGCGACGTCGCGCCGGCGTCGGCGACGCGAACCCTGGCCGGTCGTCTGACGATCGGCCTGGCCGTCGGCGGGGTCCTGCTGCAGGTGGCCCACCCGCTGCTGTCGGGTGAGCCCCTGCGCCTGGCCACGGTCGGCTCGGTGACGCTGCTGGCCACCGCAGCCGTCGTGCACGCCGTCACGGTGCGCGGCTGGGCATGGGGGGTGGCGATGGCGGCGACCTTCGGCGGACTGGGGCTGACGGTCGAGGCTGTCGGGACGGCGACCGGGTTTCCGTTCGGCACCTACTCCTACACCGGCACCCTCGGCCTCGAGGTGCTCGACGTCCCGGTGCTGGTGCCGATGGCCTGGATCATGCTCGGCTACCCCGCCTTCTTGGCCGGCCAGGCGTTGGGCGGGCGGCGCTGGGGCTGGGCCCTGGGCGCCTGGACGCTCGCCGCCTATGACCTCTTCCTCGACCCGCAGATGGTGCAGGCCGGGCACTGGACGTGGGACTTCCCCGATCCGGGCCTGCCCGGCGTCCCCGGCATCCCGCTGACGAACTACGCCGGCTGGGTGTTCGCCGCCGTCGTCATGATGCTCACGATGACGGCGATCGACCGAGCCGTCGGGCGACGACGGGCAGTGGGCGGCCCCGGACGCCTCCCGCACGACCTGGTTCCGGCTGCGGTGCTGGTCTGGTTGTACCTCTCTCAGGTGCTCGCCAACCTGGTGTTCTTCGGCCGGCCCGCCGTGGCGGTATGGGGTGGGCTGCTCATGGGCCTGACGATGGTTCCCTACATCAGGCTGCTGCTGCGTGACAGATCCGTGATGCGGTGAGCGGCCTTCCCCTCGCCTCTGCCGTGCGCGGGCTCGGCGCCGTCGGCGCCATCGGGGCTCTCGTGCTGACCGCCCACACGGTGGTCAACCTGCGCCGCCTGCGACGGCTGCCCCTCGACCCGCCCGTCGTCGCCGAGCGGGTCACCGTACTCGTCCCCGCACGCAACGAGGCTCACCGCATCACGCCGACCATCACGTCGCTCCTGGCGCAGGAGCGACTGCCCGACCTCGAGATCCTCGTGCTCGACGACGGCTCCACCGACGGGACGGCGGCGCTCGTCCACGAGACCGCCCATGGCGATGCCCGTCTGCGTGTCCTGACCGGGACCGACCTGCCCGCCGGCTGGCTCGGCAAGCCGCACGCATGCCACCAGCTCGCGACTGCCGCCACGGGCTCGACGCTGTGCTTCGTCGACGCCGACGTCACCTTGGCGCCGCAGGCCGTCGCATCCGCCGTCGCCCTGCTGCGCCAGACCCGCCTTGACGCGCTGTCGCCCTACCCCCGCCAAGTGGCCCACGGCCTCGGTCCCCGTCTGGTGCAGCCACTGGTCGAGTGGTCATGGCTGACAACCCTTCCGCTGGGCGCGGCCGAGCGGTCGCCGCGTCCCACCCTGGTCGCCGCCACGGGGCAGTTCTTCGTGATCGACCACGACGCCTATCTCCGTGCCGGCGGTCACACCGCGGTCGCCGACGCCGTGCTCGACGACGTGGGCCTGATGCGTGCCGTGAAGCGAAGCGGTGGACGCGGAGTGGCCGTCGATGGCTCTCACCTGGCTACCTGCACGATGTATGACTCGTGGGACGAGCTCGTCGAGGGCTACACCAAGTCGCTCTGGACGGCGTTCGGCAGCCCGACGGGAGCCGCAGCGGTGGTCGCCATCCTCAGCCTGGCCTACGTCGCCCCGGCTGCCGCAGCGCTGGTCGGCTCACGCCTCGGCCTCGTCGGCTACGGCGCGGGAGTGCTCGGCCGCACGCTCGTGGCTCGCACCACCGGTCAGCCTGTGCTGCCTGACGTCCTCGCCCATCCTGCCTCCGTTGCCACGTTCGGCTACCTCGTCGGCCGCTCATGGTGCGCACGCCGACGCGGCACGCTCATCTGGAAGGGCCGACCGGTCGCTCGTGGGTTGACCCCGCAGACGTAGGCTCGCGCCCACCATGGCTCGAGTTGCGGTGATCGGTGCGGGCATGGCCGGACTCGCGGTGTCGGCCCGGCTCGCCAAGCGCAAACATGACGTGACCGTGCTCGAGGCGTCGTCCACCATCGGGGGCAAGCTCGGCCGGTACTCCCGCGACGGGTTCGTGTTCGACACCGGCCCCTCGCTGCTCACCATCCCGGCCGTTTACCGCGACACGTTCCGCAAGAGCGGACGACCGCTCGAAAGCGAGCTCGACCTGCTGCCGGTCGATCCGGCGTTCCACTACCGCTTCGCTGACGGAAGCGAGGTTCGGCTCCCGAACGCCTCCCGGGCTGGGACGAAGCGTGCGTTGGACGACGCCTTCGGCAACGACGCCGGCGCCGCGTGGTTCGCCCTGCTCGAGCGCGCCGGACAGATCTGGGACGTCACCCGTGGTCCCTTTCTGGAGTCCCCGCTCGAAGGGCCGCGCACCCTGGCCCGCCTGGCCCGCAACGTCGACCACGTCCGCGTCGTCGCCCCGTGGCAGACCCTGCGCGGCATGGGCAAGCACTACTTGCGCGACGCGCGGCTGCGCCAGATGCTCGACCGCTACGCCACCTACTCAGGATCGGACCCCCGCAAGGCACCGGGCGTCCTGTCCACCATCCCCTACGTCGAGCAGACCTTCGGCGCCTGGCACGTGCCGGGCGGGCTGCGCAACCTTGGCGAGGCGCTCGCTCGGCGAGTGGAGTTCCGCGGCGCCACCGTGCGCACGAACGCCGAGGTCACGCAGGTGCTCGTGCAGGACGGACGCGCCGTGGGGGTTCGCCTCGCCGACGGTGAGACCGTCGGCGCCGATGTCGTGATCGCCAACTGCGACGCCAGCACGCTGTACGGCCGGCTGCTCCAAGGCGACCGGGCAGGCGAGCGCGCCGCGTCGTCGGTGATGCGCTCGATCAGCAAGGCCGGGCTGTCATTCTCCGGATTCGTCCTGCTGCTCGCCGTGCGCGGACGAACACCCGGCATGGAGCACCACACGGTGCTGTTCCCCGCCGACTACGACGACGAGTTCGACTCGGTCTTCGGCACGGCGCGTCGCGATGCCCGTCCGGCACCCGACCCGGCGGTGTACATCTGCAACCCCGACGACCCGCAGATGCGCCCGGACGGGCACGAGTCGTGGTTCGTGCTGGTCAACGCCCCCCGCCAACGCGACATCGCCGGGCCCGACGACCAGCCGGGCACGATCGACTGGGCCGCTCCCGGAGTCGCCGACGCCTACGCCGACCACGTTCTGGCCGTCATGGCGAAGCGGGGCCTCGACGTGCGCGACCGGCTGCTGTGGCGGGTCGTACGCACCCCGGACGACCTGCAGCGCGAGACCGGCGCACCCGGCGGGGCCATCTACGGGACGTCGTCCAACAGCCAGCGGGCGGCGTTCCTGCGTCCGGCAAACCAGTCGCCCATCCCTGGGCTGTACCTGGTGGGCGGGTCGTCGCACCCCGGCGGCGGCCTACCGCTGGTCGGCTTGAGCGCGGAGATCGTGAGCGACCTCGTCGGCGACGCCTGAGCCGCCCGCCAGACCGTTCGCCGTCGGCGGCAGGTGGCGAGCGAGCCCGAGCGCAACGACGGCCAGCAGCGCACAGCCGCCGACGGTCACACCGATGAACACCCCCGCCCAGCCTCGGTCGAGCAGCAGACCGGCGATGATCGGCGCCGACACTGCCGCCACCTGGAAGGCGAACGACGACACGGCGTTGTACCGCCCGCGCAGCTCGTCGCTCGCGAGGTCGTTCGTGATCGCCGGCACGATCGGCGACAGCAACGTCTCGCCGGCCCCGAACACCGCCAACGAGCCGACCAGCAGCATCGTGGCGATCGCGGTCCCCGGCACCAGCCCAGCAGCGCCCAGCATGAGCCAGGCGAGCGCCCACACACCGGCCATCAACGCGAGCATCGACGTGCGACGGCGGGTGTCGATGAACCGCAGCGCCGCAAGCTGAAGCGCCAGGATCATCGCCGTGTTCGCGGCGAAGGCCAGCCCGATCGTGCGCGTGGACGCCTCCGCCACCACCCGCGCGTACCCGGCCCAGCCGGCCTCGATCACGCCGTAGCCGACGAACGCCGACGCGAACACCACCAGCAAGAAGCGCCGGAAGACGACGTCGGACACGACGTCGCGGTACGTCCCAGGAGTGACCACGCGGGTAGATGCACGGTTGCCGACGTGGCGCAGCGGGCCGAGCAGCAGGGCGAGCGGGACCAGAAAGCTGAGCGCATCGAGGCGGTAGAGCCACTCGAAGCTTGCTGGCCGCTCGACGACAGCAACGAACGCGGCCGCTACTCCGCCAACGCCGATACCCAGGTTGAGCAGGGCGAACGACACCCCGAAGTACGTCGGCCGGGCGGGTGAGGGCACGACTTCGGCGACCAGCGCCTGGCTGGCCGGCCAGAAGGCCGCCTGACCCACCCCGAGCATGGCCATCGAGATGAACGCCTCAGGGACGGTCGTGGCGAACGCCAGCCCCGTCGCGCCGAGCGACGAGCTGACAAGCGCCACCATCTGCACCCGCCGCGGGCCGAGCCGGTCGATGCCGATGCCGATCGGCCCGAGCAGCACCATGGCCACCACCGGTGGCGTCGCCGCGAGCAGCCCGACGGTGTCGAGCGCGAAGCCGCGGACGTCGTAGAGGTAGACGACCAGCAGGGGCAGGACGAGGCCGAGTCCGAGGGCGTTGACGGCCACCCCGACCAGCAGGACGCGCGCTTCGGCAGGCAGGTCGGGCAGACCGCTGAAGCGCGACATGGCGTGCAGTGTCGCTGACGCCTCAGGGCTGCGGCGACGGGTTTGTTGTCGGCCCGAGCCGGCGGCGCACGACCACCAGCAGCTGCGCGAGCCCCACGACGCCGAGCACCGCCCAGACCGCAGCGCCGGCGCTCGCCCAGCCGGGCGCCGACGCGACGTAGATTCCCGCGCCGAGCAGGAACATCGCCGTCGTGATCACACGCGTCGGACGTTCCCAGACAGTGACCACGCCAATCTCGCTCATGCCCGCGTTGCCGGCCCGCGCCCGGGCGTACTCCTGCAGCCCCATGAGGGCGCCGGCGAGCACGCACAGCCACGGGGGGGCTCCGACCACCCACAGCGCCACCAGGTACAGCCCGTCGCTGACTCGGTCGACGACCGAGTCGAGCACGAACCCCCAACGGCTCGTCCGCCCCGTCATCACCGCCACCGCACCATCGAGGTTGTCGACGATGCCGCTCAACGCCACGACGACGGCCGCACCGATCACCCACCGTCCGCCGAGCGAGGCCAGGTAGACGGCCAACATCGAGACGACGACCCCGACCATCGTCACCAGATCGGGCGAGATCTTCGCCGCGGCCAGCGGGCGGGCCAGCGTGTAGGCCACCGTCAGCCATGCGCCCGTCAGCCGGGACGAGCGCGGGTCGTAGCCCCCGTGAAGCTGCGCCCACCGGTCGAAGTACTGCCCGCGGTCCAGCACCACGGCTACTCCAGAGCCCACTCGACGGTCACGGTGACACTGACCTCGTGGCTGCCGGCCTGTATCGGCACTCCCCCGGACTCCCCGGCCATCATGCGCGCCCGCACCGGCACCGGCTCCACCGCCGAGCCTTCGCTGATGCGCACGACGCGGCCGACGGAGCGTCCAGCGGCCGCCGCGTAGGTCTCGGCCCGCAGCCGGGCGTCAGAGATCGCACGTGTCCGGGCATCGGCGAGCAGCGCAGCGTCGTCCTCCACGTCCAGACGCAGGCCGTTGACTCGGGTGCTGTCGCCCCCGGCACCAGCCGCCGCGCCGAGCAGGCCACCTGCGGCGGACAGGTCACGCACAACCACGTGAAGCCCCTGGCTCACCACGAACCCGGCCACCCGTCGACCCTGATGGTCGTACTCGGTGCGGATGCTCAGCTCGCTCGTGCGAAGGTCGACCTGAGGCACGCCGGCGCTCAGCAGTGCGCGCTGCACCGCCGACATGGCTGTGTTGGCCTCGGACAGGGCTGCGTCCACGGTCGAGCCGCGGCACTCGACGCCCAGGTTCAGGCGCAGCACGTCCGGTGCGGCCGCGACGGCACCGGCCCCGGCGACGGTGACCGTCTCGCGTTCGGACATCAGCGACCTCCTCAGGTCAACGCGGCGTGCACCTCACGCGTGGCGGTGGACCGGTTGAGTGTGTAGAAGTGCAGGCCCGGCGCGCCTTCGGCAATCAACCGCGACGCCATCTCAGTGGCGACCTCGACCCCGATCGCGCGTACGGCCGCCGGGTCGTCGGCGACGGCGTGCAGCCGGTCGGCCAGCGCCGCCGGAAACGCTGCGCCCGACAGAGCGGCGAACCGCTCGATCTGGCCGACGTTCGTCACCGGCATGATGCCGGGCACGATCGGCAGGTCACACCTGCGCCTGCGCACCCGTTCGACGAGGCGCAGGTAGTCGTCGGTCTGGAAGAAGAACTGCGTGATCGCGAACGCGGCGCCGGCGTCTGCCTTCGCGACGAGGACGTCCGCGTCGTGGTCGAGGTCGCGCGCCTCCGGGTGGCCCTCGGGAAACGCGGCCACGCCCACCTCGAAGCTGCCCAACGACCGGACGAGCTCGACGAGCTCGCTCGCGTAGCGCAGCCCGTCCGGGTGGGGCTCGAACGCGGCCTGCGGGCCGGTCGGCGGGTCGCCGCGCAGCGCGAGGACGTTGCGGATGCCGGCGTCGGCGTACTGGCCCAGCACCGCCGCGACCTCGCCACGGCTGGCGTCCACGCAGGTCAAGTGGGCCATCGGGGTGAGCGTCGTCTCCTCGGCGATGCGCCGGGTGACCCGAACCGTGCGGTCGCGCGTCGACCCGCCCGCGCCATAGGTGACCGACACGAAGCCCGGGCCGATAGGTTCCAGCTCACGCACGGCCTGCCACAGCGCATGCTCGCCGGCATCGGTCTTGGGCGGGAAGAACTCGAACGAGTACGTCACCCCCGGTCGGGCCAGCAGCTCGCCCAGCGCGACGCGCGTAGGTCGCGCACGGTGGTCGAGCTGGCGGGACGTCACGGCACGAGCGTAGGCCGACACCTGCGTCACGACGCACCCGACGCCCTCGCCTAGCCTCGTGCCATGACCGGTGCGTTCGACATCGACGACCTGCGCATCAGGGTCCAGGCAGTGCTGGACGACGTCCTGGCCCACCAGGCCGAGGTGCTGCATGCCGTCAGCCCCGACCTCGACCCGCTCGTGGAGGCGGCTGCAGACCTCAACCGCGGCGGCAAGCGGCTGCGTCCTGCGTTCTGCTACTGGGGGTGGCGAGGGGCCGGAGGCCCGGCCGACGGCCCTGACGGTGAGGCCATCGTGCGCGCCGCCAGCGCCCTGGAGCTGTTCCAGGCAGCCGCACTGATCCACGACGACGTGATGGACGACTCCGACACCCGCCGCGGCATGCCGGCGATCCACCGGCGTTTCGCCGATCTGCACCGCGGTGAGTCGTGGCGCGGGGAGCCCGAGCGCTTCGGGCAGGCCGCGGCCATCCTTCTCGGCGACCTGTGCCTGTCCTGGAGCGACGAGCTGCTCAGCGGATCGGGCCTGGATGAGGCCGCGCTGGCGCGGGGCCGTCCGGTGTTCGACCAGATGCGCACCGAGCTGATGGGTGGGCAGTACCTCGACATGCTGGAGCAGGCCCGTCCGGGCTCGCCTGCAGACGCCGCCGACCGGGCACGCCAGGTGATCCGCTACAAGAGCGCGAAGTACACGATCGAGCACCCCCTTCTGCTGGGCGGCGCTCTCGCCGGCGGCTCGGCGCAGCTGTTGGCGTCGTACTCGGCTTTCGGGCTCCCGTTGGGCGAGGCGTTCCAGCTGCGCGACGACGTGCTCGGCGTCTTCGGCGACCCCGAGCAGACCGGCAAGCCTGCCGGGGACGACCTTCGCGAAGGCAAGCGCACCGTTCTCGTCGCCTTCGCGATGCAGAAGGCGAGCTCCCCGCAGCGGGCACTGATGCGCCGCTACCTGGGTGATCCGCGCCTGGACGCAGGCTCGGTCGAGGCGCTGCGAGCAGTCATCGTCGACACCGGCGCGCTGGACGAGGTGGAGCGTCTCGTGGAGTCTCTGGTGGCCGAGGCCGCCGCAGCACTCGATACTTCGTCTGTCGCTGGAGCGGCGCGCGATGTGCTCTCCCAGCTGATCACCGCCGCCACCGCTCGGCACACCTGAGCCGAACACCGCACGCAAGGAGCCCCACGCATGAGAACCGTCACCGGCCCCACCGACCACGTGGTCGTCGTCGGCGCAGGCCTGGGCGGCCTGTCGGCCGCGCTGCGGCTCGCGGGAGCCGGGCGCAAGGTCACGGTTCTGGAGCGCGAGTCGGTACCCGGCGGGCGCAACGGCCTTCTCGAGGTCGACGGGTACTCGTTCGACACCGGTCCGACGGTCCTGACCATGCCCGACCTGATCGCGGACGCCTTCGACGCCGTCGGTGAGCGCATGGATGACTGGCTCGAGCTCGAACCTCTCGACCCGCTGTACCGAGCGTTCTACCCGGACGGGTCCGTGCTCGACACCTACCCCGACCCTGCGTCGATGGCCGAGGAGATTCGCCGGGTCATCGGCCCGGACGAGGCGGCCGGGTACCTGAAGTTCGTCGAGTTCGTCTCCGAGCTGTACCGGCTCGAGCAGCGGCACTTCATCGACCGCAACCTCGACTCCCCGTTCGACCTGCTCACCCCGCAGCTGGCGAAACTGGTGGCGATGGGTGGCTTCCGCAGACTCGCCCCGAAAGTGGCCGAGTACCTCAAAGACCCGCGCACGCAGCGGCTGTTCAGCTTCCAGGCGCTCTACGCGGGCATGAGCCCCTACGACGCGTTCGCCATCTACGCGGTGATCGCCTACATGGACAGCGTCGCCGGTGTCTTCTTCCCCAAGGGCGGCATGCACGCCATCCCCCGCGCGATGGCCGGTGCGGCGGAGAAGCACGGTGTCGAGTTTCGGTACGGCACCACCGTCACCGGGGTGGAGACCCGCGGCGAACGTGCCGTCGCGGTGCTGACGGCCGATGGCGAGCGCATCACAGCCGACGTCGTGGTGCTCAACCCCGACCTGCCCGTCGCCCGGCGCGACCTGCTGCGACACCCGATGCGGCGCCCCCTGCGCTACTCACCGTCGTGCGCCCTGATGCTGGTGGGGTCGTCCGCGTCGTACTCCAAGATCGGCCACCACAACATCCACTTCGGCCACGACTGGGCCAAGACGTTCCGCCAGCTCGTCGACGACGAGGTGCTGCCCACCGACCCGTCGTTCCTAGTGAGCAACCACTCCCGCTCCGACCCGTCGCTGGCACCGGAGGGCAAGCAGAGCTACTACGTGCTGTTCATGACCCCGAACCTGCACGGCGGCCAGGACTGGTCGAAGCTCGCGGGGCCGTACCGCGACGAGATGGTGACCAGCATGGAACGCGCCGGCTACGTCGGCTTCGGCGACTCCATCGAGGTCGAGAACCTCACAACCCCTGTGGACTGGGAGGCCCGCGGCATGGAGATGGGTGCGCCGTTCGCGAGCGCGCACTCGTTCTTGCAGACCGGCCCGTTCCGCCCGCGCAACCTCTGGGGCGAGAACGTCGTGTTCACCGGCTCGGGCACGCAGCCGGGCGTGGGCATGCCCATGGTGCTCGTCTCAGGCCGGTTGGCGGCCGAGCGGGTGCTTGGACCTGACCCGTCGTACCGCTCCCGGGCCTGGCGATAGCCCTCCGTCACTGCAGCCCGTACACGAATCCCCACATTCGCTGCCTCTGTACTCCACTGACCTGCGCGTTTGCGCCGACGATCAGCAGCACATGGACTCGAATGTGGGGATTCACGTACGCGTCACGCTTGGACGGCAAGTGCAGCCCGAATCATGGCGATCACATGGGCCGGTCGGGTGACCGCGTCGAGCCAGGTGAACCGGAGAACGAGATAGCCCATCCCAACGAGAGCAGCGTCGCGTCGGCGATCGGTCGCGAACTGCTTCGCGTCGGAGTGGTACGCGAAGCCATCGATCTCCACCACCAGCCGTCCCTCGACCAGCAGGTCGACCCAGCCAACTCCACCGATGAACACCTGGGACTCGACGCTCAGGCCGGCCCGCCTGATCGCCAGCCGCGCCGCTGTCTCACCTGACGACCCGGCGCCAGGGTCGGCCAGAGCAACAACTGCGCGAGCAGCCCGAGCACCGCGACCGGTGAGCTCCCGCAGCACGTCGTCACACTCGACACCACGCGCCAGAACCGCATCGACGACCACCAGAGCGTCGAGCTCAGGAAGGCAGCGCGCGCAGTCGGCAGCCGTTCGTGCGAGGGTCGCGACGCCGTCGATCGAGGGAGCGTCTCGTCGGTGCACGACGCCTTCGGGCAGCCTGACCCCGGACTGACCACGGGAGACCGTGACATGGACGGTGGCCATGGGTGATAGCAGAGGCAGGCCGTGCGCTGCCGCCGCGGACGCACAGCTCAGCACCCCGCCGACCGACGCAGCCAAACGAACCGGCTCCGGAAGCTCCGTGAGCCCGACCTGTCCGCGCCCGATGCGAACGAGGCGGCCGTCAAGCAGAGCGCGTTCCACCTGGCGGCGCGGCAGCCGAGATCGCGGCATCAGGCCACCCTGGAGGCGGACCTCGTCGACGATGTCCATGTCGACGCATGCTCGCGCCGCGCACACCCCTCATGCGCAGGGCAAGCCGTCCCCTGGGGACAACTCACCGGCGCCCGAGGCTGCTGGGGATGACCGTCAATCGCCCTCGGGTGCGTTGACCATCAGGACAGTGAGGCCCGACTCGGCCAGCACCTCGATGGCCACCTCGGTCTCGCGTGGGGCGCGGCGTGCCATGTCGGTCCAGCCATCCCACACCAGCACGGTCGACGGCGGGACGTCACCCAGGCAGTCGCCGAGGGCGTCCCAGTTGCGCCCGAACCAGCCCGGAAGGTTCAGCGCCGCGCTGACGGCGTCCATGAAGCCGTCCTTGTCAGCGACCCGCCCGGTGTCAAGCAGCACCATCGGCCGGCCGCGCGCGTCGCAGTGCGCCTCCAAGCCGAGCACGTCCACCGGCCGGGCGACCGGCACGACGCCGGCGGGAAGCCCGGCAAGGTCGTCGAGCGTGCTCCACGCCACCATCAGCGCCACACCCTGGAGAACGAGGAGTAGTGGTCGTCTGTCCAGTAGACCTCGTCCTGATCGCCGGTGACCAGGCGCCACGGGCCGCGGTCGTCCTCGCCCGGCTTGTCGACGGTGAACTCTGCGTAGTAGCCGACCTGCGCGTCGGGGAGGGTCCCCTCTCGGTTCTGGAACGTGCTGCCGTCTTTGCTGTACGGGAACGGCCCACCGTCGTCGATCAGCACAAGCGTCTCTTGCGCGTTCGGCGGAAGCTCCACCTCGAGAACCCAGGGCAAACCGCTGATCGGGTCGACGTCAGAATCCGGGAGAGCCTCTACCTGGACGTCGCCCACCGGCTCGGCGAGCGCGTCACCACCCTGTGGGCTGCACCCGGCGAGCAGGGCCACCAGGAGCCACGCCACGACCAACGCCACGACACGGGACCGCACACGCATCCGCGCATCGTGCCACGAGCCGGTTCGCGTGCCCTGGGGACCGTTCTGCGATGATCCGGGCCATGAGCGCGCGAGAGCTGGACGCCGCCGGCATCACCGACCCGGTGACCCGCGAGTCCTACGAGCGGTGCCGCCGGCTCAACGCTGCCCACGGCAAGACGTACTACCTCGCCACTCTTCTGCTGCCGCCGGCGAAGCGCCCTTACGTCCACGCGCTCTACGGCTTTGCGCGCTACGCCGACGAGATCGTGGACGACCTGGCCTCAGCGCTCACCGAGCAGCAGAAGGCCGACTGGCTCGGCAGGTGGGGCGACTCGGTGCTGTCCGACATCGGCGTCGGGCACAGCGACGACCCGATCGGGCGGGCGCTGGTCGACACGGTGAACCGCTGGCAGATCCCCGTCGAGCACTTCGAGGCGTTCCTGCACTCGATGCGAATGGACCTGACCGTCACTGGGTACGCCACCTACGACGACCTCTACACCTACGTCTACGGCAGTGCTGCGGTCATCGGGCTGCAGATGGTGCCCATCCTCGAGCCGCTGGACGACGCGGCGTACCCGGCGGCGACCGACCTCGGGGTGGCGTTCCAGCTGGCGAACTTCACCCGCGACGTCGGCGAAGACCTTGACCGGGGACGGGTGTACCTGCCGCTGGAAGACCTCGCGCGGTTCGGGCTCACCCGGGCGCACCTGGAGACCCGTCAGGTCACCGATGCGGTACGCGACCTGCTGGCGTTTCAGATCGCCCGGGTTCGGCGGCTCTCGAGACGAGCCGAGGAGGGGATCAGTTTGCTGCACCCCACCAGCCGCCCATGCATCGAGGCGGCTCAAGAGCTGTACGTCGGCATCGTCGACGAGGTCGAGGCCATCGACTACCAGGTGTTCGACGCGCGGGCGACGACGTCGTCATGGCGACGGGCCAAGGTTGCCGGGGGTGCCTACGGGCGGTCCGTGCGGGCTCGCGTCACCTCGTCCTGACCCTCGGCGTCTGCCGCATCGCGTCGAGCGACAGCCTCGCGAGCATCGCGCCGCCGCTGCCACGGCCCGTCGGCATAGGGCCCGACATCGATGCCCCGGCGCCCCCAGACGACCCACAGGTCGAGCGTGAGAACGATCATGGCAAAGCCGAACATGAGGTCCTCGACCGGTGCGTAGACGATCCGCCAGTCGCCGAGCAGCACGACCTGACCGCTCGTCAGCGTCGTCTCGGGGTTGTAGGTGACGATCTCTCGTCCCGTGAGCCAGCCGTTCGTGAGCAGCTGGAAGAAGGCCATGATCGCGTAGGCAGTCCAGAAGAGCGCCCGCCGCAGCAGGCCGACACGCAGCACCACCAGGTCGAGCAGCACCACCACAACGACTCCGAGGAGCGCCAGCTGCGTGTAGGTCATGTCGTCTCCTGCACGGCCGGCCAACGACGAACCACGCTGACGGCTTCCAGCGTCATCACCCCGGCGATCGGGACGATGATGAAGAACAGCAGCTCCTCCAGCGGAAGCGTGCCGAACAGCAGCACGCCGGTGGTCTGGTCGGGGTCGAAGAACCAGTGGTCGCGGCTGATGGCGAAGAGGTCCCACACCGTGAACACGACGACCACCGGTAGCACCGTCAGCGCCAGACGGCGGGGACGACGCCAGACCCGAACCCCGAGGTACAGCTCCAACGGCAACGTCGCGAGCAGGATGAACGCCAGAATGCCGAGGTAGGCGTAGGGCTGCAGCACGTCGGGCACGGCCCTAGCCTGCCCGACACCCGCGGGGTTCACGAACCGAGGTTGCGCAGCGGTCGCACCTACACTCGACGCGTGGAGACCGCGGTGGACGACGCGCTGATCGGCCGGCTGGTCGACGGTCGATATCGCGTGCGCTCCCGCATCGCCCGTGGCGGCATGGCCACCGTCTACGAGGCCTCCGACGAGCGTCTGGGACGCGCCGTCGCCCTCAAGGTGATGCACCCCGACCTGGCCGAGGACGACGAGTTCGTCCAGCGATTCATCGACGAAGCCCGCTCGGCAGCAGCGCTGTCGCGCGACCGTGCCATCGTCACGGTGTTCGACCAGGGCACGTCGGACGGCATCGTCTGGCTGGCGCTCGAGCTCGTTCGAGGCCGGACGCTGCGGCAGGTGATCGCCGAGCGGGGTCGCCTCGACCCGCGCACCGCCCTGGCGGTCATGGACCCGGTGCTCGCGGCCCTGGCCGCCGCCCACGACGCCGGCATCGTGCACCGTGACGTGAAGCCGGAGAACGTGCTCGTCGGTGACGACGGCGACGTCCAGGTGGCCGACTTCGGCCTGGCACACGCGGTGAGTGGTGCCGCCCCTCCCCGCGGCGCCTCGACCCGGGGACTGCTTCTGGGCACGGTGGCCTACATCTCCCCCGAGCAGGCGTTGGGGCATCCGGCAACCCAGGCGTCCGACGTCTATGCCGCCGGTGTGATGCTCTACGAGCTGCTGACGGGCCACCCTCCCCATGACGGGGTCACCGACTACGTGGTGGTCCGCAAGCACGTGGACGAGGACGTGGCTGCGCCGTCGACGGAGAACCCCGAGATCCCGCCCGCGGTCGACGCGCTCGTGGCACAGGCGACATCACGCACCGTCGCCGATCGCTACCCCGACGCCGGGGCCTTCCTCGGCGCTGTACGGCGCACCCGCAAGGCACTGGAGCGCGACCCCGGCACCCGCCCGACCGGGCCCCTCACCGCCGCAGCCGGGGCAGGTGCAACTGCTTCTGCAGCCGGGGCATCGGGGCGACGCTCCGACACCAACCCCATCCACCGGAGCACGGCGTCGATCGACCCCACCTCAGGACCGAGCGCGGGCACGGCCACCGTGCCGCCGAACCCGGTGACGGCAGCGGCGGTCGTGGCCGACCCGTTCGAGTCGCCACCCAGGCGTCGGCGACGCAAGCGGCGACTGCTGCGGCTCGTGATGACGGTGCTCGTGCTCGGCGCGCTCGGCGGCGCTGCCTGGTGGTGGTTCGAGGGTCGTCTCGTCGAGACACCACCCATGGTGGGGATGACCGTCGACCAGGCCCAGCAGCTGGCCGACGCCGCCGGACTCAGCGTGGTGCTCGGCGCCGAAGAGCACTCCGAGACGATCCCGCTCGACGCCGTCGTGTCGACCGCGCCAGCTCCAGGCCAGGCGGTGGCGCCCGGTGGGTCGGTCACCCTCGTGCTCTCGCTGGGACCGGAGCGCTACGACGTCCCGTCCATCGTCGGCTCCACCCGCGCCCAGGCCGAAGCGGCGTTGGCCGACCTGACGCTGGTGCCCGGCGAGGTGAACCGACGGTTCAACGAAGACGTCCCCCGGGGACAGGTGATCTCGCAGGAGCCGGCCGCCGGCACCGAGGTCAAGCGCGGCGCCGAGGTGTCGTTCGTGATGAGCAAGGGACGCCAGCCCATCGACGTCCCGGACGTCGTCGGTGACACACGCAGTGCCGCGGCCGACGAGGTCGAGACTGCAGGGCTGGTAGCCCAGTTCGGTGAGGCCTTCTCTGACGACGTCGACAAGGGCCAGGTGATATCGCAGGACCCGAGTGACGGCACGGTGTTTCGTGGCGACACCATCTCGATCATCGTCTCGCTCGGACCGGAGACCGTCGTCGTCCCCAACGTCGAGGGCCGAGATGCCGACGAGGCCAAGGCCGAGCTCGAGGCCACCGGACTGGTCGTGCGCACGATCGTGCTGCTGCCGGCGGGGCCGAACAACGTGCTGCGCCAGGCGCCGGCTGAAGGCAGCACGGTGAACTCCGGCTCCGAAGTCACCATCTACATCTTCTGACGCAACGGTGACCACCGTCCTCACCGGCCGCGCCGGCTCCCTCGCCCCGGCTGCCGCCCTCGTGGGCGTGACCGCGATCTGGGGGTCGACGTTCGTCGTCATCAAGGACCTCACCGAGACGATCCCCGTCGCGGACTTCTTGGCCGTCCGGTTCGCCATCGCCGCCGTGGGGCTCTGGCTGCTGGCCCCGCGCTCGGTCGCCCGGCTCACGAGCGACGCGCGACGCAAGGCCATGGTGCTGGGCCTGGTCTACGGTGCTGCCCAGCTGCTGCAGACGTGGGGGCTGACGCTCGTCTCGGCTTCGGTCAGCGGCTTCATCACCGGCCTCTACGTGGTGCTGACCCCGGTGATCGCCGCTCTGCTGCTGCGCGAGTCTGTGCCGCGGGCCACCTGGCTCGCGGTAGGCCTGGCCGCGGCCGGGCTGGGCGTGCTGTCACTCAACGGGTTCGCCATCGGCGTGGGCGAGCTGGTCACGGCACTGTCGGCAGTGGGCTACGCCCTGCACATCGTGCTGCTGGGGGCGTGGTCCAAGCCCGGCCAGGCCGTCGGACTGGCCGTCGTGCAGATGGGCTTCACCTCCGCCGTGTGCGCAGTGGCTGCCGCCCCGGACGGGATCGTTCTTCCGTCGACCAGCGCCGAGTGGCTGGTGATGCTGTACCTCGCCCTCGCGGCAGGTGCCCTGGCGATGGTGGCCCAGACGTGGGCCCAGGCCCGGCTGCCCGCTTCCCGTGCCGCGATCATCATGACGACCGAGCCGGTCTTCGCGGCCATCTTCGGCATCACGCTGGACGGCGACCCGGTGACCGTCCGCTTCGTCCTCGGTGCCGGCCTCGTGCTGGCCGCCATGTACATCGCAGAGCTGGGACCACGCCGCGCACGCGACGGCACCGTCGCTCACCTGCCCGGTGAGTGACCGGCGCGGATCGGCCGGCCCGCCCCGATGATCCCCTGGGCCAAAGCCACGCCGACCAGCGCGATCACGCCGCCGACAGGCTGGTTCCAGGTGAGCTGCTCGCCCAGCACCAGGATGCCGAGCGTGGTCGACACGAGGGGGATCAGGTATGTCACCGTGGCCGCGATCGTCGGTCCCGCCGTGCGCACCACGCGCCAGAACAGCACGTAGGCCAGCCCCGCGCCCAAGGCTCCGAGCCCGATCAGCGCCAGCACCGACTCCGGACGGATCTCGCTCGGAGCCCCGCCCAGCGGAACCACGGGGAGCACGATGGCGGTAGCCAGCACGAGCTGCACCCCGCTCAAGGACGCACCGGACAGCGACGAGTCGGCCAGCCGCCAGCGCATCCACGCCGTCCCGAACCCGTAGCAGGCGGTGGCACCGAGCATGGCGAGGATGCCGACCATGTCGAGCGTGTCGACGTCCCACACCCCAAGAAGCACCCCGATGCCGACGAAGCCCAGCAGCAGACCGAGGCGCTGCTGTCGGCTGGCGCGCTCCAGCGGGATCAGCACGGCGACGAAGACCGCCACCCACAACGGGGTAGTCGCGTTGAGGAGGCCGGCCAGGATCGACGTGACGCGGGTCTGGGCGAACGCGATCAGCGTGAACGGCACGGCGGTGAGGATCGCCGCCACGACGACGAGGTCTTTGAACTCAGAGCGCTGCAGGCGAATCGGCTGACGCATCACGAGGAGCACAATGACCAGCGTCAACGCTCCCAGCGATATGCGGCCGAAGGCGACGGTAATCGGGCTGAACGAGCGCAGCGCCAGCTCGTTGAACAAGAAGCTGCAGCCCCAGACGAGAACCAGGGCGAGGTAGGCCGGCAGCCAGTCGCGGCGGCTCACCGCCCGTCGCGTGCGGCACGCTCGTGCTCCAGCAGCCGCGACTTCACGGCGGCACCGTACGCGTAGCCACCTACCCCCCCACCTGCCGGGACGACGCGGTGGCACGGCACGAAGGGGGCGACGAGGTTGCGCGCACACGCCTGGCCCGCGGCTCGAGCGGCACCTGGCGACCCGGCGCGACGGGCGAGCTCGGCGTAGGTGATCGGCTCGCCGGGGTTCACGAGTCGAAGCTGCTCCCACGCCGCGCGGGCAAACTGGCCACCCGGCTGACGAACCGCCACGGCATCCAGCGCCCCCGGGTCGCCGTCGAAGTACCGCTCGACCGCCGATTCGATCGGGGCGACAGCGTTGTCAGCCGCTAGCGGCACGTCGACCAGCCCGAGCCGGGCGGTGAGCTCCGCGACGTCACCGAAGCCCGACGCCAGGACGACGCCGTCGTCGTCGACGACGAGCGCGAGCGGGCCGACGGGGGTGGCAAGAACAGCGCTGCCGGTCATGTGGGCTCCTTCGATGTGTCGGTCCAGAGGTACATGGCCGCGTAACCGCGCCAGGGCCGCCAGCGTGCCGGGTCGAGGCCGTCGGCACGCACGCGCCTGGCCAGGACGAGATCCGTTCCCGGCCACGCATCCGGGTCGCCGAGCGCGCGCAGCGCGACGTAGTCGGTAGTCCACGGCCCGATCCCGGGGATGGCGAGCAGCCGACGCCGGGCCTCGTTGCGGTCGGCGCCGGGATCCAGCACAAGGCTCCCATCGACGACAGCCGAAGCCAGGCCGACGAGCGTGTCGACACGTCGTCCGGTGAGCCCCATTCCGGCAAGGGCCGCCGGTCCGGCGTCCGCGACCTGCCCAGCGCTAGGGAACATCCCCGGCTCGCCGACCGCGGCCGCGACCCGGCCGAGCAGCGTCCGTGCGCCGGCTACCGACACCTGCTGGCCGACCACGGCGCGCACGGCGAGCTCGAAACCGTCGAGCGTCCCCGGGACACGCAGGCCCGGCGACGCGTGCACGAGGTCGGCCAGGCTCGGGTCGAGCGTCAACGTGCGCGTGACCGCGTCCGGGTCGGCATCCAGGTCGAGCCACCGGCGTACCGCAGCCACGGCGGGCCCGAGATCATCGAGCTCGTCCAGGTCGAGGCGCACCCGGACGACCCCCGCCGAGGGTCGGTGCGCCGTGACGCGGCTCGCACCGCTCCGGGTGCGCACGCTGCGCTCAAGCGTGCCGTCCGCCCCGAGGTGCTCCGTGCCAGGTACAAGGCGGGCACCGAGGTACCCCCACACGAGACGGGTGGCATACGGTCCCCGGTAGGGCAGACGCAACGTGAGACCCGGGCCGCGCGACACCGGCTGGCGATCGCCGTCAGGGTGTGACGTCCGCAGGGCCGAGGGCGGGCGACCGAACTCCGCACGCATCACGTCGTTGAACTGCCGGATGCTGGCGAAGCCTGCAGTGAACGCGACGTCGGCCATGGTCAGCGAGCTCTGCTCGATCAGCAGCCTGGCCAGCTGTGCCCGCCGCGACGACGCCAGCCGTGCCGGGCCGGCACCTACCTCGGCGGTCAGCACCCGGGTGAGGTGGCGTTCGCTGACGTTCAGGCGAGTGGCCAGCCCGGCCACACCCGCCTCGTCCACCGCTCCGTCCCGGATCAGTCTCAGCGCTCGGGCGACGAGGTCGCCGCGGTGGTCGTCGTCACGAGTGCCGGGCAGCGCGTCCGGCCGGCACCGTCGGCAGGCGCGAAAACCGGCTGCTACCGCCGCGGCACCGGAGGCGTAGTAGCGGCAGTTCTGCGGCTTCGGCGTGCGCGCCGGGCACGAGGGACGGCAGTAGACCCCTGTCGACACGACCCCGAGGTAGAGACGGCCGTCCCAGCGCCCGTCGCGGCTCGACACGGCCCGGTAGCAGCAGTCGGGGTCACCCAGCAGGTCGGCGACCACCTCGGACGGCATGGCAGCATGCTCCCTGGCGGAGCAGAGCCGGTCTAGCGGATTTCGGACCTTGCGGTGTGTCAATCCCGCTGCAGCAGCTCAGCCACCAGGAACGCCAGCTCCAACGACTGCGACCGGTTGAGCCGTGGGTCGCACGCCGTCTCGTAGCGCTCGTTCAGATCGGCCTCCAGCAGGTCTTGCCCGCCGCCGAGGCACTCGGTGACGTCGTCCCCGGTGAGCTCGATGTGCATGCCGCCGGGCGTCGTGCCCAGCGACCGGTGCACCTCGAAGAAGCCACGCACCTCGTCCATGACCTGGTCGAGGTGGCGCGTCTTGTGACCGTTCGCCGTCTCGTAGGTGTTGCCGTGCATCGGGTCGGTCACCCAGGCCACCTCGACGCCGGCCGCCCGCACCTTCTCGACGATCGGCGGGAGGACGTCGCGGATCTTGTCCGCCCCCATCCGCGTGATGAACGTCAGCCGGCCAGGCTCGCGTGTCGGGTCGAGCCGCTCGGCCAGGGCGACGGCATCCTCCGGGCGCGTTGTCGGTCCCAGCTTGACCCCCACGGGGTTGCGCACCCGGGCGGCGAACTCGACGTGCGCCCCATCGAGCTGACGGGTGCGCTCGCCGATCCACACCATGTGCGCGGAGACGTCGTAGGCAAGTCGGGTGCGCGAGTCGATGCGTGTCAGCGGCAGCTCGTAGTCGAGCAGCAGCGCTTCGTGCGAGGAGTAGAGGTCGACGCCCTGCAGGCTCGGCGCCTCGGCGTCGATGGCTTTCATGAACGCCATGGCACGGTCGATCTCGCGGGCGAGGCGCTCGTAGCGCTGGCCGGACGGGCTGTCGCGCACGAAGTCCGTGTTCCAGGCGTGCACCTGACGCAGGTCGGCGTACCCGCCGTGGGTGAACGCACGGATCAGGTTCAGCGTGGCCGACGCAGCGTGGTAGGCACGCTGGAGCCGAGCCGGGTCCGGCTGGCGGTCCGCGGACACGAAGTCGATCGCGTTCACCGCGTCCCCGCGGTACGAGGGCAGCGTGACACCCTCGCGCGTCTCCATGCCGTTGGACCGGGGCTTGCCGAACTGCCCGGCCATCCGGGCGACCTTGACGACCGGCACGCTCGCTGCGTACGTCAGCACCACCGACATCTGCAGCAGCGTCTTGATCTTGTCGCGCACGTGGTCGGCGGAGAGGTCAGCGAACGTCTCGGCACAGTCCCCACCCTGAAGCAGGAACGCCTCACCTCGGGCAACTGCGGCCATCTGGCCGCGCAGCGCGTCACACTCACCGGCGAACACCAGGGGCGGGAACGTCGACATCCCGGCACCGACACGCTCGAGCGCGCCCTGGTCAGGCCAGTCAGGCTGCTGGGCAGCGGGACGGGCGCGGACCGCCTCGACCAACTCTTCCAGCGCGGTCAGGTCGGCCAGCCGCCGCAGGTCGGTCGGAGCAGTCACGGGTCAAGGGTAGATGCGCCCAGCGGGTGCCTGCCTCTGCCATGGGTTCGAGCGCTCCGGAGGGGCACGAAAGACCCTGCCGTGACGCCGCATGGCCCGGTCTTGGCGACCGGATCCCCGTTAGGGTTTGCGTCATGTACATCCGCAAGGTTGCCCTGCTGACCGCCGGCGGTCTGGCCCCCTGTCTCTCGTCCTCCGTCGGTGCGCTGATCGAGCGCTACACCGAGGTTGCCCCCGACATCGAGATCATCGGGTACAAGGACGGCTACGCCGGCCTACTGACCGGTGACTCCATCACCTTCACCAAAGAGATGCGCGAGAAGGCGCACCTGTTGCACGACCTGGGCGGCAGCCCGCTCGGCAACAGTCGGGTGAAGCTCACCAACGTGAAGGACGCCGTCAAGCGCGGCCTGGTCAAAGAAGGCGAGGAGCCCCTGGACGTGGCCGCCCGCCAGCTCACCGCCGACGGTGTGGACGTGCTGCACACCATTGGCGGGGACGACACCAACCTGTCAGCCCGCGACCTGGCGCTGCACCTGCGCACGCAGGCGCGCGAGCTGCTCGTCGTCGGCTTGCCGAAGACCATCGACAACGACGTGTGGCCGATCAAGATGACGCTGGGCGCGCAGTCGGCAGCCGACGAGAGCGCCCGCTTCGCGCAGAACATCATCGCCGAGCACTCGTCGAACCCGCGGATGCTGATCATCCACGAGATCATGGGCCGCTCCTGTGGGTGGCTCACTGCCGAGACCGCCCATCGCTACCGGCGCTGGCTCGACCAGCAGGAGTGGGCGCCCGGCGTCGGGCTCGACCGCGAGGAGTGGGACGTCCACGGCATCTACGTGCCGGAGATGGCGTCGGACTTCGATTCCGAGGTCGAGCGGCTCCGCGACATCATGGACCGTGCGGGCAACGTCAACATCTTCCTCTCCGAGGGCGCCGGCATCGACACGATCGTCGCCGAGAAGGAAGCTGCCGGCGAGGAGGTGCAGCGTGACGCCTACGGACACCCGCGTATCGACACGCTCAACCCCGGGCAGTGGTTCGCCAAGCAGCTCACCGACCGGCTCGGCGCGCAGAAGGCCATGGTTCAGAAGAGCGGGTACTTCGCCCGCTCGGCACGGCCGAACCGCGAAGACCTGCGGCTGATCCAGGCGATGTGCGACTACGCCATCCGGTGCGCTCTCGCCGGCAAGGACGGCGTCGTCGGGCACGACACGGAGAACGGTGGACGGCTTCGCGCCATCGAGTTCGAGCGGATCAAGGGCGGCAAGCCCTTCGACATCTCGCAACCTTGGTTCACCGACATGCTCGATGACATCGGCCAGCACACCGCCCCGTTGGCTGAGGGCGTCGGCCCGTACTCGTAGGCCTCCCGCCGCCAGGGCTCAAGCCCTGGTTCAGAGGCTCGTGACCGTCTGCTGCACGTCGCTGACCTGCTCAGCGGGGTAGTGGGCCTCGCACGGTCAGGTGGAAGTCCACGACGGTGCCCAGGTAGCTCAGCCCCCGCTCTCCCACCTGCGGCATCATCTCCACCGCCTCCTCGAACGGAAACCCGAGGTCGTCCATCGTGTCTGGCGCCACCGGAACCAGCAGGCCGTCGCAGGTGAGGCCCTCCCGGTAGGGCGACGGCGGGGGCGGTCGGTGCGCGACGGTAGAGCACATCGTCACCACGCCGGACGTGGCGCGGTGCTAGCTGGCCGCGCGGTGGGCCGCGGAGGATCCCGCGGAGCCTGTGGTCGCGCCAGCGCCAGGCCCTGTCACCACACCGGAGGCGGCGGCCTTCTTCGCAGCCTCCATCTCGGTCTTGGCCTTCTGCGCGTACATGTCGACGTACTCCTGGCCGGAGAGCTCCATGAGCTCGTACATGATCTCGTCGGTGATCGAACGCAGGACGAACCGGTCGGACTCCATGCCCTCGTACCGGCTGAAGTCCAGCGCTGCGCCGACGCGGACGCCGACGACGCCCTTGCCTCGGTTGGGGATCTTCTGCCCCGTGGGCTGGACGACGTCGGTGCCGATCATGGCCGTCGGCAGCACCGGCACGCCGGCTTCGAGCGCCATGCGCGCCACGCCTGTCTTGCCGCGGTAGAGCCGCCCGTCCGGTGAGCGCGTGCCCTCGGGGTACAACCCGAGCAGCTCTCCGGACTTGAGGATGCGGATGCCGGTGTTCAGCGCAGCCATGCTGGCCTGGCCGCCGCCCCTGTCGACCGGAACCTGGCCCACGCCCTTCATGAAGCTCGCCGTCGCCTTGCCCTTGACGCCGCCGCCGGTGAAGTAGTCGGCCTTGGCCAAGAACGTGATGCGCCGCGGAACCACCATGGGCAAGAAGATCGAGTCCGAGAACGACAGGTGGTTGCTCGCGAAGATCGCGCCACCCGTCTCGGGGACGTGCTCGAGCCCCTCGACCCAGGGCTTGTACACACCCCTCAGCACGGGGCCGAGCACGCCCCTCTTGAGCACCCAGTACAGCACGGGTGAACCCTACCCACTCACCGGCCCCGCGGAACGCTCTCGAGGCGTTCTCGACGGCGGTGCCGCCCGGGTGGGACACTGCCTGCATGCCCTTGATGCCCGGAGCCGAACCCTTCCATGCCGACGGCGGCAGCACTGGTGTGCTGCTGTGCCACGGACTGTCCGGCTCGCCGGCTGCGATGCGCCCGTGGGGTGAGTACCTGGCCGAGCGCGGGTACACCGTCGACGTCCCTCGCCTGCCCGGGCACGGGACGTCCGTGGCCGAGTGCAACCGCACACGGTGGGACGACTGGTACGCCACCGTGGAGCGCTCGTACCGCCAGCTCAGCGAGCGCTGCGACCACGTGTTCGTGGGCGGGCTGTCGATGGGTGGGGCGCTCGCCGTCCACCTGGCCCAGCAGAACCCGCAGGTCGCTGGAGTGATGCTCGTCAACCCCGCACTGGCCAGCGGTGACCCGAAGGTCAAGTTCTTGCTGCCGGTCATGCGCGCCCTTGGCATCAAGGAGTACCCGGCCTTCTCCAACGACATCGCCAAGCAAGGCGTGGACGAGGTCGCCTACGACAAGACCCCGGTGCGGGCACTCATCTCGTTCGTCGACCACTGGCCGATGCTGGCGCGCGACCTGCACCGGGTGACGCAGCCGACGATCCTGTTCCACGCCCCGGGCGACAACCTCGTGGACGGCCTGACGTCGAAGCTGCTCAAGGCCGACATCGGCTCGAGCGACTTCACCCACGTCACGCTGGCGAGCTCGCAGCACGTCGCCACCCTCGACCACGACGCCCCGACGATCTTCGAGCGCTCCGCGGCGTTCATCGAGCGGGTTCGCCTCGACCTCGACGCCCCCCAGAAGAGCGCGAGCTGACGTCGCCCATGTCGTCAGACCGACCTGACGAGGCGGCCTGGAACGAGATCGTCGCCTCGCTCCAGTCGTCCGACGAAGCTGAGGCGACATGGCCGGCTGCCGAGGACGTCGACGACACCGCGCCTGAGCCCGAGCCCGATCCCGCGCCGAACGACGAGCAGCCCGTGATCGTCTGGCGAGGCAGCGAGGCCGACATCGATGCCGAGATCGAGCGCGCCGTGCCCGACGAGCACTTCGTGCCTCCTGAGCCTCCCCCGCTCCCCCGCGCCGACCTCATCACCTGGGCCGCCTGGTCGGGGGCCATCGGCGCGCCGATCCTCCTGCTGGTGATGACGGCTCTCGGGCTGTCATCGGGGCTGCTGGCCGCGGGTGCGGTGGTGGCGTTCGTCGGGGGTATCGCGGTACTCATCACACGCATGAGCAGCCATCGGGACCCGTTGGACCCCGACGACGGAGCGGTCGTCTAGAGAGCCGCTACTCCTCGACGCGCTTCTTCAGGCCCTTCAACGCGGTGTCGGTAATGACCTTCTCGGCCTTGCGGCGCATCATCCCCAGCATCGGGATGGCGACGTCGACCGACAGCGAGTACGAGACCTCGGTCAGGCCGGTCTCCTGTGCGCTGGTCGCGTAGATGCCGTTGAGCGCGCGCACCATGCGGCCAGACTCCCGCAGGTGCCAACGAACCTCGTCGTGCTCGTCCCAGTCGTAGACGTAAACATGCTCATCGGCGATGCCGGCCTGGTTCATCACGAACCGGGCCTCGGCGACACGCTCGTGCTCGTCGTCGAACACGGAGAGAACTTCGACCTCGTTCACGCCGGGAGTCCACTCGGGGTAGCGCTCGACGTCGGCAATGACGTCCATGATCTCTTTGGCACTACCTCGGATGACGATGCTCGACGTCGTGCTCTCAGCCACACTGTGATCCTACGGTGCGCGATGGTCGTTCTCAGCGGTGTCCTTGAAGAGGAACATCCGGGCGTTCAGCGTCGTGAGGTACTGCCGGGTCAGATCCCGACGCCCGGACGACTCGCCCCGGACGAACCAGTGGACCACCGTGCCGGCAGCCACCGGTTCAAGCCAGACCTCCATCGAGCCGTCGATCTCGCCAGCGACACTCCAACGAGTGCCCTTCTCCGCTCGATCCATGAACACCTCGAACCGAAGCCCGGGAAACCAGTCACGCAGCACGGACGAGTTCGTCAACCTGGGCGCCAGAAGCGAAGGCGCGGCGGCGACGTAGGTCTCGTCCCCGATGTCGATCGGTGCCACCATGCCTCCTCGTTCACGTCGTCCCCGTCACTGGGCCTGGCCTAGGTGAACGCCAGCGTGGACTGTAGTTTCTGGGCATGCGTGAGTTCGAGGTACCCGCCCAGATCGAGCTACCGGTGCAGGGCAGTCTCGCCGAGATCCCGATGACGAACGCGGTGGAGGCGCCCGACGCGGTCGTCTACTCCCGGCGCGAGCCCGGGAGCAGCGCCTGGCGCGACGTCACGGCGGCGGCGTTCTGGGCGGAAGTGTTCTCGGTGGCCAAGGGCATCATCGCCGCCGGCGTGCAGGTCGACGATCGGGTCGCGCTCATGTCACGCACCCGCTACGAGTGGACAGTTCTCGACTTCGCCATCTGGACGGCGGGCGGCGTCGTCGTCCCGGTCTACGAGACGTCGTCGGCCGAACAGGTGCAGTGGATCCTCGAGGACTCCGGCGCCGTCGGCATCTTCGTCGAGACTCCCGCCCACGCCGTCACCGTGCAGCAGGTGCTGTCGACGGCTCCCGCCTGCACCCATGTCTGGGTCATCGACGACGGCGCCGTGGACGACCTCAGCCGCAGCGGCGGCAAGGTGACCGACGGCGACGTCGAGGAGCGCCGTGGCAGCGTGGACGCCGACTCGCTCGCCTCGATCATCTACACCTCGGGGACAACCGGTCGTCCCAAGGGCTGCGAGCTCACCCATGGCAACTTCATGTTCGTCACCCAGACCTCGATCGAGACCCTGTCCGAGCTCTTCGACGACGACGCCTCCACGTTGCTGTTCCTCCCCCTGGCGCACGTGTTCGGCCGCATCGTCGAGCTTGCGGCAGCGGCGGCCCGCCTGCACCTGGCCCACGTGCCGGATGCGACGACCCTGGTCGAAGACTTGGGGAGCTTTCAGCCCACGTTCTTGTTCGCGGTGCCCCGGGTGTTCGAGAAGGTGTACAACTCAGCGAGTCAGAAGGCGCATGCCGGGGGGCGGGGGTTCATCTTCGACCGTGCCGCCCAGGTGGCCATCGAGCACAGCAGAGCGAAGGACGAGGGCGGGGCCGGTCTGCTGCTCACGCTGCAGTACCAGTTCTTCGACCGCCTCGTCTACGGCAAGCTGCGGAGCGCTCTTGGCGGCAACGCGAAGTACGCCGTGTCGGGAGGGGCCGCCCTCGGGGAACGGCTCGGCCACTTCTACCGCGGGATCGGCCTGGTCGTGCTCGAGGGCTACGGCCTGACCGAGACGTCCGCGCCCTCCACCGCCAACACCCCGGACGCGGTGAGGATCGGCTCGGTCGGACGACCCATCCAGGGCACGGGCGTCAAGATCGCCGACGATGGCGAGGTACTGCTCAACGGGCCACACATCTTCCGCGGCTACCGGCACAACCCCGACGCCACGGCCGAGGTGATCGACTCCGACGGCTGGTTCCACTCCGGCGACCTCGGCGAGCTCGACGACGAGGGCTTCCTGCGCATCACCGGCCGGAAGAAGGACATCCTGGTGACCGCGGGCGGCAAGAACGTCGCGCCTGCCGTGCTCGAAGACCGCATCCGTGCCCACCACCTGGTGAGCCAGTGCATGGTCGTCGGCGACGGCCGCCCCTACATCGCCGCCCTTGTCACACTCGACCCTGAGGCGTTGCCCGCCTGGGCCGAGCAGCACGGCAAGCAGGGCGCAAGCCCGTCCGAGCTGGCCGAGGACGCGGTGCTGCGCGCGGAGATCCAGGCGGCGGTGGACGAGGCGAACAAGGCCGTGTCGCGGGCAGAGTCGATCCGCAAGTTCATCATCATCGGCGAGGACTGGACCGAAGACACGGGTCACCTCACGCCGTCCATGAAGCTCAAGCGCATCGCCGTCATCAAGGACCACGCCGGTGAGATCGAACAGCTCTACGCCTGACGCCGCGCGCGCCATGTGCTGAGGAGAGGACACTGGGGGGCATGGCACCACTGGTCGAAGTCGACGGGCTCGTCGTGGAGTTCGGGCAGGTGCGCGCGGTCGACGGGATCGACCTCAGCGTGTTGCCGGGCGGAGCCGTCGCGCTCGTCGGGCGCAACGGTGCCGGCAAGTCGACGACGATGCGCGTGCTCGCCGGGGTCGTTCCACCCAGCTCGGGGCGGGTAGTCCTAGCCGGCATCGACCTGGCGGCCGATCCGGTGTCGGCCAAGCACCGACTGGGGTACTGCCCCGACGTCGGAGGGCTCATCCCACGGGCTACCCCGTGGGAGCACCTGCAGCTTTCGGCGACGCTGCGAGGCATGCCTGCTGGTTGGGAACCTCGCGCTCGCGAGATGCTCGACCGCTTCGACCTGACCGGCGCCGCTGATCGCGTCACAGCCGGGTTCTCCCACGGGATGGGCCGACGCCTCTCGGTGGTGCTGGCTGCCTTCCACCAGCCAGACGTCCTACTGCTCGACGAGCCGTTCGATGGTGTCGATCCGTTGGGTGTCGACAGCACACTCGAGCTGATCGCGGAGTTCCGCCTGCGCGGGTCAGCCGTCCTGGTATCGACACATCTGCTCGGTCTGGCCGTGCAGGCCTGCACCGAGGCGGTCGTTCTGCGTGGGGGCATGGTCGTCACCGCCGCCCCGGCGGCAGACCTGGCCGGCGACGAGGGTGCGGCTCGCTACAAGTCTTTGCTGACCAGCGGGGCAGCGTAGGTGGACCGCGGGACAACGACCCGTCAGGTACGAGCTCTGCTCTTGCTGCGGTGGCAGATGCTCCGCACCACCAAGGCACGCATCGGTGCCACAGCGGCCGCTGGACTGGCGCTCGGGCTTCTCGTAGGTGGCACAGCAGCGGCCGCGGCTGCCCCGGACATCTACGTCGTCGAGGCGGGAAGCATTCTCCCGACGGTCTTGCTCGCGTTCGCCGTCGTCACCGCCATCAGCGGCATCGCCACTGGTGGCGGAACGGAGATCGCGCCGGCCGCCCACCTTGTCGCCTTTCCCGTCTCACCGCGGGCGGTCTTCGTGGGGTCGGCTCTGCTGGCGCCGTTCAACCTCGCCTGGACGGTCCAGCTGCTCGCATTGGTCTGGATCACCAGCTACGTGGCGCCCGGCGCGGCCGGTCTCGCCATAGCGCTCCCGTTGCTCATGCTCTTCATCGCGACGACGACGGCGCTGGGACTCGCATTGTCGTGGTGGGTCACCGGCGTGCGTGAGACCCGCCGCGGTCGCCGAGGCACCGAGCTGGCCGCGGCCGGCGCCATCGCGCTCGTGGGATGGCTCGCGGTGTCGGGCCGACTCGCGTCGGTGCTGGACTCCTCACCGCTCGCTGACCTCGTCATCTCGTTCGTGGCCCCCAACCGATCGGCCACGTGGCTGTGGGCGGTGGGGCTGTTCGCCGCGGTCGTGGCAGGAACACTCGTAGGCTTTCGTACGACCGCCTGGACGCTACGGCGTCGTGAGGACTCCGTCGCTGCCGGTGAAGGCAAGCCTGTTCGACGCCGTCGGTCGATGAGTGACGAGCTGCGTGCGTTGATGGCGCTCGACCGGGCGAGCGTGTGGCGGTCGCGGCCCATCCGCCGTGGCGTGGTCGTGCTCGGCGTGGCCCCCGGTGTCGCCGCCCTTGTGGGCGGGATGACCTGGGACGATCTGGCGATCCTGCCCAGCCTGGTGGCGGCCGGTGCCGCCCTGCTCTTCGGGGTGAACGTCTTCTGCTTGGACGGATCCGGGGCAGCCTGGCTGGAGAGCACCCCACGTGCGGCCCGGGCGGCGTTCGTGGCCAAGGCAAGGGTGACTGCCGAGGTCGTGCTGGCCTCGGTGCTGATGACCGTCCTGCTCGGGGGACTGCGCTCGCCGACTCCGCCGAGCGCGGGCGACATCGCGGTCGTGCTGGCGGCAGGGCTCGCGGGCACTGCCTGGACGGTCGCCCTGGCGATGCGCCTGTCCGTCCGGCGACCTCACAAGGCCGACCTGCGCGGCCCACGCGACACCCCGGCTCCGCCGGCTGCCATGACTGGCTACTCAGCTCGGCTCGCCGCGATGGCGACCGTGCTCGGCATCGCGTTCACGATCGTGGTGCGGCTCGACTCGCCGTGGCCGGGTCTGCTGCTTTCTCTGGCGCTCGTGTCACTGGCCGGGCGGCATCTGGTCGTGTCAGGTCGGGAGTGGGCCGACGACCGCACCCGGGCAGGAGTCGTGACCCGAGTCGCGTTCGGCTGAGGCCGCCACCAGGGTGTCCAGCAGGTAGGAACGCGGTGAAGCACCGTGGGCGTCGTGCTTGAACGAGGGGCACATTCCACGACCGCCCTCGCGAACGAAGTGACGAAGAACCTGCGGGGCAAAGGTGTCTCGCCGAGACCCTACGGTTCGCCCAGCAGGGCAGGTTCCGCCGAGGCCGCCACCGAGGCAAGTGTGGAGCATCTCGAACCGCGTGGCGACGACTGCCGTCGCGGCCGTATTCACCGTGGCTGAGGAGCCGTCGGCCTCGGCAAGCACCGCATCAAGAGATGGGACGTCAGTCACGTCGGTATCCTCGCCCCAGACATTGGCCGGCACCATCGGCCGGACAGGCGAACCAGCGAGGACGTCATGAGGCAACCCGACCGCGTGCCGGTCCGCCAGGCGTTGTCGCTGACCGACACCGCCGTAGCGAGCACCCGCGTTGCCGCACTTCTCCTTGGGATCGTTCTCCTGGCAGCTGGATTGCAGGGTCAGGCACTCATGGCGCTGCAGCGCCAGACGCTGTTGGCGATCGGGCTTCTCACGGCGCTGGCAGCGGTGAGCACCGCAGTCGCCGTCTTCATTCCGACAAGCAAGCGACCCATGCCTGCAGTGGAGAGCGCCGCTGCCGCGGCGATCATCCTCGTCGCCGCGCCGCAGACGTTCGTCTTGCTCCCGTACCTCATCGCGCCGGCGCTGGCAGGCGGGCTGGGAGCTGGCGTCGTCGGTGCGCTTCTCTCGTCGGGAATCCCTGCTCTGCTGCTTGTGGGAGGTATTGCCCCGTGGGACGACCCGGACGAACTCGCGCTCGTCCTCCAATGGTCAACAGTCGGCTTGGGAGTCGGACTACTGGGAGCCTGGATTCGCACCATCCAGACACGCGCGTCGGCGAACGAGGAGGACCTCGCCTATCGACAGGCCCAGCGCCTACTCAGCGAGCTCCACTCCCTTGTTCGGCCGCTCGCCGGTGGCCTCGACGCTCACCCGATCGCGGCCTCGCTACTCGCCGAGCTTGCCCTCCGGCTGCCGGTCGCCGCAGCAGCGGTTGTGATCGACCCCGCGGAATCGCGCGAGGTGGCGGCCCAGATCGGCGCGACGCCGTCAGCCGGCTGGACGCCCGAGGCGCACTCCGGCGCGGACCAAGGCGCGCTTATCTCCCTTGCCGTCCAGGTCGACGGCCGTCAGTCGGCCGAGGTCAGCGTTGTCTGCAGCCGGGATTGGCTCCCGTCCGAGCGCCTATCAGCCGACACCATTGTCAGTCGCTGGGCCAACCATCTGGATGCCGCGGTCATGTTCCGGCGAGTTCAGGCCCTCGCGACCCAGGCGGAGCGGGCGAGGATCGCCCGCGACATGCACGACGGGGTGGCCCAGGACGTGGCGTCTCTCGGCTACATCGTCGACGAGCTCATCGACCGCGGAGACGAGCGGTTGTCGGTCGAGGAGCTTGAGCGGCTGCGGGAAGCGATCAGCAAAGTCGTCGGCGAGCTCCGCCTGTCTATCCACGACCTGCGCGACGACGGCATCCGCAGCGGTGGCCTGGCGGGAGCCGTGGGGGAGCTCGCTCGCCGGGAGGCGGGGATAGGGCACAACGCTGTGCACCTGCGTCTGCATGAGACACGCAACGTCCTCCCCGCCGATGTGGAGAGCGACTTCTACCGGATCGCCCAGGAGGCGCTAACGAACGCTCGGCGACACTCAGGCGCGGGCAACGTCTGGGTCACCGTCGCGGTCGGAGCTGATGGCGCGGTGCTGGAGGTCGCTGACGACGGCCGGGGAATGGGAACACCAGGTGAGGACAGCATGGGCTTGACCATGATGGCCGAACGGGCCGCGCGGGTCGGCGCGAGTCTGCAGGTCTCACCACGCTCGCCGCGCGGTACTGTCGTACGCGTGGAGTACGTGCCAGCAGCAGGGGCACTCGCGTCATGATCAACGTCGTACTCATCGATGACCACGCGCTCATCCGCGACGGGCTGCGCCGCGCCATCGATCGTGCTGAGGGTCTGACCGTTGTAGGAGAGGCGGCGTCTGTCGCCGAAGGTCGCTCTGTCGTCAACCATGTCGCTCCCAGCGTCGTTGTGATCGACGTGCGCCTTCCGGACGGCGACGGCGTCGACCTATGCCGCGAGTTCAGAGACCTGGACCCTGCCCGGGGTCTGGTGATTCTGACCATGTACGGCGGTGATCAGCAGTTGCTCAGTGCGCAGAACGCTGGGGCTTCGGCATTCGTTGCCAAGAGCGCACCGGCACGAGAGGTGATCGCGGCCATCCGACATGCGGCCGAGTCACCCGACCAGTACATGGCCGACGGGCTTGCGGCCGCGTTGAGCCGGAGCCGGGACAGCGGCACACCCAGACTGACCAGTCGTGAGCGGGAGGTGCTCGACCTGCTTGCTGAAGGGCTCGGGGTGGCCGCCATCTCGCGTCGGTTGTTCATAAGCGAGTCCACCACCAAGACCCACGTCGCCAAGATCTACGGCAAGCTCGGGGCCACGAACCGGGCGCAGGCCTTGATGACAGCGATTCGTATGGGTCTGGTTCGCGACAACACGCGCTGACCGGCTCGGGTCCCCCGATCAGACGATGAGACTGGGGGTTGACCAGCGGCATGCTTGAGGGGTAAGCGCCCCACGTGCCCACAAGGGAGAAGCATGCTCGCTGGTATCCGTCAGATACTCAGTGGCAAGCGGAGCGCCTCGGCAGTTGAGTACGGTCTGCTCGTCGCCAGCATCGCCGCCATCATCGTGGTTGCGGTCTTCGCCCTCGGTACCCTCGTCGAAGAGACCTTGAATGGCACCGTCGATGCCACCGAGGAAGCGCAGCCCGGCAAAGGCTAGTGCACCCCTCTAGCCGCTAGCGTTCGCAAGTTCGAAGCCGGAGCCCCGGCAGTCGAGTTCGGGCAGTTGGATGCGCCATCGCCGCGGGTCATCGCCAGGGGCTCTACTAGGTGTGGTGATCGCGACTCGCGGTCTCTTCGGTCAGAGTTGAAGTGCGCACGAATCCTGTGTCGAGGGCTCGTGCTGATCGCGTAGGCCATCCCCTAGGGATGTCTCGCACTTTCGACCCCTATCGCCGTCGGGGCGACCGTTAACCGGGGCGGACAGCTCCGGCAACGGGCATCGAGTAGACGGGGGCCACCGACACCGGACGCCCGGGACGTGACGCGTGCACGATCTGGCCGTTGCCGATGTAGATGCCTACGTGGCTCACGCCCCCGTAGTAGCCGACGATGTCACCAGGCTGCAGGGCGTCCATCGACACGCGGGGGAGGCCGGAGAACTGCGCCTGCGAGGTCCGCGGCACCGACACACCCGCCGCTGCCCACGCGCCACCGGTGAGCCCAGAGCAATCCCACATGCTCGGGCCGGTGCCGCCGTAACCATAGGTGTCGCCGATCTGTGCCATGGCGAAGGCCACCGCGGCCGACCCTCGTCCCGAACCAGCCGCAGCGGCAGGGGCAGCCTCCTCAGCCGGCTCCTCAGTTGCCGCGACGTCGTCCGGCGCGTTGCGGACGTCGGCGCGGGCTGCCTGCTCCGCGCGCGCAGCCCGATCCGCCTCGATCTCGTCAAGAATGCGCTGCTCGCGGCGCTCGAGCCCGGCCAGCAGCTGCTCGGCCTGCTCCGCCGACGACTCCAGCGATGCCTCCTCGTCGGCCATCTCGGACCGCAGGGACGCCAGGACGGCCTCGCTCTCGGCGATGTCGGCCTGCTGGGCGACGAGCGCGTTGCGCTCGGCGGCCACCTTCCCCAGCGCAGCGACCTGCTGCCCGGCGTAGGCGTCGACCATGGTCGACTCGCTCAGGGCGTCCGCGGGGTTGTCGCTGAGCACCAGGTGCAGCGTCGGGTCCACGATGCCCTGCCGGTAGGCGGAAGCGGCGAACCCACCCAGCTCGGTCGTCATCTGGGTGACCCGATTCGACTGGCGTTCGACGGCGGCTCTGGTTCGGGCCAGCTGCTCCTTCGCCTGCATGTACTGCTCCTGGGTCTGCAGCAGCCGCTCGTTGGCCTGCTCGGCCTCCAGGTAGAGGTCGTCGACGCGCTCGCTCACCCGCTCGACGCGGTCACGTACCTGGTCGAGGTCGGGGTCGGCCATCGCGGGGCCGGCGAGCGCGATCGTCGCTGCCGCGGCCACAGCCATGCTGCTGGCAGTCACGACGACGACGCGCACTGGGCGTCCAAGGAGCAAAGTCACAGGAGGGGCTGTCCATTTCCATACGAATGCACTGGTTTGCCGGGCAAGCTGTTGCCGTCCCGAGACCCTGATGTTACCCGACCGTGACCAAGCAGCCCTGCACTCGCAGATCTGCTCCGAGTGCTGTTGCTCACCAGTGTCAGGCCGGTCGCACCAGCCGCAGCGGAGGGATCAACCCCACCCCTGCCAACGCCTCAATCGCCGCCTGTTCGTCGGGATCGAGGTGCACCCCCTCAGGCGGAGCCCCCAGCAGAACCGTCACGACACAGTCGCCACACGACCGTGGACCTCTGACCTGGCAGTCGTCGCAGTCAACCCTCATGCCGGGTGACGCTACGAACCGCCTCCGACACAACCGCCGCGAACGGCGATCAGTCGGTCGGTGCGGTCTCCGCCGCAGGCCGGGGCACCATCTCGATGGTTCCGGTGGCGCCGCACCAGCGACATCGCACCTCTTCCAGGGTCTCCGACAGCACCTCGGTGTCCTCCACGGCCGGTTCGCCGGCGAGGTCAAGATGGACGTACTCCCTGACTCGAGACGAGCGCACGACGTCGAAACGGGTGAGGTTCCCGCACTGGCTGCATCGCCATCGCGTGTCGGCGGTCGGCCAGGTGACGGTCACGTCGTGTCCTCCGGGTGGGGCTGTGCGGGCTTGGTGCGGCTGTGCCGGCGCCAGGGTAGACCTGCACGGTCACTACGGTGTTGCCACGTCGACTGGCGGAGTCTCAAGGAGGTTGCCGATGGTCACCGCAATCGTTTTCGTCAGCGCCGAGGTGGCGCAGGTCTCCGAAGCTGCGGCGGCGATCGCCGAGCTCGACGGTGTGACGGAGGTCTACTCGGTCACCGGCCAGATCGACCTGGTCGCCATGGTGCGTGTGCGTGAGCTAGACGACGTGGCAACGGTCGTCACCGAGCACATCGACAAGGTGCCCGGCGTGCTGAGCACCGAGACGCACGTGGCCTTTCGCGCCTACTCGCGCCACGACCTCGAGCAGGCCTTCTCGATCGGGCTGTAGGACGCCCACCCGGCGACCCGAGACAGCACTCAGGCGACCGCGGCTGCCCATCGCTCGACGAGCGTCTCGGCGTGGCCGGCCTGCACTGCCGCGCGGCACAGGTCCAGGGCCGCCCCCATCGCCTCGGTGAGCGATCCGGCCACCCCGCCCGCTGCCGCCACTGCGGCCGAGGCATTCAGCAGGACGGTGTCGAGCACCGGGCCGGGCTGCCCGCCCAGCGCGTGTCGGGCTGCGGCCGCGTTCTCCGCAGGCGGTCCCCCACGCAGGTCCGACGGATGGCTGCGAGCGAGGCCCAGGTCGGCCGGGTCGAAGGCCTGCTCGGCGACCTCACCGGCACGGACGACCCAGATGCGCGACGTGGTCGTCGTAGTGAGCTCGTCCAGCCCGTCGTCCCCGCGAAACACGAGCGCTGACACCCCGCGCGAGGCGAGCACACCGGCCATGACGGGTGCGAGGCGCGCATCGGCGCATCCCACCGCCATCGCGGTCGGACGGGCGGGGTTGGCCAGAGGCCCGAGGATGTTGAAGGTGGTCGGTACGCCGATCTCGCGGCGTGGCGGCCCCGCGAACCGCATCGCCGGGTGGAAGACGGGAGCGAAGGCGAACGTGATCCCCACGCCACCGAGCACCTCGCCCACGCGCTCGACGGGCAGGTCGAGCCTGATGCCCAGCGCTTCGAGCAGATCGGCCGACCCGGTCGCGGACGACGCCGCCCGGTTGCCGTGCTTGACGACCGGCAGACCGGTGGCGGCCACGACGATGGAGGCCATGGTGGAGATGTTGACCGTGTTGGACCGATCTCCGCCGGTTCCCACGACGTCCACCACGTCGTCGACACCGGCGGGCTTCGGGAACGGCGTCGCGTACTCGTACATCGTGTCGACAAGGGCCGTGACCTCGGTCACGGTCTCACCCTTGGTGCGCAGCGCGACCGCGAAGGCCGAGATCTGAGCGGGGCTGGCTTCACCGGCCAGGATCTGCGTCATCGCCCACGAGGCCTGATCCGTCGACAGCTCGTGGCCCGCGATGAGCGACGAGAGGACGCCCGGCCACGACAACATCGACCCCGCCGCGCTGGTCTGAGTGCTCACCCGTTCAGCTGGCTGCAGGAGCCAGGCCGAGACGCCGCCGCATCAGGTCCGCCGTAGCCCGCGCCACCGCCACCGGGTCCAACGGGTGCGACACCACGGCCTCGGCCCGCGACCACGTGGCCAGCCAGCCGTCCTGCGGGCGTCCGACCAGCACGAGCACCGGCGGGGCGTTGAAGATCTCGTCCTTGACGGTGCGGCACACCCCCAGCCCGCCGGCCGGCGCCGCCTCACCGTCGAGGATGGCCACGTCGATGGTGCCGGTGTCGAGCTCGCGAAACACGTGCGGACGTGTGGCAACCTCGACGAGCTCGACCTCAGGCAGGTCCGGGTGCGGCCGACTGCCCAGAGCGAGACGCACCTGGTCCCGGGTCGAGCGATTGTCGCTGTAGACGAGAACCTTCACGCGAGGCTCGCCAGCAGACGGGGACGCACCGGTGGTCGCGCTGCTCATCAGTGTCGTGGGCTCCTCAGTCTCGGGCGCGGCGCACGTGCCACAGGAGCACGCGAACGACGTGAGCCGATGGTAGCCAGCCCCCGACCGTCACCGACCCGCCGGACGCAGCCAGTCGTCCGCTCGGCGCGATTCATGCCACAAAATCGCCACGAATCGGGGTGGGGGTCGTCTCAGACCCTTGTTCATGACCATAATGCCGCCCGTGGCGTCCGCAACGGCAATGAGTGACCTCCCGGTGAGCCCGGTGGTCGAACGACCGAACAGAACAGCGGTCGGGACGATCGTCTGGCTCTCCAGCGAGCTGATGTTCTTCGCAGCCCTCTTCGCGATCTACTACACGCTGCGGGCCACGTCGCCCGAGCTGTGGGCGGAGCGAACAGAGCTGCTGAACGTCCCGTTCGCCTCCGTCAACACCACGATCCTGGTGCTGTCGTCGGTGACCTGCCAGCTGGGCGTCCTGCGCGCCGAGCGCGGACAGGTCGGCCGCCTGGGCGGCATGCTGGAGGTCGGCAAGTGGGGCCTGCGGGAGTGGTTCATCGCCACTTACGTCATGGGCGCCATCTTCATCGCCGGCCAGGTCTACGAGTACGCCGAGCTCTTCCGCGAGGGTCTGGCGCTGTCGAGTGACCCGTACGGCTCGATCTTCTACATGGCGACCGGCATCCACGGCATGCACGTGACGGGCGGCCTGATCGCCTTCTTGTTCGTGCTCGGCCGGACGTACATGGCCCGACGATTCACTCATGAACAGGCAACCAGCGCGATCGTCGTGTCCTACTACTGGCACTTCGTCGATGTCGTGTGGATCGGTCTGTTCTTCACGATCTACGTCATTCAGTGATGGAGTTGGGACTGTGACCGCACTGCTCGCCAAACGTCGCCATCCGATGGCGGCTGTTCTCGTCATGGCCGTGGCCCTCGCTGGCCTCGCCGGGCTGTACGCGGTGATGTCGCCGTCCAGCCAGGCTGCGACGACCAGCGCGACGTCCACGCAGATCGAGGAGGGCAAACAGCTCTTCCTGGTCGGCTGCTCGTCCTGCCACGGCGTGAACGCCGAGGGTGTGGTGCGCCAGGACGGGACCGTGCTGGGCCCGTCCCTGATCGGCGTCGGCGCCGCGGCGGTGGACTTTCAGGTCGGGACCGGCCGCATGCCGATGGCGCGCAACGACGTCCAGGCACCCCGCAAGACGATCGCCTACACCGAGGAAGAGACGGCGGCGCTCGCCGCGTTCGTCGCCTCGCTCGCCCCGGGCCCGGCCATCCCGACCGAGGAGCAGTACGACCCGACCACGGGCGACGTCGCCCGTGGCGGGGTGCTGTACCGCACCAACTGTGCCCAGTGCCACAACACGACAGGCCAGGGCGGCGCCCTCACCCTGGGCAAGTACGCGCCGAAGCTCACCGGCGTCGAGCCGGTGCACATCTACTCCGCCATGCTCACGGGTCCGCAGAGCATGCCCGTGTTCAGCGACGCAGTGCTGAACACCGAGGACAAGCGCGACATCATCGCCTACCTCGACAACGTCCAGAACGAGCCGAACCCGGGTGGGCTCGGTGTCGGCCGCATCGGCCCGGTGAGCGAGGGCCTCTGGGTCTGGGTCATCGGCCTTGGAGCGCTCATCGGTGCCGCAGCCTGGCTCGGCGCCCGTTCGTCCTGACAGGAGACGCCACGCCATGACAACGCACTCCGAGATCGAGCCCGTCACCTCGGGCGGCGACCCGGTTCCCGACCCCGGGCTGCCGCCGCACACCCCACGGCTCACCGACACCGACCCCAAGGCCGCCAGGCGGGCCGAGCGCCAGGTGTCGACGATGTTCGGCGTCGCCGCACTGGGCAGCATCGGGTTCGTCGCCGCGTACCTCGCCCTGCCGCTCATCGAGGGCGACCTGGGTCGCCTCCAGCTTTCGAACTTCTTGCTCGGCCTCACTCTCGGCGGCGCTCTCTTCTTGATCGGGCTCGGCGCGATCCAGTGGGCCAAGAAGCTGATGCCCGACGTCGAGGTGGTGCAGGAGCGCCATCCGCTGGCGTCCACCCCCGAGGAGCAGGCCGGCGCCATCGCCGCGTTCGAGGCAGGCACCGAGGAGTCCGGCATCGGACGGCGCTCGATGATCCGCAACTCGCTGATCGGGTCGATGGCCCTGCTCCCGCTGCCGATCGTGTTCATTCTGGGCGACCTAGGCCCGGTGAACCCGAACCCGGCCGAGGTGCGCGCCAGCACGATCTGGGAGCCGGGCACCCGCGTGGTCAACGACGTCACCTTCGAGCCCATCAGGCCCGAAGACATGGAGGTCGGCCAGCTGGTCAACGCCATGCCCGCCACCTACAAGGACATCCCGGAGGAGGATCACTCCGCCGCCCTGACCGCGCGCGCATTCGCCTCGGTCATCCTCGTCCGGATGGAGCTCGACGAGTTCGTCGTCGAGCCAGGCCGGGAGGACTGGGCGGTGGACGGCATCCTGTGCTACTCCAAGATCTGCACGCACGTGGGCTGCCCCATCAGCCTCTACGAGCAGCAGACGCACAACATGCTCTGCCCATGCCACCAGTCCACCTTCGCACTGGCCGACGGTGGCAAGGTCGTCTTCGGCCCGGCCAAGCGACCGCTCCCACAACTCGCGCTCGAGGTTGATGCGGAGGGATACTTGGCGGCGCAGGGTGACTTCGCAGCACCGGTCGGTCCGAGTTATTGGGAACGGGCCAAGTTCGAGAACGGGGAGCGCATATGAGCGCCACTGTGAAGATCGCCAGCAAGCCCGTCGCTGCACTGGACTCGCGGCTGACCATCGGCAAGCTCGCCAAGGACAACCTGCGCAAGGTCTTCCCTGATCACTGGTCGTTCCTGCTTGGCGAGATCGCGCTCTACAGCTTCGTCGTGCTGCTGCTCTCGGGCACGTTCCTCACGCTGTTCTTCAAGCCGTCGATGATCGAGGTCGTCTACCAGGGCTCCTACGTCCCGCTGCGCGGCGTCCCGATGTCCGAGGCCTACGCCTCGACCCTCGACATCTCGTTCGACGTGCGCGGTGGCCTGCTCATGCGGCAGGTGCACCACTGGTCGGCGCTGCTGTTCGTGGCGTCGATGACGGTGCACATGTTCCGCGTGTTCTTCACCGGCGCGTTCCGGCGCCCACGTGAGATCAACTGGTCGATCGGCGGCGTGCTGCTGCTTCTCGGCCTGGGCGCCGGCTTCACCGGTTACTCGCTGCCCGACGACCTGCTCTCGGGCACCGGGCTGCGCATCATCGAGGGAATCGTCCTCTCTATCCCGGTCGTCGGCACATACCTCTCGTTCCTGATCTTCGGCGGCGACTACCCAGGTGACGACATCATCAGCCGCCTCTACATCGCCCACGTCCTGATCGTGCCGGGGTTGATCCTGGCCCTGGTCGGGGCACACCTGCTGATCCTTTGGTACCAGAAGCACACCCAGTGGCCCGGCCCAGGACGCACCGAGCAGAACGTGGTCGGCTACCCGCTCTTCCCTGTCTACACGGCCAAAGCCGGTGGCTTCTTCTTCGTCGTCTCCGGCGTCATCGTGCTGATGTCGGCGCTCATCCAGATCAACCCGCTGTGGTTCTGGGGACCCTACGACCCGTCACAAGTCACCGCCGGAACACAACCTGACTGGTACATCGGCTGGCTCGACGGCATGTTGCGGGTGATGCCTGGCTGGGAGTTCGTCATCTTCGGGTACACGTTGAGTCTCAACGTGCTGATCCCGTCGGTGGTGATGCCCGGCATCCTGACGACCGTCCTGATCGCGTACCCCGCGATCGAGAAGTTCGCGACCGGCGACGACCGTGAGCACCACCTGCTGGACCGCCCGCGCAACAACCCGACGCGCACCGGCATCGGTGTCATGGCCATCGTCTTCTACGGCATGCTCTGGCTGTCGGGCGGCAACGACTTCGTGGCCACGATCTTCCAGATACCGGTGAACTACATCACGAGGTTCATGCAGGTCGGGTTGTTCGTTCTGCCACCTTTGGCGTTCATCATCACTCGCCGGATCGCCATCGGGCTTCAGCGCCGAGACATGGAGCGACTCGCCCATGGTCGCGAGACCGGTGTGATCCGGATGACCACCGAGGGCGAGTTCTACGAGGAGCACGAGCCGGTCAGTGAGTATGAGGCCTACGCGCTGACAGCGCAGCCGCGCCCGGAGCTGATCGAGGCTGGGCCCAAGGTGGACGAGAACGGGGTGAAGAACCCCCAGCACAAGAAGAGCAAGCGTCAGGCCGCCCTCAACCGGTTCTACTGGAACAACACGGTCCAGAAGCCGACGCCCGACGAGCTGCACAACGAGCTCGAGCACGCCGCTCACGACACCGAGGACCACCTCGAGCACGAGATCCTGCCCGGTGGCGGGCACAACCCACCCGAGGCAACGCGTCACTAGCCGTCTCGGCCGCGAGGCTTGACGAGGTGAAGGTGCGCTACTCGGGCGGTGCAGTCAGCGGCGGCGGTACGGGAGTCCCGGTCACGGTGGCCCAGGTGCGAGCCAGGGCGATCCGCTCTGGGGCGCTCGGGTGCGAGGCGAACCACCAGTGCAGGATGCGGGGCGGCTCGAGGTCGGACAACGCCGCCACCGCAAGGCTGCGCTGCATGCGGGTGAACGTGTCAGCGTCACCGGTGAGCTCGAGCGCCACGACATCCGCGCGTGCCTCGATGTGCTTCGAGACGGTCATCTCGCCCGGTCCGCCCACGAAGCCGAGCACAGTCACCGTAGCGAGGACGAACGGCACGGCTGAGGCTTGACCCAGCGAGGCGCCAGATGGAGCCCAGCGCCTTCGAGTCCTGCTTGTTGGTACCAGAGCAGACGTGGACGTCAGCGGGCGCCAGGAGCCCGCCAGTGCCGTCAGGAGCACCACGAGTGCCGCTCCCCCGGCTCCCAGCAGCGTTCCGGTGAGGACGTCGCTCTCCCGGGCGTGGGCCAGCTCGTGCGCGACGACGATCTCGACCTCGTCGTCGGGGGCCTGCTCCAGCAGCGTGTCGTACAGCACCAGCCGTTTCGTGGGCCCGAAGCCCGACACGTACGCGTTGAGCGTGGTCGTCCGGCGGGACGCGTCGGCGACGAGCACATCGCCGACGGCAACGCCCTCCTTCTCGGCCAGCTCGAGCAACGATGCGCGCAGCGGTGACTCAGCCAGCGGCTCGAAACGGTTGAACGCCGGTTCGACCACCCAGGGGTACGCCAACGACGTGACCACGACCAGACCTGCGGCGCCGGGCGCCGCCACCATCCACCAGTCGCCGCGCCAGCGCGCCGGCCACCGAGCGGCCAGCATCACGATCGCGAGCACTCCGAGCAGGGTCAGCCCCGCCTGCACGCCGAACCCCCGGGCCAGGTCGAGCGCCCAGTCGCCCCAGTCACGAGTGGAGAGGCCGTACTGCCGACGTACCGACTCCTGCCACGCTGAGAACGGCAGCGTGGCCACGCGTAGCGCCAGCAGCACGACGACGCCCCCTACGACCGCCGGTACGAGGACGGGCGCCCATCGCGGGCTGGGCAGCCGGCGCACCAGCCGCGCTCCCCGCGGTGAGAACCCGACGGCGACCGTTATCGCGAGGCCGAGAAGCAGGGACACGTAGGCGGGGAGCCGCACTGCTGCTCGAAAGTCGTCGGCCTGGGCGATCTGCGCCGGGGTGAAGTCGGCGGCAGCGTCCGCACGAACCGTGAGGTCGGGAGCCGCGTCCAGGGGCGTCCACGGTGTGCTCAGCCAGACGGCGACGCCGAGACCGACCGCAGTCGCCACAGTGACCAGCACGAGTGTGCGCACCCCTGCCGGCCGACGGGTGGCATCACGCGAGAGGTCGTCCGTCCCGCGCGCCAGGTCGACCACTCGTCGATGGTAGGCGCGCATGTGAAGGAGTTCATCTGGTCGCCGGACGGTCGACCTGGCAGGCTCTCGCCATGGCGATCGATCCCCGCAACGGCATGGACATTCTCGACGACGATGCCTCGTGGGCGCTGCTCGAAAGCCAGGTCGTCGGGCGGATGGCCGTGGCCGTGGCCGGCGAGGTCGACATCTTTCCCCTCAACTACCTCGTGCACGAACGCACGATCGTCTTCAAGACCGCTCCAGGCAGCAAGCTCGCGGCGCTGGCTGCCAACGCCCGGGTGACGTTCGAGATCGACGGGTACTCGCCGGAGTCCGGCGACGCCTGGAGCGTCGTGGTCAAGGGCTTCGCTCAGTCGCTCCAACGCTTCAGCGAGATCTACTCCGCCGAAGACCTTCCCCTCTTTCCGTGGAACGCCTCGCCGAAGGAGTTCTTCGTCCGGATCACGCCGCGACAGGTCGCGGGACGGCGATTCTCGGTCGTCGAAGACCAGCGGCCCCGGGCTGACGCCTGAAGCGTCGCCGCGGGGCCGGTGGAGCCGCCTGTCGAGCCCGTCAGTGGGCCCACTCACCGCGGTAGAACTCGAACACCCAGAAGAACAGTGCGGCGATGAGCAGGCCGAGCCCGATGATCGCCAGCCACCACCCGAACACAAGCCCGAGCGTCAGGACGGCCGCTGAGCCGGCGACCATCAGCGGGGTCCACGACTTCGGCGCGAAGAAGCCGAGCTCGCCGGCCGCCTCGTAGATCTCGCCGTCCGGACGGTCCTCCGGTGGGGTGCCCCCCAGCCGGTTGGCGACGAACATCAGGTAGAACGCCAGCATGGCCGTCAGCGCGAAGGTGAGCACCAGGGCGGTGGTCCCCGTCGGGTCGCCCGACAGCAGCCAGTACACCGGCGTGACGACACCGAAGAACACGGTCATGCCGATGAAGATGACTCCGCTGGTACGCATCAGACGTCCTCCGGCCTTCCGCTCTGGCCGTGGTCGGAGGCTCGCAGCTCGCCCTCGGTGACCGGCTCCCGGTCAGCCGGGCCGAGCGTCTTGGTGAGCACTCCGGCGTTGTCTTGCTGGAACCCGTGCTCGGCCGCAGCCAGCTCGGGGAACTTGAGGTCGAACGCCGGACGCTCCGAGCGGATCCGCGGGATGCGGTTGAAGTTGTGCCGTGGCGGCGGGCACGAGGTTGCCCACTCCAACGAGGCGCCCCAGCCCCACGGGTCGTCGACCGTCACCTTCGGCTTGTTGCGGGTGATCCACACGTTCCACAGGAAGAACAGCGTGGAGCTGGCCAGGATGAACGCACCGACCGTCGAGACCTGGTTGAAGATCGTGAACCCGTCCTCTGGCAGGTAGTCGGCGTAGCGGCGGGGGAAGCCGATGGTGCCGAGCCAGTGCTGGATCAGGAACGTCGTGTGGAAGCCGACGAACAGGGTCCAGAAGTGCCACTTGCCCAGCCGCTCGTCGAGCATGCGACCGGTGAACTTGGGCCACCAGAAGTAGAAGCCGGAGAACATCGCGAAAACGACCGTGCCGAAGATGACGTAGTGGAAGTGAGCCACGACGAAGTACGAGTCGGACGTGTGCCACGTCATCGTCGGCGACGCCAGGATGACGCCGGTCAGGCCGCCGAACAGGAAGGTGATGAGGAAGCCGACCGCCCAGAGCATGGGCGTCTCGAAGCTGACCGAACCACCCCACATGGTGCCGATCCAGTTGAAGAACTTCACGCCTGTCGGCACCGCGATGAGCATGGTCATCAGCGCGAAGAATGGCAGGTAGACGGCGTTGGTCGTGTACATGTGGTGCGCCCACACGGCCATCGACAGAGCTGCGATCGCCAAGGTCGCACCGACGAGGCCCTTGTAGCCGAAGATCGGCTTGCGGCTGAACACGGGAATCACTTCGGAGATGATGCCGAAGAACGGCAACGCGATGACGTACACCTCGGGGTGTCCGAAGAACCAGAACAGGTGCTGGTAGATGATCGCCCCGCCGGTGGAGGGGTCGAAGATCTGCGTGCCCCAGTTGCGGTCGGCGTAGAGGGCGATGAACGTCGCGGCCAGCACGGGGAAGACCATCAGCACCAGGACGCTGGTGACCAGGATGTTCCAGGTGAAGATCGGCATGCGGAAGAAGTTCATGCCCGGTGCACGCATCGTGATGATCGTGGTGATGAAGTTGACCGCACCAAGAATCGTCCCGAGGCCGGCGAGCGTCAGGCCGATGATGCCCAGGTCAGCACCCACCTGCGGGCTGTAGACCTCGGTGGAGAGCGGGACGTAGGCGTACCAGCCGAAGTCGGCCGCACCGCCGGGGGTGAAGAAGCCCGCCGCCGCGATCAGACCGCCGAACAGGAAGGTCCAGTAGCTGAACATGTTCAGCCGCGGGAACGCCACGTCGGGCGCCCCGATCTGCAGCGGCATGATCGCGTTTGCGAAGCCGGCGAACAGCGGCGTCGCAAACAGCAGAAGCATGATCAGGCCATGCATCGTGAACATCTGGTTGTAGAGCGTGTCGCTCACGAACTGGGTGCCCGGCTCGAACAGCTCGGCGCGGATCACGAGAGCCAGCAGGCCACCGATCAAGAAGAACAGGAACGATGACGCCATGTACATGTTGCCGATCACCTTGTGATCGGTGGTCGTCATCCAACTGATGATCTTCTTGCCCAGCGTAGGCTGCGGCGGCTCCGGGGTTCCGCCCGTCTCCAGGACAGGGGGCTCGGCGTACGTCGTCATTCGCTGTCTCCCTCGGTGCCGACCGTCTCCTGACCGAGACCATCCTCGGACTCCGGTGTCGTCGCCGCGCGTTCGCCGTCGAAGGAGGCCCGCAAAGGCACCTCGACCAGGCCGGTCTGCCCCTTGGCGGCGAGCTCGTCCATGTGCGCCTGGTACTCCTCCTCGGAGACCACGACCGCCTCGAACAGCATGCGCGAGTGGTAGGTGCCGCACAGCTCGGAGCAGCGCCCGGCGAAGGTGCCCTCCTTGGTGGGCGTGAGCTGGAACGAATTCGTCCGGCCCGGAATCAGGTCCATCTTGAAGTAGAACGACGGCACCCAGAACGAGTGGATGACGTCGGGTGAGTTGAGCTGGAACTCCACGACCTGGTTCACCGGCAGGTAGAGCTGCGGGATGGTCGCTGCGGTGCCAACGTCGTAGACGTCCTCGTCGATGTAGTTGAACGTCCATGACCACTGCTGGCCGATGACGCCGATCTTGACGTCGGGCTCGGTCTTGGCCAGCACCTCGTTGGCGTTGGTCATGGTCCAGAAGAAGAGCACCCCGATGATGAACAGCGGGACGACGGTGTACATCGTCTCGATCGGGATGTTGTAGCGCACCTGCTCGGGCAGGCCCTCGTCGCTGTGCTTGCGCCGATAGACGATCGACGCCCACGCGATCAGGCCCCAGACCAGGGCGCCCACGGCGAGCGCGGCAATCCAGGTGCCGATCCAGAGGTCGCCGATCAGGGGTGCCCGGTCGGACGCCGCCTCAGGCAGGCCGGAGATCTTGAAGGCCTCATCCTGGGTGATGCCACATCCGGACAGCAGAGTGGCGGCGACGACTGCGCCTGATGCCGTCGCCAGCCGAACCGGTCGTGACCAGGTCCGGCGACCACGGCGCGCGTCGTCGCCCTGGGTGCCTGAGGTTCTCGCCAGCGTCGTCATGCCTCGCTCTGTCTTCGTCGAAGGTGCCGCAGTCCAACGGGAGAGTAGCGTCCCACTCCTGCAGAAACCCACCCTCTCCCGGTGTTTGGCGCGCTGAAAGGTGTCGGATGTGACATATCTCGACGCTGCATCGGGCGAGAGACTGCATCCAGCAGCCCGTGCGGTGATGCTCGCGGCCCTCGACGAGGGGTGGGCCGACCCGGCCCGGCTGTACCGCGAGGGCCGCCGAGCCCGGCTGCTGCTCGACAACGCCCGCGAGGTGGTGGCCGCGCACCTGCCGGCCCACCCGGACGAGGTGGTCTTCACCGCCAGCGGGACCCAGGCGCTGCACCTGGGCGCGCTGGGTGGTCTGGGTGGACGGCGCCGGGCGGGTGACCGGCTGGTGACCTCGGCGGTCGAGCACTCGGCTGTGCTGGCGGCGGGAGCGACGCACGTTCGGCGTGGGGGCCGCCACGACACGGTCGCGGTCGACTCGCACGGGTCGCTCGACCTCGACGCGTTCGAGGTCGAGCTGGGCGGCGGGGACGTGGCGCTCGCGGCGGTCCAGTCGGCCAACCACGAGGTGGGCACGGTGCAGCCCCTGGAGGCGGTTGTTGCCTGCGCCACCGAGGCCGGCGTGCCGCTGCTGGTGGACGCGGCCCAGTCGTTGGGCCGGGAGCCCGTGCCGGCAGGGTGGTCGATGCTGGCGGGCAGCGCACACAAGTGGGGCGGGCCGTCCGGCGTGGGAGTGCTCGCGACAAGGCGCCGCACCCGGTTCACCTCGCCCTTGCCCGAAGACGAGCGAGGCGGCGGGGTGGTGCCCGGCTTCGAGAACGTCGCGGGCGCGCTGGCCGCCGCGGCAGCCCTGCAGGCCCGGGCCGGGGAGTCGGCCGACCTGGACGCCCGGCACCGGCCCCTGGTCGAGCGGATTCGCCACGAGGTTCCCCGTCTCGTCCCGGACGTGCAGGTGGTGGGCCACCCGACCCAGCGCCTGGCGCACCTGGTGACCTTCTCGTGCCTCTACGCCGATGGAGAAGCCCTGCTGACGGCACTGGCTGACGCCGACATCGCCGTGTCGAGCGGGTCGTCGTGCACGGCCAGCACGCTGCGCCCAAGCCACGTGCTGGAGGCGATGGGCGTCCTCACCCACGGCAACGTCCGGGTGTCGCTGGCCCGGGAGACCACGGCGGCAGACGTCGACCGCCTGCTGGCCGTCTTGCCGGACGTCGTCGCCGAGGTGCGGTCGCATCTGGGCGCTGACCGGCTGTAGCGCAGGAAAGTGGCGACGGCGCTAGCGCCAGGCATCAGGCCATCCGGCGCACGTGGTAGACGGGGACGCCGTCCGGGTCGACGGACTCGCCGACGAAGTCGTGCCCGCGCATGCGGCACCAGGCCGGGATGTCGATGCGGGCGGCCGGGTCGTCGGCGGCCACGGCGATCACCTCGCGGGTGGCGACGTCGGTGATGCGTCTGGCCAGGTAGATCACCGGGAGCGGACAGCGCTGACCCCGGCAGTCCACGTGGACCACCGGGGTCGGCAGCATGGTGATCTCAGCCGAGACCAACGCGCGCTAGTGGAAGGAGTCGCCGCAGGCGCACGAGCCGGTGGCGTTGGGGTTGTCGATGGTGAAGCCCTGCTGCTCGATCGAGTCGACGAAGTCGATCGTGGCGCCACCGAGGTAGGGGGCGCTCATGCGGTCGACGACGACGTTGACGCCACTGAAGTCCAGCACGACGTCGCCGTCGAGCTGACGCTCGTCGAAGAACAGCTGGTATCGCAGCCCTGAGCACCCGCCCGGCTGAACGGCGACGCGCAGGGCCAGGTCGTCGCGCCCCTCCTGGTCGAGCAGGCTCTTGACCTTGCTGGCTGCGCCATCGGTGAGAACAACCGCGCTGGTCGACTCGTCCTGGACAGTCATCTCGCTCCTCGAGTAGCCGTGTTGTGGGAACGACATCGTGACACAAGCAGACACGTCGAGCCACCTGCCGTCACGCTCTCCAACGCACCGGTGACGCCGATGCTTCCCGACTTCCGCTCGGGGGTTGGGACCCCTCAGCGCCCCCAGGTGCGGGCGACCCGTTCGGCGAGGTCGGCGAGCGCGTCGGCCGGGTCGTCGAGCGCGCGCCGCTCACCGAAGGCGTCGACCATCCCGTACGCACCGTCCACGCCCGCTGCCCGCAGCTCACGCGACCCCACCTCGAGCCGGCCGGCCAAGGCCACGCAGGGAACACCCGCTCCGGCCGCCAGACCGGCGACCCCGGCGACGACCTTGCCGGTGAACGTCTGCGGGTCGAGCTTGCCCTCGCCGGTCAGGACGAGGTCGGCGCCGGCGAGTCGTTCGCCGAACCCAGAGGCCTGGGCGACCACGTCGATCCCCGGACGCTGCCGGGCGCCGAGAACGAGCAACGCGTAGCCAAGGCCGCCGGCCGCCCCGGCCCCCGGGGCATCGGCGGTGGACCGGTCGACGAGGTGGGCGAAACGGCTCAGTGCGCCGTCGGCGGCGAACAACCGTTCACTGGACAGGCCCTTCTGCGGCCCGTAGATGTTTGTGGCGCCCCGAAGTCCGAGCAGCGGGTTGGTCACATCCGTAGCCGCGATCAGTACGCGACCCGCCAGGCGTGCGCGAACCGGGTCGAGGTCGACTGCGGTGAGGGTGGCCAACGACGCTGCTCCCCCGGTCAAGGCATCGGGCGGTTCACCGGCGGCACCGAGGGCGGCCAGCATGCCGGCACCGCCGTCGTTCGTGCCCGACCCACCAAGCCCGATGACGACTTCGTCGGCCCCGGCGTCGACCGCGGCCGCGACCAGCTCACCGACCCCGAGCGTGGACGCCGCCTCGGCGACGTCCACCTCCGGCCCGGCGCCGGTCGTGTCGCGGGGAAGCAGGGCCAGCCCGCAGGCCTGGGCCGACTCGACGTAGGCCGTTGTTGCCGTCGTGGGGTCCCCCGCGTCCGACGACCGGCGACGAACGAGCAGAAGGGTCGCCGGGGTCGGCTGACCCAGCGGGCCGGTGACTGTCAACGCGTGCAGCTGGCCACCGAGCGCCGCATGCAGGGCGTCGACGAACCCCGGTCCCCCGTCCGACATGGGAGCCAGCAGCAGGTCGTCGTCGGGGCGGCGTCGACCCCATCCGCGGCGCATCGCCTCGGCCGCCTCGGCCGCGGTGAGGGTGCCAGCGAACTTGTCTGGCGCGATCAGCACCTGCACGGGCTCAGCCCTGGTCCAGCTCGCCGCTGGCCCTCGAGACGTCGTCGATCGCGGCGTCCACCTGAAGCGCCAGCGAGGCGTCGAGTCGAGTGTCGTTGCCCAGCGAGCGCAGGGCCTGCTCGGCGGTGCCCAGTGCGCGCAGCAGCCGCGCGTTGTCCGCTCGGAGCAGGGCCTCGACGCGGCGTGCCTCGTCCACCCGCCGCTGGGCAGACATCACCAGGGTGAGCCCGACGAGCAGTACGGCGAGCGAGAGAACGACGAGGCCGACAGCCATGGCGTGGGAGTCTGCCTCAGGCTGGCCGACCTGGCCACGGCGCCCGCGCCCCGCGAACCGGCCCCAGGTGACGCGGCGGGTGTCGTGGGGGAGGATAGGTGGACCATGACTGCCGACACCGCCGCGCCCCGCTCGGGAGCTGACCTGCCGCTGCTGCTCCTGGGACGGGCAAGTGACCCGGGCAGCGAACGAGGGGTGGAGTGCCCCGGCGACCTTCCGCCGGCCAGCGACCCCGACTTGGTCGAGCGGGCGCAACGGGCCAAGGACGCCCTCGGCGAGCGGCTCTTCGTGCTGGGGCACCACTACCAGCGTGACGAGGTGATCCAGTTCGCCGACGTCACCGGTGACTCGTTCAAGCTCGCGCGCGAGGCGGCGGCGCGTCCGGACGCGGAGTTCATCGTCTTCTGCGGCGTGCACTTCATGGCCGAGAGCGCCGACATCTTGACGGCCGGAGCCCAGCAGGTGATCCTTCCCGACCTCGCTGCCGGGTGCTCGATGGCCGACATGGCTCGCCTCCAGCAGGTCGAGGAGGCGTGGGAGCGCCTCGAGGACGCCGGCGTCGCCGCCGACGTCGTCCCGATCACGTACATGAACTCCTCGGCCGACATCAAGGCCTTCTGCGGACGCCACGAGGGCGCCGTGTGCACGTCCAGCAACGCCGAGCGCGCCTTGTCGTGGGCCTTCGAGCAGCGGGACCCGGGCGCCGGCAAGGTGCTGTTCTTGCCCGACCAGCACCTCGGTCGCAACACGGCCGTCCTTGAACTGGGGCTCACGCTGGACGACTGCGTGGTGATCGACCCGCACAGGCCCGACTTCGGTGTCACCGACGACGAGCTGCGCGCTGCTCGCATGCTGCTGTGGCGGGGGCACTGCTCGGTGCACGGACGGTTCAGCGCGGCGTGCGTGGACGACGTCCGCGAGCGAGTGCCGGGTGTCAACGTGCTGGTGCACCCCGAGTGCACCCACGAGGTGGTTACGAAGGCCGACTACGTGGGGTCGACGGAGTACATCATCTCGATGCTCGAGGCTGCCGAGCCCGGCTCGGCCTGGGCCATCGGGACCGAGCTGAACCTCGTCAAGCGGCTGTCGCTGCAGTTCCCGGACAAGAACGTCGTCTTTCTGGACGACACGGTCTGCTTCTGCGCCACCATGAACCGCATCGACCTGCCGCATCTGGTGTGGTCGCTGGAGAACCTCGTCGAGGGACGGGTCGTCAACCGCATCGAGGTGGACGATGACGTGGCCCACTGGGCGCGGGTGGCGCTGGACCGGATGTTGGCGCTGCCCAGCGGGACGACGGCGCCGTCCACTGACTGACGCTGCCCTCATGACCGACAGCTGCGCCGGACCGGGCTCTGCCTGAAGCAGTGGCGCGGGGGCCGGCACGGCCTGGCACAGGCGCCGGCACGGCCTGGCGCGGACTCCGGCGAGACTCAGCGGGTCTCAGCGCGGAAGTTTGGGGGTTTCCACGGGAGATCTTCCTTGGAAACCCCCAAACTTCCGCCGTCACGTGATCGTTTGGGGGGACGGCGGGCCGGGTCCGGGGGAAGCGCTCGGCTGCGGCGGGGGGCCGGCGGATGGCGGCGGGTCAGAGGACGGGGGCGTCCCACACGGCGAACCAGCGGCTGACGTCGGGCTCGATGGGCAGCTCGCCGGAGATCACGCCGCGCACCTGTAGCTCCAGGGCGTTGTCGCGCTGCTGGGCTGGCCCGGCCTGCGGTGCGAACGGGTAGAACGTGCCGCGCTTGGGCAGGTACACCAGGCCCACGACCCTTCCGTCGGCAGCCCGGAACGGCACCAGGTCGCACAGGATGTTGGGACCGAAGCCCTCCATCTGCAGCGTGGTCGTGACCGCGTGCAGGTCGGTCACCAGCGCGCCGATGTCGTCAGCGCTGCCGTTGAGGACGACCCAGGTGTAGCCGTGGGAGTCCCGCGACAGCTGGGGACGCGATGCCTGCAGCATCGCCGTGACGTCAGCCTCGAGCCGGTCGAACGGTGCACCTTCGGGGTCTCGGTAGCAGACCGCGACCGACCCCGTGCAGCGAAGCCCGGCCGCGACGTCGAGGGTGATGGCAGCGGATGGGATCGCGAAGAGGGCGTCCAGGTCGGGCCCCTTGACCTTGCGCCGGCCCATGACGGCGTCGAAGAAGCCCATCTACATCGGCCGTCCCAGCTCAGCGGAGATCTTGGCGAGCTGGTCGAGGCGCTTGTCCAGCGGCGGGTGGGTGGCGAACATCGAACCGATGTCGAAGCCCTTGTTCGTGAAGGCCGGATAGATGAAGAAAGCGTTGTAGGGCTCGGCCGCGCGCAGGTCGCGGGTCGGGATGCGGGCCATGTCGCCGGAGATCTTCGTCAACGCACTGGCCAGGGCGGCCGGCTGCCCGGTGAGGATCGCTCCGGCCCGGTCGGCCGCCAGCTCGCGGTAGCGCGACAGCACTCGCGTGAGCACGAAGCTGATGGCGTACACCACGACGCCGATGAGCATGAAGACGAAGAACATCGCTGCGCTGTTCTGGTCGCGGCGACCCATCGACGACCACATCGCGCTGCGGATCATGAACCCGGCGATCACGCCGACCGCCGACGCGATCGTCATCACCGTCACGTCCTTGTGGGCGATGTGGCTCAGCTCATGGCTGAGGACGGCTTCCATCTCCCGCTCGTCCAGCCGCTTCATCAGCCCGGTGGTGACCGCGACGACGGCGCGGTCCTCGCTGCGGCCGGTGGCGAACGCGTTGGGCACGTCGCTGACACTGATCGCGACGCGCGGCTTCTTCATGTCCGCCAGCGCGGCCAGCCGATCTACCAGGGCGTGCAGCTCGGGGGCATCGGCGGGGCTCACCTCGCGGGCACGCATGCCCTTCAAGGCCAGCGTGTCGGAGTAGTACCACTGCGCCCACAGCATGCCGATCGGCAGCACACCCCAGATCAAGAACCCCGAGGCGTTTCCGAAGAGCAGGTACAGCCCGGCCGCGAGCCCGACGTAGAGCAGCGCCAGCAGAACCATGGTGATGACCATGCGGGTCGCCAGGCCGCGGTCAGGCTGAAAACGAGTTCGTGCCACGTCTGGTCAACTCCACAGGTCGTTCTGGCGTTCCCGACGAGCTCGCCGGCTCAGCCAGGCAGCAGACCTTCGTCGCTCAGGTACTCCCGCACCTCGTCCAACGTGGCGTCTGCCGACGGCAGCACCAGGTCGCTCTCGACGAACACGTCGGTGGCCACCGGGGTGCCCTTCTCGTGGATCTCCGCCAGCAAGCGTGTGAGCGCACCCCTGAACTCGGCGGTGTCACCCACCGAGATGGCGTGCTCGACAGCCCCGTCGAGCTCGTTCAGGTCGGCAAGCTGCGCGGCATCGATCTCGTACTGCCCCTCACCGAGGATGCGGATGATCATGCCGGGTTCCCCTCCGACTTGGGCGCAGCCGCCGGGTCGGTCGCGGCGGGTTCGTCAGTGGCCTCGATCGCCGGCGTGGCCGCCGACGGACCGGCACCGAGCTGCGCCTTCATCTTCGTCAGCTCCAGCTCGACGTCGTTCGTGGACGCCATCCGCTCCAGCTCGAGCGTGATGTCGTCCTTGGACGTGCCGGTGACGTCCTCCAGAGCCCCGGAGGCAATCAGCTCGTCCACCGCTCCAGCCCGCGCCTGCATCTCCGACGTGCGGTCCTCGGCCCGCTGCACTGCCAAGCCGACGTCACCGAGCTCCTCGGAGATGCCCGACACCGCCTCGGTGATGCGGGTCTGGGCCTCGGCAGCGGTGTAGGTGGCCTTGATGGTCTCTTTCTTGGTGCGGAACGCCTCGACCCGCGCCTGGAGCCGCTGAGCGGCGAGGGTGAGCTTCTCCTCCTCGGCCTGCAGCGCGGCGTGTTGCGTAGCGAGGTCGCTGATCTGCTGCTCCAGGCCCGACCGGCGGGTGAGCGCCTCCCGGGCCAGGTCTTCGCGCGACATCGCCAGCGCCTTCTGCGCCTGGTCGTGCAGCTTGTCCGACTCGGTCTGCAAGCGCGCGATCTGCAGCTCCACCCGCTTGCGGCTGGTCGCGACGTCCGCGACGCCGCGACGCACCTTCTGCAGCAGCTCCAGCTGCTTGGTGTAGCTGTAGTCCAGCGTCTCTCGCGGGTCTTCCATCTTGTCCATCGCCTTGTTGGCCTTGGACCGGAAGATCAGCGACATCCTGTTGAACACACCCATGGGAGCAGACTAGGCCCGGGGTCGGACAAACGTCACCGCGAACCCGCGCCTGCTCCGTGCGCACCACGTATCCTGGCCGCGATGTTCCGCCGACAGAGCTCCTCAGAGTCCGACGCCGCTGCGTCGACGCCCGCGTCCGTGGCGGGCGACGCCACTGTTGGCGGCAAGGGCCGACCGACGCCCACTCGCAAGGAGGCAGAGGCGGCTCGCAAGGAGCGCGTCAAGCCCACGCTGAACAAGAGGCAGGCGCGCAAGAAGCAGAAGGAGCTCGCTCGCGCCGAGCGCGACACGACGTACAAGGCCATGCAGTCCGGCGACGAGAGCCACTTCCCGCGCCGCGACCAGGGCGAGGTGCGCCGCTACGTGCGAGACATGGTCGACGGCCGGCGGCTGCTCACCGAGTTCTTCCTGCCGGTGATGATCGGCATCCTGGCGCTGTCGCTGCTGCCGATCCCGGCGCTGGTGCAGACCATCACACTCGTGTGGCTGGTGGCCATCGCCCTCGTGTTCGCCGAGCTCGGGTGGTTGGGGTACCGGCTGCGCAAGGGCATCGCCGAGCGGTTCCCCAACGACACCAGCAAGGGCAACACCATGTACGGCGTGGTGCGGGCCACCCAGATGCGCCGCCTACGCCTGCCGAAGCCGGCGGTGCGCCCCGGCCAGCCCCCGCGCGGCTGACGACGCATCGCTCGCCACCCAGCGCTGCCCGCGCTCGGTGGCTAGGGTCGAGCGCATGGAGTTCCGATACCTTGGCCGGTCCGGCCTGAAGATCAGCGCGATCACCTACGGCAACTGGATCACCCACGGTGGCCAGGTGGACGACGGCACCGCGCAGGCCTGCGTGCAGGCTGCCCTCGATGCCGGAATCACGTCGTTCGACACGGCCGACGTCTACATGAACGGCGCCGCCGAGACCGTGCTGGGCAACGCGCTGGCCGCCGAGCGCCGCGAGTCCTTGGAGATCTTCACCAAGGTCTACTGGCCCACCGGGCCGGGCGGACCCAACGACATGGGGCTGGGCCGCAAGCATGTCCGCGAGTCGATCGACGCCTCGCTGCGCCGCCTGCGCACCGACTACGTCGACCTCTACCAGGCGCACCGCTTCGACACCGAGACCCCGCTCGAAGAGACGATGCAGGCCTTCGCGGACGTGGTGCGCGCCGGGAAGGCGCTCTACATCGGCGTGTCGGAGTGGACCGCCGACCAGATCCGCGCCGGGGCCGCGCTCGCGCGCGAGCTGCACGTGCCGTTCGTCTCCAGCCAGCCCCAGTACTCGATGCTGTGGCGAGTCATCGAGGACGAGGTCGTGCCTGCCTGCCGCGAGGAGGGGCTGTCGCAGATCGTCTGGTCGCCGGTCGCCCAAGGGGTGCTCACCGGCAAGTACCGGCCCGGGGAGCAGCCGCCCGCGGGGTCACGCGCGACCGACACGACCGGCGGCGGCGCGTCGTTCGTCAAGGGCTGGATGTCCGACGAGGTGCTCACGGCCGTCCAGGGCCTGTCCCTGGTCGCCGAGAAGATGGGTCTGAGCATGGCCCAGCTCGCCGTCGCGTGGGTGCTTCAGAACGACAACGTGGCCGCCGCCATCATCGGGGCGTCGCGTCCGGAGCAAGTGGCTGAGAACGTCGAGGCGGCCGGCGTGACCCTGCCCGCCGAGGTCATGACTGCGATCGACAACGCGCTGGGCGCCGCCGTCATCAGGGACCCCGCCATGACGGCGGCGCGCGCGCCGCAGAAGCGTCCTGGCTGAGCGGGTTTCGTAGGCTGCGACGCTCGTGGAGGTCGTGCTGCTGGGCAGTGGCTCGGCAGACGGCTGGCCGAACCCCTTCTGCCGGTGCGCCTCGTGCCAGGCCCAGCGCGCCGACCGGCGCCGCCGAGTCAGCACGTCGGCCCTCGTCGACGCCCGCCTGCTGCTCGACCTGGGCCCCGACACGGCCCGTCAGGCCGAGATGCTCGGCATCGACCTCAGCGGCGTGCGTGACGTCCTGGTCACGCACGCCCACCCTGACCACCTCGCTCCGGCGACGCTGCTGTGGCGCACCTGGGCCACCGGCGGCGCGCCGGTCACCGTGCACGGACCGCAGACGGTGGTCGACGAGGTGCAGCGCTGGTTCGCCGACGACCCCACGGTGACCGCGTGGGTTCTGCAGGCCGGTGACGAGGTGGAGATAGCCGGCCTGACGGTGCGCGCGCTGCCCGCCGTCCACGAGGTTGCGACGCTGCTCTACGACGTCACCGATGCTGCCGGGTCGAGGCTGCTGTACGCCACCGACACCGGTCCCCTGCCCGCCGACACCCTGGCCGGCTGCGCAGGACGTGCGTACGACCTCGCCCTCGTCGAGCAGACGTTCGGCCGGCACACCGCTCACGCCACGCAGCACCTCGACCTGGTCACGTTCCCTCGCGTGCTCGCTGCGCTTCGCGCCAACGGTGCCCTCACCGACCGCTCGCGCGTGCTCGCCGTCCACCTGAGCCACCACAACCCGCCCGAGGACGAGCTCGCCACGGTGCTTGCCCGGTGGGGCGCCGCACCAGGGAACGACGGCATGCGGGTCGTGATCCAGCCCCACCCCACCGGTGCCCCTGGCGCAGACAGCCGGTCTGGCGAACGACCCCAGCGCGTGCTGGTGCTCGGTGGCACCCGCTCGGGCAAGAGCGCGCTGGCCGAGTCGCTGCTCGCCGACGTCGGACAGGTCACCTACGTGGCAACCGGGGGCGAACGCCTCGACGACCCCGACTGGCGCGCCCGCGTCGAGAGCCACCAGGCACGACGCCCCGAAGGGTGGACCACCGAGTCGAGCACCGACCTGGAGGGGCTGCTGCGCACCGATGGCCCCCCACTGCTGATCGACTGCCTCACGCTCTGGCTGACGGCCGTCATGGACGACGCCGCGGCCTGGGACGAGTCGACCTGGCAGGCCACGGGTCGCGCCCGCGTGACGGCCCAGGTGGACGCGCTCCTGGCCGCATGGCGCACGACCGCCCGGCGGGTCGTCGCGGTGAGCAACGAGACCGGGTCGGGCGTGGTGCCCGACACCTGGGCCGGCCGGGTCTTCCGCGACGAGATGGGACGCCTCAACACCCGCCTGGCCGCCGAGTGCGACGCGGTGTCGCTGGTGGTCGCCGGGCTCGAGAGTCCGCTGCGGTGACCGACGCCGTCCGCCTGGCCGTCGGCACGTTCACCCGGGTGCCCGTCGCGCCGCCCCGCACCGTCGACAGGCGCGTCGCCGGCGCCGCCATGCTGCTCGCGCCGGTCACCGGGCTGGCCCTGGCGGTGCTGCCGGCCCTGCTCGTGCTTGCCGTTGCCGCAGCGGACGGCCCAGCCCTGCTGGCGGCCGCGCTCGCCATCGCAGCCCTGGCCTGGCTCACGCGTGGGCTGCACCTGGACGGCCTTGCCGACGTGGCCGACGCGCTCGGCAGCGGCGTGGAGCCCCCTCGAGCCCGCGCCGTCATGAAGGACCCGTCCGTCGGCGCCTTCGGGGTCATGACCCTCGTCCTCGTGCTCGTCGTGCAGGTCGTGGCCCTCGGGTCGGCCAGCGAGCCCAGCGACGCCGCGTTCGCGCTGGTGGTCGCCGTGGTGACGGGCCGCCTCAGCGTCGTGCTCGCGTGCGTGGCGGGGGTGCCGGCGGCCACCTCGTCCGGCCTCGGCTCGACGGTCGCGGGCACCGTCACGCGGGTCTCGGCCGCACTGCTCACGCTCACCGTGCTGGTCGCGGTCGCACTGGCGGCGTGGCTCGTGGGCCTCGGGCCGGTGGCCATGTGGCCGGCCGCGGTCGTGATCGGGCTGGTTGCCGGTGCAGCGCTGACCTCGACCTGCGTGCGGCGCCTCGGCGGGGTCAGCGGCGACGTGCTCGGCGCGTCGCTGGAGACGGCCACGACCGCCGTCCTCGTCGTCGCCGCGCTCGCGTAGTGCCGACTCGGGCCGCGACGACTGCCTGCTAGCCGCTTGCCGGGTGCAGGCTCATCGGCCCGTACACCTTGCGGTCACCGTCGAACAGGCTCACCTGGTCGACCCCGGCTGCCAGCAGCTCACGCCACGACTCGCCGATGAACGTCTCGGCATCGGCCTGGCTCACGAAGCTGCCCGGCGCCGGCGCGCTCGGCGGCGGCTCGGAGCCGTCCACGCTCATGTACGACCATCGCCACGTCCCGGTTGCTGCCACGCGACAAACGTAATGGTCGAACGACCTTTGACGCAGGCGGGGCATGCGTGGGAACCTTCGCTCACCTCACGACTACGGCAGGGGAAGTCGGTCGGACGCCGACGCTGACCCGCAACCGTAGGCCGCCCACCAGCACCGCTGGTGGCCATCGCGGCGAGCCGGAGCACCGGTCGAAGTCGTCAGGCTCCACCGATGTCCCGTCGAGGTCTGCGGGACGGAGCCGGTCCGACGGACCGCTCGAGTCGCCCCGGCGAGCGAGCGCGTCCGGTGGAGCACCTCCGTCACGCGGGACCTGCAGATCCGAGAGGAACCGCATGGCCCGCTCCATGACTCGCCTGATCGTCGCCCTCGCGTTCGTCGTCGGCAGCGTCGCTCTGGCTGCCCCCGCGAACGCCGAGGCCTTCCGCTACTGGGGCTACTACGCCTGGGCGGGCGACGCCTGGGTCTTCGCCGAGGCGGGGCCCAGCGAGGCGATCCCGGCTGACGGCAGCGTCGAGGGCTGGCGGTTCGCCACCGCGGACGAGGCCTCCACGCGCTACCCACGGGCGGCCGGTGACTTCGAGCAGCTCTGCGGCAGTGTCCCGGCCGAGGACGGCACGAAGCGGGTCGGCGTCGTCATCGACTACGGAACCGTCGATGACGCCCCGGACGGCAACACCGTCCCCGCTGCGCGCGGGGCGTGTGCGCAGGTGCCCGAGGACGCCTCGGGGTCGGGGGTGCTGGCCGCAGTCGCCGAGCTACGGCTCGGTGACGGCGGATTCGTCTGTGGCGTGGACGGCTACCCCACCGACGGATGCGGCGACCCGGTGGAGGGCGAGGCCCCGTCCGGCGACGAGGCTGCGGTCGAGCTCGAGCTCGCCACCAGCACCGACGCCGGTTCTGCCACGAATTGGACAGGGGCGCTCATCGGAGTCGTCGCCGTGGCTGTCGTGGCGACCGCCGGCGTCGCCATCGCCCGCCGCCGCTCCCCAGACGACATCGCCGACGCGTGAGCATCAGCGGCCGGTACCAGCAGGCGTGGGAACCACGTCTGCTGCACCCGGCTGCCTGGTGGGTGTGGGCGCTGGGGCTGGTGACCGCCGCGACGCGCACGACGAACCCGTTCGTGCTGCTGCTGATCATCGCGGTTGCCGCGCTGGTGGTGGCGTCGCGGCGCACGGCCTCCCCATGGTCGCGCTCGTTCGTCGCCTTCCTGGGCCTCGGTGCCGCGCTGCTGGTCGTACGGCTCGTGTTCACCGCGCTGGTGCTCGACACGGTGCCGGGGACGACGGTGCTCGTCACGCTGCCCGAGGTCGGGCTGCCCGCAGCGCTCGCCGGCATCCGCCTCGGTGGGTCGGTGACGGCCGAGAGCATGCTGTTCGCCCTCTACCAGGGTTTGCAGCTGCTGGCCGTGCTGGCGGCAGTCGGCGCCGCGAACGCTCTCGCCGATCCGCGTCGGCTGCTCAAGACCGTGCCCGGGGCTCTCTACGAGGTCGGGGTCGCACTGGTCGTCGCGCTCACCTACATGCCGCGCCTGGTCGAGGACGCCGTGCGGGTCCGCAAGGCCCAGCAGCTGCGTGGGCGCCCGCCCCGCGGTGTGCGCGCAGTGGCGCGCACCGCCGTCCCAGTCCTGGAGGGCGGGCTCGCCAGCTCGATCGACCTGGCAGCGGCGATGGACTCCCGTGGCTTCGCCCGGGCCGGTGACCAACCGGTGCGCTGGCGTCGCGCCTCCGCTGCGCTGGTGCTGCTCGGCCTCGTCGGCGTGCTGATCGCCCTGTTCGCCCTGCTCGGCGGGGGGCTGCTTCCGCTGGCTGGGCTCCCGCTGCTGGCCGTCAGCGTCGTCGTCGCCCTCGGCGGCTCGCTGATGGCAGGACGCCGGTCGAGGCGCACGCGCTACCGGCCCGACCCGTGGCTGGCACCGGAGTGGCTGACCTCGGCGGCCGGCGTCGCGACGGCCGTGGGCGTCACGCTCGCCGCTGGGGCCATGCCGGTGGCGATGAACCCGGCCGGGCTCCTTCCGTTGGTGGCACCGAGCCTCCCCACGTCCGTGCTGCTGGTCGTGCTGGTGGCGGCATCCCCTGCCGTCCTTACCCCCGCTCCGCCCACCCCAGCCACTCCCCTGCGCGGCCGAACCAGTGCGCCGGCGGAGGTGCTCGCATGATCCGCTTCGACGACGTCACCATCACCTATCCCGGCGCGGGCGCGCCGACGCTCTCCCACGTCGACCTCACCGTGGCCGAGGGCGAGATGTGCTTGGTGGTGGGACCGACAGGCACCGGCAAGTCCACGCTGCTGCGGGCGGTCAACGGGCTGGTGCCCCACTTCACCGGCGGCACACTAGCCGGCACGGTCGCCGTCGACGGCCGCTCCACCCGGGCCCACCGTCCGCGCGACCTCGCCGACGTGGTCGGGCTCGTGCTCCAAGACCCTACGTCCGGGTTCGTCGCCGACGTCGTCGAGGACGAGCTCGCGTTCGGCATGGAGTGGCTCGGCCTGGCCCCAGCCGTCATGCGACGCCGCGTCGAGGAGACGCTGGACCTTCTCGGCCTCACCGAGCTGCGCCACCGACCGCTGGGAACGCTGTCGGGCGGGCAGCGCCAGCGCGTGGCCATCGGCGCGGCGCTCACCGTGCACCCCCGGGTGCTGGTGCTGGACGAGCCCACCTCGGCACTCGACCCCCAGGGCGCCGAGGACGTGCTGGCCGCGCTGCAGCGCCTCGTCCACGACCTCGGGCTCACCGTGCTGGTGGCCGAGCACCGGCTCGAACGGGTCGTGCAGTACGCCGACCGAGTGGTCGAGCTCAGCGAGCACGGGACGCTGCGAGCCGGCGACCCGGTGCCGATGATGAGCACCTGCCAGGTCGCCCCACCCGTCGTCGAGCTGGGACGCCTGGCCGGGTGGAGCCCGCTCCCGCTGTCGGTGCGCGACGCCCGCCGCCACGCCGGCGACCTGCGGCGACGCCTGGGTGCTCTCGACACGCTGGCTCCGGCTGCCGGCCGAGCACCGGAGCACGCCCTGTCGCTCCCCGTCGCCGAGGTCACCGACCTGCGGCTGCGCTACGGCGACGTCACGGCTCTGCGCGGCGTGTCGATGCAGGTCCGTCCAGGGGAGGTGATGGCGGTCATGGGACGCAACGGCGCCGGCAAGTCGAGCCTGCTCTCGTGCCTGGCGGGGCTGGCCCGCCCCCAGACCGGACGGATCAGTGTCGGAGGCCTCGACCCGCGCCGCGCGTCGCCGGAGACCATGGTGGCGACCGTCGGGCTGGTGCCGCAACAACCCGGCGACCTGCTGTACGCCACGTCGGTGACCGACGAGTGCACGACCGCCGACCAGGACGCCGGTCGAGCTGTCGGTGCCACCCGCCGAGTGCTCGCCGAGATGGCTCCGGACGTCGACGTCGCGCTGCACCCTCGTGACTTGTCCGAGGGCCAGCGCCTGCTGCTGGCGCTCAGCATCGTCCTTGCCTCCGAGCCGGCGCTGCTGTTGCTCGACGAACCGACCCGTGGGCTGGACTACCACGCCAAACGTCGCCTGATCGACGCGCTGCAACGGCTGGTCACCAACGGGCACGCCGTCATCCTCGCCACCCACGACGTCGAGCTGGTCGCCGAGGTGTGCTCCCGGGTGGCCATCCTGGCCGACGGGGACGTCGTCACCGACGGCCCAGCCGCCGACGTGCTGGCCTCGTCGCCGGCTTTCGCCCCCCAGGTCGCCAAGGTGCTCGCGCCGCAGCCGTGGCTCTCGGTGCGCCAGGTTGCCGACGCGTTGGAGCTGGCCGGATGACCGCGACCCTCCCCGCCCGCACCGAGCCGCGTACCGCCCGTGGCCGTAGCAGCCTGCGACTGAGCCGGCGCAGCGCGGTCGTCATCGCCCTGGTGTCCCTCGTCGGTCTGGTCGCGTTCGTCTGGCCGCTCGTCGTAGCCCCGGAGTCCGGGCTTGCCCACTCCACCGACGGGCCGTGGCTGTTCGTCGCGCTCGTCCCGCTGCTGCTGCTGGTGATGGTCGCCGAGATTGCCGACGGCGGGATCGACGCGAAGGCCGTGGCGATGCTGGGCGTGCTCGCTGCTGTCGGAGCCGGCCTGCGGGTGCTCGGAGCGGGGATGGCGCCGCTGGAACCGCTGTTCTTCTTGCTCATCGTGGCTGGACGGGCCTTCGGCCCGGCGTTCGGGTTCGTGTTCGGCAGCCTCACGCTGGTGGCTGGCGCGCTGCTGACCGGCGGCGTGGGTCCGTGGCTGCCATTCCAGATGCTCGGCGCCGCCTGGGTCGCCCTCGGGGCCGGGCTGCTGCCCCGTGTGCGCCCCCGCGCCGAGCGGTGGCTGCTTGCCGCCTACGGCGTGATCGCCTCGTTGATGTACGGGGTGTTGCTTGACCTCTGGTTCTGGCCGTTCCTCGCCACCGCAGCCGGCGGCACCGACCTGGCCTACGAAGCGGGTGCGCCACTCGCGGAGAACATCTCCCGGTTCATGGTGTTCCACCTGCTCACCGGGTTGGGCTGGGACATCCCGCGAGCGGCCCTCACCGGCGTGCTGTGCCTGCTGGCCGGCCCGGCGGTGCTGACGGGGCTGCGCCGAGCGGCGCGCCGGGCGGCATTCACCGAGTCGGCCACGTTCACCGGGCCTGGGCGCACGCCGTGACCGACACGCGCTCCCCCGGTGCCGAGCTGATCGCCGCGACCACCGCGGCCATGCCCGACCCCGACCCGGCCATGCGGCAGGCCGCGCTGGACCGCTGGGACGCGCTGGCGAAGCCGCCCGGCTCCCTCGGTCGGCTGGAGAAGCTGGGCGCGTGGATCTGCGCCGCGCAGGGCGTGTGCCCACCCGAGCCGCTGCGTGACGTCCGAGTGGTCGTGTTCGCCGGCGACCACGGAGTCGCCGCATCCGGGGTGTCGGCGTACCCCTCGACGGTGACCGCCTCGATGGTGCGCACGATGGCGGCCGGTGGGGCCGCGGTCAACGTCTTCGCCCGGCAGGTCGGGGCGCAGGTGTCGGTCGTCGATATGGCGGTGGACGCCGACCTCGACGACCTCGCACCGAGCGTGACGCGGCACAAGGTGCGACGCGGCACAGGGTCGATCGACCGCGAGGACGCCATGAGCCTCGACGAGTCGATCAGGGCCTTCACCGCAGGGCGGGCGGTGGCCGACGAGGCAGCCGACTCCGGCGCCGACCTGCTGGTCGTCGGTGACATGGGCATCGCCAACACCACGCCGGCCACCACCTTGGTCGCGCTGCTGACCCGCAGCGAGGTGATCGACGTCGTCGGTCGGGGCACCGGCATCGACGACGTCACCTGGATGCGCAAGACGGCCGCCGTCCGCGACGCGGTGTACCGCGGCCGGACCCGCCTCGCCGACCCCTTGGACCTGCTGGCCGCGGTCGGCGGGCCCGACATCGCCGCCATGGCCGGCTGCGTGACCCAGGCGGCGCTGCGGCGCACCCCGGTGGTGCTGGACGGGCTGGTGAGCACCACGGCTGCCCTGGTCGCCCAGCGGGTGTCGTTCAAAGCCCCGCGATGGTTCGTGGCCGGCCACCGCTCCACCGAGCCCGCGCACGGCAAGGCCCTGGAGCGGCTTGGTCTCGAGCCGCTGATCGACGCGTCGATGCGGCTCGGCGAGGGCACGGGGGCGCTCACGGCCGTCCCCATGGTGCAGGCGGCAGCGGCGCTGCTACGCGAGATGTCGCTGCTCAGCGACGTCGTCCCGGCCGCTGTCGGCTCGACCGAGGGAGAGCTCAGTGCGACGACTGAAGAGGATCGGCCAGCTCCAGCATCGTCCTGAACGACGTGGCCACGCCGACCGTGGCGTCGTGGGCGGCCCGGTTGATGCCCACCGTGTTGAAGAACCCGTGAATCAGTCGCGGCACCCGTCGCAGCACGACCGGGACGCCGACGGCGCGCATCGCCCGCGCGTAGGCCTCGCCGTTGTCACGCAGCACGTCGAAAGCGGCGGTCACCACCATGGCCGGCGCCAGCCCGGTGAGGTCGTCGGCCAGCAGCGGCGAGAGCCGGGGATGGCTTCGGTCGGTGTCGCCGGCGTAGTGGTCGACGAACCAGGTGGTGTCGGCCTCGGTCAAGAAGTAGCCGTCGGAGAACTGGTCGATGGACGGAAAGCGGTTGACCATGTCAGTCGCCGGGTAGGCCAGCAGCTGCGCCGCCGGGCCCTGTCGCCCGCGGCGGTCCTGGCACACCACCGCCGCGAGCGTCGCGCCTGCGCTGTCGCCGCCTACGGCCACCCTGGTCGGGTCGGCCCCGAGCTCACGGACGTTGGCGCGCGCCCAGTCGAACGCCGCTGTCGCGTCGTCCGGCGCCGCCGGAAAGGGGTGCTCGGGTGCGAGCCGGTAGTCCACCGAGAGCACGTTGAGGTCGCCGTAGCGGCAGAGCATGCGGGCCGGTTGGTCGGCGCTGTCGAGGTCGCCGAGCACGAAGCCGCCCCCGTGGAACCACACCAGCAGCGGCTGCGGGCTGTTCAGCCCGTGGCCGAAGGGGACGTAGTGGCGCGCCGCCAGCGGTCCGTCGGCACCGGCGATGGTCAGGTCGTACACCGCGCGCACAGGAGTGGGCGGGCCCGACATGACGGCGGCGCTGCGCCGGGTCTCCTCGCGCCGCTCGGCGACGTCGGTCGGACGACGCTCGGACCTGCGGTTCCAGAACTTCAGACCCAGGTGCAGCTGGTCGTCGAGCACCGAGCCGTCGACCACTCCGGGCGCCCCGCCGGCCAGCACATGCAGCACGCGGGCCGGGACCCACCCGGCCATCCGTGCCGCGCGGTACTGGGCCCGGTCACCCCATGACATCGGCCGCCTCGACCCCACCTGCCTTGCCGTCACGTACTCAACAGTAACCAGGGGCGGTGGTCAGGCCGGCGAGGTCTGGACGAACGGGGGCTTGGTAACAACGAATGCACCCGGTCGGCCTCGGACGTCGACCGTCACGGCGTCGCCGTCGACCACGTCGGCGTCCAGGAGCGCGAGCGCGATGCCGACCCGCAGGCTCGGCGAGAAGGTGCCGCTGGTGACCACGCCGACCACGGTGGCGTCGCCGGAGCGCACCGTCATGCCCGGACGCGGGATCGAGCGATCCTGGGCGAGCAGGCCCCGCAGCACTTGGCGCGGGCCGGCGGCACGCTCAGCAACGAGGGCGGTCTTGCCGACGAATGAGGGCTTGTCCCAGCCGATCGCCCAGCGCAGCCGGGCCTGCACCGGCGTGATGTCGAGCGACAGGTCTTGCCCGTGCAGCGGGTAGCCCATCTCGGTGCGCAGCGTGTCGCGGGCGGCCAGCCCGCACGGGGCGATGCCGACCCCCTCCCCCGCGCGCAGCAACGCGTCCCAGACCGACGCAGCGATCTCGGCCGGCACGAGCAGCTCGTAGCCGTGCTCGCCGGTGTAGCCGGTGCGACACACCGTCACGTCCGCGCCCTGCCACCGGGCGTGCTCGAAGGCCATGTAGCCCATCGACGCCGGCAGACGCAGCTCGCGCACCACCGCCGCGCTGCCCGGCCCCTGCACGGCGAGCACAGCCACGTCGCGGTGCCGGTCGCTGACCGTGACCCCGGCGGGCGCCGCCTCGGTGAGCCGGCGGACGACCTCGGCGCTGTTGGCTGCGTTAGGCACCAGGCGGAGCTGGGTCGGGTCGTCCACGTACACGATCAGGTCGTCCACGACGCCGCCGGACTCGGTGCAGCACAGGCTGTACTGGGCCTGGCCGGCACCGATGCGAGCGAGGTCGTTCGTCAGCACCTCGTTCACCAGGTCGGCCGCCCCGGGGCCGGTGACGTCCACGGTGCCAAGGTGGCTGACGTCGAAGACACCGACACCGCCACGAACCGCCGAGTGCTCCTCGATGACGCCGCTGTACTGCAACGGCATCTGCCAGCCGGCGAACTCGGCCATGCGCGCGCCGAGCGCGAGGTGCCGGTCGTGCAGGGGCGAGCGGATCAGTTCGTCGGCCACGGACCGCCACACTAGAGTCCTGCCGCCACGATTACCCTCGACCGTCGTGACCGACGCCCGCGCCACCGCCCGCGTGACCGACTCCGCCCCCGCCGACACCGTCGCCGACGTGCTCGTCGTGCTCGTCCGCCCCGCTGCCGATGGCCCCGGGGTGCGGCTGCTGGACGGCACCGGCCTTCCCGAGCAGGCCGGTATCGACCTGACCGCGGCACTCGCGTGCCGTGGGGGCCGGTGGGGGGACCGACGAGACCACGCGCGTGCCGGCGCCGGTCGGTGTCGCTGCCGCGACGGTTGTCGCCGTCGGTGTGGGCCGCGGTGACGCCGCCAGGCACGAGGTTCTCCGGCGCGCGGGCGGTGCAGCCGCGCGGGCCCTCGGCGGTGTCGACAGCGCCGCGCTCGCGCCCGCCACCGCCGACCCCGCGCTCGTCGCCGCGCTGGCTGAGGGCACGCTGCTCGGGTCCTACTCCTTCACTGCGTTCCGCTCCAGCAGCGGCAAGGCCCCGCTGGGTGAGGTCGTGGTGCCCCAGGTCGACGGGCTCGACCTCGCGTCTGTCAGCACCGTCGCTGCCGCCGTGCACCGCGCCCGGGACTGGGTCAACACTCCCCCGGGTGACCTGCCCCCCGCCGCCTTTGCCGACGAGATCGCCGCAGCGGCAGGTGCCGTCGGCATCGACGTCGAGGTGCTCGACGAGACCGCGCTCGCCGACGGGGGCTACGGCGGCATCGTCGGCGTCGGCCAGGGCTCGGCGAACCCACCGCGGCTGGTGCGCCTCGCCTACCGCCCCGAGGGAGCGACCGCTCACCTGGCCGTGGTCGGCAAGGGCATCACCTTCGACTCCGGGGGCCTCTCGCTCAAGCCGGGCGAGGCGATGATTGGCATGAAGACCGACATGAGCGGTGCTGCGGCCGCCGCGGCAGCCGCCATCGCCGTCGCCGAGAGCCAGCTGCCGGTGAACCTCACCGTGTACACCGCGCTGGCCGAGAACATGCCGTCCGGGTCGGCCATCCGACCCCAGGACGTGCTGCGCATGTATGGCGGGACGACCGTGGAGGTGCTCAACACCGATGCCGAGGGCCGCCTGGTGATGGCAGACGCGCTCGTGCGCGCCGCCGAGGACTCCCCCGACCTGCTCGTCGACATCGCCACCCTGACCGGGGCGTGCATGGTCGCGCTGGGCATCCGCGTCGCCGGGCTGATCTCCGACGACAGCGGGGCGGTCGCGCAGGTCGCCACCGCCGCCGAGTCCGCCGGCGAGGCGGTCTGGCCGCTGCCGATCCCGGAGGAGATGCGCGCGAAGCTCGACTCGCCGGTGGCTGACATCGCCAACATCGGCAACCGGTACGGCGGGGCCCTGCAGGCCGGCGCGTTTCTCAAGGAGTTCGTCGCCGACGGGCTGGCGTGGGCGCACCTCGACATCGCTGGGCCTGCGCGCAACACCGAGGGCCCCTACGGCTACACCCCCAAGGGCGGCACGGGCTTCGGCGTGCGCACCCTGGTCGCCCTCGCCGACGCCCTGTCCCAGGACGCCCCGTCCCAGTAGGCGACGTACCTCGATCCCCACAATCGTCCCTCGACGCGGCAAGCGATGGCGCAGAAGCCCAGGTGAGATCACGCCTCAGCTGGCGAATGTGGGCTTTCGCGTACGCGGCGGCACGGTGACGGTGGCCCCGAGCCCGACGCGAGCGAGCTCACCGGCCTTGGCGGGCGTTCCAGTCGCGCATGCGCTGCGGGTACCCGACGACGGCGGCCTCGTACACCGGCATCGACAGCTGCTTGCCCAGCTCGCGGGCAGCGTCGGGGCCGGCGATGCGACGCCGGGTCCACTCCCCGTCGTGCGCCACGAGCACAACCGTCGTGCCGGTCATGGCGGTGCGCGGCTCGACGAACGCCTCGACGCCGCGACGCGACGTCGCGAACTCCTTGAGGTGCTCCAGGTCACCCTTGTCCGCAGCCCGGTCCAGACTGCCGGGTGCCTGCGCAGGCTTGCTGCGCCGACGCCAGAACGCCATGTGATCCCTCCACCTTCTCCGGCGCCCACGGTAGCCGCCGGAGCCCATTTCGACTCACGCGAGGCGGGCGCGGAGACTAAGGTCTCGACGGACGCCAGACGACAACGATGGGAGACCTGGTGACGACCTTCGACATCGTCGTGCTCGGTGGTGGCAGCGGCGGATACGCCTGTGCTCTGCGCGCCGCGCAGCTCGGCAAGTCCGTCGCCCTCATCGAGCGGGACAAGCTTGGTGGAACGTGCCTGCACTACGGATGCATCCCGACCAAGGCGCTGCTGCATGCGGCCGAGGTTGCTGACGAAGCACGCCACGGCCCCGACGTGGGAGTCAAGAGCTCGCTCGAGGGCATCGACATGGCCGGGGTCAACTCGTACAAGGACGGCGTCATCGCCCGCCTCTACAAGGGGCTGCAGGGCCTGGTGAAGAGCCGCAAGATCACCTATGTCGAGGGCAGCGGCCGGCTCGTCGCCCCCAACGCCGTCGAGGTCGACGGCACCCGCTACGAAGGCGCAGCCGTGGTGCTCGCGACCGGGTCGTACGCGCGCACCCTGCCGGGGCTGGAGATCGACGGCGAGAAGGTGCTCACCAGCCTCGAGGCGCTGCGGCTCGACCACGTCCCGCAGCGGGTCGTCGTGCTCGGCGGGGGCGTGATCGGCGTCGAGTTCGCCAGCGTGTGGCGCTCGTTCGGGTCTGAGGTCACTGTCGTCGAGGCACTGCCCCGACTGGTCCCGGCTGAGGACGAGGCGTGCTCGAAGGCGATGGAGCGGGCCTTCCGCAAGCGCAAGATCGCGTTCAAGACCGGCGTGCGGTTCTCCGGCGTCGAGCGCACGGACGCCGGCGTCACCGTCTCGTTGGAGAACGGCGACACTATCGAGGCCGACATCTTGCTCGTAGCCGTCGGCCGCGGCCCGAACACCGCCGACATGGGCTACGAGGAGGTGGGGGTCGCCATGGATCGCGGCTTCGTCCCCACCGATGAGCGGCTGCGCACCAACGTGGCCGGCGTGTACGCCGTGGGTGACATCGTCCCGGGCCTGCAGCTCGCCCACCGCGGTTTTCAGCAGGGCATCTTTCTCGCCGAGGAGCTCGCCGGGCTCAACCCGGTGCCGATTGACGAGACCGCGATCCCACGCGTCACGTACTCCGAGCCCGAGGTGGCCTCCGTCGGGCTCACCGAGGCCGAGGCCGTCGAGCGCTACGGCAAGGACAGGGTCGAGGCGCTGCAGTATGACCTGGCCGGCAACGGCAAGAGCCAGATCCTCAAGACCGCCGGCTTCATCAAGCTCGTCCGCGAGAAGGACGGCCCCGTCGTCGGTGTGCACATGGTGGGCAGCCGCGTCGGCGAGCTGATCGGCGAGGCGCAGCTGATCTACAGCTGGGAGGCACTGCCCAGCGAGGTCGCCCAGCTCGTCCACGCCCATCCGACCCAGAGCGAGGCCATGGGCGAGGCGCATCTGGCGTTGGCAGGGAAACCACTGCACGCGCACGGTTAGCCTCACCACCAAGCGGCTCCGCCATCACCGGCGACAACCGCCCGGCACGACCCCCGGCTCCACGACAGTCACGACAGAGAGGCCACCGGCATGGCAACCCCCGTCACTCTCCCTCAGCTCGGCGAGAGCGTGACCGAAGGAACGGTCACCCGATGGCTGAAGCAGCCCGGCGAGTCGGTGGACATGGACGAGCCGCTGCTGGAGGTGTCCACCGACAAGGTCGACACCGAGATCCCCTCGCCCGCTGCGGGCGTGCTGCTCGAGATCAAGGTTCCCGAGGACGAGACCGTGGAGGTCGGGGCCGAGCTGGCGCTCATCGGCGAGCCCGGCGAGGCGCCGAGCGGCGCCGCTGACAGCGCTCCCGCTGCGCCGGCCCCGGCTGCCGAAGCCGCCGGCTGAGCCGGAGCCGGCGCCGGCTGCACCCGCGGCACAGACGCCCCCGGCCGCCCCCGCCCCCAGTGGCGGCGCGACTGGCCAGGAGGTGACCCTCCCCCAGCTTGGTGAGAGCGTGACCGAGGGCACCGTCACCCGCTGGCTGAAGGAGGTCGGCGACACGGTCGAGGCCGACGAGCCGCTGCTGGAGGTGTCCACCGACAAGGTCGACACCGAGATCCCCTCCCCGGCTGCCGGTGTGCTGCTCGAGATCAAGGTTCCCGAGGACGAGACCGTCGAGGTGGGTGCCGCGCTGGCTGTCATCGGCGAGCCCGGGTCGCAGGCGTCCGCTGCGCCGCACGCGGCCCCTGCCGCGGGCCCCCGCGGCACCTCCGGCGCCCACGGCGGCCCCGGCGCAGGCTCCTGCGCCGACGGCCAGCGCGCCCCCCTCGCAACCGGCCAAGCCGGCACCCGCACCAGCCGCGGCGCCCGCTGCAGCCAGCGGGAGCGCCGACGGCCCGTCCCCCTACGTGACCCCCCTCGTGCGCAAGCTCGCCGCCGAGCACGGTGTCGACCTCGCCTCGCTCACCGGCACCGGTGTCGGCGGGCGCATCCGCAAGCAGGACGTGCTCGCCGCCGCGGAGGCCGCCAAGACCGCTGCACCGCCGGCCGCCGCTCCCGCTGCGACGGCAGCACCCAGCGCCCCTGCGTCTGCGCCCAAGGCTGCCAAGGCGCCGGCTGTGCCGTCGGAGCTGCGGGGCACGACGCAGAAGATGTCGCGCCTGCGCCAGGTGATCGCCGACCGCATGGTCGAGTCGCTGCACGTCTCCGCGCAGCTGACCACCGTCGTCGAGGTCGACATGACCCCGGTGGCCGCGCTTCGCGCCAGGGCGAAGGCCGACTTCGAGGTGCGTGAAGGGGTCAAGCTGTCGTTCCTGCCGTTCCTGGCGAAGGCGGCACTCGAGGCGCTCACCGTGTACCCGGCGCTCAACGCGACCATCGACCTGGAGAGCAAGCAGGTGACCTACTCCGACGCCGAACACCTCGGCGTCGCGGTCGACACCGACCGTGGTCTGCTGGTGCCCGTCATCCGCGACGCCGGCGACCTGAACATCGCCGGGCTCTCGCGCAAGATCGCCGACCTCGCCCAGCGCACGCGCACGAACAAGATCACGCCCGACGAGCTGTCCGGGGGAACGTTCACCCTCACCAACACCGGCAGCCGCGGCGCCCTGTTCGACACCCCCATCATCAACCAGCCGCAGACCGGCATCCTCGGCACCGGCGCGATCGTGAAGCGGCCGGTCGTCGTGCCGGACGCCTACGGCACCGACTCCATCGCGGTGCGGCAGATGATGTACCTGGCCCTCACCTACGACCACCGCCTCGTGGACGGCGCGGACGCGGCGCGGTTCCTGACCGCGGTCAAGAGCCGGCTCGAAGAGGGCGCCTTCGAGGGCGACCTCGGGCTGTAGTCGATGCAGATCGCAGTAGCCGGGTCGTCCGGCTTCATCGGCGGGGAGCTCCTTCCTCGGTTGCGATCGGCCGGGCACGACGTGCTGCGTCTGGTGCGCCGGCCGGCCGCACGTGCGGACGAGGTGTCGTGGAACCCGGGCGCCGGCACGATCGACCTCGACCGGCTCGGTTCGGTGGACGCCATCGTCAACCTGGCCGGGGCCGGGGTGGGCGACCGCCGCCGCACCGAGGCGTACAAGAAGGTGCTCTACGACAGCCACGTGGGGTCGGCTCAGGTGCTCGCCCGGGCCGCCGCTGAGCTGGCGCCGACCCTGCGGACGCTCGTCAGCGCCGGCTCGATGGGCTACTACGGCAACGACACGCACGGTCGTCGGCTGGTCGAGGACTCCGCCGCCGGCTCGGACTTCTTGGCCCGCATCCTCATCGACAAGGAGCAGGCGACCACCGTCGCCGCCGAGGCCGGGGTGCGCGTCGTGCTGCCGCGGCTCACCCTGGTGATGGGCTCGGCGGGCAGCACCATGGGACGGCGGCTGCTCCCCTTGGCCAAGGTCGGCCTGCTCGGCCCGCTCGCCGGGGGGCGCTCGATCTGGCCCGTCGTGTCGGTGCAAGACACAGCACGAGCCATCGAGCACATGCTGACGAACGACGAGATGTCCGGGCCCTACAACGTGTCGGCGCCGGAGATGACCACAAACGGGGAGTTCACCCGGCTGATCGGCGAGGCCGTCCACCGCCCGACGGTCATCCCGGTTCCCAAGTTCGCCCTGACGATCGTCCTCGGTGAGTTCGCCGACGACGTGCTGGCCGACTTCAACGTCGACCCGCAACGCCTCATCGACACCGGGTTCACGTTCGAGCACCGAGACGCCGAAGCCGTCGTCGCAGCGTCGATGCTCTAGCCGAAGACCCACTCGCTGCCGGTCGCGTCCGGGACGAGGCGGGCCTGCCACGACTCGGACGGCACGCCCGGGAGCTCGGCCACCGTGCGTCCGGTGTCGTCGACCAACCGGTACGGCTCCAGCCGGTCGGTGATCTCCAGCGTGAGCAGCGCGCCGTCCTCGCTGACGAGGGTCGCGTCCTCCACGACGAAGACCAGCGCGTCGGGCCGCACGCCTTGGGCGACGTAGGCCGCGTCGAGCTCCAGGTCGCTTGCCAGGCCGGGGCTGCGGGGGTCGTACACGTCGCACAGCAGCGACGTCTGCCCCGTCACGAGCGCGGCGGTACGCCGCACGTACAGCGCGCGCACGACCTCGGCCCAGTCCTGGGCCAGCGGGGGCGTCGACTCCGGCGCAGGTCCCGGCGCCCCGCACAGCAGCGTCCCCGCGGACTCGGCGTCCGGCGACGCCGCGGGTGCGCCCGCCGATCCCGACGCCTGCGACGTCGGCTCGGGCATCAGCACGGCCGACATGCGTGTCGGCACCGGGCGCTCGCTCGGCGTGCTGGCGGCAGAGCCGTCCGGCGAGTCGCCGGAGGTCGCCAGAAGGGCTGCGACGCCCGCGGCGACCCCGGCGAGCACTACGGCCAGCACCAGCCATGGCCAGCGCCGGCGCCCGGCGGGAACCGGCTCAGCGGGTGGTGCGTCCACCGGGGTCTGGTCGCCCAGCGCCACCGCTGTGACCTCGCTGAGCAGACGGTCGGCGACCGAGGACGGGTCGGCCCCTCGTTCGACCAGGTCGTCGACCAGAGCGCTCAGCGCGGCGTCGTCCACAGCGCGGGCCTGAGTGGCGAGCAGGCTCAGCAGGTCGTCACGATCCGCGGACTCTGTCGGTGCGGGCACCTCCCTCGGGGCGAGAACGTGCAGTGCCGCGGCCACACCCGCCTCAGCCAACCGCGGACGTCCTTCGTCGTCCACGCTGACCGACTCGGCGCGGACGTTGCCGTGCGCCAGCCCGGCCGCGTGAAGCGCTGCGAGCGCCTGCGCGACCGGTGCCACGACGGTGACCACCTGGCCGGGCAGGTGCGGCTGGGCTGGCAGCGTGTCGAGGCGCCACGACCGGGTCGGCACCACGAGCACGTCGGCCTCCGGGGCCAGCCTGGCCGGGCCGTCGAGGTTCTCGGCGGTGAGCGCCCCGAACGGCTCCAGCGAACCAGCGACCGCCGATCGCTCCGCGTCGTCCAGGGCCGGGACGAGGCGCAGCTGGACATGCTCGCGGGAGGCCACATCGACCGCCGACACGTAGTCCGGGCAGTCAGCTCGCTGCACCGTGCCGGTCACGACGAATCCCGCAACCTCCGGCAGCGCATCGTTGGGCACGCGTCCATCGTCGCAGAACGACGGCCACCGACCCGCCCGCCGTCCACCGGCCCCCGTGCGAACGTTGGCTCGACGGGTACGGTCGCCCTGTGCGCGACGGGTCCTCCACCTCCGAGGCCGACGTCATCGTCGTGGGGGCCGGCCTGGCGGGACTGGCCTGCGCACGATCGCTGGTCGATGCCGGGCTGGACGTCATCGTGCTGGAGGCGTCAGACGCCGTCGGCGGTCGGGTACGCACCGACGTGGTCGACGGCTTTCGGCTCGACCGTGGCTTTCAGGTTCTCAACCCGTCGTACCCGTCGCTGCGCACGTTCGTCGACCTGTCCCGGCTCGACCTGCAGTCGTACTTGTCCGGCGTCGTCGTCTCGGTGGGCACCCGCCACCACCTGGTGGCCGATCCGCGCCGTTACCCGAAGGCTGTGGTCTCGACCACGCTGGCCCCGATCGGCAGCCTGGCCGGCAAGCTTCGCCTGGGCTCCCTGGCACTGGCGACCTCGCGCCGCGACCCCGCTGACGACCTGAGCGTGCCGGAGTCCACCACGGCAGAGATGCTGGCGCGCCGTGGCATCGAGCCCGACACGGTCGAGCGGCTGCTGCGCCCCTTCTTGAGCGGCGTCTTTCTCGAGGACGGGCTGACCACGTCGTCGAGGTTCTTCGACTTCGTGCTGCGCTCGTTCGTGAAGGGCGCCCCGGGGCTGCCGGCGCTGGGTATGCAGGCGTTGAGCGACGAGGTCGCCCGAGCGTTGCCGCCGGGCACCGTCCGGCTTGCCACGCCGGCGCACCGGGTGAGCGGCACCCGCGTCTCCACCGACTCCGACGAGCTGAGCGCCCGGGCCGTCGTGGTCGCCGTCGACCCCGACAGGGTCGGCGACCTGCTGCCCGGCTTTGCCGCCCCACCCATGCGCTCGGTGACCACCTGGTACCACACCACGCCCGGCGTGCCCGGGTCCGCGCTCGCCGGCGGCCTGCCCGTTCTGCTCGTCGACGGCGAACGGCGCGGGCCCGTGGTCAACACCTCGGTGCTGAGCAGCGTGGCATCGACCTATGCACCCGCCGGATCAACGCTCGTCTCGAGCTCGGTGCTGGGCACGACCGGCCCCGCCACCGACGAGGCAGCGGTGCTTGCCCACCTGCAGACCTTGTACCGGCGCAGCACGGCCGGCTGGCAGCTGGTCGAGCGCATCCCGGTGCCCGCGGCCCTGCCGGCGATGCCGGCACCCCTGACCGTCCAGCAGCCGGTGCGCTACGTCGAGAACACCTACGTCTGCGGCGACCACCGTGCGACCGGGTCGATCGAGGGTGCACTGCACTCGGGCCGGCGGGCGGCCGATGCCGTCGTCGCCGACCTGGGTTCAGCGTGAGGGCGACGTGAGCGCAGTACAGCCGACGATCCTGGCCACGTCCGGGGGCTTCGTGCCCGGGGGTCGTACGTTCCTGCGGCCGGGGCCGCTCATCGACCTCGCGCTCGACCTGGCACGCCCGGACGACCCCGGACGCCGCCTGCAGATGTCCGCCCTCAACACGGCGGGCGGCGACCAGGCGGTGTGGGCCGCCCGGCTGCACGAGGGCTTCTACAGCCGTGACGACGTGGAGCTCTCCGTCGTCTCCCTGTTCCCGATGCCCAACGTCGACGACCTGGCCGCCCACCTGCTCGCTCAGGACGTGATCTGGGTCGGCGGTGGGTCAGTGGCCAACCTGCTGGCCGTCTGGGACGTGCACGAGCTGCGACCAGTGCTCCGCGAGGCATGGGAGCAGGGCGTCGTGCTCAGCGGGGTGTCCGCCGGCTCGTTGTGCTGGCACGTGGGCGGTACGACGGACTCGTTCGGCCCGCGCCTGCGTGCGGTCACCAACGGGCTCGCGCTGCTGCCCTACGGCAACGGTGTGCACTACGACAGCGAGGCCGAGCGCCGCCCGCTGCTGCACAGCCTGGTCGCCGACGCCACGCTCCCGCTGTCCTACGCCACCGACGACGGCGTCGGCCTGGTCTACCGGGGCACCGACCTCGTCGAGGTCGTCAGCGACCGCCCGGACGCCAACGGCTACCGCGTGGAGCGCGACGGCGACGGCGCGGTCACCGAGACCGTGCTGCCGCCGCGCCGCCTCGACCCGACGTAACCGGCTCAGCCGATGCGCGCCAGCTCCGGCTGCTCGTCCTGCTCGGTCGACTCCACCTCGTGGGCAAGCCGGCTGGGCCACCACACCTTCGGCCCGATGTCGTAGACCAGGGCCGGGACCAGCAGCGACCGGACGATGAGGGCGTCGATCAGAACGCCCGCCGCGACCAAGAAGGCGATCTGTGCCAAGAACAGGATCGGCAGCACGAAGAGCGCGCCGAACGTCGCCGCCAGCACGATGCCGGCACTGGTGATCACTCCTCCAGTGACGGCCAGGGACTTGAGCATCCCTCGCCGGGTGCCGAGCTTGATCGTCTCCTCGCGCGCCCGCGTCATCAAGAAGATGTTGTAGTCGATGCCGAGGGCGGCCAGGAACACGAACGCGAACAGCGGCACGCTCGGGTCGGCTCCGGGGAAGCCGAAGATGTTGTTGAAGACGATCGCGCCCAGCCCCAGCGTCGCGAAGTACGACACGATCACGGTGCCGATCAGTATCACCGGCAGCAGCACCGATCGCAGCAGCGCCATCAGCACGAGCAGGATGACCAGCAGCACCACCGGGATGATCACGAAGAGGTCGCGCTGAGCGGCTGCCTGGGTGTCGAGCTGCACGGCGGTCAGGCCGCCCACGAGGGCGTCGGGCGACACGGCGTCCAGGTCGTCGCGCATCACCGTGACGGTCTGCTCGGCCTCGTCGGAATCGGCCGCCGCCTCCAGCGTGACGTCGAGCTGCACTCGTCCGTCGGCGGTGATGACGTCACCGGTCACCGGGTCGGCCAGCGGGACGACCAGCGCCACGCCGTCGACCTCGGTGAGGGTCGTCGTCATGGCGTCAAGCTCGTCGGCCGGGCCGATGACCGTGGCCGGGCTGCCCGAGCCGGCTGGGAAGTGCCGCGCCAGCGCTTGCTGGCCCTGCGTCGACTCAACCTCGGCGAGCAAGAAGTCGGACTGGGCGACCCCCTCGGCCTTGAACGTCGGCAGGAAGGCTGCGAGGGCGAGAAGGCCCAGCGTCACGACGATCCAGATGGCTCGGTAGCGACGCCCCACGAGACGGGCAACCCGGCCCCAGATGCCACGCACCTCGGTCGGCGCACTGCCGTAGGCGGGCCGGAACGGCCAGAACGCGCCCCGTCCGATGAGCACGAGGGCAGCGGGCAAGAAGGTCAGCACCGACAGCATCGCGAAGACGATGCCGACGGCAGCCACGGGGCCGAGGCCCTGCGTGGAGTTGAGCTCGCTGAGCAGCAGCGCCATGACACCGAGCACGACGGTGCCGCCGGAGGCCAGGATCGCCTCGTAGGTGCCCTTGAGCGTGGCGCGCATGGCGTCGTACTTGCTGTGGTGACGCCGCAGCTCTTCGCGGTAGCGCGAGACGAGAAGCAACGAGTAATCGGTCGCCGCTCCCACGACGAGGATGAACAAGATGCCCTGGCTCTGGCCGTTCAGCGTGAGCACGTCGGCGTCGGCGAGGTTGTAGATGACGAAGGATGCCGCGCCGAGAGCGAGCAGCGAGGCGAAGAGCACCAGGGCCGGCAGAACCGGGCTTCGGTAGACGATGAGCAGGATGAGCAGCACCACGCCGAACGTGACCAGCAGCAAGATGCCGTCGATGGCTCCGAATGCCTCGCCGAGATCGGCAAGGAAGCCCGCAGGTCCGGTCACGTAGCTGGCGGCCCCGTCGATCTCGATGGTGCCGTCGGTGCCGGCGATCGCCCGGATCTGGTCGACGTACTCGGCCGTCTCCGTCGCCTCGGTGGCGTCGAGGCCGACGATCACCTGCACGGCCTCGCCGCTCTCGGACGGGATCGGCCCGACCGGCTCGCCGACGACGCCGTCCAGAGCGGCGATCTCGGCCACGTCGGTGGCAATCGCGGCGACGTCGTCGGGGGTGACGGCTCGGTCGAACTCGTAGACCACCACCGCCGGGACGACGTCGTCGTCGTTGAATGCCGTAGCCAGCTCGTTGACCTGCGTCGACTCCGCATCGGCCGGAAGGAACGACGCCGAGTCGTTTTCCTGAACCTCGTTCAGCAGCCCGGCGTACTGGCCGAGCGGCCCGCCCACGGCAAGCCAGGCCAGCAGCACGAGAGCCGGCAGCAGCCAGCGCAGCCGCCGCGTCTTGCGAGGTGCCTCGGCGGAGGGGGTCTCTACCGCATCCGTGGGTGCCATGACGCGCTCCGAATTAGTTGTCGAGTTGAACATTCGCTTGCGAACCATCAGCATGGTGGCCGATGAGCGTGAATGCAACTCCGAGCGACGACCTGGCCCGCTGGCCGACCGGTCGGCTCCTGTCGATGGCTGCGCGCCTTGTCGAAGGCGCCTGGGCCGCTCGACTCGCCCAGCAGGGGCTCACCCACGCCGGGCTGATGGCGCTGCACGAGCTGGGCCACGACACCCCGGTCGCCGTGCACGACCTGGCCGCCCGGTGCCAGGTCACGCCACAGACGATGACCCGCACGGTGGACCGCCTGGAGCGCGACGGCCTCGTCGAGCGCAATCGTGCACGCGTCGACCGCCGCACCGTCGAGGTGTCGCTCACGACGCCCGGACGGGCGGCCTACGCCCAGGCCGTCGACATGTCAGCCGCCGAGCCCGACCTGCTGGGCGAGGTCGTCGACCTCCCCCTGCTGCGCGCGAACCTGGTGGCCATCGTCGAGCACCTCAACCAGGGCCCCGGGCGTACGCTGACGTAGGTGATCGGCCACGACGTCGACGTGCAGCGCCTCGAGCTGGGGCAGACGTACCAGCCGTACGAGGCGACGTGGACGCTGCAGCGCACGACGCACGCACGTCGAGTCGCCGACGAGATCGCCGACACGGTTCTGCTGCTCGAGCACGAGCCCGTGTTCACCGCTGGGAGGCGGACCGAGCCGTTCGAGCGGCCGATGCTCGGCACCACGCGCGGTGCCGAGGTCGTGGACGTCGACCGTGGGGGCAAGATCACCTGGCACGGACCGGGACAGCTTGTCGGGTACCCCGTGGTGCGCCTTCCCGAACCCCTCGACGTGGTCGACTTCGTGCGCTCCCTAGAAGGCCTTCTCATCGACGTCTGCGCCGACCTGGGGCTGCACGCCGATCGGGTCGCTGGTCGCAGCGGAGTCTGGGTGCCGGCAGACGAGCGGGGCCCCGAGCGCAAGGTGGCCGCCATCGGTATCCGGGTGTCGCGTGGCGTGACGATGCACGGGTTCGCGATCAACGCTGACTGCGACCTGTCGTGGTTCTCCGCCATCGTGCCCTGCGGCATCGCCGACGCCGGCGTCACGTCGTTGAGCGCCGAGCTGGGTCGGCCCGTCCCGGTGCTGGAGGTCGCCGACCTTGTCGAGCAGCGACTGGGGGTGGGCTCGGCAGACGATGCGCGAGCGTCGATCGCCGCGGCGGCGCCGTCGGGGCACCAGACGTAGGCTGGCGGGCGTGACAGTCGTTCCTGAGGGTCGGCGCATGCTGCGGCTCGAGGTCCGCAACAGTGCGGTGCCCATCGAGAAGAAGCCGGAGTGGATTCGTACCCGGGCGAAGCTCGGCCCGGCCTACTCCGAGATACGCAGCCTGGTGCAGTCCGAAGACCTGCACACCGTCTGCCAGGAGGCCGGCTGCCCGAACATCTACGAGTGCTGGGAGGACCGCGAGGCCACGTTCTTGATCGGTGGCGACCAGTGCACGCGGCGCTGCGACTTCTGCCAGATCGACACCGGCAAGCCGGCCGACCTCGACCGCGACGAGCCCCGACGGGTCGCGGAGTCGGTGCGCACGATGGGGCTGCGCTACGCGACCGTCACCGGCGTCGCCCGCGACGACCTGCCCGACGAGGGCGCGTGGCTGTACGCCGAGACGATCCGGGCGGTGCACGAGGTCAACCCGGACACCGGGGTGGAGATCTTGGTGCCGGACTTCTCCGGCAAGCCGGACCTGCTGGGCCAGGTGTTCGACGCCCGACCCGAGGTGTTTGCCCACAACGTCGAGACCGTTCCGCGACTGTTCAAGCGCATCCGGCCGGCGTTCTCGTACGAGCGTTCCCTCGACGTGCTCAGCCAGGGACGTGCGGCTGGGCTCGTGACCAAGTCCAACCTGATCCTGGGCATGGGCGAGGAGATGGACGAGGTGACCCAGGCCCTGCGCGACCTGCACGGGGCCGGCTGTGACCTGGTAACCATCACCCAGTACCTACGTCCGTCCGCACGCCACCACCCGGTCACGCGGTGGGTGCACCCGGACGAGTTCGACGCGCTGGCCTCCGAGGCTGAGGCGATCGGGTTCGCCGGGGTCATGTCCGGTCCGCTGGTGCGCTCGTCCTACCGCGCTGGGCGTCTGTACCGCCAAGCCGTCGAGCGGCGCGCACTGACCGCTCCCGGCACCCGCTGACGGGGACTACCCTGGCGACCTCGTGGCCAAGAAAACGGATGTGACCCCCGCCGACGCCCCCAAGAAGCAACGCTTCGGGCGTCTGCGGCAGATCGGTCAGGCCTACAAGATCGCGTCGCGCACCGACAAGCGGCTCGGCCTCTACACGTTCGGCTCCGCCGGCATCATCCTGGTGGTCAGCATCGGGCTAGGCCTGCTCGTGGGGCCTCTCGTCTTCTGGATCCTCATGGGTCTGCCGATCGCTTTTCTCGTGGGCACCATCATCTTCACGCGCCGGGCCGAAGCGGCCGTCTACAAGCAGATCGAGGGCCAACCGGGTGCCGCAGCGTCTGCCCTGCAGACCCTGCGTCGCGGCTGGTTCGTCGAGCCGGCGATCGCCGTCAACCGGCAGCAGGACGTGGTGCACCGGGTGATCGGCAAGCCCGGCATCGTGCTGGTCGGTGAGGGCACGAGCGGACCCCGGGTCAAGAACCTGCTGACCCAGGAGCACAAGCGCCACGCCCGTCTCGCCGGATCAGTGCCTATCACCGAGCTCGTCGCCGGCAACGAGGAGGGACAGGTCCCCCTGCGCAAGCTCGGCCGCAAGGTGCAGAAGCTTCCCAAGGCCATCACGCCGGCCGAGATGACCGAGGTGCGCAACCGGCTGCGGGCCATGCCCTCAGGCGCCGGCCAGCTGCCCATCCCGAAGGGGCCGCTGCCCAAGAACGTCAAGCTTCCGAAGGGCTCGATGCCCCCGCGCTGAGCCGGGTCACCGCGCCGTTCAGGCCCCCCGGGGTCCGGTCACGACGACGGTGCCCACGGCCAGGTCGTGCCAGCCCCGACGGTCAGTGTCGGCTACCAGCGGTGGGACGACCAGGGCGATCAGCAGGGTGCGGACGAGGGCGTTCCACAGGCCCACCGGTTGGCGGTCCAGCCGGATCACCCGCATGTTCAACAGGTGCTGGCCCGGGCTCGCCCCGGTCAGCCCGGTGGTCAGCGTCACCATCAGCGCCCAGGCAGCCAGCGGCCAGAGCTGAGCGAGCGAGCCCGGCGTCCAGGGACTCATCCCACCGGCAACCAGCGCCACGACCAGGCTGGCGCCGAACCAGTCGATGAACAGCGCCCCGACGCGGCGCCCCCAGGTGGCGACCGCCCCTGGCCCGCTCGGCGGCAGGCCGAGCCGAGCGCCGGGGTAGGGCGATCGACTCGGGTCGAACTGCTGCGCTGGCTGCATGATCACAGGCTAGGCACACTGGGTCCGTGGCTTCGCGCTGGCATCGGTCCGTCGCCGTCCTGGCGTGTGCCGGTCTGCTGCTCGTGGCGTGCGGCGACGGCGCAGACGACGGCCCCGTGCAGCAACGAGACCGGCTGTCCTCACCTGATGCCCCCGACACCGGAGGCCACGGGGGATCCGCCGACGCGCCGGCTCCGGGCGAGGACGACGCCGCTGAAGTCATCGACCAAGCGCTGGCTGCCCGGGCGACCAACGACTCGGCGCAGTTCGCGGCACTCGTGTCGGCGGCAGCCCAGGCGTGCCCCGACGAGGGTGCCGCCGGCCGGCTCGGCGAGGTGGCAGCCATCGCCGAGAGGTGGTCGTCGGCGCTGCAGGACGGCCGTCCCAAGGTGCAGGCGGTGACCGAGAACCAGCTCGCCCAGGTCGACTGGGACGCGCTCGTGGGGGCCTGCGCCGCGCCGTAACACGGGAGAAACAGCTGTGTCACGGTCGGGAAACTGCTGGTGCCTACGGTCTTCTGGTGCGCCCAGACCCGGGCGCGATCGTCATGTTGTCGCGACAGCCCGGCGCAGAGCCGGGACAGGAGGACGGATGTTCAACAACGGAGACGAACTGCTCAAGTTCGTCAAGGACGAGGGCGTGGAGTACATCGACGTCCGGTTCTGTGACCTTCCCGGCGTCATGCAGCACTTCAACGTGCCCGTCGGCTCGTTCGACGCCGACGCGATGGCCGATGGGCTGATGTTCGACGGGTCGTCGATCCGCGGCTTCCAGGCCATCCACGAGTCGGACATGAAGCTCATCCCGGACCCGGCGACCGCGTTCGTCGACCCGTTCCGCTCGGCCAAGACCTTGGCGATGAACTTCTCGATCGTCGACCCGTTCACCGACGAGCAGTACAGCAGAGACCCCCGCAACGTCGCGGCCAAGGCTGAGGCGTACCTGAACTCGACAGGCATCGGCGACGCCGCCTACTTCGGTGCCGAGGCCGAGTTCTACGTGTTCGACGACGTGCGCTTCGAGACCAACCAGCACGAGGGGTACTACCACATCGACTCCATCGAGGGTGCCTGGAACACCGGGCGGATGGAGGAGGGCGGCAACCGCGGCTACAAGACCCGCTACAAGGGTGGGTACTTCCCCGTGCCGCCCGTCGACCACTACGCCGACCTGCGCGACGAGATGTCGACGACCCTCAGCAACCTCGGTCTGCAGGTCGAGCGTGCCCACCACGAGGTGGGTACCGCCGGTCAGGCTGAGATCAACTACAAGTTCGACACGCTGCTGCACGCCGGCGACAAGCTCATGCTCTTCAAGTACGTCATCAAGAACGTGGCCTGGGCGGCCGGCAAGACCGCGACCTTCATGCCCAAGCCGCTCTTCGGCGACAACGGCTCGGGCATGCACGTACACCAGTCGGTGTGGAAGAACGGCGACCCGCTGTTCTTCGACGAGCAGGGCTACGCCGGCCTGTCCGACACCGCTCGCTGGTACATCGGCGGCCTGCTGCGTCACGCACCGGCCGTGCTGGCGTTCACCAACCCCACCGTCAACTCCTACCACCGCCTGGTGCCGGGTTTCGAGGCTCCGGTGAACCTCGTGTACTCCGGGCGCAACAGGTCGGCCGCGATCCGCATCCCGGTGACCGGCACGTCGGCGAAGGCCAAGCGCGTGGAGTTCCGTGTGCCCGACCCGTCGAGCAACCCCTACCTGGCGTTCTCGGCGCTGCTCATGGCCGGGCTCGACGGCGTCAAGAACAAGATCGAGCCGGCCGACCCGGTCGACAAGGACCTCTACGAGCTTCCCCCGGAGGAGCTGGCCGACATCCCGCACGTGCCGGCGTCGCTGCCGGAGGCTCTGGAGGCTCTCGAGGCCGACCACGACTTCTTGACCGAGGGTGACGTCTTCACCCCCGACCTGATCGAGACGTGGATCGACTGGAAGAAGGCCAACGAGATCGATCCGATCCGTCTGCGCCCGCACCCGCACGAGTTCGAGCTGTACTACGACATCTAGTAGCTCCGGCTGACGTTCGGCCCCTGACTCGCCACGACGCGGGTTCAGGGGCCGAACGTGTCCATGGCGACTGGCCTTGTACCCGAATCCCCACAATCGCTGAGTCGCCACGGTGCGCGACGGCATGTCGCACTGCGACGCGCGGGACGAATCGGACAAGGTTGCCGCGAATGTGGGGATTCCTGTACGCGGTGCTCGTGAGCGACGCCCGGGTCACACGCGGCAGACTCAGCCCATGACCGATCCGACGGACGCCACAGCCCACGTCCTACTCGAGACCACGCTGGCCCACGCGCTGACCTACCTCGACGGGATGCCGGAGCGCCGAGTTCCGCCATCGGCGAGCGCTGAAGAGCTGATCGACGCATTCGGCACCGACCTGCCGGACGGCCCCAGCGACCCCGTCTCCATCATCGACGACCTCGTCGCGGCAGCCGAGCCGGGCCTGGCGGCCCTGGCCTCCCCGCGGTTCTTCGGCTTCGTCATCGGCGGTACGTACCCGGTGAGCATCGCTGCGGACTGGCTGACGAGCGTCTGGGACCAGAACGTCGGCCTGCGCGAGGTCACGCCGGCCCACAGCGCCGCCCGCGACGTGGTCGAGGCATGGGTGCTCGACCTGCTGGGGCTGCCGAGCACCGCGACCGTGGGAACCGTCACCGGCGGCATGATGGCCAACTTCGTCGGCCTGGCCGCCGGTCGGCACGCGGTGCTGCGCCGAGCCGGGTGGGACGTAGAGGCAAACGGCCTGCAAGGCGCGCCCACGGTGCGGGTGCTGGTGGGCGAGGAACGCCACAGCACCATCGACCTGGCGTTGCGCTACCTCGGCCTCGGCGCCCCGCAGACGGTCGCCGTGGACGACGAGGGACGCGTCCGCCTCGACGCACTGGCGGAGGCCTCTGGCCGCCGGGGACGGCCCGGTGATGGTGGCGCTGGCGGCCGGCAACATCCACTCAGGCAGCTTTGACGACTTCGCGGCTGCCATCCCACTCGCCCACGAGCACGGCGCATGGGTTCACGTCGACGGCGCGTTCGGGCTGTGGGCGGCCGCCGCGACGGCAACCAAGCACCTGGTCGCCGGGTACGAGCAGGCCGACTCGTGGGCCACCGACGCGCACAAGACCTTGAACGTGCCCTACGACTCCGGGCTGGCCATCGTGGCCGACCCGGTGGTGCACCGCGCCACGCTCGGCGTGCACGCGCCGTACCTGATGCACAGCCGGGGCGCACCCGACCCCTTCGAGCTCGTGCCAGAGTTCTCCCAGCGTGCGCGGGCGTTCCCGCTCTGGGCGACGCTGCGCTTCTTGGGCCGCTCCGGCGTGGACGACCTGGTTGCCGGGCTGCACAGGCACGCTGTTGCCCTGGCGGACGGGGTGCGGGCCCTGGGTGGCGAGGTGCTGCACGACGTCGTGTTCACCCAGGTGTCGACGGCGTGGGGCGACGACGCGACAACACTGGCCGTCGAGCAGGCCCTCATCGCCGACGGGGAGGCGTGGATGACCGGGTCGACGTGGCACGACCGGCGGGTGCTGCGCATCGCGGTCAGCAACTGGGCCACCGACGACACCCAGGTGGCTCGCTCACTGGCTGCGCTCGAACGAGCCGTCCACGCTGCCCGCGGGACCTGAGCGCTCACGGCGAGGTCGGCTCGACCCGCCCGTCCGGGAGCACGGTGCCCGACCACATCGTCCGCTGCCACACCTCAGGGGAGCTCGGGGCGCCGATCAGGCTGCGTTCCCACATCGCCAGCCGGGCCTCGTGGACAGGCTCGTCGGGCGGTCTCGTCCATGGCATGCCCTCACGGTCGAAGGTGACCAGGCTGAGCGGGCGGTCACCCCAGGCCGCCCGAAGCTCGGCGAGCGCTTGCTGCGTCGCGGGCGTGAGCGTGACGACCTGGGCGTCGCACATGATGCGCACGGTGGCCACGTAGTCGACGCCGGGCACGCGGTTGGCAAGCACCACCCGTCCGTCACCGATCTCACCACACACGGCCTCCGCCTCGGCTACCTGACCCACGCGGTCGCGGACGTCGAACAGGCCATTCCAGGTGAGCAGCGGCCAGAGCGCGACCACGGCAGCAGCCATCCCTGAAGCGACCGCGAGAGCCGGCGCACGCTGCGCCACCCACTGCAGCAGCGCAGCCGCCGCCAGGAGAAGAAGCGGGACGGCGGCCGGGACGAGGCGTCGCATGGCCCAGACATGGTCGGGCGTGATGTCGGGGCGCAAGACGAACAGCAGGGCAGGGGCACCGAGGGTCACCAGCACCGCGAGCGCCGGCAACGCAGACCGTCCCAGCGCCAACCAGGTCAGCAGGCACAGGCCGGCGACGCCTAGAAGCACCGCCGGCCACCCGTGGTACCACGACACCCACTCCAGCGACAGCTCGTCGTAGCTGCGGGTGCCGTCGAGGGCGACCCCCTCTTCGGCCTGGCGGCGCTCGATGTCGCGCACGTAGGTGTCGCGACCGGCGAAGAACCGCGCCTGCCACCACCACGGGCGGGTCAGCAGCACGACGCCGACCACGCCCACGACCGAGGAGGACGCGAGCGCGACCCGTCGCCGGTTCGCCTCGAGCCACGTCGCCACCGGCGCACCCCACCGGACGAGGGCGGCGGCGACCGCGAGCGCGACGATGATCGCCGCGACCACCGCGATCGCCTGACCGGCCAGCCTGCTGAGGTAGTTGCCCGAGCTGCGCCCCATGTCGAGCAGACCGAGCAGCATCAGCGCGCTGGCCGCGCCCGCCACCCGCAGCAGTACCGCCCGGGCTGCTCGATGCTCGACCTGCGCGACCACCACCGACAGGCCGACCGCGGCAAGCGCGCCGGCGAGCAGCAGCCCGCCGTCGATTCGGACCAGGCCCACCGCCCCGAGGAACAGCCCGGCAAGCAGGGCGTAGCGGCCCTGCCGCGCCGGGTCGCCAGTCATCGCCGCGGTCAGCGCGGCGACCCCGGCAGCGCCGAGGGCCAACGACAGCGGCTCGGAGTAGGTGCTGCGCGAGAAGGCCACGAGGGGCATCGCCAGGCCCATCGCCACAGGCGGGAGCAGGGCCCACCACGGCCCGACGACGCGCCGACCCATCGCGTAGACGGCCAGCAGGGCGATCGCCCCGACCACCACGTTCGCGGCGAGGACGGCGGACGTGCCACCAGCCCACCCCGCCACGGCGACAACACCCGGCAGCGTGTGGGCGAACTCCGGGCTGAGCGGGTCGGCGCTGAGCCCGAACCCGAGGGCCGACGTGCGAGCGCCGTCGATGCCGAGCGCCGCGTTGGCCGCCTCGGTCATCGGCACCGCAACTGAGGCGTTGTCGACCAGCCAGATACCGGTGAGTGCGTACACAGCCGGGTCGCGGTCGACGGCGATGAACTCGCCGGTGAGGCGCAGGTGCACCAGCATCCACGCCAGTGCCGCGACGAGGGCAAGACCAGCCGGGAGAGCCCAGGTGGGCGGCAACGGCTCGCGCAGCCGCAGCCCCCAGAGCGCGAGCACGGCGAGGGCGGCGACCGGCAGCACGAACCACGGGGTGAACCACCCGAACGTCACGGCCACGCCGACGGGCAGCGCGAGCGCCAGCAGCAGCAGGGGCACCGCGTCGGGCGCGGCGGCCACGCCCGCACGTACGCGCGTCACAGCCGTCACTGCTCGCCGTAGAACAGCCGGTTCACCACCCGGCGGGCCCGCCGTGTCGCGCGCACGTGCCGCTCCTGCATCTGCGCGGCCTCCCCCGGCGCGTAGCCGAGCACCCGGGCGAGGCTCTCCAGCACCTGTTGGTCGGCCGGTACGACGTCAGACGCCCGTCCGGTGACGTGCACGATCGCGTTGCGCATCTCCCCCGCCAGCCGCCAGGCGTCCACCAGGACGTCGGCGTCGTCGCCGGCCATGAGCCCCGCGTCGACTGCGGCTCGGATGGCGGCCACGGTCTCGGTCGTGCGCAGCTGCGGGACCGCTGCCGCGCTCTGCAGCTGGATGAGCTGGATCGTCCACTCGACGTCGGCGAGCCCGCCCGGCCCGAGCTTGAGGTGCCGCGTCTTCTCCACCGCGCGAGGCAGGCGCTCGGACTCCACCCGGGCCTTGATGCGGCGCACCTCGCGAAGCGCGTCGCTGCTCAGCCCGTCGGGGTTCCAGCGAAGCGGGTCGATGAGGCTGAGAAAGGCTTCAAGCAGGGCTTGGTCGCCGGCGAGCGGCTCGGCGCGCAGAAGCGCCTGGCGCTCCCAGGTCTCACCCCACCGCTCGTAGTAGGCGGCGTACGAGCCGAGGCTGCGCACCAGCGGTCCGGAGCGCCCCTCCGGGCGCAGGTCGGCGTCGAGCAGCAGGGGAGGCTCCGGGGACGGCAGCGCGAGCAGGCGGTGCATCTCCTGGGCCACGTCGAGGGCGAACCGGGCCGCGTCGCTCTCGCTCGTGCCCTCACCCCGCCGGTAGACGTACATGACGTCAGCGTCGGAGGAGTAGGCCATCTCGTGCCCACCGAGGCGACCCATGGCGATCACCGCGAACTCGACGTCGGGGTCACCGCCCTGACTGGCGACGACCACACGGCGAGCCAGCGTCAAGGCACCCGCCACGGTGGCCTGAGCCACCGCCGTGACCGCCGCCCCGACCTGGTCCGGCGGCAGCGTCTGGTCCGTCGCGTCACCGACGCCGACCTCCGCCCCCAGGTCTGCGACCGCGATGCCGAAAAGCTCACGGCGTCGCATGGCCCGTACCGCGGCGATGGCCGCAGCCGGGTCGTCGTGGCGGGCCACGACGGCGCGCACCTCCTCCTCGAGCTCGGCCCGGGTGCTGAATCGCCACCCCGACTCGACACCGAGCAGGCTCACGGCCTCGGGCGCGCGCAGCAGCATCTCCGTGGCGTAGCGGCTCGACGCCAGCACGCGCGCCATGCGCTCGGCAGCCGCCCGCTCGTCACGCAGCAGCCGCAAGTACCAGTGGGTCTCGCCGAGGGCGTCGCTCACCTCACGGAAGCCCCGCAGGCCCGCGTCGGCGTCGACCCCGTCGGCGAACCAGCCGAGAAGCACCGGTAGCAGCGTTCGCTGGATCGCCGCGCGCCGCGACACCCCCTGGGTCAGGGCCTCGATGTGGCGCAGCGCCCCGGCCGGGTCGCGGTAGCCGAGGGCCTTGAGCCGCGTGCGCGCGGCGTCCGGAGTGAGCCGCACCTCGTCGCTCGGCAGGCGTGCGACGGCGTCGAGCAGCGGCCGGTAGAAGATCTTCTCGTGCAGCCGCCGCACGTCGGTGCGGTGCCGCTTGAGCTGGGAGTCGAGGCGGCCGTCTGGGTCACGCAGGTACCCCAGCGATCGCCCGATGCGGCGCTGGTCGTGCGCAGCGGTCGGCAGCAGGTGGGTGCGGCGCAGGCGATGCAGCTGGATGCGGTGCTCGACGGTGCGCAAGAACCGGTAGGACGACGCGAGCGCGGCGCCGTCCTCACGTCCCACGTAGCCGCCGGCAGTCAACGCAGCCAACCCGCCGAGGGTGGAACGACTGCGCAGCGACTCGTCAGCACGCCCGTGTACGAGCTGGAGCATCTGGACGGCGAACTCGACGTCGCGCAGGCCACCCCGGCCGAGCTTGAGGTTGCGCTCGACCTCCTTGCGCGGGATGTGAGCCTCCACCCGGCGGCGCATCGCCTGGACGTCGGTGACGAAACCCTCGCGCTCAGCGGCGCGCCACACCATCGGCCGCACGGCGTCGAGGTACTGATCGCCAACCTCGCGGTCACCGGCCACGGTGCGCGCCTTGAGCAAGGCCTGGAACTCCCAGGTCTTGGCCCACCGCTCGTAGTACTCGCGGTGGCTCGACACGGTGCGTACCAGCGGGCCGTTCTTGCCCTCCGGACGCAGCGCCGCGTCGACGACCCACAAGGGCGGCTCGGTGCTCGGCGCCGCGCACGCCGCCATCGTGGACGTGGCCAGCGACGCGGCCGCGGCCAGTGCCTGCTCAGCGTCGGGTGCACTCGGCGCGGGTTCGGCGACGAACACCACGTCGACGTCGCTGACGTAGTTGAGCTCTTGCCCACCGCACTTGCCCATGCCGATGACCGCGAGGCGCGTCATCTCGGACTGCTGGCCATGCTCGGCCCGCGCGACGGCAAGCCCCGCCTCGAGGGCGGCCGAGGCCAGGTCTGCCAGCTCGCCGGCGACGATGCCGAGGTCCAGGGAGTCGGCCAGGTCGCGGGCAGCCAGCAGCAGAATGGCCCGGCGGTAGGCGGCCCGCAGGTCGTCTACCCCGTTGGACGAGGTGGCGCGAGGTGCGGGGTCGGCTGGATCGGCGCCCACGGATTCCAGCAGCTCGGCCCGCACCTCGTCCGCACTGCGGCGCGGTGCCGGCAGCGGCAGGTCGGCCAGCGCGCGCCAGTCGGCGGGGTGGCGGGCCAGGTGGTCGGCGAAGGCCGCCGACATGCCCAGCACGGCGAACAAGCGGTGCCGAAACGCCGGGTCGCGCTCGAGCGTGGCCACCAGCCGGTCGGCATCGCCGGCATGCTCGAGCAGCCGGTCGAGGCCCAGCAGCGCCAGGTCGGGGTCGGGGGAGGCGCCGAACGCACCCAGCACCTCGGCGTCGTCGGCCAGTGGGCCGAGCTCGGGGCTGGCCAGCAGTCGCTCCGCCTTGGCCGAGTCGACGAAGCCCAGCCGTGCAAGCGAGGCGGTCGCCGTCGCCGTCCGAGGTCTCACAGCACCGGCAGCATCCGGTCACGCTCGAACGGGGTGACCTGCTTGGAGTAGGCGGCCCACTCGGCTCTCTTGTTGCGCAGGACGAACTCGAAGACGTGCTCGCCGAGCGTCTCCGCGACCAGCTCGGACCTCTCCATGGCCGTGATCGCCTCGGCCAACGACGACGGCAGCGGCTCGATCCCCAGCGCGCGACGCTCCTGGTTCGTCAACGCCCACACGTCGTCCTCGGCCTCCGGGGGCAGCTCGTAGCCCTCTTCGATACCGGTCAGGCCGGCGCTCAGCAGCACGGCGTAGGCCAGGTAGGGGTTCGCGGCGGCGTCCAGCGCCCGGTACTCGACGCGAGCGGAGCGCTCCTTGCCCGGCTTGTACATCGGCACCCGTACGAGCGCGGACCGGTTGTTGTGTCCCCAGCAGATGAAGGCGGGCGCCTCGTCCCCGCCCCACAGCCGCTTGTACGAGTTGACCCACTGGTTCGTGATCGCGGTCAGCTCGGGGGCGTGGCGCAGCAGCCCGGCGATGAAGGAGCGCCCGGTCGACGACAGCTCGAACTGGGCGCCGGCCTCGTAGAAGGCGTTGCGGTCGCCCTCGAACAACGACAGGTGGGTGTGCATGCCGCTGCCTGGGTGCTCGGTGAACGGCTTGGGCATGAACGTGGCGTGCATGCCCTGCATGAGCGAGACCTGCTTGACGACCTGGCGGAACGTCATGATGTTGTCGGCCGTCGACAAGGCGTCGGCGTAGCGCAGGTCGATCTCTTGCTGGCCGGGGCCCGCCTCGTGGTGGCTGAACTCCACCGAGATGCCCATGGCCTCCAGGGTCAAGATGGTCGCCCGCCTGAAGTCGTGCTCGTCGCCCAGCGGCGTGTGGTCGAAGTAGCCGCTGGAGTCGATCGGCACCGGCTCGTTGCCCTGCTCGGGCTTGTCGGCGAACAAGAAAAACTCGATCTCCGGGTGGGTGTAGAAGGTGAACCCCGCCTCCGCGGCCTTCGACAGCGCGCGCTTGAGGACGTGGCGGGGGTCAGCCAGCGACGGGGAGCCGTCGGGCAGCTTGATGTCGCAGAACAGGCGGGCCGTGCCGTGCGACTCACCACGCCAGGGAAGGATCTGAAAGGTGGCCGGGTCGGGCTGGGCCAGCATGTCCGACTCGTACACCCGGGTGAAGCCCTCGATCGCTGAGCCGTCGAAGCCCAGACCCTCGGCGAAGGCCCCCTCGAGCTCGGCGGGAGCGACCGCGACCGACTTCAGCTGCCCCAGCACGTCGGTGAACCACAACCGGACGAACCGGATGTCGCGTTCCTCGATGGTGCGCAGCACGAACTCCTGTTGCTTGTCCACGCCCCCCATCCTGCCCGCTCCGGTGCCGCCCCGTGGCAGGCGCTCTCGCACACCGGTGGCTAGGCTCGCGTCGTGCCCTGGCTGCGTGTCGCCCTTGCCCAGGTCAACCCGACTGTCGGCGACATCGACGGCAACGCTGAGCTGGTGGCTCGGTGGTCGGCGCACGCAGCCGCCCAGGGCGCGCACCTCGTCGTCTTCCCCGAGATGGTGCTCACCGGCTACCCGATCGAAGACCTGGCCCTGCGCCGGTCGTTCGTGGACGCGGCCCGCCGCACCACCGACGCCCTGGCTCGACGCCTCGCCGCCGAGGGACTGGGCGACACGGTCGTCGTGCTCGGCACCCTCGACCGCGACAGCAGCACCCTGGACGGCCTCGGCGTGCCGAAGGGCGCTGCGCAGAACGTGGCCGCCGTGCTGCACGGGGGCGCGGTGGTCGCCCGGTACGCCAAGCACCACCTGCCCAACTACGGGGTGTTCGACGAGCAGCGGTACTTCGTCCCCGGCTCGTCGCTCAGCACGGTTCGCGTGCATGGCGTCGACGTCGCGATCGTGATCTGCGAAGACCTCTGGCAAGAAGGTGGACCGGTTGCCGCGGCGCAGACGGCGCAGGCCGGACTGCTGCTGGTGCTCAACGGCAGCCCGTTCGAGCGGCAGAAGGACGATCTGCGCTTGGCGCTGTGCCGTCGCCGCGCTGACGAGGCCGGCTGCACGCTGGCCTACGTCAACCTGGTCGGTGGCCAGGACGAGCTGGTGTTCGACGGCGACTCGATCGTCGTCGGACAGGGCGGCGCCGTCATCGCCAGAGCCCCCCAGTTCGACGACGGGGTGCTGATCGCCGACCTCGAGCTGCCCGCCGCCTCGACCACGCATGCGCCGTCACCCATGCCAGTCCGCCACGTCACCCTCTCCGCCGACCCGCTGCCGGAGTACCTCGCCAGCCCGTCCGCGGTGGCCCCGCCGCGCACCGACCTCGGTGCGGTGTACGCAGCGCTGGTCACCGGCACCCGTGACTACGTGCGCAAGAACGGGTTTCGCTCCGTGGTGCTCGGACTGTCCGGGGGCATCGACAGCGCCCTCACCGCCGCCGTCGCCGTCGATGCCCTGGGCGCGGAGAACGTGGTCGGGGTCTCGATGCCGAGCGGGTACTCCTCCGAGCACTCCCGCTCCGACGCCGCCGACCTTGCGACGAGGACGGGCCTGGACTACCGGAGCGTCCCGATCGCACCTTTGGTCGCGGCGTTCCAGGAGTCGCTGCACCTCACCGGCCTGGCCGAGGAGAATCTGCAGGCACGCGTGCGGGGCGTGACGCTCATGGCGCTGTCGAACGCCGAAGGCCACCTGGTGCTGGCCACCGGCAACAAGACCGAGCTGTCGGTCGGCTACTCCACGATCTACGGCGATGCGGTCGGCGGCTACGCACCGATCAAGGACGTGCCGAAGATGCTCGTCTGGGAGCTGTCCCGGTGGCGCAACGCCCAGGCTGAGGCTGCCGGGCACATGCCGCCCATCCCGGCGAGCAGCATCACCAAGCCGCCGTCGGCCGAGCTGGCACCCGGCCAGCTCGACAGCGACTCGTTGCCCGACTACGCCCTGCTGGACGACGTGCTGGACGACTACATCGAGCACGACCGGGGGTCGGTCGACCTCGTCGCCACCGGCTTCAGCCCCGACCTCGTCGAGCGGGTGCTGCGCATGACCGACGTAGCGGAGTACAAGCGCCGGCAGTACCCGCCGGGGCCGAAGATCTCGGTGCGCAACTTCGGCCGCGACCGCCGGCTGCCCATCACCAACGCGTGGCGGGAGCGGGCCCCCCGTACCCCGGCGCCCGAGACAGCGCCCGAGACGTAGCGGCGTCCATGGCAGCATCGACACCATGAGCGAGGTACCGGCCCTGTACGGCGGCCAGCTGAGCCGACGAGTCACCACACTCGACCTGCGGCTGGCCAAGCAGCGGGCCGAGCGGTGGCCGATGCTGACGGCCTACGACGTCTACTCCGCCGAGATCTTCGACGAGGCCGGCATCCCGGTGCTGCTCGTCGGCGACTCCGCGGCCAACACGGTGTACGGCTACCCAGACACCGTCTCGGTGACGGTGGACGAGCTGCTGCCGCTGGCTGCCGCAGTCGTGCGCTCCACGCGCCGTGCCCTGGTCGTCGGCGACCTGCCCTTCGGCTCCTACCAGGCCGGGCCGCAGCAGGCCCTCGCGAGCGCCGTGCGCTTCATGAAGGAAGCCGGCGTGCAGGCCGTCAAGCTCGAGGGCGGAGAAGTGGTCGCCGACAGCATCCGGCTGCTGACCGACGCGGGCATACCGGTGATGGCCCACGTCGGGTTCACCCCCCAGTCGGTGAACAGCCTCGGCGGCTACCGGGTACAGGGCCGCGGCGAGTCCGCCGAGCGCGTGCTGGCCGACGCCGTCGCCGTGGCCGAGGCAGGCGCGTTCGCCGTCGTGCTGGAGATGGTGCCAAGCGCCACCGCCCAGCAGATCACGTCGAGCGTCGACATCCCCACCATCGGGATCGGCGCCGGGCCCGGCTGCGACGCCCAGGTGCTGGTGTGGCAAGACATGGCCGGGCTGCGCTCGGGCCGTCTGCCGAAGTTCGTGAAGGTCTACGCCGACCTTCGCTCCTCGCTTCTGCAGGCCGCCCGCGAGTTCGGTGACGAGGTCGTTGCCGGGCAGTACCCCGGCCCGGAGCACGAGTACTCCTGAGCCGATCGGCCGGCCAGCATGGCCACCCAGGCTCGTCCGGATCTGCTCGGGTCAGGAACCGCCCCGCCACTTCCTGTCCTCGGCATCCCACGCCTCGGTGCGCTCATGCGCGCGGTCGAGGGCTCCCTCGGCCATCTCCTTGGTCTCGTAGGGGCCCATGCGCTCGATGTTGGGGCACCCCTCGGCTCCTTCAAGCCGGTTGTGTACGAGGCACCAGTACCAGGGTCCGCGAGTCGCGTCGCTCATGCCCTCATCCTTACACTCGAGGGCGTGCCGATCACCCACGCCGTCACTCCGGGAACGCTCTCACCCGAGCGGAAGGTTCCCGCCAGCATCGCGCGTCCGGAGTACGTCGGTCAGCAGGCACCCCTGCCCTACCGCGGCCCGGACGTGCAGCCGCCGGACATCATCGAGCGCATGCGTGTCGCCGGACGTATCGCCGCGCAGGCCATGCGCGAAGCCGCCTCCCACATCCAGCCCGGCGTCACGACCGACGAGCTCGACCGCATCGGCCACGAGTTCTTGTGCGACCACGGTGCCTACCCGTCCACGCTCGGGTACCGAGGCTTCCCCAAGTCGATGTGCACAAGCGTCAACGAGGTGATCTGCCACGGCATCCCGGACTCCACCGTGCTGGACGACGGCGACATCGTGAACATCGACATCACGGCGTTCATGACGATCGACGGCGTCGGTGTGCATGGCGACACCGACGCCACATACCTCGTGGGTGACGTCGCCGAGGAGTCGCGCCTGCTCGTCGAGCGTACCGAGCAGGCCCTCACCCGGGCGATCGCCGCGGTTCGACCCGGACGGCGTCTCAACATCGTGGGCCGCGTCATCGAGTCCTACGCCCGCCGGTTCGGCTACGGCGTGGTGCGGGACTTCACCGGGCACGGCGTGCACACGTCGTTCCACTCCGGCCTGGTCGTCCCGCACTACGACGACGCGCGAGCCGACCTCATCCTGCAACCCGGCATGACGTTCACGATCGAGCCGATGCTCAACCTGGGCACCCCGGACTGGACGATGTGGGACGACGGCTGGACGGTCGTCACCGCCGACCTGAAGCGCTCCGCGCAGTTCGAGCACACCATGGTCGTCACCGCCGACGGCGCAGAGATCCTGACGTTGCCCTGACCGTAGCGGGCCGCGACGCACTATGGTCTGCGCCGTGGAGGAGCACGGGCGAAACATCGGCTTCGGTATCGACATCGGTGGCAGCGGGATCAAGGGTGCCCGCGTCGACCTCGACACCGGAGACTTCGTCGGCGAGCGCATCAAGGTGCTGACACCCAAGAAGTCGACGCCGGCCAACGTTGCTCCGATCATCGCCGACATCGTGGCCGACGCTGGCTGGACGGGCCCGTTTGGCTGCACCTTTCCCGGGGTCGTCCGCCACGGGGTGCTGCACTCCGCCGCGAACCTTGGCAAGGCCTGGATCGGCGTCAACTTCACCGAGCTGGTGCACACCACGACTGGGCTGCCGGCGGCGGTGCTCAACGACGCCGACGCCGCCGGCATCGCCGAGGTGCGGTTCGGAGCGGCGCGTGGACGCGACGGCGTCGTCCTTCTGACGACGCTCGGGACGGGCATCGGCACCGCGCTCATCAACGACGGCGCGCTCGTGCCGAACACCGAGCTCGGCCACCTGCAGATGCACGGCAACTCAGCGGAGAAGTACGCCGCCTCGTCGATCAAGAACGCCGAGGGGCTCTCGTACCCCGACTGGGCGAAACGCCTGCAGGAGTACTACTCCTACGTCGAGTTCCTGCTCTCCCCCGACGTCATCATCGTCGGCGGTGGCGTGAGCCGTAAGTCCGACAAGTTCCTGCCGTTGATCACGACCACAGCCGAGCTCATCCCGGCTCAGCTACGCAACGCTGCCGGCATCGTCGGCGCCGCGGTCACGGCCGACGAACGCTTCGGCGACGGTGGCTGACCCCGACCAGGCGCCCCTGTGGGCCACGGTTCACCGCCGCACGACGGACGACCTGAGGCGCCTGGGCTGGTTTCTGGCGCTGCTTCTGCTCGGGATCGCCCTGGCCACAGGCCTGGACGAGACGATGGCCGGCATCGAGTCCGACATCGTCGAGGGCTTCGTGCGCGTTCCCGCCAGTGTCGCCGGCCTGGTCGTCTCGATCGTGAGCGTGCTGTTCCTGCTGCTGGCGATCGGAGCACCGATCCTCCTGCTGGTCGCTCGCCGGTTCCGGACGTTCGCCGTGGGCGGGCTCGGGATCGTGCTGGCTGGAGTCGCCTTCGTCGTCGTACGTGACGCGGTGCCGGTGCGCACCCTCAGCCTTCCGGACGGCACCGAGACGGCGTTCGCCGCGCAGGGCGGGTGGCCGTCGGGCGGCGCCCTCGCTGTCTACACGGCGGCCGCCGTCATCGCCGGCATCGAGCTGCCGCGCCGGTGGCAGCACGCCGTGTGGGTGATGCTGGGTGTGCTGGCGACGCTGCGCATCCTGACGTCGGCAGACCTGCCTCTCGACGTGCTGCTCGCCATCGGTGTGGGCGGGGTCGTCGGGGCGTCGCTGCTGCTGGCCTTCGGTCGGAGCGCCCGGGTCGCCTCCGCGGCAGGGGTGCGCGACGCCCTGGAGCGCAGCGGGCTGGCCGTCAGCGAGGTGCAGCCGTTGAGCCTTGAGCGCAGCTCGTGGGAGTTCCGTGCGCTCACCGATGTCGGACCGGTTCGCGCGAAGGTGGTCGGCCGCGAGAGCCAGCAGATCGACAGCCTGTACCGGGCCTACCGACGCGTCCGGCTGCGTGACGTCGGCGACGACACCGCCTACTCCTCCGCCCGCCGGGCAGTGGCGGTCGAGGCGCTGCTCACCGTGTACAGCGCCGACCGTGGTGTCCGCTCCCCCGACGTCCGCGCGATCACACCGCTGCACGGCGACGACGTCGTCCTCGCCGTCGACGAGGTCGAGGGGACGTCGCTGGCGGCGCTGGACGACGTCGCCCTCACCGACCGCGTGCTCCGCCAGTGCTGGACGCAGGTGGCCGGCCTGCGCGCGGCACGAGTCGCGCACCGCGACCTCGAGCTGGGCAACGTCGTCCTCGACCCCATGGGCCAGGTCTGGCTCGTCGACTACAGCTTCGGTCAGGCCGCTGCGGACGACCAGGTGATGGCCGGCGACATCGCCGAGCTGCTGGCCGCTACCTACGTGCGGGTGGGAGCACAGCGGTCGGTGGCAGCCGCCGCCGAGGTGCTCGGCACCGAGCCGCTGGCAGACGCCATGACCCGCCTCGTGCCGGCTGCCTTGACGTCGGAGACCCGCAAGCAGCTCAAGGACGTGGAGGACGGCGCTCAACCCCTCGTCGATGAGCTGTCACGCGTCACCGGCGTCGACGAGCCACAGCTGGCCAAGATCGAGCGGCTGAAGCCGCAGTACCTGGTGATGGCCGCGCTGCTTGCCGTCGCCGTCTACGTCCTCATCCCCCAGCTCGCCGACTTCCCGCGGATGCTCGAGGCGATCCGTGAGGCCGACTGGCGCTACGTCCCACCCGCGCTGCTGGCGTCCGTGCTGACCTACGTCGCCGTGGCGATGTCGATGTCGGGTGCCACGCCCGGACGGGTGTCGGTGCCCGAGTACGGCGGACTGGCGATGTCGTCGGCCTTCGTCGCGTCCTTTGCCCCACCCGGGATCGGCCATCTCGGCCTCAACTTGCGCTACCTGCAGAAGCGCGGGTTCTCCCCGCCCGTCTCGGTCTCGGTGATCGCGTCGAAAGAGGCTGCGACCTTCATCTCTCACCTGGTGCTGCTTCTCGTCGTCGGCCTCTGGGCCGGACGCAGCGGAGCGCTGGAGGAAGAGCTGGATCGCCTGCCGCCAGCAGGGGTGATGTTGGCCGTCGGCGGCGGCATCCTCGTCGTCGTCGGCCTGTCGCTGTTCGTCCCCCGCGTGCAGGCGCTGGTGCGCGAGACCGTCATCCCTGCCGTCAAGCACTCGGTCGACGCGATGGGCCAGGTCGCCCGTGACCCGGTCAAGATCAGCCTGCTCTTCACGGGCGTGACGCTGCTCTCGATGGCCTACTCGGCCTGCCTGTACTTCTCGGTCACGGCGTTCGGCTCCGAGGCCAGCTTCGCCGCTATCGCCCTGATCTACCTCACTGCGGGATCCGTTGCCGCGGCAGCGCCCACCCCCGGCGGGTTGGGTGCCGTCGAGGCCATCCTCATCGCCGCCCTCACCGGCATCGGCATCGCTTCGCCCATCGCTGTCGCCGGGGTGTTCCTGTACCGGTTCGCCACGTTCTGGCTCCCGATCCTTCCCGGGCTGGTCGCGTTCCGGTGGCTGACGGCCCGCGGGGCGATCTGAGCGCGAGCAGCCCGGGACTGGCAGCGTTGTCCTGGGCCGTCCGGCGGCAGACGCTGCCTAGTGGGTGGCTTGGCAGCCCCAGAGTCAGCGCGAGACGTGACCCGCACGTCGCAGTCCTGCGGACTCAGCTTGCGGCATTGCCGTCCGCGCTCAGCGCTTGACGAACACCGACCGAGATGTCGATGCGCCGAAGCCGTGCTGAGCAGACACCTTCACGACGTAGCGGCCTCGTGGGACGTTGATGACCGCGACCTCTTTGGCGCCCTTCGTCCGCGCCGTGCGGACTGAGACGTACGAGCCCTTGACGCGCTTGAGCACGTTCACCTTCCAGTACCCCTTGGCCTTGCGGTCGGGGTCAACGTTGAACCGACACCGTCACGGGACGACCGGCGTCTCTGGACGACGGCCGCCCAGGAAGCGCTGACCGCCAAGGCCAAGCTGCGCAGAGACGGGCCGGAGCAGAAGGCAGCCTGACACCGATGAGGGTGCCGCCCCATTTGCGGCGGCCCCCTTCACGGGGCCTTTCTGCGCTTCTCTTTCGTGCCGTTGGGCGGTCGCATGTCGATGTCGTTTCCCGTCGAGCGGTACCGTTGCATGACACGAGTCGCCGCGGTGAGGGGCGTTCGACGGCGAGGCTTCGAAGGGCGTCATGGCCCGCGTCACCGTTGAGAGGCTCGCCCTGGACGTCGCCCCCGGCACATCTCGATCGCGGGCGGCCGGTCACGCGGGAGTAGTGTCCGCCTATGTCCGCAGCCGCAGCCGCCCGAGTCGTCGGCCAGGTTGGGCTGGGCGCAGCCCTGCTGTGGGCCGGGACGTTGCACTTGACCTCCGCGCGCAAGGCGTTCCGGGCGCAAGTTCCCTCGTGGCTGCCCGCAGACCCAGACGCGGTGGTCCTCGTCTCCGGCGGGGTCGAGCTCGGGCTGGGTGGGGCACTGCTGGTCGCCTGGCCACAGCCAGCGAGGGCGGTCACCGGCCTGACCACAGCCGCCTTCTTCGTGGGCATCTTCCCGGGCAACATCGCCCAGCTGGTCGAGCGGCGCAACGCATTCGGACTGGACACCGACGCCAAGCGGGCGGCCCGACTGTTGTTCCAGCCACTCCTTGTCGCGTGGGCGCTGGCCGCCACCGACGCCCGTGCAGCGCTCCCATCGGGCCGCGATCGGACGTAGCGTCCATATGCATGCCACACCACCCGTCACGGTGCTGCGCGTTGGCCCTTTCCCGAGCGGCTGAGGGGATAGACCGGGACGGGGCCAAGGCCACCTGAGCCCTGTCTGCGGTTGACATCGGTCGGGGTCGTCCCTCACGGACACCTCCGGAGGTGCTTGGAAGGGACCGACAGGTTCTCGTCATCTGAAGGTTGGGCGTTGACGCGCCGTGGCCTTCTGGCACCCACGGAGGTGGGTCCCGTGGTCGTTCACGCTGCCCCAGTCACACCATCGACGGTCGTTGTCGCGGTCGATGTTGGCAAGACCGAGTGCGCGTTCTCGGTCACTGAGGTCGACACCCTCGCCCGGGGCGTCAGAGCCGTCGGCCAGGCGGTCCAAGCCGAGCAGCTTGATGCGCCTGTGGATCACGCTGAGGACGACCTCGGCGGCCTTGGGGTCACCGTCGTGGGCTTTGGCCCAGTGCGCGGACTGGATCGCATCGAGCCGCTCGAGCTCCAGGGAGCGGTACTCGTCACACGGGCGGCGGCACGGCGGTAGGCCGCAATCGCCGTCGACGTGGCCATGAGGCCAGGTTACTCAACGGCGTTGAGATGCCCGCTCCCCCGCTCTCGGCCAGCCGGGTGTTGTGCGCCCTTCGAGAGGTCGGCGGCGGCCATCCGGGTCGTTCAGCCGGTTAGCGACAAGCGTCACGGCCACCCCAGCGATGGCCGCCCCAACGATCCCGAGCACCCACCAGAGGATGCGACCGGGGGTTGTCGCCTCGCCAGTGCTGGCACTCACGACCTGACTGTCTCGCGGAGCAGATGCGGCGCAAGGGCCAAGTGCCCTCGCTCGCTGCGGGCACTGCACGGCTTGGTCATGCTTCGGCCGCCGAGACCCTCGATACATGTGCCCACATCAGTTCTCGGCTCTCTCGCGGACTGCTGACACTGTCGACGCCTGAACGCGCTGCTCAGAGTAGGTGATGCGGACGAGTCGGTCTGTAAGCCGGGTTCTGTGCCGGTGCTCACGCACCGGCGGCGACCATCTCTCTCGGGTCGACGTTGCCGCCGACCTCCAGCGGTCTACCCGGGAGCTCGGGCGGGCCGCCCTCGAACGCTCCCTGTCTGACCTTGCTCCGGGTGGGGTTTGCCGAGCCACACGAGTCGCCTCGTGTGCTGGTGGTCTCTTGCACCACCGTTTCACCCTTACCGGCGAGGCCGAAGCCCTACCGGCGGTCTGCTTTCTGTGGCACTGTCCCGCGGGTCACCCCGGGTTGCCGTTAGCAACCACCCTGCCCTGCGGAGCCCGGACTTTCCTCGGCGGGTCACCTCGCGGTGCCCGACGCGGCCGCCCGACCGACTCGCCCGCACCGCTGAGAGTACGCGGCTAGCGCAGCCCCAGGGAACGGACGCTCGGACGTCCGTCCGACCAGTACGCCACCTCGGCCAACGACGCCGGTTGCACGTCCACTCGGTGGGCAGCCTCGACCGGGGCGCCCATGGCGGACGCCACGATCGTCTTGACGACCATTGCATGCGCGACGACGACCACCGTCTCGCCGTCGAAGCGCTCCACGACCCGTCGGCGCGCCCGCTCGACGCGTTCGGCCATCGCGGCCAGCGACTCCCCGCCCGGCGGGGCGCTGGTCGGGTCGGCGAGCCAGGCGTCGAAGAACCCGGGGGCTCGCTGGCGCGCCTCCCGAAAGCCGAGGCCGTCCCACTCGCCGAAGCCGACCTCCTCGAGGTCGTCATCGGTCTGCACACCCAACCCGAGCCGGCCGGCCACGGCCTGCGCGGTTTGTCGGGTCCGCAGCAACGGAGACGCGACCACAGCCGCGACGGGCGTCGTGCCGAGCCGCTCGACCAGCACGCTCGCCGCCCGTTCGGCCTGCCGCTGGCCGGCGTCGGTGAGCCCGACGTCGACGCCGCCACGTCCGCTGAACTTGCGCTGGACTGTCAGCGGGGTCTCGCCGTGGCGCAGCAGGAACAGCGTCGTCGGGTCGCCCAGGGCGCTCGGACGCATGACCGGACGGATGTCCTGGGTCGGTGCCTTGCCGTCCAGCACCTCGTTGAGCAGCCGGTCGGCGTGGGCGTTCTGTGCCCGCGGCACCCATGTCCAGCTGATCTTCGACATGTCGTGCACGTCGCGCGCACGCATCGCGAGCTCGCGCATGTCGGCGTGCTTGATCTTCCAGCGCCCCGACATCTGCTCCACGATCAGCTTGGAGTCCAGACGCACCTCGATGCGCGCGGACTCGTCGATGCGGTGCGCCTCCTCCAGCCCCGCGATGACGCCCCGGTACTCCGCCACGTTGTTGGTGGCCACACCGATTGCCTCGGCCCGTTCGACGAGCACGGCGCCGGTATCGGCGTCCTTGACCACGCTGCCGTAGGCCGCGGGGCCGGGGTTGCCGCGCGAGCCGCCGTCCGCCTCGACGACGAGCGTGCGGCTCACTCGTCCTCGACCCGCACGAGCAGCCGACCGCACTCCTCACAGAACAGCAGCTCCTCCGGCGGCGCTGCCCGAACCCGCGCCAGGTCAGCGGGGGTCAGCGACAAGCGGCACCCCTCGCACCGACCATGCCGCAGCGCCCCGACGCCGACGCCCCCATGTTGGGCGCGGGCACGGTCGTACCGGGTGACCAGGGCCTCGTCGACGTCGGCGAGCACCTCGGCCCGGTCGGCCGCCAGCGCCTCGCGCTCCGCGTCGATCGTCGTGCGGGCGGTGTCGAGGTCGGCCTCGTGCCGCTCACGGTCCGACGCGACGGTCGCGAGCTCAGAGCGCACCGCTCCGGCCTGCTCCTGCGCGGTGTCAAGGTCTTCCATCGCCTCGAGCTCGACGGTCTCGACCTCGTCCAGCTTGGTCTGCAGGGTCTCGATCTCGTGCTGCAGCTTCTCGAGCTCGCGAGGGGACGAGACGCTGCCGGCGTCGAGGCGCGTCTGGTCCTTGGCCTGGCGCCGCTTGATGTCGTCGGCCTCGTACTCGCTCGTACGCACCCGGCCCTTGGCCGCGTCCACGGCCTGCTCGGCGGCGGCGAGCGTGGACTGCAGGCGCTCTGCCTGGTCACCGAGCTCGATCAGCGCCTGCACGGCCGGGTGGCTACGCCACTGCTGGTCGAGAACGTCCGCGCGGGAGTCGACAGCTTGCAGGTCCAGCAGGCGGCGCTGCTGCTCGGGGGGAAAGCCACTCATGCGTCGTCTGCCTCCAGCAGCTCGTCTGACAACGATTCGGCGTGCATCGTCCAGGGGTCGGTGCACACCTCGCTCACGCGGATCTCGACCGCCTGGCCGCCAGCACCGAGGTCTGCGACCAGGGCCTGCGACGCGGCGGCGAGCCACGGCCACTCCGAGGCCCAGTGCGAGACGTTGACCAGCGCGGGCCCGCCGGCGTCGAGAGCCTCCGACGCCGGGTGGTGGCGCAGGTCGGCCGTGACGAACGCATCCACCCCGGCTCGTTCCGCAGCACTCAGCAACGAGTCACCGGCGCCACCACAGACGGCGACCGCCTGCACCACCCGGTCGGGGTCTCCACCGGCCTGGACGCCGGCGACCGTCGCCGGGACGGCCGCGGCGACGCGTCCGACGAGGTCCTCCAGGGTCTCCGGCTCAGGGAGGTGCCCGATGCGACCCAGACCCCGGCGGGAGTCGAAGGCCGCGAGCTCGAACAGGTCGAAGGCAGGCTCTTCGTAGGGGTGCGCTGCTCGTAGAGCCTGCACGACGGCAGCGCGTCGGTCGCGAGGAACGACCATCTCCAGCCGCGTCTCGGCGACCTGCTCGATCTCGCCGATCGTGCCGATCGTCGGGTTGGCGCCGGCACGCGGCCGGAACGTGCCAGTACCGGCCAGCACGTAGCCGCACCGGTCGTAGTCGCCGATACGGCCGGCTCCGGCCGAGGCGAGCGCGTCGAGGACGCGCTGGGCATCAGCGTGCGGGACGAAGACGACGACCTTGTCGAGGGCGTCGGCCAGCGGCCGCAGTGGCCGCAGGTCGACGAGCCCCAGAGCCGACGCCAGCGCGTCGGACACCCCGGGATCGGCGCTGTCGGCGTTCGTGTGGGCCGAGAACAGGGCGACCCCGTGCTGGACGAGGTCGTGCACCACGCGGCCCTTGGGCGTGGTCGCGGCAACCGAGTGCACCCCTGCAAGTAGCAGCGGGTGGTGGGTGACGAGCAGGTCAGCGCCACACTCGCGCGCCTCGGCGACGACTGCTGGCGCGGGGTCGACGGCGAACAGCACTCGTCCCACCGGTGAAGCGGGGTCGCCGCAGGTCAGGCCCACGGAATCCCACGGCTCGGCCCACGACGGCCGGTAGCGCTGCTCGAGTGCGGCGACGACGTCCCCCACAGTGAGCATGCAGCGAGACTAATCGCGCGCGTGGACCCGCCACGACAGCGGCATCGGGCAGGCGGGTGTGCTGCGGCGCACCTACCGTTGGCGTTCACCCGACACCGAAGGCAGCCCTTCCATGACCCAGCGTGACTACGTCCACACCGACTCCGCCGGCGGCGGCATCGTGATCCATTGGGACTCCGAGACCTGCGTCCACTCCGGGGTGTGCCTGCGCACCCTTCCCGGCGTCTTTCGCGCACGACGTCGTCCGTGGGTCGACCCGGACGGCGCCGACGCGGACGCCATCGAGGCCGCGGTTGCCGCCTGCCCCTCGGCGGCACTGACCTCCAGCCGCTTCGCGGGTGGCGAGTCGGTACCCGTGCGCAGCCTCGACGAGGCCGAGCACGCCGCAGCCGAGCCCGCCGCACCGGGCGCGGCTCCGGTGAGCGTCACCGTCCTGAGCCACGGCCCCTACCTGCTCAAGGGCCCGGTCGAGATCGTCGATGCGCACGGCGCCGTCCAACGCCGCGTCGACAAGGTGGCGTTGTGCCGGTGCGGGCACTCGGGCACCAAGCCCTTCTGCGACGGGAGCCACCGCCGTGAAGGCTTCGCCGACGAGGGCGAGGTGGCCCCGAGCTCCTGAGCGGCCGCGCCGCGCGAGCGTCCACGCTGCGATCGGTATCGTTGCCGCCCAGCACGTGGGGGCGCATAGCTCAGCGGTAGAGCACCTGCCTTACAAGCAGGGGGTCGCTGGTTCGAGACCAGCTGCGCCCACTCCTGTGTCACCGTCGGGGGACGTCCCCAGCACCGATCCGTGTCGCCGGTTTCCCCCGACGACAAGGGAGGAACAGTGAGCGCCACCGAGCACACCAAGGCCACGAACCGTCAGGTGCTGGACGCGCTGCCGTTCGACGACACCACCGACTTCGACAACGCTCGCCGCGGCTTCATCGCCGACACCCCCACCCGTGTCATCACCAAGCCGGACGGCAGTACGTCGTTCGACCTCGACGCCGACGACTTCGTCCGCCACGCGCCGGCCCCGGACACCGTGAATCCCAGCCTGTGGCGGCTACAACTACTACCTCGGCTGGATCGACGCCAACCCGGCGAACCTGCACCCGCTGCCCCCGGTCGAGGCAGGCACGAAGTTCGTCGAGTACGCAGGTGGGGCCGACGCCGTGCTGGCCAAGGCCTGGGTCGACTTGGATGCCGGCGAGTACCGCTGGGTCGCCGAGGCGGTGACCCACGTCGTGTTCGCCGACCCCGACAACACCGACGCCACGTCGTTGCTTGCCGACTCGTACGAGCAGATGGGCTACCAGGCCGAGTCAGGCCCGTGGCGCAACTACTACCTGGCCGGCGCCACCGAGCTGCGCCACGGCGTCACCAAGGTCGCCACCCCGAACGCGGCCCAGAAGGGTCTCGTCGCGTCGATGTCGGTCACGATGTTCCTGAACGCGCTCGCCGTCCGGCTCAACGCACCGAACGCTGCCGGGGTGGCCGGCATCATCCACCTGTTCGTGCAGGACGACGGCTACCCGCTCGAGCTGAGCAACGGCGCCCTGCACAACCACGTGGGGGCGACCAGCGAGGCGGACGCGACGATCCGCATGCCGCGCTCGGCGCTCGACACCATCCTTGCCGGCGGCGCCATCCCCGAGCTCGTGGCCCAAGGGACCATCACGCTAGAAGGCGACCCCGCCCCCGTCCAGGCTCTGCTGGCGAACCTGGACACGTTCGAGTTCTGGTTCCCGATCGTGACTCCCTGACGAACGGGCTCCACGCGCTGTTCGTCGCGACGGCCAGGATCCATCGACGCTTGCGCGAACCGTGTGTGGCGGCCAGGATTACCGCCCGTGGAGGAACCGAAGCAGACCAGGCGCCCGTTCCGCCGGCGTGCGCTACGCGTGGAACAAACCACCGACAGCCGCGACGTCGAGCTGTTCGTCGTCTACGACGCCGCTGGCATCGCGGAGTCCTCGCCTGACCTGAGGGGCCTCTCGCCGTCTGCCCGCATGGCGTGGGCCGAGCAGCAGGGGTTCGCCCCCGACGTGGTCGAGAAGGCCGGCGAGCAGGACGGCTTCGCCTTCCGGGGCAACCACGACTGACCTGAGGGGCGCAGACCCGTGGCGCCTCCCTGAACTAGGGTGATGGCGCCGACAGCGAAGGGCACCCGATGCGCAGCGCTTCCTCCCGCCGGCCAAGGCCACTCAGCGTCACAGCCATGGCTGTCCTCACCGCACTCCTAGGGCTGTGGGACGGCACGATCGCCGTGCTGCTGGCGCTCGTGGTCAACGACCCCCGCACCGCCGGCTTGGACGAGGTCCCGGATCTGGCCGTCGTTGCGACGGTCATCGCAGCCGCTCTGTCGATCTTCGCGCTCGTCCTGTCCGCCGCCCTCTGGCGTGGCGCTCACAGCGCCCGCTTGCTGGTGAGCCTTCTGCTCCTCTTCCGGGTCGGCTACGTCCTGTACCTGATCTCTGCAGTGGGCGGCGGTCGCGTCGCTCAGAACGCTCTGTCCCTGGCCGTCGTCGTCGTCGGGCTCTACTTGGTGTGGAACCGGAAGGCCTCGGAGTTCTTCGAAAGACCCAACGAGCGCAAGCTCGCCCAGGCGATGGAGGGCGACGAGGGCGAGATCAGCGCACCCCGGCAGTACGCCCTGTGGGCACGGGACTACGTGGTGCGATTGGTGATCCTGTGGATCACGGTCGTGTCAACGCCCAGCATCGACATCGACTTCTGGTGGTCCCTGCCGCTGGCTGTCGCGATCATCAGCGTTGCCTCCGAGCTGCTCCGGCCGTGGCTGGTGCGCATCGCCAGCCTCTTCGGCTGGCTGGGTTCGCTGGCGTTGGCTCTGTTCGCCAATGCGGTGCTGATCGGTGTGGGTCTGGCCATCACCCCCGGTGTCGTGGTGGGCTCGGTAGGCGCCGCCATCCTGGCGTCCTGGATCTACGCCCTCGCCATGACCATCGTCACCTGGGCGTTCTCCATCAACACGCAGAACTACCTCATGGTGCACGCCGTCCGCATGAGCCAGTCCCGGCGCCCGAGCGACGACCTGCCCGAGCCCGGGGTGCTGTTCGTCCAGCTCGACGGCGTGCCCGCCCCCGTCCTGGATTTCGAGGTCAAGGCGGGCAATCTGCCCACGATCAGTCGGTGGATCCGCAGCGGCAGCCACACGTGGACGGAGTGGGTGGCGCGCGTGCCGTCGACTACCCCCGTCAGCCAAGCGGGGCTCCTGCACGGGAACAACACCGACATCCCCGCGTTCCGCTGGTACGAGAAGTCAACCGGCACGCTCATGGTCGCCAACCACCCGCCGGACGCGGCCTTGATCGAGTCCCGGATATCCGACGGGCGGGGGCTGCTGGCCGACGATGGCGTGAGCATCAGCAACCTGTTCTCCGGGGACGCTCCAAGGTCCCTCCTCACGATGAGCGGCCTGCGCGACAAGTCTGTCGGGCTGGGGCCATCTCAGTCCTACGCCAGCTTCTTCACGCACCCCGCCGGCTTCTTCCGAGCGTTGATCCTCACGATCGGGGAGATGGGCAAGGAGGTCTTCCAGGGCCGCAGGCAGCAGAGGCTCGACATCCAGCCGCGGATCAAGCGCCATGGCAGCTACATCGCGCTGCGCGGCATCACCAACGTGTTCCTGCGCGACCTCAATGTCGCTCTCATAGTCGAGGCCATGATGACCGGGGCCAAGTCCATCTACGTCGACTTCGTCGACTACGACGAGATCGCTCACCACGCCGGAGTTACGAGGCGAGAGTCCATGGACTCCCTCTACGGGCTCGACAGCGTCCTGGCGGGTCTGGAGACCCTCGCCAGCTCCGGCGCGCCACCCCGTCGCTACCACATCGTGCTGGTCAGCGACCACGGCCAGAGTCAGGGGGCCACGTTCAAGCAACGCAACGGAGCCTCGCTGGAGGAGCTGGTCCTGTCGCTGATGAAGTCCGACGAGCGCGGCGTCGCTGTCACGGACGAGGTCGAGGCATGGGGCCCGGTCAACGTCCTGCTGAGCCAGCTGACCGACCAGGAGTCGGTCTCCGGCCGGCTCACCAAGCGTGCCCTCGGCCGACACGGACCGGCGCTCGGCCCGAACGAGACCGACATCGCCGCCGCAGCAGGCACCAGCCTCGAGGACCGTCCACCAGTGGTGGTGGTGGGCTCGGGCAACCTGGGGGGGATCTGGTTCTCCCGCATCCCAGGACGCCTCACCTTGGGCGATCTGGAGGGTCGCTACCCGGGCCTCGTGCAATCCCTGGCCATGAACCCGTACATCGGCTTCGCGGTCGTGATGACGCGCGAGGGCCCGTCGGCCATCGGAGGTAACGGCACCCGCCTGCTGAAGACCGGCGCGGTCACCGGGACCGACCCACTGCTCGGATACGGACCGGATGCTGCCGCCGACTTCCTACGCGCCGCCGAGTTCGAGAACGCCCCGGACATCTACCTCAACTCGGTCTACGACCCCGTGCTGGACGAGGTGGCCGCCTTCGAGGAGCTCGTGGGATGCCACGGAGGCGTCGGCGGGTGGCAGACCCGACCCATCCTCGTGCACCCGGCCGCCTGGTCGACGAACGATGACCTGCTGGACGAGCATGGCCGTCTGTTGGGCGCAGAGTCGGTGCACCGCCAGATGGTGCGGTGGCTGGAGCGCCTCGGCCACCGCGGCGGAGTGCCGGAGCCTCAGAGCTCGGAGAGCACCCTTACGTAGTCGTCGACGTCTCGCGGGTCGGGAACGGCGTTGACGACGCTCCAGCGCACCACCCGGTCGCGGTCGAGCACGAACGTCCCGCGCAGCGACGCTCCGATCGCCGGGTCGAAGACGCCGTAGGCCGAGGCGACCTCGCCGTGCGGCCAGTGGTCGGACAGCAGCGGGAACGCATAGCCCTGCTGGCGGGTCAGCTCGCGCAGCGTGGCCGTCGCGTCGCACGAGATCGCGAGCGTGACGGCGTGCTCGTTGCTCAGCTCCGGCAGCCGGTCGCGGATCGAGCAGAGCTCACTGACGCACACGCTGGTGAAGGCCCAGGGAAAGAAGACCACCACCGCCGCTCGGTTGTCGGTGACCGCGCTCAGGCGCACCTCGTTGCGGTCACCGTCCGGGAGCACGAAATCAGGTGCCACGGAGCCGACCGACAGCGGCTCACGCCGAAGGGCGAGCGCCGACTCGTCAACGACGGGCACGCGACGCCTTCGGCGAGACAAGCTTGATCGCGGTCCAGCGATCGGTCAACGGCACGGTCGTCGTGGTGGTCAACCCGGCCGTCGGTGCGGCGTCGGCGACGTCGGAGGCGTCGACGAAGCCGTCCCGACCCACCTTGGGGGTCAGTAGCCACACCGGGCCACCGTCGCCGAGGTCGGTCAACGAGTCGACGAGGCTGTCGATCAGGTCGCCGTCACCGTCGCGCCACCACAGCACGACCGCATCGGCGACGTCGTCGTGCTCGTCACCCACCAGCTCGCTGCCGGTGGCCGCCTCTATCGCGAGCCTGATGTCGTCGTCGCAGTCTTCGTCCCACCCGAGTTCTTGGATGACTTGACCGGCGCGAAAGCCCATGCGCTGCACCAGCTCAAGATGACTGCCGGCTGTCCCGGCGGCCTCGGCCACTTAGGTCTCCTTGTCGTCGGCGGCGCCGGGTGCGCCGTCCTGCGGTGTAGTCCAGCGAGTCAGAGCCCGCAACGCAAGTGCGTTGAGGGGTGAGTTCACTCGGTGGGACTCTCGACGGTGGCGTCCGGCCCGGGGAACACGAGCGTCTCGTGGCCATCGGGGTACTTCACCAGGAACGGCGGAGCCCCGTCCTCGCCATGCACTTCGACGATCTCGCCGACCTTGTCGACGTCTCCGACCGTTCGACCGTGGACGTGCAGCCGGTCTCCGACCTTGCCCTTCATCGACCCTCCTCGTTGCCCACCTCGGGCGTCACGCACGTGCGCCCCCCGCATCGTCCGGCCGGGCGAGCCGACTTGCTAGGGACTAATGGCCGGAGCGGATGACGGACTGGGGCTTTCGCGACAGGATGAGGGCTGACCCCTATGGACGACGACAGGACAGACACGTGGCCGACCCACTGAACCCCTCTGTGCGCGGAGCCTTGAGCCAGCTCTACGACATCGACCCCGAGGAGACGCGGGAGTGGTTCGAGTCGCTCGACGCGGCGATCGACGAGCGCGGCAAGCAGCGCTCGCGCTACTTGATGCTCGCGCTGCTCGAGCGAGCCCGCGAGCGGGGCGTCGGGGTTCCCAGCCTGCTGTCCACCGACTACATCAACACGATTCCCACCGAGGCCGAGCCGTACTTCCCGGGCGACGAGGCGCTGGAGCGGCGCATCCGACGCCTCATCCGCTGGAACGCCGCGATCATGGTGCACCGGGCGCAGCGCCCCGGCATCGGCGTCGGCGGCCACATCTCGTCCTACGCCTCCAGCGCGAGCCTGTACGAGGTGGGCTTCAACCACTTCTTCCACGGCCGCGACCACGAGGGCGGCGGCGACCAGGTCTACTTCCAGGGCCACGCCTCCCCCGGCATCTACGCACGCTCCTACCTGCTCGACCGCATCTCCGCGGACCGCTTGGACGGGTTCCGCCAGGAGTTCTCCCACAGCCAGGACGGCGGCGGTCTGCCGTCTTACCCGCACCCGCGGCTGATGCCCGACTTCTGGGAGTTCCCGACGGTGTCGATGGGCCTCGGCCCGATGAACGCCGTCTACCAAGCACGGTTCAACCGCTACCTGCACCACCGCGGGCTCAAGGACACCAGCCAGCAGCGCGTCTGGGCGTTCCTCGGCGACGGCGAGATGGACGAGCCGGAGGTGATCGGCACGATCGGCATCGCCGCCCGTGAAGAGCTCGACAACCTCACCTTCGTCGTCAACTGCAACCTGCAGCGCCTCGACGGCCCGGTGCGAGGCAACGGCAAGGTGATCCAGGAGCTGGAGGCGACCTTCCGAGGCGCAGGGTGGAACGTCATCAAGGTCGTCTGGGGCCGAGGCTGGGACCGCCTGCTCGCTGCCGACACCGACGGCGCTCTGGTGCACCTGATGAACACCACCGTCGACGGGGACTACCAGACGTACAAGGCCGAGTCGGGCGGGTACATCCGGGACAACTTCTTCGGTCGTGACCCCCGCACGGCGAAGATGGTCGAGAACTGGAGCGACGACGAGATCTGGACGCTGCAGCGCGGCGGGCACGACTACCGCAAGATCCACGCCGCCTACAAGGCGGCGACCGAGCACACCGGTCAGCCGACGGTCATCTTGGCCAAGACGATCAAGGGCTACCGGCTCGGGCCGCACTTCGAGGGCCGCAACGCCACGCACCAGATGAAGAAGCTGGCGCTCGATGACCTCAAGACCTTCCGTGACCGCCTCGAGCTTCCTATCTCGGACGAGACGCTGGAGGCCGACCCGTACCTTCCGCCCTACTACACCCCCGGTGAGGAGTCCGAGGAGATCACCTACCTCAAGGAGACGCGGGGGCGCCTCGGCGGCTTCTTGCCGCGCCGTCCCACCTCGTCGCACCCGTTGGTGCTGCCCGGTGACAAGGTGTACGACTCGGTCAAGCGGGGCTCGGGCAAGCAGGCCGTCGCCACGACCATGGCCTTCGTCCGCCTGCTCAAGGACTTGATCAGAGACAAGGAGATCGGGCCGCGGATCGTCCCGATCATCCCGGACGAGGCGCGCACCTTCGGCATGGACGCCCTCTTCCCCTCGCAGAAGATCTACAACCCCAAGGGCATGACCTACACGCCCGTCGACCACGAGCTCTTCTTGTCGTACAAGGAGTCGACGGCCGGCCAGATCTTGCACGAGGGCATCAACGAGGCCGGCTCGGCTGCGTCGTTCACCGCCGCCGGGTCGTCGTACGCCACCCATGAGCTGCCGATGATCCCGGTCTACATCTTCTACTCGATGTTCGGGTTCCAGCGAACCGCCGACTCCTTCTGGGCGGCGACCGACCAGATGGCGCGCGGGTTCGTCATCGGCGCAACCGCCGGTCGCACCACGCTCAACGGCGAAGGCCTTCAGCACGAGGACGGGCACTCCCCGCTGATCGCCGCGACCAACCCCGCCGTCGTCTGGTACGACGCCGCGTACGGTTTCGAGCTCGGTCACATCGTGAAGGCCGGGCTGGCGCAGATGTACGGCGAGACCGACCCCGAGGTCGACCCGAACGTCTTCTACTACCTGACGGTCTACAACGAGCCGTACCAGCAGCCGAAGGAGCCGGCGAACCTTGACGTGGAGGGCCTGCTGAAGGGCATGTACCTCTACGCCCCCGCACCCGCGGTGGGCGACGGCGCACCGAAGGCCCAGGTGCTGGCGTCCGGAGTCGGCGTTCGCTGGGCGCTGGATGCCCAGGAGCGGCTGGCGCGGGACTGGGGTGTGGCCGCCGACGTGTGGTCGGTCACCTCGTGGACCGAGCTGTCGCGCGAGGCGCAGCGCTGCGACGAGTACCGGATGCTTCACCCCGACAGCGACTGCACCCCGTACGTGACCTCAGCGCTCGCCGCGTCGTCGGCGCCGGTGATCGCCGTGAGCGACTACATGCGGGCGGTGCAGGACCAGATCGCCCAGTACGTGGAGAACGACTACTCCTCGCTGGGCACCGACGGGTTCGGCGCGTCGGACACCCGCGCCGCGCTGCGCCGCCACTTCAAGGTTGACGCGCAGTCGATCGTGGTCGCCACGCTGCGCTCGCTGGCGCGGCGGGGCGAGGTCGGCTGGGACTTGGTCAAGCGGGCGTTGGACGAGTACAAGCTCGACGACGTCACCGCGACGGACGCGGAGGAGGCCGGCGGGGAGTCCTAGGGACCAAAGGCCCCACCGCCACGGGGGCGGGACGCTAGCCTGCGCCCCGTGGCGAAGCAGCAGGAGTCCCAGAAGTCAAAGAAGCCGAAGAAGCCGAAGAAGGAGCCCGGCACCGGGCGCGGCCAGAAGTACCCGAAGGCCGAGTACGAGAAGGAGCTCACCCGGCTGCAGGGCGAGCTGGTGAAGATGCAGGAGTGGGTGCGCGTCGAAGGCGCGCGGCTCGTGATCATCTTCGAGGGCCGTGACGCAGCGGGCAAGGGTGGCACGATCAAGCGGGCCATGCAGTACCTCAACCCCCGCGTCGCCCGTATCGAGGCGCTCCCGGCGCCCACCGAGCGGGACCAGACCCAGTGGTACTTCCAGCGCTACATCGAGCGGCTGCCCGCGGCCGGCGAGATCGTCCTGTTCGACCGCTCCTGGTACAACCGCGCCGGCGTCGAGCGGGTCATGGGCTTCTGCACGCTGGAGGAGTACCGCCGCTTCTTGCACCAGAGCCCGATCTTCGAGCGGCTGCTCGTCGAAGACGGCATCATCCTGCGCAAGTACTGGTTCTCCGTCAGCGACGAGGAGCAGGAGCGCCGCTTCGCCTCGCGGATGGAAGACCCGATGCGGCAGTGGAAGCTCTCACCGATGGACCTCCAGTCCATCAGCCGGTGGGAGGACTACAGCCGGGCCAAGGACGAGATGATGGTGCACACCGACATCCCCGAGGCTCCCTGGTACGTCGTGGAGAGCGACCAGAAGAAGGTGGCGCGCCTGAACATGATCGCGCACCTGCTCTCCACCATCCCGTACTACGAGGTCGACAAGCCCGAGCTCACCCTTCCGAAGCGGCCGCCCCCGTCGGGCTACCTTCGCCCACCGAAGGACACCCAGAAGTACGTCCCCGACCACGCGGCGGACCTGCTTGACAAGGGTTGAGCCCCCGGCCGTCACGAGCCGCACTCCCTCGCGTGATCAGCCGCGCTGCGACGTCCAGGCCAGCAGTTTCTCGACAGACCAGGTCGTGACGACCTGCTCGCTCGTCGCCCCGCACTCGCTGGCGCGGGCGACACCGTAGGCCTGCCACGCGAGCTGGCCCGGGGCGTGCGCGTCGGTGTCGATGCTCAGCAGGCATCCGGCGTCAACGGCCTGACGCAGCAGCCTCCGGGGTGGGTCGAGCCGTTCCGGGCGGGCGTTGACCTCGACCGCGACCCCTGCATCGGCACAGGCCGCGAAGACGCGTTCGGCGTCGAAGGTCGACTCCGGACGGGGCGCACGCGGACCGGCCACCAGTCGCCCGGTGCAGTGCCCGAGCACGTCCAGGTTCGTGTCGGCGAGTGCGGTGAGCAGTCGGTGTGTCATCGACGGTGTCGGCATGCGCAGGTCGGAGTGCACGCTGCCGACGACGACGTCGAGCTGGGCAAGCAGGTCAGGCTCCTGGTCGAGCGACCCGTCGGGGTTGATGTCCACCTCGATGCCGGTCAGCAGCCGGAACGGCGCGACTGCCTCGTTGATCTCGGCCACGTGCGCGAGCTGCGCACGCAGGCGCTGCGGGCTGAGCCCGTTCGCCACGGCCAGCCGAGGGGAGTGGTCGGTGAGCACCATCCACTCGTGACGCACATCGTCGCGTCCGGCCAGCGCCATGGCCAGCGGCGGCGACCCTCCGTCGGACCAGTCGGAGTGGGTGTGGCAGTCACCGCGCAGCCCGCCCTGCAGCGCCCGGGCCGCCGGCGTCAGCGCGACAAGCGGCGCCGAGGCCTCGTCGGTGAGCCGCGCCAGGTACTCCGGGACGTCGCCGGCCACCGCCTCGCCGATGACCGTGGCGGTCTTGGCGCCGATCCCGCTGATCGACGTGAGCGAGCCGGCGGCCGCCAGTCGGGCGATCTCGTCTGCCCCCACCGTTGCTGCGGCGTCGGCCGCGCGGCGGTACGCACGTACGCGGTAGGTGTCTGCTTGCGAGCGTTCCAGCAAGAAGGCGATGCGCCGCAGCGCGTCGACCGGGTCGAGCGGGGCGCCGACAAGATCGCGCGGGACGTCGTGAGCCACGCCGCCACCCTGTCAGCAGATGCGGGGCAGCTGCTCGCCCAGCGGCAGATCGACGACGCGGGTGCCGCCGATACCCGTGCGAGCCACGACGACCCCCGAGTGCTCGGCGACGACTGTCCCGATGCGTGTGGCGCCCTGTCCGCGGGGGTCGGACTGCAGCACGGCCAGCGCTTGCTCGGCCTGCTCTGCGGGGACGAAGGCGACGAGCTTGCCCTCGTTGGCGACGACGAGCGGGTCGAGGCCGAGGAAGCCGCACGCAGCGCGCACGTCGTCGGGCACCGGGATCGATCGCTCCTCGATGTGCACGCCGACTCTCGAGGAAGCCGCGATCTCATTGAGCGAGGCCGCCACTCCCCCACGAGTGGGGTCGCGCAGCACGTGCACGTCGATGCCGGCGGCGAGCAGGGCCGCCACCAGACCGTTGACCGGCTGGCAGTCCGAGCGGATCTCGGTGCCGAACTCCAACCCATCCCGGACGCTGAGCACGGCGACCCCGTGCAGCCCGATGGGGCCGCTCACCAGCACGGCATCGCCGGGTCGAGCGTTCGTGGGTCCGATGTCGACACCGTCGGGCACCAGTCCGACCCCGGTCGTGTTGATGAACACCCCGTCGCCGTGACCGCGGTCGACGACCTTGGTGTCGCCGGCGACGACACGCACGCCCGCCTCGGTGGCAGCCGCGCCCAGCGCAGCGGTCAGCCGCCCGAGCTCGTCCACGGCCATGCCTTCTTCGACGATGAATCCGGTGGTGAGGTACATCGGCTGCGCCCCGACCATCGCCAGGTCGTTGACCGTGCCGTTGACGGCCAGCGCGCCGATGTTGCCCCCCGGGAACCACCGTGGGCGCACTACGAACGAGTCGGTGGTCATCGCGATGCGCACACCGCCGACCCCGACGACGGCCGAGTCACCCAACGCGTCGGGGTCGCCGCCGAACGCCGGCACGAACAGGTGCTCGACGAGCTCGGCCGACAGGCGTCCCCCGGCACCGTGGCCGAGCAGCACCGTCGGGGAGTCACGCAGCGGGAGCGGGCAGGTCCAGCTCTCCAGGGTGCTCACGAGGGTGAGGGTAGTGGCGCGCTCACTGGTACGACACCCACCACGGCATCGGCGTCACCGCCATCGTCTGCTCCGGGGTGAACGTCGGGGTGTCTTCATCGTAGAAGTTCTTCCACCCGAAGCGCAGGCCCGGTGGGGCGTCCTGCTTGAGCGCACGCCAGGTGGCGAGCTTGTCACCGGGTCGGCCGTCGCCGTCCATCTGCACGACCATCGCGAGCTCGTCGCGCTGCGCGTCGAGCCGCTCCCGGCCGGTGATCATGCGCTGCTGGAACTGGTGCAGAAGCAGCAGCTTCTGCGGGAGGGCGTTGCGGCGCACGAGTCGGGCCAGCCAGTCGGCGGCCGCCTCGACCTCGGCGACACCGACGCTGCCGATCTGGCGCAGCGGCAGCTCGCCGGGCCCCAGCCGCCACTCGGGGTCGAGGGCGAGACCGACGTGCGGCTCCAGCAGCAGCCCGCGGTACTCCTTGGCCTGGCTGACGAATCCGGCGCGCCCGGGTTGCAGGTCGAGCACCACGTAGACGTCGGCCTCGGCTGCCGCGTCGACATAGGGACGCAGCAGCTCGACCGGGGTCTCGTTGCTGTAGTCGCCGTCCGGCCCCGGCACGTCGGAGGCGACGGTGGCGATCAGTTCGAACGCCGGGATCACGGGTTGGGCGCTGACGGGCTCGTACTGCTCCGCCAGACGGCGCGCCCTGGTCACGGACTGGTCCGGCCCTTGCTCGCCGAGCACGCCAAGAGCCCCGGTTGCAGGGTGCCCGTACAGCGCGACGAGCCGACGGCCGGGGAACAGCGTCTGCCCGCCGCCGGGCAGCTGCACCCCGGTCGCCGCCACCGCGACGAGGGGGGCCAGCCGACGCTTGGGGCCGAGCCGGCCGCCGATGGCCAGCACGCCCGCGTCGGGACGGGCGGCGAGTGCCTCGATCGCCGCCGGGCTGTCGCGCGGGTCGTCGCCGGGCAGCACGACGACGGTGGCACCGCTCGCCTCGGCCGTGGCCCGCGCCGCGGCCGTCGTCGCAGTGTCGGCGGCAAGCACGACCTGCTCGACCGACCCGCTGGGCCGCTGGCCTCGTACCGCGTCGACGTCGGTCGCCACGCTCGTCCCGTCGGGCACCCATGGCTGGTCGGGGTCGACGTCGGGCATCAGGAGCGTGCGAGCACCGAGGCGCTCGACCTCAGCGACGACCTCGGTCTGCGACGGGTCGTCGGTGGTGAGAAGCAGCGGCGCGCCCAGCGCACGCGCAGCGTCAGCGGCCCGTCTGACGGCCGCGCGGTCGTCGGCGGGAGCCAGGACGACCAGCGGCGAGGAGCGCCAGAGGGCCTGGCTGACCGCGCTGGCCTGGGTGGCGGCGCCCCCGGTGACGAGGGCGACGCCGGTCGTGGCGGTCCCGACATCGGGTGTGTCGGCCGCAGCACCGGCCTCGCCGGACGTCGAAGCCGGCGGCGGCGCCCCGACCGACGGTTGGCCAGCGGCGTCCCCGTCGGAGAAGAGGCTGCACCCGGACACACCCAGGCACGCCGACAGCGCGAGAGCGAGGAACGGGGAGCGGGCGGGGCTCTCAGGCACCTGCGGCTGCTGGTGCGTCGAGGCGCCGGAAGGCGTAGTAGGCCGCACACGCTCCTTCGCTGGAGACCATCGGGGCGCCGAGCGGGTTGCGTGGGGTGCAGGTCGTGCCGAACGCCTCACACTCGTGGGGCTTGATCAGGCCCTGCAACACCTCGCCGCTGCGGCACAGCGCCGACTCCTCGGTGCGGATGTCCGACACGTCGAAGCGCTCCTCGGCGTCGAAGTCGGCATAGCGCGCCGAGAGCCGCCACCCGCTCGCCGGGATCGTGCCGATGCCGCGCCAGGCTCGGTCGGTGGTGTCGAAGACGTCGAGCACCATCTGCTGGGCCGCGACGTTGCCGTCCATCGTGACGGCGCGCGGGTAGGCGTTGTCGAGCTCAGCGCGTCCGGCCTCGAGCTGCACCAGGGTGCGGCGGATGCCCTCGAGCACGTCCAGCGGCTCGAAGCCGGTCACCACGATCGGTACCTGGTACTTCTCCACGAGCGGGACGTACTCGCGCATGCCCATGACGGCGCAGACGTGCCCGGCGGCGAGGAAGGCCTGCACACGACGGTCCGGTGAGTCCATGATCGCGCTGATGGCCGGGGGGACGAGCACGTGCGAGACGAGCATGGAGAAGTTGCGCAGCCCCTCCTTCTTGGCCAGGTAGACCGTCATGGCGTTGGCGGGAGCGGTGGTCTCGAAGCCGATGCCGAAGAACACGACCTGCTTGTCGGGGTTGGCACGGGCGATCGTGACGGCGTCGAGCGGCGAGTAGACGACTCGCACGTCACCGCCCTCGCTCTTGACCCGGAACAGGTCGTTCTCGCTGCCGGGCACGCGGATCATGTCGCCGAAGGAGCAGAAGATGACGTCCGGCATCGCGGCGATGGCCAGCGCCCGGTCGATCATCTCCAACGGTGTTACGCACACGGGGCAGCCGGGGCCGTGGATCATCTGAACGCTCGCCGGCAGCAGCTGGTCGATGCCGTTGCGGATGATCGTGTGCGTCTGCCCGCCGCACACCTCCATAAGGGCCCACGGCTGGGTGACCGTGGCGTGGATCTCGTCCAGCAGCCGCCGCGCGAGGTCGGGGTCGTGGAACTCGTCGAGATACTTCACGCCTGCTCCGGCTGCGGTATCTCGGTGGAGAACTCCTGCTCGAGCGCGCCGATCTGCTCGAAGAGACGCAGGGTCTCCAGCGCCGACTCCTCGTCCAGCCGCGTGATGGCGAAGCCGACGTGCACGACGGTGTAGTCGCCGACCTCGACCTCGGGCACGTAGGCCAGGCACACGTCCTTGCGGACGCCACCGAAGTCGACGACCGCCATCCGGGTTCCGTCGACGTCGGTGATCGACTCGACCTTGCCTGGCACTCCGAGGCACATGGGCGCCTACCTTTCTGCGTCGAGTCCGGCGATCATCGCCTGTCCGAGCGCGAGTCCCCCATCATTGGCGGGCACGCGCCGATGAACAAGCACATCGAAGCGGTCATCGCGCATCAACCGTGTGCACAGCTCGGTGAGGGTGACATTCTGGAACACGCCGCCGGTCAGCCCGACAGTGCCGACGCCCGTAGCCTCGTGCACCAGCCGGGCGACGTCGACCACGGCGAGGGCGACAGCGCGGTGGAAGCGTCCGGACACGACGGACGCCGGCACACCCGCCAGCACGTCGTGCACCGCCGCACCCAGCACCGGGGCAGGGTCGATGAGCATCGGGGCGTCGTTCGTGGGCTGGCCGGCACTCCTGCCGACTTGGATCGCGAACCGGTACTCGCCGTCGTCGGGTACCCCCACCAGCAGAGCCTCGAGCTCGACGGCCGCCTGCCCCTCGTACCCCACCTGCTGACAGACCCCGGCGAGCGACGAGATCGCGTCGAACAGTCGGCCCATGCTGGTGGTCGGCACGCACCCCGAGCCCGAGGCCAGCATCGCGCCCAGCAGCCGACGATCCGCCGCCGCGACGGCAGCCACCGCCGGCAGGCGCTCGTCCCAGCCGAGACCGGCGGCGCGCAGGTGGGACAGGGCGACGCGGGCCGGGTGCTCGATGGCTGCATCCCCGCCAGGCAGCGCGACCGGCGCCAGGTGGGCGACGCGGGTCACCTCGCGATACGAGCCGAGCAGCACCTCCCCGCCCCAGATGCTCCCGTCGGTGCCGTACCCGGTGCCGTCGAAGGTCATGCCGATCACCGGCTGGTCCGGCGGCCACTGGTGCTCGGCCAGCAACGAGCCAAGGTGGGCGTGGTGGTGCTGCACGAGCACCAGGCGAGCACCGGTCTGCTCGGCGTGGTCGGTGGCCCATCGGCGCGAGAGGTACCCCGGGTGGCTGTCGGCGACGACGACCTGCGGCGCCACGCGTGACTGAGCCTTGAGCACGTCCACGGTGCGTTCCAGCAGTGCGAGCGCCTCCAGGGACGCGACGTCGCCGAGGTGCTGGCTGAGCCAGCCACGCCGACCCGCGGCCAGGCAGACGGTGGCTTTGAGCTCTCCACCGACGGCCAGCGTCGGTGCCACGTCGACCGGCAGGCGCACCGGCACCGGGGCGTACCCGCGGCTGCGGCGGATCGGCTGGCCGCCCGGCGCCGCGACCACCGAGTCGTCGCACGCCAGGTGGACGGGGCGGTCGTGGTGCAGCCAGGCGTCGGCGATGTCTGCCAGCCGGCTCTCGGCCTCGTCCGGCTCGGTGCACAGCGGCTCGTCGCTGAGGTTCGCGCTGGTGAGGACCAGGCAGCGCATCGGGTCGCCGGGAACGTCCGGGTGCGCGTCGGTCAGCAGATGGTGAAGCCCGCTGTAGGGCAGCATCACGCCCAGCCGCGCCTGTCGCGGGGCGACCGAGTCGCGCAGGGCCAGCACAGCCGGGTCGTCGAGGCGGGCGGGGGCGAGCACGATCGGCGCCTGCACCGAGGTGAGCAGCCGCTCGCTCGCGCCGTCCAGGTCGATGATGCTGCGCGCGGTGTCGAGGTCGGCTGCCAGCAGTGCGAACGGCTTGGCCGAGCGGCGCTTGCGCTCCCGCAGCCGCGCGACGACGTCGGGTCGGGTGGCGTCGCACGCCAGGTGGTAGCCGCCGACGCCCTTGACCGCCACGATGCCCCCGGCGCGCAGAACCCGAGTGGCCGCCCCCAGAGCGCCGTCCCCGGTCGTGGGGGTTGAGCCCGGCCTTGTACGGAAGGTGAGCTGCGGACCGCAGTCCGGGCAGGCCGTCGGCTGGGCGTGGAAGCGTCGGTCGGCGGGGTCGTCGTACTCGGCCTGACACGGCGCGCAGAGCACGAAAGAGTGCATGGTCGTGAACGGCCGGTCGTAGGGCACGCCGCGCACGATGGTGAACCGCGGGCCACAGAACGTGCACGCGATGAACGGGTACCGGTAGCGCCGGTCGTCGGGGGCGCGCATCTCGGCCAGGCAGTCCGCGCAGGTGGCCGTGTCGGGCGGGACGAGGGCGACCGGACGCCCGTCCCCAGGTTCTGCGCTGCCGGAGGCGACGATGACGAAGCCGGGCTCCCCCGTCGGCGGCACCGAGCGCTGCTCGATCGACTCGATCACGGCCAGCGCAGGCGGCTCAGCACTCACCCGGGCCACAAACTGCTCGACCGTGCTCAGCTCGCCCTCGACCTCGCAGAACACCCCGTGGGCGTCGTTGCCGACAAGCCCGGCCAGACCCATCTCGGCGGCAAGCCGGTGCAGGTAAGGCCGCATGCCCACACCCTGCACGACGCCGCTGAGCCGAAGCGCCCGGCGCTGGGCCACTACGAGTCCGCAGTTAGGGGCGTGCAGAGAAGGGCGAGCAGCTCGGCCACCCCCTGACCCGTGCGCGCGGATGTCGCGACCACAGGACGCCCCGGGGCGACAGCGGCGATGGCCGACTCGGCAGCGTCGCGATCGAACTCGACCGCGTCGCCGATGTCGACCTTGGTCAGCACGACGATGTCGGCGGAGGCGAAGAGGGCCGGGTACTTCAGCGGCTTGTCCTCACCCTCGGTGACCGACAGCAGCGCGACGCGCACGCCCTCGCCGAGGTCGTAGGACGTGGGGCAGACCAGGTTGCCGACGTTCTCCAGCACGAGCAGGTCGAGACCGTTCAGGTCGGTGCCGTCGGCGGCGAGGGCGTCGACGTGGCTGGTGACCATGTCGGCCTCGAGGTGGCACATGCTCGCCGTGACGATCTGGCGCACCGGGGCGCCGGTGGAGGCCAGGCGCCGAGCATCGTTGTCCGTGGCGCAGTCGCCGACGAGCACGGCCACCCGCACGCCCTGCTCGTGGGCCTCGACGAGCAGGCGTTCGAGCAGCGCGGTCTTGCCCGTCCCCGGGCTCGACACCCAGTTGGCCACCTGCACGCCGGCGGCGGCGAACCGGTCACGCAGGGCGGCGGCGAACTGGTCGTTCTTCTCCAGCACGCCGCGGCGCAGGTCGACGATGCGGGGGGTGGTGCTCACGCGTCACTCACCGCTGTCTCGCGCAGCCGCGCCGAGCGAATCTCGAGCTCGCGGCCGCTGCGCAGGTCTCCGCACAGCTCGCCACAACCGGGGCAGAGCAGCCCGAGCTCGGGAGCGACGACCGCCTCGCAGGTCGGGCAGTACACCGTGGTCTCGACTCCGACGACGACGAGTTCCGACCCCGCCAACGGCGTGTCGGCGGTGACCACGTCCCACGCGAACGCCAACGCCGAGCCGACCACTCCGGACAGCGCGCCGACGACCACCTCGACCGACTCGACGGGAGCCCCGTCCACGGCCTCGGCGACGGTGCGCGCGATGGCCTCGGCGATCGACACCTCATGCATGAGGTACTCCGTGGCGGCACGACGTCATAGTCGTCAGACGCTACCCCCGTAGGCTCTGACTGATGTCCGAGTCCGTGCCGGCGTCGCCGCCGTCGCTGCCGGCGGGGGGCGTTCTCGGCGCAGACGCCACTGACCCCGAGGACGTGGCGCTGCTCGTCTGGCTGGTCAACCTCATCACCTGGCAGCTGATCGCCTCCCTGTCCGGGCCGCCTGTGCAGGCCGCGGTCGTGCGTATCGGGCTGGTGGTCAACACGGTCATCATCTTGCTCATCGTCGGCCTGGGTCCTGGTCAAGTGAGCGGCTAGGGTCGCAGGATGCCGCGCAGGCGCCTGGGCTGGGGCGCGACCAGCTCCGAGCCGGACCCTGCTGCTGCGGCGGCCGACCTGCAGCGGGCCGCGGCGAAGCTGTCGACGCTTGCGCTGCGCGACCTGAACGGCAGGCTCACCTGGTACCGAACCATGCCGGCCGAGCTCCGGTCGTGGGTTGGGGTCATCCTGCAGTCGGCAATCGGGTCGTTCGCCGCTTGGTACCAGGACCCCGCCCACCACAAGGCCGTCTCCGCCGAGGTGTTCGGCTCGGCTCCCCCCGAGCTGACGCGGGCCATCAGCCTCGAGCAGGTCGTCCAGATGGCGCGCGTCGCCCTCGACGCGGTCGAGCGGTCGCTGGACGACGTCGTCGGGCCGGCCGCCGCGCCCTCGGTACGCGAGGCCATGCTGCGGTACTCCCGCGAGATCGCGTTCGCCGCCGCGACCGTCTACGCCCGCGCAGCAGAAGAGCGAGGCGCGTGGGACGCCCGGCTGGAAGCCCTCGTGGTCGACGCCGTCCTTCGCGACGAGGCCGACGAGTCCGTGCGCTCTCAGGCGGCCGCGCTGCGCTGGCCACGACCAGGACCGGTGGCCGTGGTCATCGGTATGTCTCCCGAGCCCCGTGACCCCGAAGCGGTTGTCGAGGGCGTGCGGGGCCGAGCGCGGATGTCTGACCACGTGGCCCTGGTCGGCGTGCATGGCGACCGGCTGGTAGTGCTGCTCGACCGTGCCCCCGACCCGGTGGCGGCAGCAACGCACGTGGTCGACCAGTTCGGCGAGGGACCGGTGGTGGTCGGACCGCATGGAGACGGGCTGGCGGGGGCGGCGAGCGCGGCCCACGCGGCGATGGCCGGGCTGCGGGCGGCGCGGGCCTGGCCGGACGCCCCTCGTCCCGTGCCGGCCCACGCACTGCTGCCTGAGCGCGTGCTGGCCGGTGACGTCGACGCCCGGCAAGTCCTGACAGACGAGGTATTCGCCCCGCTGGCCCACGACCGCGGTCCGCTACTCGAGACCGTGGAGGCCTACCTGTCGACTGGGTGCTCCATCGAGGGCGCTGCACGACGACTCTTGGTCCATCCGAACACCGTTCGCTACCGGTTGCGGCGCGCGCACGACCTGACAGGCTGGTCAGCCAACGACCCACGGGGCCAGTTCGTGCTGCGTATGGCCCTGTCATTGGGGCGAATGTCCGATGTGTTCCCAGAAAGCCCCTCCGGAGTCGTTGTAGAACTCCTACAAAGACGAGCCGACTAAGTTCGTAGCTGTCGGTGCCTGCCCACGGGCGGGTGAGGCGGGAGGCTTGTCACCATGCTCGCAGTCGTGGCTCCCGGACAGGGCGCCCAGTCGCCCGGTCTGCTCACCGCTTGGTTGGACGTCGACGGGGTGGCGGCTCACCTCGACTGGCTCAGCGCGGTCGCCGACCTCGATCTCACCACGCACGGGACGACGAGCGACGAGGCCACGATCCGCGACACAGCCGTCGCGCAGCCGTTGCTGGTCGCCTCCGGGCTGCTGGCGCTGGGGGCCCTGGACGGGGAGGACTCCGGCGTTAGGCGCGCCTCGGCCGTCGCTGGCCACTCCGTCGGAGAGGTCACCGCATCGGCCGCCGCCGGCGTCCTGAGCGAGGAGCAGGCCATGGTTCTGGTGCGTGAGCGGGGACGTGCCATGGCGCACGCGGCAGCCCGCACGGAGACCGGCATGACGGCACTGCTCGGCGGTGACGCGGACGAGGTGGGCACCGTGCTGGAGCGGCACGGCCTGACAGCGGCGAACGTCAACGGATCGGGCCAGGTGGTCGCGGCAGGCACAGTCGAGCAGCTCGCCGCCCTGGCCGCGGACCCGCCGAACCGAGCCCGTCTGCGTCCGCTGTCGGTCGCCGGCGCGTTCCACACCCAGCACATGTCTGCCGCGCAGACCCACCTGAGCCGGCTCACGGCCGGCATGGGGGCGCGTGACCCGGGGCCTCGGCTGCTGTCCAACCGCGACGGCGCTGTCGTGACGTCCGGGTCGGCCATGCTGGAGCGGCTCGTAGCGCAGGTCTCGACGCCCGTGCGCTGGGACATGTGCATGCAGACTCTCGCCCAGATGGGCGTCAGCGGGCTGCTGGAGCTTCCCCCCGCCGGCACCCTGACCGGCCTGGCCCGCCGGGGGCTGCCCGGCGTCGCCACGTTCGCGCTGAGCACACCCGACCAGCTCGACGACGCCCGTGCCTTCGTGGCCGAGCACGCCGCGCCGGCCGTGCTGGGGCATCACGACCCCGCGTGGCGACTGGTCGTCGCCCCGATCAAGGGCACCGTGTCGACGGTGGCGCACGCCGTCGGCAGCGCCCTGAGCCCAGGAGCGATCGTCGGTCACGTCCGCTCGCTGCGCGATGCCTGGGAGGTGGTGACCCCCCACGGGGGCCGCGTCCTGGAGTGGCTCGTGGAGGACGGTGACCCGGTGAGCCCCGGTCAGCCGCTTCTGCGACTGCACCCCACCGAAGACAGCGAGGCCGCCGCATGAGCACCCCCATCCGCGCCAACCCGCTCGGGTCGCCGGCCGCCATTCTCGGCCTCGGTGTCTACCGGCCCGACCGCGTGGTGGGCAACGACGAGATCATCACGCGCATCGACTCCACCGATGAGTGGATCCAGAGCCGGTCGGGCATCGCCACCCGCCGCTTCGCCCGCGACGACGAGACCGTGGCCGACATGGGCGCGGCATCGGTCGGCAAGGCCCTCGCCGCAGCGGGACTGTCCCCCACCGACGTCGACGTGCTCATCGTCGCCACGTCCACCGGGCTGAACCAGACCCCCTCGGTGGCTGCCGAGGTCGACGTCCAGGTCGGCACCGGCGGGGCAGCCGCCTTCGACCTCGGCGCCGCGTGTGCAGGGTTCTGCCACGGACTGGCGCTGGCCAACGACATGGTGCGCGCCGGCACCGCCCGACACGTCGTCGTCGTGGGCGTCGAGAAGCTGAGCACCTTTCTCAACCGCGACGACCGCTCGACCGCCTTCATCTTCGGTGACGGGGCAGGCGCGGTGGTGGTCGGGCCGTCTGACGAGACCGGCATCGGCCCCGTGGTCTGGGGATCGGACTCCTCCGGCCTCGCCCACATCCGCCAGGACCACCCGTGGGACGAGACGTTCGCCCAGCCGGACGGACCCCGGTGGCCCCACATCGAGATGGACGGCAACCCGGTGTTCCGGTGGGCGGCATTCGAGATGGCGAAGGCGGCTCGCGAGGCCCTCGACGCCGCCGGGGTGAGCGTCGACGACCTCGACGCGTTCGTGCCGCACCAGGCCAACATGCGCATCACCGACGCTATGGCCCGCACCCTCAAGCTGCCGGACACGGTCGTGATCGCCCGCGACATCGTCGAGCAGGGCAACACGTCGGCTGCATCCGTCCCGCTGGCGCTGGACCGGCTGGTCGCCGATGGTGAGATCTCCAGCGGCGACCTCGCCCTCGTCATCGGCTTCGGCGCCGGGCTTGTCTACGCAGCCCAAGTCATCCGCGTCCCCTAACCCGCACCACCACCCGTCCCACCCATCACAGGAGGTAGCACCCATGGCAAGCACCGAGGAGATCCGTACCGGTCTGGCAGAGATCGTCAACGAGATCGCCGGCATCCCGACCGACGACATCCAGCTGGAGAAGTCGTTCACCGACGACCTCGACGTCGACTCACTCTCGATGGTCGAGGTTGTGGTGGCCGCTGAGGAGCGCTTCGGCGTCTCGATCCCCGACGACGACGTCAAGAACCTCAAGACCGTCGGGGACGCGGTGTCCTACATCGAGCGCTCGGTGGCCTGACTCGTGCCAGCACAGCGTCGCGTCGTCGTCACCGGGCTGGGCTCGACAACCCCGCTCGGCGGCGACGTCGCCAGCACATGGCAAGGAATGCTCGACGGCCGATCGGGCGTGCGTCGGCTGCCCGACGAGTTCGTCGAGGTACTGCCGGTGCACATCGGTGCGCCAGTTGCCGTCGACCCGCTCGACGTTCTCGACCGCGTGCAGGCCCGTCGGCTCGACCGCACGGCGCAGCTGGCGCTGATCGCCGCTCGCGAGGCGTGGGCGGACGCCGGCCTGCCGGCACCGGACTCCGAGGGGTACGCCGACGAAGTCGACCCCGACCGTCTCGGTGTCGTCGTCGGCACCGGCATCGGCGGCGTGCTCACCACGCTCGCCAACTACGACACGCTGCGGGAGAAGGGTGCGCGACGAGTCTCGCCGCTGGCGATCCCCATGCTGATGCCCAACGGGCCGGCTGCCGCGATCGCGCTCGAGGTGCTCGCCCGGGCCGGGGTGCACACGCCCATCAGCGCGTGCGCGTCCGGGGCGGAGGCGATCGGTCAGGGTCTGGAGATGATCAGGTCGGGGCGCGCCGACGTCGTGCTGTGCGGCGGCACCGAGGCCGCCATCCACCCGCTGCCCATCGCGGCGTTCGCGAACATGCAGGCGCTGTCGCGGCGCAACGACGAGCCCGAGCGGGCCAGCCGTCCCTACGACAAGGGTCGCGACGGCTTCGTCTACGGCGAGGGGTCGGGAGTTCTCGTCCTCGAGTCCGCTGAGCACGCCGCTGCCCGCGGCGCACAGGTGTACGCCGAGGTGGCCGGGGTCGGCATGACGTCGGACGCCCACCACATCGCCCAGCCCGACCCGGTCGGCGCCGGTGCGGCCCAGGCCATGGTGGACGCGCTGGCCGACGCGCACCTGACCCCCGGTGACGTCGCGCACCTCAATGCGCACGCCACCTCGACGCCGCAGGGCGACATCGCCGAGTCGTTGGCCATCCGGTCCGCGCTCGGCGAGGCCACCGACGCCGTGGCCGTGTCGGCGACGAAGTCGATGACCGGGCACCTGCTCGGTGCTGCCGGTGCGGTCGAGGCTGTGGCCACGGTGATGGCGCTGGCTCGACGGACGGCACCACCCACCCTCAACCTGGAGAACCCGGACGACGAGATCGACCTCGACGTCGTGTCCGGGGAGCCTCGGCCCCTGGGCGCGGGTGACCTGGCGGCGCTGAGCAACTCGTTCGGTTTCGGTGGGCACAACGTCGCACTCGTCTTTCGGACGGTCTAGCCGGTGACGACCGCCCCCACCCGCCGCACGGCGGGGTCATCCACTACGCCCGCCGCACGCACGCGCACGCCTCGTGCCGACGACCCGCGCTACCCGCTCACCCGGCTGACCGCTCTGCTCGACGCCGGTTCGCTGTGCCCGCTGTCGTCGATCGACGACAGCGGGATGCTGGCGGCCTCCGGGACCCTCGACGGGAGCGAAGTCGTGGTGTTCTGCTCCGACATCACCGTCATGGGCGGTGCCATGGGCGCCGACGGGTGCCGGGTGGTCGTGGCGGCCTACGACGAGGCCCTTCGCCGCGGGGTGCCGATCGTCGGCATGTGGCACTCCGGCGGCGCCCGACTCGCCGAGGGCGTGCGATCGTTGGACGCCGTCGGTCAGGTGTTCGCTGCCATGACGCGCGCGTCCGGGGTGGTGCCGCAGATCTCGGTGGTGCTCGGGCCGGCAGCCGGGGGCGCTGCCTACGGGCCCGCGCTCACCGACGTCGTGATTCTCGCCCCGGAGGGCCGCATCTTCGTCACCGGGCCCGAGGTGGTCCGGTCAGTGACCGGCGAGGACGTCGACATGGCCCGCCTCGGCGGGCCCGAGCCGCACGGACGCCGCTCCGGCGTCGTGCACGTGGTGGCGGAGTCGGAGGCAGACGCGCTCGCCAGAGCGCGCTCGCTGGCCGGCCTGCTGGGCTCGCAGGGCGTCGTGGCCGAGCGGGTCGACGACGTCGATGCGGCGAGCCACCTGCCCGACTCGGTACGGCGGGCCTACGACGTCCATCCCTTGGTGCAGGCGCTGCTGGACGAGGGCACGTCCGTCGAGCTGCACCCGCGCTGGGCACCCAACATGGTGACCACCCTCGGTCGCCTCGGCGGACGCACCGTCGGTGTGGTGGCCAACAACCCGCTGAGGCTCGGCGGCTGCCTGGACGCGTCCTCAGCAGAGAAGGCCGCCCGTTTCGTGCGCATGTGCGACGCCTTCGGCGTGCCGCTCGTCGTCCTCGTGGACGTGCCCGGCTACCTGCCCGGCGTCGGGCAGGAGTGGGATGGCGTGGTGCGCCGTGGCGCGAAGCTGCTACACGCATTCGCCGAGGCCTCGGTGCCGCGGGTCACGGTGGTGACCCGCAAGGCCTACGGCGGGGCCTACGTGGCGATGAACTCGCGCTCGCTCGGCGCAACCCGGGTACTGGCCTGGCCCGGTGCCCAGGTCGCGGTGATGGGGGCCGTAGCCGCCGTCCGGATCCTGCACCGGCGCACGCTGGCAGACGTCCCCGAGGAACGTCGGGCACAGGTCGAGCTCGAGCTGGCAGCCGAGCACGAGCAGATCGCTGGCGGGCTTGCGGCCGCGATCGACCTCGGGGTCGTGGACGAGGTGCTCGAGCCGGAGCGCACGCGCGGACGGTTGGCCGAGCTGCTGCGGGCGGCGCCCGCCACGTCCGGCCAGCACGGCAACATCCCGCTGTAGCTGGGTCAGCCGACCTCGTGCAGCCAGCGGACGGGCGTGCCGTCGCCGGCGTGTCGGAAGGGTTCCAGCTCGGCGTCCCACGCCTTGCCGAGCAGGGCGTCGAGCTCGGTGGCCAGATCGACGCCGTCACCCGTCGCCTTGCTCATGGCCGCGCGCAACCTGTCCTCGCGGATATGGATGTCACCGTGCAGGCCGGTGAGAGCGTGGAAGACCCCGAGCGTGGGCGTGAAGCAGTAGCGCGCACCCTCCGACGCGGCCGTCGGCTCCTCGGTGACCTCGAAACGCAGGTGCTGCCACCCGCGTAGGGCCGTAGTGATGGACGCGGCCGTCCCCACCGGGCCACGCCACGAGACCTCGGTGCGAAACGTCCCGGGAGACACCGGTTGCGGCATCCACTGCATGGGTACGGACACACCAAGGACGCCAGCGACGGCCCACTCCACATGTGGGCACAGCGCCGACGTCGCAGCGTGGATGAACAGAACTCCACGAGTCGTCACCGGTCCTCCTTTGTCCGAGGGACGTCTTCCCTTACGGCCTCGGCTCTGGAGATCGGTGCTGCTAGCGCCAGGATGCCACACGAAGGCCGATCTCGGCTATCCGTCCCACATCCGGTCGCCCACCAACCAAGATGAGCGGTATGCGCAACCAGGTTCAGCTGATCGCGTACGCCGACCGGCTCGCCGGCGACTTCGCGGGCCTGAGCCGCCTGCTCACCGACGACCTGGCCGGGCTGTTCGGCGGTGTGCACGTGCTGCCGTTCTTCACCCCCATCGACGGCGCGGACGCCGGGTTCGACCCTGACGACCACACCGTGGTCGACCCCCGACTCGGCAGCTGGGACGACGTGCGACAGCTCGTTCGCAACCTCGACGTGGTGGTCGACGTGATCGTCAACCACGTCTCGGTGCGCTCCCCGCAGTTTCTCGACTGGGTGGCCAACGGCGACGCCTCGCCCTACGCCGACATGTTCCTCACCATGGCCGCGGTCTTTCCCGACGGCGCGACCGAGAACGACCTGCTCGGGCTCTACCGTCCACGCCCTGGCCTGCCGTTCACCCCGGTCGCGATGGCCGACGGGTCGCGCCGGCTGGCTTGGACGACGTTCAGCAGCGCCCAGGTGGACATCGACGTGCACAGCGCGCCGGGGCGCGCGTACCTGCGCTCGGTGCTCGACCGCCTGGCCGAGGTGGGTGCGGCATCCGTGCGTCTTGACGCCGTCGGCTACGCCGTCAAGACCTCGGGCACCTCGTCGTTCATGACGTCGCACACGTTCGACTTCATCGACGAGCTGAGCGGCATGTGTCGCGAGCGCGGCGTCCAAGTGCTCGTCGAGGTGCACTCGTACTACCAGAGCCAGATCGAGATCGCCCGCAAGGTCGACCTGGTGTACGACTTCGCGCTGCCACCGCTGGTGCTGCACGGGCTGATCGCCGGCGACCCGCACCCACTGCACCGTTGGCTGCAGGTCAGGCCGCGCAACTGCGTGACGGTGCTTGACACGCACGACGGCATCGGCGTGATCGACGTGGGCGTCGACCCCGAGGACAGCACCCGCGAGGGGCTGTTGACCCCCGCGCAGATCTACGACCTCGTGGAGAGCATGCACGACAACAGCGGGGGCACCTCGCGTCTGGCGACCGGCGCCGCCTCGCCCAATGCCGACTTCTACCAGGTGAACTGCACCTACTACGACGCTCTGGCCCGCGACGACGACGCGTACCTCATCGCCCGGGCGCTGCAGTTCTTCACCCCCGGCATCCCACAGGTCTACTACGTGGGCCTGTTCGCCGGCACGAACGACATGGACCTTCTGGCCCGAACGAACGTAGGCCGGGACGTTAACCGGCGGTACTACACGTCCGAGCAGGTCAAGGCCGAGATGCAGCGCCCCGTCGTGGCAGCGCTACGACGGCTCATCGCCTTTCGTAGCTGGCACAGCGCGTTCGACGGCGAGTTCACCGCGACCGTCGACGGCGGCGAGATCGTCATGGCGTGGCGCGGGGAGAACGAGTCGGCTCGCCTCGATGCTGACCTGACAGCCCGTACCGCGTCGTTGTCGTGGACCGAGAACGGTGCACAGCGCAGCGTGGCCAGCCTTCTGGACCTGCCCGACGTACTCGGCGTGCGATGAGAGGACGTCTGCTCGTCGTCCACCACACGCCGTCACCGGCGACGCAGACGCTGCTGGAAGCGGCGCGGCACGGCACAGACGTGGACGAGCTGAGCGGGCTCGTGGTCTCGACCAGGCCAGCGCTGAGTGCCGGCGCAGCCGACGTCCTCGCTGCTGACGCCGTCCTGCTTGCCACGCCCGCGAACATCGGCTACATGTCGGGCGCGTTGAAGCACTTCTTCGACACCGTCTACTACCCGTGCCTGACCGACACCGTTGGTCTGCCCTACGGCGTCTACGTGCACGGCAACGACGACACCGCGGGCGCCTTGCGGTCCATCAGAACCGTGACCACCGGGATGTCGTGGCGCCCGGTCGCCGAGCCGGTCAGCGTCGTGGGCTCGCCCTCGTCAGATGACCTGGAGGCCGTCGGCGAGCTGGCGGCGACGCTGGGTGCCTACGCCGTTGGCCTCATGGAGTAAGCCGCCCGTCGACCCGATCGACGCGTGCGACCGCGGGGCCGGCCCCCCGATTGGCGTTCCTTGACGAATCAGGGACTATTGCCCCCGTGCTGAGAACTACCGCTGCATCACCCAAGACAAGCGGACCGTGGGACGCGGCCGCCATGGAGTCGTTCCTGACCCACGAGGTGATCCCGGTACGTCTCGCCACGACTGGCCGCTCCGGCCCGATCGTGCAGTCGATGTGGTTCGACTTCACCGATGGCTTCGTCTGGTGCTCCACCCAGGCCGACTCCGCGATCGTGGGCCGGCTTCGCCACGATCCCCGAGTGGGGTTCGAGGTCTCCGCTGACTCGTCGCCGTACCGCGGCGTTCGTGGCAGGGCGATCGGCGACATCGTCCACATCGGGGCAGCCGAAGTGCTCGACCGCATCGTCGACCGTTACGTCGACGACCCCGGCTCGCCACTCGCTCGCCGCCTGCGGTCGCGACGCACGAACGAGGTGGCGCTGCGACTCAACCCGCTCACCCTGCACTCCTGGGACTACGCCAGCTTCGGCTAGTCGCACAGGTGGGGCGGGCGGAACCATCGGCTGCGTCGTACCGTCACGACATGGCCGCTGTGTCCGGTAGCCACGTCGACGTCCTGATCATCGGCGCAGGACTGTCAGGGATCGGTGCCGCCTGCCACCTTGCCCGACGGCGTCCGGGGACCAGCTACGCGATCCTGGAGGCACGCCCCACCCTGGGCGGCACGTGGGACCTCTTTCGCTACCCCGGGATTCGCTCGGACTCAGACATGTTCACGATGGGCTACGCGTTCGAGCCATGGACAGACGCAGCGGCAGTAGCCGACGGCCCGTCAATTCTCGACTACCTGACGCGCACTGCTCGTCGTCATGGCGTCGACCGGGCGATCCGGTACCAGCACCGCGTCGTCCAGGCCGAGTGGTCGTCCCCGCAGGCACGGTGGACCGTGGTGGTCGACCGAACCGACACAGGCGAGCGCACCGAGATGACGTGCTCCTTCCTCTGGGTGTGCGCGGGCTACTACCGCTACGAGCAGGGGTACACGCCTGACTGGCCGGGGAGACAGAGCTTCTGCGGCGACGTCGTGCATCCGCAGCACTGGCCTGCCGACCTGGACGTCTCCGAACGGCGAGTCGTCGTCGTGGGCAGCGGTGCCACCGCTGTGACCCTGGTACCGGCACTGTCTCGCACGGCCGCGCACGTGACGATGCTCCAGCGAACACCGTCATACGTCATGCCCGTACCGAGCGATGATGCACTCGCGCGAACCATGCTGGCCGCGCTACCCCCGAAGGCTGCCCACAGCGTCATGCGCTGGAAGAACGTGGTGGTCGGGCAGGGGACGTACACGCTGAGCCGACGTCGACCCGAGCTGGCCAGGCGGCTCATCCGACGAACGCAGCAGGCCTACCTTCCAGACGACTTCGACGCCGACACCCATCTGACGCCGCCGTACGACCCCTGGGACCAGCGGCTGTGCATGGTTCCCGACGCAGACCTGTTCAGGGCGGTCTCCTCGGGGCGGGCGTCGATCGTCACCGACACCATCGAGCGCTTCGAGCCCACGGGGGTCCGGCTGTTGTCCGGGCACGTGCTTGAGGCTGACGTGGTCGTCACGGCCACCGGCTTCACACTGAACGCGCTCGGTGGTGTGGAGCTGCTGGTCGACGGAGTCCCGATCGCGATGGGTGACACCGTCGCCTACCTGGGAGCCATGCTCAGTGACGTCCCGAACATGGCGTTCGTCGTCGGGTACACGAACGCAGCGTGGACGCTCAAGGCAGACCTGGTGAGCATCTTCGTGTGTCGGCTGCTTGCTCACATGGACAAGAAGGGCTACCGCGTGGTCACACCGCAGCCGCCCCCACCGCACGAGACGGTCCGCCGACCGATCATCGACGTCAGCTCCGGGTACGTGACGCGCAGCGTGTCGGAGCTGCCGAAGCAGGGCTCGAAGGCACCCTGGCGGCTCCACCAGAACTACCCGTTGGACGTCGCCCTCTTCCGGTACCGACCCATCAGCGCGAGGGGCCTGCGGTTCTCGCAATGAGGCCAACCTGAGGTGAGTGTCAGGGTTCTGCAGGAGGTTCCCGCGGCTGGGGCGGTGGGGCGGGCGGGACTCGAACCCGCGACCAAGGGATTATGAGTCCCCAGCTCTAACCGGCTGAGCTACCGCCCCGCGTGGGTCAGGTTACCTGCGCCCAGTCGAAGGACCGCCATGACCGTCATCGCCCTGCAGCACGTCGCCGTCGAAGGACCCGGGCGCATCGCCGCTGCCCTCGACCAGGCGGGGCACGCGTGGCGAACAGTGCGACTGTTCAACGGGGAGGCGGTGCCGGTCGGTCCGTCGGGCATCGACGGGCTCGTCGTGATGGGCGGGCCGATGAGCGTCACCGACACCGACGCCTACCCGCACCTGATCAGCGAGCAGAACCTGATCGCCGACTGTCTTGACGCCCAGGTGCCGGTGCTCGGGGTCTGCCTAGGTAGCCAGCTGCTGGCGGCCACCCTCGGCGCCGACGTGCGTCCCGGGCTGCAGCTCGAGCTCGGCTGGCACGACGTGACGCTCACCGAGCACGGTCACGCCGACCCGGTGCTGGGGCGCCTCCCGTCACCGTTCGCGCCCCTGCACTGGCACGGCGACGTCTACGACCTGCCCCCCGGTGCGGTGCACCTGGCGTCGTCCGTGCTGACCCCGGTTCAGGCGTTCCGGTTCGAGCAGAGCGCCTACGGGCTGCTCTTTCACCTGGAAGCCAGCCACGACCAGGTGGCGGCCATGGCTACCCAGTTCGCTGGCGACGTCACGGCGGCTGGCGTCGAGGCTGGCGGCCTTGTCGACCCGCAGCACCCCACCCGCCTCGCACCCGCCGCTGACGCGGCGCTGGACGCCTGGGTCGCCCTGCTGACCTAGTACCCCGTCAGACTGCCGCAGCCGCCATCTCCTCGCGGCGCTGCAGCGCCAGCTCGCGGATGCGGGCGATGTCGTCATCGGTGTAGACGCCGTTGACGCCGGCGATCGCGGCCAGCCTCATGCCGTGCCTGAGCCCCAACCGGTAGATCTCCTTGACCTTCTCCCACTCGATGTTGCGGCCGATGGTGAAGGTCTCGAAGCGGCCCTCCAGCGCCAGCACCACGGTCTCGGCAAGGCAGGCGTAGGCGACGCCGGGTGGCAGCCCGATGTTGGGCATCTCGACATCACCAGGCAGCTCGATCTCACCAGACTCGATCACCAGCACGTCAGGCCGCTTGGCGACGTCCTCGGCCGACAGGTCGAGCGGTCGTGCAACGTCGGTGATCACACAACCAGGCTTCACGTCCATGATGTCCAGCACCTTCTTGCCGGCGCCGGAGGTGGCCGTGACGATCATGTCCATGTCGGGCAGGAACTCCCCCGGCGTCGCAGCGACGTGGACGGTGGCTCGGGGGTTGTCCTGCTCGATGTCACCCTTGAGCGCCAGCAGCTTGGCGGTCTCCGGCGAGATCAGGTAGAGGTCGTCGCTGGCCAGTGCGAGTAGTCGGGCGCACACCGATCCGATGGCTCCGGTGGCCCCCACCACCATCGCCTTGCCCGAGATGCGGCCGTGCTCGTCCAGCTCGGACAGTCCCAGACGCTCCAGCGCTTCGTGAGCTGCCCAGAGCGCACCCGACGCGCTGTAGCTGTTGCCAGTGGTGATGGGCAGTGGCGCCTGCTTGGCCACGGTGACGCCGGCGTCGCCGACGACCTTGGTGAACGCACCGAGGCCCATCACCTGGGCACCGAGCTTCTTCGCCTGGTCGGCGGCCGCCAGAAGGCGCGCGTAGGTGAACTCGGGGCTGTGTGCGAGGAGCTCCTTGGGTGTGCCACCAACCGTGATGAGCCATCCCTCTGCCTCGTCACCGGTCGGTGACTGGACGCCGGTGATGGGCCCGTACATCATCGGCGGGGCATAGGCCATGACCTTCTCGACACCGTCCATCACGACGTCCGGGGAGTACTTCTCGATCGTGCGCAGCGGTTCGATCTTGGTGAAGTAGCTCTGTGACAGCGGGTGGATGACGAAGGCGAACCTGCTGCGTCGACGGTGTCCGTTCGGGTACAGCAAGCGCGGCGTCAGGCCGGCGGAGACAACCATGTCGAGCAGGTCGTCGTTCGTCAGGCGTCCCAACGGGCTGGATGAGGCGGCCAGCATCATCGCCTCCAGCACCGCGGCGTTGATGGTGACGTCGAACGGCTGCGGCGTGGAGTCAAGAACCATGTCGACGTCCTTGGCGGCCAGCTCGGCAAGTCGGTCGTCGGAGATCGACGGGCTGATGACGGTCTTGCCGCGCAGGTCGTCGATACCGAACGCCTCGAGCTCCTCGAAGGTCGCGACGATGATGTGCGAGGCGTCGACCGCGCGCCTGGTCAGGGCTGAGCTGACGCCACGACCGGGGGCCTTCAGCCGGGACTTGGCAGAGCTTGGGATGCGGTCCAGCGGCCACGTGGCAGCATCGGCGAGCATCCCCAGCACCGGGCCTGAGGCGACACGCTTGGGAAGGTCGAGGCGGAGCAGGGGGTCGGCGAAGTCGAAGTTCTCCGTGTACTCCCGCAGGATGCGGACCGTACCGGCGTGGTTGGGGCCACCGAGGACGACGACTCGGGCGTTGGTGAAGAAGCCCGGCATCGAGGTGTTGACGTGCCGGACGGACCACTCCTGCAGCACGTCGCTGAGTGCCTGCCCGTCGGTGACGGGAACCGCCCGGGTGGCCTGCTTGACGGTCTCGACGTCGGCGAGGTCACCGTCGTAGAGACCGCTGGCCCGTGCTTCACGGATGCCGGTGACCGCGATCACGTCGGCGGCGTCGGCCCAGGTGCGCACGAGCTCCCGCGCGGCAGCGACGTCACCGTTCGTGCCGATCCGGCGCAGGTGCAGGTCGCGCTCCAGGAAGGTGACCTGAACGTCGTAGTCCCGATCCGAGCTGGCCAGGCTCACGTTGACGATCAGGGCTGGCTGGTCCTTGCTCATTGTCGGCTCCTTCAGCCTTGGTTGATCCACAAGTCAGGTCATCGCTGCGGAGCCGTGCTCCGGGTGCGAGACCATGTAGTCCAGTAGTTGTTCTGCGTAGTCGGCGAACCGGGGACACTCGACGCCGGTGCCCGCCAGCTCGCGTACAGCGTTCGTCGTCGAGTACGTGGTCTGAGCCGCTAGGTAGTCCAGGGCCTCGGCCGGCAGCCCCAACACCTTCTCCAACCCCGGGACGTGTGCGATGACGGCACGAGTCAGCCCCAGCGGCAGGGGCACCTTGATCGGCTTGCGACCCAGGTAGTCCGCCAGGATCTGGACGACCTCGCCGGTTGTCGGCGGGTCGGGATCGGTCAGCGCGTACGTGTGGCCGATCGAGGCGTCCATCGCCGAGAGCACGTCCATGGCCTCGATGACGTAGTCACGCGGCACCAGCCCGGCACGGACGACGTCGAAGTCGCCCACCCCGGGGATCAGGGCGATGCCGGGGATCCGGCTCATGTAGGTCGCGTACATGTACGGGCCGTCGTACTTCTGGGTCTCGCCCGTGCGCGAGTCACCGACGACGATCCCAGGCCGGTAGATGGTGGCCGGAAGACCGGCCTTGATGGATCGGCGGACGAGAACCTCCGCCTCGAACTTGGTCGACTCGTAGTGGTTGAGAAAGCCCTGACCCAGGTCGATGTCGTCCTCGGGGAACTCCCCGGCGTAGTCGCCGCTGACGTAGCAGGTGCTCACATACTGCAGCCGCTGGAAGTGCTGCTGGGCTCGGCAGAGCTCCAGGACGTGTTCCGTGCCGTCGACGTTCACGCGGCGGGCCAGCGACTCGGGCACAGCGAGGTCATACACCGCGGCCAGATGCCACACCTCGGTGAGGTCGGCCAACCTGGCCCGGTCTCGGCTGTCTACCCCTAGGCCTGGGATCGTGATGTCACCTTCCACCAGCGACATCCGCCCGGCTGTGTGCGGGTGGGCGGCCTCGATCTCTGCCATGCGCTCGGTGGCCAGCCCGAGCCAGCGTTCCTGCACGAGACAGACTGCCTCGTCGCCCTCCCGCCGAGCGAGAATCCGGGGCAGCAGCGCCGAGCCGAGGAAACCCGGGAATCCCGTCATCAGCACAACACTCACAGCAAGCCTCCCGCTCCAAGCACGATCACCACCGGCCACACTAGTAGTCGAACCGGCACGATCGGCACAGAGTGACTGGTCCCCCTCCCGCCAGCACCAGTCGACCCGGCTCACTCATTACATCGCCGCCCGCGGCACGTTCGGGCCCCGGGAAGACAACCTGCCCGCCGCGAGAGCCGTACGCATTGATGTGCCGTGGGCTCTCGCCAGCCGCTGGTGGGGCTCGCTACGGTTCGGTCACGGCATGACCAACCTGAGGGGGACGCATGGACGCCAAGACCTCCCCGGCGCGGACTCCGCGCAAACCGTCGCTGGGCGACGCTGTCATCCCGCTGGTGTTTCTCGTACTCTCGCTCGTCCTTGCCATCTGGATCTACGGGGACGAAGCGATTCTCGGGCCCGTGCAAGTCGCCCTGTTCCTCTCCGCGGCCGTGGCCGCGCAGGTCGGCTACAAGAACGGTCACACCGTCGCCGACATGTCCAAGGCAGCAGTGGACAGTGTCGCGTCGGCGATGGGCGCCATCTTCATCCTGATGACCGTCGGCGCCCTCATCGGCACGTGGAACATGTCCGGGACGATCGCCACGATGACCGACTGGGGCATCCGGGTACTCAGCCCCGACTTCTTCTTCGTCACCGCAGCCATCATCTGCGCGGTCGTGGCCCTCGGCATCGGCAGCTCATGGACGGTGATGGGCACCCTGGGGGTCGCCCTCGTGGCGATCGCTGAGGCGCTCGGGCTGAACCCGGCGCTCGCGGCGGGAGCGGTGATCTCCGGCGCCTACTTCGGCGACAAGATGTCGCCGCTGTCAGAGACGACCAATCTCGCGGCTGCAGTCGCGGGCACCGACCTCTACAAGCACATTCGGTCCATGATGGCCACGACGATCCCCTCGATCGTCATGGCGCTCGCTGTCTACCTGGTCCTGGGGCTGCAGGCCAAGCCCGAGGGCGCCATCGCCGTCGAGACCGGGCTGGAGACGATCGAGGAGAACTTCTCCATCGGGGTACTGCCGCTGGTGCCTTTGGTGGTCGTCATCGTCCTCGCCGTGCGCAAGGTGCCACCGACGTTGGCGATTCTCGCTGGGGCCCTGACCGGGGGCCTGGTCGCCATCCTTCTGCAGCCCGACGTCGTGCGCGGCTTCGTTGCCGACGACTCGCTGCCGACGCCGGTCGTCATGCTCAAGGGCGTCTGGGATGCGATGGCCACCGGCTTCGTCGCCGACACCGGCGCGCCGGGGCTCGACGACCTCCTCTCTGGTGGCGGCATGGAGAGCATGCTCGTCACCATCTGGCTGATCATCACCGCCCTCGGCTTCGGTGGGATCATGAACCACTGCGGTTTCCTCGCCAAGCTCATCGAGCCGCTGCGTCGCCGAGCGAAGTCCGACCGTGGCGTGATGGCCGCCACGGGCACGACCGCCATCGGCATCAACGTCGTCGCCGCCGATCAGTACCTCGCGATCGTGCTGACCGGCAACGTGTACAAGCAGGAGTTCGCCGACCGTGGGATCGCGCCGCAGACGCTGTCCCGGCAGGTCGAGGACACCGCCACCGTGACGTCTCCGCTGATCCCGTGGAACAGCTGCGGGGCCTACGCAGCCGGCGTCCTCGGGGTGGCGACGTTCGCATACGCGCCCTTCGCCTTCTTCAACCTCATCAACCCGGTCCTGTCATTCGTGTACGCGGCGCTCGGCCGGCAGATCAAGCGCGTACCGCTCCATTCCTCCGCGGCGCAGTCCCCGCACGATGCGCAGTTCTACGGTGTGAGCGGCCAGCACGCTGACGAGCCTCCCGAGGACGGCCAGTAGCTGGGTCTCGATCCGGTTGAGCCAGCTCACCTCACACGGCAGACGTTGGCAGCCGCGGCACTAGCCGTCGAGCCGTCCGAAGACCGGCTGCAGCGCGGGGTACAGCGACCGGTAGCTCGCATACCCCCCGGAGTAGGCATCAGCATCAGCCGGCTCGGTGCGCTCGCCGGTGCGCACGAGCGCCACCTCGGCCTCGGTGACCGAGCGGAACCATCCGGCGCCCACCGCGGCCAGCACGGCTGCGCCGAAGGCAGCGCCTTCGGCCGTCCCCACCGTGACAACCGGCACGTCGAGCACGTCGGCGACCACCTGGCGCCACAACGGGCTCTTGGTGCCCCCGCCGGAGGCCCGGAACTCCCCCGGCATGCCGACTCCGGCGTCGCGCATGAGCTCGAGCCCGTCGCGCAGCCCGAAAGCGACTCCTTCGAGCACTGCGCGCGTCAGATGCGCCCGGGTATGCCGGACGGTGAGCCCTACGAAGGCCCCGCGGGCCTGGGGGTCGGGGTGCGGTGTCCGTTCGCCGGTGAGGTAGGGCAAGAAGCGCAGACCGTCGGCGCCGGGGGCGACCGGCCCGGCCTCGGCGACGAGCGCGCCGAAGTCGACGTCGGGCGCGAGCGTGTCGCGGTACCAGCGCAGCGACCCGGCGGCCGAGAGCATCACGCCCATCACGTGCCAGGTGTCGGGAACCGCGTGGCAGAAGGAGTGGACGCGGCCCTCGGGCTCGACCACCGGCCGGGAAGTCGGTACGAACACAACCCCGGACGTGCCCAACGACAAGGCGCCGACGTCGTCGCGCACGGCACCCACGCCCACGGCGTTGGCCGCCTGGTCGCCACCTCCGGCGACCACCGGCGTCCCGACCGCCAGCCCGGTGAGCGCCGCCGCGCCCGCGGAGACGACGCCGGAGAGTTCAGGCCCCTCCAACAACTCGGGCAGCAGCCCCGGCTCGAGGTCGAGTGCGGCCAGCACGTCGCTCGACCAGTGCCGGTGCGCGACGTCGAGCAGCAGCGTTCCCGAGGCGTCCGCGACGTCGGTGGCGATTGCGCCGGTCAGCCGGTAGCGGATGTAGTCCTTGGGCAGCATCACGTGGGCGACCCTGGCCCAGGCGTCCGGCTCGTGCCGACGCACCCACAGCATCTTCGGTGCGGTGAACCCAGTGAGCGCATCGTTGCCGGTGAGCTCGATCAGCCGCGCTGCCCCGACCCGGTCGCGGATCTCGTCGCACTCCCCCGCGGTGCGCTGGTCGTTCCAGAGCAGGGCTGGCCGCACGACGTCGCCGGCAGCGTCGAGCAGCACGGAGCCGTGCATCTGCCCGGTCAGCCCGACCGACGTGACGGCCGAGCCGTCCGCACCCGCCTCGATGAGCGCCGCAGCGATGGCCTGCTGCGTCGCCGTCCACCACAGGTGCGGGCTCTGCTCCGACCAGCCGGGGTGCGGCGCCTCGAAGCCGTACTCACCGACACCGACCCCCGCTACCGTCCCGTCCGCGCGGACGAGGACGGCCTTGGTAGCGGTGGTCGAGGAGTCGATACCGAGGACGTAGCCGTCCAGGCCGACCACCCGGGCTTACCGCGCGCCGAGCAGGTGCTCGACGGCGAGCTGGTCGAGGCGCGTGTAGTGCATCCCGCGCTCGGCCGCCGCCTCGTAGTCGAACTCCTCGAACGCCGACCGGTCGGCCAGCAGGTCTTTGTAGGTCTCTCCCTCGGCCAGCGTGGGCGTCGCGAGATGGGTGGATCGCGACGCCTCGAGCGCCTCGGCGACGTCGGGGTCGGCCCGGAACGCTGCCGCCCGCTCCTTGAGCATCAGGTACGTGCGCATGTTGGCCGCCGCCGACGCCCAGACGTCGTCGATGTCTTCGGTGCGGTACGGCTTGTAGTCGAAGTGCCGCGGTCCGTCGTAGCCGCCGGTCTCGAGCAGGTCGACCAAGAAGAACGCGCTCTTGACGTCCCCGTGACCGAAGACGAGGTCTTGGTCGTACTTGATGCCGTGCTGCCCGTTCAGGTCGATGTGGAAGAGCTTGCCCTGCCACATGGCCTGCGCGATGCCGGCGACGAAGTTGAGGCCGGCCATCTGCTCGTGCCCGACCTCGGGGTTGAGCCCGACCATCTCTTCGTGCTCCAGCATCGAGATGAAGGCGAGCCCGTGACCCACGGTCGGCAGCAGGATGTCGCCACGCGGCTCGTTCGGCTTGGGCTCAATCGCAAACCGGATGCCATAGCCCTGGTCGATCACGTACTGGCAGAGCAGGTCCAGACCCTCCTTGTAGCGGTCCAGCGCCGTGCGGATGTCTTTCGCCGCATCCGTCTCAGCGCCCTCGCGTCCACCCCAGAACACGTAGGTGTGCGCTCCGAGCTCGGCGGCCAGGTCGAGGTTGCGCATGATCTTGCGCAGGGCGAAGCGGCGAACGTCGCGATCGTTGCTGGTGAAGGCGCCGTCCTTGAAGACCGGGTGGGTGAAGGTGTTGGTCGTGGCCATCGGGATCTTCAGGCCGGTCTCGGCCAGGGCCTTCTTGAAGCGCTCGATGCCGGCAGCACGGTCGGCGTCAGACAGGGTGAAGGGAACCAGGTCGTCGTCATGGAACGTCATGCCGTAGGCGCCCAGGTCGGACAGCCGGTGGACGGCCTCCACCGGGTCGAGCGGCGGCCGGGTGGCCTCGCCGAAGGGGTCGCGGGCCTGCCAGCCGATGGTCCAGAGACCGAAGGTGAAGTGGTCGGCAGGTGTCGGGTCGTACATGAGGTCCACCCTTTCGGCGGCTAGTCGTGAACCCCCTCACCCTGCCATGAGTGCACCAGGGCAGGCAGGGACGATAGGCACATGACCACGCGAGTAGCAGTGACCGGAGGAAGCGGCGCGACCGGACGCAGCACCGTCGCTCACCTCGTCGAGAACGGGTACGAGGTGGTCAACCTCGATCGGGTGAACCGCACCGACGTGCCGTTCGTCGGGGTCGACCTGCGCGACTACGCCGCCGTCGCCGCAGGGCTGGCGGGCTGCGACGCCGTCGTGCACCTGGGCTCGAACCCCAGGCCGGACGCCGCGGACGACCCGGCCCAGGGCGCCGCCCGGTTCGCGCACAACAGCGCCGCGACGTTCACCGTGATGTGGGTGGCCGGCCATCTCGGCATCACGCGGGTGGTCTGGGCCTCGTCGCAGCAGGTGTTCGGCTGGCCATGGGTCGACATCTCGCCGCAGTACCTGCCCCTGGACGAGAACCACCCGCAGCACCCGCAGAACGGCTACGCGATGAGCAAGGTGGCCTGCGAGCACCTGGCCGGACACCTGGCCGAGACGTTCGGCATGACGGTGATCGGGCTGCGGCTGTCGAACGTGCACCTCACCGACCCGGCGCACGACGCCTCGTACGACAAGCTGCCGGCCGTGTGGGACGACCCGGCCCAGCGGCGTCCGAACCTGTGGGGCTACATCGACGCCCGCGACGCGGCCCGGGCTATCCGGCTCGCGTTGGAGGTGGACGTGACCGGTTCGCACGCCGTGACGATCGCCGCCGCCGACACTCTCACGCCGACGCCCAACGCCGAGCTGGTCGCCCGGTTCTACCCGGGCGTGCCGCTGCGTGAAGGAACGGGAGAGAACCAGACCTTGCACGGCATCGACGACGCCCGCCGCCTGCTCGGCTGGGTACCCGAGGTGAGCTGGCGAGACGTCCTCGGCTACCGCTGACCCGCGCTCTAGGACTGCTGGCCCATGCTCCACAGGGCCCACAGGGTGGTGCGGACGCGTCGGGGCTGCTGCAGCACCGTCACGACGGCGTGCGCGACGTCGTCGGGGCGCAGGTAGGCCGCGAGCGATTCGTCGCCTGCGGTGCGTCCGGCCCCGAGCGCGAACTCCGTCTCGACGCCGGCGGGGCAGATGGCGGTGACGCGCACACCCTTCTCGCGCAGCTCGCGGTCCATGGCACCGGCCAGGCCGACCTGGGCGAACTTCGTGCCCGCGTACACGGCCTCGTCGCCACCGCCACGCAGCCCGGCGACCGAGGCGACGATGACGACGTCACCGCCGCCGGTCGTCTCCAGCATCGCAGGCAGGGCGGCACGCACCGTCCAGATGGTGCCGGTGTAGTTGGTGTCGACCATGCGGGCGATGTCGTCGTCGGGGTAGTCGAGGATGCCCCCGTACATGCCGATCCCGGCGTTCGGGACGACGCTGTCGAGGCGGCCCCACTTCTCGACGGCGGCGGCGACCAGCGCGGCGTTGTCGGCAGGCTCACGGACGTCGCACACGACGCCCACGACCCGGTCGCCACCCAGCTCGGCCACCAGCTCGTCGAGGCGCTCCTGTCGCCGGCCACCCACCGCCACGTTCGCACCGGCCTCGACCAGCAGTCGGGTCGCTGCCGCACCGATGCCGGCCGTTGCGCCGGTGATGGCGACGACGGTTCCGGTCAGGTCGCGATTCTCTGCGGGCATGGGTTTCCTCCTCAGTCGGTGGTTTGATCCTGGCATGAGCCATGCCCTGCGGGTTGCCCTGGTGGGGTATGGGCTGGCGGGCCGCTACTTCCACCGCCCGCTCATCCAAGCCACCGACAGCCTGCGCCTGGTGTCGGTCGTGACGGCGGACCCAGACCGTGCCGCCGCCGCGCGCGACGACGTGGCACACGCCGACGTGATCAGCGACGTCTCGGCCCTGTGGCACGACGCGGACGAGTACGACCTGGTCGTGATCGCCGCGGCCAACGTCGCGCACGATCCGCTGGCCCGGGCTGCCGTGTCGCACGGACTGCACGTTGTCGTCGACAAGCCGCTCGCCGCCGATGCGCGCACCGCGCGGTCTCTGCTCGACCTGGCAACCCACCACCACCGGCAGGTGCACGTGTTCCAGAACCGCCGCTGGGACTCTGACTACCGCACCCTGCGCGCCCTGGTCGAGGACGCCGCGCTCGGACGGGTGCACCGACTCGAGTCACGCTTCGAGCGGTGGCGGCCCGAGGTCGCCGACCGCTGGCGGGAGAGCCGCGACCCCGAGCAGATGGGTGGCCTGCTGTACGACCTCGGCGCCCACCTCGTCGACCAGGCGGTACACCTGCTGGGCCCGGTCGAGCACGTCTACGCAGAGATGGCGCACGTCCGCGACCCGCAGACGGCCGAGGACGACGTGTTCGTCGCGCTGCGCCACCACAGCGGTGCTGCCAGTCACCTGTGGGCGAGCGCCGTCGCGGCAGCGCCGGGGCCACGGTTTCGCGTGCTCGGGTCGCGCGGCGCCTACGTGGTGGACGGCCTCGACGGCCAGGAGGCGAGGCTCCGGGCGGGTGAGATGCCTGGCGCGGGCTGGGGTGAGGAACCGCCGGAGGCCTGGGGTCACCTGCTGCCGTCCGGCGAGGTGATCGAGTCGCTGCCCGGAGCGTGGCCCACGTTCTACCACCGGGTCGCCGCTAGCGTGCGCGGGCTGGGCCCGGCCCCGGTCGCGCCCGACAGCGTCCTGGACGCCATCCGGGTGCTGGATGCTGCCCGCGAGTCGGCGCGCACGCACCGCGTCGTCCCGCTGACGTGACGCCCGCCAACGCCGCCGTCTCCCCGCGCGATCTTGGCGCCTGCGCCGCATAGGTCCGCGGTTGTGGCCTCCGCGCCAAGATCGCGGGGGGCTAGGGGGACGGAGTCCAGGGGGTCGCCGCAGCTGCGCCGCGCTCGACGATCGCGAAGGTGTCAGCCGGTACGTCGAGCCACTCCCCTGTCTGGCCGTCCGGCCAGGTCACGCGCACCTGGGCTGAGTCGGCGGAGCCGAGCCCCAGGTGCAGCCAGCCGACGTGGCCGGACGCGTGGCCGCCACCGAGCGTGACTTGCCGGCGGGTCGCCACGTCCCCGTGCCGAACCTCGACCCACGCGCCGATCGCGTCGACGTTGGGGGCGGGTTGCGTCAGGGCGAGCGCCACCCATGAGCCCGTGGACTCGGGCCGCTCCTCGGTACCCGTGCCGACGTTGCGCCACACGCGGACGTTGTCGCCACGGTTCACCTCGACCAGGTCGAGCAGACCGTCGAGGTTCAGGTCGACCAGCGCCGCGCCGCGACCCAGGCCGAGGCTGACGACGCCGGCCTCACGCGCCGACTCGACGAACGTGCCGTCCGAGCGGCCCAGCAGAAGGTTGCTGGGGTCATCAGCGGCGTGGTCGCCCTGGCTGTCCACGTTGCCCTTCGACAGGTAGAGGTCGAGCACGGCGTCGTTGTTCACGTCGGCCAGCTCGGGGTGCCACGCGGTGGACGGGTACGTCGCATCCCCCATGAAGGGGCGGTGCGCGGTGGTGCCCGTGCGGATGGCGATGTCGTCGTAGATCGGGCGCTGCGGCCCCTCGGCGAGCGTCTGCATCTTGTTGTCACCTTGGCTGGTGATGACAACCTCGGGCAGGCCGTCGCCAGTGAGGTCGGCGGTGGCGATACCCATGCCCCAGATGCTCAGGTCGTTCCATCCGTCGGCAGCGGTGTACAGCGACGGGGCTGCACCCGGCTCGACCCGCCAGAGCTGCTCGCTGCCCTCGGTGTCGTAGTGCCGGTCGTTGGCCACGCGCAGGTCGGCGCGACCCGTGGCGTTCCAGTCGCTGAACAGCACCGACAGCGCGCACCTGCCTGGAGCCAGCGGGGACGGCTGTGCGTAAGAGGCTGCCCCGTCCGGACGCAGCAGTTCACTCGGCACGCAGTCACGCGCGTTCTGCTCGTCCGCCGCGGTCTCCAGGTAGTTGCCGAAGGCCAGCGTGGGCAGCGCGCTGTCACCCTCCCACGTGGCGCTGAAGGCGGCCGTCCACTCGTCGGCGCCGTCGATCCCCCAGGCCTCGTTGGCCCGTTCGAACCGGCACCCGCCGAGCCCGCGCAGCATCACGTTCTCACCGAAGCGCAGCACGGCCAGGTCGAGCATGCCGTCACTGTCGACGTCGAGCGGGTAGGCACCGGTGACTCCGGTGAGGTCGGTCGCCGCGTCGGAGATGTGGGTGAAGGCGAGCGCTCCCCCGACGACGCTGTCGTTGCGGAACAGACCGGCCTCGTTCTCACCACCCGCGATGTACAGGTCGGGACGCCGATCGTCGTCGCAGTCGAACGAGGCCACCCCGCCCCCGACGTAGAAGGTGAAGCCGCCGTCGTACACCTGCCGGATGCCAGACTCGACGGTCTGCTCGACGAACTGGGCCGCCACCGGCGCCACAGCCGCGCCCGTAGCCTCGCCATCGGCGCCATCAGCCATGACCCCGGCAGCGGCATACGTCCCGGCTCCGACGAGAACGCCGACCGTGAGCCCGCCGGCGAACCACCCCGCCCAGCGCCTCACGGCGAGCCCCCACCGGCGTCACGAGCGGCCGGCTGCGGCCCGGCGTAGTACTCCTGCGCCTTCGCCCACGCGGCCCGGCCGCACTTCTCACCGACGAGCCGGCCGTTCAGGTCGTCCGCGCGCACGTGGATGCCTCCGTAGAGCCGCGACAGCCCCGCCTGGTCGGCAGCGTCGGCGTAGGTCGCCCACTGCAGGACGACGTCGTCGCTCGGTCCGGCCTCGAACTCCAGCGACTGCGCCTCGATGCGCTGCTCGCCCAGCCCTCCCGGGAAGTACGGCGAGCCGGTGAACCCGGTCAGCACCTCGGCCGCCGCCCGGCTGAACGCGCTGTGCCCCGACACGTAGCCGGCGAACGACGGCGTCACGAACGTGGGCAGCTGGTACGGGATCCACTCCACGGCCCGGATCCAACCCACCCCGCCCACGTCTGACTCGGTGTCGTCGGGACGCCCCACCCACGACCGCACCGCGATCTCCCCCTCGTGACCGCGCAGGCTTTCGTGCCGTTCGCCCGCCGCCGTCGTCCGCGCCGTCACCACCTCGACGAGTCCGGGCTGCAGTGGCAGACCCCCAGGGTCGTAGGACGGCCCGTCCGGGTCGGACGACTGCCCGCGGCCGCCCATGTAGCGGATCGTGGAGATCGGGCGCGAGTAGTCGTAGTAGCCCTTCGCACCCCAGGCGGCGACCGCGGCGTCGTGGGTCGCGCCGTTGAGAGCCAGGTACATCGATACGTCCCACTGAAGCCGGTCGACGCGTGGGCCGGTGCCGCCGATGCGCAGGTCGGGGTCCATGACGTCGGAGACTCCGTTGGCGAGGGTGTTCCAGTGCCCGGGTGGTGTCTCGGAGTCGGGCCCGTCGGCCCAGAACTCAGCGAGCACGCGCGCGAAGTCGGCGCGTGGCACGACATTCGACCCGTAGGGCTCGCCGGTGGCCGGGTTGATGTCGTGGCCGGTGCCGTCGTAGCCGCCGAGCGGGTTGGCTCCGCGGGACGCCGGGGAGATGTCGACCTCGACCCCGTCGGACGGGTCGAGCAGGGCGCTGTAGCTGATCACCTCGAGCGCCGCCTGCTTGAACGCCTCGTCGCTCGCCGGGTCGCCCAGCAGCGGTGGCGGGCCCGGGTCGAGCGGCAGCCCGTCCGGCCCTGCTTCGGGCAGCGCGAAGCCGGTGACCTGCCCCCAGTGAGGGCCGATGAACTGCTGCACGCCGTCGGCGACCGGGATGCCGTTCTGCGAGATCATCTGCTCGATCTGCAGCGGCTGCCAGCGATTCGGGTCGGCCATCTCGGCCCCGGGCTGCTCGACAACCAACGGGCTGTTGACCGGCTGGTAATCAGTGCCGGTGTAGCCGTCGGCCTCGCGTGACCCATCGGCGGATCCGGCCGCCAGCACCCGCGCGGCAATCAGGTTGCCCAGCTCTGCGGGGCTGTCACCCTCGGTGCCCGTCACGTCAGTCGGGTAGCACAGCGAGCCCATCAGCGCGTCGAGCTGCGGGATGGAGTCCGAGGCGCCGGCGGCCGTCAGGTAGCGGGACTCGAGAACTCGGTAGGCCGCGTAGCTGATGGCCTCGTCGCGCGCGGCGCCGACGTCGCGCGCCGTCCGGTCCTCACCCACGAGGTATCCGTGGGCCGAGGTGTCATATGCCGCCCATGCGTCCCACATGGCGACCGACAGGTGAAAGAGGTTGCGGGCGTGCACCGTCGGTGCAGGCAGGTCGCGGCGGACGGCGTCGAGGGCGGCCTCGTCCCACTGCCGTGCGACGGAGTACGGCGAGTCGGCAGCACGGCACTTCCCAGGTGCTCCCTGGGCGATCATCAGCCCACCGAGCGCGCCCGCGAAGCCCACGGCGGTGCCGGCAAGGGCCGCCAGAAGCCGTGTGCGGCCTGCTGCCATCGCCACCCACCTGCTCCCGTCTGCTGCGCAATACGCAGCGTATGCCGCCTGCCGCAGACGCCCTCCATCGTCTCGCCAGACAAACTCTGCGTTATCAAAGGGTTACAAACCTGCGACCAAGGTCCCGGTCTCACTGGGCTTTCGCGGTCTAGCGTGAGCGGGTCGATCAGAGCGACCGACAAGATCGTGAGGGAGGAAGCAGCTGTGTCGAAAGCACTTCGATACTGGGTGATGCTGCCTGCAGCTGCCCTCGTCCTGGCCGCGTGCGGCACGGACGACGGCGACGCGGACACCACGCCTGAAGAGACGGCGACCGAGACCGAGGCCGCCGGCGGCGGCAGCGACCTGACCATCGGCGTCTCGTGGAACAACTTCAACGAGGAGCGGTGGGCCAAGGCCGACGAGAAGGCCATGCTGGAGGTCTTCGACGCCGAGGGCGTCACCTACATCTCGACGGACGCCGGCTCGTCTCCGGAGCAGCAGATCACCGACGTACAGAACCTGATCTCGCAGGGAGCGGATGCGCTGATCATCCTGGCTCAGGACGGCACAACGATTCTTCCCGCCGTCGAGGAGGCAGCCGCGGCCGGCATCCCAGTGATCGGTTACGACCGGCTCATCGAGTCCCCCGAAGCCTTCTACCTGACCTTCGACAACGTCGAGGTCGGCCGCATGCAGGCACAGGCCATCGTCGATGCCGTACCCGAGGGCAACTACGTCTTCATCAAGGGCAACCAGGCCGACGCCAACGCTGACTTCTTGCGTGGTGGGCAAGAAGAGGTGCTGACCGAGGCGGCCGGCTGCTCGGCCATCTCGCCGGACAACCCCGACGCCGAGTGCCCGATCCAGAACGTCGGCGAGAGCTACACCGACAACTGGGCACCTGAGGTCGCGCAGACCAACATGGAGCAGTTCCTCACCCAGAACAACAACGAGGTCGACGCTGTTGTGGCGTCCAACGACGGCATGGCCGGCGGCGTTGTTGCAGCACTCGAGGCACAGGGCCTCGCGGGTCAGGTTCCGGTCTCCGGTCAGGACGGCGACGGAGCCGCCCTCAACCGGGTCGCCCTGGGCACCCAGACTGTCTCGGTGTGGAAGAACGCCTTCGCCCTCGGGGCAGCCGCCGCCGACATCGCGACGCAGCTCGCCGGTGGTGCTGAGTTCGACGCCATCTCCGTCGATGTGGCCACCCTGGACGAGTCCTACGCCTCGTCCGCCCCGGCTGCCGGCAACGACGCCGCGCCCTTCACCACCCCCGGTGGCGTGGACGTGACGTCGATCATCCTGACACCGATCCCGGTGACCCAGGACAACCTGAACGAGCCCATCGACGCTGGATGGGTCGAGACAAGCGTGGTGTGCGCGGGTGTCGAGGCGGGCTCCGTCCCGGCCTGCGAGTAGCACCGACCGCTCACTGAACACCCGGAAGTGGTGCGGCGTCCTCACGGGGGCGCCGCACCATCTCTGACTGGAGGGCATGAATGACAGACGTCTCCACCGCCACACCGGCCCCGGTGGGCGAACCGCCGCCGAAGCCGCGCCGCACCATCACCGGTGTCATGCGGTCGATGGAGCTCGACCCGCGCCTGTTCGGGATGATCGTCGCGCTCGGCATCATCTGGGTCGGCTTCAACATCGGCTCCGGCGGGACGTTCCTGTCCGCCCGCAACCTGTGGAACCTGTCGGTGCAGACTGCGCCGGTCGGAATCATGGCGACCGGGATGGTGCTCGTCATCGTCACTCGCAACATCGACCTCTCGGTCGGCTCGCTGCTCGCTGTGCTCGGCATGGCCATGGCGATCCTTCAGGTGGAGTGGATCCCGAACTGGCTGGGCCTGGACAACCCCTTCACCTGGGTCATTGCGCTGGCCGCCGGCATGGTGCTCGGTGCTGCGATCGGGGCTTTCCAGGGGACGGTGGTCGCCTATCTCGGGGTGCCCGCCTTCATCGTCACGCTCGGCGGGCTTCTTGTCTGGCGAGGGGTCGCCTGGGCCATGGCGTCCGGGCGCACGATCGCGCCGATGGACCCGACCTTCCGGCGCATCGGCGGTGGCGCGGACGGCACGATCGGCGGACCGGCCACGTGGGTGCTCGCAGCGCTCGCCTGCGTCGGGCTGCTGTTCCTGATCATCAACGGTCGCCGACGGCGGCAGAAGTACGCGTTCGCGCTTCGCCCCATGTGGGCCGACGTCACCATCGCGATTCTCGGAGTGGGCGCGATCCTCGGTGCGGCCGCCGTCCTCAACAGCTACCCGAAGCCGGGGACGAATGAAGCACAGGGGCTCGCCTACCCGGTGCTCATCATGATCGCCGTCGGCATCGCGATGACCTTCATCACCAACCGCACCCGGTACGGGCGTTACGTGTTCGCGATCGGAGGCAACCCGGAAGCCGCCGAGCTCGGTGGTATCAAGACCCGCTGGACCCTCGTCAAGACCTTCATGATCATGGGCATCCTGGTGGCGATCGCCGCCGCCGTCACCACGGGACGCCTCAACGCCGCCACGAGCGGCCTGGGCCAGCTCAACGAGCTCTACGTCATCGCCGCAGCCGTCATCGGTGGCACGTCACTGTCCGGCGGCATCGGCACCATCCCCGGCGCCCTGGTCGGCGCGCTCGTCGCCCAGTCGCTTCAGTCGGGCATGGTTCTCATGGGTGTGGACGCTCCCCTGCAAGACATCGTCGTCGGCGTCGTCCTCGTCATCGCCGTCGCCCTGGACAGCGTCTACCGCCGGAGGGTCAAGTGAGCGCCACGAGCACCAGCAGCACGTCCGCCGTCGATCGGGCCGCGCCCCTCGTCGAGATGAAAGACATCCGCGTCGCCTTCGGCGGGGTCCACGCCGTGGACGGCGTCAGCATCGATCTCCACCCAGGCGAGGTCGTCGCCCTCGTCGGCGGCAACGGCGCCGGCAAGACGACGCTCATCAAGACTCTCTCCGGAGCGCACAAGGCCGACTCCGGCGAGATCGTGGTCGACGGCAAGCCGGTCACCATCAACAACCCGCGCGACGCCCGCGAGTTCGGGATCGAGACGATCTACCAGACGCTCGCGCTGGCCGACAACATCGATGCCCCGTCCAACATCTTTCTCGGACGCGAGATTCGCACGAAGTGGGGCACGCTCGACGACACGGCGATGGAGTCGGAGACGCGCGAGCTGATGGGTCGGCTCAACCCGCGGTTCTTGAACTTCAAGGTGCCGGTGCAGTCGTTGTCGGGCGGTCAGCGGCAGTCGGTCGCCATCGCCCGAGCCGTGCACTTCAACGCCAAGATCCTGATCATGGACGAGCCCACCGCGGCTCTCGGCCCGGCCGAGACCGACGAGGTGCGCCAGCTGATCCGTCAGCTACGCACCGAGGGGCTGGGCATCTTCTTGATCAGCCACGACATCCACGACGTGTTCGACCTCTCCGACCGGATCAGCGTCATGCTGCAGGGCAAGCTCGTCGGCACCGTCAACAAGCAGGACGTCACCCAGGACGAGATCCTGGCCATGATCATCGCCGGCAAGACCCCAGGAGAGGTCACCCAGTCCGACCTGAACGGCCTGCATCGGTAGGTGCCGTCCCGACGCCGCTCAGAGGGCGAGCAGCGTCTCGATCACACGCATGTTCGCGACGGCATCAGCCGGGTCGACGGGGGCGGACGACCCGTCCAGGATCGCCTGGCCGAACAGCTCAGCCTGAAGGGTGTACTGGTCGGCCAGGTCGAACGTGCGTGTCTCGGTGGACGGCGCGACCGGTGGGTCTCCCCCGGCGCTGACGAACACCCGTGTCGGAACGTCAGGCGGGATGTTGAAGGGGATCTCCACCTCGATGCGCCCGGTGCTGCCGACGACGTGCACCCGCTGGTACGGCTCACTGCGGATGCCCACCGTGAAGCTCGACTGCACCCCGCCGGGAAAGGCCAGCACGGCTGAGCTGAGCGTGTCGACCCCCATGACAGGGTCGCGGTGCACGCTGCCCACAACGTCGACCGGCTCGGCCCCGACGAGCAGTCGAGCGGCGTTGATGGCATAGCAGCCGATGTCGAGCAGCGCCCCGCCGCCGTTCTCCGGCCGGTTGCGGATGTTGGCGGCGTCGTCGTTGAAGTAGCTGAAGAACGTGTGGATCGCCTGCAGGTCACCGATCCGGCCGTCGCGCACCGCGCGGACGGTCGCCACCCAGCTCGGGTGGTGGCGGTACATGAACGCCTCTTGGAGCAGCACCCCCGCGTCGCGACTGACGTCGACCATCGCCTGCGCCTGGCCTGCGCTCATGGCCAGGGGCTTCTCGCACAGCACGTGCTTGCCGGCCCGCATCGCCGCGATGCTCCACTGCGCATGCTGGTCGTTCGGCAGCGGGACGTAGACGGCGTCGATGTCGTCGGCATCCAGCAAGCCTTGGTAGCCGTCGTAGGCGGAGGGGATGGCGAGCCGGTCGGCGGCGGCACGGGCGCGGTCACCGTCGCGCGATGCGATGGCCACCACCTCGGCGTTCGCCGCGTGCTGGATGGCCGGCGTCACCTTGCTCATCCCGATGTCAGCCGTGGACAGGACTCCCCAACGAACAACCATCTCGCCAGCGTAGGCGCGGGTCCCTCGGATAGGTGACGGTGACGATCCTGCCCGACCTGGCGCAGATGCCGGTCGAGGGCTGCCGCTCAGGCCGGCGTGCGGCTGCCCATCTCGCGACCGATCGGCCCGTACGGGTAGTCGCTGGTCACCGGCGCGCTCGCGGTGTCCAGCCGGCGCTTCTCGTCCTCGCTGAGGTGCAGCCCGGCCGCGCCAAGGTTGTCGCGAAGCTGGGTGACGGTGCGAGCCCCAAGGATCACCGAGCTGACGCTCGGCCGGTCGTGAAGCCATGCGAGTGCCACGTGGGCGACGGAGGCATCGTGACGCTCGGCGATGGACTCCAGCGTCGCCAGTACCGACCAGGTCGCAGGCCGCGATGCTCGCGCGTCGTAGGCCTCCACGCCACGGTCGGGGTCCTCGCCGAGGCGCGTTGCCCCGGCCGGACGTTCGTCGGCACGGTACTTGCCGGTCAGCCAGCCTCCCCCGAGCGGTGACCATGGCAGCAACCCGATCCCCAGGTGCTCGCAAGCCGGGATGATCTCCCACTCGATCTCCCGGGCGAGCAAGTTGTACTGGGGCTGCAGGGTCACTGGCAGCGCCACCCCCGCGACGCGTGATGCGGCGTCCGCGGCCACAACCTGCCACCCCGTGTAGTTGGACAGACCCCAGTAGCCGATCAGACCTGCACGCACGGCGTCGTCGAAGAACGCGACCGTCTCCTCCAGCGGCGTCAGCGGGTCCCATCCGTGCACCTGGTAGAGGTCGATGTGCTCGACCTGCAGCCGGGTCAGCGACGCCTCCAGCGCTCGACGCAGGTGGCGACGCGACAGCCCGACGTCGTTGCCGTCGACCCCGGTTCGAAACCGCGCCTTGCTGGCCAGCACGACGCGGTCAGTCACGTCAGTGGGCCGTTCGGCCAGCCAGTTGCCGATGATCGTCTCCGAAGCGCCTGCGGCGTACACGTCGGCGGTGTCGACGAAGGTTCCGCCCGCCTCGACGAAGACGTCCAGCATCTGCTTCGAGGTGGATTCGTCACTCTCCGCCCCGAACGTCATCGAGCCGAGGGCGTAGCTCGACACGACACAACCGGACCTGCCGAGAGTGCGGTACTCCATGCGTTCGACCGTAGCCGCTCAGGTCGGCCGCGTGACCCCGGAGTCGTCGCGGTAGAACGAGAAGAACCTCGGCGGGGCGAAGGCGTGGCGCACGCAGATCTCGGGCGGGAACACTCGGCAGACCCGGCCCGAGCAGCGACTCGTGTACGTGAGCCCGCCGGGGACACGCAGCGTCGCATCGACGAGAAACAGCACCGGCAGGTGTGCCGGACTGCGAGCATCAATGCGCTCGGCGCGGCACGCCGCCTCCCAGGTTCGAGGCGTGCTCGACATCGACACAGCTACCGGGAGAACAGCCCCGAACGCAGACCGGCAGAAGTCGGGGTAGCCGGGGTCAGCGGCCATCGACTCCCAGCACCGCCGCACCGCAACACTGGGCAGCCCGAGGGGCCAGCGGCGCTGCGGCTGTCGGATGTGCACCTCGAACCACTGGCGAGTCGCCGAGTGGAGCAGACCGCCGGGATCGCGGTAGTGGGCCGCCTCGGGCGGTGGCCAGCCCGGCAGCTCGCAGGAGCGCACGAAGGCAACCGCCGATGCCCGGTCGTGGCGGTCCACCAGCATGGCGGGCACCTCCTTGGGGGCTCATCTCAACCCGCGACCAGGTCAAGGCTTGCTCAGCGAGACGGGAACCGCCACTCCTGACCACTCACAACGGGCTGGCAGCTGGCCGGGCTCTTGTTGAGGCCCGGGAAGTCGAACGCCTCTGAACCCGCGCCCCGTCGCCGTCCAGATCGACCACGTCATGCGATCCCAGCGGCTGAGCCTGGACGGTGGTGCTCGTCGCTAGGCTGGAGAAGAAGCCTCAGGGTGCCCGGTGTGAGCCTGTGACGTCGCACGGGCACCCTGCATGTACGACTCCTGGAGGTACCTGATGGATGACGCCGTGCCAGCCTACGAAATCCCGGTGGTTACTGACCCGGAAGCCGTCCCGACTGGGGACATGCCGGGTGACAGTGTCCAGATCGGCGAGAGTCACATCTCGAAGGCACGCGCGATCTTCCCCCGGCTGTGGGAGCTGCTGGCTCCGCTCGACGTCACCGGAGACGGACGCGCCGTGGTCGCGGTCCATGGAGGCTCAGGGGTGGGCAAGTCCGAGATCGGGTCACTGCTGGCGCACTACTTGCGAGCCAACGGGGTTGGCGCCTACGTGATGTCAGGGGACAACTACCCGCGTCGTATCCCGAGCGAGAACGATGCGGAGCGGCTGCGCACGTACCGGGCTGGTGCCCTACGGGGTGTGGTCGACGCCGGTGAGTACGACGACACCGTTCGCGTGGACCTGCCGGCGCTGCTGGACTCCGGTCAGGACGTCAGCCCCGCCATGGTCGGCGAGCATCCGTGGTTGGCGGCGTACCAGCAGGCCGGGCGGGCAGCGCTCGCGGGCTACCTGGGCACGCCCACAGAGACGGACTTCGACGAGGTCAACACCATCCTGGCCGCCTTCCACGACGGCGCCGATGAGTTGATGCTCAAGCGGATGGGCCGTGAGCCGGGCCAGGTCTGGTACGACCCGGTCGACGTTACCGACGTCCGGGTGCTGGTGATCGAGTGGACGCACGGCAACAACGCCAACATCGAGGGTGTCGACGTAGCGATCCTGCTGAACTCGACCCCGGAGGAGACACTCGCGCATCGACGCACGAGGGCGCGGGACGGTGGGGTGGACAGCCCGTTCACCTCGGTCGTTCTCGAGATCGAACAGGGGCTGCTCCAGTCGCGAGCACACCTGGCGAAGATCATCGTGAACAAGGCCGGAGCGCTGATCGACTACGACACCTATCTGCGCGACATGGGCAAGCACTTGCCCGAGGCGGGTGCGATGCTGAACGTCTACCCGGACAGCATCGGTGGCACGCTGAGCGACCTGGTCGAGTTCGTGACCGACCCGCAGGTCGCCGGTGCTTTCACGTCTGCCTACGTGCTGCCGAGCGTGTTCGACACCGACCTCGACCGCGGCTTCTCTGTTATCGACTACGGCCTGAGCGAGTGGTACGCCTCCGAGGAGGCCCTGGCCGGGCTCGCCGGTGCCGGGATCTCGCTGAAGCTGGACTTCATCCTCAACCACGCCTCGGTGCTGTCCCCACAGTTCCAGGACCTGCTGGCGAAGGGTCAGCGCTCGGCGTTCAAGGACTTCTTCATCGACTGGAACGCGTTCTGGGCGGGGCACGGCGAGATGACCGACGAGGGCTACGTGCAGCCCGAGGCGACCCTGATCCAAGACATGTTCTTCCGCAAGCCCGGGCTGCCGATCCTCATGGTGCGCATGCCTGACGGCAGCGAGAAGCCCTACTGGAACACCTTCTACCAGGAGGTCCGATACACCGTGCCGGACGCTCTGGACCTGATGTCTGTGGCCGGCCTTCAGTACACCTCCGCCCATGTGCTGGCCGAGCGCATCGGGACCGCTCTGGAGGACAGCCAGCGGCCCACCGACATCGACTTCACCGGTTTCGAGCCAGCCCGTGACGCGGTCGTGGACTGGCTTGACTCGCGCCGCAAGTACTTGGGCCAGATGGACCTGAACATCAAGTCCCCACTGGTGTGGGAGTTCTACGAGGACACGCTGGACAAGCTGGCCGGCTACGGCGCTGAGATCGTCCGGCTGGATGCGTTCGCCTACGCGCCGAAGGAGCCGGGCGAGCGGAACTTCTTCAACGAGCCGGGAACCTGGGACCTGCTGGAGGCCGTTCGCCAGCTGGCGTCCCAGCGGGGGCTGAAGATCCTGCCCGAGATCCACTCGCGCTACGAGGAGCGCACGCACGAGCAGATCTCTGACCGGGGCCTTCTCACCTACGACTTCTTCCTGCCCGGCCTGCTCATCGACGCCTTCGAACGCCGCGACGCCGGCACGCTGGTCGTGTGGATCAACGACCTGCTCGACAAGCAGATCCGCACCGTGAACATGCTCGGCTGCCACGACGGGATCCCGCTGCTGGACCTCAAGGGCCTGCTCACCGAGGAGCGCATCGACGCGCTGATCGAGGTGGTGAAGGGCCGCGGCGGCTTCGTCAAGGACTTGCACGGCGAGAAGAAGATGTACTACCAGGTCAACGCGACCTACTACTCGGCTCTCGGGGAGTCCGACGACGCGCTGCTGCTGGCCCGGGCGATCCAGCTGTTCATGCCCGGCAAGCCGCAGATCTGGTACCTCGACCTGTTCGCCGGACGCAACGACCACGACGCTGTGGCCGAGGCTGGGGCGGGCGGGCACAAGGAGATCAATCGCACCAACCTGTCCCTCGACGACGTCCGCGACGGCCTGACGACCCCGGTGGTGCAGCGCCAGCTGCAGCTGCTCACGTGGCGCAACAGCTTCGGCGCGTTCGGGTTCGACGCCAACTGCCACGTTGACCACGACGCCCCCGAGCGACTGCGGATCACCTGGCGCAAGGACGGACACGAAGCCGTCCTGGACGCCGACCTGTCTGCCGCGTCGTTCACGATCACCGCGGACGGGGACACCGTCTGAGGAGGACGGGGCCTGTGACCTGCTGAAGCGCTCCCGCGGGAGGACTCGAACCTCCAACCTACCGGTTAACAGCCGGACGCTCTGCCGATTGAGCTACGCGGGAAGGACGCTCGTCGCCGAGCGATGACCCAAGGTTACCAGCGCAGCCAGGCGCCTTCACTGACCGAGATCGGCCTGCAGACCGGCCAAGGCATCCTCGATCTGGGCCCGAACCCCCGAGTCGTCGACGTCGATGCCGGGGTCGACCGAGACCGCCCAGGTGAAGCGGTCGGAGCCGGGTGGACGCCTCGCCACGACCATCACCCCGCGGTCCCCGTCGAGCGCGACCTGGCGGGTAGCCACGACCGTCGAGCGAATCCGTTCCTTGATCACCAGGAGCAGGTCACGGTCGTCGTCCATGCGCAGATGCCAGCGCCGCGGTCGTGACCCCATCTGCGCGGCCTGAAGCACCTCCAACGCGGCAGTGTCACGGTCCCAGGACGCGTTGTCGATCGACTCCCACCCAAGGCGGCTCATGCCTGTTCGGTCCGGCAGCCAGAGCGCATGGGTGGTCGCGACCACCCAACCGGCCGGCGACCGGGCCGAGCCCAGCACCTTCTCGTGGCGATCCATCTCGACCTCGTCGCGCCACGGCTTCGCGGAGCGACGGAGCATCCTCATGGTTGCACCCTGCCATCATGAGCGGGTAACAGCGAGAGGCAGGTTCGCGCCAGTGACGACGACGTGGTTCCGAGTCGAGGGCATGGACTGCAGCGCCGAGGAGCAGCTCGTCCGGATGCACTTGCGCGACGTGCCGGCAGTTCACCGTGTCTCCGTCGACCTCGATCGGCGCACCGTGGCCGTCGCTCACGTGGGCGAGTCCGATGCCGTTGTCGCCGCCTTGGACGAGCTGAATCTGGGCAGCTCGCTGCTCGCCGAACCCCCCAGCGACTGGGCAGTGCCGACCTCGGATGAGGGTCGGGAGAGGCGGGCCCTCTGGGTCGCCCTGCTCATCAACGCCACGCTCTTCGTCGCCGAGCTCAGCGCCGGTCTGGTGTCGCGGTCTGTCGGGCTGGTCGCTGACTCCGTGGACATGCTGGCCGACGCAAGCGTCTACGCGCTGAGCCTCGTCGCCGTCGGGCGGTCGGTCACACGGCAGAAGAGGCTTGCCGCCGCCAGCGGCTACCTGCAGCTCGTGCTAGCCGTCGTAGGCCTGGGTGAGGTGGTGCGGCGCTTGCTCACCGGTGGTGAGCTGCCCGACCCCACGACGATGGTGCTCGTCTCGGCGATCGCCCTGACAGCCAACCTGGCTACGCTGCTGGTGCTGCGTCGGGCGCGCAGCGACGCCGCGCACTTCCAGGCCAGCTGGATCTTCACCTCCAACGACATCAAGGCCAACGCCTTGGTCATCGTGGCGGCCCTCGCTGTCGCCGTGACCGGCAGCGCACTGCCCGACCTGCTCGCCGGTGCGGCCATCTTCGTCGTCGTCGCCAACGGCGCCCGGCGGATCCTCGTGCTCAGCCGATGATCACCGCACCAGCCGACGCCCGCAGGAGTGCTCAGTCCTCCAAGAAGTCGTGCAACCCGTCGGCGTGCTTGCCGTGTCGCAGCTTCGACAGCGACTTGGCCTCGATCTGACGGACCCTCTCACGCGTCACGCCGAACTCCCGACCGACCTCCTCCAACGTGTGCTGCTGGCCGTCCACGAGCCCGTAGCGCATGCGGACGACGCTGCGCTCGCGTTCACCCAGCGACCCGAGCACCCGGTCGAGGTAGTCGCCCAGCATGTCGGCGGCAGCCACTTCTTCGGGGTCACCACCGTCGCTGTCTTCGATCAGGTCGCCCAGCACGCTGCCCTCGGTCTCCCCGACCGGCAGAGACAGGCTGACTGGCTCGGGCGCCAGCGACAGCAGGTGCGTGACGCGTGACGGCTCGACGCCGACCACGTGGGCGATCTCGTCCACCGTAGGGTCGCGTCCGAGCGTCTGGGACAGCTGGCGCTGCACGCGAAGCACCTTGTGCAGCAGCTCGACGACGTGCACCGGCATACGGATCGACCGCGCCTGGTCGGCGATGGCCCGCGTCACCGACTGACGGATCCACCACGTCGCGTAAGTGGAGAACTTGAAGCCGCGGGCGTAGTCGAACTTCTCCACCGCGCGGATCAGGCCCAGATTTCCCTCCTGCACCAGGTCGAGCAGCGGCAGGCCGCGGCCGACGTAGCGCTTGGCCACCGATACAACCAGGCGCAGGTTCGACTCGACCAGACGACGCTTCGCCGCCACGCCTGCTGCTACGAGCGCATCGAGCTCGTCGCGTTCAGCCGGTGGGCCGTCGAAGCGCCCGTTGAGCTCCTCGACAGCGAACAGGCCCGCCTCGACCGCTCGGGCCAGCTCGACCTCGTCGGAGGCGGTGAGCAACGGGATCCGTCCGATCTCACGCAGGTACTGACGCACCACGTCGGGCAGTGCAGCGTCCGAGCCCTCGTCGAGGTCGGGCTCGTCGGCGTCGACAAGCGCAGTCAGGTCGTCGTCGCTGGGACCGCCGGTGGCATCCGGTGTGTCGGGCAGCGGCGTCGCTTCGGACAGCAGCGCGTCGACCGGAGCGAGCCCGGGGACCACCGCCGGCTCGACGACGGGGGTGGCGACCGGCGCGGACGATCGACGACCGCTCATGTGCGTCCACCTCCTCGACGCCCCATGTGGACGCCGGCCATGGTCCAGCATGCCCTGTGGCCTACGCCACAGGCGTGGCTTAGGTGGGTTGCTCATGGGACCTAAGTCCCGTGACCATCCGCGGCTACAGGCCGCTGATCGCCCGTTCACGCAAGTCGCGGCGCATGCTCTCCAGCGACATGAGCTCGCCGAACAGCTTGTTGTAGGCGGCCGAGTCCGACTCCGGGTCCGTGCGCTGCAGCTTCGCCTTCACGCTGACCAGCCGTCGCGACACCCAGATGCCGTGCAGCCTGGCCAGCGACGACACGACGTAACGCGGCAGCGACTCGTCGTCGGCCGCGATCGGCGCTACTGCCAGCTCGCGTACCACCCCGGCCGTCGCCTCGGTGGGCACCGATCCCAGCACGGTCTGCACCCATTCCTGCCCACCCGACTGGGTCGCGACTCCCCCGGACGCCGCGATCGCTTCCGCGATCGCCCGATGGGCCGGTGAGGCGAAGGCGGCCGAGTCGAGGTCGTCGAAGAACGGTCCGGCCAGGGCCGGGCGCTGCAGCGCGACCTTGAGCGCCTCACGCTCGGCGGCCAGCACCTGCGGGTCGACGTTTCCGTGGTCGGGCACCAGCGAGTGCTGCCCTTGCGTCGGTGCTGCCGCCGGCCGCCGGGCTCGTGCCCCGGAGGCGCCGCGCACCCGGTGGACGACAGCGAGCTCGTCGGGGGCGCCGACCCAGCCGGCGAGCCGACGCGCGTACTCGTCGCGCAGCGCCTGGTCCTTGATGCGAGCCACCAGCGGGATCGCGTGGTCGAGCGCCTGGGTTCGGCCCTCGGGCACGTCGAGGTCGTACGCGGCCACGCTGGAGGTGATCGCGAACTCGAACAACGGACGCCGCCGGGCGACGAGCTCGCGCACCGCGGCGTCGCCGTCGTCGATGCGCAGCTCGCAAGGGTCGCGACCGTCTGGCTCGATCGCCACGTAGGTCTGCGCGACGAAGCGTTGGTCGCCCTCGAACGCCCGCAGCGCGGCCTTCTTACCGGCCTCGTCGCCGTCGAAGGTGAAGACCACCTCACCGCGAAACTCGTCCTGGTCCATGAGCAGGCGGCGCAGGACCTTCGCGTGGTCCTCACCGAACGACGTCCCGCACGTGGCGACGGCGGTGGTGACCCCAGCCAGGTGGCAGGCCATCACATCGGTGTACCCCTCCACGACGACGGCCCGCGACTGGCGTGCGATCTCCTTCTTCGCCAGGTCGACGCCGTACAGCACCGTGCTCTTGCGGTACAGCGGCGACTCCGGCGTGTTCAGGTACTTGGCGTCGATGCGGTCGTCGTCGAAGAGGCGGCGTGCGCCAAACCCGACGACCGCCCCCATCAGGTCGCGGATCGGCCACATGAGCCGGCCCCTGAACCGGTCGTACGGCGAGCGCTGGCCAGCCACCACCAGGCCGCCGGCGACCATGTCGTCGTCGCTGAAGCCTCGCTTGAGCAGGTGCTGGCGCAACGCCTCGCCGGTGCGCGGGGAGAAGCCGACGCCGAAGTGCTCGGCGGCGGCGCGGTCGAAGCCACGCTCGTCCAAGAACTGCCGGGCGGTCACGGCCTCGGGGGTGGAGAGCTGGTCGGCGTAGTACTCCGCCGCCGCCTTGTGCGCCTCGACCATGCGGGTGCGCTGCTCGCGCTGAGGTCCGCGAGCTGACCGGCCACCGGCGGACTCCTCGTAGACGAGCTGCACGCCGGCCCGGTCGGCGAGACGTTCGATGGCCTCAGCGAAGCTGACGTGCTCGATGCGCTCCAGGAACGAGATGACGTCGCCGCCCTCGCCGCACCCGAAGCAGTACCAGAGCCCGCGCGCCGGCGTGACGTGGAACGACGGGCTGCGCTCGTCGTGGAACGGGCACAGGCCCTTCATCGACCCGCCGCCGGCGTTGCGCAGCGAGACGTACTCGCCGACCACGCTGTCGATCGTGGCGCGCTCGCGGATCTCGGCGATGTCGGCATCGCGGATCCGTCCGGGCATACCCGTAGCGTAGGGAGTGCGGCGGCCCGCGCAGACCGCGCTGCACACCCGGGCTGGCGTGCGCCTACCGCGTCAGTCGCGTGTGCCAGGCAAGGGCGGACTCGTCGGTCAAGGACGCCACCTGGTCGACGACCACCCGCAGCCGGGCGTGGTCGTCAGCAGCGGCTTTGTAGTCGACTGCGAACGAGCGCTCCAGGGCGGACGAGCCTCGCTCGCGCAGCGCGTCCACGAGCTCGCCCAGCACCTCGCGCTGGTGCTCGTACTCCCCCGCCCGGTCGGCCGCAGCCATGACGAACACCGCAGCGACACCCTTGAGCACGACCACCTCGTCGGTCACCTCCGCGGGCACCACCAGGTCAGCGGCATAGCGGGTGAGCGGCCCGCGGCCGTAGCGGGCGTGCGTCGCCGCCTCGACTGCCGCGCAGAAGCGCCCGATCAGCTGGCTGGTCAGGTCTTTCAGGACGGCCGACGAGCGCCTCGACCCGTCGAACCCACGCACCCACCATGGCAGGACGGTGAGCCGGTCGAACGCCGCTTCGACGCGGGCGTCGTCCATCTGCGGGTCGTACCAGTCACGCACCAGCGCGCCGACGCGTTGGCGCGTCTCGTGCGCGTCGAGGTCGGCCAGCTCGACACGTCCGGCGACCACGGCGTCCTCGACATCGTGCACCGAGTAGGCGACGTCGTCGGCGAAGTCCATCACCTGGGCCTCCACGCAGCGCCGGCGTGGTGGCGCCACGTCGCGCAGCCAGGTGAACACGTCGAGGTCGTCGGCGTAGACGCCGAACTTCGCCGACCCGTCCGCCGCGTCCCCGCGCTGCCAGGGGTACTTGGTCGCCGCGTCGAGAGCCGCCCGGGTGAGGTTGAGCCCTGCCGAGCGGCCGGCCGCGTCGACCGTCTTGGCCTCGAGACGAGTGAGCACCCGCAGGGTCTGCGCGTTGCCCTCGAACCCGCCGCACGAGTCAGCCACGCGGTCGAGAACCGTCTCGCCGTTGTGCCCGAACGGTGGGTGACCGAGGTCGTGGGCGAGGCAGGCCGCGTCGACGACGTCGGGGTCGCAGCCGAGTGCCTTGCCGAGCTCGCGGCCGACCTGGGCGACCTCCAGGGAGTGCGTCAGCCGGTTGCGCACGAAGTCGTCGCTACCGGGCCCGACCACCTGTGTCTTGAACGCGAGCCGCCGCAGGGCGGCGGAGTGCACCACCCGGGCCCGGTCCCGCTCGAACGCCGAGCGTCCCGACCTCTTGGGGGGTTCGGCGGCGAACCGAGCCAGGTCCGGCGCGTCATACCCTGCTGGCCCGCCCATCAGGGGGAGAGTAGTGCGACGAGCACGGCTCTCGCGGTCGCCGACGTCGACAGCCAGGAGGGTCACCAGTGAACGAGCCCGACGCCGGGACGCCGACACCCGCGAGGTCGGCGACGTCCGACGAGTCGATGCCGGTCGCCGAGCCGGTGAGTCCAGCGCTGCGTCCGCTCGGGGGCCTGGTCGGGCGGGGCAGCGAGATGGGCCGGCTGCTGGGACACCTGGACGCCCGCCGGTCGGTACGCCTGGAGTCAGCCCGAGGTGCTGGCGCAACTGCCCTGCTCCGTGCTGTCTGCGGCGAGCCCCCGCGGCCGGGGACTGTGGACGGCACCCTCGCCCTGCCCGTGGGCCTGCCGGTCATCGACCTCGCAGCGGTTGCCCAGCGCATGCAGCCCGACGCCACCAGCACCGTGGCCCAGCGACACATGCTCGTGCTGCTCGACGACCGAGACCTGGGCCCGGACGACATCGACCTGCTCCTCGACATGTTCCCGCGCTCGCTGCTGGTCGTCACTGGACCACCCGACAGTGCCGGCGAGCGGCTCGCCCCCGTGTCGGTCTCGGGCCTGTCGCAGCACCACGCCGTCGGTCTGGTCGAGGCGGCCATGGGGCGCCGCCTGACCATCGACGAGGGCCGCGCCGCGCGGGAGGTGGCCACGGCCGTCGACGGCATGCCTGGACCGCTCGTGCAGGCGGCGGCAGCCGTCCGCGACGGAGGGCTGACGTTCGACGAGGTGCTGGACCTTCTCGACTCCCCACCTCGGCCGACGGCCTTGGCTGTCACCTTGCAGCACGCACTCGGCGACGACCTTCACGTCACCCTGTCGCACCTGCGGGCGCTTGGCGACGTGCCGGCGACCACGCGCATCGCCGCGGCGGCGACCGATCTTTCCCTGGACGAGGCATCACGACGGCTGCGACGACTGTCGGTGCTGGGCCTGGTGCTCACCGACGGGCGCGACGGGTGGACGGCCGCCTCCGGCATCCCCACCGTCTCCGAGCCGGTGCGGGCTCAGGTCGCCGAACGCCTCACCGCCTGGCTAGGTGACAACGCCGAGACGTTGACGGTGTTCGACGTCGCGAGCGTGCTGTCGGCAGTCGCCGACCGCGTGGCCGCCGACGACCGCACGACGGCGCTCGCACTCGGCACTGTGGCTCGTGACCGACTGCCCCTGCAGGGTCTGGCCGCCACGACCGCGCTGCTGGACGGTGCTGTCGCGTGGGCGACCCCGGAACCGCTGGCACAACCCGACCTCGACCCGGACGTTCTCGGCACCGGCCTTGGGGGCGCGGCGGTCACGGTAGGCGCCACGTCGACCACCACAGCAACCGGGATCGAGCAGGACGGGGCAGACGCCGCCGCTGGTGACGCGCTGGGCTCCGCCGAACCCGCCGATGACGCGGACGCCGAGGTCGCCGGGCAGGACACGGCGGGCACGACGGGCGAGGACGGCGGGGCAGCACGCGCTGACGACAAGCCGGCGAGCAGTCCCCTCCCCGCCATGCTCACCAGCCGCCGGGGCCTCGCCCTCATCGCGGTGGCCGCCGCGGCGGTCATCGCCGCGGTGCTGCTCGTCGCACCATCGCTACGAGCCGTCGACACATCCGAGGCTGTCCGCAGCGACGTCGACCTCGGCGTCGCTTCCGTCGGCGAGTCGGCCAGCGGGACGCTGACCCTCGACCTGGCGGGCAGTGCGGCCTCGGTGCCTGTCGACCTGGTGCTCGCCGGCCCCGATTCCGACGCCTTCACGCTCGACCCGGCGCGCTGCGACACGCTCGACTGCCGGGCCTCGGTCACCTTCACGCCCGACCGGTCGGGGACGCACGTGGCCAACGTGACCGCCGTGGACTCCGCTCAGACCGACCTGGCCATCGTCGGCCTGACCGGGTCGGGCACCGGTGACCCGGCGCCGGCCACACCCGTTACCGACCTTGGCGTGACCCTGTTCCCGACCGACCCGTCGCCGATCCCTGGGGGCGGCAGCGCCATCCTTCCCATCGGGGTACGCAACAACGGCCCGGACGACTCCAGCGGGGCTCGCCTGGTCGTGGCAGTTCCGCCCCGGGTCACCGCCGAAGCCGATGGGTGCTCGTTCGCCGACGCCGTTCTGACCTGCCCCCTCGACGAGCTCGCGGCCGGGCAGCAGGCCCAGGTCGCCGTCACCCTCACCGTGCCGAACCGGGCCGAGCAGGTGCGCGTCGACGCCGTCGTCAGCCCAGTGACAGACACGGACGAAGCCGACAGCGACAACGCTGCCGGCTTCGTCTACGCCGTCCGGCCGAAAGGTGAAGCCGGGTAGGGATGGCGCCTAGCGGGTGTCACTTCCTGCCGTGTCGAGGGCGGCGCGCCCGGCCTCGAGCCGCGCGACCGGCACGCGGAACGGCGAGCACGACACGTAGTCCACGCCCGCCTCGTTGAAGAAGTGGATGGACGCCGGGTCACCGCCATGCTCACCGCAGACGCCCACCTCAAGATCGGCGTTCGCTGCCTTGCCGTCCTCCGTGGCGATCTTCACCAACCGGCCGACACCGGCCGGGTCGATCGACTCGAAGGGGCTCACCCCGAAGATGCCGAGCTCGATGTAGCGACCGAAGAACGCGCCTTCGACATCATCGCGCGAGAACGCCCAGGTCATCTGCGTAAGGTCGTTCGTGCCGAACGAGAAGAACTCGGCCTCCGCCCCGATCTCGCCCGCCGTCAGGGCCGCACGTGGAACCTCGATCATCGTCCCGATCGGGACGTCGAGTGTCACTCCGTACCGCTCCTGCACCTCGGCAAGCACCTCGTCCGCACGGTCGTGCATGATCTCGAACTCCTGGACGGTCGCCGTGAGCGGGACCATCACTTCCGGGCGAGGGTGCTTGCCTGCCTTGGTCAGTTCTGCTGCGGCCTCGAGCAGCGCGCTGACCTGCATCTCGTACAGTCCTTCGATCACGAGCCCGAGACGCACACCACGCAGGCCGAGCATCGGGTTCTGCTCGTGCATCTTGTGCACCGCGTCGAAGACGTGGGCACGGTCGTCCTCGAGGCGCACACCCTTAGCTTTCGCGAGGGCCCACTCGACCTCCAGCTCGGTGAAGTCGGGCAGGAACTCATGCAGTGGGGGGTCGAGCAGTCGGACGATCACCGGGAGGCCGTCCATGGCCTCGAGGATCTCCAGGTAGTCGCCCTTCTGCAACGGTCGCAACGCATCGAGCGCTACCCGGCGGTCGTCGCCGGAGTCGGCCAGGATCAGGTCCTCGACAAGCTGGCGGCGGTCACCCAGGAACATGTGCTCCGTGCGGCACAGGCCGATCCCTTGCGCTCCGAACCGACGGGCGCGCAGCGCGTCGTCAGGAGTATCCGCGTTGGCCCGGACGAGCAGCCGCCGCTGCTGGTCAGCGTGCGTGACCAGGCGGTGAACGGCGTGCACGAGCGGATCGTGGTCGGCACGGACCCGCCCCTCGAAGTACTGCACGACCGGGGAGTCCTGCACCGGGACGGATCCGAGGAACACGTCGCCGCTGGTTCCGTCGATGGAGATGACGTCGCCCTCGTTCAGCTGGGTGCCACCTGGGGTCAGGACGCGCTTGGCGTCCATGTCCAGCTGGAGGTCCTCTGCCCCGCAGACGCAGGTCTTGCCCATGCCTCGGGCCACGACCGCGGCGTGCGAGGTCTTGCCACCTCGCGTGGTCAGGATGCCGTTCGCGGCGACCATCCCCTTGAGGTCTTCGGGCGTCGTCTCGCGGCGCACGAGGATGACCTCCTCGCCGCGGCTTGCCCACTCCTCAGCGACGTGCGAGTCGAACACGATGCGGCCGGCAGCCGCCCCAGGAGAGGCCGCCACGCCGTGGGCGATCAGGTCTCGCTCGGCGGAGGCGTCGAAGTTGGGGAACATGAGCTGGGTGAGCTGAGCGCCGTTGACCCGCTGCAGGGCCTCGTCCATGCCGATCAAGCCCTCATCAACCATCTGGACCGCCATGACGAACGCTGCAGCAGCGGTCCGCTTGCCGACTCGCGTCTGCAGCATCCAGAGCTTGCCACGCTCGATCGTGAACTCGATGTCACATAGGTCTCGGTAGTGCTCCTCGAGCTGACCCATGATTGCCAAGAGCTCGTCATGGCCCTGCTTGTAGACCTGTTCGAGGTCGGCGAGCGGGTGGGCGTTGCGGATGCCGGCGACCACGTCCTCGCCCTGGGCGTCTTCAAGCCAGTCCCCGTAGGCACCGCTGGCCCCGGTGGCGGGGTCACGCGTGAAAGCAACACCCGTGTAGGAGTCGCTGCCGAGGTTGCCGAAGACCATCGCCTGGACGTTCACGGCCGTGCCGAGGTCGCTGGGGATGCGCTCTTGGCGACGGTAGAGGATCGCCCGATCCGTGTTCCACGAGTCGAAGACCGCGTTGATGGACAGGTCGATCTGCTCGCGGGGGTTGTCGGGGAAAGGTTTGCCGGTCTGCTCGGCGACGATGTCCTTGTACCGGTAGGTGATGCGCTTGAGGTCCTCCGCATCGAGGTCAAGATCGTTCGTGGTGCCCTTGGCCTCCTTCTCGGCGTCCATGACCTCCTCGAACAGCTCGCTGTGCACGCCGAGCACTGTGTCGCCAAACATATGGACGAGGCGACGGTAGGAGTCCCACGCGAATCGCTCGTTGCCCGTCAGTTCGATGAGCCCAGCGATGGTCTCGTCGTTGAGCCCGATGTTGAGAACAGTGTTCATCATGCCGGGCATGGAGAACTTGGCCCCGGACCGCACCGACAGCAGCAGGGGGTTCGAGGGATCGCCGAAGCCCTTGCCGGTGCGCTCCTCGGTCGCGACCACCGAGGCGCCGACCTGAGCGCCCAGCTCGTCAGGCGCACGCCCATGCTTGAGGTAGTACTTGCACGCGTCCGTGGTGACGGTGAACCCGGGCGGGACGGGGATACCCATGTTGGTCATCTCCGCAAGGTTGGCGCCCTTGCCACCGAGCAGATCCTTCTGGGTCTGGTCACCCTCGGTGAAGTCGTACACGTACTTCGACATCGGCCCTCCATAGTGTGATGAGTGCAGCAGACGCTAGCGCCTCCGACGGTAGAGCCTGCGGGGAAGCTAGGCCCTCGCAACCGGGAAAGAGTCACCAACTGGCCACGGTGCTCAGCCGCCTGCGGGAGCCGGCACGTCGACGACGAGAGTCCCGCCGCCGTAGCCGTTGACGAGGTCGCGGCCTTCGATGGTCACCGTGCCGACGGCATCCGGGACGAGCAGGCCACGTTGGGTACGGGTGAACGGCTGCTCGGACGCATGGTCGTGCAAGAGCTGGTGCTCGCCGAGAACGGTGCCGTCCGACGCCAGCACCCGCCAGCCGTCGGCGTAGCGCTGCGGGGTGTCGTACGGCGAAGTGACCGTGACCTCGACGTCGTAGACCCCGTCGCCGACCGGCACGAGCTCGGCCGCCACGATGTCTGGAAAGCGCTGCGCGGCGACGGTGGCGTCGTCGGCTGGGTCGTCGGCCCCGCCACAGCCGAGCAGCGTGAGCGCCACGACCAAGCAGAGCGAGACCCCGATCCGTCGCGCCGTGCTACCCACCGGAGGTACCGACCTCAGCGAGGCTCAGGTCGAGACGGCGCCCGTCGGTGTCGTCGAGCCACCCCTGGGGCAACGACACCCGTCGAGGGCTGCCCTGGCGCCCGCGCGGGCGTCCGAGCTCGTCGCGCGGGTAACCCTGGTCGCGGTCGAGCTGACCCAGCAGGTCAGCAAGCTCCTGAGTGGACCCGACGAGGCCCAGTGCGGCACGGGTCTGCTGACCCACGACGAATCCCTTGAGGTACCAGGCCATGTGCTTGCGCAGGTCGCGCATGCCGCGGTGCTCGCCCATGAGGTCAACGAGCAGCTGCCCGTGCCGCTCGATCATGTCGGCCACCTCACCCAACGTCGGCAGGGGCGGCGCCGGCCGACCGGCGAAGGCGGCCGCGAGGTCGCGAAAGAGCCAGGGCCGTCCGAGGCATCCGCGGCCGACGACGACACCGTCGCAGCCCGTCCCCTCGATCATCCGGAAGGCATCGGCGGCCTCCCAGATGTCGCCGTTGCCCAGCACGGGAATCCCGACCGCTGCCTTCAGCCGGGCGATGGCCGGCCAGCGCGCGCTGCCCGAGTAGTGCTGGTCGGCGGTACGAGCGTGCAGAGCGATGGCGGCACACCCGGCGTCCTCGGCGATCCGTCCCGCGTCAAGATAGGTCTGATGCTCGGGGTCGATACCGATGCGGGTCTTGATCGTGACAGGGACGCCAGCTGGCTCGGCAGCGGAAACTGCCGCACGAAGAATCTGCTCGAGCAGCCCACGCTTGTAGGGCAAGGCCGCTCCGCCGCCTTTGCGAGTGACCTTGGGGACGGGACAACCGAAGTTGAGGTCGATGTGGGCGACGCCACGCTCGCCGATCAGCACCCGGACGGCTTCACCCACGTACTGGGGATCGACGCCGTAGACCTGCACCGAGCGGATGGCTTCGCCCGGGTCGAACCGGAGCATCGAGAGCGTCTTGGCGTCGCGCTCGACGATGCCGCGCGAGGTGATCATCTCGCAGACGTAGAGCCCGGCGCCCTGCTCGCGGCACAGCTGGCGAAAGGCTGCGTTCGTGACGCCGGCCATCGGTGCGAGCACGACGGGCGGGTTCACGTCCAGTGCCCCGAGGCGCAAGGAGGGGGTGCCTGCGGGGGCACTCTGCGCGATGCTCACGTCACCATCTTCCCCGACTCCCCTGCCCTCCGCCTGCCCTCCGCCTGCCCTCCGCCTGCGATCTTGGCACTGCAGCCGCAAGCCGGGCGCCATGCGGCGTGTGCGCCAAGATCGCGCGGGACTGGGCGGCAGGACTGGGGCGGGCGGGATCCCGGACGTGCGGAGGCGCCCGCCCCGAAACCGGGACGGGCGCCTCGCGCGCAACGAGGGTGGGCTACTGCCCGCCGTGCAGCTCCTCGTCGTCGAGGGCACCGGTGAGGTGAGCCTCGACCAGCTTCGACTTGCCGGGGTAGCGGATCTCTTCGATCAGCTCCTGCATGACCGGAGTCGGCTTCGGGGTGAACAGCGACACGACGATCGTCACCACGAAGTTGATCAGCAGGCCGATGGCGCCGATCGACGTCGCCGGGATGTTGAAGAACCACGGCGTCGTCACAGCGTCGCCGACGATCGGCACGGTCGTGACCACGTAGATGAACGTGAACCCGAACCCGGCGGTGAGACCGGCTGCTGCACCCATCGCTGTCGTCTTCTTCCAGAAGATCCCGAGGACGATGATGGGGAACAGCGCCGACGCCGCCAATCCGAAGGCGATCGCCACCACCTGGGCCACGAATGCCGGCGGGTTGACGCCGAAGTAGCCAGCCACGAGGATCGCGCCGGCGATGGCGATGCGGCCGGCCAAGACCTGCCGTGCCTCGGTCGCCCGCGGGTTGATCTTCTTGTAGTAGACGTCGTTGGCGACGGCCGACGAGATCGCCAGCAGCAGGCCGGACGCCGTGGACAGCGCGGCGGCCAGGCCACCGGCGGCAACGAGGCCGACGATGGGCGCGGGCAGACCGGCGATCTCAGGAGTGGCAAGAACGACGATGTCGTTGTTGATGATGAGCTCACCGAACTGACCCGGCACCGCGTCGGTAGCAGGCACCGCGTCGGCGTTCAGGTTGATGATGCCGTTCTCGTTGAAGTCGTTGACGCTGATCAGCCCGACATCGGCCCAGTTGTCGTACCACGCGGGCGTGTCATCGATCGCGATGCCGTTGAGGCCGTTCTCACCACCGGGGTTGATGATGTTGAACTTGCTGAAGGCGCCGATGGCCGGAGCCGACACGTACAGCAGCGAGATGAAGAACAGTGCCCACAGCGCCGAGTACCGCGCCGCCCGGACGTTCTTGGCGGTGTAGAAGCGGACGATGACGTGCGGCAGACCCGCGGTACCGGCCATGAGGGCAACGGTCAGCAGGAACATGTTGCGCAGCCCCTCGCCCTCCAGCGCGCCGGTGTAGGCGGCGAACCCGAGGTCTGCCTGGATCGCGTCGAGCTGGCCGACGACCTCACCGAAGCCGATCTGCGGGACGACCATGCCGGTCAGCGCCGACGAGATGGCGAAGGCGGGGATGAGGTAGGCGACGATCAGCACGGAGTACTGCGCCACCTGGGTCCAGGTGATGCCCTTCATACCGCCGAGGACGGCATAGAAGAACACGATGATCATGCCGAGCAGCACACCCCACTCGAGGCTGACCCCGAGGAAGCGGCTGAACACGATGCCGACACCGGCCATCTGGCCGGCCACGTAGGTGATCGAGATCAGGATGACGGCAAGCACGGCGATGAGCCGGGCAGTCTCGTTGTACCGGTCACCGACGAAGTCCGGCACGGTGTACTTGCCGAACTTGCGCAGGTACGGCGCCAGCAGCAAGGCGAGCAGCACGTAGCCGCCGGTCCAGCCCATCAGGTAGGCAGAGCCGGCGTAGCCGTTGGTGGAGAAGGCGACGATGCCGGCGAGCGAGATGAACGACGCAGCGCTCATCCAGTCCGCGGCGATAGCTGCACCGTTGGCCGGGGCGGGCACGCCGCCGCCGGCGACGTAGAAGCCCTTGGTGTCCTTTACCCGGCTGCGGTAGGCGATGTAGATGTACAGCGAGAAGGTGATGACGACGAAGACGAGCGTCCAGAGCTGAATATCGCTCACGAGTGGCGCACCTCCTCCTCGTACTCAGTGATCCCGTACCGCTTGTCCAGGCGGTCCATGTAGACCACGTAGATCGCGATGAGCAGGACGAAGACGATGATCGACCCCTGCTGGGCAAACCAGAACCCGAGCGGGAAGCCCAGGAAGTCCGGAACCGCCTGGTTCAAGGCGTCCGCGAAAAGGATTCCGGCTCCGTAGGACACAAGTGCCCAGATGACCAGCAGACCGATCACCATGCGCACGTTGCTGCGCCAGTAAGCCTTCTTGGCCGCATCATCCATTGCCGTTACCTCCCTCTTTGTCTCGGGCAGCCCACCAGCGGGCCACGTTGCCGGTGAGGCAAGCAGCGGCAATGGTTGGGGTCAACGGTCTTTGGTGAGGTCTGTCACAGACATCGCTGAGCGGCGGCAATCATCCGGTCAGCGGCCTGGCTACCCCGGCCACACGTCGGTATTGCCCGTTTCTGGACGGTTTCGTTCCCGCTTGGCGCGCGTCCACGTCCGTTCGTCGGCGTTGGGCGCGCCGATGGGGTGTGCCGCACGCCACATGCCTTCTAGAGTGCGGGGCATGTTCTTGCCGGAGAACAAGCCAACTACGCGGTCCCGCCCGAAGCCGCCGGGCCAGAGCCAGCTGATCTGGTTCTCGCTCATGATCGCGGTTGGGTCGTTCCTGCCGTGGGTGTCCACCGGCTTCGGCAACATCAGCGGCGCCAGCGGGATGGGCGCCGGCTACTGGACGTTCATCGCCGCCGCGCTCGGCATGGCCGGTGGGCTGATGCCTTGGCGCAAGGTCGCCATCACCCACGCCTGGATCGTCGCCGCCGTCGCCACGATCCTGCCGATCTGGCAGGTGGTGCACCTGTACAGCCTGGTGGGGTTCAGCGGCTGGATGCCCGGCATCGGTCTGGTGCTGGTGTTCTTCGGCGGGCTGTTCTGTGCGAAGTCCGCCCGCACGATGATGTCGTACGAGCTGGTTCCAGCCTCATCGCCGGTGCCCGCCTGAGGGTCTCAGACCCCCGGCATCCGCTCGGCGAGCCAGCCGCGCACCTGGCTGAGCCCGACCCGCTCCTGCGCCATCGTGTCGCGATCGCGCACGGTCACCGCATCGTCGTCCAGGGTGTCGAAGTCGACCGTCACGCAGTAGGGCGTGCCGATCTCGTCCTGGCGCCGGTAGCGACGTCCGATGGCTCCCGCGTCGTCGAAGTCGACGTTCCACAGCCGACGCAGCTCGGCAGCCAGGTCTTTCGCCTTGGGTGAGAGCTTCTCGTTGCGCGAGAGCGGCAGCACCGCGGCCTTGACCGGAGCCAGCCGCGGGTCGAAGCGCATGACCGTCCGCTTGTCGACGCCACCCTTGGTATTGGGGGCCTCGTCGACGTCATAGGCGTCGAGCAGGAACGCCAGTACCGAACGGCTCAGCCCGGCGGCTGGCTCGATCACATAGGGCGTCCAGCGCTCGCCCTTCTCCTGGTCGAAGTACGACAGGTCGTTGCCGGAGTGCTGGGCGTGCGTCGACAGGTCGAAGTCGGTGCGGTTCGCGATGCCCTCGAGCTCGGCGAAGTCGCTGCCGCCGAAGCCGAACCGGTACTCGATGTCGACCGTGCGCTTCGAGTAGTGCGACAGCTTGTCTTTCGGGTGCTCGAACAGGCGCATGTCGTCAGCGTCGAGGCCGAGGTCGATGTACCAGTCCCACCGGGCGGTGAGCCAGTACTCGTGCCACTGCTCGTCGGTGCCGGGCTCGACGAAGAACTCCATCTCCATCTGCTCGAACTCACGGGTACGAAAGATGAAGTTGCCGGGCGTGATCTCGTTGCGGAACGACTTGCCCGTCTGCGCGATCCCAAAGGGGGGCTTCATGCGCGCTGATGTCATGACGTTGGTGAAGTTGACGAAGATGCCCTGGGCGGTCTCCGGGCGCAGGTAGTGCAGACCCTCCTCGGTCTCCACGGGGCCGAGGTGGGTGCGCAGCAGCCCGTTGAACATGCGCGGCTCGGTGAACTTGCCCTTGGTGCCGCAGTTGGGGCAGGGCACGTCGACCAGGCCCGGCTCGGGTGCACGGCCGTGCTTGGCCTCGTAGGTCTCCTCGAGCTGGTCCGAGCGCCACCGGCGGTGGCACGAGGTGCACTCGGTCAGTGGGTCGACGAACGCCTCGACGTGTCCGGAGGCCTGCCACACCGGGGTTGGCAGGATCACTGAGGAGTCCAGGCCGACAATGTCGTCGCGGCTCTGCACCATCGCTCGCCACCACTGCCGACGGATGTTCTCCTTGAGCTCGACACCAAGGGGTCCGTAGTCCCACGCTGAGCGCGTGCCGCCGTAGATCTCCCCGGACGGAAAAACGAAGCCGCGACGCTTGGCGAGGGAGACGAGGGCGTCGGTTCGATCGGTCGGCACGGTTGTCAGGCTCTCCAGTGCTTCGAGGTCGTGGGCACGCGGACACCCCGCGCGATGCGGGGTCTGCGACGTCGCTTGAGCGACTCTCAAGGGTAGCCGGGCGGCCCCGAGGTGTCGGCATCCGCAGCACGGTCACTGCCTCGCCGGTGCACTCCCTGCTCGTCGGCCACCAGGAGCCGCTCGAAGGCGGTGGGCTCGTCGATGGCCGAGGCGAGCAGCGGCACGGCGCCGATCTTCACCTCGTACGACGACAGCGCCCGGCGGAACGAGCCCACGTCGACCCACGAGGTCGACACGAGCCACAGCTCGCCGTCGTCGGTGGCTCGACCCACCACGCCGCCCATGAAGCCGGGCCGCTGGCGCAGCAGGTCCATCGCCGCCTCCGCGTCAGCCCGAAACTGCTCCGCCCTGGGGGCGGGAACCCGATGTCGCGTCACGCTGAGCACACGCCCACGCTACGGCTAGCGTCGCCGAATGCGCCTGCTCGTGCTCGGAGGGACGTCATTCGTCGGACGTCATCTGGTCGAGACCGCCCTCGCCAGCGGGAACGAGGTGACCCTGGTCCACCGCGGCCGGACGAACCCAGGTCTCTTCCCGCAGGCCGAGCACCGCCACGGCGACCGTGCATCCGGCGACTACCAGGCGCTCGCGAGCGGTGACTGGGATGCGACCGTCGACGTCACCGCCTACGTGCCGAGGCAGGTGAACCAGGCACTGGACGCGCTCGACGGGCGCCAGGGGCACTACGTCGTGGTGTCGTCGGTGTCCGCGTACGACCCGGCGCTCGCCACCCCGGATGAGGGCTCGCCCCGCTACGCCCCGCCGGCGCCGACGACCGAGACCGTCGACGAGCACACCTACGGCCCCCTGAAGGCCGAGTGCGAACGCGTCGCCCAGCACCGGCTGGGCGAGCGGGGCGTGGCCGTCGTACGACCGACGTTCGTCGCCGGGCCTTATGACCCCACTGACAGGTTCACCTACTGGGCGCGACTCATGGCTGCCGGCGGACGCGTGCCGGTCGCCTGGCCCGACGAGCCCGTCCAGGTGATCGACGTCCGCGACCTGGCGGGCTTCATGCTCCGGCTGGCCACAACGTTGACCGCTGGCGTGTTCGACGCCGTGGGCCCCTTCGGCGCGCTGCGCGTGCTGCTGGACGACCTGGCCGTGCCGCAGCGGGAGTACGAGCTGGTCGACGTCACCGCGGGACTGGACGCCGCAGGCCTCGCGCTCCCCCTCGTACAGGGAGACCCCGCCGACCGCCCGCTCATGACGCGCACCGGCGGGCGAGCACGGGCGGCCGGCCTACAGGTGCGCTCGCTGCGCGAGACGGCGCGCGACACCGTCGCCTGGGACGTGCAGCGGGGTCGGCCAGACCTGCTCGTCGGTCCGGACGAGGCGACCAGGGACGCCTTGCTCGCCGGCTGACCCGCGGCCACGCCGTATCCTCGCGAGGGAGCCCCAACTACTCGAGAACGAACGACAGGACGATGACGACAGACGACATTGCCAGCCAACCGGCCGGCTCGCCGCACGAGCCGTTCTACCTGGCCTCGGCGCTGCCCATCATGGCGGACACCCCTAGCGTCCAGCCTGAGCCCAGCCCGGACGACACCCGCGACTCCAGCCCGGTACCGCCGTGGTTTCGCCGCGGGGTCGTCTTCGTCGGGTTCGTCGTCGTCGCGTTCCTCATCGGGTCGTGGGCCTTCACCCAGATCGGCGGCTTCTGGCTCACGCTGGCCTTCGCGTTCTTCATCGGGCTCGCGATGGAGCCCATCGTCAACCGTCTGGAGAGGCGCGGCCTTCGACGCGGAGCCGGCACGGGCCTCGTGCTCGGCGGGCTCATCCTCGGCACCACGCTGTTCTTCGTCGTTTTCGGCAACCTGCTCGTCACGCAGATCGCCGCCCTGCTGCGCAACATCCCGACGTTGATCGACGATGCACTGGAATGGGTCAACGGGGAGATCGGCACCGACCTCGCGCAAGAGACCCTTCTCGACTCGCTCGGCATCTCGACCCTCGACCTTGCCAACGCTGCAGCCGACTTCGGTGTCGGCCTCCTGGGAATCGTCGGGCAGACGGTCGGGCTCCTGTTCAGCCTGCTGATGATGCTGCTGTTCTCGTTCTACTTCGCCGCCGACGGCCCGAAGCTGCGCCGTACCGTCGCGTCCTGGCTCCCACCGAGCCGGCAGCGTCAGTTCGTGACCGTCTGGGACATCTCCACGGCCAAAGCCGGCAGCTACGTGATCTCGCGCGGAATCCTCGCAATCGTCAGCGCCGTCGCCCACGGCGTCTTCTTCGTCATCATCGGGCTGCCCTACTGGCTTCCGCTCTCCCTGTGGGTGGGTTTCGTCAGCCAGTTCATCCCCACGATCGGCACCTACCTGGCCGGTGCGTTGCCCATCGTGATCGCCTTGGTGATCGGCGAGCCGTTCATCGCCCTGGCCATCCTGGTGTTCATCGTGATCTACCAGCAGGTGGAGAACCTGATCCTGACCCCGCGCATCACCCAGCAGACGCTGGAGGTGCACGCCGCCATCGCCTTCGGCTCGGTGATCGTCGGCGGGTCTCTCTTCGGAGCGACCGGAGCGCTGCTGGCCATACCGGTCGTGGCGGTCGTGCTCGCAGTCATGGAGACGTACGGACGACGCTACGAGCTTGTCCCCGAGCTCAAGCCGGACGCCGCCACCACGCGGGCGGACGCCGCTACGACCCAGGGGTGAGAGCCGCGTCCTGGGCACCTCCGTACCGCCGGTCGCGTCGCGCGTACTGCTCGACGGCCGCCCACAGGTGCGTGCGATCGACGTCGGGCCACAGCGCGTCGGTGAACACCAGCTCGGCGTAGGCGGTCTGCCACAGCAAGAAGTTGCTGATGCGCTGCTCACCGGACGAGCGCAGGAAGAGGTCGACGTCGGGCAGGTCGGGGTTGTACAGCCGCTGGGCCACCGTCTGCTCGGTGACCTTGCCCGGCTTGAGCCGTCCGGACGCGACGTCGGCGGCGATGCTTGCGGCCGCGTCCGCGATCTCGGCCTGGCCGCCGTAGTTGACGCAGAACTGCAGCGTCATGCGCGTGTTGTGGCGCGTGAGCTGCTCGGCGTGCTCGAGCTCGTCGATGACGCTGCGCCACAGCCGTGGCCGCCGGCCCGCCCAGCGCACCCGGACGCCCATGTCGTGCAGCTCGTCGCGCCGACGATGGATCACGTCGCGGTTGAAGCCCATCAAGAACCGCACCTCGTCCGGCGAGCGCTTCCAGTTCTCGGTGGAGAAGGCGTAGGCCGACAGCGTTCCCAGGCCCAGCTCGAGCGCTCCGTGCACGACGTCCACCAGGGCGGCCTCGCCGGCCTCGTGACCGCTGGTACGTGGCAGCCCGCGCTGCTGGGCCCACCGCCCGTTGCCGTCCATCACGATCGCCACGTGCCGGGGAAGCAGCTTGGCCGGGATCTGCGGGGGCCGGGCTCCGCTGGCGTGCGGGTCGGGCGCGCGGTATCCGGCGTCGCTCATCCGACGGTCTCCCGGTCGAGGTAGCGCATCGATCGCAGGCTGCGGTCGAGGTGCCAGGGCACAAACGCGGCGACCACTCCGTCGGCCTCGCTGCGCTCGCCTGGCGCCGATGCCACAGCCACCGGCCAGTCGCCGCTGAGCAGGGCAGCAAGCAGCACCACCGCACCGGCTGAGGGACGCACCGAGCCCGGGACGCGACACCGGACGCACACCATGCCGCCGGAGGACACTGAGAACCAGGTGTGCGGCCCGTCCGCCCCGCACCGGGCGCAGTGCTCGAAGCTCGGGGCGAACCCGGCGATGGCCATGGCCCGCAGCAGGTAGGAGTTGAGAACCAGGTCGGCCGGGTAGGCCTGCACCGCCAGTGCCCGCACGGCGCCCAGCAGAAGCCTGAACTGCTGCGTGGCCGGCTCGTGCTCCTCGACGGTCAGCCGGTCGGCCGCCTCCAGCATCGACGTCCCGACGGTGAAGCGCGGGTAGTCGGCGGCGATCCGCGCCCCGTGCGAGTCGACGATCACCGTCTGGGTCACCACATGCAGGTCTCGTCCGGTCGCCAGCTGTAGGTCGACGTGGGTGAAGGGTTCGACGCTCGACCCGAGCCGCGACCTCGTGCGCCGCACGCCCTTGGCCACGGCACGCACCTTGCCGTGCTCGCGGGTGAGCAGGGTGATGATGCGGTCGTGGTCGCTGAGCCGGTGCGTGCGCAGCACGACTGCCTCGTCCCGGTAGAGCGCCACGTCGCCATCGTGCCAGCATGGGCCCGATGAGCGCGTCCGCCGGGCTGATCGACGCCATCGAGGTCTACTACGACGCGGTCCCCCGCACCGCCAGCACCGTCGAGCACGTGGGGCCGTTCACCCTGTTCGTCGGACCCGGCCCTTGGGGCTACGTCCCACCCTTCGGCACGACAACCTCGTTCACCTTGGGCAGGTGCTCGAGGCGCGTATGCGTCAGCGTGAGCTGGACGTCGGCGAGGATCTCGAGTGGCAGCATGCCATCAGCCCGTCGCTGGCGACCGCCTGCGCCGACGCAGGCATGACGGTGCACCGCTACCGACTGCTCGTTCGTCGGCAGACGATGCACGCTGCTTCACCCGGCGAGGTACGCATCGTCTCGCCCGAGGACGACCTGACGTCGGTGCTGAGCACGCAGCAGCAGGGCTTCGGTGGGCCGTCCACGGTCGACCCGGGCACCGTGGAGCACCCGCGTGGCCGGCTCGAGTCCGGGGCAACGGTGTCGGCGGCGGGCTTCGTCGGCGGGGAGCCGGTCTGTGTCGGCGTGCACCAGCCGGTCGGCGACGTGAGCGAGCGCGGGGTCTCGACGGTGTTTCTGTCCGCCGCCGACGACGCGGTGGCGCGGGTCTACGAGCGGGTGGGGTTTCGCGACGTCAAAGTGGCGTGCGCGGCCGAGCCGGCAGTGGCGCCGCCCTGACGGGCCGCCAGTCGGTACAGGACGTGCCTGCGGAGCCGATGGCCCACCGGCAACGCTGGGTGGTCGAAGTCGCCGGCGGGATCGTGGCGCATGCCGAGGCGGTGCATCACCGAACGTGAGCGGTCGTTGCCGACTGAGGTGAACGAGACGATCTCGGCCAGCCCGAGGTCGTCGAAGCCGAACCGGACGGCCTCGCGCGCACCCTCGGTGGCGAACCCCTGTCCCCATGCTGAGGCGGCCAGTCGCCAGCCCACCTCGACAGCCGGCCCAGCGCCGATCGCCACCTGCACCGCGTCCGGAACGGGCCACAGCCCGACATAGCCCACGACCAGGCCGGAGTCTCGGCGTTGCACCACCCACAGACCGAGACCACGCTGCGTCCACGTGGCCTCGATGCGATCCACGAAGGTGTCGCTCTGCTCGCGGGTGAGGACGGACGGGTAGTGCTCCATCACCACCGGGTCGGCATTTATCGCCGCGAACGGTGCACGGTCGCTCGGCGTGAAGCCGCGCAGCACCAGCCTGGGCGTCGCCAACGTCGGCACCACCTGACGGGCGCTCACGCCCCGGGATAGGCCCGGTTCACCGCCGACACGACCGCACGCAACGAAGCCGTCACGATGTTGGGGTCGATGCCCACCCCCCACAGCACCTGGCCACCGATCACGCACTCCACGTAGGCCGCCGCGGTGGCGTCCCCCCCGGATGACAACGCGTGCTCGGCGTAATCGAGCACGCGGACGTCCACGTCGAGCTTGGCCAGGGCGGTGACGAAGGCGTCGATCGGTCCGTTGCCCTCACCGGTGAGCACGTGGCGCTCGCCGTCGAAGTACACGGCCACCTCGAGGGCGTCGCGGGCCCCGGCGACCGACGAGGTGTGCACCGAGTTCAGCTGTAGCGGAGCCGTCTGCTCGAGGTACTCCGCGGAGAAGAAGCGCCACATGTCCGACGGCTCGACCTCACCGCCGGCCTCCTCGGTGTAGTGCTGCACGACCTGGCTGTACTCGATCTGCAGGCGCCGCGGCAGGTCGAGGTTGTACTCGCTCTTCATCACGTAGGCGACGCCGCCCTTGCCCGACTGCGAGTTCACCCGGATGACGGCCTCGTACGTGCGCCCCACGTCCTTGGGGTCGATGGGCAGGTATGGCACGTCCCACTCGTAGTCGCGCACCGGCACGTCCGCGGTGGCCGCATCACTGTCGAGTGCGTCGAACCCCTTCTTGATGGCGTCCTGGTGGCTGCCGGAGAACGCCGTGTAGACGAGGTCGCCACCGTAGGGGTGACGCTCGTGCACGCCGATCTGGTTGCAGTACTCGACGGTGCGGCGGATCTCGTCGATGTCGCTGAAGTCGATCATCGGGTCCACGCCCTGGCTGAACAGGTTCATGCCCAGGGTGACCAGGTCGACGTTGCCCGTGCGCTCGCCGTTGCCGAACAGGCAGCCTTCGATGCGGTCGGCGCCGGCCATCAGCCCCAGCTCGGCGGCCGCGACGGCCGTCCCGCGGTCGTTGTGCGGGTGCAGGCTGAGCATCAACGACTCTCGCCGAGGCAGGTGGCGGTGCATCCACTCGATCGAGTCGGCGTACACGTCGGGCGTCGCCATCTCGACGGTGGCGGGCAGGTTGACGATCAGCTTGCGGTCCGGCGTCGGGTCGATCACGTCGATCACCCGGCTGGTGATCTCCAGGGCGTAGTCGAGCTCGGTGCCGGTGTAGGACTCCGGGGAGTACTCGTAGAACACCTCGGTGTCGGGTGTGACGATCTCGTGGTACTTCATCGCCAGCCGAGCGCCGGACGTGGCGATGTCGGTGATGCCGTCCCGGTCGAGGTTGAACACCACCCGCCGCTGCAAAGCAGAGGTGGAGTTGTAGAAGTGGACGATCGCCCGGTCGGCGCCGCGGATCGCCTCGTAGGTGCGCTCGATCAGGTGCTCGCGGCACTGGGTGAGCACCTGGATCACGACGTCGTCGGGAACCAGGTCGTCCTCGATGAGCATGCGGACGAAGTCGAAGTCGGTCTGGCTGGCCGACGGAAAGCCGACCTCGATCTCCTTGTAGCCCATGCTGACGAGCAGACCGAACATGCGCTTCTTGCGCTCTGGGCTCATCGGGTCGATGAGCGCCTGGTTGCCGTCGCGCAGGTCGACCGCGCACCACTGCGGTGCCGTGGTGATCGGGCGGCCGGGCCATGCCCGGTCGGGCAGGTCAGGGACGAAGCGACGCTCGTCGAACGAGCGGTAGCGCGCAAGCGGCATCCCGGACGGCGTCTGGGGCGGCGGGAACGTGGTTCGGACGGCGGTGGGGCCAGATATCGGGCTGCTCACGAGATCTCCAACGGCTGAGGTGTGGCTGGGGACCGGCAGCACCAGGCTCCGCGACGAGGGAGCCGGTCGTTCCTAGGCCCCGTCGCGGCAGCTAAGCAGCAGCCCCGTCAGCACGCGGTGCAGGCTACACCCTCAGGCGGCGGCCTCGTCGTCGTCCTGGTCCGCGGCCCAACGGCGTCCGTCCACCGACAGAACGGTCTCGTCGAGCGGCCGCCGGCTGCGCGGCGCCGTCTCGCGGGCGCGCAGGTCGTCGGGAAGCCGGTCGGGCACGTCGCGTCGACCCACAGCGACGACCACCATGGGGACGAGATCGTCGGAGAGGCTCAGCACCTCGCGGGCAGCCGTTGTGTCGAAGCCGCCCATCTGGTGCACGTGCAGCCCCATGGCCTGGGCCTGGGTCGTCATCTGGGCAACAGCGAGGCCCAGGTCGTACTGCGCCGTCGCGATCGGGTGCCCGTCGCGGGAGTGCTCGGCGATCGCGACGACCAAGGCAGCGGCGTCCCCGGCCCAGCGCTGGTTGCCGGGCATGAGGGTGTCGAACACGTCAGCATGGGCGTCGGTGCCGCGACGCGCCACGACCAGGCGCCACGGCTGGTGGTTCATCGAGCTCGGCGCCCACCGGGCCGCCTCGAGCAGCGTGACCAGCGACTCGTCGTCCAGCTCATGGGCCGGGTCGAACGAGCGGGGGCTGTGCCGATCGGCGATCAGGGCGTGCAGATCAGTCGTGCGGGCAAGCGTCAGCATGAGGCCTCCTAAGTAGTTGCTTGAGCAACAATACTCAGGAGAGCGTTGTTCCGCCGAGTCCAGCCGGGTCAGGCGGGACCGGGTTCGTCCTTCGCCGACTCTGCGGCCCGCTCGTGCAGACGTGCCCGGACGTCCTCGGGCGAGTACGACTTGCGCTGACGCTCGTCTCGCTTGATGACGACGCCGGTGGCCGCGACACCGGCGAGCCCGGCCATACCGATCCACTTCCACCACTGCATGCGCCTACGGTATCGCTTCGTGGAGACCTCACAGATGATGCTGGACGATGCGGTCGCTCATACGCGCACAGGCGACGTCTGGCTCTTTCGTGGCCGCAGCGCCGCCGACACCGCCATCCGGGTGGCGACCAATGCACCCGTGAACCACGTCGGCATGGCTGTCGTGCTCGACGACATGCCGCCCCTGATGTGGCATGCCGAGCTCGGACGCTCGATGCAGGACATGTGGACAGGCAAGCACCAGCGCGGCGTCCAGCTGCACGACCTGTACGAGGCCGTGCGCACCTGGCACGACAAGTACGACCAACGGGCCTACTTCCGGCAGCTGCAGGCCGACATCACCCCGGAGATGGAGGACGCGGTGCTGGCCACGATCGCTCGGATGGACGGCACACCGTTCCCGAGCGCCACCGGCCTGGCGGCCCGCTGGATCAAGGGCCGCGCGCGCAGCCAATCGTCGTTGGAGACGATCTACTGCGCCGAGCTGATCGCCAGCACGTATGAGGCCATGGGCCTGCTCTCGCACGAACGACCGGAGAACTGGTACGACCCGGGTCGCTTCTGGAGCGGCGACGGGCTCGACCTGGAGAAGGGCAGCGTGCTGAGACGAGAGATCAGAGTCACCGTCCCGGCGCTGCCGGGTGCACAGGACGACACGGCCGAGCAGGGCGAACGTCGCCGGCGCGATGCTGCCCGAGCCTGGTGGCGTGAGAACGGGGTGCGGGTGCAGAACGAACGCCTCGGCGAGCGCCTGCGTTCGGTCGCCGACCCGGCATGGGCCGTCCCCGACCTGCCGACCCCAGACGGGCTGCCCTCGGCGCCTCACCTGCCGAATCTTCCCTCGATGCCCTCCATGCCGTCGATGCCCTCGGTCCGCCGCCCGGGCCATCTCCCCCGCATGCCGCGACGCGCCCCGAGGTCAGAACCCGAGTCGTCGTAGCTGTTTGGGGTCGCGCTGCCACTCCTTCGCGACCTTGACGTGCAGGTCGAGGTACACCGGCGTGCCCAGCAGGGTCTCGATCTGCTTGCGCGCGGCTGACCCAACGCGCTTGATCCGCTCACCGGAGCGTCCGACGACGATGGGCTTCTGGCTCGACCGCTCGACGTAGACGATCGCGTGCACGTCCAGCAGCGGCTTGTCAGCCGGACGGTCCTCGCGCGGCACCATCTCCTCGACCACGACGGCGAGCGAGTGCGGCAGCTCGTCGTGCAGGTCTTCCAGGGCAGCCTCCCGGATGAGCTCGGCCACCAGCGTCTCCTCCGGCTCGTCGGTGAGGTCGCCGTCGGGGTAGAAGGCCGGGCCCTCGGGGAGGCGGCTCACCAGCAGCCGCCCCAACGTGTCCACACCCTCGCCGGTGACCGCGGAGACGGGCAGTACCTCGGCCCAGTCCAGCCCGACCTCGGCTCCGAGGTCGGCGACCTGGCTGAGGTGCACAGCGAGTCGGTCCGGGGTGGTGAGGTCGATCTTGGTCACCGCAGCCAGCACCGGCGTGCGGGCCAGCATGGCCAGCGACGAGGCCACGAACCGGTCGCCCTTGCCGATGGGCTCGTTCGCCGGCGTGGCAAACACGACCACGTCGACCTCGGCCCAGGTGTCGCGGACCAGCTCGTTGAGCCGCTGCCCGAGCAGGGTGCGTGGGCGGTGTAGCCCGGGGGTGTCGATCATGACCAGCTGGGAGTCGGGGCGGTGCACGATCCCGCGGATCGCGTGCCGGGTGGTCTGCGGGCGGCTGGACGTGATCGCCACCTTGTCGCCGACCAGGGCGTTCGTCAGTGTCGACTTGCCGGTGTTCGGCCGCCCGACCATGCAGGCGAAGCCGCTTCGAAACCCGTCCTGCGTCGACATGCCGGGCATTGTGCCGCCGATCAGGCGGCGGGGTGACCGTCGACCACTATTGCGGTCGCTCGCTGACCCGGTCGGCGATCAGGTGAGAAGGTGGTCGACCAGCGTGCCGCGGGCGTCGACCAGCAGGACGGGGACGCCGACACCGCCCAGCTCGCGCAGGGCCGCCATGTCGGCCTCGTGCACGACGCCGGCGTCCGTGACAGCCGCCTCCAGTCCCTGCGCCCCCGCCGAGGCCGCCATGGCGACCGCTGCCTGCATCGACGACAGGGGCAGCGACGACAGCGTGACGGCCGCCGCGGCGTAGGTCCGCCCGTCGGTGTCACGGACAGCAGCACCCGACGGGGCACCCGTGCGAGCGCGGGCAGCCCGGGCGAGGGTGACGATCTTCGCGTCCTCGGGGTGCAGATCGCTCACCGTGCCTCGCTCCCGTTGCTCTGCGTCTCAGGCTCGACCGGGCGTACCAGCACCGTGCCCACCCGGTTGCGGCGCCCGGCGGTCGACTCAGCCTGCAGGTGAAGGCCGCCGACCTGCGCTGTCGCGCCCGGGATCGGCACCCGGCCCAGCTGCTTGGCGAGCAGGCCCCCCACGGAGTCGACGTCGTCGTCGGAGAGCTCGAGGCCGAACATGTCGCCCAGCTCTTCGATGTTCATCCGGCTGCTGACTCGCACCGACCCGTCCGAGAGCTTCTCGACCGGCGCTCCGCCGCTGTCGTACTCGTCGTCGATCTCGCCGACGATCTCTTCGAGCACGTCCTCGATGGTCACCAGCCCCGCGGTGCCGCCGTACTCGTCGATGACGACGCCGACGTGGGTGCGCGCAGCCTGCATCTCGCGCAACAGGTCGTCCACCGGCTTGGAGTCGGGGACGAAGATCGGCGTGCGCATCACCGACCCGACCCGTTCGATCGTCTCGGCGTTGCGGTTGTCGTAGACGCGGCGGACGACGTCCTTGAGGTAGGCCACCCCCACGACGTCGTCGATGTCGTCGCCGATCACCGGAATGCGGCTGAACCCGCTGCGCAGCGCCAGTGACAGGCACTGCCGCAGGGTCTTGTCGTGCTCGATGAAGATCATGTCGGTGCGCGGCACCATCACCTCGCGGGTGAGGGTGTCGCCGAGCTCGAAGACCGAGTGGATCATCTGCCGCTCGTCCGCCTCGATCAGCATGCTGGCCTCGGCCATGTCGACCATCTCGCGCAGCTCGGCCTCACTGGCGAACGGACCCTGCCGAAAGCCTCGACCAGGGGTGAGCGCGTTGCCGATCAGGATCAGCAGGCTCGAGAGCGGCCCGAGCACCCGCGTGACCAGCGTGACGGGTCCGGCCGCGGCCAGCGCGACCCGGTCGGCCTGCTGGCGCCCGAGCGTGCGCGGCCCGACCCCGATGACGACGTATGACACCACGGCCATGGTCGCCACGGAAGCCAGCACCGCCGCCCACCGCGGCGTCACGGCATCCAGGTACAGCACGGTCACCAGCACGACGGCCGCGATCTCGATGGTCAGGCGGATGAAGAGAGCGGTGTTGAGGTAGCGGGCCCGGTCACCCAGCAGGGCCTGCAGGCGCGCCGCACCCGGTCGGCCCTCGGTGACGAGCTCGCCGGCACGCGCGCGGGAGAACGAGGCCAGGGCGGCCTCGGCCATCGTGATGACGCCGGCCAGCACGACGAGCACGACGACGAGAAGGATCACCTGCCAGGTGCTCATGTCGCGGCGGTCGCTCCCCCCGGAGCTTCCCCGGTGAGTCGCTGGCGGCGCCACTGCGCGAGCAGCCGGTCTTGCAGGCCGAACATCTCCCTCTCCTGCGCCGGCTCGGCGTGGTCGTAGCCGAGCAGGTGCAAGATGCCGTGCGTCGTCAACAGCTCCATCTCGGCCTCGGTGGTGTGACCCGCGGCTGCGCCTTGCCGCTGAGCCACCGCCGGGCAGAGCACGACGTCGCCGAGTAGACCCGGCTGCGGGTCCTGCCCGTCGGGTGTGGGCCGCAGCTCGTCCATCGGGAACGACAGCACGTCGGTGGGGCCCGGCTCGTCCATCCACTGGACGTGCAGGCGCTCCATGGCCCCTTCGTCCACCAGCATGATCGACAGGTCGGCCAGCGGGTGGATGCGCATCTGCGCAAGCACGTAGCGCGCGAGGTCGAGCATCGTCGCCTCGTCAGCCGGCGCGCCCGACTCGTTGAGAACCTCGACGGTCATCGGTGTCGACGTCCGGTGCTCGCGTGCCCGGGCTGCTCCTCGTGCCGCCCGTAGGCGTCGACGATGGCACCGACGAGCGTGTGGCGCACGACGTCACGGCTGGTGAGGCGGCAGAACTCGACGTCGCCGAGGCCGTCGAGCACCTGCTGCACCTGGCGCAGGCCGCTGGTGCTCCCCGAGGGCAGGTCGACCTGGGTGACGTCGCCGGTGACAACCATCTTGGAGCCGAACCCCAACCGGGTGAGAAACATCTTCATCTGCTCCGACGAGGTGTTCTGGGCCTCGTCCAAGATGATGAAGGCGTCGTTCAGCGTGCGGCCCCGCATGTAGGCCAGCGGGGCTACCTCGATGGTGCCCTCGGTCATCAGCCGGGGGATGGTCGCGGGGTCGAGCATGTCGTGCAGGGCGTCGTAGAGCGGCCGCAGGTAGGGGTCGATCTTCTCCGAGAGCGTGCCGGGCAAGAACCCCAGCCGCTCGCCCGCCTCGACCGCCGGGCGGGTCAGCACGATGCGGGTGACCTCGCGCGACTGCAGCGCCTGTACGGCCTTCGCCACGGCGAGGTAGGTCTTGCCGGTGCCGGCCGGTCCGACGCCGAACGTGAGCGTGTGGGCGTCGATCGCGTCGACGTAGCGCTTCTGGTTGAGCGTCTTCGGCCGGATCGTGCGTCCCCGGTGCGACAGGATGCTGAAGGTCAGCACGTCGGCGGGGCGCTCGGTGGTGCGTGCTCGCAGCATCTGCGCTGACCGGCGGACGGTCTCTTCAGTCAGCCCCTGACCGGTTCGGACGACGGTGACCATCTCGTCGACGAGCCGTTCGGCGAGAACCACCTCGTCGGCCGGGCCGGTCACGGTGATCTCGTTGCCGCGCACGTGCACGTCGACGTCGGGGACGAGCTCTTCGACGACGCGCAGCATCGCGTCAGCCGACCCCAGCAGGCTGACCATGGGGATGCTGGCCGGCACCACGGTGCGGTGCTGGGCGGTGTCCGGGTTCTCGGCGTCGGCGGTGAAGGTGTCGATGCGTGGCATGCTAGTCAGCCCAGACCTCTTCGTGCCTCGTCAACCAACGGCGGGTGCCGCTGAGCAGCACCGCCGCCGCGGCCGTCCCGGCGGTTGCCGAGCGCAGCACCGTCGGGCCCAGGTGCACGGGGCGTGCACCAGCGGCGGCGAGCTCGGCCAACTCCTGCGGGGTGTGACCGCCTTCGGGCCCCACCACCAGCAGCACGGTTCCCTCGCTCGGCACCTCGACACCCGCCAGGGGCTCGGTGGCAGCCACGTCCAGAAGCAGAGCCACCTCGACCTCGCCTACCCGCTGCGCGAGCTGCGGCGTGGACACCGGGGCAGCTATCTGCGGGACGCGGCTGCGCCGCGACTGCTTGGCGGCCTCGGTCAGCGTCGTGCGCCATCGGCGCACACCTCGCTCGACCCGGTCGGCGTCCCAGGTGACGACGCTGCGCTGGGCGGCCCACGGCCAGACCGTGTCGACGCCCACCTCGGTCATGCCGGCCAGCGCCCGCTCCGCGGCGTCCGGCTTGATCAGGGCCTGAGCGACCTCGAGGCGTGGGGCCGGCTCGGGGTCGACCCGGCGAGCCGTCACGGCCAGGTCGACCTGTGCGCGGGCGACGGCCTGCACTTGGCAGCCCAGGCGAGTACCCCGGCCGTCGGTGACCTCGACCCGCTCCCCCACGCGAAGTCGGCGCACGTCGGCAGCATGATGCCCCTCGCGTCCGGACAGCGTCACGGTCGCGGCATCGGCGGTGAGCCCGTCGAGAAGAAAGAGCGGTGCTGTCACGAGAACTTGTCGCGCAGACGGGTGAAGAAGCCACCCGCCGGACGATCGGCGGTCGGGCCGACCACCTTCTCCTCGCCACGCACGGCGGCGAGCTCGCGCAGCAGGTCGCGCTGGCGCTCGTCCAATGCTGTCGGGGTGTGCACCTCGACGAACACCCTGAGGTCCCCACGGCCGGACGAGCGGAGGTGGGGGGCGCCAAGCCCGCGCAGCACGACCCGCTCACCGAACTGTGTGCCCGGGGGAACCTCGACGACCCGGGGGCCGTCCAGCGTCTCCAGCTCGACGGTGGTACCCAGCGCTGCGGCCGACATGGGCACCTTGAGCGTGCAGACCAGGTCGTCGCCCTCGCGGGAGAACACGGGGTGGGGCTTCACGCTCACCTCGACGAACAGGTCACCGGCTGGGCCGCCCCCCGGTCCAACCTCTCCCTCGCCCACGAGCTGGAGGCGCGTGCCGGAGTCGACACCTGCCGGCACCTCGATGTTGAGGGTGCGCCGAGTACGCACGCGGCCGTCGCCGGCGCACTCGGCGCAGGGGCGCGGGTTGACGGTGCCGAACCCCCGGCATTGCGGGCACGGACGGGTGGTCATCACCTGGCCCAGGAACGAGCGCTGCACGTGGCTGATCTCGCCACGGCCGCGACACACGTCGCAGGTGACGAACTCGCTGCCGTCCGATGTGCCAGCGCCTGAGCAGGTGGGGCAGGCGACCGCGGTGTCGACCTGGATCTCCTGCGTCGTGCCGAACAGGGCCGCAGCGAGGTCGACCTCCATGCGCAGCAGCGCGTCCTGGCCACGACGGGTGCGGCTGCGGGGGCCACGGCTGTTGGTCTGGCCGAAGAACGCGTCGAAGATGTCGGTGAAGGTGAAATCGCCGCCCATGCCGCCGGGACCGGCGGAGGCACCGCTGGAGCGCAGGGGGTCACCACCGAGGTCGTACATCTCGCGCTTGCGCGGGTCCGACAGCACCTCGTAGGCGTTGCTCACCTCTTTGAAGCGCTCTTGGTCGTCCGCGTCGCCGCTGACGTCAGGGTGGTGTTGGCGCGCCAGGCGCCGGTAGGCGCGCTTGATGTCGTCGGCCGAGGCGTCCTTGGGCACGCCGAGCACCTGGTAGTAGTCGGTGGGCACAGTTCTCCGTTCGTCCTCGGCCGGTTCTACTCGGCCAAGATCTGGCTGACGTAGCGAGCAACGGCCCGCACCGTCGCCATTGTTCCGGGGTAGTCCATCGGGAGCGGGCCGACGACGCCCAGCGAGCCGAGCAGCTCACCGCCGGTGCCGTAGGACGACGAGACGACCGAGCTCGTGGTGAGCGCGATGTGCTCGTTCTCCGAGCCGATGCGCACACTGACCGCGAGCGGGCTCGCGGCCTCGCCGACAAGGTGCAGCAGCACGACGTGCTCCTCGAGCGCTTCCAGCAGCGGCCGCACCCCCGTCTCGAACTCGCGCCCGTAGGCGGTGATGTTCGCGGTGCCGGCCACCGCCACGCGCTCGTCGTGCGCCTCGGCGATGTTCTCCAGCAGGGCGGCCACCATCGACGCGACCGACGCGCGGTGCTCGGGGGCGAACTGCTCGGTGATGTCGGCAAGCCGGTCGGACACCTCGGCGAGGCGCTGACCGGCGAGCTGGGCGTTGAGCCGGTCGCGCAGGCCTGCCAGCGTGGCGGCGTCCAGCTCGGCCGGCAGCTCGACGACCGTCTGGTCGACGCGTCCGTTCTCGGTGATGACGACCAGCAGCACCCGGGTGCCGGCCATCGCGACGATCTCGACGTGGCGGATGGTCGAGCGGGTGATGAGCGGGTACTGCACGACCGCGATCTGCCGGGTGAGCTGGGCGAGCAGCCGCACGCTGCGCGTCACGATCTCATCAAGGTCCACGGCCCCCTCGAGAAATGTCGAGATGGCGCGGCGCTCGGGCACCGACAGCGGCTTGAGCCCGCTGAGCCGGTCGACGAACACCCGGTAGCCCTTGTCGGTGGGGATGCGCCCCGCGCTCGTGTGTGGCTGGGCGATGTAGCCCTCTTCTTCGAGCACGGCCATGTCGTTGCGCACCGTCGCCGAGCTGACGCCCAGGGAGTGGCGGTCGACCAGCGCCTTCGACCCCACCGGCTCACGCGTCGCGACGTAGTCCTCCACGATGGCGCGAAGCACCTCGACCTTACGATCGTCCAGCACGCGTCACCTCCGTTCGGACAGCCACTCTGGCACTCACGCTGCGCGAGTGCCAAGTCTACGCCCGCCGGTCAGGTCAGGCGCAGCGTGACCGCGTCGGCCAGCAGCCGACCCCGGCGGGTGAGCGTCACCTGGCCTGAGCGCAGCGGCTCTGGCTGTACGAGGCCGTCGCCCACCATGGCGTCGAGCCGGACGCGGGCCTGCGACCCGACCGATGCCGCCACGTCGGCCACGGCGGCGCCGTCGGCCGTGCGCAGCCCGAGCATGATGCGCTCAAGGCGCCGGGTCGCCTCGTCCAGCGTCTCGCGCGCCGCAGCCGGGAACAGCCCGGCGTCGAGGCGCTGCGACCAGGCCGCGGGGTGCTTGACGTTCCACCAGCGCACCCCGCCGACATGGCTGTGCGCCCCCGGCCCGAGCCCCCACCAGTTGGTGTCGCGCCAGTAGTGCAGGTTGTGGCGAGACCGGTGCCGCGGGCCCCGCGCCCAGTTGGAGATCTCGTACCACTCGAACCCCGCGTGTCCCAGCGCCTCGTCGGCCGCCTCGTACATCGAGGCCATCGCCTCGTCGTCCGGGGCGGCGATCTCGCCACGGGCGACCCGCCCGGCCAGGCGGGTGCCGGGCTCGACGATGAGTGCGTAGGCGCTGACGTGGTCGGGCGCGAGGCCGACAGCGACGGCAACAGTGTGCGCCCAGTCGGCCAGCGACTCCCCCGGCGTCCCGTAGATCAGGTCGAGGCTCAGGCTGTCGTAGCCGGCCGCTCGCGCGTCGGCGACCGCCGCCGCCACCCGGCCCGGGGTGTGCACCCGGTCGAGGACGGCCAGCACGTGCGGCGTCGCGCTCTGCATGCCCATCGACAACCGGGTGACCCCGCCCGAGCGAAGAGCAGCAAGCGTCTGCGGCGTGAGCGTCTCGGGGTTGGCCTCGACGCTCACCTCGGCGTCGTCGGCAAGCCCCGGGTCGTCGCGCAGCGCGTCCAGCACGCGCAGAAGGTCGGCGGGAGGCAGCAGCGTCGGCGTGCCGCCGCCGAAGAAGACGGTGTCGACCGGCGGACGCGCCGGGCCCAGAACCTGCCGGGCCAAGCGCCACTCAGCAAGCACCGCGTCTGCCCAGCCGGCGCGCGAGGCCCCGGGCGTGGTTCCAAGCTCGTCGGCGGTGTAGGTGTTGAAGTCGCAGTAGCCGCAGCGCGTGGCGCAGAACGGGACGTGCACGTACACGCCGAACGGCCGCGACCCCAGCGTGGCCAGTGACCTCGTCGACAGCCGCCCGTCGTCGGGCGCGGGGTCACCGGCCGCCTGGGGTCCCGGCACGTTGGCGTACTCGGTGTCGGGCTCGGCCTAGGAGTAGAAGCTGTCGAGCAGGTCGGTGTGCTTCTGCTCGACCGTCTTGCGCTTGACCTTCAGCGACGGGGTGAGCTCGCCCGCTTCGATCGTCAGGTCTTCGGGCAGGATCTCGAACTTCTTCACCGTCTCCCAGCGAGGCAGCTGATCGTTGACCTCGTCGATGTAGCGCTGCACCATCTCACGGGTCTTCGCGTCCGACACGATGTCGGTGTACGAGCCGGCGACCCCGTTCTCCTGGGCCCACGTCGTGATCGCGGGCTCGTCGAGGGTGACCAGCGCCGACACGAAGTTGCGGCCGTCGCCGTGCACCACGATGTTGCTCGCGTACGGGCACACCGTCTTGAACTTGACCTCGATGCTCTGCGGCGCGACGTACTTGCCACCGGAGGTCTTGATCAGATCCTTCTTGCGGTCGGTGATCTTGAGGAGCCCGTCGGTGACCTCGCCGATGTCACCGGTGTGGAACCACCCGTCGGTGAACACCTCGGCCGTCTGCTCGGGCAGGTTGTGGTAGCCCTCCATGACGCCCGGGCCCTTGACGAGGATCTCGCCGTCGGCAGCGATCGTTACCTCGGTACCGGGAGCCGGCTCTCCCACGGTGCCGAAACGGTAGTTGTGCGGACGGCTCACGAACGTGAAGGCGGACGTCTCGGTGAGCCCGTAGCCCTCGAGGATGATCAGCCCGAGGTTGTCCATCCATTCGCCGATCTCACGGCTCAGCGGAGCCGAGCCGGAGACGAAGTAGCGCACCCGTCCACCCATGCGGTCGCGGACCTTCGAGTAGACCAGCTTGTCGGCGAGGCCGTACTGCAGGCCGAGCAGCCCCCCGACGTCCTTGCCCTCGCGGCGGGCCTTGCCCGCCTGCGCTGCGACGCCTTCGGCCCAGCGGAAGATCTTGAGCTTGACGCCGCCCTCGCGTTCTTGCAGCATCTGGACGCCACCGTAGATCTTCTCGAAGATGCGCGGCGCGGCTGCCATGAAGGTGGGCTTGACCTCGGCGAGGTGCTCGACGATCTTGTCGACGCGACCGTCGACCGCGGCAGCGAAGCCGATCTTGATCTGCCCGGAGATCAGCACCTTGCCGAAGGAGTGGGCCAGCGGCAGCCACAGGTACTCCAGGTCGTCGGAGCGCAGGACGCCGATGGAGTCCATCGCGTCGCCCTCGTAGACCCAGTTCGACTGGGTGAGTCGCACGCCCTTCGGGCGCCCGGTCGTGCCCGAGGTGTAGATGATCGTGGCGAGGCTCTCGGGCTTCACGGCCGCGACGGTGCGCCGCACCACGTCGCTGTCCTGGGCGAGCAGCTGCCTGCCCAGCCGCTCCAGCTCGTCGGCGGAGATGGAGTACTCGCCATCGGCGGCATCGAAGTCGGTGAGCAGGACGACCCTGTGCACCGAAGGGATCTCGTCGCGAACTGCCAGAATCTTGTCCAGCTGCGCCTTGTCCTCGGCGAAGACGACGACGCTGCCGGAGTCGCCCAGGATGTAGGCCACGTCCTCGGTCGGCGTCGAGGGGTAGACGGTCGTGGTCGCCGCACCCGCGCACATGATGGCCAGGTCGGCCCAGATCCAGTCAAGGATGGTGCTGGAGGCGACGGCCACCCGCTGCTCCGGCTCGACCCCGAGCGCCAGCAGCCCAGCCGCCCAGCTCTCGACGATCTCGCCGGTCTCACCCCAGGTGTAGGACTGCCAGCCTGGATTCGTGGGACGACGGAACGCCTCCCAGTCCGGTGTGAGCTCGACGCGGTCAAGGAACATCTCCCCGACCGACGCCTTGGTGCTGCCCTTCGCGTGGGCAACCGCTTCTGCCATGTCCTGCCTCCCGTTGCACGTTGCCGCCACCCAGCGGCCCTACTGGGACGTTACCTGCTGGGTGCGCGGCGCCATACCCCCAGATCGCCGGGATTGTCCGAGTCGACAGGGGGTTCGCCGGACGATCCCGCGATCAGGTGCCCGACGACTCCGCGGTCGAGAGCGCAGCGACGAAGGCCTCCTGCGGCACCTCCACGCGACCGACCATCTTCATGCGCTTCTTGCCCTCCTTCTGGCGCTCGATCAGCTTGCGCTTGCGGGAGATGTCTCCGCCGTAGCACTTGGCGAGCACGTCCTTGCGCAGCGCGCGGATGGTCTCCCGGGCGATGATCCGGGTGCCGATGGCCGCCTGGATGGGAACCTCGAACTGCTGGCGCGGGATGAGCTCGCGCAGCTTCGACGCCATGGCCACCCCGTAGGCGTAGGCCTTGTCTCGATGGACGACGGCGCTGAACGCGTCCACCTGCTCGCCCTGCAGCAGGATGTCGACCTTCACCAGGTCGGCGCGGTGCTCCCCGGTGGGCTCGTAGTCCAGGCTCGCGTAGCCCCGCGTGCGTGACTTCAGGGAGTCGAAGAAGTCGTAGACGATCTCGGCCAGCGGCAGGGTGTAGCGCAGCTCCACGCGGTCCTCGGAGAGGTAGTCCATGCCCAGCAGCGTCCCGCGGCGGCCCTGGCACAGCTCCATGACCGCACCGATGAACTCGCTGGGCGTGATGACCGTGGCGCGCACCACCGGCTCGAAGACGTCGGCGATCTTTCCCTCGGGAAACTCGCTCGGGTTCGTGACCAGCACCGACGAGCCGTCCGTGACACCCTCCATGACTACGCGGTAGACCACGTTCGGGGCCGTGGAGATGAGACCCAGGTCGAACTCGCGCTCCAGGCGTTCCCGCACGATCTCCAGGTGCAGCAGGCCGAGAAACCCGCACCGAAAGCCGAAGCCCAGCGCCGCAGACGTCTCCGGCTCGTACTGCAGGGCGGCGTCGTTGAGCTTGAGCTTCTCCAGCGCCTCACGCATGTCCGGGTACTGCGACCCGTCGATCGGGTACAGCCCGGAGTAGACCATCGGCAGCGGGTCGCGGTAGCCCTCCAGTGCCTTGTCCGCGGGTTTGCGCAGGTCGGTCACGGTGTCGCCGACCTTCGACTGGCGCACGTCCTTCACTCCCGTGATCAAGTAGCCGACCTCGCCGACGCCCAGACCGGCCGAGGGCACCATCTCCGGGGAGATCACGCCGATCTCGAGCAGCTCGTGGCTGGCCCGCGTCGACATCATCGCGATGCGCTCACGTGCCGTCAGCGAACCGTCCTTCACGCGGACGTAGGTGACGACGCCTCGGTAGGAGTCGTACACGGAGTCGAAGATCATCGCGCGCGGCGGCCCGGTCTCGTCGCCGGTCGGTGCCGGTACCTGCTCGACAACGAGGTCAAGCAGCTCAGTCACCCCGTCCCCGGTCTTGCCAGAGACCCGCAGGCAGTCCTCCGGCCGGCCACCGATCAGGTGGGCGAGCTCGGCGGCGTACTTGTCCGGGTCAGCAGCCGGCAGGTCGATCTTGTTGAGCACCGGGATGACCACGAGGTCGTTCTCCAGCGCCATGTACAGGTTGGCCAGCGTCTGGGCCTCGATGCCCTGAGCGGCGTCCACGAGCAGCACCGCGCCCTCACACGCTGCCAGCGACCTGCTCACCTCGTAGGAGAAGTCGACGTGGCCGGGGGTGTCGATCAGGTTGAGGACGTGAGTGGTCCCTGCCCGTGGGCCCGTCGTCGGTGCCCACGGCAGGCGCACTGCCTGACTCTTGATCGTGATGCCGCGCTCGCGCTCGATGTCCATGCGGTCGAGGTACTGGGCGCGCATCTGGCGCGCCTCGACCACCCCGGTGAGCCCCAGCATCCGGTCGGCCAGCGTGGACTTGCCGTGGTCGATGTGGGCGATGATGCAGAAGTTGCGGATCAGCTCCGGTGGCGTCGCCCCGGGCGCGGGGACGGACGGGGTGGACGGCACCGGTGAAGTGTCCCACGCGTCGCGGGTCAGGCCAGGCGGGTGATCTCCACCGCCGCGTCGAGCCGGGACGCCCCGCCGCCGGCGATCACGCCCTTGACCGGAGCGACGTCGGAGTAGTCGCGGCCGGTGGCGACCAGCACGTGGTCACGGCCGACGGCACGTCCGTTCGTCGGGTCGTGGGCGACCCAAGCGGTGCCGTCCCACGCCTCAATCCAGGCATGGCTCTCCCCGCTGACGGTCTCGCCGGTCGACGCCTCGGCCTTGGGGTGCAGGTAGCCGGACACGTAGCGGGCCGGGACGCCGGCGCAGCGCAGCACGGCGATGGCGACGTGCGCGAAGTCTTGGCAGACGCCGCTGCCGGCCTCGAGCGCCTGCACCGCCGAGGTGTGCACCTCGGTCGTCCCCGGCGCGTAGCGAAGCGCCTCCCGCACCCAGTCCCCCACGAGCGTGGGCGCCCGTCGTACGTCAGATCCGTCCCGCAGCCGTCGCGCAGCGTCGACGATGCGTGGGTCGTTGGGCGTGAACTCGGTGGGCTGCAGGTACTCGGTGAAGCGCCCGGCGAAGTCGGTGTCGTCGACCTCCGACCATGTCAGCTGCTGCGTGCGAGCGGCGTCGACCGGCCAGCCGGTCTCGACGACAGCGGTGCCGACGATCACCAGGCTGCGATGCGGGACGCGCAGGTCGAGTACGTGGACGACGGTGCCGAAGTAGTCCACGTACTCCAGCACCCGGCCCACCGGGGTGACGTCCAGGCGCGACTCCAGCACCACCTGGGCGGGTCCGGTGCGGGGGGTGACACGCAGCTCGTTGTACGAGGCGACCACCGGGTCGTCGTAGCGGTAGTCGGTGACGTGGCGCACGCGCATGCGTGCCGGCCCGGTCATGAGACCACCTCCGCCGACCAGATCACGGCCGCGGCCTGGCGGAAAAATCGGTCGGCGACGGCCTCGTGCGCGAACGTCATCGAGTGCTGGACCTCGGTCAGGATGCGTGGAAGCTCTTCGGTCAGCGTTCGTGGCTCGGTGTAGGCCAGTGTGGCGCGGGCGGCGCCCACGATGCGCCGCGCACGCCCGAGCACGGCAGCTCGGTCGGTCTCGGGTTCCAGCGCCGCGAGCACCGACTCGGCCTCGCCGAGCGCGTGCAGCAGCGAGCGGGGGAACAGCCGGTCGCGCACCAAGAACTGCACCACGCCGTCGGCACTGAGTCGGCCGCGATGGCTGCGCAGGTAGGCCTCGTACCCGCCGGCCGAGCGCAGCAGCAGCACCCATGCCGAGGACGGTCCGCCCCAGCGCACCTCGGCCGAGAGCAGGCGGGCGGTCATGTCCACGCGTTCGAGGCTTCGCCCGAGCACGAGGAACTGCCAGCCGTCGTCGCGGCTCATCGTGGAGTCGACGTAGCCGCCGAACAGCGCGGTGCGCCGGCGGACGAAGTCCAAGAAGCCGTCCGGGCCGCGGCGCCGGGCCTGGGCGCGCTCCCCGGGCAGGCGGATGGAGGTCGCGTTGAGGCACTCCCACATCTCCGCCGACATCACCTCGCGCACGCCGCGGGCGTTCTCCCGCGCGGCCAGCAGGCTGCCCGCGGCCGAGGTCGGCTCCTCCGAGGCGTACCCGAGCGTCTCCATGACGTCGGCGATGGTGAGCATGCTGCTCGTCGGGACGGGCGCGCCCATCACGGTGAGCAGCCGGCGGCAGCCGGCGTCGACACCCTCGGGGTCGAGGCCGTAGAGGCGTCCGTGCACGTGGCTGTCGAGGATGCGGCCGGTGTCGTCGGCGCGCTCCACGTAGCGGCCGATCCAGTACAGCGACTCCGCGATGCGGCTCAGCACGACTCCTCGCCTCCCTCCACGGGCTCGGGTTGCGCCTGCTGCGCTTGTTGCTGCTGTTGCTGCTGCTGCTCGGGGGCCGGGTCTTCGAACGGCCCGACGATCAGCCCGTCGAGGTCGAGGTCGTCCGGCTCGTCACTCTCGGCGAGCATCTCGTCGGTGATCACCGGGATCTCGGTGGTGCTGGCGACCGAGATGGGGCGAAAGGTGCCCGTCTCGGTGAGGTGGCCCGACAGCACCCAGGTGTCTTTGCTGCCGCCGCCCTGGCTGGAGTTGACGATCAACGAGCCGCGCCGCAGGGCGACCCGAGTGAGGCCGCCGGGAAGCACCCACACGCGTTCCCCGTCGTTGACCGCGAACGGCCGCAGGTCGAGGTGACGTGGTTCGAGCGTCCCGTCCACGAACGTGGGCGCGGTCGACAGCTGCACGACCGGCTGGGCGATCCAGTTGCGGGGGTCGTCGATGACGTGCTGGCGGGCCCGCTGCAAGGCCGCGGCGTCGGCGCGGGGCCCGATCACGATGCCCTTGCCGCCGGAGGCGTCAACGGGCTTGAGCACCATCTCGTCCAGGTGGTCCAGCACGTAGGCCCGCTGGTCGGGGTGCTCGAGCCGGTATGTGTCGACGTTGAGCAGCACCGGCTCCTCGTTGAGGTAGTAGCGGATGAGGTCGGGCACGTAGGAGTACAGAAGCTTGTCGTCGGCCACGCCGTTGCCCACCCCGTTGGCGATCGTCACCGAGCCGAACCGGGCCGCGCCGAGGATGCCGGGCACACCCAGCAACGACTCCGAGCGAAAGTGGACGGGGTCGAGGTACTCGTCGTCGATGCGTCGGTAGATCACGTCCACCCGACGCTCGCCCTCGGTGGTGCGCATGTAGACGACGCCGTCGCGCACCACGAGGTCACGTCCCTCGACGAGCTCGACCCCCATGGCACGCGCGAGCAGCGTGTGCTCGACGTAGGCGGAGTTGAAGACGCCCGGGGTCAGCACCGCCACCACCGGGTCGTCCACCGCAGGTGCCGTCGCCTGCAGCGCGCCGAGGAGCCGCGACGGGTAGTCGTCGACCGCGCGGATGGGCAGGGAGCCGAAGAGGTCGGGGAACACCCGGGCCATGGCCTGGCGGTTCTCGATGACGTAGGAGACCCCGGACGGTGTGCGCACGTTGTCTTCGAGCACGCGAAAGCGGCCCTGCTCGTCGCGGATCAGGTCGATGCCGGAGACGTGGATGCGCACCCCGCGCACCGGTCGGATGCCGTAGGCCGCCCGATGGAAGTGCTTGGACGTCATGACCACCCGGCGCGGCACCACTCCTTCGGACAGCACCTCACCCCGCAGGTACAGGTCGTCCAAGAAGTGCTCCAGGGCGCGGACGCGCTGCCGTACGCCCCGCTCGACGTCGTACCAGTCCTCGGCGTCGATGACCCGGGGCACCGGGTCGAGCGGGAACGGGCGCTCCTCGCCCGACAGCGAGAACGTCACGCCGGCGTCGGCGTAGGCGTTGGCGAGCAGGTCGGCCCGAGCCGACATCTCCTCCAGCGACAGCCCGCTGACCGCGGCCAGGACGTCGGCGTACGGGGCCCGGGCGCGACCAGCCCGCGAGATGGCCTCGTCCCACGAGGACACGCCTGCAGGCATGGACGACAGGTACGACCGCACGAGGGAGGCTTGCGAGTCCGCCTGCATGCCAGCAGATCGTAGGCCCGACCGATCCGCTGGTAGTCTTGACCCTTGGCTTGGGGCGCGAACCGCGTCTCGATGCTCCATCGCATCCCCCGACATCGAAGGCCTCAGTCACCCATGGCGAACATCAAGTCCCAGAAGAAGCGCATTCTCACCAACGAGAAGGCCCGTGCCCGCAACAAGGCAGTGCGCACGTCGGTGCGCTCGCAGGTGCGCAAGTTCCGCGAGGCCGCTGACGCGGGTTCCGCCGACGCCGTCGAGCTCGCGCACGAGGCCACGAAGGCCCTGGACAAGGCCGCCTCGAAGGGCGTCATCCACAAGAACCAGGCGGCCAACCGCAAGGCTGCGATCGCCAAGCGCGCCGCTGCTCTCTGATCCTTCCCGCCCTGCACGTAGCCGGTACCCGTCGGGGGTGCCGGCTACTTGGCGTCTCTGGCCTCGCACACGGCGAGGACCGTCTCCGACAGGGCCAGCGCGTGGTCGCTCGACCCGCCCTTGATGGCCAGGTCGGCCGCCGCAACTGAGCGCATCGCGCGCGACAGACCGTCGCTGGACCACCCGCGCAGCTGAGCGCGCAGCACCCGAACCTTCCAGGGGGGCACCTTCAGGTCGCGCGCCACGTCGGCGTCGCGGTGGCCCCGCGGCATCGCCGTGAGCATCGTCAGGGTGCGCAGCGACCCGGCCAGGGCTCCGACGACCAGCACCGCGTCGGTGCCGCCGGCCAGCGCCCACCTCAGCTCGGCCAGTGCCTGGGCCGTCTGCCCAGTGACGGTCAAGTCGGCCACAGCCCACCCCTTGACGTCCGCGCGGCCGTCCACGTACTGGCTGACCAGGTCGAGGGTCACCAATCCCTCACCGTCGACGACGAGCTGCTCGGTCATCGATGCCAGTCCGCGCAGGTCGCCCCCCAGCACGTCCACGAGCTTCGATGCGGTCTCGGGATCGATCCGGCCCTTGTGGGAGCGGGCCTCGGTCACCACGAACTCGACCAGCTCTCCCCCCTTGAGGGCCTCGCACCGCGACTCCGGCACACCCGCCTTGCGCACGGCGTCCAGCAGGCGCTTTCCCTTGTTGCCGCCCGGGTGGACGAGAACGACCACTGCCCCCTCGGGCGGGTCGGCGGCCAGCGCCTGCACAGCCGCCGCGAGGTCGTCCGAGCACTCGTCCATCCCCTCGAGCACCGCAACGCGGCTCGCGGCAAAGAGGGACGGGCTGAGCGTCTCGCCCAGGGAGCCCGGGGTCGTCTCGGCGCCGCCCAGCCAGGTGACGTCGACGTCGGGGTCCGCCGAGCGCGCTCGGCCGATGACGTCAGCCACGGCCCGCTCGCGCAAGAACGCCTCGGGGCCGCTGACCAAGGTCACCGGCGCTGGCGGGCGGCCGGGCGGGTTCACGGGTTCGAGCATGCCACGCTGCTTCACCTCGGTCCGCGGCGCACGACATCGACAGTTCCGGACTCACCGGCCACCAGCGCGCTGTCGCCGTCGGTGTCGGTGCGCGTCACGACTGCGCCCAGCGACTCCAGGTGCGCCAAGGTCTGTTCGCCGGGATGCCCGTAGGTGTTCTCGACGCCCACGGTCACCACGGCGACCGCCGGGGCCGTCGCGGTCAAGAACTCCGGGTGCTGCTCGTCGGAGCCGTGGTGGGGCACCTTGAGCACGTCGACGTCCAGCGGCAGGCCCGGGGTGGCGAGCAGCGCACGCTGCGCGGCCGGCTCGATGTCACCGGTGAGCAGCACCGTCAGGCCGTCGACCTCGGCGTGCACGACGACGCTGGCCTGGTTGGGCGTCGAGCCCACCCCACGGATCACCCGCTGCGGCCACAGCACCTCCCACTGCGTCCGACCGGCTTGCCCGGCTTGGTGCGGCACCGCGCGACTGACGCTCACGCCGTGGTCGGCTGCCCACGCGCGCAACGCCGCAGCCTGCTCGGGCGGCTCGTCCAGCACGGTCACCAGGACAGCGCCGACGTCGCGGCTGTCGAGCCCGGCCACCCCGGCGACGTGGTCGGCGTGAAAGTGCGTGATCACCAGCAGCGGCACCTGGCGAACCCGGAGGTCGTCCAGGCACGAGTCGAGCGCGACCGGGTCGCTCCCCACGTCGACGACGACCGCGCTGTCGGCGTCGGCGCGCAGCACGAGAGCGTCCCCCTGCCCCACGTCGCAGGCGACCAGCGCCCAGTCCGGCGGGGGCCAGCCGTTGCCGGGGCGCAGCAGCAGCGCGACCAGCGCGGCGCAGACGGCCAGCGAGGCGACCGGCGAGCGCAGCACGGTGGGCATGACGACGACGCCGCCCAGGCTGAGCACCAGGACGAGCACAACGCCGCCCGTCCAGCTCACGCTCGTCCCAGGGAGGTCGGCCGCACGCTCGGCCACCGCCACGATCCACCCGGTCGGCAACATCGCCAGCCCGGCCAGCAGGTGCGCGACAGGCGCCGCGACCACCCCGACGAGCGCCGCGACGATACCGAGCACCGTCGCGAGCGGCACAGCCGGGGCCGCGAGCAGGTTGGCCGGCACGGCGCTGAGGCTGAGGTCACCCGACATGCCGACCAGCAGCGGTGTGCACGCCAGCTGAGCGGCCAGCGGCACCGCGAGGGCGGCTGCCAGGGGTGGCGGCATCCAGGTGCCCGCCATCGCGGCCCAAGGTCGGGCGAGCACGACGATGGCGGCGGTTGCCGCGCACGACAGAGCGAACCCCACGCTGCGCGCCAGCCACGGGTCGACGAGCAGCAGCACGGGCACGGCAAGACCCAGTGGAGCGAGGCCCCGCCCCGACCGGCCGGACGCGAGGCCGAGCACGACCACGACCCCCATCGCCGAGGCGCGAACCACGCTGGGCTCGGGTCGAGCCATGAGCACGAAGGCGCCGACGGCCACCAGGCCGACCAATGGCAGCAGCCGAGCCCGGACGCCGACCCAGCGCGCGGCGAGCAGCACCGCGCCCAGCACGATCGCAACGTTGGCACCCGATACGGCCGTGAGGTGAGCCAGCCCCGTGACCCGGAGCCTCTCCCGTGTCTGGTCCGTCAGCAGGGTCTCGTCGCCGACGACCAGGGACGGCAACAGCCCGGCCGGTGCGGGCGCGAAGCCGCTCACCGACTCTCGCAACGCCCGTCGAGGTGCCTCCCCGACGCTGAGTAGGGAGGGGGTGCGCCCGAGAACCATCGGGTCGTCGGAGGTGTCCAGCAGCGCCGCGATCGAGCCTGGACGGCTGGGCAGACGCAGCCGTCCGGTCACGGTGACCACGTCACCGGGGCGCACCGCCGACCAGCCCTGCGGCGCCAGCACGACCACCGGCGTGTCGACGCGTACAGGCGGTGACCGCTCGTGCGCCCTGCCCACCCGGTGCAACGATGCGGTGAGCCGAACCTGGTCGTGCTGCCAGACAGGTGCCCCGGCAGGCCTCGACCGAGGCAACGGGTCACCGGTCACCCGTAGCTGCACCACGACCGTGGCGCGCTCGGCGGCCAGCCCGACGACCGGGCCAGCGGTCAGTGCTGCCACGCGGCCGTGGCCCGACAGCATGGTGCCCAGGCCGATCACGGCAGCCAGCAGGGCGAGCAGTGCGACGTAGCCGCGGGGCGGGCCCTGCCACCACCCGACCAGCCCCGCGCCGGCTGCTGCCGACGCAGCAACCAGCGCAACCGTCAGCAGCCACGGCACGGCAGCAGCGGCGCCGCCGGCCGTGGGCGCTCCTACGGTGCCGAGCAGGGCGCCCACCCACGCGGCAGCAGCCGCTGGGAGCAGCCGCGCGTCGGGATGGGCGCCAGTGGCGGGCGTCATCAGACCCGAGCCTGCTCAGCCAGCCCGCTCAGCACCGCCGGCCCGATGCCCGGGACCTCGATCAGCTGGTCGACGCTGAGGAAGGGGCCGTTCTCGTCGCGGTAGGCGACGATTCGCCCGGCCAGCACCGGCCCGACACCAGGCAGCGCCTCCAGCTCGACCACGCTGGCGCTGTTGAGGTTCACGGTCGCGTCGACTGGCGGCACGCTGCCGGTCACCGTGCCTGCCGAACCCTGCAGCGGCTGGGAGCCGGGCATCCCCACCAGCACCTGCTCGCCATCGGTGAGCACCCTGGCCAGGTTGACCGTAGCCAGCCTCGCCTTGGGCAGCGCCCCTCCGGCAGCCTCGACGGCATCGATCACCCGGGAACCGGCGGGCAGGCGCACCACACCCGGCCGCCGCACCTTGCCGGCCACGTGGATGACGACGTCGGCACCCGGGTTGGACCCGGCCGCCGCTGGTGGCGTCTGGACCGCTGTCGGCTGTTTCACCCCGGCTGCGTCGCCGGGCATGTCGCCGGCCGGCGTGTCCGTGGCTGGCGCCGCGGCCGGCGTCGCTGGTGCCACGGCGTCAGGGGTCGTTGCCCCGCCGTCCGCGGCGAGGTCGACCTGCTGCGTGGAGGGTTGGGCGCTGGCCAGCACCAGGACGGTGCCCACCAGAGCGGCCGCGGTGACCAGCACGACCACGGCCAGGTGCGCCGGACGCAACGGGTGCCGACCCGGCGGTGCAGAGAGTGGGGCCGGCGAGCCAGGTGTGGGCTCGACCGGCTCGGGCTCCGTCGTGCTGCGTCGAGTGGGCACCCAGGTGCCCCGCCACCGCGCCCCCGACGTCTGCTCCAGGCGGCGGCGCAGGGTCTCCCAGCCATCGCTACGTTCATCCCCGGTCACGATCGCGACGCTAGGAGCCGCCTCTCACGGAGACGAGAGCCGCGAGCGCTTCTGGGGACGACACGCCGGTCGCGGCGAGCCCTGTGGACGCAGGGCTGCTACTGGGGCGACACGGCTACCGCGACGACGCCGGGGCCGACGTGGGCCCCGATCACCGCACCGAGCTCGCGGACCAGGATCGGCGAGGCGTCGGGCAGTCGGGCGGCAAGCGAGGCGCGCACCTTCTCCGCGCGTTCCGGGGCGGCGAGGTGGTGCACCCCGAGCCGCACAGGGCCGTTGCCGGCTTGGGCGACGACCAGGTCTTCAAGCCGGGCCAGGGCCCGCGCCGACGTCCTGATCTTCTCCACCGGCTCGATGTGACCGTCGGACACCGCCAGGAGCGGCTTGACGGCGAGCACGCTTCCGAGGAAGGCCGAGGCAGCCCCGATGCGCCCGCCCCGGCGCAGGAACTCCAGCGTGTCGACGTAGAAGAGCATGCTGGTGCCGGCGCAGATGCGCCTCACCTGGTCCGCGATCTGCGGCGCACCCACCCCGGACTGCGCCATCCGGGCCGCCGTGAGCACAGCGAACCCGGCGCCAAGCCCAACCTGGCGGGAGTCGATCACGGTGACGGGGATCGTGCTCTCGCGAGCCGCCAGGCGAGCCGCGTCCACGGTTCCGGACAGCTCGCCCGACAGGTGTACCGAGACCACCTCGGTGGCCCCGGTCTGCCGGGCACGGTCGTAGGCCGCCATGAAGCGGGCCGGGGCCGGCCGCGACGTCGACACCGGCTCGGAGCCAGCGAGCGCCGTCGCCACCCGGTCGGAGCTGATCTCGACGATGTCCAGGCCCGTCCTGCCAGAGATCACCACCTCGAGCGGCACCACACCGACGCCGAGCGCCGCAGCCTCGTCCTGGGTCAGGCTCGCGGTCGAGTCGGTGACCACCGCCGTACGCGGTGGCTGTGGCGGCGTGTCCCCCATGCTCGGCACCCTAGCTACGCCGGGACGACGTTGACGAGCTTCGGCGCACGCACCACGACGGTGCGCACCCCGCGGTCACCGACCGACCGGCGGACGGCCTCGCTGGCCAACGCCCGCTCGCGCAGCTCGTCCTCACCGATCGACGGCGACACCTCGAGCCGGTCGCGCACCTTGCCGGCCACCTGGACGACGCACGTCACCGTCTCGTCCACCAGCATCTCGGGGTCGGCCACCGGGAACGGCTCGTAGGCCAGGGACTGAGCGTGCCCGAGCCTGCTCCACAGCTCTTCGCTGATGTGCGGCGCCAGCGGAGCGAGCATGAGCACGAGCGCCTCCGCTGCGTCGCGGCTCACCTCGTCGAGCCTCGTGAGATGGTTGTTGAGCTCGATCAGCCGGGCGATCGCCGTGTTGAGACGCATCGCCGCCAGGTCAGCGCGCACGGCATCGATCGTGCGGTGCAGCACACGGCAGGTCGCCTCGTCCATGGGCTTGTCGACGACGGTCAGCTCGCCGGTCTGCTCGGAGACCACGTTGCGCCAGACCCGCTGCAAGAAACGGAAGGCGCCCACGACGGCTCGGGTCTCCCAGGGCCGGGAGGCGTCCAGCGGGCCCATCGACATCTCGTAGACCCGCAGCGTGTCGGCGCCGTACTCGGCGAACATCTCGTCCGGCGTCACGGAGTTCTTCAGGCTCTTGCCCATCTTCCCGTACTCCTGCGTCACCGGGGCACCGTCATGGGCGAAGCCGCTCGGGGAGTCAGATGACTCGGCCACCTCGGCGGCCGGGACGTAGCTGCCGCGCTCGTCGGTGTAAGCGTACGCCTGGATGTAGCCCTGGTTGAAGAGTCTGCGGAAAGGTTCTTCGCTGCTCAGATACCCAAGGTCGAAGAGAACCTTGTGCCAGAAGCGCGCGTACAGCAGGTGCAGAACCGCGTGCTCGACTCCCCCGACGTACAGGTCGACTCCCCCGACGTCGCCGGGCTCGCGCGGACCCATCCAGTACCGCTCGACGTCGGGGTCAACGAATGCCGCGCTGTTCGTCGGGTCGAGGTAGCGCAGCTCGTACCAGCACGAGCCCGCCCACTGCGGCATCACGTTGGTCTCGCGGCGGTAGCGCCGCGGCCCGTCGCCCAGATCGAGGGTGGTCTCGACCCATTCCTGCGCGCGAGCCAGGGGAGGCTCGGGCTCGGAGTCGGCGTCCATCGGGTCGGCTGCTCGCGGGGAGTAGTCGGTGACCTCGGGCAGCTCGACCGGCAGGGCGGCGTCGGGCAGCAGCAGGGGCAGTCCGGCGTCGTCGCCGTCCATCGGGTAGACGACGGGGAACGGCTCTCCCCAGTACCGCTGCCGGCTGAACAGCCAGTCGCGCAGCTTGTAGGTGGTGGTGCCGACCCCGGTGCCCTTCGATTCCAGCCACTCGATGATGGCGGCCTTGGCCTCGGTCACTCCCCTGCCGTCCAGCGAGATCTCGTCGTTCGCCGAGTTGACGGCCGGTCCGTCGCCGGTGAACGCCTCGCCGTCGAAGTCGTCGGGAGGTGCGACCGTGCGCACGATCGGCAGGTCGAAACGCTCCGCGAACTCCCAGTCGCGCTCGTCTTGGCCGGGCACGGCCATGATCGCGCCCGTCCCGTAGCCCATCAGCACGTAGTCAGCGACAAACACCGGGATGGGCCGGCCGTTCACCGGGTTGGTCGCGAACGAGCCGGTGAACACGCCGGTCTTGTCGCGGTGCTCGGTCTGGCGCTCGACCTCGGTCTTCAGCGCAGCGGCGGCGCGGTAGGCGGCGATCGCGGCGGCCGGGGTGGCGGCCCCACCCGTCCAGGCCGGTGTGACGTCACCCGGCCATGCCTGCGACGCCAGGTCGTCGACCAGCGGGTGCTCGGGTGCGACCACCATGAACGTCGCCCCGAACAGCGTGTCGGGTCGGGTGGTGAACACCTCGAGGTCGCCGGCGTCGGTGGCGAAGCTGACCAGCGCGCCCTCAGAACGGCCGATCCAGTTGCGCTGCATCAGCTTGATCGGCTCGGGCCAGTCCAAGCGGTCGAGGTCGGCGAGCAGCCGGTCGGCGTAGGCGGTGATGCGCATCATCCACTGGCGCAGGTTGCGCTTGAACACCGGGAAGTTGCCCACTTCGGAGCGCCCGTCGGCGGTGACCTCCTCGTTGGCCAGCACCGTGCCCAGCCCGGGGCACCAGTTGACCGGCGCCTCGCTGAGATAGGCCAGCCGGTGCTGGTCGAGGACGCCACGCTGCTCGGGCACGCTCAGCGCGGACCACGCGCGCCCGTCAGGCGTCGATCGTGTTCCGGCGGCGAGCTCGTCCACGAGCTCGGCGATCGGCCGAGCCCGCCCACGGCTGCCGTCCGCGCGCACGGCGTCGAGGTCGTACCAGGAGTCGAAGATGCGGCTGAAGATCCACTGGGTCCAGCGGTAGAACTCCACGTCGGTGGTCGCCACCGAGCGCCGGGCGTCGTGCGCGAGGCCCAGCCGCCGCAGCTGACGGCGCATGTTGGCGATATTCGCCTCGGTCGTGATGCGCGGGTGCTGCCCGGTCTGCACCGCGTACTGCTCGGCGGGCAGGCCGAACGCGTCGTACCCCAGCGCGTGCAGCACGTTGACGTCGTTCATGCGGTGGAAGCGCCCGACGACATCGGTGGCGATGTAACCGAGGGGGTGCCCGACGTGAAGCCCGGCACCGGAGGGGTAGGGAAACATGTCGAGCACGTACAGCTTCTCGCGAGAGCCCGCGTCACCATCTCTGGCCATCGCACCTGACGGGTTCGACGCGTCGAAGGTGCCCTTGCTCTCCCAGTGGCCTTGCCAGCGCTCCTCGATGCTCGCAGCCATGGCCGCGTCGTAGCGGAAGGGGGCCGCACCCGACTCCCCTGCTACGGCCGGGTTCGGGGGCTGCGTCTGCGTCATGTGATCCTCGTCGGGCTCTCGATCGGTTCCGCAGAAGCCGCGAAACGTGCAGGGTGAGATTACTCGGACGCGGCGAGCACCTCGGCCACGACTCGGCCCACCTCGGCGTGCGTTCCCCAGTCCCAGTGCAGACCATCCGGGTTGCCCCGTCCTTCGTCATGCATCGGGGAGACCAACGGCTCCAGGTCGACGAAGGCGAGCGAGTTCGCAGCGGCGTAGCGGTGAGCACTCGCCACCGACGCTGCGTAGTGCCGGTTGGACGGGTAGGCGTCAGTACGCCACGGGCTCGGACCTTGCAGGAGAAGACGCACGTCGGGCCGGTGGTGGCGGATGGCGGTGATCATGCGCGTCCAGTAGTGCTCGGTGGCGCTCTGCGGGAGCTGGCGCACGGCGCCGGCCGTTGCCCGCACGACGTGTGGGTGGGCGCTGAGATAGGCCGAGCGCACCCGCCGGCGCAGCGACCCCGAGCGGACGTACGGGATCGTCTCGCGGGCCCAGACCGGCACCGATGCCGGCACGGCGTCCATCGAGCCGACGCCGATCACGCATGCGGACAGCGCAGGGTCAGCCAACGTCGTCCAGACACGCGGGTCTTTCGTGAGCGCCCACCAGCCGTCCCGGCTCGTCCAGCCCGCTCGGGCGACGACGTCGGCGTGCCATCCGAGGGCGGTGGCGGTCACGTTCGACCACAACCGGGGCTCGCAGAGCAGCTCGGCCCGCTCCGGGCCGTGGAACGCAAGAGAGTCGCCGACCACCAGCAGCCGGGAGGAGCTCATCGCGGCTCGACGCGGTAGCGAAGGCGCACCGCCGCCGCCCCGGGCTCACTGACGTCGGTCAGCGTGAGCCGGTGCCGCCCTGTGCCGCTGCCCCACAGCGAGACGCCGTCGCCCAGCACGTGCGGGGTCAACGTCAGGTCGAGCTCGTCCACCAGGTTCGCCGCCAGCAGTGCGCGAACCAGCACTCCCCCGCCGACCACCCAGACCCGGCCGAACCCACGCAGCCGGCCGACGAGCGCGCCCAGGTCGGCACCGTCGTCGAGGCTGACCCCGTCGGGAAGGTCAGGCACGCTCTGCGAGGTGACGACGACGCACGGACGACCGGCATAGGGCCACTGCGGCACCGACCTGGCCACCTCGTAGGTGCGCCGGCCCATCAGCAGCGCATCGACGCCGGCGTAGAACTGCTCGTAGGTGCTGCCTGCCTCGGCGACGTCGTCGAGAAACCCGAGTCCGTCGTCCACCTCGGCGAGACAGCCGTCCAGCGACACAGCGGCGTAGACGACGACGCCGGCGTGTTCGAGGGGCGCGGGATCGGCGGTCATGGGCGGACGGTAGCCCGGGCGCCCGGTCGAGCGGCAAGCATCAGCAGTGCCGCCTGGCCCGCCACCACCCAGAGCCGCTGGGAGACACCAGGGTCCAGGGGCAGGGGGTTGAGTGCCAGCAGCAGCGGCACGAGCGCGGCGACCAGGGCCGCCACCGCGTATCCGCGGCGTCCGGCCCGGCGGTCGGACACCGCGATCACCAGGAGTGCCGCTGTGAGAAGCAGCTGGTAGCCGACCACCGCGCCGGCGTGCACCTGCCCGGCGAGGCTCGGTTCGACCACCAGCGGTCCGGCGTTGCAGCCGGCAGCACCCGTGGGGCAGTCGACGCGAAACACGCCAGCAGCCGCCAGCGACACCGCCGCCGCGGCCAGCAGCGGCGATCGGACGTGCCAGGCTGCCGCCAGCACCGCCATCGTCGCCGAGGCGAACATCAGCAGCCCCCACACGGGCTCGACGGCGCCGGTCGCCGCGAGCGAGCTCAGGTAGTCCGCAGCAGCGTCGTAGCCCGGCTGCTGCGCCGCACCGACGCTCGCGAAGACCCAGAAGCCGACCACTCCCAGCACGACGAGGAGTCGGGCCAGCAGGGTCTGGCGCGTCATGGCCTCGCGTCGGGGGGAACCAGGCCGAGCGCGACGGCCTCTTCCCAGAGCTCCTCACGTACGTCCGGGTGGGCGCACTGGGTGATCAGCTGCTCGGCCTGCTCACGCTGGCTGCTGCCCCAGATCGTCGCGGCACCGTTCTCGGTGATCACCGCGCTGTGCTGGAAGGACGTCAGCGGCTCGTCGATCAGCGGGATGATCGTCGACACCTTCGCCTTGCGGTGCCACGAGCGCAGCGCGATGAACGCCTGCCCGCCCGGTGAGTGCAGAGCCCCGACGATGAAGTCGGTCTGCCCGCCGAAGCCTGAGTAGATGCGGCCGTTGATGCGCGAGGCGTTCGCCTGGGCGAACAGGTCGACCTGCATGGCCGTGTTCACCGACACCACCTGCGGGTTGCGGGCGATGGCGCCCGGGTCGTTGGTCCGTTCGGTGCGCAGCATGCGTACGCGGGGGTTGCGGTCGACCCACTCATAGAGCTCGGTCGAACCGAACAAGAAGGACGCCACCAGGGGCCACCCCGGGTCGAGCACTCCCTGGCGTTCCAGGGCCAGGACGCCGTCGGAGAACATCTCCGACCAGATGCGTAGGTGCGCGCGGTCGGTGAGGGCGTGCAACGTGGCGTCCGGAACGGCACCGATACCCATCTGCAGGGTCGAACCGTCCAGCACGCGTGCCGCCACACGGTTGCCGATCTCGGCGGAGACGTCGTCGATCGGCATGTGGTGGGGCGTGGCGAGCGGCTCGTCGACCTCGACGAGGTAGTCGAGGTCTTCCACCGGCAGCACGGCGTCGCCGAAGGTGTAGGGCATCTTGGCGTTGGCCTGGGCGATGACCGTCCCGCCGGCCATGCGAGCGGCCTCGATCGCCGCCGGCAGCACGTTGACCTCGATGCCCAGCGACACCGTGCCGTCGCGGGGCAGGGACGTGTGCAGGACGACGACGTCGGGACGCAGCGTCGTGCGGTGCAGCAGGGGCGCCAAGGAGAGCCGACAGGGGACGTAGCGCAGCCGGGGCGACTTGCGCATGCCCTCGCCGACGAAGACGGTCTCCAACGTCACCCCCTCGCGGTCGGGGAGGCCCGGCTGGGCGTTGAGCAGACAGAGCCGGTAGGCCTCCACCGCTGCGTCCAGCACCTCGAGAACCTTGGTAGGGGCGGCGAAGTTGCCGCTGACGACGATCCGCGGCTCGTCGAGGCCCAGGGAGGAGAAGACACCGGTGAGCTGATCAAGGGTCACAACACGCACGGGACCAAGCCTGCCTCGCACAGGCTGCGATGGGCAGGGACTTTCGACGTTGCCCGAGCATGCGAGGTATGTCACGGTCAGGCGATGCGACGGCCGAGGGTACGAGTGGCCCTCGGCGACCCGCACGACTTTCCTGCCGACCTGGTGATCGTGCCGGGGCGACGAGACGACGAGCCGGGGCCGTCCGTGGTCGTGGTCAAGGCGCCACGGTTCAAGCCCCCGAGCGGCCCCGAGCTTGCCCTGGCGACCACGTACCGGCACGCGATGGAGGTCGCGACGCGACGCGATGCTCGGTCGATCGTGCTGCCCGCAGCCTTGGTGCTGGGCTCGTGGCCCCTGGACGACGTGACCCGCGTGGCCATGACCGTGCTCATGTCGACGCCGTCCCCGGTTCGCCAAGTCACGATCGCGGCGTCGACGCCGGCGATGCTGGAGCGATGGGCCGAAGCGATCGCTCGTGAGCCCTGACGTGGGTGGAGCTGAGGGGACTCGAACCCCTGACCCCCTCCATGCCATGGAGGTGCGCTACCAGCTGCGCCACAGCCCCTGGTCTGCTGCCAAGGCAGCGAGAAACAGCGAAGGTCGAGTGTACCCGAACGCTCAGCCCTCCTCGATCGTCACCGGCTCCGGCAGCGTGCGCGCGTTGTGCTCGACGAGGGCCCAGTAGTCCGCGTGCGGACCCCGGCGTCGTTCCACCATCGTCCAGGCGGTGTTCGAGATCACCCCGAGCGACCCGACCCTCTCCAACGGCAGCCCGATCAGCTGCGCGACGGCCAGTCGAGCCGCGCCGCCATGGGTCGCGAGCACCGCGAGACCGTTCCCGACCTGGTTGGCGGCCCGGAGCACCGCAGCGAGCATGCGTGCAGCCACGTCGGTACGCGACTCTCCTCCGCCCGGGTTGCGAAAGTGCGGGTCACCGCTCGCCCACGCTGCCCAGTCGCCGGGGTGCTGGGCGCGGATCTCGTCACCGGTCAGACCCTGAAAGTGCCCTCCGTTGGTCTCACGCAGGTCAGGGTCGAGCGTGACGTGCAGGCCCGTGACGTCGGCGAGTGCTCGGGCCGTCTCGTGGGCCCGCGACAGGTCGGACGACACGATCAGGCTGGGCTCCATCCGGGCCAGCATCACCGCCGCACGCTGTGCCTGGGCATGTCCGGCGGCGTCCAGCGGGACGTCGGTCTGGCCCTGAAAGCGACCGGCCTTGTTCCACGTCGTCTGCCCATGCCGCCACAGGACGATGCGCGCCGCCGGGGCGGTGCCGGGCGGGGCCGGCGACGTGACCGAGCCCGTCACGTCTGCTCCGCGGCCCCGCTGACCGCTCCGGTGAGGTCGACCACGGGGCAGTCCTTCCACAGCCGCTCCAGGGCGTAGAACTCCCGGTCGTCCTTCGCCATCACGTGCACCACGAGGTCGCCGTAGTCGAGCAGCACCCAGCGCCCCTCGCGCTCGCCCTCACGACGCAGCGGTCGCCCGTCGACCTCACGTAGGCGGTCTTCCACCTCGTCGACGACGGCTTTGACCTGCCGGTCGGTGTTGCCCGTGCAGAGCAGAAACACGTCGGCGATGCCGATCTGCTCGGAGACGTCGAACGCGATGACGTCGGTAGCGAGCTTGTCGTCTGCGGCAGCCGCAGCGATGCGGGCGTTGGTGATGCTGCGTTGCGTGGCACTCACGCGGTCAGGTCCTCCCCCAGGTCGGGTGCTGCGTACAGATTGCGCTTGGAGACGTACTGGACGACGCCGTCGGGCACGAGGTACCAGATCGGCTCACCCGAGGCGACGCGGTCACGGCAGTCGGTGGACGAGATCGCCAGCGCCGGCACCTCGACCACGCTCACCTTCTCACGCGGCAGGCCGTCGACGTTCAGGTCGTGCCCAGGGCGAGTACATCCCACGAAGTGCGCGAGCTCGAAGCAGTCGTCGGCGTCGCGCCATGTGACGATCTTGGCCATCGCGTCGGCACCGGTGATGAAGAACAGGTCCCAGCCGTCGCCACGGGCGGCTCGGATGTCGCGCAGGGTGTCCACGGTGTAGGTGGGGCCGGGCCGGTCGATGTCGACCCGCGACACCGAGAACCGGGGGTTGGACGCCGTCGCGATCACCGTCATCAGGTAGCGGTCCTCGGCGGGCGTGACCACCCGCTCGTCCTTCTGCCAGGGCTCCCCGGTAGGGACGAACATGACCTCGTCGAGGTCGAACCACGAACGCACCTCGCTGGCTGCCACCAGGTGGCCATGGTGCACAGGGTCGAAGGTTCCACCCATCACACCGAGGCGCCGTCGGGTCATGGCGCGCCTAGGCGTGCGGGCGTCCCTTGCCGAACACCAGCGTGATGACCAGCAGGGCCAGGAGCAGAACCAGCGCGGTGACACCGAACCAGAGGGGTTCGAAGGGCAGCTCGTTCACGACCTCAGACATCAGCATGGGTGGTGGACTCCTTCAGCTCAGTTCGGTGGCCGGCTCGTGGTGAAGCGTGCCGCCAGCGTAGCGGCCAGCGGCCACTCAGGTACGCACGTGCCCGTCGCCGGTGACGACCCAGGTGGTCGAGGTCAGGGCGGAGAGGCCCATAGGTCCGCGGGCGTGCAGCTTCTGCGTGGAGATACCGATCTCTGCTCCGAGGCCCAGCTGCTCGCCGTCGGTGAAACGGGTCGAGGCGTTCACCATCACCGCGGCGGAGTCGACGCCGCTCACGAACGCACGAACAGCAGTCACCGAGTCGCTGATGATCGCCTCGGTGTGCCCGCTCGACCAGCGCCGGATGTGCTCCACGGCGTCGGGCAACGAGTCGACTACCCCGGCGGCCAGGTCGAGGGAGTAGTACTCCGCAGCCCAGTCGTCGTCGGTCACCGGCTCGGTGACGACGTCGGCCCGCGCGCCCGCTGCAGCCACCCGCTCGTCGGCGTGCACGGTGACGCCGGCGCCACGCAGCGCCGGGAGGGCCGCCGCCAAGAACTCCTCGGCCACGTCGGCGTGCACCAGCAGTGTCTCCGCGGCGTTGCACACCGTCGGACGCTGCACCTTGGCGTTGATCAGGATGTCGAGGGCCTTGCGCTGGTCGGCGTCGGCGTCGACGTACACGTGCACGTTGCCGACCCCGGTCTCGATCACCGGCACCGTCGACTGCTCGACGACCGAGCTGATCAGCGCCGCCCCACCGCGCGGGATGAGCACGTCGACCAGGCCACGGGCGCGCATGAGGTGCGTGACCGAGTCGTGCGAGGTGCCGGGCACGAGCGCGACGGCATCGGCGGGGAGCCCGTGCTCCACCAGTGCCTCGCGCAGAACGTCGACCAGCACGGTGTTGGTGTCGTAGGCCGACGACGACCCGCGCAGCAGCACCGCGTTGCCCGACTTCAGGCACAGCCCGGCGGCGTCGACCGTGACGTTCGGCCGCGCCTCGTAGATCATGCCCACCACGCCGAGCGGGACACGCACCTGGGCCACACCGAGCCCGTTGGGCAGCTGGTAGCCGGTGACGACCTCGCCCACCGGGTCGGGCAGCGCGGCGACCTGACGCAGACCGTTGGCGATGGCGGTGATGCGCTCGGCGTTCAGGGTGAGCCGGTCGATCAGGCCGGCGGGCGTGCCCGCGGCACGCGCCCGGTCGAGGTCGCGCTCGTTCACCGCCACGACGCGGTCGGTGGCGGCCTCCAGCGCCTCGGCCATGCCCAGCAGGGCGGCGTCCTTGGTCTCACGGGTCAGCGGGGCGAGCAGGGCGGCAGCGTCGCGGGCCCGTCGGGCCACGGCGAGGACGGCGGCCTCGGTGGTCTCGGTCGTCTGCGCCTCGTCGGCCGTGTGCGCCGACCCGACGATCGTGTCAGTCATGGGGACAGGGTAGGCGCGCGGAAGACGACGAGGTCGTCGGCGTGCACGACCTCTCGCTCGTACTCCGGTCCGAGCTCGACCGCCAGGTCTCGGGTCGAGCGGCCCAGCAGCTGCGGCATCTCGGCGGCGTCGTAGTTGACCAGGCCGCGAGCCACCCGGCGTCCGTCGCCGGCAACCAGGTCGACGGGGTCGCCGGCCGTGAACGTTCCTTCCACCCGGGTGATGCCCGCCGGCAGCAGGGATGTACGCCGCTCCACGAGCGCCCGCACCGCCCCGTCGTCGAGGTAGATGCGTCCGTGCGACTCGGTGGCGTGCTCGAGCCACAGCAGCCGAGTCGCACGTCGCGCGCGGCGTGGACGAAACCAGGTGCCGACCGGCTCGCCCGCCAGCGCGGCGGCCGCGTCGTCGGCGCTCGCCAGGACGACGCCGATGCCCGACTCCGTCGCGATCTCGGCAGCCTCGATCTTGGTGGCCATGCCGCCGCTGCCCACGCCCGCGGCGCCGGACCGACCGGCGTCCACGCCGGCCACGTCCTCGGCAGAGACGACGTCGGTGAGCAGTCGCGCCCCGCCGTGGCGCGGGTCGGCGTCGTAGAGACCGCCGGCGTCCGAGAGCAGCACCAGGGCCTCGGCGTGCACGAGCTGGGCGACGAGGGCGGCCAGCCGGTCGTTGTCGCCGAAGCGGATCTCGTGCGTCGCGACGGTGTCGTTCTCGTTGACCACGGGCAGAACACCCATCTCCAGCAGGCGGTGGAACGTGCGGTAGGCGTTGCGGTAGTGGGTGCGCCGCGTCACGTCGTCCACGGTCAGCAGCACCTGGCCTACCGTCACCCCTCGCCGGGCGAAAGCGGCGGTGTACTGGGCGAGCAGCAGGCCCTGGCCGACGCTGGCCGCCGCCTGCTGTGTGGCGAGGTCGCGCGGGCGGCGCGCCAGGTTCAGCGGCGCGAGCCCGGCCGCGATGGCCCCAGAGGAGACGAGCACCACCTCGACACCACGGTCACGGACGTCGGCCAGGGTGTCGGCCAGGCGCTGCAAGGCGGACACGTCGAGTCCGCCGGCCACGCTGGCCAGCGACGACGAACCGACCTTGACGACGACCCGCCGAGCATGGGCGAGGGAGTCCGAGCGGTGCATCGCGGGCGGCGGAGCGGTCATCGTCCCTCCAGGCGAGGGTCACTCCCCCGCGGGCCGAGCAGCTCGGCGCCGGTGCCGATCATGGGCTCCCAGTCGAAGACGACCGCGTCGTCGTCCGAGCCGATCACCACCTCGTCACCGGCGTGCGCACCCTGCTCGACGAGGGCCCTCTCGACGCCGAGGCGTTCGAGCCGGTCGGCGAGGTACCCGACGGCCTCGTCGTTGCTGAAGTCGGTCTGGCGCACCCAGCGCTCAGGGCGGTACCCGCGCACCCGGTACCGGTAGCCCTCGTCGGCCTGCTCGCGCGTGACAGTGAAGCCGGCCTCGTCCAGGGGCTCGGGACGCAGCACGAGTCGGGTCGGGGCAGCCTCGGGTGCCGCGGCGCGCGTCGCCAGCACGATGTCGGACATGGCGTAGCGCAGCTGCTGCAGCCCAGCGTGCGTGGCGGCGGAGATGACGAACACCGCCCAGCCTCGCGCCTGAAGGTCGGGCCGCACCATCTCGGCCAGGTCGGCCGCCTCGGGCACGTCGACCTTGTTCAAGGCAACGATGCGGGGCCGATCGGCGAGCCCGCCGTAGGCGGCCAGCTCGCGCTCGATCACCTCGATGTCGCTGAGCGGGTCGCGGCCGGGCTCGAGCGTGGCGCAGTCCACGACGTGCACGAGCACCGAGCATCGCTCGACGTGGCGCAAGAACTCGTGCCCGAGTCCACGGCCGTCACTGGCACCCTCGATGAGCCCGGGCACGTCGGCCACCGTGAAGCGTGCGTCGCCGGCTTCGACGACCCCAAGGTTGGGGACGAGCGTGGTGAAGGGGTAGTCGGCGATCTTGGGGCGAGCCGCTGAGAGGGCCGCGACCAGGCTCGACTTGCCCGCGCTCGGAAACCCGACGAGGGCGACGTCGGCCACCGACTTGAGCTCGAGCGTGATGGTCGCGACGTCGCCGGGCTCGCCCAGCAGGGCGAACCCAGGGGCGCGTCGGCGGGGCGAGGCGAGGGCAGCGTTGCCGAGCCCGCCACGACCGCCGCGGGCGATCACGTAGCGGGTGCCGGACCCGACGAGGTCGACCAGCTCGGTGCCGGCGGAGTCCAGCACGACGGTGCCGTCCGGGACCGCGAGGACCACGTCGCGACCGTCGTGGCCATGGCGGTTGTCGCCTTGCCCGGCGCGGCCGCTCGTGGCCTTGCGGTGCGGGCGGCGCTGGTAGTCCAGCAGCGTCGTCACGCTCGGGTCGACGTGCAGGATCACGTCGCCGCCACGGCCGCCGTTGCCGCCGTCCGGGCCGCCGAGCGGCTTGAACTTCTCGCGCTTGACCGACGCGCAGCCCGCGCCGCCGTCACCGGCTGCGACGTGCAGCACGGCCCGGTCGACGAACGTGGGGATGGCCACGAGTGGTGACCGGGCGGGCTACTCCCCTGCGGGAGCGCCGACCGGGAGGATCTCTACGGTGCGTCGGCCGCGGTGGCTGCCGAACTTGACCTCGCCGGCTTCCAGCGCGAACAGGGTGTCGTCCTTGCCCCGGCCAACGTTCGGGCCGGGGTGGAAGTGCGTGCCCCGCTGCCGAACGATGATCTCGCCGGCGTTGACCAGCTGACCGCCGAAGCGCTTGACCCCGAGCCGTTGGGCGTTGGAGTCACGACCGTTCCTGGACGACGATGCGCCCTTCTTGTGTGCCATCTCGCGCTCCCTACGCCTTGATCCCGAGAACCTTGACCTGGGAGTAGCGCTGGCGGTGGCCCTGCCGACGCTTGTACCCGGACTTGTTCTTGTAGTGCTGGATGCGGATCTTCGGGCCCTTGACCTGCCCGAGCACCTCCGCGGTGACGCTGTAGCCGGCAAGGGCGTCGGCGTCGCTGGTCACGGCGTCGCCGTCGACCACCAGTACCGCCGGAAGCTCGACGGTAGCGCCGACCTCACCGGGGGCGTCGATCTCGATGACGTCGCCGACCTCGACCTTCGTCTGGCCACGGCCGTTGCGCACGATCGCGTACACCGCACACTCTCTCTCTCTCGCCAGCGTCGCGCTGGCCTGCTTGCAGGCTTCTCGTTGCGGATCGCAGGGCCGACCTCGACCAAGCGTGAGCCTGGTCGGCGGGCGAACCGTTGTCGCGTGCCTGGGGGCGTAACCGGTGGTCAGGGGCGTGAGTCCAGGCCGACCTACCATGGTACGGACCGGCCCCGACCAGGGTCAAACCGTGGCGTCACCGTCGCTCGGCGCCTCGGCGGGGTCTGGCTCCGCCTTGGCCTTGCTGCGGGTGGACGACGCGGACTTCTTGCGGGTCGTGGCTGCCTTGCCCGCCTTCGGGCCGGCCTTGCCGCGACGGGGCTCACGCTCCTGCTGCTTCGGGACAGGAACGGGCTCGCTCGTGGTGGTCAGGCCCCGTCCCCCGCAGCAGTCACACGGCGTGCTGAAGGTCTCGAGCAGGCCCGTGCCGATGCGCTTGCGCGTCATCTGCACCAACCCCAGCGAGGTGACCTCGGCCACCTGGTGCCGCGTGCGGTCGCGCGCCAGGCACTCCACCAGGCGGCGCATCAGCAGGTCACGGTTGTTCTCCAGCACCATGTCGATGAAGTCCACGACGATGATTCCGCCGATGTCGCGTAGCCGAAGCTGGCGGGCGACCTCTTCGGCGGCCTCCAGGTTGTTCTTGGTGACGGTCTCTTCGAGGTTGCCGCCGCGTCCGGTGAACTTGCCGGTGTTGACGTCGACGACGGTCATCGCCTCGGTGCGGTCGATCACCAGCGACCCGCCCGACGGCAGCCACACCTTGCGGTCCAGCGCCTTGGCGATCTGCTCGTCCACCCGGTAGTGCTCGAAGACGTCGTCGTCTGACTCCCACCGCTCCAGGCGGTCGGTCAGCGCCGGCGCGACGTGTGTGACGTAGGGCTCGATCGTGTCCCACGCGTCGTCACCGGCGACCACGAGCTTCGCGAAGTCCTCGTTGAACAGGTCACGGACGATCTTGACGGTCAGGTCGGGCTCGGCGTAGAGGGCGGCCGGCGCCGACCCAGACGTGACCTTGCGCTCGATGTCTTCCCACTGGGCCCTGAGCCGCGCGACGTCGCGACGCAGCTCGTCCTCGCCTGCCCCCTCGGCCGCGGTGCGGATGATCACCTCGGCCTCGTCGGGCACGACGTCCTTGAGGATGGTGCGCAGCCGCGTGCGCTCGGAGTCGGACAGCTTGCGGCTGATGCCGCTCATCGAGCCACCGGGCACGTACACGACGAAGCGGCCCGGCAGGCTGATGCTGCTCGTCAGGCGGGAGCCCTTGTGCCCGATGGGGTCTTTGGTGACCTGCACGAGCACGCTCTGCCCGCTGGTGAGCGCCTCCTCGATGCGCTTGGGCTTGCCCTCGCTCTTGCTCCAGTCGACCTCGCCGGCGTAGAGCACGGCGTTGCGGCCGCGGCCGATGTCGATGAACGCGGCCTCCATCGCCGGCAGCACGTTCTGCACCTTGCCGAGGTAGATGTTGCCGATGATGCTGCGCTGGGTGCCCTGGTCGACGTAGTGCTCGACGAGCATGCCGTCCTCGAGCACGGCGAGCTGGGTCAGCGAGTCGTCGCCGGTTCCCTTCTGGCGCACCACCATGACGCGCTCGACGGACTCGCGGCGCGACAAGAACTCCGACTCGCTCATGATGGCGGGACGGCGGCGACCGGAGTCGCGCCCGTCGCGGCGGCGCTGGCGCTTGGCCTCGACTCGCGTCGAGCCCTTGGTGGCAGTGATCTGATTGTCGGACTTGCGGGTCTCGCGCACCCGCACGACGGTCTCTTCGGGGTCGTCGGTACGCGGCTCGGCCGCCTCGCCCGAGCTCGACTTGCGCCGCCGCCGGCGGCGCCGCCGCGAGGACGCGCTTGTACCGTCGCCCTCGCCACTGCCGGCATCGCCGGACTCAGCGCCGGCTGCCTGGTCTGCGGACTCGTCGCTGTCGGCTCCTGACTCAGCATCCTGCTCATCACCAGTCGAGCTGTCCGCGGACTCGCCGGCTGGCTTGCGTCGTCCACGCCCGCCACGACGACGGCGCTTGCGCTGACCCGTCTGCTCGTCACCCTCCGCGCCCGCGTCGCCCGAGTCGCTGCTGGCGGTGCTGGTCGCCTCGTCGGCCGTGGCGTCAGGCGTGTCCGTCGAGGCCTCGGCGCCGCCGGGCTCGGAGTCGGCCGGCGCGGCCGTGGCCGGCTCAGGCTTCGTCGTCTTGGCCGTCTTGGCCGACTTGGTTGTCTTCGTGGCCTTGGTCGCCTTGGCCTTCGTCGGCGCGGCGGTCGGTTCCACCGCCTCGTCGTCGGCCGGCGCCGGCTCGGCAGCAGTCTTGGAGGTGGCCCGGCGCCGGCGGGGCGCGGGGGTCGTCGCCTCGGCGGGCTGGAAGAGCGGGACAGCCGGCACCTGCGCAGAAGGCGGCGCGGGCGGGCTGGCTGTGGCCTCGGTGGGCGTGCTCGGCTCGGTCGGCTCGGCGGCGGTGAACGTCGGCGCGGGCGGACCGGCGGGACGCTGCGCCGCGCGGCGGCGCCGCTTCGGCGGCGTGGGCTCCGCCGGCTCGGGTGTCGAGTCCGCTGAGGCTGCGGGCGTGGGGTCTGGGGTGGGGGTCGTGCTGGTGTCGTCTGGCACCGGAGTGTGTCTCCTCGTCGCCCGCCGGTCGGCGGGGGTGTCGCGTCCTGTCCGGGCGGACCGGGACGTCAAAGCCTGTGGTGTGCGAGCCCCCGGTGCTGCGCCGCGCTGCCGCGGCCGCGGTTTCGGGCCAGAGTGTGGCGCCGGTCGCGGCCTTTCACGTCAGCGGGTCGAGCACCGTGCCGGTCTCTTCGTCGAGCAGGCCCTGCGCAAGCCGCGTAGCCACTACTGGCACGGGCGGCGTGAGCCCGGCAACGTCTCGGAGTCCAGCAAGGACGTCGTCCGGTCGTACGGACGGGGTTCCGTGTCGCACGACCGCCTGCAGTATCGCACAGGCGCCGCCCGTCTCGCGGTTGTCACGCACGTCTGCGCTGACCAGCGCGGCGCGCACATCGATCTCGGTACGCCCTGACTTGGTGGTGCGCGGCACCCGCAGCTCGGTCAGCGCCAGCAGGGCAGCCACCGCGCCATCGAGCGTGGCGACCTCCACGCCACCGAACTCGAACCGCCACGACGACGCCGCGACCGGCCCGGTGAGCCGCTCGCCGAGCTTCGCGCCGCCGGCCTCGACCACCGCCAGCACGTCCAGCCCGTCAGGCAGCGCGGCGTCCAGCCCGGCTGCCACCTCGGCAGGGTCACGCCGCTCCTGCAGGGCGATCTCGACGTACTCGGCCTCGCTGGCGACCCCCGTTGGCACGGCCGGCAGGTAGGAGATCTTCGGGTGCGGGCTGAACCCCTGCGAGTAGGCCATCGGCAACCCGGCCCGGCGCAGCGCGCGCTCGAGCGCCCGCTGGAAGTCGCGGACGCTGGCGAAACGCATCCGTCCTCGCTTGGCGTAGCGGATGCGTAGCCGTTGCACCGCGGGTGGCTGCGGGTGCGGCGCCTCGCGGTTCTGTACCGCGGGCCGGGCGTCGGACGCCTCGCTCACCGGGTGACGGGTGCCAGCGGCAGCAGACGGCGGCCGGTGGGACCGATCTCGATGGTGCTGCCCAGGCTGGGGCACACGCCGCAGAAGTAGCAGGCGTCCCAGCGGCAGTCCTCGACGTCAGGCGACGTCTCGTCCAGCGACTCCTGCCAGTCCTCCCACAGCCACTGCTTGTCGAGGCCGGAGTCGAGGTGGTCCCAGGGCAGAACCTCGTCGTGCGCGCGTTCCCGGGTGGTGAACCAGTCGACGTCGACGCCGGCGTCGGCCAGGGCAGCCTCGGCAGCGGTCATCCAGGCGTCGAACGAGAAGTGCTCGCTCCACCCGTCGAAGCGCCCGCCGTCGCGCCAGACCTGCTCGATCACCGCGCCCACCCGACGGTCACCGCGGGACAGGAGGCCTTCCACGATGCCGGGGCGTCCGTCGTGGTAGCGCAGCCCGATGGCCTTGGCGTAGTTGCGGTCGCGGCGCAGCTCGTCGCGCAGCTTGAACAAGCGCGCATCGGTGGTCTCGTGGTCGAGCTGGGCCGCCCACTGGAACGGGGTGTGCGGCTTGGGCACGAAGCCCCCGATCGACACGGTGCAGCGAATGTCGCGTCGTCCCGCAGCCGCACGCCCAGTACGAATCACCTCGCGGGCTAGCTCGGCGATCTGCAGCACGTCCTCGTCGGTCTCCGTGGGCAGGCCACACATGAAGTAGAGCTTCACGTGCCGCCACCCGTTGGCGTAGGCAGTCGCGACCGTACGGATCAGGTCGTCCTCGGTGACCATCTTGTTGATCACCTTGCGCACACGCTCCGAGCCGCCCTCCGGGGCGAACGTGAGACCGGAGCGTCGGCCGTTGCGGGCCAGCTCGTTGGCCAGGGTCACGTTGAACGCGTCGACCCGCGTGCTCGGCAGCGAGAGCGACGTGTTCGACCCCTCATAGCGGTCGGCCAGGTCGGTGGCGATCTCGCCGATCTCGGAGTGGTCGGCGCTCGACAGGCTGAGCAGCCCGACCTCCGACAGCCCAGACGCCGCCAGCCCCGCGTCGACCATCTGGCCCACGGTGGTGATGCTGCGCTCACGCACCGGGCGGGTGATCATCCCGGCCTGGCAGAACCGGCACCCACGGGTGCAGCCGCGAAAGATCTCGACGCTGTAGCGCTCGTGCACCGTCTCGGCCAGCGGCACGAGCGGCTTGGCCGGGTAGGCCCACGAGTCGAGGTCGGCGACGGTGTGCTTGTGGACGCGGGCCGGCACGCCGTCCCGGTTCGGGGTCACCGCGGCGATCCGACCGTCGCCTGCGTAGCTGACGTCGTAGAAGCGCGGCACGTAGACCCCGCCCCCGGCCGCGAGCCGGGCCAGCAGAGCCTCGCGGCCACCCGGACGGCCCTCGCCCTTCCAGCGGCGCACGACGTCGGTGATGGCCGTGACGATCTCTTCGCCGTCGCCCAGGACGGCCGCGTCGACGAAGTCGGCGATCGGCTCGGGGTTGAACGCGGCGTGTCCGCCGGCCACTACGACCGGGTGCGACTCGTCCCGGTCGGCGGCGTGCAGCGGGATGCCGGCCAGGTCGAGCGCAGTCAGCAGGTTGGTGTAGCCCAGCTCGGTGGAGAACGAGACGCCGAGCAGGTCGAACGCGCCCACCGGGCGGTGCGCGTCGACCGTGAACTGGGGAACGGCGTGCTCGCGCATCAGCGCTTCGAGGTCGGGGAACACCGCGTAGGTGCGCTCGGCGAGCGTGTCATCCTGCTCGTTGAGCACCTCGTACAAGATCTGCACGCCCTGGTTGGGCAGGCCCACCTCGTAGGCGTCCGGGTACATGAGCGCCCAACGGACGGTGCGCGCGTCGTCGCCCCACGGCTTCACGACGCTGTTGAGCTCACCGCCGACGTACTGCACGGGCTTGCGGACCCGCGGCAGCAGCGGTTCGAGCAGGGGGAAGATCGAGTCCACAGGCTCAGCCGAGTGCCGGGAACCAGAGGGCGAGCTCGCGGGTCGCCGACTCCGGCGAGTCCGAGGCATGGACGAGGTTCTCCGAGCCCGACAACGAGTAGTCGCCACGGATGGTGCCCGGCGCCGCCGTGCGGCCGTCCGTCGACCCGATCAGGCCGCGCACCACCGAGACCGCCTGGTCACCGTCCACCACCATCGCGACGAGCGGGCCACCGGTGATGAACGCGCGCAGCTCGGGGTACCAGCCCTTCTCCACGTGCTCGGCGTAGTGGGCGTCGGCGAGCTCGGCGCCGATCTGCTGCATGTGCATCGCCGAGATCACCAGACCCTTGCGCTCGAAGCGGGTGACGATCTCGCCCATCAGTCCACGGCGAACCGCGTCGGGCTTGAGCAGGACGAGCGAGCGCTCGGACACAGGTGACTCCTCGGTGGTGGGGTGGGTGGCTGTCGCGCCGGTACGTCGGACTCATTCTCCCCTATCGGCGCCGGAGGCCTTGTCGGCCTCGACCTGGCGGGCGATGCGCAGCGCGGAGTACCAGAGCAGCGCGAAGATGCCGCCGAGCACGAACATCGCCGGCACCACGAAGCCAAGGGCGATGGCCAGCACCTGGACGACCCAGCCCAACGAGTACCCCCAGCCACGTCCGAGCCCGCCGATGGCGACGATGCACAGGACGATGAGCAGCACGCCCGCCGGGATCGCGACCGACGGGTTGATGTCGGCGATGGTGACTGCGACCGGGATGACCAGCAGCAGCACCATCGACTCGAGCCCGAGCACGCCGGACGCCAGACCACGCACGGCTACGAGCCTGCCAGCAGCGCTCGCGCTTGGCCTGCTGTGATGACTGAACCGGTCACGACCACACCCATCCCGCCCATGGCGTCGGGGTCGTCGACCAGCGCGATGGCTGCGTCCAGCGCATCCAGCAGCCCTGGCTCGACGGTGACGCGGTCGTCGCCGAACACCTCGACCGCGATCGCGGCCAGGTCGTCGACCGGCATGACTCGCGGGGTCGCCGCCTGGGTCACCACGACGCTGTCGAGCACCGGCTCCAGCGCGCCGAGCAGGCCGGCGGCGTCCTTGTCGGCCAGCACGCCTACGACGCCGACAAGCCGGTCGAACGAGAACTCCTCGGCCAGGGCGGTGGCGAGCGCCTGCGCCCCGTGCGGGTTGTGCGCCGCGTCCAGCATGACAGTCGGCCCGGTGCGCACGACCTCCATCCGTCCGGGCGAGGCGACAGCGGCGAAGCCTTCCCGGATCGTGTCGGCCTCGACCATGCGTTCACCGGCGCCGAAGAACACCTCGACCGCAGCCAGGGCGAGGGCGGCGTTGTGTGCCTGGTGCGCTCCGTGCAAGGGCAGGAAGACCTCGTCGTAGACGCCGGCAGTCGTCTGCAGCGCGAGCAGCTGGCCGCCGACGGCGACGTCGCGGTGGCGCACACCGAACTCGAGGCCCTCGCGCAGGACGCTGGCCCCGGCCTCGCCGCTGCGCGTCATCAGCACCTCGGCTGCTGCCAGCTTCTGCTGGGCGAGCACTGCCACGGCGCCGTCCTTGATGATGCCCGCTTTCTCCCCGGCGATGCTCTCGATGTCGGGCCCGAGGTACTCCATGTGGTCGAGGTCGATCGGCGTGACCACCGCGACCGTCCCGTCGGCCACGTTGGTCGCGTCCCAGGTGCCACCCATGCCCGTCTCGATGACCGCAACCTCGACGGGCGTGTCGGCGAAGCCGGCGAACGCCATCGCGGTGAGCACCTCGAAGTACGAGAGCGGGGTGTCGGGGAACTGCGCGTCCACGAGCCCGAGGAACGGCTCGATGTCGTCGTAGATCTCGGCGAACCGCTCCTCGCTGATGGGCTCGCCATCGATCAGGATGCGCTCGCGCACGTCCACCAGGTGGGGGCTGGTCACCAGCCCGGTGCGCAGCCCGAAGGCGCGCAGCACCGACTCGATCATGCGAGCTGTCGACGACTTGCCGTTCGTCCCCGCGACGTGGATCACGGGGTAGGCCCGCTGCGGGTCACCCAGCAGGTCGACGAGCGCGGCCATGCGGTCCAACGATGGTTCGAGCCTGCTCTCCGGCCAGCGCGTCAGCAGCGCCGCCTGAACCTCGACGTAGCGCTGCTCGTCCGCCTCGATGCCGGTCGTGACCATGGGCAGGAGTCTAGGGACGCCGCTTCGACGCAGTCGCCAACGTCAAGGGCGCGATGACCAGAGCAGCAGCGACACCCAGCACCGCGAACGACCACACGCCGAAGACCACGCCGGCCATCGCGCTGGCTGCTGCCCCACCGAGTCCCATCGACAGGTCGGTCACCCCCTGGGCGCTCGGTCGAACCTCGACCGCAACCGCAGCGGTCAGCAGAGCCGAGCCGGCGACCATGCAGCACGACCAGCCGAGTCCCAGCAGGAACAGCGCACCAGCCACCGTCACCGGGCTGGTCGGCGAGGTGGCCACAATGACGCCCGACGCGCCGATCAGCAGAGCCCCGATGCCGATCACGCGCGCGCGACCGATCGTGTCGGCGAGAGCGCCGACCAGAGGGGCGAACAGGTACATCCCGGCGACGTGGACGCTGATGACGACACCGACGACGCTGAGCGAGGCACCGTTGCGGTTCAGGTGCAGCGGTGTCATGACCATCAAGCCGACCATCGTGGCGTGGGCCAGCACGAGGGAGGCGAACGCCAGCCGCGCCGGCGCGACCGCTGTGATTGCTCCAAAGGCGTCGCGCAGACCGAGCCTCGGCGGCTGCGACTGAACGCTCCCTGGTGTCCCGCGGCGCGAGAGCAGCAGCGGGTCCGGGCGCAGTCCCATGACCAGCAGCAGCGTCGCCATCGCGAAGCCCACCGCCGCCCACACGAACACACCCGACAGTGCCGGCAGGCCGAGGGCATCCGCTGAGGCGACGGCCGGGTCGGCAAGGTTCGGGCCGATGATGGCCCCGACTGCTGTCATCCACACGACAAGGGAGAGATCACGCCCCACGCGGCTCGGCGCGGACAGGTCGGCGGCGGCGAAACGCGACTGCAGGCCCGCGGCCATCGCGCCACCCAGCAGGGCCATCCCGCCGAGCAGCACCACCCCTGATGACAGCCCCGCTCCGACCACGACGACGACCGCGCCGACGAACCCGATCGCATAGCCCGCGGCCAGGCCGCGGCGTCGCCCATGGCGGTCGCTGGTGCGGGCCAGGGGCACCGCCAGCACTGCGCCGCCGAGCACGACGAGAGTCTGGGCGAGTCCCGCGGTGCGCGCGCTGCCGGTCACCTCGGCAACCAGCAGCCCACCGGCTGTCGCGACGGCGGCGACGCCCAGGCCGCCCAGGACGGCGGTCATCGCGAGCACCGCCAGCGTGCGCCGCTGCACGTCGCGAGCCGCGGTGGCTCCAACCGTGACAACCGCTGCCATCGCCGCAGGCTACGCCGGTCTCACGCCCGCACCCCGGCGCCTAGAATCGCGATCATGCAGCCGAACGTGCCCGACAAGCCCGGTCTCGAGGGCCTTGAGTCCCGCTGGACGGCGACGTGGGCCGAGCAGGGGACCTACCACTTCGACCGGACGGCGACGCGCGAGCGGGTCTACTCCATCGACACTCCCCCGCCCACCGTGTCGGGCTCGCTGCACGTCGGCCACGTGTTCAGCTACACGCACACCGACCTGATCGCTCGCTACAAGCGCATGCGCGGCCTCGAGGTGTTCTACCCGATGGGGTGGGACGACAACGGGCTCCCGACTGAGCGAAGGGTGCAGAACTTCTTCGGGGTGCGCTGCGACCCGTCCCAGCCCTACGACCCCGACCAGGCGCTGCCCGACAAGCCGTCGAGCAACCCAGCCCAGCAGCTGCCCGTCTCGCGCAAGCGGTTCGTCGAGCTGTGCGAGCAGCTCACCGAGGACGACGAGAAGGCCTTCGAGGCGCTGTGGCGCCGCCTCGGGCTGTCGATCGACTGGCGGCACACGTACCAGACCATCGACGACGGCTCGCGGGCCACGAGCCAGCGGGCCTTCCTGCGCAACCTGGCTCGCGGCGAGGCCTACCAGGCCGAGGCGCCCACTCTGTGGGACGTCACGTTCCGCACCGCTGTTGCCCAGGCCGAGCTCGAGGACCGCGAGCGTCCGAGCGCCTACCACCGAGTGGCGTTCTACCAGGTCGCGAGCGCCCAGCCGGATGACCGCAGCGCACCCGTCTGGATCGAGACGACCCGGCCCGAGCTCATCCCGGCCTGCGTGGCGCTGGTCGCCCACCCCGACGACGAGCGGTACCAGCCCATGTTCGGCTCGACCGTCCGCTCGCCGCTGTTCGACGTGGACGTGCCGGTGCTGGCCCACCCGCTGGCCGAACCCGACAAGGGCTCAGGCATCGCGATGATCTGCACGTTCGGCGACGTGACCGACGTGACGTGGTGGCGTGAGCTCGCGCTGCCGACCCGTCCGGTGATCGGGTGGGACGGCCGACTCACCCGGGAGATGCCTGCCTGGATCACCTCCGACCAGGGCCAACAATCGTACGCCGAGCTGGGCGGCAAGACCGCGCACGCGGCCAAGGAGCGCATCGCCGAGCTGCTCACCGAAGCCGGGCACACCGAGGGTGAGCCGAAGCCGATCACTCACCCGGTGAAATTCTTCGAGAAGGGTGACAAGCCACTCGAGATCGTGACGACCCGCCAGTGGTACATCACCAACGGCGGGCGTGAGCCGGCGCTGCGCGAGCAGCTGCTGGCCCGGGGCGCGGAGCTGGCGTGGCACCCGGAGTACATGCGCCACCGGTACGAGTCGTGGGTCGGTGGGCTCAACGGCGACTGGCTGATCAGCCGCCAGCGGTTCTTCGGCGTTCCCATCCCGCTGTGGTACCAGCTCGACAGCGACGGCAACCCGCTGTTCGACGACCCGATCACTCCCGACGAGTCGCACCTGCCGATCGACCCGCAGGCCGACGCGCCCACCGGCTACACCGACGACCAGCGCGGCGTGCCCGGTGGGTTCATCGGCGACCCCGACGTCATGGACACCTGGGCGACGTCGTCACTCAGCCCGCAGATCGCCGGCGGCTGGGAGCGTGACCCCGACCTGTTCGCTCGCGTGTACCCGATGGACGTGCGTCCGCAGGCGCACGAGATCATCCGCACCTGGCTGTTCTCCTCGGTGGTGCGCGCGCACCTCGAGTTCGACGCGCTGCCCTGGACCGATGCCGCGATCAGCGGCTGGATTCTCGACCCGGACCGCAAGAAGATGTCGAAGTCGAAAGGCAACGTCGTCACCCCGATGGGCCTGCTCGATGACCACGGCTCCGACGCTGTGCGGTACTGGGCGGCCAGCGGCCGTCCGGGCACCGATACTGCCTTCGACGTGGGTCAGATGAAGATCGGCCGGCGGCTGGCGATCAAGATCCTCAACGCGTCGAAGTTCGTGCTAGGCATGGAGTCGACGGGTGCCGTCGACCCGTCCGCGGTGACGAACCCGCTCGACCAGGCGATGCTCGCCAGTCTGGCCGAGGTGGTCGAGCGTGCAACGACGGCGTTCGAGGCCTACGACTACACGCGTGCGCTGGAGTCGACGGAGACGTTCTTCTGGACGTTCTGCGACGACTACCTCGAGATGATCAAAGAACGTGCCTACGGCGGACGAGGTGAGGCCGACGCCGCATCCGCTCACGCTGCCCTCAACCTGGCCCTGTCGGTCCAGCTGCGGCTGTTCGCCCCGTTCCTACCCTTCGCCACCGAAGAGGTGTGGGCGTGGTGGCAGAAGGGGTCGATCCACCGGGCTTCGTGGCCGAGCGTGGACGAGGTTCGCGCCGCCGCCGGCCAGGGTGACCCGGAGGTGCTGACTGCAGCCTCCGTCACGCTCTCGGCGCTGCGCAAGGCCAAGAGCGAGCGCAAGCTCTCGATGCGGGCCGAGCTCGCGTCGGTCGTGGTGCGCGGACCAGAGACCGAGGTGCACCGGGCGAGCGCGGTGGCCGCGGACCTGCGCGCGGCCGGACGCGTCGTCGGCGACTTCGACTTCGAGCCGGCCGACGATGGCTTGTTGAGGGTCGACGTCGTGGTCGCCGACACCGGGTGATGCTGGGCGTCGAGGCGTTCGACGACGCTGACGCCTTCTTCGTCGCCGCCGAGCCGGTGCTGAGCGCCGACCCCGCCGGCTACACGGTGATTGCGTCGGTACTCGCCGACGTGCGCGCCGCGGCTCGTTCGTACCCCAGTGCCCGATGGTTCGTTGTCAGGGACGGCGAGACGGCCGTCGGCGCGGTGATGCATACGCCGCCGTACGCGCCCTACCTCGGGCCGATGCCGGAGCAGGCGGGAACGCTCGTCGCCGACGCGATCGCGGAGTCAGCAGGCGGAACCGCCGCCGACGTCGCGGGCTTCAACGGCGAGATCGAGGTCACCCGGGCAGCGGTGACCCGGTGGCAGGAGCGCTTCGGCGGCCCGCCCGTGCAGGCGACGGTCAGCATGCGGCTGTACCGCCTCGGCGCGCTGCAGGTGCCGACCGTGCCAGGCTCCGCCCGCACCGCGACGGCTGTCGACTGGGACGTCATGCTCGACTGGCACCTGACGTTCGCCGACGAGATCGCCCACCCGGTGCACGAGATCGAGACCGGACTGCGCGCCCGCCTCGAGCGGGAGCTGCTCACCGTCTGGGAGGACGGCGACCGGCCAGTCGCCATGGCCGGGCGCACCGAACCGGCGGCCGGCGTCGTCCGCGTTGGTCCGGTGTACACCCCACCCGAGCATCGCCGCTGCGGCTACGGCGCGGCGGTGACAGCGGCCGCGTCCACGGCCGCCCGGGCTGTGCCGGCGACCCTTGAGGTGGTGCTGTTCACCGACCTGGGCAACCCGACCTCGAACAAGATCTATGCCGAGATCGGGTACCGACCGGTCCGTGACTACCTCGAGGTGTCGTTCAGCCCAGCTGGGTAGGCCGTCGTCCGTCGACGGCGCATCAGCGCCCAGCGCATCAACGCGGTACCCGACACCACCAGCGACGCGCCATCGTGACGATGGGCATGCCCCCGCGTGCACCATGTTCAGGTAGGTGCACGTCACAGGCTGTCGGGCATCGTGGACGACCCCGAGTCGTCCAGAGTCCCCGCAGTTCCTTGCGCGTCAACACGCGCCAGCTCAGACCGCGTACGTCCCCACGTTCACGCCGGGCAGCACCTCCGACACCGTCAGCGTCTGTCCCGACAGCACCTGCGTACTCGTCGGGTTGGCCACTCCGTGACTAGGACTAGGCCGACTTCGGGGGACGCCGCTTGCGCGGGCTCTCCTTCTCGCGGGGGACGATCGTCGGCAGCACGTTCTCCCGCACCACCTCGTCGGTGATGACGACCTTCTCGACGTCTTCGCGGCTAGGCACCTCGTACATGACGTGCAGCAGCACTTCTTCCATGATCGCGCGCAGCCCGCGGGCTCCCGTGCCGCGCAGCATCGCCATGTCGGCGATGGCCTCGACGGCCTCGTCGGTGAACTCGAGCTCGACCCCGTCCATGTCGAACAGCCGCTGGTACTGCCTGACCAGGGCGTTGCGCGGTTCGGTGAGGATCTCGACCAGGGCGGGTCGGTCGAGCGGGCTGACCGAGGTGATGACCGGCAGGCGTCCGATGAACTCGGGGATGAGTCCGAACTTCAGCAGGTCTTCGGGCATCACCTGGGAGAAGAACTCCGACTCGTCGCGCTCAGCCTTGCCGCGCACCTCGGCACCGAAGCCGAGCCCCTTGCGTCCCACCCGCTGCTCGATGATCTGCTCAAGGCCGGAGAACGCTCCCCCGACGATGAACAGCACGTTCGTGGTGTCGATCTGGATGAACTCCTGGTGCGGGTGCTTGCGCCCACCCTGGGGCGGCACGCTGGCGCTGGTGCCCTCGAGGATCTTCAGCAGCGCCTGCTGCACACCTTCGCCCGACACGTCACGGGTGATCGACGGGTTCTCGCTCTTGCGGGCGACCTTGTCGATCTCGTCGATGTAGATGATGCCGGTCTCGGCCTTCTTGACGTCGTAGTCCGCGGCCTGGATCAGCTTGAGCAGGATGTTCTCGACGTCTTCACCGACGTAGCCGGCCTCGGTGAGCGCCGTGGCATCCGCGATGGCGAACGGCACGTTGAGAAGCTTGGCCAGCGTCTGGGCCAGGTAGGTCTTGCCGCAGCCGGTCGGGCCGACGAGAAGGATGTTGGACTTGGCCAACTCGACCGACTCGTCCTTGACCCGTCCGGCGACGTTGGCGTCGGCGCGCACCCGCTTGTAATGGTTGTAGACGGCAACCGAGAGGGCCTTCTTCGCGGCCTCTTGCCCGATCACGTACTCCTGCAAGAACTCGTAGATCTCTGCCGGCTTGGGCAGTCGGTCAGGTGTGGCGTCCGAGGTCTCGTGCAGCTCTTCTTCGATGATCTCGTTGCAGAGGTCGATGCACTCGTCGCAGATGTACACGCCGGGTCCGGCGATGAGCTTCTTGACCTGCTTCTGGCTCTTTCCGCAGAACGAGCACTTGAGCAGGTCGCCGCTCTCTCCGATGCGAGCCACCCGGCGCCCCCTTCGACGTGGACAGTGAGTCGTCGCGCGAGGTGCGCGACCGCTCCGCACGGTACCCCGCCGGGCCGACAATGGCACCGGCATATCTGCGAAGCGCCCAGGCGTGTTGCATCGAGCCCCCGCCTCGCCGTCGCCGGAGGATCAGGCGGCAGTGCTCGCCTTGCGCGACTCGATCACGGAGTCGACGAGTCCGTACTCCACGGCCTCAGCCGCGGTCAGGATCTTGTCGCGCTCGATGTCTTCGCGCACCTGCTCCACCGACCGGTTCGAGTGGTTGGCGAGCATCTCCTCGAGCATCGTTCGCATGCGCAAGATCTCGTTGGCCTGGATCTCCAGGTCAGACGCCTGCCCGTAGCCCGACTCCGAGTACGGCTGGTGGATGAGGATGCGGGCATTGGGCAGCGCGATGCGCTTGCCCGGGGCGCCGGCAGCCAGCAGGACGGCGGCAGCCGAGGCGGCCTGGCCCATGCACACCGTCCGCACGTCAGGCTTGACGTACTGCATCGTGTCGTAGATGGCCGTCAGCGCGGTGAAGGAGCCGCCGGGTGAGTTGATGTAGATCTCGATGTCGCGGTCGGGGTCCATCGACTCCAGGCACATCAGCTGCGACATGACGGCGTTGGCCACGTCGTCGCTGATCGGGGTGCCGAGAAAGATGATGCGCTCCTCGAAGAGCTTGGCGTAGGGGTCGATACGGCGGAAGCCGTAGGAGGTGCGCTCCTCCCACTGCGGGATGATGTAGTTCACGGCGTTCTCCTCGGCTGCTCTAGTTGGTCTCTTCGCCGACCTGGTTCGCGGTGCGAACGACATGGTCGACGAATCCGTACTCCTTGGCCTGCTCGGCAGTGAACCACCGGTCGCGGTCGGAGTCCTTCTCGATCTGGTCGACGGTCTGGCCCGTGTGCGCGGCGATCAGGTCTGCCATCTGCTTCTTGATGAAGATCATCTGCTCGGCCTGGATCTTGATGTCACTCGCCGAACCACCGAGGCCGCCGGACGGCTGGTGCATCATGATGCGCGAGTGAGGCAGGGCGAAGCGCTTGCCCGGCGCGCCGGCGGCCAGCAAGAACTGACCCATGGACGCGGCCAGCCCGGTCGCAACAGTCGCGACGTCGTTGCCGACGAACTGCATCGTGTCGTAGATGGCCATGCCGGCCGTGACGGAGCCGCCGGGTGAGTTGATGTAGAGGTAGATGTCTTTCTCGGGGTCTTCGGCCGCCAGTAGCAGCATCTGGGCACAGATGGCGTTGGCGTTGTCGTCGCGGACCTCGGAGCCGAGAAAGATGATCCGCTCACGCAGCAGCCGCTGGTAGACGTTGTCGTCGAAGCCCGACTGGGGTTGGGCGGGCGCGCGCATCTCGTCGGTCATGCAGGCTCTCCGATCGGCTCGTGCTTGGTGTCGTCAGGTTGTTGACGACGACCCTAACCACAGCCGCGGGGGGTCTACTCCTCGACCTTGTCCGTGTTCGCCGTCGGCGCAGCCTGCTCGACAGGCTCTGCCGCGACCTCGGTGGCGTCCACGACGTCAGCGAACTCGACGTCGCTGGCGACAGCGTCGACAACGGGCTCGTCCTCCACGTCGTCGCCGAGCGTGCCGTCCTCCTGCAGCCTGGCCAGCTCGACCGGGTTGCCGGACGCGTCGCTGACCGATGCCTTCTCGACCATGACCGCCAGCGCCTTGCCGCGGGCCACGTCGGCCACGACGGCGTTGACGTTGCCCGAGCGCACCATCTGGTCGGCGAAGTCCTGCGGGCTCATGCCCGACTGCTGGGCCCGCGAGATCAGGTACTCGGTGAGCTCCTCCTGCGAGACCTGCACCTCGGTGGCCTTGACGATCTCGTCCAGGATGAGCTGAGCCTTCAGCGAGCGGACGGCCTGCTCCTCGACCTCGGCACGGTGCTCGTCGTCACCGTGGCCGTCGGCGAAGTGCTCCTCGAGCTGCGCAGTCACGAGGCCCTGCGGGATCGGCACCTCGACCGTCTCGAGCAGGTGCTCCAGCGCCTTGTCGCGAGCCTCGACAGCCTGCGTCAGCCGCCCGGCGCGCACAAGCTGCTCGCGGACGTCCTCGCGCAGCTCGTCGAGGGTGTCGAACTCGCTCGCCAGCAGGGCGAACTCGTCGTCCAGCTCGGGAAGCTCCTGCTCCTTGACCGCGGTGACGGTGACGTCGACCTGGGCCTCGATGCCGTCCTCCTCGCCCATGAGCGTGGTGGTGAACGTGGCGGTCTCCCCCGCCGACATGCCGGTGACTGCGTCGTCCAGGCCGTCGACCATGGTGCCGGAGCCGACCTCGTAGCTGAGCCCGCTCGCCTGCCCGTTCTCGATCAGCTCGCCGTCGGCGTCACGGGCGCCAAGGTCGATGCTGACGTGGTCGCCGACGGCGGCCGCCCGCTCCACCGGGAGCAGGGTGCCGAACCGCTGGCGCAGCTGCTCGAGCTGCTCGGCTACCGCGTCCTCGTCGATCTCGATGTCGTCGACGGTGATCGCCACACCCTCCCAGTCGGGCAGGGCGATCTCCGGTCGTACGTCGACCTCGGCGGTGAAGGTGAGCGTGTCGCCGTCCTCCATCTCGGTGATCTCGACCTCGGGCGAGCCCAGCGGGTTGATCTCCGCCTCGTCAACCGCCTGGGAGTACAGGCCGGGGAGGGCTTCGTTGATGGCCTCCTCGAGCACGGCCCCGCGGCCGAACCGCTGGTCGATGATGGCGCTGGGCACCTTGCCCTTGCGGAAGCCCGGAACAGTCACCTGGCTGCCAATGCGCTTGTAGGCCTCGTCCAAGCTGGGCTTGAGCTCGTCGAACGACACCTCCACCAGCAGCTTGACGCGGGTGGGGCCCAGGGTCTCGGCAGTGCTCTTCACAGCAGGTAGGTCTCCAGGTCGAAGGGCTGGTGGGTGATCGCTTGTCGGGGCGGGGAGACTCGAACTCCCGATCTCCTGCTCCCAAAGCAGGCGCGCTAGCCACTGCGCTACGCCCCGCGAACCGGACCGAGTGTAGGCGAACTGGGCAGGTAGGCTGTCAGCCGAGGTTCGGGTGCCGACGTCGGGTGCCCGCACGTCGCCCGCGGGTGTAGCTCAATGGCAGAGCCCCAGCCTTCCAAGCTGGCCATGCCGGTTCGATCCCGGTCACCCGCTCTCGGCTTCTCCACAGGTCACACGGCTTCTGGGCCGCCGTGACGGGCCCCCGCTTCGTCGGCCGGCGCTCCCGGTCAACGCTCCCGGTCAACAAGGTGGTCGCCAGCGGCTCCGTCGGTGTCCCCGCGCGGGCCGGGCTCGCGGAGCCGATGCGCCACCGCCAGCCAGACGTCAGGGTCAAGGCCAAGGCCGGTGTGCGTCGAGCGCACCTCGACGTGATGGGTGTGCGAGTGGCGCGTGTCGACGCTGGCCCGCCAGGCCACCACGGCGTCTGCCCGGCTGAAGATCGAGGTAAGCGGAACGGGGATGGGAATCCGGTTGGCTTCCTCGACGATGCCGAGGATGTGCGCGATGGTCTCTGGGGAGTAGCGGCTTCCCATGACGGTGTAGACCGGGCCGCCGACCACGGGGGTTCCATAGGAGATGACCTGTGCCACCTGGTCGGGGTGGGTACGGGCGACCTCGCGGGCGACGACTCCCCCGAGGCTCCACCCGACGAGGTTCACCGGCCGGCCCGAAGCCTCGTGCCAAGCGGTGACGACACCGGCGACGTCTTCGACGAGCGCTTCGACGTCGCCGTGGTTGCGGCCCAGCCCCCAGCCGCGGGCGTCATGGCCGAGTCGTCTCAAGTAGGCGCGCAGGGGTGCGGTTGCCCAGTCGTCCGAGCCGATGCCGGGGACGAGCAGCACCGGATCGCCGGCACCACGCGGCGCCGCGGCGAGCCGGGGAGAGCTGAGCAGGAGCCGCGGGATCTCCCGGACGATGCCGACCTCGCGAAACAGGGAGCCTGGGCTCGGCGCGGCCAGCGGCTCGTCGGGGAAGCCGGCGGGCAGCCCAGGCCGGGCGGTGGTGCCGTCGGCAACGTGGGCAGTGGGGCCAGTGGGGCCAGTGGTGGGGGCGATCACGCGGTTCTCCCGAGAAGGTGGGGGCTGAGCAGAGCGGAGGCGGTGGCGGTGAGCACGGACTCACCACCCGTCGGGGGCTGGTGACCCGCGAGGGTCAGGGAGACCAGGCCGTGAGCGGCTGACCAGCACATGTGGGCGAGGGTGTCCGGGTCGGCGACCGTGGCGGTGGGGCGCAGAGTGCCTGCCACCCAGCAGGCGGCGATCGCTTCGCGCAGGGGCCGGAAGGAGGCGCGAGCTGCATCGCGGCTGGCCTGCGACGGCTCGTAGCCAACGACGGGCCGGTCGAACATCACCTGGTAGAGCGCCGGCTCAGCGAGCGCGGCCTCGCGGTAGGCATGCCCGAGCGCGACCACACGTTCAGGGGTGCCCTCGGACTCGGTCACGGCTTCCAGGCGTGCAGTGAGCAGGGTGTGCCCACGCAGGACCATGGCGTCGACGAGGCCGGTCTTGCCACCGAACCGGGAGTAGACAACCTGGTGGGAGACGCCGAGGCGGCTGGCGACGCTACGCACCGAGACGGCCGCGGGACCATCGTGGCAGAGCAGGTCCGTCGCGACACGAACCACGTCCGCGTGGCTCGGATGGCTGGACACCAAGCGACCATAACACTGTTACATCTCCGTTGGCGTGGCCAACGGCCCTCGACCAGGCGGTGCCGCAGGTGGACAGTGACCGTGTGCGTGTTCAGGGACGCTCGGTTCGGGCTGACCCCCCTGTGGAGGAGCCCGCCGGCCGGGTACGTGCAGTCGACGCCTACCGCGCTGCGGCGCTCCTTCTTGTCGTGCTCGGTCACTGGCTGGCCTTCGCCCTGTTCGTCGAGGGCGGGCAGTTGCTTGGGCGCAACGTGCAGACGGTCTGGGCACCGGGCAACTGGCTGACCTGGGTCTTCCAGGTGATGCCGGTGTTCTTCCTGGTCGGCGGGTACGGCAACGCAGCGTCCTGGACACGTCGGAAGCCGGTCGTCACTGGGCTCGGATGGCTGGGGGCGCGGGTGTGGCGGCTGCTGCTGCCGACCTTCGTCCTCGTGGCCGTCGTCGTCGCGGCAGCGTCGGTTCTGCGCGTGGCAGGGGTCGACGCGCACCTGGTCGACTTCGTGGTCACCCAGGTCGGGATCCCCTTGTGGTTCCTGGCGGTCTACGTCGTCGTCGTCCCGATGACGCCCGGCCTGGTCGCGGCGGTGGACCGGCGTGGTCTTGCGATCCCGGGTTCGCTGCTCGGCACCGCACTGGTTGCGGACCTGCTCTTCGTCCATCTCGGCGTGCCGTTCGTCGGCTACCTCAACTACGGCCTCTTCTGGAGCGGTGTCTACGCGCTGGGGGTGTGCTGGCGTCGCGGAGCCCTGTCCGGGCGCAGTCCCGTCCCGGCTCTGATGGCCGTGGGCGGGCTGGTGGCGGCCGCGCTGCTGGTGTGGCTGGGTCCGTATCCGGTCAGCATGCTGGCAGCCGAAGGCGAGGCCGTGCAGAACAACGGACCTCCGTCCGCCGCGCTGACAGCCCTCGCGGTGGCTCAGACTGGCCTCGTACTGCTGCTCCAGCCGTGGGTCGAGCGTCAGTGCACGCGACCCGCCGTGTGGGCGGGTGTGGTGTGGGTCAACGTGTACGCGATGACGCTGTACCTGTGGCACATGGTCGCCGGGGTGCTTGCTGGCGTGGTGTTCTTCTCGCTGGGCCTGGTCGAGCGGCTGGTGCCGCCCAGCCCGGAGTGGTGGTTGTGGCGACCGGTGTGGTTCGCGATCTGCATCCCGCTCCTGGTGCTGCTGGTGATGGTGTTCGGCCGGTTCGAGCGGCGCGTCGTGGCCCCGGATCCAAGTCCGCCGACGTCTCGACCCCGGGTGCTCGGGGTTGTGGTGGGCGTGGCCCTGGCGGCCATGGGGATGGTGCAGCTCGCCGTCAGCGGGCTGGGCGCAGGTCCGGCTGGGCTACCGGTGCTCGGGCTGCTGGTACTCGGCGTGGGAGCGTCCCTGGTGGCCTTCTCGACCGGGATACTTGCGTCAACCTCGTCTCCGGCGATCGGGACGACTGAGGACGACCTCGGCGCCGAGGCCCGCTGAGGCCACTCGACTCCCGACGAGCGCGGCAAGCGGCTCAGGCTGGGTCCAACGACCCGGCGTCGGGCGGGACGTCCACCGCGTGCTCCTGCAACGCCGCGATCGGCACGATCGCCAGCACGGCCTCGTTCGTGGATGCCAGCACGACCGGCGCGGCGACACCGGCGTCGTAGGCGAGCGCCCAGTTGCGCGCCGTCACGCACCAGCGGTCGCCGGGAACGAGCCCGGGAAAGCGGTACTGCGGCATCGGGGTGGACAGGTCGTTGCCGATGGAGCGCTGGTGGTCGAGAAACTCAGCGGTGACGACGGCGCAGATCGTGTGGCTCCCCACGTCCTGCGGACCGGTCGCGCACGAGCCGTCCCGATAGAAGCCGGTGACCGGGTCGGTGCCGCACGGCTCGAGCTCGTCGCCCAGCACGTTGCGCTCGGTCACGGGACGCGCACCGAGAGGACCGGGATTCGGGGTGGGAGGTGCATTGCGCTGACGGTAGCGATCCACGAGCGTCCCATCACCTCCCGGTGATGGGCGTCAACTTCGGCGGCGGCCCTGACGGGCCTGACCGTCGACCGGCTGCTGCCCGCGACCAGCCGTCCGGTGCTTGTGGTGTCATCACCCGACGAGGACGGCTAACACCCCTAGGGGGTAGGGGTTGCGCAACGCGTCGCAGGCGCGTAGAACAGACCACATGGCCGACGCCACCCACACCCACGAGCAGCCGGCGGGCTACCTCGACCACAAGCAGGACGTGCTGAGCCGCCTTCGCAAGATCGAGGGTCAGGTGCGCGGCCTGCAGCGGATGGTCGAGGCCGACACCTACTGCATCGACGTGCTGACCCAGGTGTCGGCCACGACGAAGGCGCTGGAGTCGACGGCGCTGCTGCTGATGAACGACCACCTGTCGCACTGCGTGGCGCACGCCGTCGCCGAAGGCGGCGATGTGGCTGACGCCAAGCTGAAGGAGGCAGGCGATGCCATCGCCCGCCTCGTCCGTTCCTGACCGGAGGTTCACTGTGCCCACGATCACCACCTACTCCGTCACCGGCATGACCTGCGACCACTGCGTCGCCGCCGTCACCGAGGAGGTCGCCGCGCTGGACGGGGTGAGCGTCGTCGACATCGTCCTGGCGACCGAAGGGCCGTCGGCCGTGACCGTGACGAGCGACGAGCCCCTCGCCCTCGACGACGTCGCTGCTGCCGTCGACGAGGCCGGCTACGCGCTCGCCGCCTCTTGATGGGCACGGCCGCCAAGCTGGGCGGCTTCGCCGTGGCGCTGGCCGCCCTGTTCGCGCTCGGCCTCCTGGTCGGTACGACGCTCGGACCGCTGTGACCGGTGCGGTGATGACGTGAGCACAAGCGTGGAGCTCGAGATCGGGGGCATGACCTGCGCCTCGTGCGCGGCGCGGGTGGAGAAGAAGCTGAACCGGATGCCCGGCGTGCAGGCAAGCGTCAACTACGCCACCGAGAAGGCGAAGGTGAGCCTGCCCGACGGGCTCACCGTGGCCGACGCCATCACCACCGTCGAGAAGACCGGCTACACCGCCGCCGAGCCCGCGCCGCCGGAGCCCGACCGCGTCGAGGACGACGAGCCGGTCGACCCCGAGGTCGAGTCGCTGCGCACCCGGCTTCTCGTCTCGGCAACGCTGTCGATACCGGTCGCCCTGATGTCGATGGTGCCGCCGCTGCAGTTCGACAACTGGCAGTGGCTCGCACTCACGCTGGCCTCCCCCGTCGTCGTGTGGGGGGCCTGGCCGTTCCATCGGGCCGCGTGGACGAACCTGCGCCACGGCGCCGCGACGATGGACACGCTCATCAGCGTCGGCGTGCTGGCCGCCTTCGGCTGGTCGCTGTACGCGCTGTTCTTCGGCGAGGCCGGCATGCCCGGCATGCGGATGAGCTTTCACCTCGTTCCCGAGCGCGGCGGCGGCTCCGGCGAGATCTACCTCGAGGTGGCTGCGGCAGTCACGACGTTCATCCTTGCCGGGCGCTACTTCGAGGCCCGCGCCAAGCGGCGCTCCGGCGCCGCGCTGCGCGCGCTGCTGCACATGGGCGCCAAAGAGGTCGCCGTGCTGCGCGACGGTCGCGAGCAGCGCATCGCCGTCGACGACCTGCGGGTCGAGGAACAGTTCGTGGTGCGTCCTGGCGAGAAGATCGCCACCGACGGCGTCGTGGTGACCGGCACGTCCGCGGTGGACGCCAGCATGCTGACCGGCGAGCCGGTGCCCGTCGAGGTCGGCCCAGGCGACGCCGTGACCGGGGCGACCGTGAACGCCGGCGGACGCCTCGTCGTGCGCGCCACCCGCGTCGGCGGTGACACGCAGCTGGCCCAGATGGCTCGCCTGGTCGAGGACGCCCAGTCGGGCAAGGCGCCGGTGCAGCGTCTCGCCGACCGGGTCTCCGCCGTGTTCGTGCCCATCGTGATCGGCCTCGCCGTGTGGACCCTCGGGTTCTGGCTCGGCGCGGACGCCGGCCCCGAGCTGGCCTTCACCGCCGCCGTCGCCGTCCTCATCATCGCGTGCCCGTGCGCCCTCGGCCTGGCCACGCCGACGGCCCTGCTGGTCGGCACCGGGCGTGGAGCCCAGATGGGCATCGTCATCAAGGGCCCGGAGATTCTCGAGTCGACCCGCCGCGTCGACACCATCGTGCTGGACAAGACGGGCACGGTCACGACCGGAGCCATGCGCGTGGTCGACGTCGTCCCCGCCGACGGCGTCGACCCGGCAACGCTCGTGCGTGTCGCCGGAGCGCTCGAGGACGCCTCTGAGCACCCCATCGCCGCGGCCATCGCCACCTACGCCCGGGCCGAGGTCGAGTCGGGCGGGCCGACCGGCGACCTGCCCCCCGTCGAAGGGTTCGCCTCGGCCCAGGGCCTCGGCGTGCAGGGCATGGTCGACGGGCGAGCGGTGGCCGCCGGGCGTCCGGGCTGGCTGGCCGAGCAGTGGTCGCTGCCTCTGCCCGACGACCTCGATGCCGCCCGGTCGGCTGCGGAGTCGGCCGGACGAACCGTGGTCGCCGTGGGCTGGGACGGCAGCGTCGCGGGTCTGGTCGTCGTCTCCGACACGGTGAAGCCCACCTCGGGCACCGCCGTGGCCCACCTGGTGGAGCTAGGGCTGCGACCGGTGTTGCTCACCGGCGACAACGAACGGGCAGCACGGGCCATCGCGGCCGAGGTCGGCATCGAGGACGTGATCGCCGAGGTGCTGCCCGCCGACAAGGTCGCTGTCGTGCGCGGCCTTCAAGCCGACGGCCGCGTGGTCGCGATGGTCGGCGACGGGGTCAACGACGCCGCCGCGCTCGCCCAGGCCGACCTCGGCATCGCGATGGGCACCGGCACCGACGTGGCGATCGAGGCCAGCGACATCACTCTGGTGCGTGACGACCTGCTGGCGGCGGTCGACGCCATCCGGCTGTCACGCCGAACCCTGGGCACCATCAAGGGCAACCTCTTCTGGGCGTTCGCCTACAACGTCGCGGCGATCCCACTGGCGGTGGCGGCCCTGCTCAACCCGCTGATCGCCGGCGCAGCGATGGCGTTCTCGTCGGTCTTCGTGGTGAGCAACAGCCTGCGTCTGCGCAGCTTCGACTCCGTCACGCGTCGCTAGCGACGTTCGCGGGCACCAGGCCGAGCACGAGGTCGAGCCCGTGCCGGGTCCCACTGGTGCGCGGCAGCAGCAGGGTGCGGATGCCGACCAGGGCGGCGCCCGCGTCGTCGTGCGGGCTGTCGCCCACCATCAGCGCGTTCTCCGCGGCCACACCGGCCGCGGACAGCGCCGCCTCGAAGATCGCAGCGCCCGGCTTGACCGACCCGGCCTCGTACGACAGCACGACGGCGTCCATCAGGCCGGTGAGCCCCGCCGCGTCGAGCACCGGGCGCACGTCGATGCCGACGTTGGAGACCAGCACGGTGCGCACCCCGCGGCGGCGCAGCTCGGTCAGCACCGGGATGGAGTCGTCGTAGGGGATCCAGGTCTCGAGCATGCACTCGTACAGGGCGTGCGCGAGGTCGTCGTCGACGGCGGGCACATGGGTCATCAGCTCGTCGTAGACCTCGCGGTGGCGCACCGGCGAGAGGTCCCGCTCGTTGTCCGGATCGATGTCACGCGCGTGCTCCCAGATGCGGTTCACCCACCCGGCGAGCTCGTCGCGGCCGTCCGCGCCCAAAGCCTCGGACGGGCTGGCGGCACGTCCAGCCCGCTGCCACGCCAGGTCGAGCCAGGCGTCAGGGTCGCCCTGGTCGACCAGCGTCGAGTGGAAGTCGAACAGCACTGCGTGGATCGGGCCGGGCTGAGCGAAGCTCACGTGTCGAAGCCCTCGGCCTCCGCGCGCCTCTGCGCCGCCGGGCTCAGCCCGTTGATCTCGTCGGCAACCTCGGCCACCCCCTGGTCGTCGTAGACCACGTAGCGCACGTGGCCCCTGTCGTCGCTGAACGCGTCGACGTCGAGGCCGCCGGGGTTGGTGTCCTCCGGGTCATCAGGTCCCATGCTCGGAATCATCGCAGCCCTACCGACGCCTGTCAGTCCGACGATGCCTCGGCGACCCGGTGCACCACCACGATCGTCTGGTCGTCGCTGGAGGCATGGGCCACGGCAGGCATCTCATGGCTGCCCGACGGGATGCCGTCGGCGACCCACCGCTCGACCGCACGCACCGCTGCGGCCCACGGGGCGTCGCTGCGCTCGTCCAGCGCCCCGTCGGAGACCATCACCAGCACGTCCCCCGGCTCGAGCCGCACGGATGCCGGCACGAAGTCCGCCTGCGGCACGAGCCCGAACAACGGCCCCTTCGACGGCAACGGTTGCCACGAGCCGCTGACGCTGCGTACCTGCGGCGGGGGGTGCCCGGCTACCCGCACGGTGACCTCGCCGGTAGTCAGCTGCAGGGCCGCGTGCACCGCCGTCGCGTAGTGACGCTCCCACTCCTGGCGCAGCAGGTAGTCGTTGCAGGCACGCATCAGGTCCTCCGGTTCCAGCACTCCCATGAGCCCGCCGAAGGCGCCGGCGACCTGGACGGCCCGGGGGCCGACATCGACACCGTGCCCGGACACGTCGACGACCATCACCTGCAGACACTCCCCGGACAGGTGGGCCAGCGTGAAGTCGCCGCGCATGGCCTCTTCGCCGGCCGAGCGAAGTGCCCGGGTCATCACCCAGTCCGCCGGCAGCTCGGGTGGCTCACCCTGGGCGCGCACTCGGTCGCGGATGTCCAGCAGCAGCGGCACCCCCACCGTCATGGACATTCCCCAGCCCTCACGCAGCGCGGCGTACCGGTAGGCCAGCACACAGATGACGCCGATCACTGCCGCGGCGAGGAATGAGCGCGTGACCGGCGTATTCGCCAGATCGGCCGCGAGGACGGCCGCCGCGAGCGCAGTCAGCAGCAGGACCGACCGTGTGCTGAGGCGCCATCCCGCAATCATCATCGGGATCGTGAGAGCCGACACAGGCACGACATCCGGCCCGATGAACTTGCCGACTCCCAGGAGAACTATGACCGCGGCCAGGATGCCCGTCAGCCGCCGCTCGGAGACTCGCGGGCGCGACATGGCACGGCAGGCTATCGGCACCGCGACGAGCGCAGCGGCCGTGTGCGCGCTGGACGCGTCTGGTAGATAGGGCATGTGCTCGACATCCGCACCCTGCGCGACGACGACCTGCCCGACCTGCGCCAGCTGGACGACTGGGCCTTCGGCCACGCCATGAGCGACGATCGGTGGGCGGTCGCCTCTGCCGTGCTCGAGCGCGACCGGCAGGTCGGGGCCTTCGATGGGGCCGCGCTCGTGGGCCACACGGCGGCCTTCACCCATGAGCTGACCGTGCCGGGCGGCAGCGTCGCCTCCGCCGGCGTCACGTGGGTCGGGGTCGCGCCGACGCACCGCCGCCGCGGCGTCTTCGCCGCGCTGATGCGCCACCAGCTCGCTGCGCTGAGCGGTAGCGGTGAGCCGGTTGCCGCGCTGTGGGCCTCCGAGCCGGGCATCTACGGACGCTTCGGGTACGGCGTGGCCAGCCGCAAAGCGGTTGTGACCGTCCCCCGGCTCTCCCGTTCGACCCCCTCCCCAGCAGGCCTCTGCGTGGTGCTGGGCGACGTGGACGACGGTCTGGCCGACTGCGTCGACGTGTACGAGCGGGTGCGCCCGCAGCGTCCCGGCATGATCAGCCGCAGTGCGCAGGCGTGGCGAGAGACGAGCCTGGACGAGCCCACCCACCGCGGTGGCGCCAGCCCGCTGCGCTGCGCCCGGGTGCGGGACGAGTCCGGCCAGGCCCAGGGCTATGCCTGGTTTCGCACCCGGCCCGACTGGTCGAGCGGCTCACCGGAAGGCACGGTCGAGGTGACCGAGATGCTGACCACGACCGCTGCTGCCGCCCGCGCCCTGGCCGACGTCGTGCTCGACCTCGACCTCATGGCGAGGGCGTCGATGTGGAACCTGGCGCTCGACGACCCGTTGCTCATGTGGCAGTACGGCCGACGGCTCCGTCCGGCGATCGACGAGCAGCTGTGGGTACGGCTGGTGCGCCTCGACGAGGCACTCCAAGCCCGCACGTACGCCGTGGAGATCGACGTCGTGCTCGAGGTCAGCGACGATGTGTTCCCCCACAACGCCGGGCGGTGGCGCCTGGCCGGCGATGACACAGGTGCGACGGTGAGCCGCACGAGCTCCCCGGCTGACGTCTCGCTCGACGTGAGCGACCTGGCGGGTGGCTACCTCGGCGACGACCACCTGAACCGGGCCGTCGCTGCGGGGCTGACGTCCGAGAAGTCTGCGGGGGCGGCCCTACGGCTGGCGCGCGCCATGCGCGGCGACCGGGCCCCGTGGTGCGCGTACATGTTCTGAAGTCGACGTAGCGTGCGTCGTCATGGCCTCGACACCGACGACAGACCCGCACCCGGCACCTCCCCCGGCATCGCGACGCGGCGCCCGCGACGCCGGACCAGGCGTGAGCGTGTCGGCCGCGCAGCGCGCCCGTGACGTGTCGCGGCCTCAGCCGCCGCCCGTGACAGAGACCTCACCGGTGTCTTCGTAGTTCAGAATCATCTGCAGTCGTCGGTTGTGCCGGTCCTCGTTCGTGTACGGGGTGCGGATGAACACCTCGACCAGCTGGTGCACCTCGTCGAAGGAGTGCATGCGCGCCCCCACCGAGACGACCTGGGCGTTGTTGTGCTCACGCGCCAACCGGGCCGTCTCGACCGACCAGGCCAACGCCGCCCGGATGCCGGCGACCTTGTTCGCTGCGATCTGCTCACCGTTGCCGGAGCCACCGAGCACGACCCCCAGCGACCCCTCGTCCATCGCCACGGCCTCGGCAGTGCGGATGCAGAACGGCGGAAAGTCGTCCAGGGCGTCGTAGACGTGGGGCCCGTGGTCGACCACCTCGATGCCGTCGGATCGCAGGGACTCGATCAGCCGGTTCTTGACCTCGAAGCCGGCATGGTCAGAACCCATGTGCACGCGCATGGATGCGAGTCTGTCACGCGGATGATGGTTCGTGAGGGGGTGCCTACGAGAAGATCGGACCCCGCGTGCGGCTGCGCTTGAGCTCGAAGAATCCGTCGACCGACGCCACCGCGACCACACCGTCGAACAGCCGCAACGCCTCGGCGCCTGTCGGGGCCGGACTGACGACCGGCCCGAAGAACGCGACGTCGCCGACCGCGACCACCGGCGTGCCGACCTCATCCCCGACGAGGTCCATGCCGGCGTGGTGCTCGGTCGTGATCTCGGCATCCCACGCGTCGTCGTCGGCCGCGGCGAGCAGGCCGGCAGGCAGGCCAACCTCGTCCAGCGCCTCGGCGAGCACGTCGCGCAGGTCGTCGCGCTCCCCAAGGTGCACCCGGGTGCCGACGGCGTCGTAGAGCGGCTTGAGCACCGCCCGACCATGCTCCACGCGGGCAGCCGTGAGGACGCGCACGGGCGCCCACGCCCGCTCCAGCCAAGCGGAGTAGTCCTCAGGCAGGTCGCGACCCTGGTTCAAGTAGGCCAGCGACATCACCTGCCACCGGACGTCGACCGGTCGCTGGCGGGCCACCTCGTCCATCCACCGAGACGTCATCCACGCCCAGGGGCACAGGGGGTCGAACCAGAAGTCCACGGTCGAGTCGGCAGGCATGAGGTGATGGTGGCATCGGGGGCGTGGCGCGGCATGCCGAGGCAGGTGACAAGATCGAGACCATGCCGGATACCAACCTCACACGAGTCGAGGCCGAGAGCCGAGCCGCCCACCTGAGCGTCCAGTCCTACGACGTACGCCTGGACCTGACCTCCGACGGCCCGACGTTCGACTCCACCACGACGGTTCGCTTCACGAGCACCGACCCCACCGCCCCGTGCTGGCTCGACCTGATCGCACCCGAGGTCTCGTCGGTGAGCCTCAACGGGGTCGCCCTCGACCCGGCCGAGTGCTTCGACGGCGCCCGCCTCACCCTCGCCGGGATCGGCGAGAAGAACGAGGTGACCGTCGTCGCGCGGTGCTCATACATGACAACCGGCGAGGGGCTGCACCGTTTCGTCGACCCTGTCGACAAGGAGACCTACCTGTACTCGCAGTTCGAGGTGCCCGACTCCCGCCGGGTGTTCGCGGTCTTCGAGCAGCCCGACCTCAAAGCGCCGTTCACCTTCACCGTCGACGCCCCCGAGGGTTGGGTGGTGGTCTCGAACACCACCGCGGACGTCACCACGACCGAGACCGGGGCCCAGCGGTGGGCGTTCGAGCCCACGAAGCCGATCTCGAGCTACATCACCGCTGTGTGCGCCGGCCCGTACCACGTGGCGCGCTCGGAGTACGTCGGCGCGCACGGCACCGTCCCGCTGGCCGTCTACTGCCGCCAGTCGCTGGTCGAGCACCTCGATGCTGACGAGATCTTCGACATCACCAAGCGAGGGTTCGCGTTCTTCGAGGACCTCTTCGACTACCCCTACCCGTTCGGCGCCTACGACCAGCTCTTCGTGCCGGAGTTCAACGCCGGAGCGATGGAGAACGCCGGCTGCGTCACGTACCGCGACGAGTACCTGTTCCGTAGCCGCGTCACCGATGCCGCCTACGAGCGGCGGGCCGAGACGATCTTGCACGAGATGGCCCACATGTGGTTCGGCGACCTCGTCACCATGAAGTGGTGGAACGACCTGTGGCTCAACGAGTCGTTCGCCACGTGGGCCTCGGTGCTCGCGGAGTCGGAGGCGACCCGCTGGACGCAGGCGTGGACCACCTTCGCCTCAGCCGAGAAGCTGTGGGCGCTGCGCCAGGACCAGCTGCCGACCACCCACCCGGTGTCGGCCGAGATCCGTGACCTCCACGACGTCGAGATCAATTTCGACGGCATCACGTACGCCAAGGGCGCCGCCGTGCTCAAGCAGCTGGTGGCCTGGGTGGGCCGTGACGCCTTCATCGCCGGGCTACGCCGCTACTTCGCCGACCACGAGTACGGCAACACCACCTTGGCCGACCTGTTCACGAAGCTGGAGGAGCAGAGCGGACGTGACCTGTCGGCCTGGGAGAACCAGTGGCTGCAGACGGCCGGGGTGAACACGCTGCGTCCGGTGCTGGAGATCACCGACAACGCCGGACGTGAGGTCTACACCTACGCAGCGATCCACCAGGAGGCGCCGGCTGAGCATCCGACCCTGCGCTCGCACCGCATCGCCATCGGCCTCTACGACGCCGGGCCGGACGGCCTCAAGCGCCGCGAGCGCATCGAGATCGACATCGAGGGCGAGCGCACGCCCGTCCCGGCGCTCGTGGGTCAGGGCGTGGCCGACCTGCTTCTGGTCAACGACGACGACCTGACGTTCACCAAGATCCGCTTCGACGCCTCGTCGCTGTCGACCCTGGAGAAGCACGTCGCCGACCTGCATGAATCGCTGCCGCGTTCGCTGGCCTGGACGGGTGCGACCGACATGCTCCGCGACGCCGAGCTGCCGGCGCGCCGCTACGTCACGCTGGTGCTCTCGGGAGTGGGCCGGGAGTCGAGCCTCTCGGTGGTGCAGACACTGCTGATGCAGGCACGCACCGCTGTCGAGCTCTACAGCGACCCGGCCTCGCGCGACTCGCTGCGCGAGCGCTGGGCCGGCGGCCTGGCCCGGCGCGTGCGCCAGGCAGAGCCGGGCAGCGACCACCAGCTGGCACTGGTGCGCGCCTGGTCGGCCGCGACGTCGGCTCCCGGCGACCTCGCCGAGATCGCCGCGATCCTCGACGGCTCGTACGTCATGCCCGGTCTCACACTCGACCGCGACCTACGCTGGCACCTGCTGCAACGACTGGTCATCAAGGGCGAGAGGGGCGTGGACGACATCGACGCCGTGCTGGACTCCGACCGCACCGCCGCCGGTGAGCGCCAGGCCGCCCTGGCCCGCGCGGCCCGTCCGACGCGCGAGTCCAAGCAGGAAGCCTGGGACGCGATCATGAATCCGGGCGCCCTGTCGAACCACCTGCTGGAGGCCACGGTGGCCGGCTTCATGCCCGCCGAGCAAGCCGGCGTGCTGGCTGAGTTCGTGGACCCGTACTTCGAGGCCGTGATGGAGGTCTGGAACTCGCGCACCTTCCACATCGCCGAGCAGATCATCGACGGGCTGTTCCCGCGGGTGCAGATCGACCAGACCACGATCGACCGGGCCCTGGCTCTCGCCGACGCCGGCGATACCCCCCGGGCGGTGAGCCGGATGCTGCGGGAGGGTGCCGCCGACGTCGAGCGTGCCCTGCGGGCCCAGCAGCGCGACGCAGCCGGCTGAGGCTGGCTGGTGCGGCTGGCGCTCAGACGCGGATGAGCTTCTTCTCGCCCATCCCGTAGAAGCCGGTCAAGTCGAGCGTGCCCGCTGGTGTGTCGACCTGACCGCTCAGCCACCCGAACGGCCCGTAGTACTCCGCCAGAACCTTCTTCACCCCGACGTGCTGATCGTTGGGCACCTCGGGGTGAAACGTCACGTCGACCATCCCGACCTGGTCGTGCACGCGCCACGGGCCGGTCACCCCGGCCGGCCGATCGAAGGTGACCGGCGGCAGCCGGTGGACGGCGCCGTCGATGAACACGACGTTCTCGTTGTAGACCGCCGGGTTCTGCACCTGGTTGTGGGTGAGGTTGACGGCCACTCGTCGTCCGTCGCCCAGCACCCGGGCGCCCGTCACCCAGTCGTAGGCCATCGGGGACGGGTAGTGGCCCTTGTGGTCGTCGACGATGAGAATCGTGTCGTCGACAGGGAAGATCTCCTGACGCTGACCGACCGTGATCTGACCGGTGGCCCCCATGGCGCACTTGTTCGAGTACACCGGCATCCCGTCAGCGAAGGGATGGCAGATGACCATGTGACCGGCGTCGCGCGGCGAGCAGTCGCCGGTCACCGACAGCAGCATCCCCGGGGACGACGCGCGCGGTAGCGCGCTCGCGGTCACCCCGATGGTGCCCGCGTCGACGTCGTTGTTGAAGCCGACGGCCAGCCCGCGCCAGCGACCCGTCGACCGTGTCTGGACGAGGCCCTGCCCGACCGACAGCGCTGCGCTCGGCACCTTGTGCTCGAACCGGCTGACCCGCCCCGAGCTCTTCTCGACCACCACGACCTGCAGGATGCCAAGACTCTTGGTGTCGTACACCGCGACGAGGACGAAGTGCTCGCGGCTGATCAGCTGCGCGGCCTGCCACTCCTTGAGCCGCGCTGCGTGTGCTCGACGCGCGAGACCGGACCACCGGTCGAGCAGGTTGACCTCACGAACCGGAGCGTCGTAGCTGCCGAAGGCGACCTGGCCGTTGGTGACCAGCGCAGGCGGCGGAGCCTGCAGCGGCGGGGGTCGGTCGACGACCCGTCCGAGATCAGCGGCCACCGACCACCCGCGGCACAGCGGCAGCGGCCGGGCTGGTGGTGACGTCCTCCACGCCCAGCACCGCGCCGTCCGGGCCGGTGAGCGACACCCGCCAGTTGGGGTACTCGTCCGTCGTCCCCGGCTGGTTCTGGGTGCGCCGGTCGCCCACCATGTCGGTGAGCGACACCCCGATGAGCCGGGCCGGAGACCACATGAGCAGCCGGTGCAGCGCCTCCACCGTCTGCGCCGTGCCGGCGCTCCGGTCGAGCAGGCCACGGTCGGCCAGGACGTCGAGCCATGCCTGCCGCTCGGCCACGTCGATGGCCATCTCCTCGTCGACGTCGCGGGTGAGCAGCCCCAGCTCGTCGCGCAGCAGCACGTGGTCACCGGCCAGGTAGCCAGCAGTCGGGGGCAGGTCGTGGGTGGTGACGGTCGCCAGGCACAGCTCGCGCCAGTGCTCGGGAGCAAGTGGCTTGCCGGCGCCGTCGTACTCGAACCACAGCACCGAGGTGCCCAGGATGCCCCGCTCCCGCAGGTAGTCACGCACCCACGGCTCCACCGTGCCGAGGTCTTCGCCCACGAGGATGGCTCCCGACCGCACCGCCTCCAGCGCGAGGATGCCGATCAGCGCCTCGTGGTCGTAGCGGACGTACGTGCCCTCGGTGGGCGGACGGCCCTCCGGGATCCACCACAGCCGGAACAGGCCGATGATGTGGTCGACGCGCAGGCCTCCGGCGTGCCGAAGCACCGTGCGCAGCAGGTCGCGGTACGCGGCGTACCCGGTCGCGGCGAGTCGGTCGGGCCGCCATGGCGGTTGTGACCAGTCCTGGCCCTGCTGGTTGAACGCATCAGGCGGGGCGCCCACGGTGATCCCCTGCGCCAGCACGTCCTGCAGGCCCCACGCGTCCGACCCGTTCGGGTGCACCCCCACGGCGAGGTCTTGCATCAGACCGATGGGCATGCCCACGTCGTGCGCCTCGTCCTGCACGGCCCGCAGCTGCTCGTCGACCACCCACTGCAGCCAGCAGTAGTAGTCGACGTCGTCGGCGTGGCTCGCTCGCTGCTCCTCCACCGCCTCGCTGCGCGGGTCGTGAAGCTCGGTCGGCCACTCGCGCCAGTCGGCCCCGTACCGCACCGACAGCACGCACCACGTCGCGAAGTCGACGAGACCCTGGCCCTCGTCGGCCAGGTAGGCCCGGTACGAGCTCTCCCGACCCGGGCTGCGCGCGACCCGGTGCACCAGCCGCAGCGCGATGTCCTTCGCCGCCCATGACGCGTCCCGGTCGACGGCGAGGGCGTCGTTGTCTGCGAGCACCGACGCGCGCCGACGCTCGACCTCGACGCGGGCCGCCTCGTCGAGGTAGGCGTACTCGTCGATCGCCTCGACGCGCAGGTAGAGCGGGTTGGCGAACCGTCGGGTGGACGGCAAGTAGGGCGAGGGCTCCATCGGGACGGCGGGCTCGGCGGCGTGCAGCGGGTTCACGAGCATGAACCCGGCGTCGTGCTCGACCCCTGCCCAGGTGGTGAGGTCGGCGAGGTCGGCGAGGTCGCCCACCCCCCACGAACGCTGCGACCGGACGCTGTAGAGCTGGAGTGCCAGCCCCCAGGTGCGGCGGTCGCCGAGCGCCTCGGGCAGACCCACCCACGCGGGCGTGATGATCAGCGGGCACTCGGCCCGCTGCTCGCCGGACTGGGCGACCAGTCGGTGGTACCCCATCGGTAGGTCGCCGGGTACCGCGAACGTCGCCTCGCCGATCAGCCGGTTGTTGACGTGCTCGGGGTTGACCCATTCATCCTGCTGGTGGACGTCGGACCGACGTGACCCGTCCTCGGTCTCGATCCACACCTCGACCTCGGCCCCGTGGTCGACATGCACGCCGAACCATGGGCTCGACCCGGTGCGCGCGACCACGCAGGGCGGCAGCATGCGCTCCCAACGGTGCAGCCAGTCGTAGTACAGGGCCACGTTGGTGGAGTCGTGGGACGACGCGTCCACACCCAGAGCCGCCAGGACAGTGACGATCGTCTCGGCCGGCACCCGCGTGTGTTGCCCTTGCCAGTCCCAGAACTCAGTGGCGACCCCATGCGCGTTCGCCAGGTCGGAGAGCTGCGGCCAGGGATCAGTCACGCGCGGCAGTCTGCCGCAGAAGCCGTGTCACGTCAGCGAGGTCCACAGGTCGGCGTAGCGGTGGTACCAGGGCCGTGCCACCTCGAGCTCTGCGGCCAGTGAGAGCAGCAGCTCGTCGGCACCGAACGCAGCGCCCAGCATCACTCCGACGGGCACCAACGTCCCCGACTCCTGCGTCCATTCCAGGGGCAACGAGACGGCCGGACGGCCGATCAGGTTCCACACGCTGGTCCACGGGGTGAAGCGGGTCTGGGCGGCGAAGTCGCCCGCTGGGTCGTCGTCGTCGCGCAGCCCGGCGACAGCGGCGGGCAGGTCGGCCAGCGTGGGGCTGAGCACGACGTCGACGTGCGACCACGCCGCGGCCACCTGCCGCGCGAGCACCTGGGTTGCGGCGATGGCCGTGACGTACTCGACAGCCGTGGTCGTGCGGCCCTGCGCGCGCAGCCACCGCGTCAGCGGGCGCAGGTCGCCCTCCCGCTCCGGCGGCACCGGCAGGGACGCCGCCAGCGACGACCAGACGGCCGCAAACGAGTTCCAGGCGTCCGCCGGGAACGGCACGCCGACCGGTTCGACGTGGTGCCCGAGGTCGGCGAGCAGTCGCGCCGTGCTCTCCGCCGCCGCCCGGCACGCCGGGTGCACGACGGCGTCGGCGGCGATCACCGGGTCGGTGAGCAGGCCGACTCGCAGCCGTGGGACGGGCCGCTGGGTTGCCGCGACGAAGCTCGGGGCCGGCGGCGGCAGCGCCGACACGTCGCCCGGCCAGGTGCCCGTCATCACGTCGAGCAGCAGCGCCGCGTCGGCCACCGTGCGCGCCAGCGGCCCGGTCACGGCCAGCCCGGCGACGTCGACTCCGTCGGGCCCCGGGCTGACGCGCCCGCGGGTCGCCTTCAGACCGACCAGCCCGCAGGCACTGGCCGGGATGCGGATGGACCCACCGCCATCCGAGCCCTGCGCGACGGGCGCCACCCCGGCGGCGACCACGACCCCGGCTCCCCCGCTCGAACCCCCCGCCGAGCGGTCCGGGTCCCACGGCGTGCGCGCCGGCGGTGCGACCGCGGGCTCGGTGTAGCAGGGCAGGCCGATCTCCGGGGTGTTCGTCTTGCCCGTCATCACCGTGCCGGCCCGCCGGAGCAGCGTGACCACGCCGTCGTCCACGTCGGCCACCTGGTCGGCGAACGCCGCGCTCCCGAGCGTGAACCGCACGCCCGCCACCGCGTTCAGGTCCTTGACAGGGCAGGGCACACCGAGCAGCGGGGGCAGGTCAGCCGGGTCGCCGGCGGCCATCAGAGCATCCTCAGCGGCCCGTGCCTGCTCCATCGCACCCTCGGGGGTGCGGGTGACGAACATGCCGAGCCGCTCGTCCAGCTCTGCGGCGCGTCGCAGCGATGCGGCTGTCACCTCGACCGGTGACACCTCGCGCTCGCGGATGCGTCGTGCCAGGTCGATGGCGCTGAGCCCCAGCACGTCGGTCATGACCTCGCCACACTGCCACGGCACGGGTCAGCGTGCCATGGCAGTGTGCAGGCGTGCCTACCCTGGACGCCATGGCTGGCCCGACGTCTCTGCTGTCCCCGACCTCTGCCGACGCAACCCCGGAACCGACCGACGTCGTCGAGCCGATCGAGCTCGATGGTGACATCACCGACGCCTCGTGGTGGCTCGACCTCGCTACCGGCCCGCTGCTGCGCACCGCCATCATCCTGCTCACCGCCCTCGTGGTGCGCTACGCGTTCACCAAGGTCGTCGACGGCTTCGTCGCCCGCCTGAGCAACCCGAAGGAGGTCGACCCCGGCGGCACCGGCATCGCGAGCACCGCCCGGGAGGTGATCGGCACCGACCGCATCGACTACGAGCGACGAGCAACCCGCTCCCGCACCCTCGGCCAGCTGTTCATGAACGTCGGGTCGGTAGTGATCCTGACCATCGCCGCTTTGATGGTGCTGGCGGAGTGGGGCTTCAACCTGGCCCCGCTGATCGCCGGCGCCGGCGTGCTCGGTGTGGCGCTCGGCTTCGGCGCCCAGACCCTTGTTGCCGACTTCTTGAGCGGCGTGTTCATGCTCATGGAAGACCAGTACGGCGTCGGCGACATCGTCGACCTGGGCGAGGCGAGCGGCACGGTCGAAGACGTCCAGCTACGGGTCACGAAGCTGCGGGCTGTGGACGGCGTCGTCTGGTGGGTGCGCAACGGCGAGGTCGTGCGGGTCGGCAACATGAGCCAGAACTGGTCGCGCGCCGTCGTCGACGTCGGCGTCGCCTACGACTCCGACCTGGCCCGGGTGCGCGACGTGCTCAGCGATGTCGCCCACGAGCTCCACGACGACGAGGAGTGGACCGACACACTGCTCGAGACACCCGAGGTGTGGGGGGTGGAAGACCTGGCCGCCGACGCCGTCACCGTCCGCGTCGTGCTCAAGACCGTGCCCGGCCAGCAGTGGGCTGTCGCGCGCGAGCTGCGTCAGCGCGTCCACAGCCGTCTCAAGGCCGAAGGCATCGAGATTCCGTTCCCGCAGCGGACGGTGTGGGTGCGCAACGAGGCCTGACCCAGCAGACTGATGCCTCGTGCGGGCACTAGTCACGGGAGCGACCGGATACATCGGCGGGCGACTCGTCCCTGAGTTGCTGGACGCTGGGTTCACTGTGCGGGCCGGGGCCCGCCAACTCCTTCAGCTACGCGACCAACCCTGGGCGGATCAGGTGGAGCTCGCTCACGCCGACGTCCTGGACCCCGATGTCATTAGGGCCGCCCTGACCGACGTCGACGTCGCCTACTACCTCGTGCACGCGATCGGGAAGGGCGACGACTTCGAGCAGCTCGACCGTCGCGCCGCCCGCACCTTCGCAGCGGCCGCTCGCGAGGCCGGGGTCTCGCGCATCATCTACCTGAGCGGGCTCATGCCCGAGGACGAGGAGCTCAGCCCACACCTGCGCAGCCGCCAGGAGGTGGGGGAGATCCTGCTGGCCAGCGGCGTCCCCACGACGGTTCTTCAGGCGGCGATCATCATCGGCAGCGGTGGGGCCTCGTTCGAGATGCTTCGCTATCTCACCGAGCGTCTTCCGGTGATGACGACCCCGATATGGGTGCAGACCCGGATCCAGCCGATTGCCGTCCGAGACGTTCTGTACTACCTGGTGCAGTCGGCATCTCTGCCGAGAGACGTCAACCGGGCTTTCGACATCGGCGGACCGGACGTGCTCACCTACGAGCAGATGATGCAGCGCTACGCCGAGGTGGTCGGGCTGCCCAAACGCCGGATCGTGCGGGTGCCGGCGCTTACGCCGGGCCTGTCGAGCCACTGGGTGCAGATCGTGACGCCCGTTCCCAACGCCATAGCGCGACCGCTGGTGGAGAGCCTGCGCAACACGGTGGTATGTCGGGAGAACGACATCGCCGCCTACATCGACGGGCCGCCACACGGTCCGACGAGCTTCGAGCGGGCCGTCGAGCTGGCCCTGGCCCGCGTCCGCAGCGGGGATGTGCCGACGCACTGGTCCAACGCCGAGCTGCGCGGGGCGCCGTCCGACCCGCTGCCGTCCGACCCCGACTGGGCCGGCGGTGACCTGTACGTCGACGAGCGCTCGCGCGTCGTCGACGCGAGCCCGGAGGCCCTGTGGCAGGTGATCGAGGGCATCGGCGGTGCCAACGGCTGGTACTCCTGGTCGCTGGCCTGGGGCGTGCGTGGGGTGATGGACCGGATGTCGGGTGGTCCCGGGCTTCGCCGAGGCCGCCGTGACGCCTACGACCTCCACGTCGGAGACGCGCTGGACTGGTGGCGCGTCGAGGAGGTCGTCGACCTGCAGCTTCTTCGGCTGCGGGCCGAGATGCGGCTACCGGGCCGGGCCTGGCTGGAGTTGACCATCAGCACGGACGACATCGGACGCACCGTTCTCGGCCAGCGCGCGATCTTCTACCCGCGTGGGCTTGGTGGGCAGGCTTACTGGTGGAGCATCGCCCCGTTCCACGGTGTGATCTTCGGCAGCATGCAGCGAAACATGGCGTTGGAGGCGGAGCAGCTGGAGAAGGAGAAGGTCGCCGGACGATGGCACCCGTCGGGGACGCCCCGCCCATCCCCGTGATCAGGCGAGGCTGGCATCCAGGCTGATCGCCACGCCGGTCAGCGCCTGGCTCACCGGGCACCCCTCCTTGGCCGCCTCGGCCGCCTCGGCGAACGCGTCCGCCTCGAGGCCCGGCACGCTCGCGGTGATCGTGAGGTGGGAGGTGGTGATGCCGGTGCCGGGCACGAACGTCACGTCGGCGCGGGCCTGGATCGACTCCGGCGGTGTGCCGGCCTTCGACAGCCCGAGCGACAACGCCATGCAGTAGCACGACGCGTGCGCAGCGGCGATCAGCTCCTCCGGCGAGGTCATCCCGTTGGGCTCCTCGCTGCGGGCCGGCCACGAGACGTCGAAGGCGCCGACGCCGGAGGAGTCGAGTGCGACCCGGCCGGAGCCTTCGAACAACGAGCCGTGCCACTGGGCGTTTGCGGTGCGTGTGGTTGCCATGGCGACGATCCTGCTCGACTGTGCCCCCGAGCGCACGCGAAAGGTAGCGTTCACTTCCGATGACTGCGACCTTCTACGACGAGATCGGCGGGCATGCGACCTTCGAGCGGCTGGTCAGTCGCTTCTACGCCGGGGTGGCCACCGACGACGGCCTGCGACCGATGTACCCCGAGGACGACCTGGGCCCCGCGGCCGAGCGGCTGCGGCTGTTCCTGGAGCAGTACTGGGGCGGCCCCACGACCTACTCCGAGCAGCGCGGGCACCCGCGGCTGCGGATGCGCCACGCACCCTTCCCCATCGACCACGACGCCCGGGCGCGCTGGCTCACCCACATGCGCGCGGCTGTCGACGACCTCGTCGCCGACGGCACGCTCGATCCGTCGCACGAGGCCGTGCTCTGGACCTATCTCGAACGAGCCGCGCTCTCGATGGTCAACACCGGAGGAACCCAGTGACGCCGTGGTGGCGCGACGCCGTGGTGTACCAGGTCTACATCCGCTCGTTCGCTGACGGCAACGCCGACGGCACCGGTGACCTCACGGGTCTGCGCTCGCGGCTGCCCTACCTCGCCGACCTCGGCGTGGACGCCATCTGGGTCAACCCCTGGTACCCCTCACCGCTCGCCGACGGCGGGTACGACGTCGCCGACTACCGCGACATCAACCCGATGTTCGGCACGCTGGAGCAGGCCGAGCAGATGATCGCCGAGGCGCACGCGCTCGGGCTCAAGGTGCTGGCCGACGTCGTGCCGAATCACACGTCGTCTCAGCACGCCTGGTTCGCCGCGGCGCTCGCGAGCCCGCCGGGCAGCCCTGAGCGGGCCCGGTACTGGTTTCGTGACGGCCGTGGTGAGCACGGCGCCCTGCCGCCGAACGACTGGCGCAGCACCTTCGGCGGCACGGCCTGGACACAGGTGGTCGAGGCTGACGGCAGTGCGGGCCAGTGGTACCTGCACCTGTTCGACACCAGCCAGCCCGACCTGAACTGGTCGAACGTCGAGGTCGTCGAGGAGTTCCACGACATCCTGCGCTTCTGGTTCGACCGGGGCGTCGACGGGTTTCGCATCGACGTGGCGCACGGCATGGCGAAAGACCCCGACCTACCCGACCTGGGCAGCGACGACGAGGCGCTGATGGCGGCCCCCGACCGCGCCCGTCACCCGCACTGGGACCGCGACGAGGTGCACGAGATCTACCGGGGGTGGCGCGTCGTCGCCGACGCCTACCCCGACCCGCGGGTGTTCGTGGGTGAGGTGTGGCTGGACGACCCGGCGAGGCTCGCGCTGTACCTGCGTCCGGACGAGCTGCACACGTCGTTCGCGTTCGAGCTGACTGACCCCGACTGGGACGCCGCGGGGCTGCGCGCGGGCATCGACAGTGGGCTGGCAGCGGCGCAGGCCGCCGACGCGCCCGCCACGTGGGTGCTGAGCAACCACGACATCCCGCGGCACGTGTCGCGATTCGGACGTCCGGCCAAGGACCGCGAGCGCTTCGGCCCCAGCAAGTACGACTTCGACGGCCTGGACCTCGACCTCGGCCGTGGCCGGGCCCGCGCGGCAGCGTTGCTGAGCCTGGGCCTGCCCGGCAGCGTGTACCTCTACCAGGGCGAGGAGCTGGGGCTGGAAGAGGTCACCGACATCCCGGACGCCCTGCGCGACGACCCGGTGTTCTTCCGCAGCGAGCACGGCGAGGTCGGACGAGACGGCTGCCGCGTCCCCTTGCCGTGGGAGCCCGCCGGGGCCTCGCTCGGGTTCGGCGAGAACGGTGCCTGGTTGCCGCAGCCACGGGAGTGGAGCACGCGTGCCGCCTCGGTGCAGCGCGACGACCCCGCGTCGATGCTCAGCCTCTACCGCGCGGCGCTGGCCGCCCGGCGACGTGAGCCGGCCCTGACCGCACCGGGCATGACGTGGGTCGACAGCCCGGTCGACGTGCTGTGGTTCCGTCGCAGCAGCGCCGACGGGGCCACGGTCGAGGTGGTCGTCAACCTGTCCGCGGCACCCGTCGCGCTGCCGCCGGGTGAGGTTCTGGTGTCGAGCGGGGCCGTTGGGGACCGGCTGGGAACCGATGAGGCGGCCTGGGTGCTGCTCAGCTGACGAACAGGCCCAACGGGTCACCGACCCGGGCCAGGGCCACGCCGGCGGACGTGTCGAGTCGGTGCCAGGCACCGATGCTGCGTACCACGACCTGGCCGCCGTCCTGCGACAAGAAGCCCAGGTAGTGGGCCGTGTGTGCCAGTCGGCTGGGAGCCGATCCCAGCAGCGGCCGTGCCCAGAGATCGGCGGCGATGCCTTCCAGCGCCGCGTTGGCGCCGCGGCCGGCCGGCACCTGCTGGGCCTGCCGGGTGAACTCCGCCGTGTCGTCCTCGACACGTGCGGCCACCTCAGCGACGTCGAGCCGTCCGACCTCGGCCCAGCCCGAGCGCGGCGGCAACGGGGACGTCCACACCAAGGCGGGAAGGCGCGGCGGCAGCATCAGCCGGCCGCCGGCCACGGCGCGGGCACGGGCGCCGAGCCCGACGGCTTCGACGAGTACGTCCAGGTCAGCCGGCTCGCTCAGTCGGGTGGCACGTAGGCCCAGGGCTTCGAAAGGAGTGGTGACGAACGCCGCGAGCGTCGAGCCCACCGCGACCAGGCGCACCGGTGTTCCCGGGTCGTGCCGGGCCGCCCGTTCGGCGAACACCGCGAGGTCGCGGGCCGACCCGGCCAGGTGCAGCACGCCGGCCCCGTCGACGCCTGACAAGCGTCAGGCCCTGGTCAGCTTGCGGTAGGTCACCCGGTGCGGGCGGGCGGCATCTGCGCCGAGACGCTCGACCTTGTTCTTCTCGTAGGCCTCGAAGTTGCCCTCGAACCAGAACCACCGCGCCGGGTCGTCCTCGTCGCCCTCGTACGCCAGGATGTGGGTGGCCGTGCGGTCGAGGAACCAGCGGTCGTGGGAGACCACCACGGCGCATCCGGGGAACTCCAGCAGCGCGTTCTCCAGCGACTGCAGGGTCTCGACGTCGAGGTCGTTGGTCGGCTCGTCGAGCAGGATCAGGTTGCCGCCCTGCTTGAGCGTGAGCGCCAGGTTCAACCGGTTGCGCTCGCCGCCGGAGAGCACCCCAGCCGGCTTCTGCTGGTCGGGGCCCTTGAAGCCGAACGCCGCGACGTAGGCCCGCGAGGGCATCTCGACGCTGCCGACCTTGATGTGGTCGAGACCGTCGGAGACGACCTGCCACACCGTCTGCTTGCCGTCGATACCCGAGCGGTTCTGGTCGACGTAGGAGACCTGAACGGTCTTGCCGATCTTGATGCTGCCCTCGTCAGCCTGCTCGTCCTCCAGCAGCATGCGGAACAACGTGGTCTTGCCGACGCCGTTCGGACCGACGACCCCGACGATGCCGTTGCGGGGCAGGGTGAACGACAGCCCGTCGAACAGCGTGCGGTCGCCGAACGACTTCCACAGGTCGTCGACCTCGACCACGACGTCGCCGAGGCGCGGCCCGGGCGGGATCTGGATCTCGTCCATGTCGAGCTTGCGTGTGCGCTCGGCTTCGGCGGCCATCTCTTCGTAGCGCTTGAGCCGGGCCTGCTGCTTGGCCTGACGGCCCTTGGTGTTGGAGCGCACCCAGGCCAGCTCGTCGGCGAGCCGCTTGCGCAGCTTCGCGTCCTTCTGGCCCTCGACCTTGAGGCGAGTCTGCTTGGTCTCCAGGTAGGTGGAGTAGTTGCCTTCGTAGGGGTAGGCGCGCCCGCGGTCGAGCTCGAGGATCCACTCGGCCACGTTGTCGAGGAAGTAGCGGTCGTGCGTGACGGCGACGACGGTGCCGGGGTACTTCTCCAGGTGCTGCTCCAGCCACATCACGCTCTCGGCGTCAAGGTGGTTGGTGGGCTCGTCCAGCAGCAGCAGGTCAGGCTGCTCGAGCAGAAGCCTGCACAGCGCCACGCGGCGACGCTCGCCACCGGAGAGCACCGTGACGTCGGCGTCCGGCGGCGGGCAACGCAGTGCGTCCATCGCCTGCTCGAGCTGGGAGTCGAGGTCCCACGCGTTGCTGTGGTCGAGCTTCTCCTGAAGCTGGCCCATCTCTTCCAGCAGCGTGTCGTAGTCGGCGTCGGGGTTCGCCAGCTCTTCGCTGATCTCGTTGAACCGGTTGAGCTGGCCCTTGGTCGCCGCCACTCCGAGCTCGACGTTGCCCAGCACGCTCAGCGACTCGTCAAGCTCCGGCTCCTGGGTGAGGATGCCGACGCTGTAGCCGGGGCTGAGCAGCGCATCCCCGTTGGACGCCTGGTCGAGCCCGGCCATGATGTGCAGGACGGTCGACTTGCCCGCGCCGTTGGGCCCGACGACACCGATCTTCGCCCCGGGCAGGAACGCCAGCGTGACGTCGTCGAGGATCACTTTGTCGCCGTGGGCCTTGCGCGCTTTGCGCATGACGTAGATGAACTCAGCCATGGGCGACAAGGGTAGGCGGGCTGCGGGGGTGCTCTCTCACGCTGCCTTGGTGCTGCGGGCGTCGACCGTGCGCCGAAACGTCGTGGTGCCCAGCGCCAGGTTGGGCCCGACGCCCGAGGCCAGCATCACCACGTCGCGGTAGCGGGTGCCGTCCCGCTCGTTCTCCACGACCTCGAGCCGACCAGTGACGACCACCGGGTCACCGATCGCCACGCTCGAGGCGACGTTGTCGGCCAGGGGGCCGAAGCAACGCACCGACAGGAACGAGGTCGACTCGCGCTCCTCGCCCACTCGGCCGCGCCACCGACGCGACGACGCCACCCGAAAGTCGGCGACGTGCATGCCGCTCGCGGCCACCCGGTGCCGCACCGCCGTGGCGACGTTGCCGCTCACCCAGGCCTGGAAGTCGTTCATGGTCTGCTCCTGCCGCTCCTCGGGGGTGCCCCCGGTCGTGGATCATCCGCGTTGCAGGCAGAAGCCTGGCCCGGTGCGGCGAGGCCCACGAGCGCCATCCGGATGTTGGTGGACGACACGCAGTTACGCGTCACGGGTGTGGACAGTGATCGCGCCGCTCAGGCCCCTGCGGCGGTCAGTGACTCGTGGGCGCGATCGAAGTCGCGTCGCTGAGCACGTAGCGGAAGGTCCAGCCGTGAGTCCGTGTCTCGCCCGATCAGGGCGGTGAGATCGGCCCGCGACGCCTGCGCACACTCCTGCGCCCACTCCTCGCGGGCACCCCGCACCTGGTGGCTCAGCACAACGGCACCCAGTCCCGATACCCCGGCCAGCAGCGCCGGCACGACCCAGACCCAGACCGGTACCGCCGACCCCGCCACGACCAGCCCGACGAGCACCAGAGCGACCAGGGCGCTCGCGACCCCCGCAGCAAGCACGGCCCACTGGCGCTGCCGGTGCTGCGCCCACCACCCCGGCGGCGGTGGTTCGACGTTGCTGGCCGTCGCAGCCGCCTCGGCCCAGCGTTCCGGCATCGACCCGGCGGCCCCGACGAGCTCGTGGCGCACCTGGTCGGCCCAGACCGGTGGCAGGGGTTGCACGTACTGGTCCAGGTAGCCGAGCAGCAGCCGGCGAGCCGGCTCGCTGGACACTGTCCGAGGCTCCGGCGCATCGGGGACATCTGACCGATCCACCGGCCACCGCAAGGCCTCCGACGCCTGCAGCACAGCCGAGTCGTGCACGGCGGCGACCACAGCGTCGATCTCCAACACGTGCGTCAGCTCGCGCACCAGGCTGTCGCGGTCGTCGACGGCCAGCTCGTCGTGGTCCGTCGACCTGGCGCGGTGCGCTCGCGTGGCAGCCAGCCCGGCTTCGTTGCGGACGGTGCTCGCCAGCACCGCGACGTCCGCCGACAGGCGCTGCGTCGCCGCGAGCCGGGTGTCGACGACGTCTTCGAGTCGCGCCCGCAGCACGTCGACGCCGTCGCCGCTGCCGGCGGACATGGCCAGCACCTCGACGTCGAGCAGGCCGTCGCGACGCACCAGGCGACGAAGGTCGGTGAGGCAGGCCCGCTGCTCGGCCGCGTTCAGCCGGTCGATCTGGTTGAGAACCACCAGTACCACCGACCCGTGCTTGGTGAAGGTAGCCAGGTACTCCTCGTGCAGCAGAGCGTCGGCGTACTTCACCGGGTCGGTGACCCAGACGACGACGTCCACCAGGCCGACGAGTCGGTCGACCTCGACCCGGTGCTCGGTGACCATCGAGTCGTGGTCGGGCAGGTCGAGCAGCACGAGGCCGTCCAACGGGTGCGCCGTGTCGTCGAGGGGGCTCTGCCGGGCCACACGTCGGCGCGACGGCACCGCCAGCCAGTCGAGCAGCGGGTCGGCATCCATGCCGCCCCAGACGCACGCCAGCGCGACCGTCGTCGTCGGGCGACGCACCCCGGCCTCGGCCAGGTCGAGCCCGGCGAGGGCGTTGAACAGCGTCGACTTGCCCGAGCCGGTCGACCCGGCCAACGCCACCACGGTGAGGTCGAGCCCGAGGCCCGTGCGCTCACCGGCACGCGTCTTCACCGCCTCGACGTCGGCCACGGTCTCGGCCCTGACGAAGCGGCCCAGCAGCATCGTGGCATCGCTCAGGGCCTTCAGCCGGGCATCCAGCGTCGACTCGCTCACGCGGCCACCTCGACGGTGAGCCGACGCACCGCGTCAGCGAGACGTTCGCATACCTCGTCCTCGATGCTCCCGTCCTGCTCGGCAACGATCGCCTCGACCTGAGCCACGACGTCGGTGACGGCTCCGGCCACGCTGGAGCGCCGCACCGTCGTGCGAAGCGCAGGGTCCCCGCCGAGGGCACGCAGCAGGCCCGTCAACGTCGCGACCGCCTCCGCGGGGAGCATGCCGTCGACCGCCTCGTGCTCGGACACGACGACGAGCGGCGAGTCAGCAAGCCCGGCCTGTGCCATGAGTGTGGCGACGTGGGTCGACACCTTGCCGACGGCGAGCGTGCCTACCCGGTTGAGGACGACCGCGGTCGTGCCCCGGCGTGCGGCCGATCGGCGCAGCGCCTGCCAGGGGACGGCGTCGGCGTAGCGCGACGCCGACGTGACGGCGAGCCACAGGTCGGCGCTGTCGATGAGGCGCGTGGCGACCAGCCGGTTGTGGTGCTCGACGGAGTCGAGGTCAGGTGAGTCCAGGATGGCCAGCCCGGCCGGCATGGCGGGGTCTGCCACGACCTCCGTTCCCTCGGCCACCGGCCACCCTTCGATGCGCTCGGTGTCGTCAGGATGGTGGACGAGCACCGGCACCCGGGTCGTGGGGCGCAGCACACCGGCGCGCGACACGCGCCGTCCGACCAGCGAGTTCAGCAGCGTCGACTTGCCGACGCCGGTCGACCCACCGAGGACGACCAGCAGTGGCCGGTCGGCACCGGCCAGCCGCTGCACAAGCCCTTGGTCGACCTGCTCAGCCAGCGCGACGACGGCCGCGACGCCGTCGACCTCGCGCAGGGCCGCGGCCAGGTCGACGGCCGCGCGCTGGGCAGGCGATGCCTGGTCGTTCACCGCCGGCCTCCTCCCCTGCGCGCTGGCTTCGTCGCGACGCGTCGATACGGTGCCATAATCCCGAGCATGATCCGAGCAACCGTGCTGGTCCGTACCTCTGTCGTCGTCGGGGCAGCCGCCGTGGCCTTGACCGGCTGTGGCAACGCCGTCGACGGACTCGCCGAGGGCGCCGTGGAGAAAGCGCTGGAGAACGAGATCGGCCCCTCGGCCGACGTGCAGATCGACGGCGACAGCTTCACTGTCGACACCGAGGAGGGCAGCATCACCGCTGGTGCCGGCTCGATTCCCGACGACTTCCCCGCTGACGTGCCGCTGCCCGAGGGCGAGGTGTCGTTCGCGCAGCGACTCGAGTCGGCCGAAGGACTGGGCTGGAGCGTCGTGGTCACGACCAGCGGCGATCCCACGGCCGTGGCCGAGCAGGTCAGCACCGACCTCGAGTCGTCCGGTTTCACCGTCGAGAACGCGAGCCAGTTCGGTGGCACCGACGGCTCCGGCGGCACCGTGCTGGCCGAGAAGGACGACCTGTCGGTGCTCGTCCTCGTCGCCGGGGACAACGGACAGACCGTGGTGACGTACACCGTGAGCCAGACGGGGAGCTAGTTGAGCACCGTCCCGGCGCCCGTAGCTCAGCTGGACAGAGCAGGTGCCTTCTAAGCACTTGGTCGCAGGTTCGAGTCCTGCCGGGCGCGCTGAACGACACGTAGGGTGGCGGGTGTGAGTGCTGCCCGACTGATCTGGGTCGACTGCGAGATGACCGGCCTCGACCTGCAGCGCGACGCGCTGGTCGAGATTGCCGTGCTGGTCACCGACTTCGACCTCACCGTCCTCGGCGAGGGCGTCGACCTCGTGATCGCCCCCCCGCCGGCTGCCCTAGAGACCATGCCCGAGCGCGTGCGCCAGATGCACACGGAGTCGGGGCTGCTCGAGCGCCTGGCCTCGGGCGTGACGCTGGAGCAGGCGAGTGCGGAGGTGCTCGACTACGTTCGCGCGCACGTCCCCGACGTCAAGAAGGCCCCGCTGGCCGGCAACTCCGTGCATGTCGACCGCACGTTCCTCGCTCGAGACATGCCCGAGTTCGAGAGCGCGGTGCACTACCGCAACGTCGACGTGTCCACCATCAAAGAGCTGGCGCGCCACTGGTACCCCCGCACGTACTTCGCCAGCCCCGAGAAGACGGGCAACCACCGGGCGCTGGGCGATATCCAGGATTCCATCAACGAGCTGCGGTACTACCGGCGGTCGGTCTTCGTGCCCGAGCCGGGCATGACCAGCGCCTCGGCCCGCGCCGTCGCCACCGACGTCGCTGCAGCGGCCACCGTTTCGTAGGCAGGGCGCGACGCCGGTACACTCGTTCTTCGCGCGGCTCGCTGCGCAATGGTGGGTGTAGCTCAGTCTGGTAGAGCACCTGGTTGTGGTCCAGGTGGCCGCGGGTTCAAGTCCCGTCACTCACCCGGAACGCGTCAGGAGTACCCTGACGCCCCACGCGCCGTTAGCTCAATTGGCAGAGCAGCTGACTCTTAATCAGCGGGTTCGGGGTTCGAGTCCCTGACGGCGCACACACTCATGACAACGCCTCACCCTCCCCCGGCAGCCCGTCGGATGAGTCCGGGCGAGGCGGATGCGGCGACAAGGCTCGTCCACACTGCCTTCACGCACGACCCGATCATGCGCTGGGTCTGGCCGGACGCCGGTCGCTGGGCGAGCGTCGGGCGCACGTTCCTCGCCCGGCTCGCCGAGGTGCGCCTGTCCGGCGGCGAGGCCTGGGTGACCGACGACGTCGGCGCCGTCGCGCTCTGGGAACCCCCGGGCGGCATCTACGCCTCACGACCCGGCCTGTGGCCGGAGTTCAACCGGCTGCTCATGCCCGACGAAGACTTCCGGCTGTCGGCCTACGACGCCGGGATCGACCGGCGCCGACCCGCCGAGCCGCACTGGTACCTGGGCGTGCTGGCGGTGCACGCCGATCGGCGCGGGCGCGGCCTGGCTCGCACGGTCGCGACGCCGATCCTCGACTCCGCCGACCGCACCGCGACGTCTGTCGTTCTCGAGACCGCGACCCCGGTCAACCTTGCGGTCTACGCTCACCTCGGCTTCGAGGTGGACGACGAGGTCGACCTGCCTGACGACGGCCCGCACGTGTGGCTGCTACGCCGCCAACCTGGCTAGCGCTCCACCTGGCCACGCTTCGGTGTCTGCGGCCGGTCTCGGCGAACGCGGCCGGTCTCGATCCCCGTGGTTGTGGACAGAGCGGTGGTCGGCCGGGGGATTGTGTCGGCCCCTCCGGGGATGCTGGTCGCATGGCGTCGAGCTCCCGCCCTGCCGCCGTTCCCGGCGCGGGTTCTGCGGTTGAGGTTCCCCCGGACCGACGAGTCTGGGTCGAGGCCGCCGGGACCGACGGGCTGGCCACCCTGATTGCCCGCCTGCCCGACACCGATGCCCTCGGCGTGCAGGCGGCACTGACCGCGTTGGCGCACGACGCGACGAGCCCCACCGACACCCGCACCCGCGAGCAGCGCCGCGCCGACCTGCTCACCACCAGCCTCACCGGCGCCCCCGCCACCTACGGCGCCCCCGCCGACACCGACCTCACCACCACCGGCCCTACCGGCCCCACCAGCCCCGCCGGGCCGGCCTCCGGTGATGCGGTGACGGTGCGCTGGCTCGACGGGCTCCCACCCGGCTCGGGGCATGCGCACCCACCGGTGATGGAACACCTCGTGCAAGCCCGCGACACGGTCTGCCCCGCCCCAGGCTGCACCCGCGCCCCACGACGTGTGACTGCGACCACGTCGTGCCCCACCCACACGGCCCCACCTCAGCCGAGAACACGTGCTGCCTGTGCCGACGCCACCACCGGTTGAAGACCCACGCCCCCCACTGGCACACCGAACTCGACCCCGACGGGCGCCTCACCTGGACCACCCCCACCGGACACACCCCCGCCACCGACCCCCACGACCACCGACCCGACCTGCCCGGCCCCGAGCCCGAGCCCGACCCGCCGCCCTTCTGACGCGCGGTACTAGGACTTGGCAGGCCAGGGGTTCTTCGCGCAGCCGTAGAGCGACTTGGTCTGCTGCACCATCACCGGGGCCGGCGCCCCTGGCGCGGGGCAGTCGACATGCTGATGGCCCAGGTAGTGGCCCATCTCGTGCGAGACGAGGTACCGGCGGTAGTTGACGAGGTCGTCGCCATAGCTGTCGGCCCCGGAGAACCAGCGGCGCGCGTTGAGCACCGTGGCGGCGCCGTTGTAGCAGGAGAGCCATCCGCCCGTCCCCAACGGCTCGCACAGGCGGTCCGTCGTGTCGGGTGAAGCCAGCACCACGTCGACGTCGGCGCTGTCGGCGTCCACCCGGACGAAGCGCACCCCGTCGATCGACTGCCAGCCGCGCCTGTCGGTGAGCACCCGATGGACGATGCGTGCGAACTCCCGCCTGTTCACTGTGTCACCGCGCACCCGCAGGCCGTCCTCCACCAGCACGCGGTAGCGCACCACCCGGGCGTTCTCGTCCGGCGACCCGGCGCTGCCCGCCACCACGGTGAGTTCGCCAGACCCGGCCTGCGACACCACTCGCTCAGGGACGGGGGTCGGTCGGGGCGGGGCGGCGGGCACGGCCGGCGCTGCTGGCGCTGACGCGTCCGCCGTAGCCGACGCCGACGGTTCGGCCGGAGCGGGGACCGCATCGGAGTCCCGTCCGGTGACGAAGGCGAGCGTGGCAACCAGGAGCGCGGTCACGGTGAGGGTGATCGTGAGGCGCCCTCGTCGCGTGAGCCGCAGCGGCGCCGCCGTCTGCTGACTCATGACCGGCTCCTTCCCATATGCCCGACTCGACGATTGCAGAGTAGAGCCTCCCACGGCCCATGACGCGGATACCGTCCCCAGAAAGGAGGACGGCATGGCAGCGAAGGGCAGCGCAGAGCGCGTGGCGGTGTCGGTCGGCGGACGCCAGCTGTCGCTGAGCAACCTCGACAAGGCGCTCTACTCCGACGGGACGACGAAGGGCGACGTGATCGCCTACTACTCCGCCGTCGCCCCGGTGCTGCTGCCGCACATCACCGGGCGCCCGCTCACGCTGCGCCGATGGCCGAACGGCACCGACGCGCCTGGGTTCTTCGAGAAGAACGTCGCGCGCACCGCCCCCGACTGGGTGCACCAGGTCGAGCTGCCTGTGCCCGGCAGCACCAAGAACCGGGAGACCATCCGGTTCGTCACCGTCGACGACCTGCCGGGCCTGGTGTGGGTAGCCAACCTCGCCGGGCTCGAGCTGCACGTCCCGCAGTGGCGCCTCGACGCCGACGACCAGCCCGCCAACCCCGACCGCCTCGTGGTCGACCTCGACCCTGGCCCCCCGGCCGACGTCATCACCTGCTGCACCGTCGCCCTGCTGGCCCACGACGTGCTCGCCGACATCGGGCTGCACGCGCGCCCGTCCACCAGCGGCAGCAAGGGCATGCAGCTCTACGCGGCGCTCGACGGCTCACTGGCCTGGGCCGACACCCGCCGCCTGGCGCAGCAGCTCGCGGAGAAGCTCGAGCGTGAGCACAGCGGGCTGGTGCTGTCGTCGATGGACACCAAGGCCCGCCGCGGCAAGGTGTTCGTGGACTGGAGCCAGAACCACGGCGGCAAGACGACCATCTCGCCGTACTCACTGCGCGGTCGCCCCACCCCGTCGGTGGCCACGCCACTCACCTGGGACGAGGTGTCGAACGCCGCCGACACCGGCGACCCGCTGGCACTACGGTTCGCGCCGCACGACGTGGTCGCTCGTGTCGACGGGCGGGGCGACCTGCTGGCGAGCTGAGCGTCGACTCACCGGCTCGGGAAGGTCCGGCAGCAGGTCAGCGACATCGTCGGCTGTCAGCCCCGTCGCGTAGAGCAGGTCGGCGGCGACCGAACGAACCTGCCCGGCCACGGTCTGCGCCAGCATCCCGGACGTGTGCTGCACAGCGTCGGTCGCTGCCTGGGCGGCACGGATGGACGCGGCCCGGGCTGCCCCGAGGTCGCCGTCGGAGTCGATCGAGCGCTGCAATGCCTGGATGGCGACCGCGCACTCGTCCACGGCGACGTCGAGTCCCGGTGGAATGGCGTCGCCGCGCTGCAGCGCGGACTGGGTCTGTCGAGCCAGCACCCGGATGTCGCGCACCGCGGCGTCGACGTAGGGCAAGGCGACCTCGATGTGGGCCAGCGTCTCCCGCGAGCTCCAGCGGCCAGGAGCCAGCACGACGATCTCGTGGCTCGCGCCGACCACGGTCGCCAGCTGCTCGACGCTCACTTGCAGCCCGTGCGCCTCAGCCAGCGCCGTCGCAGCCAGCGACTCGTCACGTTCGCGCAGAGCACGCGACAGCCGCTCCAGGCTCTGGCGCATGCCGTCCAGCAGAGGGCTTGCCACGCGTGTTACCTGGCGCATGGGGTGCGCAGGCAGCAGCAGCGTCATGGCCAGCCCGACCGCACCACCGATGAGGGCGTCGGTGAACCGGCCGAAGGCGTACCCGGTCTCGCTGAGTGGCGGCAGGATCGTCGCGATCACCACGGCCGTCGACGATGCCTGCAGCACGACGACGGGCCCCCCGCGCAGCAGCACAGCCGCACCCATGGCGAGGGCGACCACGAGGCCGATCTGCCACACGCCACGTCCGGCCCATGCGATGAACAGGTCGCCGACGAGGATGCCGACGGCCACACCGAGCACCATCTCGCTCGAGCGCCGCAACCGGCGCTCCATCGACACCCCGATCGCGCTCATGGCGGCCAGGGGCGCGAAGAAGGGGTCGGGCCTGTCGAGCACGTAGCGGGAGAACGACCACGCGATCATCGCGGCCAGCGAGGCCTGCAGGATGGTCAGGGCAGCGGCGCGGAGGCGCTTGGACGAACTCGACCACAGTGTTCGAACTCCGGCCATGGCACCCGATGCTAGGCCCCGGCTTGAGCCCGCCGATGCACGTCAAGCCACAGGCCACGCTTCGGGCGCAGAGTCACCAGGGCCGCCACGGCTGGCTCGGATCGGCGGGGAGAGCGACGCACAACCAGGCGCTGCGCCAGCGTCGCCAGCATGAGCACACCTTCGACCAGCGCGAAGTCCTTGCCGATGCACTGGCGGATGCCCGCGCCGAACGGAATGTACGACCAGCGCGGCGCAGGCTCGTCCGCGTCGAGCCACCGCGACGGCATGAACGTGTCCGGGTCTTTCCACAGCGATGGATCGCGGTGCAGGGCGTACGTGCTCATCAGCACGAGCGTCCCTGGCGTCACCGGGTAGCCGCCGAGCGTGTCCGGATCGGCCACCGTGCGGGTGATCACCCACGCCGGTGGATACAGCCGCAAGGCCTCGTCGAACACGGCCCGGGTGAACGGCAGCCGCGCGAGGTCGTCGAGGCGCGGGGGGCCGTCGAGGGCATCGACCTCGTCGAGCAGCCGGGCGTACTCGTCGGGATGGGTCGTGAGCAGGTGCCACGTCCAGGTGAGCGCGCTCGCGACCGTCTCGTGCCCGGCGATCAGCAGCGTGACCACCTCGTTGCGCACGCCGACGAGGTCGTCGGCGGACAGGTGGTCCATCTGGTCGCCCAGCAGAAGGCCGAGCACGTCGTCTCCGGCGTCCCCGCGTCGGCGACGCTCGTCGACCATCGAGGCCACGGCGGCGTCGATGGTGGCCAGCGCAGCGCGCAGCCGCACGTTGCCGGGGGTCGGCACCGACGCGGGCGGCAGCCAGGGTGAGCGGGCGCGCACGACCACCCGGTCGAGAGCGGTCAGCACGGCGGGCACCAGGGTCGCCGCTTGCCCGGACAAGTCGGTGGAGAACAGCGCTGCACCAACCACGCCGAGCGCCGCGTGCATCATGGCCTCGTCGACGTCCACGGGGCCGCCAGCGTGTGCCAGCAGGGCGTCAGCCTCGTTCTGCGCGGCTGCCACGGTGTGCTCGGCCACCGCGGTCAGACCTGCGCGGTGAAAGCCCGGCTGCACCATCGCGCGTCGCTCCGTCCACAGTGGCGGGTCGGAGACCAGCAGCCCATCACCGGTGACCGTCGCCAGGGTGTCGTACTGGATCGTGCGCTTCGTGTACGCGCGGTGGTTCGCGACCAGCACGTGGTGCACGTCGGTGGGGTCGCTGAGCAGGACGGCCGGCGGGTCGGACACAGCGAACTCGGCGACCGGCCCGTAGGTGTCACGGGCCCAGGACAGGTAGCCGAGCGGATCGGTGAGCATGCGCCGCAGCGAGGCGAGCATCTGGATCGGCTCGGGCCCGGGCGGACGCTCCTCAGCGTTCACAGGTAGAGCCCCGGCTGACCGTCCCCCAGCCGTTCGGACGCGACGGCGTGCAGGTCACGCTCACGCAGCAGGGTGTAGGTGTCGCCGCGCAGCTCCACCTCGGCCTTGTCCTCGGGGTCGTACAGCACCCGGTCGCTCTCCTGCACCAGTCGGACGTTCGCGCCGACCGCGGCCACCCGACCCCACGACAGGCGCCGGCCCACCGCGGCCGTGGCGGGGATCACGATGCCCGCCGACGAGCGGCGCTCCCCTTCGGCGGCGTCGCTGGCGACCAGCACCCGGTCGTGCAGAAGTCGCAGCGGAAGCTTGTCCGCGCCCATCGGAGTACCCGTGCTCACCACCCCATCGTGCCCGGCGCGCCCTTGAAGGGGCCACGCACCCGCGAGGTGATCCAGCCGCCGTAGAAGCCGCCCGGCTGGGGCTGCACGACCTCGTCGTCGACGAGGCACTCGTCGACGCGTCCGGGGTAGAGGGCGACGGTCTCGCTCAGCACCTCGAAGCCCGGGGTGGGTCGGGGGAACGACCAGCCGACCTCCGACACTCTGTCGCCGTCGAGTGCGAGGTCCCAGTACTGCGCCTGGCCCTTGTACTCGCACACGGTGCGCAGCCCCGACGCAGCGGGGCGCAGCACCCCGTCGGCCACGTCGGCGACCGGCACGTAGTAGGTGGGCGGGTGGCTGGTCTCCAGAACCCGGAAGGAGCGGCGGGTGTCAACGATGCGCCGGCCCTTGTGGGTGACGACGACGTGCTCGGTGGACGGCTCGACGCGCGGCGGACGTGGGTAGTCCCAGACCGACTCGGTCACAGCGTCCGCTCAGCGCTAATGGCGTCGTGCCCGAAGCAGGAGGATCACCACGGCCACCCCGGCCCCGGCCATGGCACCGACGAACTCTGGTCGCAGGCCAGTAGAGTCCGGGCCGACCCCTGCCCACGCTTTGGCTTTCGCAACCCCGTCGCTGGCGGCCGCGCTGGCCGCACTGCTGATGTCTTCGCCGAGCGCTTCGGGCTGCGTGCGCACCGACAGCTCGTCCAGCGTCGCGGTGAACCGGGCGCGCGTGGCAGCGAGATCCCGCTCGATGTCTTCGGGCGATCGCTGGGGTGTCTTGTCTTCGGGCGATCCTTTGGGAGTCGACGTCACGCGCCGCACCCTACCGATTCAGGCGGGAACCGCGGGTGCCGACCTGGGGTCGAAGCCGAAGGGCAGCTCGAGGCGGTGCTGGGTGAGCAGCGTGTCGTCGGTCAGCAGGTCACGCGTGGGAGCGTCGACGGCGATCACGCCGCCGGAGAGCACCATGGCGCGCGGGCAGAGCTCGAGGGCGTAGGGCAGGTCGTGCGTCACCATGAACACGGTCACGTCCAGCGCGCGCAGCACGTCGGCCAGCTCGCGGCGCGAGGCAGGGTCGAGGTTGCTGGACGGCTCGTCGAGCACCAGGATCTCCGGGCCCATCGCCAGCACCGTCGCCACCGCCACGCGACGGCGCTGCCCGTATGACAGGTGGTGCGGGGGCCGGCTCGCGAACTCGGCCATGCCGACCTTGCCGAGCGCGTCATGCACCCGGTCATCCAGCTCGCTGCCGGAGATTCCGAGGTTGGCCGGGCCGAACGCCACGTCGTCGCGGACCGTCGGCATGAAGAGCTGGTCGTCGGGGTCCTGGAAGACGATGCCGACCCGGCGGCGGATCTCGAGAAGGTTCTCTTTCGCCACCGGCAGCCCGGCGACCCGCACCTCGCCCGCCCCGGCGGTGAGGATTCCGTTGAGGTGCAGCACCAGCGTGGTCTTGCCGGCCCCGTTGGGCCCCAGCAGCGCCACCCGTTCGCCGCGCGCGATGGTCATGTCGACGCCGAACAGCGCCTGGTGGCCGTCAGGGTAGGCGAAGGCCAGGCCGCGAACCTCCAGCGAGGGCACTGTCACAGGGTCATCCAAGCAACAACCGAGACGACGAGCGCGGTGAGCGGCACCAGCGCGGCGCTCACCCACTGCACGGGTGCGGCGGTCTGCACCTCCAGCACGGGCAGCTGTCCGGCGTACCCGCGCGACAGCATCGCGAGGTGCACGCGCTCGCCCCGTTCGTAGGAGCGGATGAACAGCGCCCCGGCCGACGCGGCCACCACCCCGAGCTGCTTGCGTGACCCACCCACGAACCCGCGCGACTCCCGCGCGATCTTCATCCGGCGCATCTCGTCGGTGATCACGTCGGCGTAGCGCACCATGAAGGAGGTGATCTCGACCAGCACCGGCGGCACACGCAGCCGTTGCAGGGCCAGCAGCAGCGACCGCGCGTCGGTGGTGGCAGCAAGCAGGATGGACGCGACAACCCCGAGCGTGCCCTTGGCAAGGATGTTCCAGCCGGCCAGCAGCCCCTCTTGCGACAGCGACAGCCCGAGCACGTCGACTCGTTCACCGGCGGCGATGAACGGCAGCAGCAGGGCGAAGACCACGAACGGGATCTCCACGACCATGCGCCGCAGGATGAACGGGCCAGGAACCCGCGCCACGAAGGCGACTGCGACCAGCAGGGCGGCATAGACCCCGAAGGCCCAGAAGGCCTCGCGCGGGGTCGCCACCACCGCGATGACGAAGGCCAGCAGCGTGACGACCTTCACGTGGGCGGGCAGCCGGTGCACGGGTGAGGTCCCGTGCCGGTAGAGCTTGTGAACGTGGCCGCCGGCCACCTCAGACGCCGGCTCGGTCAGACGACGGCGAGTCTGCCGACGACGAGCGACGCGCCAGCCACGTGAACAGGGCAAGCCCCAGCAGGATGGTGACCCCGACGCCGATCAGGCCGGCAACGCCGACGGGGATGTTGCCGACGTCGCCGTAGTCGGCCAGCGACCACCCACCGACCGCGGAGTCCTCCGCCGACTCGATGAAGCCCTGGTCTTCGGCCACGTACTCGAGCCCGTCGGGGTTGCTGGAGGCGAAGAAGCTGACGGCCCCGGCCAGCACCAGCGTGACGCCGAGCCCGCCGGCAAGCAGCGGCCACGGCGAGCGACGCGCCGGCTCGTCCACCGGCTCCAGCTGGCTGGCAGGGATCTCCTGGCCGTCCGGGGTGCGAAGCACCAGGGACGAGCCGAGGCCGCGGGCGGCGTAGACCAGGTCGGGCCGCACCGCGACGACCGCGCCGACGGTGGCCGCGGTGATGAAGGCCTCGCCCAGGCCGATGAGCGTGTGCCAGCCGAGCATCGTGGCCATGAGGGCGCCGAACGGGAGCGGGGTTGCCCCACCGACCATGTAGAGCAGCACGAAGACGCCCGCCGCCGCCGGCACCGACAGCAGCGCCCCGACGAACGAGGCCGGCACCACCGACGCGGCACGCTTGGGCAGGAACTGCAGGACGAGCTTGGTGACGCCCCACCCGACGAAGACCGTGACGATGCCGATGAGCGTGATGTTGGTGCCGAGAGCCGTCAACCCCCCGTCGGCGAACACCAGCGCTTGCACCATCAGCACCACGCTCAGCACCAGCACGGCCGTCCACGGCCCGACGAGGACGGCGGCGAGCGCCCCACCCATGAGGTGCCCGCTGGTTCCCACCCCGACCGGAAAGTTGATCATCTGGACGGCGAAGACGAACGCGGCGGTGAGCCCGGCCATCGGGGCTGTCTTCTCGTTGAGCTCGTTGCGCGACTTCTTCAGCGCGACGGCGATCGTGCCGGCGGCGAACACGCCGGTCGCCAGCGAGGTGGGGACGTCGAGAAAGCCGTCGGGTACGTGCATGCGGGCACTCTAGATGCGACATGGTCGCGTGTGCACCCCCGAGAACAACTAGCCTCCTGCGCCGTGACCCGACTCAGCCCCGGCGACGCCGCGCCGGCGTTCTCGTTGCCCACCGCCGATGGCACGACGCTGTCGCTCAGCGACCTGCAGGGCGGGCCTGTCGTCCTGTACTTCTACCCCGCCGCGGCCACGCCCGGGTGCACGACGCAGGCCTGCGACTTTCGTGACAACCTGGCCTCCCTCGCCGCCCACGGCTACCAGGTAGTCGGTGTCTCGCCGGACCCGGTCGAGAAGCTCGCCACGTTCGCGCAGGCGGAGTCGCTGACGTTCCCGCTGCTGGCGGACCCGTCGAAGCAGACGCTCACCGCCTACGGCGCGTTCGGGGAGAAGAAGCTGTACGGCAAGACCGTCACCGGGGTGATCCGCTCGACATTCGTGCTCGATCCCGCCGGGGTGGTGCGCAAGGCGCTGTACAACGTCAAGGCCGCCGGTCACGTCGCGAAGCTGCGACGCGACCTCGGCATCGACTGACCTACGCTGGACCCTGCGGCGGGAGTGGCGTAACTGGCAGCCGCGCTGGACTTAGGATCCAGTGCCTTCGGGCGTGCGGGTTCGAGTCCCGCCTCCCGCACGAATCACCGCGGCGATCCCGCGGAAGGCCTCGCCGCGGTGACTGATCGCATCTTTGTCGGCCGGGCTCAGCTGGGCCGTGGTGACGGCATAGCCGTGCGGGACGAAGATCGGGTCGTAGCCGAACCCGCCGTCCCCGGCTGGGGCACGCAGCAGGTGCCCGGTCACGCGGCCCTCGACGGTGTGCACGTCGCCGTCCGGCTCGGCCAGCGCCGCGACACAGACGAAGGCGGCCCCGCGCCGGTCGTCGGGCACGTCGGCGGTCTGGTCGAGCACGAGGCGCAGGTTGGACTCGTCCGTCGCGCCGGCACCACTCCAGCGCGCCGACAGCACGCCGGGCATGCCGTTGAGCGCGTCCACGGCCAGGCCCGAGTCGTCGGCCACGGCCGTGCGCCCCGTCGCCGCCGCGGTCGCGGTCGCCTTGAGGACGGCGTTCTCGGCGAACGTCGCCCCGCTCTCCACGACATCGGGCACCTCGACCTCGTCCAGGGTCAGCAGGTCGACCTCGAGCCCGGCCGCACGCAGGATGCGGTCGAGCTCCACCAGCTTCTTGCGGTTGCTGGTGGCCAGCACCAGCGCCGTCATCGCGCGGCAGCCTGCAGCGCAGTCAGCTCGGCGCAGCCGGCCGTGGCCAGGTCGAGCATTCCGTCGAGCAGGGCGCGGTCGAAGGGCTCGGCCTCGGCCGTGCCCTGAACCTCGACGAAACGTCCGTCCCCGGTCATCACGACATTCATGTCGGTCTCGGCGTCCACGTCCTCGACGTAGTCGAGGTCGAGCACCGGGCTGCCGGCCACGATGCCGACCGACACGGCCGCGACCGACATCGCCAAGGGCTCCCCGGCGAGCGCGCCCCGGCTGCGCAGCCAGTCCATCGCGTCGGCCAGCGCGACGTAACCGCCCGTGATGGCGGCCGTACGGGTGCCGCCATCGGCCTGCAGCACGTCGCAGTCGACGACGATCGTGTTCTCCCCGAGGCCCTTCAGATCGACCGCGGCCCGCAGCGAGCGCCCGACGAGCCGGGAGATCTCCTGGGTGCGGCCCCCGGGCCGGCCCTTGACCGACTCGCGGTCCGAGCGCGTCGTGGTGGCGCGCGGCAGCATCGCGTACTCCCCGGTCACCCAGCCGAGCCCCGAGCCCTTGCGCCAGCGGGGCACGCCCTGGGTCACCGACGCGGTGCACAGCACCTTCGTGGCACCGAACGACACCAGCACCGACCCCTCCGCGTGCATCGACCAGCTGCGCTCGAAGGTCACTGGTCGCAGCTGGTCCGGTCGACGTCCGTCATGCCTGGTCACGCCGAGAGAGGGTACGCGGGCGATCAGACCTCGACGGTCATGCCGGGGGCCGCCAGCTCGAGTGGGCCGGCGAAGGTCTCCTTCGCCTCGGCCAACGCCCGCGCAGAGTCTCCCCACGGGGGGACGTGGGTGATGATCAGCGATCCCGTCCCAGCCTCGGTGGCAACCTGTCCGGCTTCGCGTCCCGTGAGGTGCAGGCCCTCGGGGTTCTCCCGTCCGGACAAGAACGCGGCCTCGCACAGAAAGACGTCGGCGCCGTCAGCGAGCTGGGCCAGGGCCGGCGTCGGCGCCGTGTCGCCGGAGTAGACCAGGGTGCGACCGTCGTGCTCCAGCCGCATCGCGTAGGCGTCGACCGGGTGGATGACCGGGACGACGGTGACGGTGAACGGGCCCACCTCGAACGGCTCGGTCGGGTACACCCGAAAGTCGAACTCGTGCGTCATCCCCGGGTTGTAGGGCAGGTCGTAGGCGCGGGCCATCCGGTGCGCGCTGCCGTGCGGCCCGTAGACCGGCAGGGTGGGCATCTGGGCGTCCGGGTGGTAGCGGCGCACGACGTAGTACGACGTCAGGTCGATCACGTGGTCGGCGTGCAGGTGGCTGAGCATCACCGTTCCGGGTGCGTCGAGCGTGGTGTAGCGCTGCAGCTGACCGAGCGCCCCGTTGCCCAGGTCGAGCACGACCTGGTACCCGTCGGCCTCCACGAGGTAGGAGGACGCGGCCGAGTCCGGGCCGGGGTACGAGCCGGAGCACCCGACGACGGTGAGCTTCATCGCAGCGCCTCTACCCGAGCGGCGCCCGACCAGGGCACACCTTCGACCATTCCTACCTCCGGTCCCAAGAATCGGCGGGCGACAGCCGCGAAGGCGTCCGGGTCGCCGGTCGACAAGAACTGGTGCTGGGGTGCCGCCAAGGCGTCGTCGCGCAGCAGGTCGTGATCACGCAACGTTCGGAACACCTCTCGTGCAGTCTCGTCGGCGCTGGACACCAGGGCGACATCCTGCCCCATGACGTAGGAGATGACGCCCGCCAGCAGCGGGTAGTGCGTGCATCCCAGCACGAGTGTGTCGACCTCGGCGTCGATCAGCGGCCGCAGGTACTCCCGGGCCAGGGCCTCGAGCTCGGGGCCGTGCGTGATGCCGGCCTCCACGTAGTCGACGAACCGCGGGCAGGCCGCGGACGTGACGTGCAGGTGGGGAGCCGCAGCGAAGGAGTCGTCGTAGGCGCGGCTGCCGATGGTCGCCTGGGTGCCGATCACGCCGATGCGCCCCCCGCGAGTGGTCGCGACCGAGCGGCGCACCGCCGGTGCGATCACCTCGACGACCGGCACGCCCCGGCCTAGCGCGTAGCGCTCCCGAGCATCACGGAGCACAGCGCTGCTGGCCGAGTTGCAGGCGATCACCAGGGCCTTCACGCCACGGTCGACGAGCAGGTCCATCACCTCCAACGCGTGGCTGCGCACGGTGGCGATGGGCAAGGGTCCGTACGGTCCGCGGGCGGTGTCGCCCAGGTACAGCAGCGGCTCGTGCGGCAGCAGGTCCAGCACGGCTCGAGCGACGGTGAGCCCGCCCACCCCGCTGTCCACGATGCCGATCGGCGCGTCCGCCACGGCGGGAACACTACGCCCAGAGCTGGCCGTCAAGCGCTTCCTCGGCATCGTCGATCTCGCTTGTGTAAACGCCGGTGGACAGGTACTTCCACCCACCGTCGCAGACGATGAAGGCGACGTCTGCCGCACGCCCGGCCCGCTGCGCCTTGCGGGCGACGCCGAGCGCGGCGTGCAGGATCGCCCCGGTGGAGATGCCGGCGAAGACACCCTCGCTGTCGAGCAGCTCGCGGACGCGCCGGACGGCGTCACGGGGACCCACCGAGAACCGGCTGGTCAGCACGTCCGGGTCGTACAGCTCGGGGACGAACCCCTCGTCGATGTTGCGCAGGCCGTAGACCAGCTCGCCGTAGCGGGGCTCTGCCGCGATCACCTCGATGCCCGGAACCTTCTCGCGCAGAAAGCGACCGGCTCCCATCAGCGTGCCGGTCGTGCCGAGCCCGGCGACGAAGTGGGTGATCGTCGGCAGGTCGGCCAGTAGCTCCGGGCCGGTCGTGTCGTAGTGCGCCTGCGCGTTCGCCGGGTTGCCGTACTGGTACAGCATCACCCACTCGGGATGGGCGTCGGCCATCCGCTGCGCCACCCGCACCGCCTCGTTCGAGCCACCCGCCGCCGGGGAGAGCACGACGTCGGCGCCGTACATGGCGAGCAGCTCGCGCCGCTCCGGTGAGGTGTTCTCGGGCATGACGCACACGATGCGGTAACCCAGCACGCGCGCCGCCATCGCCAGCGAGATCCCCGTGTTGCCGCTGGTCGGCTCGAGGATCGTGGCACCGGACTGCAGGCGGCCGTCTGCCTCGGCGGCCCGGATCATGGCCAGGGCGGCCCGGTCCTTCACCGACCCGGTCGGGTTGCGGTCCTCGAGCTTCGCCCACAGCCGGACGTCCGGCGCAGGCGAGAGACGCGGCAGCCCCACCAACGGTGTGCCGCCGACGGAATCGAGGAACGACTCGTACCGCATGGCGCGCGGGTCAGCCCCCGGCGACGGCCGGCAGCACGGTCACCGAGTCGCCATCGGTGAGCTCGGTGCCGAGGCCGCCGAGAAAGCGCACGTCCTCGTCGTTCAGGTACACGTTGACGAACCGCCGCAGCGACCCGTTGTCGACCAGCCGGTCCTTGAGACCGGGGTGGCTGGCCTCCAGGTGGTCGACCAGCTCGGCCAGCGTCGCGCCGTCCGCCTCGACCGTCTTGGCCCCACCGGTGTAGTCACGCAGGATCGTCGGGATTCGAACCTCGATAGCCACGCCTCGTCCTCTCTCGTCTGCTCGTTGCTGCCCCTGGCCAACGTCAGACGACCCGAACCTCTTCCTCGCTCACCTCACCGGCCACGATCCGGTACGAGCGCACCTCGTCGGAGTCTGGGTCGCGGGTCGAGACGAGCAGGTAGTGCGCGTCGGGGTCGCTGGCCAGGTTGACGTCGGTACGCGACGGGTACGGCTCGGTGGCGGTGTGGGAGTGGTAGATGACGACGGGCCGCTCGTCGTTGTCGTCCATCTCGCGCCACACCCGCAGCTGTTCGCTGGGCTCGAACCGGTAGAAGGTCGGCGAGCGTTCGGCGTTGACCATGGGGACGTGCCGCGAGGGCACGTCACCGTCGATCGGACCGGCGACGATGCCGCAGGCCTCGTCCGGGTGGTCGGCGCGGGCGTGGGCAATGACCGCGTTCAGTACGGATCGGCCGATGGACAACATGAGGACAGTATCGCGCACGCGGGGAAACCGATCCAGACGTTGTCCAAGTGGCCGCTGCAACGCTTCCCGGGAACGATCTTGGTCGTCCCCGGGAACAGTTCGTCACGTGGCCGGGAATGACATCCGCCTACATCCACCAGGAGGTTCGCCGTGGTCGGAGTACCCGAACTGACCCAGACCCAGTTTGACACTGTCTACAACTTCTTCTCGTTCGCCATCGCCTCCATGTTGTTCACGGCGCTCTTCTTGCTGCTGTCGAAGAACCGCGTGCTGCCCCGCTACCGCACGGCGCTGGTGATCTCGGCGATCGTGCTCGGCATCGCGACGTACCACTACTTCAGGATCATCGACAGCTTCGACGCCGCCTACGTCGTCGACGCCGCCGGCACCTTCGTGCTCGCCGAGGGCGCGACGTTCAACGAGGCGTACCGCTACGTGGACTGGCTGCTGACCGTGCCGTTGCTGCTGGTCGAAGCCGTGGCCGTGCTGGCGCTCCCCCGCTCGCAGGCCCGCCGACTTCTCGTGCGGCTGGTCCCGGCCTCGGCGCTGATGATTGCTCTGGGCTACCCGGGCGAGCTGGCCATGGCCAACGGCGAGCGCGCCCTGTGGGGCGCCCTGTCCACCATCCCCTTCCTGTACATCCTGTACGTCCTCTTCGTCGAGCTGACCAGGTCGATGGGCCGCCAGCCCGCTGAGGTGGCCGTCTCCGTGCGCAACCTGCGGTGGCTGCTGCTGGCCTCGTGGGGCTTCTACCCGATCGCCTACATGTTCCCGATGTTCGGTTTCGACGGCTCGGACGCGTTCGTCCTGCGGCAGGTCGGCTACACGATCGCCGACGTGGTGGCCAAGGCGGTGTTCGCCCTGGTGATCTACAAGATCGCCCGGCTGAAGTCGTTCTACGACGATGCGGAGTTCGCTCGCCAAGAGACGGGCGAGAAGATGCTGGACGGCGACCCCGAGGTGGCGGCTCTCGAGCCGGCGACGGGCCGGTCAGCGGCCACGTCGTAGAGACAGCGTTGATGGGCAGCGCTGGGTTCCCGGCCCAGCAGCTGCCCGTCAACGCATGACGGCGTTCACCAGGGTGTCTTGCAGCCACCCCAACCACTCATAGACGCTCAGAACGTAGCGGCGCGGGTCGGGATCGTCCCACTGCGGATCGTCGTCCTGCTCCAGGCCCAGCCGCGTTCCCAACGCCAGCCGCAGGTCGGTGAGCGAACGCATCCAGGCCTCGGCGTCGGCGTGGTCGACGCGGACGGTGCGGCGCTCGTCTGACTCGCGACGCGCCGGCTCGGCCCGCTCCAGCGCACCGAGCACCACCAGGGCGTTGCGCCGCTTGACGTCGCGCAGGCCGCGCTCGGTGTAGCGGCGGAAGTCGGCCGCCGACGACTCCTCGGCGTAGGCGTCGGGGAACAGCCGGCGCAGCACCGGGTCAGACGGCGGGTCGGGCGAGGCAAGGTCGAGCACCCGCTCCAACGGGTCGGTCGGCCCGGTGGCCTGTGGCTCGCCGTCGGCCAACAGCTCGAGCAGCTGCCCGACGAGGCTGGCGAGCAGGTCGATCTCACCGGGGTGCAGCGTGGCCGTGAGCGTGCCGTCCCGGCGTCGACGAAAGGCTGTCCCCACTACGCGTCCGAGCGCTGCAGGGTCGCCCACAGCCCGTAGGCGTGCATGGCTTCCACGTCGCGTTCCATCTCCTCGCGGCTGCCGGTCGACACCACGGCCTTGCCCTTGTGGTGCACGTCGAGCATCAGCTTCTCGGCGAGCGCCTTCGGGTGCCCGAAGTACGTCTGGAAGACGTAGGAGACGTAGGACATGAGGTTGATCGGGTCGTTCCAGACGATGGTCACCCATGGCGCCTGGGTCTGCGTGACATCGTCGACGACAGGCTCGTCGAGCTCGGCCGGCGCAGTGGTCACATGGCCCATCGTGACACGCGCAGCCGCCGATGCACGCGCCCACTACCGTGGCTGACGTGACGAGCGCGCTGCTCACCGACCACTACGAGCTCACCATGCTGGCGGCCTCGCTGGCCGACGGCACAGCGCAGCGTCGCAGCGTGTTCGAGGTGTTCGCCCGGAGCCTGCCCGACGGCCGGCGCTACGGCGTGGTGGCGGGCACCGGACGCGTGCTCGACGCCATCGAGTCGTTCCGGTTCTCCGGAGACCAGCTCGACTGGCTGGCGGCGTCCGGCGTCGTGGACGAGGCGACGTGTGCCTACCTGGCCGACTACCGGTTCACCGGTGACGTGGACGGCTACCCCGAGGGGGAGGCGTACTTCCCGCACTCCCCCGTGCTCACCGTGGAAGGCACGTTCGCCGAGGCGGTCGTGCTGGAGACCGTGGTGCTCTCGATCCTCAACCACGACTGCGCGATCGCCTCGGCCGCCTCACGCATGACCTCCGCCGCCGGCAACCGGCCGTGCATCGAGATGGGGTCGCGGCGCACGCACGAGGCAGCAGCGGTCTCCGCGGCCCGCGCCGCCTACGTCGCCGGGTTCGACAGCACGAGCAACCTCGCGGCCGGGCACCTGTTCGGCATCCCGACGCGCGGCACGAGCGCGCACGCCTTCACCCTGCTGCACGACAGCGAGCGAGCGGCGTTCGCCTCCCAGGTCGCCGCCCTCGGCCCGGCCACGACGCTGCTGGTCGACACCTTCGACGTGGCCGCGGGAGTGGCCACCGCGGTCGAGGTGGCCGGCACCGGGCTGGGCGGCGTGCGCCTGGACTCCGGCGACCTGGTCGCGCAGGCCGCGCGCGTGCGGCGCCAGCTCGACGACCTGGGCGCCACCGGCACGCGGATCGTGGTGACGAGCGACCTCGACGAGCACGCGATCGCCGCGCTGGCCGCAGCCCCGGTCGACGGCTACGGCGTCGGGACGCAGCTGGTTGTGGGCTCGGGTGCACCGACGGCGAAGATGGTCTACAAGCTCGTCGCGCGCGCCGGTGCCGACGGGGTGATGGTGGACGTCGAGAAGCGAAGTCGGGGCAAGGCGGGCGGCGGCGGTCGCAAGACGGCCCGACGCCGCGTCGAGCATGGTGTGGCCACCGCCGAGGTCGTCCGCGTCGACCCCCACCCCGGCGGTAGCGACGAGCGCGCGCTGCAGGTGCCGATGGTGCGCGCCGGCGAGGTCGTCTACCGGGAGAGCCTGCGCCAGGCGCGCGACCGGCACAGGCGCGTGGTCGCCGAGCTGCCCGAGAGGGCCCGCAAGCTGTCCGCCGGCGAGCCGGCGATCCCCACGACGAGAGGGTGACGATGAACCGAGCACTGATCGTGGTCGACGTGCAGAACGACTTCTGCGAGGGCGGCTCCATGGGCGTAGCCGGCGGCGCGGAGGTCGCCCTGGGCATCGGCGAGCTGCTGCACCGCTGGTCGCAGGCCGACCCGCGCCGGCGTACGTACAGCCACGTGGTGGCGACCCGTGACCACCACGTCGACCCGGGGACACACTTCGGCGACCCGCCCGACTTCGTCGACTCCTGGCCGGTGCACTGCCTCGCCGGGACGGACGGCGCGGCGTTCCACGCCAACCTCGACCCGCAGCCGTTCGACGCGGTCTTCGACAAGGGCGCCCACGAGGCCGCATACTCGGGCTTCGAGGGAACCGACCGCGACGGCCGGGGCCTGGCCGAGTGGCTCGCCGCGCACGAGGTCGGCGCTGTGGACGTCGTGGGCGTCGCCACCGACCACTGCGTGCGGGCGACAGCAATCGACGCGGTGGCCGCCGGGCTCGACACCCGGGTGCTGCTGGGCCTGACGGCGGGCGTCGCCGCGCGCACCACGGCGCAGGCGCTGGAGCAGATGCGCGAGGCGGGCGTCGAGCTGGACGGGCACCCCCTCGGGATGGACGACCTGTAGGAGGACGCACGTGCACATTCGGCCCCGCGACCCCGGCCTGCTCGAGCCTGCGCTGCTCGCCCGCATCCGCGAGTCGGTGATCGGCGACGACCAGGTCGTCCCCGGCCCGTACGGGCCACGCCGGGTGACCTACGCCGACTACACCGCGAGCGGCCGGGCGCTGTCGTTCATCGAGGGCTTCATCGTCGACGAGGTGCTGCCGCGCTACGCGAACACGCACACGGAGTCCAGCGGCACCGGCTTGCAGACGACGCGGCTGCGCGAGGACGCGCGGGCCGTCATCCACCGGGCGGTCAACGGGGACGAGACGACGGCCGTGATCTTCGCCGGCTCGGGCTCGACCGGGGCGATCGACCGGCTCATCGGCATCCTGGGCCTGCGGATCCCGTCGGCCATGCAGGACCGTTACCACCTGGACGAGCACATCCCACCCGACCAGCGACCCGTCGTGTTCGTCGGGCCGTTCGAGCACCACTCCAACGAGCTGCCCTGGCGGGAGTCGATCGCCGACGTCGTGCGCATCGGCGAGGACGCAGACGGTCACGTCTGCCAACACACCCTGGCCGAGCGCCTGGTGGAGTACGCCGGTCGTCCGCTGACGATCGGCTCGTTCTCCGCCGCCAGCAACGTGACCGGCATCATCACCGACACCGCGGGGATCTCCGCCCTGCTGCACCGCCACGGCGCCCTCGCCCTGTGGGACTTCGCCGCCGCCGGACCCTACGTCGACATCGACATGCAGGCTCCCGCCGGCGGCGACCCGCTCGCGTACAAGGACGCGGTGTTCCTCTCCCCGCACAAGTTCATCGGCGGCCCGGGCACGCCCGGCGTCCTCGTCGCCCGGCGCGCGCTGCTGACGAACCGGGTTCCCGACGTCGTCGGCGGCGGCACGGTCGCCTACGTCAACCCCGCCGAGCACGTCTACCTCGACGACGCCGTGCACCGCGAGGAGGGTGGCACTCCGGCGATCGTGGAGTCGATCCGCGCCGGCATGGTGTTCGGGCTCAAAGAGGCCGTGGGCACCGACGTGATCCGCGCCCACGAGCACGACTTCGTGTCGCGCGCGATCGAGGCTTGGAGCGCTGAGCCGTCCATCGAGGTGCTCGGCAACACCGACGCCGAACGGCTGTCGATCGTCTCGTTCGTGGTGCGCCGTCCGGATGGTCGCTACCTGCACCACAACGCCGTCGTCGCCCTGCTCAACGACCTGTTCGGCGTCCAGTCCCGCGGCGGGTGCTCGTGCGCAGGCCCGTACGGGCACACCCTGCTCGGCATCGATGTCGAGCAGTCCCACGCCTTCGAGCGCGAGATCGCGCTGGGCTGTGAGGGCATCAAGCCGGGCTGGGTGCGGGTCAACTTCAACTACTTCATCTCCGAGCAGGTGTTCGCCTTCATCGTCGGGGCGGTCGCCTTCGTGGCGCGGCACGGCCACCGATTTCTGCCGGACTACGACTTCGACCCGACGACGGGCATCTGGCGACACCGCGACGGTCCGGGCGAGCCGCCGCTGCGCCTCACCGACGTCGCCTACGACGCCGCCGGCCGGCTGTCGTACCCGCACCACGACGACCGGGCGCCGGAGTCAGTGCTCGCCGAGTACCTGCGCCAGGCCGAGCGACTGCTGGCCGAGCGCGCCGAGCAGGATGAGGACGACCAGGGTGGGCTGCGCGACGACTTCGAGGCGCTGCGCTGGTTCGCGCTGCCCAGCGCGTCGGTTCGGGCGCAGTAGCGTCAGGCGACATGCAGACCGTCACCGTCTCCGAGTCGTGCGCCGCCCCCGTCGAGGTGGTGTGGCGCATCGCCACCGACCTCGCCTCGATGCCCGAGACGATGTCGGGGATCAGCGCGGTCGACGTCCTCAGCGAGGGCGAGTTCGGCGTCGGCACGCGGTGGCGCGAGACCCGCACGATGTACGGCAAGCAGGCGAGCGAAGAGCTGGTCATCACGGCGATGCAGCCGGGCCGCTCCTACACCGCGCAAGCCGAGTCCGCCGGGATGCGCTATGTCACGACGTTCGACTTCTCCCCGACCGACGCCGGCACCGACATCGTGATGACCTTCGGGGGTGAGGCCACGGGGAGGGCCGCCAAGGCGATGAGCATGCTCACCGGGTGGGCAATGGTCGGATCCGTCCGCAAAGCCGTGCAGAAAGACCTGGCCGACATCGCCGCCGCCGCGCAGGCGCAGACATAGACGGGCGTCGGCGACAATAGGGGGGTCATGGCCGCTTCCCCACGCCCCGCGCCCGCCGTCATCGTCATCACGCTGATGGCGGCTGCGGTGATCGGCTTTCTCGTGGGCGCTCTCGTCGCGACGACGAGCGAGCCCGACGCGGCACCCGTCTCAACCGCCGCACCCACCCCGTCACCGACCCCGGCTGCTACCGGAACACCGGCACCCACTGCGTCGGTGGACGCCACCCTCTCGTTGGACGCTGACCGCAACACCGCCGACACCGGCGAGCTGATTCAGCTCTCCGGCGTGCTGGTGCCGGGGCAGGGCGACGTCGAGCTCCAGGTGCAGCAGTCGGTCGACGGCATCGGCTTCGTCGATTTCCCCGTCACGGCCACCACCCGCACCGACGGGTCGTTCGGCGTCAGGGTGCGCACAGGTCGCGTCGGCAGCAACGAGTTCAGGGTAGTGACCGACGTCGACGGAACCCAGGTGGTGTCGAACTCGGTGGTCGTGGCAATCAGCTGAGCGGCCAGGTCAGCGACTGGCCCGGCGTCAGCTCGTGCGCCTGAGGCGTGAGCGCAGCGAAGTGTGCGCCCGGACCCGCGAAGGCGGGGCTGACGCGCGCTCGCATGCCGCTCGGCCACATCGTGCCGTAGTGGATGGGCACGGCCAGCCCGGCACCGACGCGCTGCACGGTCTCGGCCGCCTCGAGGGGTCCCAGGTGCTGCCCGCGCACCGACGACCGCGACACGGGGCCCCAGCCACCCACTGGCACCAGTGCGATGTCGGCCTCACCGACGTCGGCCCCGAGCTCGGGGTCGGGGCCGGTGTCACCGACGAACCAGGTGCTGGCCGAGCCTTGGATGACGTAGCCGAGTGCGGGCGCCGACCACGACGACCCGGGGTGCCGGCGGCCGTCGTGCCAGGCACGGACCGCCCGCACCTGCACGCCGGCGACCTCGACGGTGTCGCCGACCTCGACCTGCGTCACGACCAGGTCGAGGTCGGCGAGCAACCCGGCGCCGCCGGCCGGAAGCAGCACTGCCGTCCCCGGCGGAAGGCGCCGCAGGGACGGCAGGTGCAGGTGGTCGTGGTGCAGGTGGGAGATCAGCACCGCATCCGGGGCAAGGCCCGTCGGCGTCGACCCCCGCCGCCGCGTGAGGTGCGCGACGCGGTTGGTCAGCAACGGGTCGGTCAGCAGGTGCGTCCCGGAGTCGTGCACCGAAACCGTCGAGTGTCCCCACCACGTGACCTCGACGGCAGCCATGCGCCTAGCGGCCGGCGGCCTTGAGCTGCTCCTCGTACTGGGTGCGCACGGTCTCCATGTCGAGCCCCTTCACCTGGGTGATGAGGTCTTCGAGAACGTTGCCCGGCACCGCGCCCGGCTGCATGAAGACCGGGATGGAGTCGCGGTAGATCACGAGAGTGGGGATGGAGGTGATGCCGTACTTGCCCGCGAGCTCACGCTCGGCCTCGGTGTCGACCTTGGCGAACGTGACGTCTGTGTGCTCGTCCGAGCTCTTCTCGTAGACCGGCGCGAAGCTGCGGCACGGACCGCACCACTCGGCCCAGAAGTCGATCAGCACGACGCCGTCGGCGATCGTCTCGTCGTGGTTGTCGTTGGTCATGGTCAGGGTGGCCATGAGTTGCTCCGATTCGTCGGTGTCGGGTGTTTGGGACCCAGAATACCCCGGGGGGTATACCTGCGGACTTGCTTACGGGAACGGTCCCGCGCCGCTCGTCATTCCCGCCACTTGATCGAGCAGCCCATGCTGGGTCGGTGCGGCTCGGGCACGGACTCGTCGCGCAGGACACGGTCGATGGCGTCGGCGAGCAGGTCGCCGGTGACGGGCCGGCCGTTGCCGGGGGTGGAGTCGTCGAACGCACCACGGTAGGCCAGCCGGCCCGACCCGTCGTAGAGAAAGAAGTCGGGCGTACACACCGCCTGGTACGCCCGACCAACGCTCTGGTCGGAGTCCACCAAGTAGGGGAACGTCCATCCTGCCCGCTCCGCCTGCTCGGCGAGGCGCTCGGGGGCGTCGTCGGGGTAGGCCTGCGCGTCGTTGGTGCACACGCCCACGACGTCCAGTCCTGCGCGCTCGGCGAGTACCCGACCCAGCACCACCTCGACGTGCTGAACGTACGGGCAGTGGTTGCACAGGAACGCCACAAGCAGGGGGCCGGAGAAGTCCGAGCGGTGCACCACCGTGCCGGACACCTCAGCTAGGGAGAACGAGGGCGCCTCACTTCCCAAGGGCACCATCGCCGACGCCACGGCCACTACTCGTCACCGCCCTTCTTGGGCTTGCGCCCCCTCGGCAGCTTCTCCCAGATCTCCTTGCAGGTGGGACACACCGGGTACTTCTGCGGGTCACGACTCGGCACCCACACCTTGCCGCACAGCGCGATGACTGGCGTGCCCATGACCATCGCCTCGGTCAGCTTGTCTTTCGGGACGTAGTGGGAGAACCGCTCGTGGTCGCCGTCGTCGGTGACCGGTTGCGTGCGTTCGTCGACGACCGTCTCGGTACCGGGGCTCAGCTGCGTAGCCATCACCCCATCGTAGGCATCAGTTCAACGCGGGGTCCTGCGGGAACGAGGCCACCAGAGACAGCGGGTGCGGCTGTCGCTTGAGCACCCGCCGCCACAGGGTCTGCGGCTCGCCGGAGAAGGCGTCGTCGGGCAGAGCGTCCACGACGAACCAGGCCTCCTCGTCCAGCTCGGTCTCCAGCTGGCCGCCGGCCCACCCCGCGTACCCGGCGAACAGGCGCATCGACGTGACCGAGTCGCTGACCAGCTCGGCCGGGGTGTCGAGGTCGACGAGAGCGACGCCATGGCCCAGGCGTCGGATACCCAGAACGTCGCGATCACTCGTGCGCACCAGCCCCAGGGCGGAGTCGGTCGACACCGGCCCACCCTCGAAGACCATCGACGGCGGAGTGACCAGCGGCGCCCACGGCGCCATGACGTCACCCACCGACAGGCCGGACGGCCGGTTGAGCACCACGCCCAGCGCCCCGTCCTCGGTGTGCTCGAGCATCAGCACCACCGCGCGCTCGAAGTTGGGGTCGAGCAGCGTCGGGCTGGCCACCAGCATCTTGCCCGCCGTGCTCATCAGCTCATCATGCCGAAGTAGGTGCCCTCACCCTTGACGAATACCGATACCGGGGTCCCCGGCAGCAAGTGCACCGGCGCCCCCAGCACGCGCGAGCGCACCTGCGTCGCAGGGTGTCCCACGGCGACGGTGATCATCGCGTCGTGTCCGAAGAACTGGGTGCTCACGACTTCACCGGGCACTCCTGCGCCGCCCCGCGGCAAGACGACGACCTGCTCAGGCCGTACGACGAGGTGACCCGTCCCGGCTTCGGCGCGCGCGACCCGCACCGAACCGAGCACCGACGACGCGTGGGTGCCGTCCGTCGCGGCGGGCAGCACCATCGCGTCGCCGAGAAAGCCCGCCACCTGCGCCGACGCCGGCGACTGGTAGACCGACATGGGCTCTCCCTGTTGCACAACCTTGCCTGATCCCATGATGGCGACCTCGTCGGCCATCGACAGCGCCTCCTCCTGGTCGTGCGTCACCAGGACGGCGGTGGCGCCGACGGCCTTGACCGCCTCGCGAACCTGCTGACGAACGGCTGCCCGCAGACCCGTGTCGAGAGCCGCGAACGGCTCGTCCAGCAGCACGAGCGCCGGTTGGGGCGCCAGCGCACGGGCCAGGGCCACCCTTTGCAGCTGACCGCCGGAGAGCTCGTGCGGCATCCGCGACCCGAGGCCGCCCATGCCGACCAGGTCGAGCATCTCCTCCACCCGCGCTCGTCGACCACCCCGGGCGAGCCCGAATCCGACGTTCGCCGCCGCGCTGAGGTGCGGGAACACCGCCCCCTCCTGCGGCACCACGCCGATACGCCGTCGCTCGGGGTGCACGTGCGTGCCCTCGCCGGAGATGACCGTCCCGTCGAGCTCGATCGTCCCGGCGTCGGGCCGGTCGAAGCCGGCGACCAGGCGCAGCAGCGTCGTCTTGCCGCACCCGGACGCCCCGAGCAACGCCACCAGGCTTCCCTGCGCGACGTCGAGGTTGATCCCGTCCAGCACGGTCAGGGACGGGTAGTGCTTGGCCAGCGCACGGATGCGCAAGGTCGGCAAGGTCATGAGCGCCCCGATCGTACGGCCAGCAGCCCAGCCGGGATGATCGCGACCAGAACCAGGGCTGCGGCGAAGGGGGCCGCAGCGGCGTAGGCGCCGGCCGCCGTCGCCGACCACAGCTCGGTGGCCAGCGTCTCGGTACCGATGGGTCGCAGCACGAGCGTGGCCGGCAGCTCTTTCATCACCGTCACCGCGACCAGCGCCGCACCGGCCAGCACACCGGGGGTAACGATCGGCAGCGTCACGGACGCGAAAGCCCGCAGCGGGGTGCGGCCCAGCGATCGGGCCATTTCTTCCAGCACCGGTGGCGTCGCGCTGACGGCTGCACGGATCGACCCCACAGCCATGGGCAGGAACAGCACCAGGTAGGCGAGCAGCAGCATCGCGGTCGTCTGGTAGAGCGGGTAGACGACGCGCACGCCGAGGTAGACCAACGACAGCGCGACGACGATGCCGGGCAGCGCGAACCCGACGTAGCTCAGCCGCTCCAGCCAGCCCGAGGTGCGGGAGGGGTAGCGGGCGGCAAGAAACCCCACGGGAGCGGCGACCACCGTCGTCACAGCCGCGGCGGCCAGCGCGAGGCCGACCGTCACCGCCGTCGCGCTCAGCACGTCAGCCACCGGGAAGGCGCGGCTCGACCCGCTGATCCACCAGGCCACAGTGCCGAGCGGGACTGCCAGCGCCAGCGCCGACACGACAACCATTGCCACGACGACGCCGACCCCGCCGCCCGGCGACAGCTGCGACAGGCGTGCTCGACGGGCGACGCCGGAACCCAGCCGTGCCTGACGCGCTCGGCCTCGGCTGCGCATCTCGGCGGCGGCGATGAGGCCGGTCACGACCACCAGCACGACGCTCAGCACTGCGGCCGGCACCGGGTCGAACCCCGCCCGGTAGGAGGTGTAGATGACGCGGGTGAACGTGTCCAGGCGCAGCAGGGCGACCGCTCCGAAGTCCGACAGCACGTACAGCGCCACGAGAAGTCCGCCGGCGACCGCCGCCGGGCGCACCTGGCGCAGCGTCACGGTGGCCAGTGTGGTGACAGGTCCCTTGCCCAGCGAGCGGGCCACGTCCTCGGCCGCAGGGTCGACGCGCGAGAGGGCGGCTGCCACCGGCAGCAGCACGTATGGGTAGCAGACCAGCGTGAGCACGAGCGCTGAACCGAGGAACGGTGAGAGCCCAGGGACGAGGCTGATCCAGGCGTAGGCGGCAAGGTAGGAGGGCACGGCCAACGGCAGCGTGCCGAGCACGAGCCACCAGCGCCGGGCGGGCAGCGCGGTGCGGGTCACGACCCACGCCCACCCCACGCCGATCACCAGGCTGGCCGCGGTGACCACCGCTGCCAGCGCCAGGGAGCGGGCCAGAAGCAACGCCGTACGGTCCCGCCACACGATGTCGACGACCTGCTCCCACCCAGCCCCGGCGGTGCGCACGAGCAGGTAGACCAGCGGCAGCGCCGCGACAAGTGCAGCCGGTAGCGCCGCGACCACCAGCCACCGCGGCGTGGTGGTGCCGCGGCGGCTGCTGGCGCGTTCCGGCGAGCGAGTCAGCAGGCTCAGAGCAGGCCTACCTCCTCGAGCATGGCGATCGTCTCGCCGAGGGTGTCGAGGTCGGACAGGTCGATGTCGGGGCCCTGCAGGTCCTCCAGCGGCGGAAGGTCCGTGGCCGGCTCGACGGTCGCGACCAGCGGGTACTCGAAGGTCTGCTCGGCGAAGTAGGTCTGCGCCTCGTCGCTGAGCAGGTACGCCACGAAGGCGGCTGTCTCGTCAGGCTGGTCGGTCGCCGCCAGCGGCGCGACACCGGCAACGTTGACGAGCGCGCCGGGGTCGCCGTCGGCCACGAAGGCCAGGCGCGACGCCACCGCGTCAGCGCCGACCTCGACCACCTTGCGGTACCAGTAGTAGTGGTTGATGAGCCCGGCTGAGATCACACCGTCGTCCACGGCGTCCAGGATGGGTGTGTTGCCCTCGAACGACTCGACGTCGTTCGCGACCATGCCGTCCAGCCACGTCCTTGCTGCGTCGTCACCCTCGGCCACGCGGTAGCCGGTGACGAACGACTGGAACGAGGCGTTGGTCGGCGCGATCCCGACCTCGCCGGACCACCGGGGGTCGGTCAGGTCATCGACCGACGTCGGAACCTCCTCCGGGGCGACGTCGCGGGGGTCGTAGACCACGACGCGAGCCCGTCCGGTGACGCCGACCCATCCAGTGCTCTGATACGTCTCAGGCACCAGCGCGGCCACGGCGGGGTCGACGTTGCCGGCCAGCCCAGCCTGCGCCACCGCGCCGAGGGCCCCGGCGTCCTGGGCGAAGAAGACGTCCGCCGGCGTTCGCTCGCCCTCCTCGATCAGCTGGCTGGCGAGCTGGGCGCTGTCGGCGTAGCGAACCTCGACGCCGATGCCCGTGGCAGCCGTGAACTGCTCGATCACCGGGGCCACGAGCTCTTCGGAGCGGCCCGAGTACACGGTGAGCGGCTCGGCTTGCGTCGCGGCGGTCGCCGCCGGGTCGACGGGGGTCTCGTTCGACGCCTCGGGCGACGACGCGCATCCAGCGAGCACGAGGCCGGGGACGAGGACGACCAGGGGAAGTACCCGGGATTTCGTGAACACGCGCGTAGACTAATTAGGTAAGCCTTACCTAGACAAACCCGGGGCTACGCGGGGCGGCTCAGGCGTGCCACGATGGACGGGTGGACGAGACCACCCCCCAGCCGCTGAGCCCTCTCTCCGTCGCCTGGCCCGACAGCGACGACCCCCACGTGCGCGTCAGCGTCGGTGCCTGTCGTCTGAAGCTGCGTCCGGGCGACGCCGACGCCCTGGTCACCGGCACCTACGACGACCCGACCGGAACGCTGCCGCTGAGCGTCACCGAGGAGCACGGGCAGGTCAAGATCGCCCAGCACACTCGGCTCAGCGATGTCAAAGGCTTCAAGGCCGCCGCTCCCACCCTCGACCTGGCACTGGGCACCGGACGACGGCTGTCGCTGCACCTGGCCACGGGAGCCTCGGAGGTGCAGCTCGACCTCGGCGGGCTCAGCCTGCGCCGCGTGTCGATCCGGATGGGCGCCGGCAGCGCCTCGATCGGTTTCGCGACCCCGCTTCAGACCGGGCTCGAGCGCTTCGAGTGCGAGGCCGGCGCGGCAAGCGTCACTGTCACCGGGCTGGGCAACGCCTGCCCGGAGCAGGCCACGATCGTCGGCGGGGCCGCCTCCTACGACCTGTCGTTCGACGGGCGGCTGACCCGGGACGTGAACGCCAAGATCACCACCGCCGGAGCAGGCGTCGTGGTGCGCGTCCCCAGCTCGACCGCGGCCCGGGTGGGCATCGTGTCGGTGCTCGCCGGGCTCACCGTCCGCGATGGCTTCCAGACGTGGGAGGACTCGTACTGGACGCAGCCCGGGGTGGACGGACAGCGTCCAATGTTGTCGGTCGACACCAGCATCACCCTGGGTGGGCTGGAGCTGGTGGCCACCGACGAGGTGGAGCCGCCGGGAATCGAACCCGGGTCCCGCTGAGCAGTTGCCGGTCTTCTCCGTGCGCAGTCACCGTGGTGTGGTCTCAGCTACTCCGCATCGTGTGACACAACGGAGAACACAGCCCAGTCACTGTTCGATGTCCCGTCCATCCCCGTGACCGGGATGGTTGGTGAGTTCCCTAAGCGACGCCAGGCACCGGGTCGGGAACTCCCCGGGCTGACGACGTTCGAGCTCGCTCAGGCGGCGAGGGCGAACGTGTTCTGCGACTTGTTGGCAGATATGTGTTCCGCGGCATGGTTTACGAGGTCAGCTACGGATCCTCGGCACGCTTCACCGGCTTCGACTTCAGCGGTCGAAACCGTTCGGCCCCTCTGTTGAGTTGTCAACGTTCTTGATTCTACTCGCTCGACCCGGCCCCCGCCGCGGCGTCGAACTGCAGCGACCCGGTCGCCAGCGGCAGCAGCGCCAGGTAGGTGCGCCCCGGCGGTACCGGGACGTCCTCGCCGTCGACGGAGAACGTCCACGGGTCGTCGGCCGATTCCTTGCTCCACTCGACCTGCACGACCTGCCCATCGGTGGCCATGAAGCCCGAGCCGGTGCCCTCGGTGACGTTGATCGGCACCGGAGCACCGCTGGGGTCGAGGTAGTCGGCAGTGCCCTGGTCCACCAGCAGCGCCAGCACGGTCGTCGCCTCGAAGCCATCCGGCTCGGCGAGGTCGCGCGTCCACGTGCCGTCGGCGAAGGTCAGCCGCGTCGTCTGGGCCGGCGAGAACACCAGCTCGACCGCGTCGGCCGGCTCGCCGGTCACCTCCGGGGTGGCGAAGGTGAAGAACGGACCAGGCGGGCCGGGCTCGTCGAGCTCGGCGTAGGCCGCGCTGGCGTCCACGAAGAGGTTGAACGGGGCGGCACGTCCGGAGTCGCGGGAGAACCCGGGCGTGTCTTCGAACCGGGTCTCGATACCGGCTGCCTCCATCTCGTCCACCACCTCGGGGGCACCGCCGGAGGCGACCAGCACCGCGTCGGCGGGAGAGACGACACCGATGTCGCTGGTGCGCACCGAACGCACCGGCCCGGTGGTCGCGTCGATGTCGGAGTGCAGGAACACCGCCAGGCGAGTGACGCCCCCCTCGACCGGCTCCTCGACGATGATGTCGGCCGCTGCCAGCCCCTGCTGCGGGAAGGCCTCGGCAGTGTTGTCGACCTTGACGACCATCACGGGCCCCTCGACGTCCACCGAGGAGTCCGATGCTGCGAGGCCGGTCATCGGCCAGTCCGGCGGTGGCTGACTGGCCTCGTCCTCCTCACCTCCCCCGCAGGCAACCAGCGTGGACGCGAGCAGTGCCGCCACCCAGAGCCTCGACATGGCAGGTAAGTCTGCCTCATGCCAGTGGCGTCGTGATGGCAACGAGCAGCGCGAGTGCCGGTGCCTGTGCCGCGGCGCCGGCCATCGGCGAACCCGTCAGCCATGCGATGCGCACGCCGTAGGCCCCGAGCCAGGCCAGCATCACCACCACCAGCGGCACAAGCAGTAGCAAGAACCCGGGCGCCCAGCCCAGCACCGCGAGCACGGCCAGAAGAGCACTGAGCGTCAGTCGCGTGGCGAGCACGAACCAGTAGCCATGAGCCACAAGGAGCTCGGCCCAGGCGTAGACCCCCACCCCGACCGCCAGTGCCACGAACGCCACCGCCCGCGGACCGGCCAGGCTCACCTGCGCCCACGCCAGCTGCGCGGGCACCCCCAGGGCGAGCGCCGCATACAGGCCCATTCCGAGCCCGGGGACGACCGCGACGGCGAAAGGACGCTCCCACCGTCGGGCGAGCAGCAGCCCGGCCGCCCCGGTCAGCGCGAAGAACGCCGCCAGGTAACCACCGACCAGCAGCGGCACCACCTCGCCGAGCGCCGGCAGCAGGGCGAGCACCCCACCGGCGGCGAGCCCGGCCAGCGGTACGACCAACCATCTCGCCACCCGCGGCCCCCGCCCGCGCACGCCGTCCACGCGTGCGCGCACCGCCCACGCCGACAGTGGCCAGAAGAGCACGGCCGAGCCGAGGTAGGCCAGACCGACCCCGAGCATGCGCCAGTCGGCGCCCACCTGCCCCGAGGTGCGACCGACGGCGGCGTCGAGCCACTCCACGGACGCCTGCAGCGTCTGGGTGCGGAACAGGATCGAGATGTGCTCGGCCCCGGAGATCGTCTCGGTGGCATATCCGCGATCAGCCGCTTGCTGGGCCGCCTGCCCGAACCGCGCCGGCTCGGCGCTGCCGACGAGGAACAGCGCCGTGAGGCCGTCGTCCAGATCACCGGCGTCGGGCAGCGACAGCGCCACGACCGGGCGGCCCGGCTCGAGCGCGGCTGCCCGCGTGACCGCGCCGGCGCCCATGGAATGGCCCAGCAGGGCCAGGTCGGTGACGTCAGGACGACCGTCGAGCCAGTCGGCCACCGCAAGCACCTCGTCGGAGAGCACCGCCGCGTCGAGGCCGGCAAGGTTGCCTCCGTGGCCAGACAGGTCGGGCATGGCCGCGACCCAGCCGGCCCTGGCCAGCGCCATCCCGATGCCGTCCATCAGCCGGCTGCTGCCGGAGAAGCCGTGCGCGACCACGACTGCCGGGAACGGCCCGTCGCCGGCAGGCCGCACGACCTCGACCGGGATCGCGGCGCCGACGACGGCCCGCTCGCGTACCAGCCCGTCGTCGGCACGCAGGACGATGCCCAGGCCGGCCGCGACGAGCAGCAGCCCGACCAGCGCGAGGGCGCCTCGCCTCAATGGCGTCGCCGCACGGCCCGGTCGGTCTCACGCTGAGCGTCGCGCTGGGCCAGCGTCTGCCGCTTGTCGTACTCCTTCTTGCCGCGCCCCACCCCTATCTCGACCTTGGCGTACCCGTCGGAGAAGTACAGCGACAGCGGGATCAGCGAGAATCCCTTGACCTGGCCGGCCTTGGCGAGCTCGCGGATCTCTTTGCGGTGCAGCAGCAGCTTGCGCGGCTGGCGCGGCGGGTGGTTCGTCCAGGTGCCCTGGGCGTACTCGGGGATGTGCACGTTGTGCAGCCACGCCTCGCCGTCTCGCACGACCGCGTACCCGTCCACGAGGCTCGCGCGTCCGGCCCGCAGCGACTTGACCTCGGTTCCCGAGAGCACCAGTCCCGCTTCGTAGGTGTCGGTGATGGCGTAGTCGTGGAACGCCCGCTTGTTGCGGGCGACCGTCTGGCGCTTGCCGTCCGCCTTGTCGGTGGCCACGTGCCCTCCTTGGTCCGCCTACGCTGTGCTGGTGCTCATTATCGCGATCATTCTGCTCGGCATGATCGCGGGCTTCCTGGCCCGCTGGATCCTTGCCAACGTCACCGGCGCCGACTTCTCCTTGACAGAAGCCTTCGTCGCCGGTCTGGCTGGGTCGTTCGTCGGCGGCCTGCTTCTCAGCCTGCTCGCCGGGGACGGGTTCACCATCTCAGCCAGCGGCATCCTGGGGTCGACGGTCGGCGCGGTGGTGATCCTCGCTGTGTGGGGGATCGTCCGAGGACGTCAGAGCACCGGCGCAGGTCAGTAGTAGTTCTGGGGGTTTACCGTAGCGCCGTCCACGTACACCATCCAGTGCAGGTGGCAGCCCGTCGAGTAGCCGGTGGTACCGACGTAGCCGATGCGCTGGCCTCGCGACACCTTCTGACCGGGGCGCACGGCGAAGGTCGACATGTGGCTGTAGGACGTGGCCAGCGGCGCGCCGTTGACCCAGCCGTGGTTGAGCAGCACCTGGTTGCCGTAGCCGCCACGGTAGGTCGCCCAGGCGACGGTGCCTGAGCCGGCGGCGTAGATCGGAGTTCCGCACGGGGCCCCGTAGTCGGTGCCGTCGTGCAGCTTCCAGTAGCCGAGCACCGGATGCAGGCGGTTGCCGTACGTCGAGGTGATCGGACCGGCGACCGGCCGCTGCAGCGGACCGGAGAACGACGGGGGCGGCGCCGGGGCAGGAGCCGGGGCAGGAGCGGGTGCGGGTGCGGGTGCGGGAGCCGCCGGCGCTGGAGCGGGAGCTGGCCGCGCGGGGGCCGGGTCCGGTTGGCGAGGCGGGGTACTCGTCCGCCCGGACGAACGCTGGGCAGCCTCGGCCTCGGCCTCGGCGGCCGCAGCCGCGCGGCGCTCCTCCGCCAGGCGGCGTTGACGTTCCTCCTCCGCGCGGCGTTGACGTTCCTCCTCGAGCCGGCGGGCCTCTGCTTCCGCTCGGCGCCGCTCCTCCTCGAGCCGGTCGCGCTCGGCCTGCGCAGCCTCTTCTTGTGCCCGCACCTGTGCGGCCAACGCGGCCACGTCCGCCTCGATCGCTGAGCGCTCGGACTGCAACGACTGGTAGGCGGCGACGTCGGAGACCTTGGCCTGCTCGGCTGCGGCCCGAGCCTCGTCACGCTGACCCACGAGCGACGCGACCTGGTCTGCCGCCGTGGCGGCCTGGGACTGCTGGGTCGAGGCGTAGGACGCCGCCTGCTGTGTGGCTGCCTCGTAGGTCTGCGCGTCAGCGAGCGCAGTCGCAGCGGCCGCGCTTGCGTCCGCCGCGGCAGTACGGGCAACGCGGGCCCGCTCCTCGGCCTCCTCGAGCGCTACGCGGGCATTGGCCTGCCGGGCCCGGTTGTCCTGCATCTGGTCGACGACGACGCCTTCGGCGGTGATGGCCGACTGCACGTACGTCACCCGGGCGTTGAACTCCTCGATGCTGTCGGCACCGAGAACGAGTGAGAGCGACTCGAGGTCGCCGAGCGCGCCGCGCTGGTACGCCTGGGCGGCCACCTGGCCGATCGAGTCCTGCTTTGACTCGATCTTTCCGCCGAGGCGTTCGACTCGCTTCTTGGCCGCGACGACCGCGACCTCGGCGAGACGAAGCTCTTCGATGGCGGCGGCCTCGGCGGCCTGCGCCGACGCCAGCTCACCGGCTGCCTGGGCCGATCGGGCCTGGGCCGAAGCCAGCGCCGAGCGCGCCGCCCCCAGCTCCTGCTCCGCGCGGGCCAACGCGTCCTGGGCCCCGGGCAAGGCCGCCTGTGCCTCCTGGAACTCCTTCGTCGCCCGGTCGAGGCGCTTGGTCGACTCGTGCACCTCTTGCTGCGCCTCGCCGATCTGCGCCTCAGTACCGACGAGGGCGCCCTGCGTTCCGGCGAGCTCGTCGGCGAGCTGTTGCTGGCGGCTCTCGATGCGCTCAAGCGTGGAAGCGGGCGCGGCGAGGGGGGTGACGACGCTCAGCACCAACACCCCAACGGTCGCGACGGCCAGCCGTCGCGACGTCCGGGGAAGGGATGTCACAGGAGTCTCCTGTCGTCACCGCAGTAACACACCGGCGCGACCGTACACGGTGAGACACGCCGTGCAAAAGGTTGATCTACGCGCGGCAGTGAGACCGGGTCAGACCTTGAGGTAGCGCCGAAGAGTGACGAACGACGCGATCGCCGCGATGCCGGTGCCCGTGAGCAGCATGATCGGCACGATCTGCCACACGTCCGACCAGCCAACCCAGGCGGTGAACTGGAATGCCGGCACGAGGATGTCTTCGATGAAGAACGCCTGGAACCCGATGAGTACGAGCGAGGCCAGGATGCCCCCGATCAGCCCGGCGATCGCCGCCTCGAGGATGAACGGCAGCTGGATCGACCAGCTCGACGCCCCGACCAGCTTCATGATTCCCGTCTCGCGACGTCGAGAGAACGCGGCCACCCGGATCGTGTTGCTGATCAGCAGCACCGCCGCGAACACCTGCACCGCTGCAATCGCCAACGCTGCGACCTGAAAGCCGTTCAGCAGCCGGAAGAACCGGTCGAGCAGCGCCCGCTGGTCCACGACCTGCGCGACCCCCGCAAGCCCGGCCACCGACGAGACGACGCCCTCGAACTCCTCGGGGTTGACGAGCTTGATGCGGAACGACTCCTGCAGCTGCTCGGGGGTGATGTTGTCGGCGATCGAGTCGTCGAAGCGGTCGCGGAACAGCTCGTAGGCCTCCTCCTGGGACTCGACGAAGACCTCCTCGACCTCGGGGTTGGACTCCAGCGTGTCGCGGATCGCTTCCCTCTCCTCGTCGCTGACCGCACCCGAGGCGCAGGTCGCGCCGGTGTCGAAGTCGTTGCACAAGAACACCGAGATCTCGATGCGGTCGTACCAGAAGTCCTTCATGGTCTCGGCCTGGGCCCGGATGAGCAGCCCGGCGCCGAACAGCGCGAGCGAGATCGCCACGGTCATCACCACAGCGATCGTCATCGTGAGGTTGCGGCGAAGGCCGGTGCCGATCTCGCTGGCCAGGTACTGCACGTGCATGCGCTACCTCGCGTACCCGTAGACGCCGCGCGACTGGTCGCGCACCAGCTCACCGCCGGACAGCTCCACCACCCGCTTGCGCATCTGGTCGACGATGGACTGGTCGTGGGTGGCCATGACCACCGTCGTGCCCGTGCGGTTGATGCGGTCGAGCAGCTTCATGATGCCCACGCTCGTGGCCGGGTCGAGGTTGCCGGTCGGCTCGTCGGCCAGCAGGATCAGCGGCTTGTTGACGAAGGCCCGCGCGATCGCCACACGCTGCTGCTCACCGCCGGAGAGCTGGTGGGGTAGGCGGTCTTCTTTGCCGTCCAGCCCGACGAGATCGAGCACCTCGGGCACGTCCTCGGAGATCTCCTTGCGCGACTTGCCGATCACCTGAAGGGCGAAGGCCACGTTCTGGGCGACCGTCTTGTTCGGCAGCAGCCGAAAGTCTTGGAAGACGGTGCCGATCTGTCGCCGAAGCGCCGGCACCTTCCACTGCGAGAGCCTGGCCAGGTCTTTGCCGGCGACCTGGATGTGGCCCGACGACGGACGCTCTTCGCGCAGCACGAGCCGCAGGAAGGTCGACTTGCCCGAGCCCGACTCGCCGACCAGGAAGACGAACTCGCCCTTGACCAGCTCGACCGAGAGGTCCGACAGGGCTGCCCGAGAGGTCTTCGGGTAGACCTTGCTGACGCCGTCGAACCTGATCACGAGGTAAGAGTACGGGCCGACGAGCGCCGCCAGCGGATGGCGGACTCCAAGAAGCCATCGATGTCGCCGTCGAAGACCCCGCTGGTGTTGCCCACCTCGTGCTCGGTGCGCAGGTCTTTCACCATCTGGTACGGGTGCAGCACGTAGGAACGCATCTGGTTGCCCCACGACCCGCCGGAGTCGCCCTTGAGCGCGTCGATCTTGGCCTGCTCGTCGGCTCGCTTGCGCTCGAGCAGCTTGGCCTGCAGAACCTCCATCGCCCGGGCCCGGTTCTGCAGCTGGGACCGCTCGTTCTGGCAGGTGACGACGATGCCGGTGGGCACGTGCGTGAGCCGCACCGCGGAGTCGGTCGTGTTGACCCCCTGCCCACCCGGGCCGGACGAGCGGTAGACGTCGACGCGGATCTCGTCGTCAGGGATCGCGATGTGGTCGGTCTGCTCGACGACCGGCAGCACCTCGACCTCGGCGAACGACGTCTGCCGGCGGTTCTGGTTGTCGAACGGACTGATGCGTACCAGCCGGTGCGTACCCTGCTCGACGCTCAAGGTGCCGTACGCGAAGGGGGCGTGCACCACGAACGTCGCCGACTTGATGCCGGCCTCCTCGGCGTAGGACGTGTCGTAGACGTCGACGGCGTACCCGTGCCGCTCGGCCCAGCGCAGGTACATGCGCAGCAGCATGTCGGTGAAGTCGGCGGCATCGACACCACCGGCGCCCGCGCGCAGGTTGACCAGCGCGTCCCGGGAGTCGTACTCCCCCGACAGCAACGTGCGCACCTCGAGGTCGGCAACTGACCCGGTCAGCCCGTCCAGCTCTGCCTCGAGCTCGACGAAGGCTGCCGCCGCGTCGTCGCCGTCTGCCTCCTGGGCCATCTCCAGCAGCACCGGCAGGTCGTCCAGGTGAGCCCGCATCTCCTCGAGTCGGCGGATGTCGGCTTGGGCCGACGACAGCCTGCTCGTGACGCGCTGGGCGTTGGCGGGGTCGTTCCACAAGTCGGGGTCCGACGCTTGCTTCTCCAGCTCTGCTGCCTGCGCCCGCAGCGTGTCGATGTCGAGCACCTGCTCGATCCCCGACAGCGTCGCCGATAGCTGGTCGATCTCGGAAGAGAACTCGCGCTCGGCCACGAGGCCCCAGCGTACGTGGCTGGCGGGTGCGGCCTATCCGATCGGCGAACGCGCGGTGGCCCGCGCCGTCACCGTCGTGCCTGCGAACGCCTCGGTGACCGCCCCGACCAGCGGCAGGTCGGCACGAGCGGCAAGCGCGACACTGACAGTGTCACCGGTCACCGCGACGTCGACCAGCGCGACGTCGGCACCCGCCTGACGGAGGTAGGCCGCGACGGCTGCCCGGGCGCCATCCGCGTCCAGCGGCAGACTGTCGCCGGCCTGCCCGGCGTAGAGGGCGTCCTCGGCGAGGCTCTGCGCGGCCGAGAGCGCGGCCCCGTCGGCCAACGACGCCAGCGAGCGGCGCAGCAGCACGACGTGGGACGCGTCCACCACCACGGCCACCAGAGCGAGCAGGATCACTGCGAACCCGATCACGAGAAGGGTGATCTGCCCCCGCTCAGCACGCCGTCTCATGCGCGGTATCGGTCGACGGGCGCGACGTGCGTGGCCGAGACCGGGACGGAGGCGACGCGGGCCAGCACGTCGGGCAGGAACGGCAGCGCGACGCTTCCGGCGACCCGCACCGTGATCTGGCCACCGGGCGTCTGGCACCCCGTCGGACAGGTGAACGTGACCGCGACAGCCCCCGGGTCGACGCCCTGGTCATGAAGCGAGCGAGCTGCGGCGTAGCGGGCAGCCGACTCGTCCCCGGTGCTGGCCGCGACCCGGCCGGCCTCCCGCGCCGCCTGCGTGGCACCGAAGACGGTGCGCTGCACGTCGAGTGCCGCCAGCATCACGTACACGAGCGGCACGAGAAGCAGGATGGCCAGGAACTGGAACTCCACGAGGGCGCTGCCGCGCTGGTTCACGACTCCTCCACGGCGTGCGCAGTCACCGTGAGCGACCGGGCCGGGCCGGCGAGCCCGACCATCGGCAGCTTGGTGCTGACCTCGATCTGCACGTCGAGGCCGGCCGGGCTCGGGACGTGTCGTCCGCGTACGTCCCCCACCATGGCGTCGGACAGGGCCGAGGCAATGAGGCGCTGGGTGAGTGCGACGCCGTCGGCGACGTCACGGTCGGCGTTGGCGGCCAGCCGGGCCCCCTCCGCCGCACAGGCCACCACCGTGTTGCGCACGTGGATGGCCATCCCCACTTGGGCGATGCCCAGCACGAGCATCACGAGCAGGCTCACGACCAGCGTGAACTCGGCGACCGCCGAGCCGCGCTCGCTCACCGTCCGACGGTGGCGTCCAGCGAGTCGGCCAGCACGTCACGCAGGTACGGCTCGGCGAACTGCCAGAGCACCGCCACGATGCCTGCGGTCATGATGGTGATCAGCACCCAGCCGGGCACGTCCCCTCGTTGGCTGGACAGGCGCGCCTGGACGGCGACGAGTGCCTTGGTCATCGGTTCCCCTCTCATGGAGCAATCACGTCGAACTGAGCAAGACCTGGGTAGAGCGCGAAGACAACGGTCACGGGAAGCACCAAGAAGACGACAGGCACGAGCATCGCGATCTCTTTGCGCCCACCGATCTCCATCAGCGTGCGCTTGCGCACCTCGCGGGCGTCCGCGGCCTGGGCGCGCAGCACGTCGGCCAGCGGGGTGCCGCGCTCGACGGCCACGCTGATGCCGTCGACGAAGCGCGTCACTGCTGGCACGGACAGTCGCCGGCTGAGGGAGTCCAGGGCCGCGACGAGGCCGGCACCGGCGCGGACGTCGTTGAGCGCAAGCCCGAGCTCGTGGCCGAGGTCGCCGCGAGCGACCCGGGCCGTTCTCTCCAGCGCCGCGGCAGGTGACTCCCCCGCTGCGACACTCACCGCGAGCAAGTCGGCGACCGTTGGCAGCTCGGCCAGGATGCGGGCCTCGCGCGCCCTGATCTCGCGGGTGAGCATCTGGTCTCGCGCGATCATGCCGGCGACCGCCATGCCGGCGACGAAGACGAGCAGCAGCCCTGGCGACCGCGCCGACCCAGCGGCGACCATGGCCAGGCTGAGCCCGGCGGCACCGGTGAAGAACGCCGTCGCCCAGAGCACCTGCTGGATGCGGAACTCCTGCAGCTGAAGCGGGCTGCCCGCTCGCCGCAGACGCCGGCGCACCGCGTCACCGCCTCCCACCAGGCGCTCCAAGCGCTCGGCTGCCCTGGCGGCGTAGGGCCGGACGAGCCCTTCGACCGTCGAGGAGACCGAGCCGTCGATCAGCGGCCCGTCCACCTGGTCGCGGCGCAGCTGCAACGCGAGGCGGTCGGCCAGCGTGGGTGGCCCAAGCGCCGCCACCCGCGTCACCACAAGCACCATGCCCAGGCCGATGCCGAAGCCGATCAGCAGCCCGCTCGTCATCGCAGCACCCGCTCGTCCTCCGGCAGCCTGCCGAGCCGCACCATCACTCGGTAGGCGACGACCGACACGGCTGCCCCGACTGCCAGCACCATCACCCCGGACGGCTGTTGGTAGGCCTGGATGGACGTCGAGCGGAACGACAGGAGCGCGAGCAGGATCCACGGGCCCGCGACGGCGAGCTTGGCCGCGTTCGTGACCCAGCCCTGTCGGGTCTCCAGCTCGGTGCGGACGCGCAGCTCGTCGCGCAAGAAGGCCGACAGCGTGCGCAGCAGCCGACCCAGGTCGCTGCCGCCCACCTCGCGCGCGATGCGCAGCGACTCCACGATGCGGTCACCGGTGGGGTCGGCGAGGCGGTCCTTGAGCGCGTCCAGGCTCTCGGTGAACCGTCCGGTGGTGCGGTAGTCGTCGGCGAAGCGAGCGAAGTGACGGCGAAGCGACTGCGGACCTCGGGCGCCCAGCTGTCCCAGCGCCTCGGGCAGGGACATGCCGGCCCGAACCGCGGAGGCGAGGTTGTCGACCACGTCGGGCCACACCTCGCGCAGCTCGGCGCGGCGCTTCTGTACCCGCTGGCGGATGAGCACCGTCGGGGTGAGCGCGGCGATCGTCGCGAACGCGAGCGCGATCGGCCAGGTCTCGGTCAGCACGTAGAAGCTCAGACCCACCAGCACGGCGAGCCCGGCGCTGGTCAGTACGACGCCGCGGGGCGTGACCCCTTCGAGCCCGGCTTCGGCGATCGAGGCGGCCAGCCGGTTCGTGCGTGGTCGGGGCGAGCGGACAACGGTCGGCTCGGTGGTAAGCGCCAGCAGGACGAGGAGCGCACCGATACCGAAGACGAGCCCGAGCAGCAGTCCCATCAGGCCGCCGGCTCCGACACCTCGTCCAGCAATCGGCGCACGTCGACACCGATCGTCTCGAACCGCTCGACGTGCGGCGGGAACCCGTCGGCGCGCACGAGCCGTCCGTGGCGGTGCACGAACACCGGCTCCAGCGCGACGACGTGCCCTTCGACCCGACCGGGGACCGCGACGATCTCGCGCACCTGCCGCCGCCCGTGCTGGTCGGTGGCGACGTGCACGACAAGGTCGATCGAGCCGGCGACGGTGGGGACGACGAAGCCCGAGCCGATGTTCTCCCCGGCGAGCAGGGGCAGCGTGCAGATCTTGGTGATCGCCTCCCGGGCAGAGTTGGCGTGGACGGTGCCCATGCCGGGGACACCGGAGTTGAGTGCGATCAGCAGGTCGAGTGCCTCTTCGCGGCGAACCTCCCCGACCACGATGCGGTTGGGTCGCATGCGCAGGGCCTCAGTCACGAGGTGGCGCAGGGTGATCTGCCCGGTACCTTCGAGTCCGATCTGACGGGTCTGCAGCGCGACTATGTCGGGAAGCGGCGCCTTCAGCTCGAAGACTTCTTCGGCCGTGATCACCCGTTCGCGCGCCGGCACCGCAGCGAGCAAGCAGTTGAGAAGCGTCGTCTTGCCCGCCTGCGTACCTCCGGAGACCAGGATGTTCAGCCCGGCTGCGACGCTGGCGCGCAGAAAGCCCGCTCCGGGCACGGTGAGGGTGCCGAGCTCGACCAGGTCGTCCAGGTCAACCGCGCGCACGACGTGCTTGCGAACGTTCACGGCCCAGTGCTCTCGCGTCACGTCGGGGATGGCGACGTGCAGGCGGCTTCCGTCCGGGAGCATCGCGTCGACGAACGGCGAGCTCAGATCGAGCCGTCGGCCGGAGGAGCGCAGCATGCGCTCGACCAGGTCGCGCACCTCGGCCTCGGTCAGGATCGTCGCGGTGAGCTCGGTACGGCCGTCGCGGGCGACGAACACGCGGGAGGGCTCGTTGATCCAGATCTCCTCGACCGCGGGGTCGTCGAGGTAGCGCTGCAGTGGGCCGAACCCGGCCACGGCGTCCGTGACGTCCTGCACGATCGCGTCGCCGTCGACGATCGGCGGGAGCGCCGACACGAGCGAGCGCTGCTCGTAGGCCGCGACGACGGCTTCGGCCAGCCGCCGCACCTCGACCCGCTCGACGGCCGGGTCGATGCCACGCTGACGCACGAGGTCGCGCACCTCGGCGTCGATCATGCGCTGCGCGTCTGTCATGCGTTCCCCCGAACAACTCAGGTGGGGCGTGCCCCGTCCCCTCCACGGAACACGCCCCTCACCCGATAGTGCCACAAGATATGGCGAATCGGAAGAAAGGTGCACATCCCTCTTTGGTATGACCGTACCGCTCCCTCGGCCCCCCTGCCGGGGTTGTCCACAGGGGGCGGTTGTGTCGGGCCCCCCTCCTACGTTGGGTGCCATGACCAGGGACGCCGCAGACCTCGTCGACCGCCTGGCGGCAGCCCTGCCGGCGATCGCGCTCGGCGTGCCGGCGACGCTCGACGACACCGCCCTCGACCAGGAGATCAGCGACGAGCTCGCACTGGCGCTGCGCATCTCGCCGCGCGCCGCGCGCCGCGGCAGCCCAGCTGTCGTTCGCCGACGGTCTCGACATGCTGCCCCGCGCCACGATCGGGCTGCTGAGCGGAACCCTGGGCAGCTACGCCGGCGCGGTCAGCAGCTGCTGCTGACCGTCGACCCGGACGGCGCCCGCAAGCGTCGCGAACGGGCCCGCCGACGTCGCGACGTCTCGATGCGCCCGGACGAGCACGGCATGGCATGGCTCTCGGCCTACCTGCCTGCCGAGGTTGCGCACACCTGCTTCGGGATGATCGACACCCACGCCCGCACCACGATGGTCACCGACCCCGACGACGACAGGGGGCTCGGGGCGCGTCGGGCCGACGCTCTGGTCGATCGCCTGCTCAGCGGAGCGCTGGATGGCAACCCGCCGAGTGACGCCGCCCCGATGATCGGCCGCGACGTACGGATCAACGTGACCGTGCCCATCAGCGTGCTCGCGGGCGTGGACGACGGCCCGGGACAGCTCGACGGCTACGGCGCCATCGACGCCGACCGCGTCCGTGGGCTCGCGTTCGGTGACGACGCGCCTTGGCGGCGGCTGCTCACCGACCCGGTCAGCGACACCCTGCTCGACGTCGGGACGACGCGCTACCGCCCCCCGGCTCGCCTCGAGCGCCGGGTGCGGCTCCACGACGTCATCTGCCGCTGGCCGGGCTGCCAGGTGGCGGCACAGCGGTGCGACCTCGACCACACCGTCCCGTTCCCGAGGGGCCCGACGTCGGACGACAACCTCGTCGCGCTGTGCCGCCGGCACCACCGGCTGAAGACGCTCGCCGGGTCCGAGACCAAGCAGGGCTACGGCGTCTGGCAGGTCACGACACCGACCGGTCGCGTGATCGCCCGCGGGGCGCCGAGCCAGACCGCACCGGGCGTGGTCACGATGCCGCCGGTGCTGCGGCTGTAGCGCACGCTCAGTCGTCGAGCGACAACCCGACGAGCCTGGGTTCGGGCTCAAGCACGATGCCGAACCGGTCACGCACGGCCGCACGGATCTCGCTGGCGAGCGCCACGACGTCGGCCGCGGTGCCGGAGCCGCGGTTGGTGAGGGCGAGCGTGTGCTTCGACGACAGCGCGACAGGAGCGTCGCCGCCGGGATACCCCCGGCTGAACCCGGCGTGCTGGATCAGCCACGCGGCGCTGACCTTGACCAGTCCGTCACCTGCCGGCCACGTCGGGGCGCCATCCGGCGCCTGCGCCACGACCGGGTTGGTGAAGAACGAGCCGGCGCTCCAGGTGTCGTGGTCGGCCTCGTCCAGCACCATCCCCTTGCGCCGTCGAAGGGCGAGCACGGCGGGTGGCACGTCGACCAGCGCGGCTCGTCCGCCGACCGGGACGTCCAGCGCAGACGCGAGCTCGGCGTAGCGGACAGGGTCGCTCAGCGCGCCTAGGCGAAGCTGGAACGTGACGTCCAGCACGACGTACCGATCGATGCCCTTGAAGCGACTCGTCCGATAGCCGAAGCCGCAGTCGAAGCTCATGAACGTGCGCACCGCGCCTTCTACCCGGTCGTAGGTGCGCACGCGGGCGATCGTGGAGGCCACCTCTTGGCCGTAGGCGCCCACGTTCTGCATCGGCGTCGCCCCCGTGGAGCCGGGGATCCCGGCCAGGGTCTCGATCCCCGCCCATCCGGCGGCGACGGCGTGAGCCACGAACTCGTCCCACGGCTCGCCGGCCGCCACCGTCACCATCACGCCACCGCAGGCGTTGGCGGCGAGCGTCTCGATGCCGCGCGTGGCGACCCGGACCACGACACCGTCGAACCCGGCGTCGCTGACGACGAGGTTGCTCCCCCCACCGACGACGAGCACTGGCTCCTCGGTCGCGTCGGCCGCGCGCACCGCCTCGACCAGCTCGGCTTCGGTCGTTGCCGTCACCAGGTCGCGGGCAGCACCACCGACGCGCAGCGTGGTGAGGTCAGCGAGCGCGACCATGCACGCGTGCGCTCGCCTTGCCCAGCACCGGCTGACCCAGGCAGGTCGCCGTCACCGCGACGGGCACCAGGCCGTCCGCGTCGGGCTCGCCCGCCTCGCCGGTGACGACCACGTCCACACCGTCGTCGTCGTCGGGGACGACGACCATGGACGTGAACCGGACGGTGAACGAGACCACCTGGTCGGGTCCGCCTGCCCACTCGCTCACGGCGCGCGCGGCGAGGGCCATGGTGAGCATTCCGTGCGCGATCACGCCGGGCAGACCCATGTCGGTGGCGACGCGGTCGCTGTAGTGGATCGGGTTGAAGTCGCCCGACGCCCCGGCGTAGCGCACGAGGTCGTCACGGCGCACCCGGTAGGTCGCGGTGAAGGTGCTCATGAGTCGTCCCCCCGCACGACGACGACAGACCGGGCCGTGGTGACCGGGGCGCCCTCGGCGTCGGTCACGACGCACGAGACGGTGACGAACAGGTTGCCGCCCACGTTGCGGATGCGTTCGGCCGTCGCGCTGGTGACGAGCTCGTCGCCGGCGACGATCGGACGGTGGTGGGTGAAGCCCTGCTCGCCGTGCACCTGGCGTTGCAGCGGAGCCCCGATGCGTCCCATCACCTCGGCGAGGCCGCGGAACGCGGGGATGACGGCGAACGTCGGGGGCGCGACGAGGTCGGCATGGCCGGCGGCGCGGGCGGCGTCGACGTCGGAGCAGAGCGGGGAGGAGTCACCGACCGCCGCCGCGAACTCGCGGATCTTGGCCCGGCTGACCTCGTAGACCCCGTCGGCAGTGAACTCCTGGCCGACGAGCTCGTCGACGCCGTCGCTCATCTGCGTCAGCGAGTCTCGCGGTGCGGGGTGTGGGTGCGGCAGCGGGAGCAGTACTTCTTCAGCTCCATGCGGTCGGGGTCGTTGCGCCGGTTCTTGCGCGTGATGTAGTTGCGCTCCTTGCACTCCGTGCAGGCCAGAGTGATCTTCGGCCGGATGTCGGCGCTCTTGGCTGCCATGGTGCTTCTCCTTAGTCGTGCTGGGTTGTAGCGGTGGCCGGACTTGAACCGGCGACACAGCGATTATGAGCCGCTTGCTCTACCGACTGAGCTACACCGCCGCAGGGGTTGATGACCCGAGCCCCACTACGGAATCGAACCGTAGACCTTCTCCTTACCATGGAGACGCTCTGCCGACTGAGCTAGTGGGGCGACGCGACGCACTATCGTACCTTGCTGCGTGGCAGGTGTTGGATTCGAACCAACGTAGGCGATGCCGACGGTTTTACAGACCGCTCCCTTTGGCCGCTCGGGCAACCTGCCGCGGAGAGAAAGGATAACGGACATGGCGAGTGACTCGTCCTTCGACGTCGTCAGCAAGATCGACCGGCAAGAAGTGGACAACGCCCTCAACCAGACCGCGAAGGAGCTGAGCCAGCGCTTCGACTTTCGCGGCACTGGCGCCGCGGTCTCGTGGCAGGGCGAGTACGGCATCGAGCTGGAGGCCGGGACGGAAGACCGCGTGGTCGCTGCTCTCGACGTGCTCAAGGACAAGCTGGTCAAGCGCGGTGTCTCGCTGAAGGCGCTGGACGCCGGCGAGCCCCGCTCGTCCGGCAAGGTCTACAAGATCAGCACGACGCTTCAGAACGGGCTGACGTCCGAGCAGGCCAAGCAGGTCGCCAAGGTCATCCGCGACCAGGCCCCGAAGACGGTGCGTCCGCAGATCCAGGCCGACGAGGTGCGCGTGAGCTCGAAGAAGCGCGACGACCTGCAGGCGACCATCGCGCTGCTCAAGGGCGAGGAGTTCGACTTCGCCGTACAGTTCGTGAACTACCGCTAGGGAGGGTCGTGGCCAAGCCACGCGTCGAGGTCGACCGCGTCGTCATCCGTTTCGCCGGGGACTCCGGCGACGGCATGCAGATGACCGGTGACAGGTTCACCACGCAGAGCGCGTTGCTGGGCAACGACATCGGGACGCTGCCGGACTTCCCGGCCGAGATCCGCGCGCCGCAGGGCACCCTGCACGGGGTCTCGTCGTTCCAGGTGCACTTCGCCGACCACCCCGTGACCACCCCCGGCGACGTGCCGCAGGTGCTGGTCGCGATGAACCCCGCGGCGCTCAAGGCGCACATCGACGCCGTGACGAAGGGCGGCACCGTCATCGTCGACACCGCCGAGTTCACCAAGCGCAACCTCGCCAAGGTCGGCTACACCACCGACCCCCTCACCGACGGAACGCTGGACAGCTTCGCGGTGCACGCCCTCGACCTCACGGGCATGACCCAGCAGGCGCTCGCCGACTTTGGGCTTACGCGCAAAGAGTCATCGCGGGCGAAGAACATGTTCGCGCTCGGGCTCGTCTCGTGGCTCTACCACCGTCCGGTGCAGCTCACCGAAGACTTCTTGAGCACCAAGTTCGTCTCGAACGCGACCATCCGCGACGCCAACATCGCCGCGCTGCGGGCCGGGTGGAACTTCGGTGAGACGACCGAGGAGTTCGCGTCCGGCTACGCCGTGAAGGCGTACGACCCGGACGCGGGCACCTACCGGACGATCACCGGCAACCTCGCGCTCTCCTACGGCCTGATCGCCGCCGCCCGCCAGGCGGGGTTGCCTTTGTTCCTCGGCTCGTACCCGATCACCCCGGCCAGTGACATCTTGCACGAGCTGAGCAAGCACAAGCGGATGGGCGTGCGCACGTTCCAGGCCGAGGACGAGATTGCCGGCATCGGGGCCGCGCTCGGGGCGTCGTTCGGCGGGGCGCTCGGCGTGACCACCACGTCCGGGCCGGGCGTCGCGCTCAAGAGCGAGACCATCGGGCTCGCCGTCAGCCTGGAGCTGCCGCTGGTGATCGTGGACGTGCAGCGCGGCGGCCCCTCGACAGGCCTGCCCACCAAGACCGAGCAGTCCGACCTGCTGCAAGCGATGTTCGGGCGCAACGGCGAGTCGCCGGTGCCGATCGTCGCGGCCGCCACACCCAGTGACTGCTTCGACGCGGCGATCGAGGCCGTGCGGATCGCCACGACGTACCGCACGCCGGTGTTCCTGCTCTCCGACGGCTACCTCGCCAACGGTGCCGAGCCGTGGAGGGTGCCCGAGGTGGCGTCGTTGCCGGACCTGTCGGTCACCTTCGCCGACGACCCGGCGACCTTCGCGCCCTATGCCCGCGACCCCGAGACGCTGGCCCGACCCTGGGCTGTCCCCGGCACCCCCGGCCTCGAGCACCGCATCGGTGGGCTGGAGAAGGAGGACGTGACCGGGGAGATCTCCTACGACCCGCAGAACCACGACCGGATGGTGCGGCTGCGGGCACGCAAGGTCGCTCGGATCGCCGACTCGCTGCCCCCGATGCGGGTCGACGACCCTGACGGTGACGCGTCTGTGCTGGTGCTCGGGTGGGGGTCGACCGAGGGTCTGCTGGACTCTGCCGTGGAGCAGTCCCGGCGCATGGGCCGCACGGTCGCCCGCGCGCACCTGCGCCACCTCAACCCGTTCCCCAACGACCTGGGCGATGTGCTGGCCCGCTACGAGCGGGTGCTGATCCCGGAGATGAACCTGGGCCAGCTCGCCCTGCTGATCCGAGCGACGTACCTCGTCGACGCGCACTCGCTGAACCAGGTGCGCGGGCTGCCGTTCCGCACCGACGAGCTCGTGGCCGCTATCGAGGAGCTGTGCCGTGACTGACGCCGCCACCCTGCCGGTCTTGACCCGCAAGGACTTCGCCAGCGGCCAGGAGGTGCGCTGGTGCCCGGGCTGCGGGGACTACGCGATCCTCGCCGCCGTCCAGGGGTTTCTGCCCGAGCTGGGTCTGCCACGCGAGAACATCGTGTTCGTCTCCGGCATCGGCTGCTCCTCGCGCTTTCCGTACTACCTCAACACCTACGGAATGCATTCGATCCACGGCCGCGCCCCGGCCATCGCCACCGGGCTGTCGACCACCCGCCCCGACCTGTCGGTGTGGGTGATCACCGGCGATGGGGACGCGCTGTCGATCGGCGGCAACCACCTCATCCACGCACTGCGCCGCAACGTCAACCTGACGATCCTGCTGTTCAACAACCGCATCTACGGCCTGACGAAGGGGCAGTACTCCCCCACGTCCGAGCTGGGCAAGATCACCAAGTCGACACCGATGGGGTCACTCGACCGCCCCTTCAACCCGGTGTCGCTGGCACTGGGTGCCGAGGCCACGTTCGTCGCCCGCACGATCGACTCCGACCGCGCGCACCTCACCTCGGTGCTGCGCGCAGCCGCCGAGCACCGAGGCTCGTCGCTGGTGGAGATCTACCAGAACTGCAACATCTTCAACGATGGCGCGTTCGAGGTGCTCAAAGACCGTGGAACTCGAGAGTCGGCGGTGGTTCCGCTCACCCACGGCGAGCCGGTGCGCTTCGGCGACCAGGTCGTCACGCGCGACCTGCGGGTTCGGCCAGCGGCGGGGGTATCGGACGAGGATGTGCTCGTGCACGACGTCGCCGCCGACGTCGCGATCCCGTTCGCGCTGTCGCGGCTGTCGGACCCGACCACGCTGGCAACCACCCCCATCGGAGTGTTCCGCGACGTGGACCACCCGGTGTACGACGACATGATGAACGCGCAGATCTCCGATGACGGCAACCTCTCCGCGCTGCTTCGTGGGCGGGACTCGTGGACGGTCGCCTGAGTGCGCTGAGGATCCGCCCGGCGACCTCCGGCGACGACGCGACGCTGCTGGCTCTCGACGTCGGCGATCCGGGCACCGGGTTTCCCTCGGTGTTCGCCCGCCAGCGCGACTCGTTCTTCGGCGAGCACGAGCCGTCTGCGACGCTCGTTGCCGACTTGGACGGCGAGGTCGTCGGCTACCTGACCTTGGCGCACCCCACCTCGCTGCCGGAGAACGCCCACGTCTCGGCGATCCATGGCTTCGACGTGCGCGCGGACCTGCGACGCCGTGGGATCGGGCGCGCCCTTCTGGACGAGGCTGCCCGAACCGTCCAGGCCGCCGGCGGGTCGAAGATCTCGCTGGGAGTGCTGGCGACCAACCCCGGCGCGCGGTCCGTGTACGAGAAGGCGGGGTTCGTCGTCGAGGGAGTGCAGGTCGGCGAGTTCGTCATCGACGGCGAGCCGGTCGACAGCGTGATGATGGCTCGACACCTGTGAGCAGGTGGTGAGCCAGCACCGCATCGGGATGATCCTCGGGGCTGCTGCATACGTCATGTGGGGCCTGTTCCCGCTGTATTGGCCGCTTATCGACGAGGCGGCCCCGGTTGAGATCCTCGCCCACCGCATCGTGTGGTCGTTGGCGTTCCTGCTGGGCATCTTGCTCGCACGCAGGCGGCTCGCCGGGCTGCGCCGGCTGCCGCGACGGTCTGTCGGATACCTGGCGGTGGCCGCCGTGCTGATCTCGGTCAACTGGGGCACCTACATCTACGGGGTGAACTCCGGACAGGTCGTCGAGACCTCGCTCGGCTACTTCATCGGGCCGCTGGTGACCGTGGTCGTCGCGGTCGTCGTGCTCGGTGAGCGGCTGCGCCGGGCACAGTGGGCCGCCCTGTCGCTGGCGGCACTCGCGGTCGTGGTGCTGACCCTCGACTACGGACGCCCCCCGTGGATCGCGCTCACTCTCGCGTTCTCGTTCGCGACCTACGGGCTGCTGAAGAAGAAGGCCAACGTCGGAGCGGCGGAGAGCCTGGTCGTGGAGACGCTGGTGCTCGTGCTGCCGGCGCTGGTGTTCCTCTGGCTGCTCGACGCCGCCGGCGACGGCACGTTCGGGCGTCTGTCACCCGGCCACAGCCTGCTGCTGGCGGGCGCGGGCGTGATCACGGTGCTGCCGCTGCTGGCGTTCTCCGGGGCGGCGACCCGCATCCCGCTGGCGACGCTGGGCCTGCTGCAGTACATCGGACCGACCATTCAGTTCGCGATCGGTGTGTTCCTCTACAACGAGCCGATGCCCGCGTCGCGGCTGGCGGGGTTCGTGATGGTGTGGATCTCACTGGCGCTCTTCACCGCCGAAGGCATGCGGCACCGGCGGGTGGTCGCCGTCATGTCGTCCGGCTGACCACCGAGTCGCAGATCTGCAGAAGGGCGGCGCGGGCAGCCGTGTCGGGCAGCTGGACAAGCTCGTCGCGGGCCAGGTCTGACCAGCGGCGCACCTCGCGGCGGGCCTCGGTGAGGGCGGGGTGGGCACGCAGCAGGGTGAGGGCCTCATCGACGTCGTCGTCGGCGACCTTGTCGCTCAGCAGCGCGACGAGCCGCTGGTCGGCCGGGGCTGTGGAGCGCAGCGCGTAGAGGGACGGGAGCGTGGGCACCCCCTCGCGCAGATCCGTGCCGGGGGTCTTGCCCGACTCCGCGGAGTCGCTGGCGACGTCGATGACGTCGTCGGCGAGCTGGAAGGCGATGCCGATGGCCTCCCCGAAGCGGGTCACGAGCTCGACCTGGTCGTCGGGAGCCCCGGACAGCCAGGCACCGAAGCGAGCCGACGTCGCGATCAGCGAGCCGGTCTTGTCTGCCAGCACGTCAAGGTAGTGCTCCAGCGCGTCAGCACCCTCGGCCGGGCCGATCGTCTCGCGGATCTGGCCGCGGACGAGGCGCGCGAACGTGCGCGACTGCAGCCGCACGGCCTCGGGCCCGAGGTCGGCCACGAGCTCCGACGCCCGGGCGAAGAGATAGTCACCGGTGAGGATCGCGACCGTGTTGCCCCACTCGGTGTTGGCGCTGGAGACGCCGCGCCGCACGGCCGCCTCGTCCATCACGTCGTCGTGGTAGAGCGTGGCCAGGTGGGTCAGCTCGACGACGAGGGCGGACGGGATGACGCCGGGGGCGTCGGGGTCGCCGAGCTGGGCGGCCAGCAGCACCATCATCGGGCGGAACCGCTTGCCGCCGGCGTCCAGCAGGTGGCGGGCGCTGGAGTCGAGCAAGCCGTCGTCGACCTCGACGGCCGCGCGCAGGCCCGTCTCGACCTCGGCCAACGCGCCCGCGACCCACGTCGACAGGTCGCTGTCGACGTCGGGGACGGAGATCGACCGCGTGTCGTCCACGGCTATCGCACGAACTCCGATGCCATCGCGGCCAGCTCGAGCACCGGACCCGGCACCACACCGAGCAGCACCGTCAGCAGCGCTGTCGCGGTGATCACAGCCGTGGTGCCGGCGCTGGGCACACCGACGGTGGCGCCGCCCTCGACCGGGTCGGAGAAGAACATCAGCACGATGACCCGGACGTAGAAGAAGGCCGCGATGGCGCTGGAGAGCAAAGCGATCAGCACGAGCACCCACTGCCCGGCGTCGAAGGCTGCCGCGAACACCACCAGCTTGCCGACGAAGCCACTCGTGAGCGGGATCCCCGCGAACGACAGCAAGAACAGCGCGAACACGCTGGCGAGAACCGGGGAGCGCCGCCCCAGGCCGGCCCACGCCGACAGGTGCGTCGCCTCGCCGGCGGCGTCGCGCACCAGGGTGATGCAGGCGAACGCGCCGACCGTGGCGATGCCGTAGGCGAGCAGGTAGAACAGCACGGCCGCCGTGCCGGCGCTGTCGGCGGACACGACGCCCACGAGCAAGAACCCGGCGTGCGCGATCGAGGAGTACGCAAGCATGCGCTTGACGTCGGTCTGGGTCAGCGCCAGCACCGAGCCAACCAGCATCGTGACGGCGGCGATCACCCACAGCAGCACGGTCCAGTCGTCCACGAGCCCACCGAGGCCGACGTAGAAGACGCGCATGAGCGCGACGACCGCGGCAGTCTTCGTTGCCGCCGCCATGAAGCCGGTCACCGGGGTGGGGGCGCCCTGGTACACGTCCGGGGTCCAGAACTGGAACGGGACAGCACTGATCTTGAATAGCAGCCCGACCGCAATCATGCCGGTGCCGACCAGCAGCAACGTGTCGACGCCCACCCGGCCGCTGATGCCGGCGTCGATCTCGGTGAAGTTCAGCGAGCCGGTCGCGCCGTAGACGAGCGACGACCCGTACAAGAAGAAGGCGGACGCGAACGCGCCGAGCAAGAAGTACTTGAGGCCGGCCTCGTGCGACAGCAGCCGCTTGCGCCGGCTCAGCGACGACAGCAGGTACAGCGGCAGCGAGAGCACCTCGAGGGCCACGAACATGGTGAGCAGGTCGTTCGAGGCGACGAACATCATCATGCCCGCCGCGGCGAACATGGTGAGCGGGTAGACCTCGGTCTGGCGCACGCGCTGCAGGGTGAGCACGCGCTCGACCTCGCTGCCGGGCATCGACGCCCCTGCCGGGGTGAACGCGTCACCGGCGGGGTCGAGAGCCCGTTCGGTGTAGACGAACACGCTGAGCAGCGTGAAGATCGCGATGGCCGCCTGGGCGAACACGGTGGGCCCGTCGATGGCGAGCGCGCCGTTGAACGTGGTGATCGGGGTGTCCCCGATCGCAGCGATCGCCCACACGAGCGAGACGGTCAGAGCGACCACGGCCATCGAGACATGGACGAGCGCGCGCCGGCCCGCCGGGGCGAAGGCATCGACTCCGACGCCAATCACGGCGGCAGCGAACGTCGCGATGATCGGCACGATCGCGCCGAGCTCGAAGTCTGGCTGCGTGAACTCCTGAAGGACGATCACTCGTCGCCTCCCTCAGCCGCGAACACCGGTTCGGGGTCGCTTACGCCGACCTCGTCGAGCGTCTGCTGCGTGGCGTCGTCGACGGGGTCGAGCAGGACGGCCGGGGCGACACCGAGGGCGACCATCAGCACGAACAGGGGCGCCACCAGCACCACCTCGCGACCGCGTAGGTCGGGGGTGTTCTCGGTGTCCGGCGTGGTCGGACCGGTCATCGTCCGCTGGTACATGATCAGGATGTAGAGGGCGGACAGCACGATGCCGAACGTGGCGACGGCGGCAGCCACCTGGTAGCGACTGAACGTGCCGACGAGCACCATGAACTCGCTCACGAAGGTCGCCAGGCCCGGCATCGCCAGCCCGGAGAGACCCGCGACCAGCAAGAACCCCGCCAGGATTGGCGCGGGCTTCTGCAGCCCGCCGTAGTCGGCCAGCTGACGCGAGCCGCCGCGTGCGATCATGAACCCGGCGACGAGGAACAGCGCCCCGGTCGAGAGCCCGTGGCTGACCATGTAGAACGTCGCGCCCGTGGTCGCCTGGCTGGTGAGGGCGAAGATGCCCAGCACGATCACGCCGAAGTGGCTGATGGAGCTGAAGGCGATGATGCGCTTGATGTCGGTCTGCCCGATCGCGACGAGCCCTCCGTAGATGATGCTGATCACCGCGAGCGTCACGACGACCGGCGCGAACGTGCGCGACGCGTCCGGGAAGAGCGGCAGCACCAGCGCGACCATGCCGAACGTGCCGACCTTGTCGACGACGCCGGAGAGATAGGCGGCCTGGGACGGGGTGGCCTCGGTGGCGGCGTCGGGCAGCCACGTGTGCAGCGGCCAGAGCGGGGCCTTGATCGCGAAGGCGATCATGAAGCCGAGGAACAGCCATCCCTGGACGGTGCTGTCGATGTCGAGCGCGACGAGGTCGGCCAGCAGGAACGACCGCTCGCCGGCGGGCGCCTGAAGGTACAGGCCGATCACCGCGGCCAGCATGACCAGGCCACCGACCAGGTTGTAGAGCAAGAACTTCATGGCCGCGTACTGGCGCTTGTCGCCGCCGTACACCCCGATCAGGAAGTACATCGGGATGAGCATCGCCTCGAAGAGGATGTAGAACAGCAGCACGTCGGTGGACAGGAACGCACCGACGGTCATGGCCTGCAGCACGAGCACGAGGGCGTAGAAGGCCTTGACGCTGCGTCCGGAGCCGTCCGCCTCGTTCCACATGGCGCCGAGGACGACCGGGGTGGCGACAGCCGTCAGGGCGATCAGCGCGAGAGAGATGCCCGACAGGCCCAGGGACCAGTAGAGGCCGAAGGGGGCGATCCAGCTGACCTGCTCGGTGAGCTGGTAGAGCGGGCCGCCGAGCTCGAACTGCAGCGCAGCGAGCACGGTGAGGCCGAGCGTGACCAGCGACGCCGCGATGGCCGTGAGCTTCGCGGTGCGGTCGCTGGGCACGAGGGCGGTGATGAGCGCGCCGAGCAGCGGCACGACCACCAGGGCAGTCAGCACGGGGAACGTCACAGCCTTCCTCCCATGAGGAGCAAGGCAGCGATGACGACCACCGCGCCTGCCAGCATGGACAACGCGTACGAGCGGACGAACCCGGTCTGGATGGCCCGGCTGCGCGCCGAGAGCCCACCGATGCCGGCCGCGGTGCCGTTGACGGCCCCGTCGATGCCCTTGCTGTCGATCCAGACGAGAGTGCGGGTGAGGTACTGGCCGGGACGCATGAACACGGCCTCGTTGAACCGGTCGCCGTACAGGTCGGCACGGGCGGCCCGGGTGAGCGCCGAGCCTGCCGGCGGGGTCACCGGTATCGGGTCACGGCCGAAGACCAGCCACGACCACACGACCCCGATGGCGACCACGGCCATCGTGATCAACGGGTAGGCGAGGGTCGGCAGGATGTGCTCGGACTTCACGTACCCGGTTGCCGGCTCCAGCCACGGCTCGATGCCGCCGCCGGGCAGGAAGCCCAGCTCCATGCCACCCCCGATGGCAGAGAGGGTGGCCAGTGCCACGAGGGGACCGACCATGATCGGTGGCGACTCGTGCGGGTGGGCGTCGTCGCGCCAGCGCTTGTCGCCGAACCAGGTCATCAGCATCACGCGCGTCATGTAGAAGGCGGTGATGCCGGCACCGATCAGGGCAGCGACGCCGGCCACGATGCTGGTGTCGAAGGCGACCTCGATGATCTTGTCCTTCGACCAGAAGCCGGAGAACGGTGGGACGCCGATGATGGCCAGGTAGCCGACGGTGAACGTGACGAACGTCCACGGCATCACCTTGCGCAGCGCGCCGTAGACGCGCATGTCGACCTCGTCGTTCATGGCGTGCATGACCGATCCGGAGCCGAGGAAGAGGTTGGCCTTGAAGAAGCCGTGCGCGATGAGGTGGAAGATGGCGTAGACGTAGCCGACCGGGCCGAGGCCGGCGGCCAGCATCATGTAGCCGATCTGGCTCATCGTGGAGGCGGCCAGAGCCTTCTTGATGTCGTCCTTGGCCGTGCCGATGATCGCTCCGAAGACCAGCGTGACCGTGCCGACCACGACGACGGCGTTCTGCGCGACGGGTGCGGCCTCGAAGATCGGGCCGGAGCGCACGACGAGGTAGACCCCGGCGGTGACCATCGTGGCGGCGTGGATGAGGGCTGAGACGGGGGTCGGGCCCTCCATCGCGTCGAGCAGCCACGACTGCAGCGGCACCTGGGCCGACTTGCCACAGGCGGCGAGCAGCAGGAGCAGGCCGATCGCGGTCAGCCAGCCGGTCGACATGCGATCGGCAGCTCCCGTCACGGCCAGGATCTCGCTGGTGCCGACCGCGGCGAACGAGGCCATGATCGCCAGCGACATCCCGACGTCGCCGACCCGGTTCACCACGAATGCCTTCTTCGACGCGGTCGCTGCCGACGGCTTGTGCTGCCAGAAGCCGATCAGCAGGTACGACGCCAGGCCGACGCCCTCCCAGCCCACGTAGAGGATGAGGTAGTCGTTGGCGAGAACCAGCAGCAGCATCGCCGCGACGAACAGGTTGAGGTAGCCGAAGAACCGCCGCCGGCGCGGGTCGTGCTCCATGTAGCCCATGGAGTAGACGTGGATGAGCGTGCTCACGCCGGTGATCAGCAGCACGAAGGCCATCGACAGCGGGTCGAGCAGCAGGCCGACGTTCACCTCGTAGCCGCCGACGGCGAAGAACTGGTAGAGGATCTGCTCGATCGCCCGGTCCTCGGCGTCGCGACCGGCCTCGGCGAAGAAGAGGAAGGTCGCCACGATGAAGGACGACAGCACGGTCAGCGTGCCGAGCACGTGACCCCAGCTGTCGCCGCGCTTGCCGACAAGCAGCAAGATCACAGCCCCCGCCAGGGGGAAGGCGATGAGCAACCACATCAGGGAGAAGATCCCCTCGGCAGCAGCTGGTACCTGCTCGCTGGCGAGCAGCCCGTTCAACACGGTCACGTGGTCACCCTCACGTCCGTCGCGCTACAGCTTCAGCAGACTGGCGTCATCGACCGAGGCCGAGCGTCTGCTGCGATAGATCATCATGATGATCGCCAGCCCGACGACCACTTCTGCCGCGGCGACCACCATCACGAAGAAGGCGGTCACCTGCCCGTCCAGCGTCCCGGATGTGCGCGCGAACGTCACGAACGACAGGTTCGAGGCGTTCAGCATCAGCTCGACGCTCATGAAGACGACGAGGGCGTTGCGGCGCACGAGCACCCCGACCGCCCCGAGGCTGAAGAGGATCGCCGACAAGACGATGTAGTTGGTGGGGTTCACTGCTCCTCCCCCTCGTCGTCGAGGGCCTCGCGGGCCCGCAGCACCCTCGAGTACGAGGCCTCGCTCGGTGTGCCGTCGGGGAGCAGCGCCGGGGTGCCCACGGCGTTGTTGCGGGCAAGCACGCCCGGGGTCGGCAGGCCGGCTGCGTTGCTGAAGTCGCCGTCGACCGGCCGGAACCGCTCGATCGAGAGGTCTTTCTGGCTCTTCTTCGGAAAGACCTTGGGCTGCAGGGCCAGGACGAGGGCGCCGACCGCCGCCGTGATGAGCAGGGCGCTGGTGGCCTCGAAGGCGAAGAGGTAGTCGGCGAAGATCAGGTCGGCGAGGCCCTCGACGTTGCCGATCGGGTTCAGCTCGGCGGTCGCCACCGCGTCGGGGATCACGGCCCGGGTGATCGCGCTGATGAGGACGAACGCGAATCCGACTGCCGCGAGAAGCGCAGCGACCCGTTGCCCGCGCAGGGTCTCGACCAGGGAGTCCGACGCGTCGACGCCGACGAGCATGATGACGAACAGGAACAGCATCATCACCGCGCCGGTGTAGACGATCACCTGGACGACGCCGAGGAACGGGGCGTCCGAGGCGATGTAGAGGATCGCCAGGCCGATCATCGTCACCGCGAGCCACAGCGCGGAGTGCACGGCCTTGCGCGACATGACCAGCCCGAACCCACCGATGACGGTGATGGGCGCGACGATCCAGAAGGCGACGGCCTCGCCGGTCACGACGACTCACCCGCTCCCAAGAAGTAGTCCTTCTCGGTGTCGCCGAGCCGGCGCGGGTGCGGCGGCTCCTCCATGCCGGGAAGCAGGGGCGCCAGCAGGTCGTGCTTCTCGTAGATCAGGCTGGCGCGGCTGGTGTCGGCCAGCTCGTACTCGTTGGTCATGGTCAGCGCCCGCGTCGGGCACGCCTCGATGCACAGGCCGCAGAAGATGCAGCGCAGGTAGTTGATCTGGTAGACGCGGCCGTAGCGCTCGCCCGGGGAGAACTGCCCCTCCGGGGTGTTCGGGGCGCCCTCCACGTAGATGGCGTCGGCCGGGCACGCCCAGGCGCAGAGCTCGCAGCCCACGCACTTCTCCAAGCCGTCCGGCCAGCGGTTGAGCTGGTGCCGGCCGTGGAACCGGGGGGCGGTGGGAACCTTCTGCTCGGGGTAGGACTCGGTGACGACCTTCTTGAACATCGTCCGGAAGGTGACGCCGAAGCCGGCGACCGGGTCGAGGAACTTAGGCACGCTGGTCCTCCCCCTTCGTCTGCGCCGGTAACGGCGGCACAGGGTAGCCGGGCACGAGGGACTCCTCGTCGTGCGGCTGCTCGCTCGCCGGTCCGCCGCGTCGGCCCCACGGCAAGAAGCTCACGATCACCAGCCCGACGGCGATGCCGGCCACCACCACGATCAGCTGGGTCTGGCCGACCTCGCCACTGGCCAGGCGCAGGCCGGCGACCATGAGGATCCAGACGAGCGAGACCGGGATGAGCACCCGCCAGCCCAGCGCCATGAACTGGTCGTAGCGCAGCCGGGGCAGCGTGCCGCGCAGCCACACGAACCCGAACAGCAGCGTCAGCACCTTGGCCAAGAACCAGAAGAAGCCGAGCCAGCCGCCGTCGGGCAGGCCGAACGGCGCGGTGTAGCCGCCGAGGAACACGGTGACGGCCAGCGCCGACACGTTCACCATCGCGACGTACTCGGCGAGGAAGAACAGCGCGAACTTCAGCGAGGAGTACTCGGTGTGGAAGCCACCGACCAGCTCGCCCTCGGCCTCGGGCAGGTCGAACGGGGCGCGGTTGGTCTCCCCGACCATCGACACGAGAAAGACCAGGAAGGACGGGACGAGAGCCACGGCGAACCAGAGCTGCTCCTGGGCCTCGACGATGCGGCTCGTCGACATCGAGCCGGAGTACAGGAACACCGCCACCAGCGACATGCCCATGGCCAGCTCGTAGGAGATGACCTGGGCCGTGGAGCGCAGGCCACCGAGCAAGGGGTAGGTCGACCCGGACGCCCACCCGGCGAGCACCAGCCCGTACACGCCGACGGCGGTGACGGCGAGGATGTAGAGGACGGCCACCGACATGTCGGTCAGCTGCAGACGAGTGGTGACCCCGAACATGCTGACCTCACCGGCCATCGGGATGACCGCGAAGGTGAGGAACGCGGTGACCACCGAGATGAACGGGGCCAGCCAGAACACGAACTTGTCGGCGTTGCGCGGGACGACGTCTTCTTTCAGGGCCAGCTTGACGCCGTCGGCGAGGCTCTGCAGAAGCCCGAACGGGCCGACCCGGTTGGGGCCGACGCGGTGCTGCATGCGGGCCACGACACGGCGCTCGGCCCAGACGTTGAAGAGCGTGAAGACGACGAGCAGCACGAAGATGAACAGCACCTTGACGGCGATGATCCACCAAGGGTCGCTGCCGAAGCCTTCGATCGCATCGGGGTTCATCGGGCACCTCCTGCGCTCAGCGTGACCGGGCTGCCGGCCGTGGCCCCGAGGTCGACGTGCACCCGGCTGCCGGGGGAGTTCATCGGCACCCACACCGCCTCGTCGGGCATGTCGGTCACCTCGACGGGCAGCGTGATCGAGCCGGCCGCTGTGGTGAGGGTGAGCGGGTCGCCGTTCGTGACTCCCACAGACTCTGCGGTGCTCGCTGACACGCGCGCCAGCGGGGCGGGGGCGGTGCCGGCGAGGTTCGGCTCGCCGTCCTGGAGCCGACCGAGGTCGAGCAGCATGCGCCACGTGGCGAGCACGGTGCCCGTCGGCAGGGCTTGGGGGGCGTGCGCGGGCGGGGCGCTGCGCTCACCGTCCCAGGCTCCGAGCTCCTCGAGCTCGTGTCGGGCAGCGCCGGCCTCGACCGTGCCCAGCGGGACGCCGAGCTCGGTCGCCAGCGCGTCCAGCGCCCAGGCGTCGCTGCGGTGCGTGGAGCGCACGGCCGTCTCGAACGAGCGGGGGCGTCCCTCCCAGTCGAGGAACGTGCCGTCCTTCTCGACGGTCGCGGCGACCGGCAGGACGACGTCGGCGTGCTCGTGGACGTCGCTCGCGCGAATCTCGAGGCTCACGGTGAAGGCCCGCGACGCAGCGTCGGCCACCAGGCGTGGGCTCGGCATGTCGGCGGGTTCGATGCCGCCGAGGACGAGCGCCCCCAGCGAACCGTCGGCGGCCGCGGCCAGCATGGCGGCGGTGTCGAGGCCCGGCGCGCCCGGGAGCGACTCCACACCCCACGCGGCGGCGACGTCGACCCGGGCGACGGGGTCGGTGACCGGACGACCGCCCGGCAGCAGAGTAGGGAAGGCACCGGCGTCCAGCGCACCCCGTTCGCCGGCGCGTCGCGGCACCCAGGCGAGCCCGGCACCGGTGTGCTGCGCCAGGGCAGACGCGGCGGACAGCCCACCGGCGACCCCGGCGAGGCGTTCGCCCACCAGGATCACCGCGCCGGGCTCGCCGAGGCGCGCCGCCACGTCGTCGGGCAGGGCAGACAGCACGCCTGCCTCGGTGCCGGGGACGGCGGTGACCAGGGCTGCGTCCATCTTCTGCGACCCGCGGCTGGCGAAGGGCGCGACGGTGGCGACCCGTGTGGTGCCGGCCCGGACGGCCTTGCGAAGCCGCAGGTAGACGATCGGCGACTCCTCCTCCGGCTCGAGGCCGACGAGAAGGACGAAGGGCGCCGACGCCAGGGTGGCGTAGGAGACGCCGCTGTCGGGGGTGGTGCCCACGACGTGGGCGGCCAAGAACTGCGCCTCCTCGTCGGTGTGCTGACGAAAGCGGAAGTCGACGTTGTTGGTGCCCAAGGCCACCCGGGCGAACTTGCCGTAGGCGTAGGCATCCTCGACCGTGACCCGGCCGCCGGTGAGCACGCCGACGCTGCCGGCCGCCCGCAGCCCGTTGGCCGCGACGCGCAGCGCCTCCGGCCACGACGCCGGCACGAGCGCACCGGCCCTGCGCACCAGCGGGTGCGTCAACCGGTCGTCAGCCGTGGCGTAGGTGAACGCGAAGCGGCCCTTGTCGCAGTTCCACTCCTCGTTGACGCTGGGGTCCTCACCGGCGAGCCGGCGCATCACCTTGTTGCGCCGGTGGTCGGTGCGCTGGGCGCAGCCGGAGGCACAGTGCTCACAGGCGCTCGGTGTCGAGACGAGGTCGAACGGGCGCGCCCGAAAACGGTAGGTAGCACTGGTCAGCGCGCCGACGGGGCAGATCTGGATGGTGTTGCCGGAGAAGTAGCTCTCGAACGGCTCGTCGGCGTAGATGCCCACCTGCTGCAACGCGCCACGTTCGAGCAGCTCGATGAACGGGTCGCCGGCCACCTGGTCGGAGAAGCGGGTGCACCGCGCGCAGAGCACGCAGCGCTCGCGGTCGAGCAGCACCTGGCTGCTGATGGCGATCGGCTTGGGGTAGGTGCGCTTCTCGCCGTCGAAGCGGGCCTCGGGACGGCCGTTGCTCATGGCCTGGTTCTGCAGCGGGCACTCCCCGCCCTTGTCGCAGATCGGGCAGTCGAGCGGGTGGTTCATCAGCAGGAACTCCATGATCCCCTGCTGGGCCTTGTCAGAGACCTCGCTCGTGTGCTGGGTCCTGACCTGCATGCCGGGCGTGACCGGGATCGTGCACGAGGCCTGCGGCTTGGGCATCCACCGCAGCTTGCCCTCGCGGTCGGGCGTGCCGATCTCGACCAGGCACTGACGGCAGGCGCCCACCGGGTCGAGCAGCGGGTGGTCGCAGAACCGCGGGATCGCGATGCCGAGCTGCTCGGCAGCGCGGATCACCAGCGTCCCCTTCGGCACGCTGACCTGGTACCCGTCGATGGTCAGGGTGACGAGCTCGTCGACCTCGCTCATACGGCAACTGCCTCCAGGGCCGAGCGTTCGTAGGGGAAGAGGTCGTTGGCCGCGGTGTGGGTGCCCGCCTCGAACTCGTCCCGGAAGTACTTGATCGCGCTGGTGACGCAGGCGGACGTGCCGTCGGCGAGGGCGCAGAACGAGCGCCCGGCGATGTTGTCGCACAGGTCGAGCAGCGTGTCGACGTCCTGATCGCTGGCCGTCCCGGCCTCCATGCGGCGCAGGATCTGCACGAGCCACCAGTTGCCCTCGCGGCACGGCGTGCACTTGCCGCACGACTCGTGCTTGTAGAACTCGACCCAGCGCAGGGTCGTGCGCACCACGGACGTGGTCTCGTCGAAGATCTGCAGCGCCTTGGTGCCGAGCATCGAGCCGACACCGGCCATGCCCTCGTAGTCCAGCGGCACGTCGAGGTGCTCGGCGGTGAGGATCGGGGTGCTGGACCCGCCAGGGGTCCAGAACTTGAGCTCGTGGCCCGCCCGCACGCCGCCGGCGAGGTCGAGGAGCTGGCGCAGCGTGACGCCGAGCGCGGCCTCGTACTGCCCGGGGCGGGTGACGTGGCCCGACAACGAGTACAGCGTGAACCCGGGCGACTTCTCGCTGCCCATCGAGCGGAACCAGTCACGGCCGTTGCGGATGATGGCCGGGACGCTGGCGATGGACTCCACGTTGTTGATCACCGTCGGGGACGAGTACAGACCGGCGACGGCCGGGAACGGAGGACGCAGCCGCGGCTGGCCGCGGCGTCCCTCCAGGGAGTCCAGCAGCGCCGTCTCCTCGCCACAGATGTAGGCCCCGGCGCCCGCGTGCACCACGACGTCGAGGTCGTAGCCGGTGCCGAACAGGTCGCGACCCAGGTACCCGGCCGCGTAGGCCTCCTCGACAGCGGCGCGCAGCCGTCGGATGACGTGCAGCACCTCGCCCCGGACGTAGATGAACGCCTGGTGGGCACCGATGGCGTAGGAGGAGATGATGATGCCCTCGAGCAGGGTGTGCGGGGTGGCCATCATCAACGGGATGTCTTTGCAGGTGCCCGGCTCGGACTCGTCGGCGTTGACCACGAGGTACGTCGGGTTGGGGCTGTCCTTGGGGATGAAGCTCCACTTCATGCCGGTCGGGAAGCCCGCCCCGCCGCGGCCGCGCAGCCCGGCGTCCTTGACCATGTCGATCAGGTCGGCCGGCTCACGACCCAGGGCGGTGCGGGCGGCCTGGTAGCCACCGGTGCGCTCGTACCCGGCCAGCGTGAAGGCGTCCGGGTCGTCCCAGTGCGCCGACAGCACCGGGAGAAGGTGAGGGGAGGTGGTGCTCACGCGGATCCCTTCTCGGCGGAGTCGCGGCCACGCGCGATGGCCAGGCCGCGCAGGGACGCGTCCCCGGCTGCCGGGCCCTCGTGGGCATGGGAGTCGTTGAAGCCGGCGATCACGCGCTGGGCTTCTTTGAAGGTGCAGATGCGCGCGCCCCGGGTGGAGTCGACGTCCTCGCCCGCGGCCAGCGCGTCGACCAGGTCGACGGTCGACTGCGGTGTCTGGTTGTCCATGAACTCCCAGTTGACCATCACGACGGGCGCGTAGTCGCAGGCCGCGTTGCACTCGACCCGTTCGAGGCTGATGGCACCGTCCTCGCTGACCTCGTCGTGGCCGATGCCGAGGTGCTCGCTCACGCGCGACCAGATGGCGTCACCACCCATGACCGCGCACAGCGTGTTGGTGCACACGCCCACGTGGTAGGTGCCCATGGGGTGGCGCTTGTACATGGTGTAGAACGTCGCTACGGCAGTGACCTCGGCGGCGGTGATGCCGATCTCGTCCGCGCACATCTCGATGCCGGCGGGCGTGACGTAGCCCTCGTAGGACTGCACGAGGTGCAGCATCGGCAGCAGCGCGCTGCGTGGCTGCGGGTAGCGCGCCATCAGCTCGCGCATCTCGGCCCGGGTGGTCTCGGTCAGCTCGCTCACCGGTCGACCCCTCCCATGACCGGGTCGATCCCGGCGACGGCGACGATGATGTCGGCCACCTGACCGCCCTCGGACATCGCCGCGACGGCCTGAAGGTTGTTGAACGACGGGTCGCGGAAGTGGGCACGCCACGGGCGGGTGCCGCCGTCGGAGACGACGTGCACGCCGAGCTCGCCGCGGGGGGACTCGACCGCGCTGTAGACCTGCCCGGCCGGGACGCGGAAGCCCTCGGTGACCAGCTTGAAGTGGTGGATGAGTGCCTCCATCGACTCGCCCATGATGTGGCGGATGTGCTCCATCGAGTTGCCCATGCCGTCCGAGCCGATCGACAGCTGAGCCGGCCAGGCGATCTTCTTGTCCTCGACCATGACGGGGCCGGGCTCGGCGAGGCGCTCGACGCACTGCTCGACGATGCGCAGCGACTGGTACATCTCGTCCACGCGGATGCGGAAGCGGCCGTAGGAGTCCATGGAGTCGCGCGTCGGCACGTCGAAGTCGTAGGTCTCGTAGCCGCAGTAGGGCTGGGACTTGCGCAGGTCGTGCGGCAGGCCGGTGGAGCGCAGCACCGGCCCGGTCATGCCCAGCGCCATGCAGCCGGCCAGGTCGAGGTAGCCCACACCGACGGTGCGGCGTTTGAAGATCGGGTTCTCGTTGCAGAACTTCTCGTACTCGGGCAGATACTGCTTGAGCCAGGCGACGGCCTCGCGGACCTTGTCCAGCCCCTCGGGCGGAAGGTCTTGGGCCACGCCGCCCGGACGGACGTAGGCATGGTTCATGCGCAGGCCGGTGAGGTCTTCGAACAGGTGCAGCAGCACCTCGCGCTCACGGAAGCCGATGGTCATGACGGTGAGCGCGCCGATCTCCATGCCGCCGGTGGCGATGGCCACGAGGTGCGACGAGATGCGGTTGAGCTCCATCATCATCACGCGGATGACACTGGCCCGCTCAGGGATCTGCTCGGTGATGCCGAGCAGCTTCTCCACCCCGAGCACGTACGCGGTCTCGTTGAAGAACGGCGAGAGGTAGTCCATGCGGGTGCAGAACGTGACGCCCTGCGTCCAGGTGCGGTACTCCATGTTCTTCTCGATGCCGGTGTGCAGGTACCCGACACCGGCTCGGGCCTCGGTGACGGTCTCGCCGTCGAGCTCGAGGATCAGGCGCAGCACGCCGTGCGTGCTGGGGTGCTGCGGCCCCATGTTGACCACGACGCGCTCGTTGCCGACGATCTCGGCGGTCATCGCGTCCCAGTCCTGGCCGCTGACGGTGTAGACGGGGCCCTCGGTCGTCTCGCGGACGCCGGCGGTGTAGGTCGGCTGGGTGTCGGTCATCAGGAGTACTTCCTCCGCTCGTCCGGCGGCGGGATCGTGGCGCCCTTGTACTCGACCTCGATGCCGCCGAGCGGGTAGTCCTTGCGCTGCGGGTGGCCGTCCCAGTCGTCGGGCATCTCGATGCGGGTCAGGGCCGGGTGCCCGTCGAAGATCAGCCCGAAGAAGTCCCAGGTCTCGCGCTCGTGCCAGTTGTTCGACGGGTAGACCGACACGATCGACGGGACGTGCGGGTCGGCGTCCGGGGCCGTGACCTCGATACGCACGCGGCGGTTGTGGGTCACCGACAGGAACGGGTACACCGCGTGCAGCTCACGGTCGGTCTCGTCCGGGTAGTGCACCCCGTTGACGCCCATGCACATCTCGAAGCGCAGGCTGGGGTCGTCACGCAGGGTGCGCACCACGCCCAGCAGCTTCTCGCGACGGACGAAGACCGTGAGCTCGTCGCGGTCGACGACCACCTTCTCGATGGCATCGTCGTGGGCGGCCTTGACCGTGTCGACGACGCCGTCGAAGTAGGAGCCGTAGGGGGCCGGCGTCCCGGCGATCAGGTTGGCGGGGTTCGCCACCCGGCGGACCAGACCGCCGAAGCCGCTGGTGTCACCCGAGCCGTGGGTGCCGAACGCTCCCCGCTCGGACGGGTGAGCCGGGAGCGGTTGGGGGGTGGACTCCTCGAGCTGCGTGTTCTCCTCGCTCATCTAGCGCAGCAGCCCCTTCATCTCGATGGTGGGCGTGGCAGCGAGCGCCCGCTGCTCGGCCTCGTCCTCCGCAGCGATGCGGTTCGGCCCCAGCGGCATGTTCTGGATCTGGTCGTGGATCGTCAGGATCGCGTCCAGCAGCATCTCCGGGCGGGGCGGACAGCCCGGAAGGTAGACGTCGACGGGGACGACGTGGTCGACGCCCTGCACGATCGCGTAGTTGTTGAACATGCCGCCGGACGAGGCGCACACGCCCATCGAGATGACCCACTTGGGGTTGGGCATCTGGTCGTAGACCTGGCGCACGATCGGCGCCATCTTCTGGCTGACGCGTCCGGCGACGATCATCAGGTCGGCCTGGCGGGGGGACGCGCGGAACACCTCCATGCCGAAGCGCGAGAGGTCGTAGCGCGGCCCGCCGGTGGTCATCATCTCGATGGCGCAGCAGGCCAGGCCGAACGTCGCCGGCCACAGCGAGCCCTTGCGGAAGTACCCGGCCACGTCTTCGACCGTGCTGAGCAAGAACCCGCTCGGAAGCTTCTCTTCGATACCCATCAGTGGCTCTCTCCTGATCAGTCCCAGTCCAGGCCGCCGCGACGCCACTCGTAGACGTAGGCGACGGTGATGAGGACGAGGAAGAGGGCCATGGCGTAGAACCCGAACAGCCCGAGGGCGTCGAAGCGCACGGCCCAGGGATAGAGGAAGACGATCTCGATGTCGAAGATGATGAACATCATCGCCGTCAGGTAGTACTTGATCGGGAAGCGCCCGCCGCCCTCGGCCTGCGGGGTCGGCTCGATGCCGCACTCGTAGGCGTCGAGACGAGCCCGGTTGAAGCGGCTCGGTCCGGCGAGCTTGCCGGCGACGAGGGAGAAGAGAGCGAAAGCCGCCGCCAGGCCGGCGAGGCCCAGCACGGGGACGAACGGGTTCACCATCTCCTCCAACAGGTCGTGAACGCCTTCACAAACTTCTCCACGCGCATCCTAGGTGGCCGAGGCCGATGCTTTCGAACGGGTGGCGCGATGGAGCGCGACGATTCCGCCGCTCAGGTTGCGCCACGCCACCTCTTCCCACCCGGACGTGCCGATGACGCCGGCCAGCGTCGGCTGGTCGGGCCAGTCCTGGATCGACTCGGCCAGGTAGACGTAGGCGTCCGGGGCGCTGGAGACGCGCCGGGCGATCGACGGGAGCGCACGCATCAGGTAGTTCTCGTAGACCGTGCGGAACGTCGCGTTGGTCGGGTGGCTGAACTCACAGACCACCAGGGTGCCGCCGGGGCGCACGACGCGGGCCATCTCGGTCAGGCCGTCGGCCACCGACACCAGGTTGCGCAGCCCGAACGAGATGGTGACCGCGTCGAACACCGCGTCGGCGAACGGCAGGTGCAGCGCGTCGGCGGCCACGAACGGCAGGTGGGTGCGTGCGGGTCGGCCGGCCTTCAGCATTCCCAGGGAGAAGTCGGCGGCGACGACGTCGGCCCCGACCGCGTGCAGCGCCTCGCTCGACGTCCCGGTGCCCGCAGCCAGGTCGAGAACCCGGTCGCCGATCGTCAGGTCCAGAGCGTCGACCACCTCGCGGCGCCAGCGACGGTCCTGCCCGGCCGAGAGCACGTCGTTGGTGAGGTCGTAGCGCTGGGCCACCGCGTCGAACATCGCAGCAACCTCTGACGGCTGCTTGGACAAGTCTGCGCGCTGGCTCACCGCGCCAGGCTACGCATCCGCGCCGTAATCTTGCCCCTCGTGTCCGTCTCGGTCGAAACCGTCGGTGCGCACCTCGTCGTGCGCAGCCGTCGGGTCGACGACCCAGGCGCGCTGCTCGACCTGCTGCCGCGCGACGGCCTCGCGTGGGTGCGTCGCGGGGACGGGATGGTCGCGTGGGGCGAGGTCGCCCGCTGGCAGCCGAGTGGCCCCGACCGCTTCGCCGAGGCGGCCCGCACCTGGCGAGACGCTGTGCGCGGCGCCGTGGTGCGCGACGACGTGCAGGTTCCGGGCTCGGGTCCGGTGGCGTTCGGGTCGTTCACCTTCGACGACGCGGGCACGTCGGTGCTCGTCGTCCCGGAGGTCGTGGTCGGCCGCCGTGACGGGGTGTCATGGGTGACGACGATCAGCGCCGGTGACCGGGTGCCACCGATGTCGACGCCCCAGCCGCGCGACCCATCGACGTGCGCCGGCGCGGTCACGTTCGACGACGGCTCGCTCACGGCATCGGAGTGGCTGGCGGCGGTGACGACGGCCGTGGGGCGCATCACCGCAGGTGAGCTCGACAAGGTGGTGCTCGCCCGCGACGTCGTGGCGACGACCGAGCACCCGTTGGACCCGCGGTGGCCGCTGGAGCGCCTCGCCGAGCAGTACCCGGGGTGCTGGACGTTCCAGGTGGACGGCCTGCTCGGGGCGACCCCGGAGATGCTCATCCGGCTGGAGAAGGGCCTGGCCACCTCGCGCGTGCTGGCCGGCACCATCCGCCGCACCGGCGACGACGCCCACGACCTCGCGCTGGCCGCCTCGCTGGCCCGCTCGTCCAAGGACCACCAGGAGCACGAGTTCGCTGTGCGTTCGGTGGCCGACGCCCTCGCCCGGCACGGCACGCTGAACGTGCCGGAGACGCCGTTCGTGCTGCACCTGCCGAATGTGATGCACCTGGCCACCGACGTGACCGGGGTGGTGCACGACGGCCGCACGGCGCTGGAGCTGGTGGCCGACCTGCACCCCAGCGCGGCGGTCTGCGGGACCCCGACCGGCACCGCGCGCGACGTGATCGCCGAGCTGGAGCAGCTCGACCGGGGGCGCTACGCCGGCCCGGTCGGCTGGATGGACGCCCGCGGCGACGGCGAGTGGGCGATCGCCCTGCGCTGTGCCCACCTGGAGGGGCCGCGTCGGCTGCGCCTCTACGCCGGGTGCGGCATCGTCGCCGGGTCGAGCCCGCAGGACGAGCTGGCGGAGGCCGAGGCGAAGCTCACGCCGATGCGTGAGGCGCTTCAGTCGGCCCGACCGAGCGCGTAGACGGCCCGGGCCGCGCGCCAGTTGCCGGCCAGCCGCTGGTTGCGCAGGGGCCGGTGCTTCTCGTCGAGCAGCAGCCTGGAGCGCACGGCCATGCCCACGTCGTCGACCAGCGCCTCGGTGTCCGGCAGCGTGGACAGATGGATGTTCGGCGTCTGGTACCAGGGGTAGGGCAGCTCGGCCGACACCGGCATGCGCCCGGCCAGCAGCAGCTCGCTGCGGTGGCGCCAGTAGGCGAAGTTGGGCACCGACAGAACGCACCGGGGGGCGATGCGGGCGATCTCGGCCATCACGTGCCGGGGCCGGCGGGTGGCCTGCAGGGTCTGGCTCAGCACGACCACGTCGTAGGAGTCGTCGGCGAAGGCGTGCAGGTCGTGGTCGATGTCGAGGCTGAGGACGGCGACGCCGCGCGACACGGCCGCCAGAAAGGCCGTCTGGTCGATCTCGACACCGGTGCCCCGGCAACCTTGGGCGCTGAGGTGGGCGAGCAGGTCACCCGGGCCGCAGCCCAGGTCGAGCACCCGCACACCGGCGGGGACGAGGTCGGCGACGAGCGCGAGGTCAGGACGCACGTGATGCCCCCAAGAAGGCGGCCACGATCGCGTGGTACTCCGCGACCGGCAGCAGGAACGAGTCGTGCCCGGTAGGGCTGACCACCTCGCGGAAGGTCACCGGCACCCCGGCGTGCTCGAGCGTGCGCACGATGCGCAGCGAGTGGGACGTGTCGAAGCGCCAGTCGGAGTCGAACGACACGACCAGCGTGCGGGTGCCCGCGTCGGCCATCGCTGCGAGCTGGTGCTCGGCCTGGGCGAAGGGGTCGTAGTAGTCCAGGGCGCGGGACAGGTAGAGGTACGACAGCGCGTCGAAGCGGGACAGGAACGACTCCCCCTGGTGGCGCAGGTAGCTCTCCACCTGGAAGTCGACGCCGAAGCCGAACCGGGGCGTCGTGGCGTCCTGCAGACGGCGGCCGAACTTCTCCGTCATCGCAGCCTCGGACAGGTAGGTGATGTGCGCCATCATCCGGGCCACGGCCAGACCCACGTCGGGGCTGGCGCCGGTGCCGTAGTAGTGCCCGTCCTGAAAGCTCGGGTCACGCATGATCGCCTCGCGGGCGACGGCGGAGAAGGCGATGTTCTGCGCCGACAGCCGTGACGACGCCGCCACGACGACCGCGGAGGCGACCTCGTCGGGGGCCTCCATCGCCCACGACAGCGCCTGCATGCCGCCGAGCGAGCCGCCGACGACGGCGTGCAGGCGCTCGATGCCGAGGTGTCGCGTGAGCAGCCGATGCGCCGCGACCATGTCGGACACGCTGAGGAGCGGGAAGTCCATGCCGTACTGACGCCCCGTGGTCGGGTCGACCGACGACGGGCCGGTCGTGCCCTGGCAGCCGCCCAGCAGGTTGGCGCACACCACGAAGAACCGGTCGGTGTCCAGCGGCCGGCCCGGGCCGATGATGTTGTCCCACCAGCCGCGCCGCTTGGGGTCCCCGTGGTGCCCCGCGGCGTGGGCGTCGCCGGTGAGGGCGTGGCAGACGAACACGGCGTTGTCGCCGGTGAAGCGGCCATAGGTCTCGTAGGCGACCTCGACGTGGGGCAGGGTGCGACCGGACGTGAGACGCAGCGGGTCGTCCTCGGTGGTGAGAACAACCCGCTGCGTCTCGACGCGTCCGATCGACACCTGGCTACTGGACCTTCGCGGCCTTGGTGAGGGCCTGGTCGAGGTCGGCCAGCAGGTCGTCGACGTGCTCGATGCCGATCGACAGGCGCACCAGGTCTTCGGGCACGCCGGCCTTCTCCAGCTCGTCCGGGGTGAGCTGGCTGTGCGTCGTGGTCGCGTTGTGGATGGCCAGCGACTTCGCGTCGCCGATGTTGGCCAGGTGGCTGAACAGCTCGAGGCTCTCCACGAACGCCCGTCCCCCGGCACGCCCGGTCGTGACCCCGAACGACACCAGGCCGCCGTAGCCACGGCCGGTGAACACCTTGTCGGCCGTCGCCTTGTACGGGCTGGACTCCAGGCCCGGGTAGTTCACCCAGGTCACAGCGTCGTGGGACTCCAAGAAGCGGGCCACCGCGAGCGCGTTCTCGCTGTGCCGCTCCATGCGCAGGTGCAGCGTCTCGAGCCCCTGCAGGAACAGGAACGAGTTGAAGGGCGTGATGGCGGCACCGGTGTTGCGCAGCAGCACCGTGCGCGCGCGGATGATGTAGGCGAGGTTGCCGACGGCCTCGGTCCAGACCACGCCGTGGTACGCCGGGTCGGGCCCGGTCAGGCCGGGGAACCGCTCGGCGTGGGCGGCCCAGTCGAACGTCCCGGCGTCGACGATGACGCCGCCGATGGACGTGCCGTGCCCGCCGATGTACTTCGTCGCCGAGTGCACCGACACGTCGGCGCCGTGGTCGAAGACCCGGGCCAGGTAGGGAGTGGGTGCGGTGTTGTCGACGATCAGCGGCAGACCGTGGGCGTGCGCGGCGTCGGCCCAGGCGGCGATGTCGACGACGTTGATCTTCGGGTTGCCGATCGTCTCGGCGAAGACGAGCTTGGTGCGCTCGTCGACGGCTTCGGCGAGCTGCTCGGGCTTGTCGGGGTCGACGAAGCGCACCTCGATCCCGAACTGCGGCAGCGTGTGGGCGAACAGGGCGTAGGTGCCGCCGTAGAGCGTGGACACCGCGACGATGTTGTCGCCGGCGTAGGTGAGGTTGAGCACCGCGTAGGTGATCGCCGACGACCCGGACGCCGTGGCCAGCGCTGCCACGCCGCCCTCCAGGGCGGCGACGCGCGCCTCGAACACCGACTGGGTCGGGTTCATGATGCGCGTGTAGATGTTGCCGGGCACCTTGAGCGCGAACAGGTCGGCGGCGTGGTCGGTGTCGTCGAAGACGTAGGACGTGGTCTGGTAGATCGGCACCGCCCGGCTGTTGGTCGCCGGGTCGGGCTCTTGACCCGCGTGAACCGCCAGGGTCTCGGGGTGGAAGGCGTCGGCCACGGTCTGTGGCTCCTCTCTGCCGCTCGCGGCGGCGTCGGGTCCCGGGGGTTCCGACGTGCGCCGGGAGCCTTGCGGAGCCCGTGGCACGACACATTCATCTTCCGCCGCAGCCCCCGGGACGAGAGCCTCGACGCTGGAGTTAGCACCTGCCGGCACGAGTGCCCGGTTGCTGCGGTGTCAGTGGGCCAGATCCCTCGACCGCTCGTGATGAACGTGCGAGGAGAACGCTAGCCGATGGCGGCCGATGCGCAAGCACGTAGCTCGGCGTGCAGCGCGCGGTTTGCGGCGCGGTCGGTGCGGACCTGCACCACCCGCAGACCAGCCGCCGGCCGCAGCGCCTCGACGAGCTCGTCGCGGGTGGTGGGGCGGCGGTGCTCGACGCCCACCGCGCCGCACCAGCCGCCGATGTCGCCGCCGGTCGGCGTGGCGAACACCCGTTCGTGCACGCTCGCGTGCGCCTGCTCGCCCGGCTCGAGCAGCCCGAAGATGCCGCCGCCGGCGTTGTCGACCACGACGAGGCACAGGTCTGGTCGGGGTTCGCTCGGGCCGACGAGCAGACCGGTCGCGTCGTGCCAGAACGTCAGGTCGCCCATGAGCGCGTAGGTCGGACCCGCGCCGGCGAGGGCCACCCCGACAGCCGTCGAAATGGTCCCGTCGATACCGGCGAGGCCACGGTTCGCCAGCAGCCTCAGGTCGGCGCGCGGTGCGGCCACCAGGTGCACGTCGCGGATGGGCTGGCTGGCCCCGAGCAGCGCGGTGGCGCCGCGAGGCAGGGCTGCCACGACGTCGGCGACGGCCCCCGGCTCGGTGGGCCAGCTCATGGCCGCCAGATGGTCGCGCATGGCCATCCATGCCGCCGCGCCGGCGGCACGCCACTGGTCGTGCCAGCCGTGGCGTGCCTCGCCCCGCGGCAGGATCGCGGGTGCGACGGACGCCGCGGCGTGACCGGGGTCTGGCCACTCGGCGTGCGTCCCGGGAACCACGACGACCTCGACGTCGGTGTCGCTGATCAGCCGCAGCACCGACCGCGACATGGTCGGACGCCCGTACACGACAACCCGGCGGGGGCGGTGCGTGCGCAGAAAGCGGTCGGTGGAGACGACGGCCGGGGCGGACGGGATGGCCGACGGCGCCCCCCAGACGCCCGAGGTGGGTTCGGCCAGCACCGGCCATCCCGCCCGGGCCGCCACCCGGTCGACCGTCGTACCGGCACCGTCACCGGCCACGATGACGGTCGGGGTCGCGGCGTCCAGGCGTAGCGGGGTGGGCGGCTGCTCGTTGGCGGTGGTCGTGCACCACGGGGCACCACCCGGTCGGCCCGGCGGGGTGGGGTCGGTGCCGGGTGTGGGCACCAGCGGGTCGGACAGCTCGAGGTTGAGGTGGATGGGTCCGGGCCGTTCGCCGGTCGCCACGCCGAGCCCGCGCGCCACGGTCGCGCGCCAGTAGGGGCCCTTGGTGGGCAGCTCGGCCGTGAGCCGGGCCGACCACCGCACCGACGAGCGCAGAAGGCCCGGGTGGTCGGTGGTCTGGTTGGCCCCGACGCCTTGCAGCTCGGCGGGCCGGTCGGGGGTCAGCACCAGCAGCGGCAGGCCGGAGTGGTCGGCCTCGCAGACGGCCGGGTGCAGGTTCGCGACTGCCGTGCCGGACGTGCAGACCACGGGCACCGGTCGTCCGGTGGCCTTGACCAGGCCGAGGGCGAGAAAGCCCGCTCCCCGCTCGTCGATGCGTACGTGCAGGCGCAGCCGTCCGGCCGTGTCCGCCTCGGCCAGCGCGAAAGCCATCGGACCGCTGCGCGAGCCGGGGCTGAGCACGGCGTCGGTGACCCCGCCGCGCACGAGCTCGTCCACCACGGTGCGGGCCAGCTCGATGCTGCCGGTCACGCGGCGGCCGCCACGACGCGTTCGAGGCGGTCGACCCACCACCGGGCCCGGTCGTCGTCGACCGCCAGGTCGGCGAGGCGCTGCTCGCTGACCTCGACGGGGCGTACGGCGAGCGACCCGGCATGCGGGACGAGGGGGTTGTCGGTGACGTCGTCGGCGAGCAGGGCTGCGGTGCCGAGGCCACAGGCGTAGGGCAGGTCGGGCAGGGCGGCGGCGAGAGCCACACCGGCGGCGAGCCCGACGCTGCTGTCCAGGGCGCTGGAGACGACGACGGGCCGGTCGAGCAGGCAGGCCAGGTCGAGGGCAGCCTGCACACCCCCGAGGGGTGCCACCTTGACGATCACGACGTCCACGGCCTCGGCGGCGGCGCGCGGGTCGGCCCCGAGGCGGATCGACTCGTCGGCGGCGACCGGCACGTCGACGGCTCGGCGCAGCCGGGCCAGGTCGGCGGGGTCGGCGCAGGGCTGCTCGACGTACTCCAGCCCTCCCGCGGCGCGCGTCGTAGCGGGGCAGCCGACGCCGCGCCTCGTCGACGGACCAGGCCCCGTTCACGTCGATGCGCACCCGACCGGCCGACCCGAGCACGTCGCGGACGGCGGCCAACCGATCGAGGTCGTCCGCTTCGGCCTGGCCCGCCTCGGCGACCTTGACCTTGGCGGTGGTGCAGCCGGGGAACAGCGCGAGCACCGCGGGCACCTGCTCGGCCGGCACCGCCGGGACGGTGGCGTTCACCGGCACGCTCGAACGTCGTGGCACCGGCCACGTCCGCTCCCCCGCCGCGCGCATGGCTCGCAACCATGCCACGGCCTGGCGGTCGTCGTACTCGACGAAGGGCGCAAACTCCGCCCAGCCCAGCGGTCCGCGCCACAGCAGCACCTCGCGGGCCGGCAAACCGCGGAACGGCACACGCAGGCCCAGCCGTACGACGGCGACGTCGCCGATCGAGGTGGTGAGCACGGCACCTATTCTCACGCGGGTGAGCGCTGCGCCCGACACGCCCGTGGCCAACCCGTTCGACCCGTCGCGGTGGCGCGAGGTCGAGGGCTTCGCCTTCACCGACATCACCTACCACCGACTGCACGTCGACGGGTCCGACCGTCCGGTGGTGCGGGTGGCGTTCGACCGTCCCGAGGTGCGCAACGCGTTTCGGCCGCACACCGTGGACGAGCTCTACACCGCGCTCGACCACGCCCGCATGAGCTCGGACGTCGGGTGCGTCCTGCTCACCGGCAACGGGCCCTCGCCGACCGACGGCGGGTGGGCGTTCTGCTCCGGCGGTGACCAGCGCATCCGCGGGCGCGACGGGTACCGCTACGCCGACGGCGAGACGAGCGAGTCGATCGACCCGCACCGCGGCGGGCGCCTGCACATCCTGGAGGTGCAGCGCCTCATCCGCACGATGCCCAAGGTGGTGATCTGCCGTGGTGCCCGGCTGGGCCGCCGGCGGCGGGCACAGCCTGCACGTCGTGTGCGACCTCACGCTGGCCAGCGCCGAGCACGCCCGCTTCAAGCAGACCGACGCCGACGTCGGGTCGTTCGACGGCGGCTACGGGTCGGCCTACCTGGCCCGGCAGGTGGGCCAGAAGTTCGCCCGCGAGATCTTCTTCCTCGGCCGGCCGTACACCGCTGAGCAGGCGCACCGGATGGGCATGGTCAACGAGGTCGTGCCGCACGCCGACCTGGAGACCGTCGGTGTGCAGTGGGCCGAGACCATCACGGCGAAGAGCCCGACGGCGCAGCGCATGCTCAAGTTCGCCTTCAACCTCGTCGACGACGGCCTGGTCGGCCAGCAGGTGTTCGCCGGCGAGGCGACCCGGCTGGCCTACATGACCGACGAGGCCGTCGAGGGCCGCGACTCGTTCCTGCAGAAGAGAGCCGGGGACTTCGAGAAGTTCGGCTGGGCCTATTAGCCCGCTGCGCCTGGTCGTCGCGGGTTCGGGCGCGCTGCCGACGACTCACCCGAGGCCGTCGCGGACGCCCTGGCCGGTGGGCCCGCGCGTCGGCGTGCTCCCGGCCGAGCCCCCGGCCTGGCAGCGGCGCAGCGAGGCGGCGCTGCACCCGCAGCGACCCGTGGCCGGACGGCCTCGTGGTGCCCACCTCCGGGTCGACCGGCGCGCCGGTCGGTGTGCTGCTGAGCGCCGCGGCGGTGCGCTGGTCGGCGCGGGCCGTCGTCGCGCGGCTGGGGGGGCCCGGTGCGTGGCTGCTGGCCCTGCCGCCCACCCACGTCGCCGGGCTGATGGTGCTGGCTCGAGGCGCTGGTGTCGGGACGAGCCTTCGGTGCACGAGATGGGCGATCACGTTCGCTGACACCGTGGCCACGATGCCGACGGCGCAGGGGCGTCGCTACACGGCATCTCGCTCGTGCCGACCCAGGTGCGGCGCCTGCTCGACCGACGACCCCGACGCCCTGGCGGCGTTCGACGCCGTCCTGGTCGGCGGCGCCGCGGCTCGATGCCCGGCTGCGGGCGCGGGCCGAGTCCGTCGGTGTTCACCTGGTCGAGTCGTACGGCATGACCGAGACGTGCGGCGGGTGCGTCCACGACGGTCTGGCGCTGCCGGGTGTGCACGTGCGGGTGTCCGACGTCGGCGCGATCGCGCTGTCGGGGCCGATGCTGGCTGACGGCTATCGCCGCCGCCACCGCGACGAGCCGTTGACCGTCGACGGCTGGTTCGCCACGCACGATGTTGGCGAGTGGTCCGACGGCCGGCTGCGTGTGCTCGGTCGCGACGACGACGTGGTGACCAGCGGCGGCGTGTCCGTGCCGCTGCCGGCCGTCGACGCGCTGCTGGCCGAGCACCCCGACGTGGCCGACGCTGTAGCGGTGGGGCTGGTTCCCGACGCCGAGTGGGGCAGCCGCGTGGTGGCCGTGGTCGTTCCCCGGCCCGGCGCTGCACCCCTACGCTCGACCTGCGGGCGTTCGTGGCCGAGCGCGCCGAGCCGGCCTACGTGCCGCGCGACCTCGTGCTGGTCGACGACCTTCGACGCCCGGCGCCGGGCAAGGTGGACCGAGCCGCGCTCGCGGCGACTGGTGCGGGAGGCCTGATGGCGACGCTGTCGAACTGGTGGCAGGGCGCACGCCCCGCACCTTGCCCGCTGCGGTGGCGCCGGTGCTGGTGGGCAGCGGCGCGGCGGCGGCGCAGGACGGCTTCGTCGCCGAGCGTGCGGCCCTGGCCATGGGGGTGGCGCTGGCGCTGCAGGTCGGCGTCAACTACGCCAACGACTACTCCGACGGGGTGCGTGGCACCGACGCCGACCGGGTCGGCCCGCTGCGCCTCGTCGGGTCGGGCGCGGCGACGCCGGGCCAGGTGCGCACCGCCGCTGTCGCCTCGTTCGGCGTCGCCGCGGTGCTGGGGCTGGTTCTGGTCGCGCTCACCGGGCAGTGGTGGCTGCTGGGCGTCGGGGCCGTGGCCGTCCTCGCCGCCTGGGGGTACACCGGCGGCTCGTCCCCGTACGGCTACCGCGGGCTCGGCGAGGTGGCGGTGTTCGTCTTCTTCGGCCTGGTCGCCACGGTCGGCACCACGTACGTGCAGACGCTGGAGGTGACCACGGCCTCCGTGCTGGGCGGGGTCGCGGTGGGGTCGCTGGCCACGGCGATCCTGGTGGTCAACAACCTGCGCGACATCCCGACGGACCGGGCGAGCGGCAAGCGGACCCTGGCCGTGCGGCTCGGGGACCGGTGGACGCGGCGGCTGTTCCTGCTGCTCGTCGCCCTGGCCTACGCGACCACCGCGGCGATCGCGGTGTACGGCTACCCGCGGGCGCTGCTCGGGTGGCTGTCGCTGCCGTGGGCCATGCAGGCCGTCACCCCGGTGGAACGCGGCGCGACGGGTCCGGCGCTGATCCCGGCGCTGACCAACACCGGACGGGCCGAGCTATGGCTCGCGGTCGGGCTGACCGTCGGGCTCGTCCTCGGCTGAGGCAGCCTCCATCCGCTCGTTGATGAGGCGCTGGCGCGTGGCGAGGGAGGTCGACACCTCGTCGCGGGCCCGGTTGAGCACGAAGATCGAGATGATCCCGGAGACGAGGAACGCTGCGAACAGCAGGATCCAGTCGCGCAGGCCGACGAGGTAGAACACCCCGGCGGTCGCAGCCAGCAGGGCGAGGCGGAGCAACGAGTACTTGAGCAGTGCCATGGTGGGTCCATCATCCCTGATCGTCGCGGCGCACGGTTACCCCCGGACACCACCGCCACGTCGACGCGGGTGCCGCAGGTGCGCTGCAGCGCACCTGCCACCGACACCGCACCGCTGGGCTCGGCCCGCACGCCCTGCTCGTCCAGCCAGTCGGTGCGCGCGCACGATCTCGTCCTCGTCCACCGGTGACCGCGTGCGACCCCCAGCGCGTGCAGGTGTGCCCAGGGCGCCTCCCCCACGCTGGGCAGCCGCAGGCCGTCGGCAACGGTTCGGGCCGTGTCGGCCACCGGCCACGCCACTCGGCGCCCCCGCGCGACGCTGTCGGTGAAGTCGCCGGCCAGCGCCGGCTCGACGCCGACCACCTCGACGTCGGTGTCGGACAGGGCGACGGCGATGCCGCTGAGCAGGCCTCCCCCTCCGATCGGGGCGTAGACGCGGCCGAGGGACAGCCCGGCGTCGGCGGCCTGGGCGAGGATCTCCAACGCGACGGTGCCTTGGCCGGCCATCACGTCGAGGTGGTCGAACGGCGGGACGTAGCTGAGCCCCTGCTCGACCAGCTCGGCTGCCCGGGCTGCCCGCTCGGCGACCGGCACGACGACAACCTGAGCCCCGGCTGCAGCGATGGCTGCCACCTTGTGCGGCAGCGCGTTGTCGGGGACGACCACCGTCGCCGGGCACCCGAGCTCGGCCGCCGCCTCGGCCAGGGCCCGGCCGTGGTTGCCCGAGGAGTGGGTGACCACGCCGCGGGCGCGCTGCTCGGGAGTGAGAGCAGTGAGCGCCGAGAAGGCGCCCCGGGCTTTGAACGCACCCGAGCGCTGCTCGTTCTCCAGCTTCAGCCAGAGGCCGTGCCGGCTGGTGGGCCGCAGCGGGGTCGTGCGGACGTAGGGCGCGATCCGGCGAGCGGCGGCGTGCACGTCGGCTGGTGTCAGCACGGGGTCACGACCTGCGCCCACGGCGGCGGACACCTACGCTGTACCCATCGTGATGGGAGGCTGGGAGTGAGTCGGGCACTGCCGTTAATCCTTCTCGTCGCCGTCACCGTCTTCGCGGTGATCGACGCGGTGCTGACCCCCAAGCACCAGCTGCCGGGCAAGGGCTGGTGGGTGGTGGGCATCATCCTGCTGCCCGTGATCGGGCCGGTCGCGTGGCTCACGGTGGGTCGACGCGCGCGACGGGCCTCCGGCGGTGGCCGGTCGGGTCCGGTGCCTCCGATCGCTCCCGACGACGACCCCGACTTCTTGCGGGGGCTGTAGCGGGTCACCGGGTCGCCGTCGCGATGGCACGGTGGAGCCGCTGGTAGTCCTCGGACAAGCACTCCAGCAACCGGTCCGGACCCATGCCCCCAGTCCAGCACAACCCTCGACCTGTGGTGAGGTGACGCCATGCAGGGGGTTGAGTGGTTGCTGGGCGGCGATCCGGCGGTTCGCGTACGCGTGCTGCGCGACCTGCTCGATGCCCCTGCTGACGAGGTGGCCGCCGAGCGCCGTCGAGTGGCACGCGAGGGATGGGGCGCGCGGCTGCTGGCCGAGCAGCACCCAGACGGCGGCTGGGGTGCGGGCGTGTACTCGCCGAAGTGGACCTCGACGACCTACACGCTGCTGCACCTGATGTGGCTCGGCCTTCCGGCCAGGCACGAGGCAGCCCTGCGTGGCCTGGAGAGGCTGTGGGAGTGGCAGTCACAGTGGAGGGCGCCGGAGACGTGCATCGAGTCGATCCTCGTGCGCCTCACGGCGTCGTTCGGCCATCCCGCGGACAGGCTGGACGACGTGGTCGGGCACCTGCTTGCCCAGCAGCTCGACGACGGCGGCTGGAACTGCCGTGCCGGCGGGGACCCGACGACGCACGGCTCGTTCCACACCAGCATCCAGGCGCTCGAGGCGCTCGAGGCCTACCGCGCGTCCGGGGGCAGGCTCGACACCGCCCGCGCCGCCGCTCGCGGACAGGAGTTCTTCCTGCGCCACCGGCTCTACCAGTCGCACCGCACGGGCGCGGTCGCGATCGCGTCGAGCACCCGGTTCCCGGCGTTCCCGGAGTGGCACTTCGACGTGCTGCGCGGCCTGGAGTACTGGTCCAGGGTCGACGCGCCGCGCGACGAGCGGCTCAGCGACGGGGTCGCCCTGCTCGAGCGCAAGCGACGCAGGGACGGCACGTGGTCGACCTATGCCCCCTACGCCGGCCGTCAGTTCTTCACCCTGGAGCGGCCCGGTGCGAGTCGCTGGACGACCGTTCGGGCCCTCGCCGTTCTGCGCTGGTGGGGTCAGACCCCGCCGTAGGTGTGCAGGCCGACGAAGACGATGTTGACCCCGAAGAAGTTGGCGCACCGAGGGCCCGCTCTACGTGCTTGAGCACCTGCTGTTGAGTAGGCCGAGTCGCTAGAGGGACTGACGGTAGATGTGGACACCGAGCGGCTCGAGGCGTCCTGCCAGGCACCGGAGGCGGCGGCGACGATCCGGCCGCCTCGAACAGGACGTCGGCCGAGGCGGCTCGGTGAGCCCGCGATGCGCACCGTGACTGCCTCGGTCGCCGAGTTGACCACGATGATGAACACCTCGCCATCGTAGGTCACCGCGGGCACATCGACCGCCGGATAGTCGCGCGTTCCCTCATCCGCCGCTTCGGACGGTGTCCGCGCGGGGCCGGAGAGCACGGTCGCCGATGGGCCGGTCAGCCGCGTCCGTAGAGGATTGCCTCCTCGGGGATTTTCGGGGCCCGTGAGCTGCCGCGCGGCGTCGCTGAGCCGTTGCCGGCAGCCGGTCAGGGTCGCCGAGCTGTCCTTGGGCGTACGAGTAGACGAGCAGGGCGCGGGCGCCCGAGACGATCCGGTACCAGAAGTCGTGGTAGCTGCCCTCGGCGTGATCCCCTTCGATTGGTTGTAGATCTCGGTACGCGGCAGGGTCTTTTGGCCGGCGAGGTAGTCGCGGCCGATCGTATAGCCGGAGTTCTCGATGGCGCGGCTGGCCGACTCCACGCGCCAACGGACCCAGGCGTGCGGCTCCCCATAGTAGGTCGGGTAGACGCTCACCGGGACGATGTCGGGGTAGGGCACGTACTCCTGCAACGCAGCCGTTCCATAATGGCGGGATGTACATCGAGTTGGGGCGCCGGTGAGGATCGTGGGTCCGCGTCCAGCTCGTGTAGTTCTGGATGGCCGCCATCTCTTCAGGTTCCCAGAAGCGCAGTTCCTCTGGGATGTCCCACCACGCCACGTTCTCGGTCGCCGACAGCTCGGTGATCGCCTCGGCGGCCTGGTTCTCGGACAGCGACGTACGCACGTCATCCGTGCGGGCGGCCTGGAGCTGCCCATGCTGAGCAGCTTGCTGGCCTTCGACGACTGGACGAAGCTGACCGGGACCGACGAGCTCGTTCGCTGGAAGTAGCTGTGGACCGTGTTCCAGCCGGACGCGGTCGCCTCGGCCGCCTCGGCCGGGTTGAACGCGAGCACCACGAGTGGAAGCGCCTGCCTTGCGGATAGATCCCGCTCTCGAATGCGGACCGCCGGCACGGCGGGCAGTCCGCGCGGTCCGCGGTCTCACCGAGTCGACGAGGTCATTCCGACAGTGGCTGGAGGCTCGCTGCGCCGTCCGGCGATGCGCCGGACGAACCTGCGTCATTGGACGTGCCGCAGGCGAAGGCGAGCCCCGCGAGGAAAGACAACTGCTCCGCCGCCATGCACCTTGCAGATCCAAGTAAGCATGTGCGGATTGATGCTCATTGCGGAAGTCCGCACCTTGCTGTCGCTGGAGGGCCGCGCACGCTTCCGCACGCGACCTGGATCGTCCCCGCTCGATCGGTCTTTGTTATTTGCCAAGACGCCTGTGCCTGCTTTGATCTTCGATTTCACCTTCATGGCTCGTGCCTCCAAATCGCACCGTATCCCTAGGCTCGGTGTGCAGTCAAGATGTAGCGTCCGGGTCTGGCACGCTCGCCTGCAAAAAACCCTCGCGTCGCAGCGAGCAGCTCTCGCAGCGACCACACGCGAGCGGCTGACACCCTCGTGCTCGCGCGGGTCGTAGCGGCTGGTCGTGTCGGCGTCGACTCCGAGCGAGAGTCCGCGTACGTGATGATCTCGTGTTTGTGCGGATCGATCAGCGGTGCATGGATCCGCGTGCTCGATCGCCGTCGCCTCGACACGCAACTTGGTCGCGAGCGCGGCCATTCGCTCGAATGCAGCGATGAATTCAGCCGACAATCGGGGTAGCCAGAATAGTCGACAGCGTTGACTCCGAGCCAGATGTCGCGCGCGCCGAGGACCTCGGCCCAGGCCAGCGCGTAGCTCAGGAACAAGGTGTTGCGCGCGGGCACGTAGGTGCTCAGGATGTCTTGTCGACCCGCGCGAGCCTGCGCGCTCAGGACCTCGAGGCTCGCTGCCGGCGACGCGCTGAGCAGGCTCGCGTGTCCGGACGAGCTGGCCGAGCGCGGCGATGTCGACGATCTCGTGCGCGACCGCGTCGAAGCGCTGCGCCTGCCGCTTCGCGCACGCGAGCTCGATGACGTGACGCTGACCGTACGAAAAACTCAGCGCGTGCACTCGCTGACCGGCCTCTCGCGTGGCGATCGCGAGCACGGTGGTCGAGTCGGATGCGCCGCTGAGCAGCACGACGGCTGGCTCGCCGCAGAGCTTGTCGGTTGGCTGGTGTTGGTGTGGCTCGCTCACTGGCAATAGTATGCGTAGGGCTCGTTGGTGAAGCCCGGGTCGCAGCTACAAGGCAGTCGGTTGGTGTTGATGTCGATGCCGCAGGTGCCATGCCCGCCGCAATAGATGCCCTTGCACGGGTCGGCCGGATCGAGGCAGACCTGCTCTTCGGCGTCGCACTCGACCGCGTCGTAGCAGCCATCGGGCAGACAGGTGCCGCCGGGGTGGCCGGGCAGTGGCTCTTGTCCTCGATGTCGAAGCCGTGGTAGCAGCCGAACGCATCAGCGCGAGCGCAAGCCCAAGCGCGGTAGTCCCGGCCGAGGCGGCGTGGCCGTGGCACAACGTAGCGCAGCACGACTGCGCGCCGCCACGACAAAATGCTTGAGCGCGAGTGCTCGGGTTGGTAGACCTACGTCGTGTTGGTCGCTGCATCGGCGAAGCTCGGCTGGCTCGTGACGAGCGTGGCGCTCTTCGTTTCCGAACGGGCCTGGCGGTATGGACGCCTGGACCGAGGCCTTGCCTGCACGCTTTGCCATGGTCGAGGACGTCACGCCCGATTCGGCCAACGGCGCGCGCTTCGGCATCGAGCAGCAGGGCCAGCAGCTCAGCGCGTCGGGCAACCACCAGCAGGCCGCGGAGCTGTACTGGCAAAAAGGCATCGAGCTGAAGGATCCCGTGCTGATCGTCGACGCAGGCGAAGCGTGGCGAGAGCACGCGCACGCTCGCAGCGCTCGATCGAGGCGGCCCAGACCGCGATCGTGCAGGTCCAAGTCGCCCTCGACATGCTGTACTTCTTGCGCGACGAGGCGACCTCGTCGGCGTGGCAACCGGTCGCGCCGCAGCACGTGGGCACGCTGATCGAGCGCGCGCAGACGGTGGTCAGCGATGCACAGTCGCTGATCGCCGAGATCGAGGCCGAGCAGCAGCGCTGGCCAGGGCCGCCAGCGCGCCGCCGGTCGAAGAGCCACGCGAGCGCGAGCCCGCCAAGCCGGGCACAGGGCTGATCGCGGGCGGCGGCGCAGCGTTGATCGGTCTGGGTGGAGCTGGGCTCGCGGTTGCAGGCGCCGGTGCTCGGTGCACGGGCGCAGGGCGAGGTCGAAGATCCGTTGGTGTACCAGCCCGAGCACAGCGCCGCGGAAGCTCGCGGTCGATCAGCCAGCGCTCGCGGGGGTCGGCATGGGTGTCGGGGCGGTCGGCATTGTCGTCGGCGTCGCGCTGATTGCCGTGGGTGTGAAGAAGCGCAAGCAAGCCGGGCCGACCAGCGCAAACCCTCATGCCCGTGCCGATGATCGGTCCAAGCGGCGGCGGGCTCGGCCTCGTGAGGAGGTTTTGATCATGCTCATGCACAAGTCGTTGCCGCTGGTGCTCGCGTGCGTGCTCGCATCGCCGCCGGCCGAGGCCGCCGAAGAGTACGGGACCACGGCTTGCGTGTCTGGTGCCGGATGGTCGACCGATGAGCAGCTCGACGACACCGCCCGCAAGCGCGAGGGCAAGAAGAATCGCAAGCGCAAGGACGCGCAGCTGACCGTGCAGATCAACGGCGGCCGCGGCAGTGTGTTCGTCGATGGAGTGTTCGTCGCGGTCGCACACGCTGTATGTGCCGATCAAGCCAGGTAAGCACGACATCGAGAATTCGCGACGGCGAGCGCGTGCGTGCGCGGGGCGTGCTGACGATCCCCAACAACGCCAGCGACGTGGTCGTGCGCGTGTTCTGATTGGCGGTGCCGTGCTAACCTGGGCTCCGTGCAGGACGGCGCCGACCTCGACCACCACCTTCGCCGAATACGTCGAGCTCGGGCAAGCGCGGTCGCGAGATCAAGCATGAGTACATCGCGGGCGAGATCGCCGCGATGGCCGGCGGCACCTCCGCACTCGGCCCTCGACGACGATCACTCCGGCCTGCTGTTCAACCTGCTGCGCGGCGGTCCCTGCCGACCACATGGATCGGACCGCGCAGATCAACGTCGGCGCCGCCGGGGGCGCGACCTACCCGGACGCTGCCGTCGTGTGTGATCCGGTCGAGTGCGACGCCGACTCGTCCACGCACGTGACCAACCCACGCGTCATCTTCGAAGTGCTCAGCCCGACGACCGAGCGATACGATCAGGAGCAGAAGCGCCTGTACCTCCAGCAGCTCGATTCATTGTGCGAGTACGTGCTGGTCGCCCAGGATCGCCGTCGCGTCGGTGTGGCAGCGGGAGTCCGACTCGGGCTGGAGTACACCGTCCACGACGCAGGCAGCCGGGCGCCCTTGCGGTCGATCGGCGCGAGCTCGACGTCGACGAGCTGTACGATGCGGCCAGCATCGCCTGAGCGAAGTCACCAGCCCAGCGCCTGCAAACCGACCTGGAACACCAACAGTGCGGCAACATACGCAATCACCGTCATGCTCACGAGCATGAACGCGGGTACTTAAGCTGCGAGTCTCCGCGACGCACGACCGCGAGCGTGGACGCACACTGGCACGCGTAGACGAAGAACACCATCAGGGCCAAGCGCAGAGATCGCGGTATAGCGCTTGGTTCCATCGGCCTCGTCCTTGGCGTTGGCGATCTCCTCGCGCAAGGGGGCATCGTCCTCGTCGGCGTTCTCGATCCCGTAGACCAGGCCCAGCGTGGACACCAACACCTCGCGGGCGGCAAAGCTGCCCATCAGATGCCGACGCCCATGCGCCAGTCTTGACCGATCGGCGTGAGCGCCGGCTCCATCGCCTTGCCAAAACGCCGGCCCGCGACGGAGCGGAGCTCGATCGCGGTCTCGCCGGGCGCCATCGGAGCGCGACTGCGTCCACGACGCGGGAAGCTGAGCAGCCCCCACAGCACGATCGTCACGGCCAAGATGATCGTGCCGGCGTCACGCAGGAAGTCGGCGGTGCGATCGCAGACTTGGCGCAGGGCGCTGCGCAGGCGCGGCAGGCGGTAGGGCGGCAGCTCGAGCACCAGCGGCGGGGTCGGGTCCCTTCAGATGGTGCGCTTCTAGATCGCGCCCAGCCCGAGCGCCGAGACGGTCGACAGCAGGTACATCGACAGCAAGATCAGCCCGCCCACGGTGAATGGCCCAAACACGCGGCGGTTGGCGTGGAACAGTCCGCGCCGATGATCAACGCGTAGATCGGCAGGCGCGCGTGCAGCTCATGAACGGGATCATCATCATGGTGATCATCCGGTCACGTCGGCGCTCCATCGTGCGCGTCGCCATGATCGCGGGGATCGCGCAGGCGTAGCCGGAGAGCATGGGGACGAAGGCCCGGCCGTGCAGCCCGAGGGCGCGCATCACGCGGTCCATCAGGAACGCCACGCGCGCCATGTAGCCGCTGTCCTCCATCAGTCCGATGAAGAGGAACAGGAGCAGGATCTGCGGCAGGAAGACGACGACGCCGCCGACACCCGCGATCAGACCCTCGGTCACGAAGTCGCGGAAGATGCCCTCCGGGAGCATCGCGCGGACGCCTGCTCGCCGATGAGTCCGAAGGCCCCCTCGATCCAGCCGATCATCGGGTCGGCCCAGCTGAAGAGCGACTGGAACACGAGCCCATCACGACGAGGAAGATCGCGAAGCCGGACGACGGGGTGGAGCAGGACGGCGTCGAGGCGATCGGTCAGCGTGCGGCGGGCCTCGGTCGGTAAGCTCAGGGCGCGGCGAAGCGCGTCGATCCAGCTCGTAGCGGGCCTGAATGACCTCGGCGTCGATCTCGCGTCCCCGGCTCGCGGTCGCGATGAGGCGGCGCGGCTCGTCGACGCGCTCACGCAGCGCGTCGGGGATCGCGAGCAGCTCGTCGTCCGGGTCGATGGAGAGCAGGGACCAGAGCGCGAGCGCCCGGCCGCGTGAACCGTCCGTGTCGCCCAGGCGCGCGAGAGTCCGTCACGGACCGCGGGGTGATGTCGGCACGTCGGCTCGTCGGTCGCGACGCAGCGCACGGCGATCGGTGCGCGGGGCCACGGCGGCGAGGGCACCGCTCGATCGCGCGCGCGAGGTCATCGATGCCGCTGCCGCGCAGTCCGGAGACCGGCACGACGGGCACACCGAGCTCCTGCGCGAGGCGCTCGTGGTCGATCCGTGCGCCGCCGGAGGCGACGAGGTCGACCATGTTCAGCGCCACGACGACGCGCGCGCCGGACTCGAGGATCTGCAGCGTGAGGTAGAGATTGCGCAGCAGCTGCGTCGCGTCGATCACGACGACGACCACCTCCGGAGCCTCGTAGGGCGGCAGTCCGAGGATGGCCTGACAGGCGATCTGCTCCTCGGCGCTGCGGGCCGAGAGGCTGTACGTCCCCGGAATGTCGAACACCTCGCAGCGCTCGCCGCCCGGGAGCTTCAGGGTTCCGGAGTGGCGCTCCACCGTGACGCCGGGGTAGTTGCCGACCTTCTGGGAGCTGCCGGTCAGGCGATTGAAGACGACTGGTCTTGCCGACGTTCGGGTTGCCGGCGAGGGCGACGCGCAACGGCGCGGTCATAGCAGCACCGCCTCCGTGATCTCGACGCGCCGCGCTTCGAGCCTTGCCGCAGCGAACGTGATAGCCCCGCAAGCGCAGCTCGAGCGGATCGCCGAACGGCGCCCGCTTGACCAGCGAGACCTCCACTCCAGGCGCGAAGCCCATCTCGAGCAACCGCACCGTCGTCGGCCCATGACCGCTCACGGCTCGCACTCGAGCGTGCTGGCCGAGCCCGAGCTGGTCGAGCGTCTTGGGCTGGCCGTTTTGAAAAGCCATTTCAATATGGTCGATAGCACCTGGAAAGCTGGCATACAAACGGGGTTGACTCACAGACTAGATGAATTAAGATTCATCTACGATGCGCGCTAAGCGCGTGTCATTGGCAGAAGCAACTCGACGATGGCAGCTACTTCTTCTTGCGCCGAACAGCAGCGAGAATTCGGTCCGAGCTCGGTCAGCAAGTCGCGCTCCTCGAGGATTGCCGAGAACTCCTCGACGGTCGCTCGAACTCGCTCGAGATCGAGATCCACGTTGGCCTCGGCAATGGCGGCAATGTCCGCTACATCCGTGGTCGCATCGCCAACGACCATGATGATGATGTCTTCGGGGCGAGCCAACGCAACATCGACCCCCTCGATCGTCATTCGTATGGAACCGGTAACCAGCTCGACGAGGAAGCGCGCGGACGGCGTCGATCTCGACTCCCGGGGTTCGTGACGAAGCAGCGGGACTCGCGTCGTGAGGCGGCCTCGACGCCGCAGCGCCGACCACTGCGTCGCGGCCGAATTGCGGCGAGCAGCGGTGCGAGCGTCGCCGTCATCCCCGACCACACTGAAGCACGGCCGTTGCCAACGCGCCCAGACCACTTCGTCGTCAGCGAGTGCCTCGCGCCATCGCTCGACCGAGGCCATGAGGGCCGCTACTTGGGCGAGTCGGTCGGCAACGGTTCCACGCGTTTCTTGCTCACGCAGCCGGACCAGTTCAGATCGAGCGCGATAGGCTCGCAGGTCGTCAGCATCCATGCTGGACACTATCATGCAGGCCGACGCGGCCGGCCAGCAGTGTATGTTCGAGTCGGTGGCCCTCGACCTCGACGCGCTCGCAGGCCGTCTGCCGATGGAGTCGATCCTTCCCCGCGGGGTGCTCGATGCGGCCGCGCGAGGCAACGTGGTGATCGAGGCGCCACCGGGTGCGGGCAAGACCACGGTCGTGCCGCTGGCGCTGCTCGAGCATGGTGGTCTGGGTACGGGCGAGATCCTGGTGTTGCAACCGCGGCAGTTGGCGGCACGGTTGTCTGCGGTGCGCACGGCCTCGTTGTTGGGTGAGCGTGTCGGTGAGCGCGTCGGCTATCGCGTGCGCTTCGAACAGGCCGGCGGCGAGCGAACGCGACTGTGGTTTCTGACCGAGGGTGTGCTGCTTCGTCAGTTGCGCGAGGACCCCGAGCTATGTGGTGTGGATGCGGTGATCCTCGACGAGTTTCACGAGCGCCACCTCGAAGGTGATCTCTCGCTCGCGTTGCTGCGGCGGCTCGAGCTTCGTCGGGCGGAGTCGCCCCCGCGGGAGCGCTCCGCTTCGCTGCGCCTGTTGGCGATGTCGGCGACGCTCGACGCAGAACCGGTCGCGCGGTTTCCGCGGCCACGCGCCTGCGCACGGAGGGGCGCAGCTTTCCGGTCGAGATCGAGTATCGAAGCCCGCGGGCGCGACATGAGGGAGCCGCCGCTGGAGCGTCGCGTGGCCGCGGCGGTGCGCGAGCTGATCGATCGCGGCCTGATCGGCAAGCTTGCGGAGCAGCCCGGACACACGTTGGTGTTCTTGCCGGGCGCCCGCGAGATCGAAGCCTGTGCGCAGGCCTGCGCGAAGCTGGCCGAAGACGCCGACATCGAGCTGCTGACGCTGCACGGACAGCTGTCGCGCGAGCTGCTGAACCGCGCGGTGGGCAAGGCCGAGCGCGGCGCCGATTGATCCTGAGCACCAACGTCGCGGAGACCTCGATCACGATCCGTCAGGTGGTCGCGGTGATCGACAGTGGGCTCGCGCGCGTGGCCGACTTCGATCCGAGCAGCGGCTTGCCGCGCCTGAGCTTGGTGCCGATCTCTCGCGCCTCTGCCACGCAGCGAGCCGGTCGGGCCGGTCGCACGCGCGGGTGTGTGCATTCGCCTGTACGACGACACGACCACGACACCCCGGCCCGAGCAACAGTTGCCCGAGATCGTCGACTCGAAGTCGCGGGCGCCGTGCTCGAACGGCGGCGCTTGAGTGTGTTCGAGCCCGAGACGTTCGAATGGTTCGAGGCTCGAACCCGGCCGCGCTCGCGGTTGCGCGCGAGCTGATCTCGCTCGGGGCGATCACGACTCGAGGTCGATTGTCCGAGCGCGGGCGCATGATGTTGCGCGTGCCTCTGCATCCGCGCCTCGCCCGATTGTTGGTCGCGGGAGTCGAAGCGGGGGTTGGAGATGCGGCCGCGACGGCTGCGGCGCTGCTGTCGAGCGACCGCTTCGGCGCCTGGTGGCCGCCGCCTGCTGACCGACGCGGACATTCTCGACGAGCTCGAGCTACTCGAAGGTCGGGGGGATCGTCGCTCCATCGATCCGGGCGCGCTCGCGGCCGTCGAGCAGGCGGCCGAAGCGGTGCGCGAGCACGCTCGGCGGCTCGCGAGCGCCCGGCGGATCGCACGTCCGAATGATCGACCACAGCGCAGGCGACCTTGCGCCGACCGTGCTCGGCCACCCCGACCGCGTGGCGATGATCCGCGTCGACGAGCACGATCGCCGCACGCTGGTGTTGCGTTCGGAGGAAGCGCCGAGCTGTCGCCCGACGGCGGCGTGCGCTCGGCCGACTATGTGATCGCGCTGCGCAGCGAAGAACGGCGCGAGGGCACGCGTCGGCGCGCCGTCGTGCGCAGCGCGTGTACGATCGAGCCCGAGTGGTTGTTCGATCTGTTCTCGGACGCGATCACCGAGACCGAGCAGCTCGCCTTCGATCCCGTGCGCGAGCGGGTCGTGGGGAGTCTGCGCTGCGTTATGGAAATTGACGATCGAGTGCTCGGTGATGGCCACGCTGCCGGCCGAGCAAGCTGGCGTCGTGTTGCTCGCGGCTGCACGCACGGCAGGGCTCGCCGCGCTTTTTTGCTGGCAAGGCCGGGGACAGCGAAGCGCTCGAGCAGCTGCGCCTGCAGGCTGCGTTCATCCACCACCGAGCCGAGTTCCCATTGCTCGACGACGCGCTGATCGACGAGGTGCTCGCCGCTGCTGCATCGGCAAGCTGGCTGCCGAAACCGAGCAGACCAACCTGTGCGCGACGCTGGCGGCCGAGGCTCGGGGTGCGGGCCGGCGACGCACGGGCGCTCGATCGGCTCGCACCTGCGCGGGCCGAGCTGCCAGGAGGTCCGGCGCTTGGCGATCACGTACGAGCCCGGGCACGCGCCGTGGGTGGGGTCGCGCCTGCAGGATTTCTTCGGGATGAGCACGACGCCGCGCGTGCTCGATGGTGCGGTGCCGATCGTCGTGCATCTGCGCGCGCCGAATCGGCATGATGTCGCAGTGACCAGCGATCTGCGCGACGTTTTGGCGCGAGCACCACCTGATTGCGGACGCAAATGAGTCGAAACGATATCCGAGAGGCACGATTGGCCGGAGGATCCGCTGAAGGCGAAACCGCCGGCCCCGGATGCTCGCAAGCGCTGAGTCGCTATCATCCCAGCAATGACGCAATGAGCTTGAGCAGCAGCAGCCCGACACCCGTCAGCCCCAACGTCGCAACGATGACCTTGGCGATGAACAGCGCCTGCTCGTCGGTTTCGCCGCCGCGATCGTCTCCGGTTTCGGCGCGGCGACTTCAGAACCTCGACAGGAATCGCGGGAGCGGGCGGCTCCACGGACGAGCTCGGCACTGCGGCTCGCGACGGCAATCTGCCTTGCAAGCTTTCCCTGGCTTGCTCGGTCGACAAGAACCGCTGCACGACCATCGAGGATCTGCCGGGTCCAGAGCAATGCGGTAGCTCGTGCTCGGGCGCGTACGCGGTGACCTCGAGCAGGTCACGGGCGTGAGCGCGCGGGAACGCTGGCGGTGCATCCGCCCGTGGCCGGTAGCGCGAGGCTCGCCGATGACCTCGCCGGGGCCGATCCTTCGCAGCTTGATCTCGCCATGCTCGCCGGTTCAGAACGCCTCGCCACTCCTTGGAAAACTCGACGATGTAGGCCCGATCGCCGCGCTCGCCCTCACGCACGATCCGGCGGCCGCTGGTGCGGCCGCCGCCGCGCGAACCCTCGCCGGTGAACATGAGGTGCTCGAGCGCGGCGTGCAGCTCCATCACGGTCTGGAAGCGATCTTCACGAGCGGGCTGCAACGCCTTGATCACGATGTCGCTCAGGCGCGCGGGGATTCCTTGTCCGCGACCGGTGAGCTCGGGCGCGGCGACTCGGCCATCGCATGCGCATGCGATCACTTCGTGGTGTTGGTTCCGCTGTAGGGCGGGCGGCCGATCAAGACGTAGTAGAGGATCCCCGACACCGAACACGTCGGTGCAGGCGTCGATGTCCTGCGTGCGGCCCAGAGCTTGCTCGGGGGACATGAACGCGGGCGTGCCGACGATGTCGCCGACCCGCTCGCCCGGTTGCTGCCTCGATCCACCGGCGGCCGGCTCGGGCTCGTATGCGATGCCCCAGTCCATCGTGTGGCACTCGGACACGCTGCGCTGGATCTTCGTGCTGCTGATCGCCGGTCTCGGCGTCAAGGCGGCACTGGTGCCGCTGCATGGCTGGCTGCCACAGGCGATGGTCGCACCGGCCCCGGTCAGCGCCCTGCTGCACGCGGTCGCCGTGGTGAAGGCCGGGGCATTCGGCATCGTGCGCGTCGTCTACGACGTGTTCGGTGTCGAGTTCACGGCAGAGCTGGGCCTGCTCCCCTACCTGGGTGCCATCGCTGCGTTCACGATCATCTACGGCTCGGTCAAGGCGCTGTCGCAGGACCACCTGAAAAAGCGCCTGGCCTACTCGACCGTCAGCCAGGTCTCTTACATCGCGCTGGGTGCGGCGATCCTCGGACCACTGGCAACGATCGGCGGCGTGGTGCACCTGGTGCATCAGGGCGTCATGAAGATCACGCTGTTCTTTGCCGCCGGCAACTACGCGGAAAACCTCGGCATCCACCGGGTCAGCGAGATGAACGGCGTCGGCCGACGCATGCCGGGCACCACGCTGGCCTTCACGATCGGCGCCCTGGGCATGATCGGTATCCCGCCGGTCGCCGGGTTCGTTAGTAAGTGGTACCTCGGCCTGGGTGCCGCGGAGGCAGGCGTGGCCCACTGGGTGCTGCCGGTGCTGGTGGCCAGCAGCCTGCTGAACGCGGCCTATTTCCTGCCGATCCTGTACCGCGCCTGGTTCAGGCCGGCGCCGCAAAGCTGGCCGGATGAACAGCCGCGCACGGGGCGCTGGGAGATGCCCGCTGCGCTGCTGTGGCCGCCGCTGATTACCGCCGGCCTTGCCGTGGCGGCCGGACTGTTCGCCGCGGCCGCACACAGCCCGTTGAGCTGGGCCGAGTTGATTGCATCGAGGGAGTATCGCGCATGAATACCGTGATGCTGGTCCTGACACCGCTGTTGCCACTGTTGCTGGCGCCGTGGCTGCGAGACGCCGCGCAGCGCCGGTGGCTGCCGCTGGCTGCGCTACCGGCCCTGGCCACCGCGCTGTGGCTGCCGGGCGGCAGTCAGCTGACACTGCCGTGGCTGCTGCTCGGCGTGCATCTGCACCTCGATGCCGCAGCGCAGCTGCTGATGCTGTTCAGCGCGCTGATCTGGCTGCTTGCGGCGATCAGCGTGGCTGCCTCGCCGGAGCACACGCAGACGCCGGGCCGGCGCGGTTTCATGCCGTCGTTCCTGCTGGCCATGGCCGGCAACTTCATCGTGCTGCTGGCCGCCGATGCCGTGACCTTCTACCTGGGCTTTGCACTGATGGGGCTGTCGGCCTACGGCATGCTGGTCAACCCGCGCAGTCAGCGCGCACGCCGCGCCGCACGTATCTACCTGGCGTTCACGCTGCTTGGCGAGGTCGCACTGTTCGCCGGCATCGTGCTGCTGGTCGCTGCCACCGGGTCGACGCTGTTCAGCGAGCTCGCCGGCCAGACGCTGCCCGGCGCCGCGGTTGCGCTGCTGCTGCTCGGCTTCGGCATCAAGGTGGCGCTGCCCGGATTGCACCTGTGGTTGCCATTGACCTACACGCTGGCACCGTTGACCGCGGTCGCCGTGCTCAGCGGCCCGATGATGAAAGCCGGCCTGCTCGGCTGGATACGTTTCCTGCCGGCAGACGCGGCGGGCGTTGCGGCCTGGGGCGACACGCTGATCGTGCTCGGCGGGCTGGGCGTGGCGATCGGTGTACTGCTGGGCATCGTGCAGCGCGAGCCGCGTGCCGTGCTGGCCTACTCGAGTGTCGCCAAGATGGGCCTGATGAGCGCCATCTTCGGTATCGCGATCAGCGATGCGGCACACAGCACAACGATCGTCGCTGCGCTGTTGCTGCTGGCCGCGCATCACCTGCTGGTCAAATCATCGCTGTTCCTTGGTATCGCTGCGACCGTCAGGCACGCGGGTCAACGCTGGATACTGCTGCCTTTCGGCTTGCTCGCGCTATCGCTGGCGGGCGCGCCGCTGATGGCAGGTCATGCGGCCAAGCTCGCGGTCAGCGACGCGCTCGGCGGTCGGCTCGCCGTGCTGTTGACGCTGTCTGCGATCGGCACTGCACTGTTGATGGCACGTTTCATGGTCCTGCTCAGCAGGCAGGCCGGCGTCGAGGCCGGGCGCGGCAACCCGGTGGCGACCGGCGCGCCGGCCAAGCCCTGGCTCACACCGGTCTGGCTGTTGTTGGTGCCGGTCGCGTTGATTGCGCCGTTTCCACCGAACCAACTGGGTTTCGATGTCGCTTCACTGCAGACATTGGGCATCGGCCTGGTGTTGGCGGCACTCGTCTGGGCGGCCACGATGCGCTGGCCGCGACTGCGCCTGCGACCGCCAGCCAGAGACGGCCTGCAGATCCTGGCGTCGATTGCGCACCGCGCATGGCCGACTTCGTTGCAGCTGCCCAAGCTGCAATGGCCGACGACGATCACGAGGCTCGCAGCCGAACCGCAGGCGCAAGCGACGCCAGAAGCAGCCGTCGGCGGATCGCTGGTCGGCGCCGGGCTGCGCTGGCTGTCGGTATTCGTACTACTGCTGCTGGCCGTGTTGTCGCCACTGTGACCAACGGAATGCCCTATGCGCAATAGTCTAGATATACCTGCGGTCAGCCAGCGTTTCGGCAGCGGACGACGCGCCCCCGATCATCGGCCTGCAGAAGCGGTGCGGGCCACGGCGGTCGTTCAGACGGAATACGCAGACCGCCGTATGTCTCGCACCGAGATCAGCGTCGCTGGTCTCGTCCCTTCACGCAAGGCCGGCAGTCCGGCCGCGCCATGCAAGGGCACGCGCGCCAACTGCGCGTGTATGGGCACGGGTAATGACGCGTCAGAAGTGCTAACAACCCAACAGCCAGTCGTGCGCGCCTTGCCGGCGGCGTTATTCTCTCCCGTGCGTACGCCGGCATCGCATCTCGCTACAGGTGGCCGCAGCTCGTCATGCAAAATCTCAAGCTCAATCTGAAACACCTGCGCTATTTCTGGTCGGTGGCGAGCCACGGCACCATTACCCGCGCGGCCGCGGCGCTGTTCCTGACGCCACAGACGATCAGCGGGCAACTCAGCGAATTCGAAAAACAGATCGGCGCAAAGCTGTTCAAGCGCGAGGGACGCCAACTGGTGTTGACCGAGACCGGCCGCCTGGTATTTTCCTACGCCGACGAGATGTTCCGGCTCGGTGTGGAACTGCAGGACGCCCTGGACGGACAGACGCCGGGCGCCGAGATAACCGTCAAGGTGGGCGTTGCCATGGTCGTTCCCAAGCTGCTCGCCTACCGCGTGCTGGCGCCGATACTGCAGCTAACGGAATCGGTCAAACTGATCTGCCATGAGGCGCCGCTGGTCGATCTGTTGGCCGATCTGTCGGTGCACAAGCTGGATGTCGTCATCGCCGACGTACCGATCAATCCGGCGCTCAATATCCGCGCCTATAACCACCCGCTTGGCGAATCGGGCATCAGCTTCTTCGCCGAGGCTGCACACGCCGCGGCGCTGCGCGAAGACTTTCCGGCATGCCTGGACGGCGGCAACATGCTGATGCCCAGCGAAGGCAGCAGCCTGCGCCGCAACCTTGAATCGTGGTTCGAGTCGCACAGGCTCAAGCCCAAGGTGGTCGCCGAGTTCGAAGACCGTGCCCTGATGAAGGCCTTCGGCGAAAGCGGCTGCGGCGTATTCACATCGCCTACCGCGGTCGAGCAGGATGTCATGGACAAGTACGGCGTCGAGGTCATCGGGCGCACCGAAGAGATTACCGAGCGTTTCTACCTGATATCCCCGGAGCGACGCATCAAAAACCCAGCCGTGACCGCGATCACCGAAACAGCGCGCAACGATCTGTTTGTGCAGCACAGCGGCTGACGCACGCCACACGCTGCAGCCGGCTATCAGCGCACACGCGCTATCCTGCATGTTGCACCAGTCGATTGCGGACGGGTGTGAATGCGTCGGCCAAGATGCGGCGAAAGTCCTATTCGGGGCGGATTCTTGCAGGTACCGTTTGTCCCCCGTCCCCAATCTATCCGGGCCCTCGCTTGTCCAGGCGCGCCCAAACTTGCCCTTCACTCAACCCATAGCTACGGCTATGGTTTTCGCTCCAGGGCGGCGTCCAAACGCACCTGGCCTGCGCGATCATCCCGGATACTGGTGCAACATGCAGGCTATTCCGAGTCGAACGCGCGCGGCGACCCGCAACAGGGAGGCATCGGACAGCCAATGCAGACGGATCACGAGACCACCAGGCGTGTGACCAAGGAACCTGCTGCATGAGTCCGGACAGGGCCGGTACCGGTGAAGCCGCCCGTTGCGTTGCAGTCCATGCGCGGTGATCGCGCCGGCCGGGCGCCATTGATTGCACACCTGCCGTCTTCTACCCGTCCGCGCCGGTGCTGTGCGCTGTTCGCATTCGCGCCAGGCGAACCAGGCGTCCGGGCAGTGGATCCGCCGAGGAGAACCGCCGCCTGCGCGCAAACCCCGGGGGCGTCGACTATACGGCTTCGTCGATGACCAGGGGCGGTGGAAAATAGGTTGCGGCGATGCTGTTGTGCAGTTCGATAATGCCAATCTGCAACTCGTCGATAAAGGTGTGCAGCGATTCCTGGCTAAGCTCGGCGACATCCATCTTGCCCAACAGGCGCTTCACAGCGCGTATTCTGCGCAGTACGGGACTTTTTTCATCGAGGCGGACGAAACTTTCCTCCACGGCCTCGACACAGTGCATGAACGAGCGCGGATAGTTGACATCCTGGAACAGAAACTCGAGCACGTCGGGGCGACTCACGCGCATCGCTACCCTGCGGCGATAGATCTGGTAACCGGACATCGAACGCAACACGCTGATCCACTGCAGGGTATCGAGTGTGCGGGATTCGGGCAGGTTGTCCGGAAACAGGTCGGTCGATCGCACATCGATCAGACGCGTGGTCATGTCGGCACGTTCGAGATTGCGACCGATGCGCGAGAAGAAATACGCCTCGTCGCGGTACATCACTGAACCCAGCAGGCCGGTCAGCTGCTGCGAACCGGTGATGATGCCGTCGAGAAAGGTATCGCGGCCCCCCTTGGTCAGGCCGGACTGGATATTCTCCTTGGCAAACAGATACAGCTCGTTGAGTTTTTCCCATGACGAACGTGGCAACACGTCGCGCACGGTACGGCAGTTTTCGCGCGCCGCCGCCAGTGACGACAGGATCGAACCGGGGTTGTGGGCATCACCGATCAGAAAGCGCACCACGTTGCGCTCATTGGCCTCTCGTTCTATCGCATGGAACCCATGCTCGAGGCCGGCGATCTGCACCAGCGGCTCCCAGCCGGGGGTGATTCCGCGCGGCGTGTCCAGCACCAGATGTGAGTTGACGCGCACCAGGCGAGCGGTATTCTCGGCGCGCTCGACGTAGCGGGCCAACCAGTAAATGTTCTCTGCGACGCGTGACAGCATCATGGGCCTCTCCGTTTAATCGGTTTCCACGATCCAGGTATCTTTGGATCCACCACCCTGCGACGAATTGACGACCAGCGAGCCCTTGCGAAGCGCGACCCGGGTCAGCCCACCGGTTGTCACGAAGATCTGACGACCGCTGAGAATGAATGGCCGCAGGTCGACATGACGCGGCTCGAGGGTATGGCCGACGACGGTCGGCACCGTGGAGATGCCCAGCGTGGGTTGGGCGATATAGTTGCGTGGATTGTCCTTGATCAGCCTGGCAAAACGCCTGAGCTCGGCCTTGCTCGCGCGTGGCCCGATCAGCATGCCATAGCCGCCGGATTCGTTGGCCGGCTTGATCACCAACTCGTCGAGATGCTCGAGTACGTACTTGCGTTCGTCCGGGAACATGCAGCGATAGGTTGGCACGTTGGGAATACCCGGTTCTTCGTCCAGGTAGTAACGGATGATGTCCGGCACAAAGGCATACACGACCTTGTCATCGGCGACCCCGGCGCCCGGTGCATTCGCCAGGCCGACCTTGTGCGCCTTCCAGGCACGCAGCAGGCCGGGCACACCGAGGATCGAATCCTCGCGAAACGCCTCGGGGTCAATGAATTCATCGTCGACGCGACGATAGATGACGTCGACGCGCTTGGGTCCGGATACGGTGCGCCGATAGACGCAGTCATCGTCATCGACGAACAGATCGCGACCCTCGACCAGCTCGGCGCCCATTTCCATCGCCAGGTAGGCATGCTCGAAATAGGCCGAGTTGTAGATGCCCGGCGTGAGCACCGCGACCGACGGACGTTTGACGTTGCGCGGCGACAGCCCGGCGAGCGTCTCGTAGAGCTGCGTTGGATAGTCGTTGACCGGCAGCGGCGCATAGGACTCGAACAGCTCGGGAAACACGCGCTTGGTGACCAGGCGGTTTTCCAGCATGTACGACACACCCGATGGTACGCGCAGATTGTCTTCGAGCACGTACATCACGCCATCGGCGTCGCGCACCAGGTCGGATCCGCAGATGTGCGCCCAGATGCCCTGCGGCGGCTTGACGCCGATGCACTGCGGGCGGAAGTTCTTCGATTCGGCCAGCACCTCGGCGGGGAACACGCCGTCCTTGATAATTTTCTGGTCGTGATAGAGGTCGTTGATGAACAGGTTCAAGGCCTTGACGCGCTGACTGAGGCCCGCCTCGATCTTGTCCCATTCCTTCTTTTCGATGATGCGCGGCACGATATCGAACGGCCAGTTGCGATCGATCATTCCCTCGTTCTCGTTGTACACCGTAAAGGTGATGCCCATCTCCTTGATCGCCAGGTCAGCGGCATCCTGGCGCGTGGCAAGCTCGTCGCTGCTCATCTTTCTGAACAGCGCGATGAGCTCCTTGGCCAACGGCCGCGCGCGATTCTTGCGCGCCATCATCTCGTCGAAAAACGGGCCGGGATCGTAATCCTTGAGCGGTATCGGCATATCGTCTTCTTCGCTGGCTACCAGCGTCAGTTGTTGTCTCTGGCGCGGCTGTAGCGCAGGTCCAGAGTGTAGGGATGGTCGCATGACAGGTCCTCGCCAGGTACTTGCATTGTTCCAATGCTGTGACCTATAGGCGAGAATCGTGCCAAACGCCGGGACTCGGCTTCGTAGGCATTGATCGGCAGGGTGTCGTAGCTGCGCCCGCCCGGGTGCGAGACATTGTAGGTGCAGCCACCCAGCGATCGATCGGACCACTGATCGATGATATCGAATACCAACGGCGCGTGTATCGGTATGGTCGGATGCAGGCCCGAAGGCGGATTCCATGCCTTGTAGCGCACGCCGGCCACGAACTCACCGCGCTCGCCGGTGCACCGTAATGGCACACGGCGCCCGTTGCATGTCACAACATGGCGCGAGTCGGTCATACCACGCACTTTGACCTGCAGGCGCTCGACCGACGAGTCGACGAAGCGCGCCGTACCTTGTGCGGTCACTTCCTCGCCCAGCACGTTCCAGGGTTCTATCGCGAAGCGCAGTTCCATTTCAACGTCGTCGACGTTGATCGTGCCGTAACGCGGGAAACGGAACTCAACGAACGGATCGAACCAGCTGTGATCGATCGGGTAGCCCCAGCGCTCGAGGTCGGACACCACGTCGGCCATGTCGCGCTGTACATAGTGCGGCAGCATGAAGCGATCGTGCAGTTCGGTGCCCCATGGGACCAGGTCCTTGTCGTAGGGCTGCTGCCAGAAACGCGCCACCAGCGAGCGCAGCAGCAGGCTCTGCACCATGGCCATGCGCGCGTGCGGCGGCATCTCGAAGCCGCGGAACTCGACCAGGCCAAGCCGGCCGGTCGATGAATCCGGCGAATACAGCTTGTCGATGCAGAATTCCGAACGGTGGGTGTTGCCGGTCATGTCGGCCAACAGGTTACGCATCAGGCGGTCGACCAGCCACGGCGCCGGCACTTCGCCCTTCGGCATCTGCTGCATCGCGATGTTGAGTTCGTAGAGGCTGTCGTCACGCGCCTCGTCGACGCGCGGCGCCTGCGACGTCGGGCCGATGAACATGCCCGAGAACAGGTACGAAAGCGCCGGATGGTTCTGCCAATAACGCACCAGGCTGGCAAGCACCTGCGGGTTGCGCAGCATCGGACTGTCGGCCGGCGTCGGGCCACCGAGCGTGACATGGTTGCCACCACCGGTGCCGGTATGGCGCCCGTCGAGCATGAACTTTTCGGTGCCCAGGCGCGACAGGCGTGCCTCTTCGTAGAGGATCTCGTTGTTGTCGACCATCTCCTGCCAGCTGCGCGCCGGGTGTACGTTGACCTCGATGACGCCCGGGTCCGGTGTCACCGAGAAACGCTTGATGCGCGGATCGTGCGGCGCGGGGTAACCCTCGAGCACGATCGGCTGGGCGAGTTCCCTGGCGGTCTGTTCGATGCGCGTCACCAGGTCGAGCCAGTGCTCGGCATCGCTGATCGGCGGCATGAAGACGTGCAGATTGCCGTCGCGCGGTTCGAATGCCATCGCGGTGCGCACAAACCACGGGCCTTCGTGCTCGGCGTCGGCCAGGCCCTGCTCACTGAGGCCGTGCGCGCCGAGGCTGTCCGGCGGGAGATCGTGCTGGAAGCTGGTATAGCGGGCCGAGACATCCCCGGCACCGTGGCCCGGGCCGGCGCCCGGCAACGCGCCACGCGGCGCGAACGGGTCGGTATCGAGCAGCCGCTGGCGCAGCTCGGGCTTCTCCCAGACCAGGGCATCGAGCGGCAGACGCAGGCCCATCGGCGAATCGCCCGGCAACAGGAACATGTGCCCGCGGCGGAAGGTCCACGGCGAGCTGGTCCAGCGCCCGGCATCGTGGTCCCATCCCAACGGCAGCGCGCAGCCGACCATTTTGTCGAGACCGCGTTCGAACAGTTTTCGCAGACGCGCGCGCTCGAGCTTGTCATCGAGCTTGCTGTCGAGCACATCGACGTTCTCCGGCAGGGTGCCCTCTTTCCACAGGTAGTACAGGACATCCTCGAAGCCCGGCTCGACATTGTTGGCCCGCACACCCAGACGTGCAGCCAGACGCCGCGCAAAACTCTGCGCGATCTCTGCGTCGGCCTTGCCCTTTTTGGACGGGTCGCCGAGCAGTGCCTGGTCATGCCACAAGGGCTCACCGTCTTCACGCCACAGGCACGACAGCGCCCAGCGCGGCAGCGGCTCGCCGGGGTACCACTTGCCCTGCCCGTGGTGCAGCACGCCGCCGGGCGCAAAACGCTGCCACAGCCGCCGCAGCAACACCTCGGCGCGCTCGCGTTTGTGCGGCCCGAGCGCCGCGGTATTCCACTCGTCGCCGTCCATGTCGTCGATCGATACGAAGGTCGGCTCGCCGCCCATGGTCAGGCGCACATCGTTGTCGGCGAGTTCGGCGTCCACGCGCGCACCCAGCGCCATGATCTCCGCCCACTGCTCATCGCTGTAAGGCAGCGTGACGCGCGGGTCCTCATGGATGCGGGTGACCTCGTTGAGAAACTTGAACTCGACCTCACACTTGCCGGTCGCCCCGATCACCGGCGCGGCACTCAGGTAATCCGGCGTACAGGCCAGCGGGATATGACCCTCGCCGGCCAGCAGTCCGGACGTGGGGTCGAGGCCGATCCAGCCGGCACCGGGCACGAAGACCTCGGCCCAGGCATGCAGATCGGTGAAATCCGCGGTCGGTCCGGACGGCCCGTCGAGCGACTCCTGGTCGGAGGTCAATTGCACCAGGTAGCCGGACACGAAGCGCGCGGCGAGGCCGAGGTGGCGCATGATCTGCACCAGCAGCCAGGCGCTGTCCCGGCACGAACCCTTGGCCCGCTCGAGGGTCTCTTCGCAGGTCTGCACACCCGGCTCCATGCGCACGACATAGCCGACTGCCTGCTGCACCCGGCGGTTTTCCTGGACCAGGAAATCGTTCATCTGGATCGGTTCGCGGGATATCGCCTGCACCCATTCGGTGAGTCGGGGGCCCGATTCTGTGCACTCGAAATAGGGCTTGAGTTCCTTGTGCAGCTGTTTCGGATAGCTGAACGGGAATTTCTCGGCATATTCCTCGACGAAAAAGTCGAACGGGTTGATCGTGACCATGTCGACCACGAGGCCGACGTCGATGACCATTTTCCGGGCCTTTTCCGGGAACACGTAGCGGGCGACGAAGTTGCCGAACGGATCCTGCTGCCAGTTCAGCCAATGCTCTTCGGGTTCTACCTTGAGCGAGTACTCGTGGATCGGCGTGCGCGTGTGCGGCGCCGGGCGCAGGCGGATCTCGTGCGGCGCTATCGCGACGCTGCGGTCAAACAGATACTCGGTTCTATGGCGGATCGCCACGCGGATGGACATGCGGTCACCTTGGCCGGACAGCGGCCGAAAATGGGATCGATTATTGATGGTAGTACCTAGCGTAGCAAAGCAAGGCCTATGCCAGTAGATAAACACTTCCACGACGGCATGATTTGGCTACATACTAGCGTTTGGCAAATTCTCAGCCCGGTGCAAACCATGACCTACTGTGTTGGACTCAGCCTCGAAGACGGCCTGGTCTTCGCTTCCGACTCGCGTACCAACGCCGGCGTCGATTATGTGACCACGTACAGCAAGATGCACGTGTTCAATCCATCGCCAGATCGGCTGTTCGTGATCCTGTCGGCGGGTAACCTGGCCACGACACAAGAGGTCATTAACCACATCCAGCGCGATCTGGATTACCCCGGCGGTGGGCCGAACCTGGCCAACGTGCGTTACCTGTTCGAGGCCGCCGAGTATGTCGGCGCCGTCAGCCTGGCGGTACAGAAGGAACACAGCGGTGCGTTGTCGCAGTCGGGCGTCAGTGGTGAGACCACGCTGCTGGTCGGCGGCCAGATAGCGGGCCAGCCGCACGGCCTGATGCTGATCTACCCGCAGGGCAACTACATCACCTCGTCGCCGGAGACGCCGTATCTGCAGATCGGCGAGAGCAAGTACGGCAAGCCGGCGCTCGACCGCATCGTGCATCCGGGCCTGTCGCTGAACCAGGGGGCCCGCCTGGCGCTGGTGTCGCTGGATGCGACCACGCGCTCGAACATCACGGTCGGTCCGCCGTTCGAGCTCGCGACCTATGAAAAAGACAGCCTGGCGCTGGGCTGCCGCTGCCGCTTCGATGCCGACGATTCGTACCTGATCAGGGTGCGTGAGGCATGGAACAACGGCATCCAGGAGGCCTTCCAGAGCCTGCCGAAATTCTCCTGGGAACTCCCGGATGCGGACGGCATCGCGAAGCCACAGCCGTTGCCGGTGCAGAAAAACTAGTCAGCGCCCGCCGGCGAGCGCGCCCACGCGCCGCAGACCGACGCCCTCCGGTCTTCTTCGGAATGGGATTGATGCCATGGCCCATATCGACGGTTTCGGGTGCGCCGTACCGCTGGCCAATCGTGACGCGTACCGCGAGCCTGCCGAACGCACAGCACTGATGATCCGCAGGCATCGCGCCATCGCACGGGTCGCTTGCCGGGGCGACGATGTACCCGATGGCGAGGTCACGTCGTTTCCGATGGCCGTCAAGCTCGTCGCCGACGAGGTCGTGGTTTTTTTATGGATTCGCTGGCCGTCGCGCGCGATCCGCGATGCGGCCTGGCCACAGGTGATGACCGAGATGCAGCCCTGCGGCGAAGGCGACGCAATGCCGTTCGACGGCCAGCGCATGATCTACGGCGGATTCGGGATCCTGGCAGACGCCAGACCTGGGCCGATTTCCACCGCCACCCCCCGGAACCGCGTTGTCAACAGACCTGACCCGGCCTCGGGCTCGATCCCCGCGCTATTCCTGAACACCCTTTGCTACTGGCTGAATCGCCAGACGGTATCCGCAACCCCGTCCGTGGCCCGATCCAACGCAAGCCAGGCATGGCACAAAAGCCGCGTGCGCCACCCTGGAGGTCGCAGACAATCGCACAACGAGCCAACACCCGGCGCATCGCCCCCGCGGGCGATGCCGATTCCGCCCCGCGCCTGCGCGATGCTGCGGTAGAATACCGGGCCCTGACAGCACCGCACGGGCATCGCCATGAACCAAGCCGCCGAACAACTGCACATTGAAGACGTAGCCGCCTACATGGCCGGGCTGGGGCACAGCGCGCGCCGCGCCTCACGTACGCTCGCCGCCGCCAGCACCGGCGCGAAGAACGCCGCCCTGGATGCGATCGCCGACGACCTCGATGCCCAGCGTGCGCAGCTCATGGACGCCAACCGCAAAGACCTCGACGCCGGCGCCGCCAAGGGCCTGGACGCCGCGCTGCTCGACCGCCTGGAGCTCACCGACGCGCGCATCGACAGCATGATCGAGGGCCTGCGCCAGATCACCGCACTGCCCGACCCGATCGGCGAGATATTCGACATGACCTACCGCCCCAGCGGCATTCAGGTCGGGCGCATGCGCGTGCCGCTCGGCGTGGTCGGCATCATCTACGAGTCGCGTCCCAACGTGACCGCCGACGCCGCTGCACTGTGCTTGAAATCGGGCAATGCCACCGTACTGCGCGGTGGCTCCGAGGCGTTTCATTCCAATCAGGCGATCGCTGCGAGCATCCATCGCGGCCTCGAGGCCGCCGGCCTGCCGGGCGACGCGGTCCAGGTGATTGCGACCACCGACCGCGCCGCCGTCGACCTGATGGTCACGATGCCCGAGTCGATCGACGTGATCATCCCGCGCGGCGGCAAGGGGCTGATCGAGCGCATCAGCGCCAAGGCACGCGTGCCGGTGATCAAGCACCTGCACGGTGTCTGCCACGTGTACGTCGACGACGAGGCCGATCCGAACAAGGCCTTCAACATTGCGCTGAACGCCAAGACCCAGCGCTACGGCACCTGTAACACGATGGAGACGCTGCTGGTCAATACAACCATCGCCGACGACTTCCTGCCCGATCTGGCGAGGGCCTACGTCGACAAGGGCGTGGAGCTGCGCGGCTGCGAGCAGACCTGCCGCATCCTCGGTGACGACTGCATCGCCGCCACCGAAGCAGACTGGGACGAGGAATACCTCGCGCCGATCCTGTCGATTCGCGTGGTCGACGACATCGACGCGGCCATGGACCACATCGACGCACACGGCTCGATGCACACAGAGAGCATCGTCAGCGAGAACTTCAGCAAGGCACGGCGCTTCCTGCGCGAGGTGGATGCCAGCTCGGTCATGGTCAACGCATCGACGCGCTTCGCCGACGGCTTCGAATACGGCCTCGGCGCCGAGATCGGCATCTCGACCGACAAGTTTCACGCACGCGGCCCGGTCGGCCTGGAAGGGCTCACATCGGTCAAGTTCATCGTGCTCGGGGACGGCAACATCCGGACCTGATACAGCGCTTGTCTGAACAGATGATCATGACGCCGGCACGCCCGGCAACCCTGACGATCGATACAGCGATCGAGCGCGCCCAGCCCGTCATATGGCCATGATCGGCATCTTCGGCGGCACCTTCGATCCAGTGCACTACGGGCACCTGCGCATCGCGCTCGACGCGATCGAGATGCTTGGGCTGGAACAGGTCCGCCTGATCCCGCTGTCGCAGGCGGTACACCGCGACCAACCGCAAACTCCCGGCCCGCTGCGTCTCCAGATGTTGGAGGCCGCAACGGCCGGACACGCGGACATGCTCGTCGACGATCGTGAACTGCGCCGCGACGGACCGTCTTACACGATCGATACGCTGCGGTCACTGCGCGACGAACTGCCCGCCCAAGTGCTGTGCCTTTTGGTGGGTGAAGACACCTTCGCCGGCTTCAACGACTGGCGCGCCCCCGATGAGATCCTGAGACTTGCCAACATCGCCGTGTTGCAGCGCCCGGGTCATGAACTGCCTGATGACGCTGCCCTGCAGGCACTGCTGAATGCGCACCAGGTCGACAGTCTCGACCCGGCCGTGTTGGGCCAGATCGTTACGTGCCCGGTCACCCAGCTGGAGATCGACGTCCAGCGACATCCGCCGCCGCCTGGCGCTGGCCTGAGCGTCGAGTTCCTGCTACCCGACAGCGTTATCGGGCTGACCGAGAGCCATCGCCTGTATCGCTAAACAGCGTCGACCCGCAGCTGCCCGGCGCGCCGGCAGCTCGTCGTCGAGGAGTTCGCTGTGCTGACCGCCGAACTGGAGGACCTGCGCGGCATGTCCGTCGTCGCCACGGCGACCGACACCGCTGACGCCACCGAAGCCACGGAGCCCTTGCCCATCCCATGATCGGCCTGCTCGGCGGCACCTTCGACCTGGTCCACCACGGCCTACCTTGGCGCATCGCGCTGGACGCGCGGGGAGCTGCTGGGCCTGGACGGCGCTGACTGGTGCCGCTGAGCCGTGCCGTGCACCGCGACCAGCCGGGCACGCCCGGCTGGCTGCGGCGCGACATGATCGCGGCGGCCCTGGCAGGACGCCCGGACCTCTGTCTCGATGACCGCGAGTTGCGCAGGGAAGGGCCTTCGTACACGGTCGAGACCCTGCGCTCGCTCGCCGCGGAGCTACCGGCCGCAAGGCTGTGCCTGCTGGTCGGCGACGACGCCTTCGCGGGCTTCCCTGACTGGCGTGCGCCGGACGAGATCCTCGGGCTGGCCAATATCGCGGTGCTCGAGCGGCCGGGGCATGCCGCCATGGCCACCCCCGGCGCGGCCGAACTGATGCAACGACACGGCGTCGCCCGCCTCGACCCGGCACGGACCGGCCAGATCGTGACCTGCCCGGTTACCCAGCTGGCGATATCGGCCAGCGACATCCGCGCACGGGTCGCTTCCGGCGCATCTTGTCCTCATTGGTCCTCGATCACTGGTCCCGCTCCGGCGGTTTGTGACCGAATTTCTGATCCGGCGACCGAGAGACCTGCTTTATCTCAACGGCTGAACGCACCGCCGCCGCGAGCCTTGCGGAACAAGGGTTTAGTGATTACCCTCACGCACCACCACGGATCAATCCTTTTTCGCGCATGCAGGGCTAGAAGCACGAAAACCGGCGATCCTCACGGGGGGTCGTCACACACCCTCGAAGACATGAAGGCCTTCGACATCGAGACCCTCGATGTACGCGGCAAGACCAGCATCACCGACTTCTTCGTACTCGCCTCGGGCACCTCCGACCGGCACGTGAAATCCGCAGCCGAGGCTGTCGCCTTCCAGGCCAAGCAGGCCGGACAGGTACCGATCGGCACAGAAGGCCTGCAAGAGGGCGAATGGGCGCTGATCGACCTGAACGGCGTCGTGGTGCACGTGATGCAGGCCAAGGTGCGCGATTTCTACCAGCTGGAACGCCTGTGGAACATGGACCCGCGCCGAAATCAGCAAGGAACGTGGGGCAGCGGAAAAGCGCAGACCCAGCAGGACCGCGAACGCGGCGCCAGTCCGTCACGCCCGGACGCACAGCTGACGGCTGATGCTCGGCCCTTGGCCCTGCTGCGGCAGGCCGATGCTCATGAATATCACCTGACTGGCCGTCGGCGACAGGATGCCGGCGTGGGTGCAGGACGGGTTCGACGAATACGCCAAGCGAATGCCGGGCGAGTGCCGCCTGCGCCTGGTCGAGATCGCCGCGGCAAGCGCGGCAAGAACGCCGATATCGCCCGCATCCTGCGTGACGAGACCGAGCGCCTGCTGGCCGCCGTGCCCAGGGGCGCCGCGGTCGTCGCGCTCGAGGTCGGGGGACGCCGCTGGTCGACCGAACAGCTGTCGCAGCGCCTGGACGAATGGATGAACAGCGGCCAGGATGTCGCGTTGCTGGTCGGCGGGCCCGATGGCCTCGGGACGCCGCACGCGCCGCGGCCGGCGAGCTCGTGGTCACTGTCGCCGCTGACCCTGCCGCACCCGCTGGTGCGTGTGATTCTGGCCGAACAGCTGTACCGTGCGTGGAGCATCCTCCGCAACCACCCCTATCACCGCGCATGATCATCCTCGCCTCACAATCCCCCCGGCGCGCCGAACTGCTCGAACAGGTCGGTATCGACTTTCGCGCAGCGCCCGCCGACATCGACGAGTGCATACACGACGACGAACGCGCCGCCGACTTTGTCGAGCGTATTGCGATCGCCAAGGCGCAGGCGGTACGACGGCAATTCCCCGGACAGGCCGTGCTCGGCTCGGACACCGCGGTGGTCATGACCGGCCGATCCTCGGCAAACCGCGCGACCGCGACGATGCGCTGGGCATGCTGCTGACCCTGTCCGGACGCACGCACGAGGTCCTGACCGGGGTCGCCGTGGTCAGCGACCGGACGCGCAGTATCGCTCAGCATCAGCCGGGTCTGCTTCCGCGCGTCAGCGAGGCCGAGGCGGCCGCCTACTGGGCGACCGGGGAGCCCGCCGACAAGGCCGGCGGCTACGCGGTCCAGGGCCTCGCCGCGGCCTTCATCGAACGCATCGAGGGCAGCTATTCGGGCATCATGGGTCTGCCGCTGTTCGAGACACTGCAACTGCTGGAGCAGATCGGCATAGGGCCCCGCTGGGCGGATCGGCCACAGGCGGATCGGCTACGCTGACGGCCGTTGCGCCGCACGCCAACGCGGACGGCCTGGGCACCGGACACGTCACGCCGTCTTCACCGGGCGAGAAAACCCGTCGAACGGCTGCTGGATCACCCCGGGACGCGGAGCAGACTTCCGCGACTGCGCGCGCGAGGCATTCACGGCCGCGCTTTGACGTGTAAACTTCAGAGGTGCATGAGTGAAGAAATCCTGATCAACGTAACCCCGCCCGAGACCCGCGTGGCGGTGATCGAGAACGGGGTGGTGCAGGAGATCATCATCGAGCGCACGGCCAAACGCGGCCTGGTCGGCAACATCTACAAGGGCAAGGTGTGTCGCGTGCTGCCCGGGATGCAGGCGGCCTTCGTCGACGCCGGCCTGGAACGCGCGGCCTTCCTGCATGCCTCCGACATCCACACCGAGAACGGCGAGAAGTCCGACCAGATCACCGAGTTGGTCCGCGAGGGCGGCGAGGTCATCGTGCAGGTGGTCAAGGACCCGCTCGGCACCAAGGGCGCCAGGCTGACCACCAACATCTCGATCCCGTCGCGCTACATGGTGTTCATGCCGAACGTCAAGAACGTCGGCGTGTCGCAGAAGATCGAGGACGAGGCCGAGCGGGCGCGGCTGCGGGCGCTCCTGTCGCAGTACGATCGGCAGCGGCCGGCGCCGGCTTCATCGCGCGCACCGCGGCCGAGGGCGCAGCGAGCGAGGCGCTGCAGAACGACATGCGGTTTCTCGCGCGGCTGTGGACGTCGATCCAGGAACGCGTGGCCAGCGCGCCGCCCAAACAGCTGATCCACGAAGACCTGCCGCTGGCGCTGCGTGCCCTGCGCGACCTGATCAATCCCGAGGTCGAAAAGGTGCGCGTCGATTCGCGCTCGACCTGGCGAGAAGGCGCAGCAGTTCGCGCGCAAGTACATGCCCGACCAGCGCTCGAGCGATCGAGTACTACCCGGGCGAACGGCCGATCTTCGACCTGTACGGTGTAGAGGACGAGATCCAGAAGGCGCTGGAACGCAAGGTCGACCTCAAGTCCGGTGGCCACCTGGTCATCGACCAGACCGAGGCGATGACGACGATCGACGTCAACACCGGCGCCTTCGTCGGCCACCGCAACCTCGAGGAAACGATCTTCAAGACCAACCTCGAGGCGGCCCAGGCGATCTGCCGGCAGCTGCGCCTGCGCAACCTCGGCGGCATCATCATCATCGATTTCATCGACATGACTGACGACGAGCACAAGCGCCAGGTCATGCGCGCGCTGGAACGCTGCCTGTCGCGCGATCACGCCAAGACCCACATCTCCGAGGTGTCGTCGCTGGGCCTGGTCGAGATGACGCGCAAGCGACGCGCAGACGACCTGCTTCGATATCTTCCGCGACATCCTGCGCGAATGGCGCCAGTTCGACGTCGAGCAACTGCTGGTGCTGGCCTCGCAGGAGGTCGTCGACCGGCTGCTGGACGAGGAGTCGCAGAACCTCGCCGAGCTGGAGCAGTTCATCGGTCGTCCCATCAAGTTCCAGGCCGAGGCCCTGTACAACCAGGAACAGTACGACGTGGTGCTGATCGTTGAGTCGGCATGGCGAAAGCATCGTCAAAACGCTAATCGTCGGGCTCGTGATCGCGTGGGGGGTGCTGGCGCTCGCGGTGCGCTGGCGGTGCTGTTGGCGACTACCGGCAGCAGCTCGCCGCCTACCGTGAACCGCTGGCGCACAGCTGGGCGAGCCGGTCAGCATCGGATGGGCTCGGCGGCCTGAGGCCCGCTGGTATCGGCCTGCGCCCCTGCTCGAGATGCAGTGACGTCACCTCGGCGGCGAACCCGAGAGACATCTGGCGATCGCCAGCATATCGCTCGACGCTTCGCCTGGCCCTGACCGGCCTGCTGCACGGCGGCTCGCTGCTCGATGCCTGCGCGTTGTCGACGGCCTGCAGCTGACGGCCGTTCGGGAGGCACCGGGCAGGTTCATCGTGGAGGGCTTCGACCTGATCGGACCGGCCAGCGTCCGACCCGCCGCCACGCGCTGCCCGAGCCGCCTGCGCCTGGTCAACACCCGGATCGTCTGGATCGACCGCAAGGCCGGCAAGCGCGCCGCTGCCGCTCGACGTCGGTCGACGTCCTGGTCGATACGTGATGCCGACGGGCTTCCACTACGCGCCAACCTGCGAGGGCGAGGCCGGTCAGCGCGCAACTGGCGCAGCTGCGACGGCCTGCTGACCGGTACCGACTGGTGGGGACGGCGATTCGTACCTGCACGTCGATTGCCTCGACCTGGCCCGCCTGTTCGCCACTACCTGCCCGAGCACTACGGCCTGCGCAGCGCGCGGCTCGACCTGCAGTCGTGGGCACGCTGGTCGCAGGCGACCGCCGTGCACAACCAGGGTGGGTTCGCGCTGAGCCGGCTCGAGCTGCAACCGCAGGACCAGGCCTGCGCTGCATATCAAGCGCCTGGGCGCGGAATTCAGCGTGAGCCGCGACCCCGGCAGGCTGCAGATCGGCCTCAAGGACCTGGTGGTACAGACACCCGAGCAGCAGTGGCCGCGCGGCGACCTGGCCGTAACCCTCGACAGCGATCCGGACGGCGAACCGCGGATCCGGCTGGCCGCCGACTACCTGCGCCTCGATGACCTGCGCCGCATCGTGCAGATCCGTCCGCCATCGGACGCCGTCAAGACCGCACTGGACGCACTGCAGCCCGGCGGCGAGGTCCGCGACCTGAGGCTGGCCGGGAAGCACACCGAAGCCGGCCTGACGTGGCAGGCCAGGGCGCGTTTCGACGGGCTCCGCACGCTGCCGTGGGACAATATCCCCGGGGTCGAGAATCTCAGCGGCAAGCTGCTCGGCACACAGGCGCACACGGTACTGACGCTCGACAGCGATGACACCACGCTGCGCTTCACGCGACTGTTCCGCGATCCGCTCGAGCTGCCGCGGATCGCCGGTCGCGTGGATCTCATCGATGCCGATGACGGCTGGCAGCTGGTCAGCGAGCAACTGCTGGCCGACGCACGCGCACTATCGCACCGTCACGCGGTGCACGTCTGCGCCAGCGTCAGGGCGAACCGCTGTTTCTCGACCTGCAGAGCGATTTCCGCGACGGCGATGCGGCCTATGCGCCGGACGCTACTACCCGACGGGCATCATGGGCAAGCGCCTGGTCGCGTGGCTCGACGGCGCGATCAGTCGCGGGCCGCGTGGTCGGCGGCAGCGCCCTGTTCTACGGCCCGGTGGACGAATTCGCGTTCGAGGCATCTCGCAGCGGCAGCTTCCAGGTGGTGTTCGACGCCGAGGACCTCACCATCGACTACGGCGACGGCTGGCCGCCGCTGAAGCAGCTCGTCGCACGGGTGCAGTTTCAGGGCAACCAGCCTCGAATCATCGCCTGCGCGAGGCGTCGCTCTACGACAGCCGTATCGCGGTCAACGGCACGTATCGCCAGCCTCGGACCCGTCTCGCCGCTGCGGATTCGCGGACCAGGTCGACGGGCCGTTGCAGAACACGCTGCGGGTACTCAGGAAACCGGCGCTGCGCGATCGCTTCGGTCAATTCGCCGAAACCCTGCGCGGTGCCGGCGACAGTCGACTCGACCTGGATTTCACCCTGCCACTCGGCGGGGTTGGCGGCTACGCCCTGGCAGGCCGGTTGGCGTTCGACAACAATCGCCTGTCGCTGCCGGATTGGGATTTTGCGATGAGCGATATCACCGGTCAGCTCGACTTCACGCTCGACGGCCTGCAGGCGAACGGCATCACGGCCAGGGCGCTCGGCTCGCCGGTCCGCGTCGATGTCCTGCCGATCGGCGAAGGCAGCACGCGGGTGCGCGCGACAGGCCGCTTCGAGCCGCAGGCCATCAGCGCCGTGGCGGCCGGACTGCCTGTCGACCTGACCCGGGGCAGCGCCGAGTTCGTCGTCGACGTGGACGTGCCACCCAGCCGCGCCGGTACTGGCAGCCCGACCATGCTGTCTGTGGCCAGCGATCTGCGCGGCGTCGGCATCGACCTGCCCGCACCGCTGGGCAAATCCACTGCCAGCACACGCGAGCTGTCGGTCCGCATTCCGCTCAGCGGTCGAGGCATGCCGGGCAGCGTGCGCTACGGCACGCAGCTGGCTGCGCGCTTCAGCAAAAATGCCGAGCGTGTGGATGTCATGCTCGGTGGCGCCGACGCAACGTTGCGCGGCGAACGCGGCATCCGCATCGGCGGTCGCGTCGCAGAGGTCGACGTCGCAGCCTGGACGGCGGCGCTGGAGCGGCTGCCGAAGAACACCGACGCCGATTCGCCGCCGCTGACCGTCGACCTGCTGATCGACCGGGTACAGGTCGGCGACCTATGGCTTCGACAAACTGCAGCTGAATGCGCAACGCGACAGCGATTCGTGGCGCGGCGTGGTCCATGCGCAGGACCTCGCCGGCAGATTCAGCGTGCCACTGAATGGCGGTCGCGGCGCGATCCGGGTCGATCTCGAACGCCTCGCGCTGAAGCTGCCGCAGGACGCCAGTGACCACGGCGATGCCACCCGCGCCGAGATGCTGACGGCCGGCCCCGACCCGGCAACCCTGCCCGGCCTCGCGCTCAGCATCGCCGACCTGCAGATCGACAAGGCCAGACTCGGCAAGCTGCGTTTCGTTGCCCAGGCAACCGGCAGCGGCCTGCGGATCACGCAGTTCACGCTCGACGACGGTCAACTGCGACTCGATGCCAACGGCAACTGGACGCGTGACGGCAAGGCCTTTGCCACCCAGTTCAGCGGCCGCGTGTCGTCACCGGACCTTGGCCAGCTTCTCGTCGACCTGGGCTATTCGCAGCAGCTCGCAGGCGCCTCCGCGTCGACCGAGTTTCTGTTCGACTGGCCGGGCAATCCCGCCCAGCTGCACCGCGCCATGCTGCGCGGCCAGCTGAACCTCAAGGTCGACCAGGGGCGCCTCGTCGAGCTCGATCCCGGCGTGACCCGCGTCGTCGGCCTGCTCAACCTGAACGCGCTGACCCGTCGCCTGCGGCTGGATTTCACCGATATCTACAAGAAGGGCTACAGCTTCGACAGCATCACCGGCGATTTTCTGTTCGCACCGGGGCGAGGCCGTCACCGAGAACCTGACCATGACCGGACCGACCGGGCGGATCGAGATCACGGGCGCGGCCGACCTGATGACCGGGACCCTGGACCAGAAGGTCGCGGTCACACCGAATCTCGACGCGACGCTGCCGATCGCCGGCACGATCGCCGGCGGCCCGGTGGCCGGCATCGCGGTGCTGGTCGCGCAGAAGGTGATGACCAAGGAGGTCGACAAGATCAATCGCTTCGACTACAGCCTCAACGGACCCTGGGCCGAACCGGAGATCAGCCAGCTGGATACCGGCGGCACGCTGTCCAGGATCCTCAATCAGTTCAAGGGAGGCGGCGCGGAACAGGCGACACAGGCCAAGGAGGCCCCCGCAGAAGATTCCTCCCCCGCAAGCGGGCCGGCTGCCGCCGACGAAGCGGAGCAGGCGCCGGCAGACCGGTGGCAGCCGCTGCCGAAACAGGAAACCAGCAACCGCAGCCGAAGCCGGACGAACCGGGCTGCGGAGGCGAGGCCGAAAAGAACAGCCGGCCGACGGCAAAAGAAGCTCGGCAACGATTGCGCCGCCTGTTCAAGGTGCTGAAAAAGGGCGAACCGCATGGCTCCGACTTGCCGGGACCTCGAACTGAGAAAACAATGACATTATGGCAATCTACCTCGCCAAAATCCAACCCTATTACCGGCGCGATAACCCTTTGCCCATCGCGCCTCAGGCAGTAGAGTTGACCCATCGCATACGTGGTAAGCAGCCATGCCCAGTTCAAAGAAGAAAGTCGCGGCCATCCAGCTGGCCTCCGGCAGCAACGTCAGCGCCAACCTGCTGGAAACCGAACGTCTCACCGAGGCGGCGGCCAAGCAGGGCGCCGAGCTGATCGTGCTGCCGGAAAATTTCGCCTTCATGGGGCGCAGCTGCAAGCGATGCCAATGCCCTGCGCGAACAGCCGGGCGACGGCCCGCTGCAGGCGTTTCTTGCACAGCTCGCGAGCCGGCTGGGTGTCTGGCTGGTCGGCGGCACCATCCCGCTCGAGGCCGAACATGCGGCCAAGTGGCGCGCGGCCTGCACCGTGTACGACGACCGCGGCCGAGCAGGTCGGCACGTTACGACAAGCAGCACCTGTTCGACGTAAACCTGGTCGAGAGCGACGAGCAGTTCATCGAATCGGAGAGCATCGAGCCGGGCGACAAGGTGATGGTCATCGACAGCCCGGTCGGACGCCTGGGCATCTCAGTCTGCTACGACCTGCGCTTCCCGGAGCTGTACCGGGCCATGGTCGACCGGCGCGTCGAGGTGATCGCGTTGCCGGCCGCCTTCACCGCGATGACCGGAAAGGCACACTGGGAAACGCTGGTGCGCGCACGCGCGATCGAAAACCTTTCGTACGTCATTGCCGCGGCACAGGGCGGCTTTCATGTCGCCAGCCGCGAGACATACGGGCACAGCATGATCGTCGACCCCTGGGGCACCAAGCTGGCCGAGCGCGAGCGTGGCAACGGCTGCGTGGTGGCCGAGATCGACCCCGAGTTCCAGCAGACCACGCGGCGCAATTTTCCCTGCCTCGACCACCGCCGTCTGCATTGCCGCTGACCGCAGGGCCTGGGTCACAGGCCAGGAGTAACAGAATTTCATGTCGCAAAGTACAGCTATCGCGCGCGCAACACTGCTCGACGCGCCGGGCCTGAGCGAGGCCCACCTGGCACAGGTGATGGACCGCCTGCTGAGCCGGCAGGTCGATGCCGCCGATATCTACTTCCAGTACGGTCGCCTGGAATCCTGGGTGCTCGAGGACGGCATCATCAAGGAAGGCAGCCACAGCATCGAACAGGGCGCCGGGCTGCGCGCGATCAGCGGCGAGAAGACCGGTTTTGCCTACACCGACAGCCTCGAACTGCCGCGCCTGCTCGAAGCGGCCGGTGCGGCACGCGCTATTGCCCAGGCCGGCCAGCATGGCGCGCAGGCGATCGCCGGCCGCGGTGCTGCCGCCGGCCCTGTATGCACCGATCAACCCGCTCGATTCGCTCAGCGAAGCGGAAAAGCTCGACCTGATGCGGCGCGCCGATGCCGAGGCACGCGCCGCCGACCCGCGGGTGCAGCAGGTCATCGTCAGCCTGGTCGCGGCACACGACACCATCCTGGTGATGGACAACGGCGGCCAGATCAGTGGCGACGTCCGACCTCTCGTTCGCATGAACGTGCAGGTCATCGTCGAACAGGACGGCAAGCGCGAACAGGGCAGCTCCGGCGGCGGCGCGCGCCAGGCTCTGGACTTCTTCCTGCACGAAGACCGCGCCCTGGGCTATGCGCGCGAGGCGGTGCGCCAGGCGCTGGTCAACCTGGACGCGGTGGCCGCGCCGGCCGGCATGCTGCCGGTGGTGCTCGGCCCGGGCTGGCCGGGCGTGCTGCTGCACGAGGCGGTCGGCCACGGCCTGGAGGGCGACTTCAACCGCAAGGGCACCTCGGCCTTTTCCGGGCGGATCGGCGAGCAGGTCGCCTCGCCGCTGTGCACCGTGGTCGACGACGGCACGCTGCCCGGCCGCCGCGGCTCCCTGACCATCGACGACGAGGGCACCCCGTCCGCCAACAACGTCCTGATCGAGAACGGCATCCTCAAGGGCTACATGCAGGACAAGATGAACGCCCGCCTGATGGGCGTCACCCCGACCGGTAACGGCCGACGCGAGTCCTATGCGCACCTGCCGATGCCGCGCATGACCAACACCTACATGCTGCCCGGCGAGCACAAGCCGGACGAGATCATTGCCTCGGTCAAGAACGGCCTTTACGCGGTCAACTTCGGCGGCGGCCAGGTCGACATCACCTCGGGCAAGTTCGTGTTCTCGGCCAACGAGGCCTACCTGATCGAGAACGGCAAGGTCACCCGACCGGTCAAGGGCGCGACCCTGATCGGCAACGGCCCCGAGGTCATGACCCGCATCAGCATGGTCGGCGACGACCTCGCGCTGGATTCCGGCGTCGGCACCTGCGGCAAGGAAGGCCAGAGCGTGCCGGTCGGCGTCGGCCAGCCGACCCTGAAGATCGATCAACTGACCGTCGGCGGCACCTCCGCCTGAGCAGAACCGGAACAACATGACCGAAGAAGAACAGATAGACCGACTCAAGAACCTCGTTGCGGACCTGCTCGAAGAGGCCAAAAAGCAGGGTGCCGATGCGGCCGAGGCCGATGTGTCGACGCAGACCGGCCTGTCGGTGACGGTGCGGCTGGGCGAGACCGAGACCATCGAACACACCAGCGACAACGGACTGGGCATCACCGTGTACTTCGGCCAGCGCAAGGGCTCGGCCAGCACCACCGACCTGCGCCCGGATGCGGTCCGCGAGAGCGTGGCCGCAGCCTGTCGCATCGCCCGTTACACGTCCGAAGACCCGGCTGCGGGCCTGGCCGACCCGGACCTGCTGGCAACGGATGTTCCCGACCTCGACCTCTTCCATCCCTGGGAACTCGATGCCGATGCAGCAGCAGAGATTGCGCGTGGCTGCGAAGACGCGGCGCGGAGCGTCGATCCACGGATCAGCAACTCGGAGGGTGCGACGCTTTATACACAACGCTCCAGCTTCATCTACGGCAACATCGCACGGCTTCGTCGGCGGCTACCCCACCACGCGGCACAGCCTGAGCTGCGCGGTGATCGCCCAGCACGGCGACGACATGCAGCGCGACTACTGGTACGACAGCAACCGGGTCGCCGGCGAGTTGGCAGACCCGGCCGCGATCGGCCGACGTGCCGCCGAGCGCACGCTGGCGCGACTCGACAGCCGCAAGCTCAGCACCCGCGAGTGCCCGGTACTGTTTCGCTCCGATATCGCGCCCAGCCTGCTGCGCAGCCTGTTCGGCGCGATCCGTGGACATGCCGTGTACCGCAAATCGACCTTCCTGCTCGACCAGGTCGGGCGAGCAGATCTTTCCCGACTGGGTCAACATCAGCGAAAACCCGCTGCGGCCGCGCGGCCAGGCCAGCGCGCCCTTCGACAACGAGGGCGTTGCGACCCGGTACCGTGAACTGGTCGCGGGCGGCGTGCTGCAGGGCTACCTGCTGGACAGCTATGCCGCTCGCAAGCTCGGTCTGCAGAGCACCGCCAGCGCCGGCGGCGTGCGCAACGCGCGCATCGCCAGCAGCGGCCAGTCGTTCGATGAACTGCTGACGGGAGATGGATCGCGGGGTGCTGGTCACCGAACTGATGGGCCAGGGCACCAACATGGTCACCGGTGACTATTCGCGCGGTGCTGCGGGTTTCTGGGTGGAAAACGGCGAGATCCAGTATCCGGTCGACGAGATCACGGTCGCCGGCAACCTCAAGGACATGTTCCGACAGCTTGATCGCGGTGGGCAGACGACAACGACATCCCGAGCAGCATCGATGACCGGCTCGTGGCTGATCGAGAACATGACGGTAGGCGGCTGACTAGGCCGGGGACAGGTGCTGACATCGCTTTCTTCCACGACTGACCGACAGGAGAAATCAACCGGATGCGCATCCTCCACACCATGCTGCGAACCGGCGACCTCGAGCGCTCGATCGATTTCTACACCGAGGTGCTGGGCATGCGCCTGCTGCGGCAGAAAGGACTACCCGGACGGCAAGTTCACGCTCGCCTTCATCGGCTACGGCGATGAATCCGACAACACCGTGATCGAGCTGACCTACAACTGGGGCGTGGACAGCTACGACATGGGCAACGCCTACGGCCACATCGCGATCGAGGTCGACGATGTCTACGAGGCCGCCGACGCCATCAAGGCGCGCGGTGGCAAGATCCTGCGCGAAGCGGGACCCATGAACGCGGGCAAGACGATCATCGCCTTCGTCGAAGACCCCGACGGCTACCCGATCGAACTGATCGGGCGCAAAGCGCATTGAACCCGTCGTGCCAGCCCCACCAGGAGACTATTCGATGGACCAGCTGATGATACTACCCGCCACCGACAAATCGAAAATCCGCCTGGTGCGTATTCCACCGGACTACGAGAATCAGGAAGTCTACCGGCACGTCACCGGCCTGATCGCCGAGGTCGAAGAAGACAAGCCGGGCTGCGACTGGGAAGAAGTGCTGGCCACGCTCTGGAAGACCACGGCTTCGAGGCCGATCGACTTCCAGCTCGGGCTGAACCGCAATGCCTGCCGCATAAAGGCTGGCGCCGCGCGACTGAAAAACCCGTTGGCGTTGAGCGGGCACCTTTCGAGCCCTCGCGGGCCGTCCCCGAACAGCTGACCGGCAGCGAGCCAGGCGGCCCGGCGCGCAGCCACGCCGCCTGTTCTGGCGCTGCGATCGGGAAGTTCGACGACAGGCAGGGGCTGGGAAAAGATCATCCGGGCAAACCGGCCCAGCCTTACGCCGCACGGCCACGCAAGGCTGGATCGCAGACCCGGGCCGTCGATGCGCGGCCTGTTATCGCGCCCTGGTCCTGGTCTTTTTGGCCACCGCCTTCTTGGTCGCGACCTTCTTTGCAGCACCCTTCTTCGCAACTTTCTTCGCAGCAACCTTCTTGGCCGCCGCCTTTTTGGACGTGGCCTTTTTCGCGGTCGCCTTCTTGGCGATCGTCTTCTTGGCCGTGGCTCTGCCGGCCGCCGTCTTTCTGGCCGGGGCCTTCTTCTTCGCCGCGACTTTCTTCGCTACGGCCTTCTTGGCGGCCACCTTCCTGGCAACGACCTTTTTCTTCGCCACGGCCTTCTTGGCCGACGTCTTTTTGGCGGGGGCCTTCTTCGCCGCGGCCTTCTTGGCGACCCTTCTTGGTCGGCTTTCTTGGCGACAGCCTTTTTCGCCGCCGTCTTCTTCGCAACGGTTTTCTTCGCGGCCGTCTTCTTGGCCACGGTCTTTTTCGCAGCCGCTTTCTTGGCCACGGTCTTCTTTGCCGTCGCCTTGCTGGCCGCCTTTTCAACCGCTACTTTCTTCGCAGCGGCTTGCTTACCCGGCGCCTTTTTCGCCGCAGCTTTCTTTTTGGCGGCTTTGGTCGCCAGCCTCTTGGCCGGCTCGACCTTGCCGGAATCGGCCTTCTTGGCCGCGGCCTTGATCATGCCGGCGCGCTTGCTCGGTCGTGCATCGTCGGACCGGGCCGCATCCGATGTCCTGGCTTTGCCGGCGGCCGACTTGGCTGCGGGCTTCTTGCGGCCGCTCGCCGTCTCCGACGACTTCTGTTTGTCCTTGACCACGCTGCCCGGCGCAACACTCGGCGGCATGGCATCGATAAGCTTGCGCACCGCTTTCCAGACCTTGGGTATCCCCGCATCGGCCTCGACCCGGCGCAGCTTGTCGGTCAGCTCGTAGTACTGCAGCAATGGCCCCATCTGGCCTTCGTAGACGCGCAGCCGGTTGCTGATCGTCTCCTCGTAGTCGTCCGGCCGCCGCACGACGCGCGCGCCACAGGCATCACAGACGCCATCGACCATCGGTGGATTCACGTACAGGTTGTACTGCGCGCCGCAGCTGTCACAGGCGATCCGCCCGACCAGCCGCTCCATCAGTTCATCGCGATCGACCTCGAGGTTGAGCACGATTTCCACGTCGGCGCCCAGATCGCTGAGTACGCTGTCGAGCACGTCGGCCTGGCCGGCATTCTTGGGCAGATCGACCAGGATGAAGCCCTGGCTCAGATCCATCTGCGGCATCTGTATGCGCAACAGCGCCAGTAGCAGCTCGTCCGAGACACGCGACATATCCATGGCCTCTTTGGCCAACCGTCCGAGTTCGGAGTTTTCTGCTGCCGCGCGTCGCATCACACTGTTCACGGTGATGATCGGCATGCCATAGTGCTTTGAAATCTGCTGGGACAGCTCGGCCTTGCCCGATCCCGGGGGGCCCAGTAGAACGATCCTCATTTTGGCTCCTTGGTGGCCATTATTTTTCTGCTTGGCGCCTCAAGTTCGGCAATCCGAGGCGCGCCGAGTGGCGGCGTTCCAACTCCCTGTCATATAAGGAAATTAGGATTTTCCTATAGGGGCATGCGTGTTTTGCATTGGCTGCCCCCTGCCGCGTTGTCTAAGCTAATCGCACATTAATTTGCCTGTCAACGAAGCGCCTGATTTTCTACGAATTTTAGGCGATTGGCGGAAATAAACGAGTAAATCGCACCGGTTTTCGACGAATCGGGTGCAAAATTCGTCCCCAGGGCAGGTCGGCCGGCGTGCCGCGGCGTGCGTGCAGACCAATTGGGCATCATGAATACAATCCCAGACATCAACGACACCGAGGAATGGATCGTCGCGACGACGCTCAAAGAGCGCTACGGTCGTCGATGTTGCGGTGCAATACGCCGACGCCGAGATCCGCCTCAATCCGGCCGACCGCGAGCTCAGCGACCTGCCCCGTTTTCGTCTGGGAATCCGACGACTGTCACTTCGTGATCTTCAAGACCGGCGAACGCCTGTACCGCTGCCAGTTTTTCTACCGCGCCCACCAGCAGTTTGGTACCGGCGTGCACGAATACGACGACCTGACCGAATGCACGGTTTCGCTGCTGCAGACCCAGGCCGACCACACGGCGCAGTTGCGCGGCGATATCGAGGCCGGGCGCCAGACAGCCTCGCGGCCGACCGAAACCAACAGATTGACGGAAGATAAACGCTAGTTTGGCGTAAATATAGACAGATAGCGCCAATTTTCCGCACTTTACAGCAAAAAACACACACTTCAGAACAGAGGGAAAACCATGACGGCGAAAAATGCCTTTTATGCGCAATCCGGCGGGGTCACCGCCGTTATCAACGCCTCGGCCTGCGGCGTGATCGAGACCGCCCGCGCCCACCCGGACAAGATCGCCAACGTCTACGCCGGCCGCAACGGCATCATCGGCGCGCTGGTCGAAGACCTGATCGACACCAGCCAGGAATCGGCCGACGACATCGCCGCGCTCAAGCACACCCCGTCGGGCGGCTTCGGTTCCTGCCGCTTCAAGCTCAAGAGCCTGGAAGACAACAAGCGCGAGTACGAGCGCCTGATCGAGGTCTTCAAGGCGCACGACATCGGCTACTTCTTCTACAACGGCGGCGGCGACTCGGCCGACACCTGCTACAAGGTCTCGCAGCTGTCCGAGAAGATGGGCTTCCCGGTGCAGGCGATCCACGTGCCGAAGACGGTCGACAACGACCTGCCGATCACCGACAACTGCCCGGGCTTCGGCTCGGTCGCCAAGTACATCGCCGTATCCACCCTCGAGGCCAGCTACGACGTGCGCTCGATGGCCGCCACCTCGACCAAGATCTTCGTGATCGAGGTCATGGGCCGTCACGCCGGCTGGATCGCCGCCGCCGGCGCGCTGGTCGAGGATGAAGGCATCCCGGTCGTGACCCTGTTCCCGGAAGTCGAGTTCGACAAGGACAAGTTCCTCGCCGCGGTCGATGCCAAGGTCAAGGAGCACGGCTACTGCACCATCTGTGTCTCGGAAGGCTGTCACTGGCCGGACGGCACCTTCCTCGCCGAACAGGGCACGCGTGACTCGTTCGGTCACGCCCAGCTGGGCGGCGCCGCACCGGTCGTCGCCAACATGATCAAGGAAGCCCTGGGCTACAAGTTCCACTGGGCGGTTGCCGACTACCTGCAGCGCGCGGCGCGCCATCTGGCCTCCGCATCGGACGTCGAGCAGGCTTACGCACTGGGCAAGGCCGCCGTCGAAAAGGCCCTCGAGGGCAAGAACTCGATCATGCCGACCGTGGTGCGCGAATCGTCCGAGCCTTATAAGTGGAGCATCGGCGAGGCACCCCTGAGCGAAGTCGCCAACGTCGAGAAGATGATGCCCATGGATTTCATCTCCGATGACGGCTTCGGCATCACCGCCAAGTGTAAGGAATACCTGTACCCGCTGATTCAGGGCGAGGCCTACCCGCCCTACAAGGGCAACGGCATGCCGGACTACGTCACGCTCAAGCTCAACAGCGTGGCACGCGCAAGCTGCCGGATTTCAAACTGGAGAAAGTTGGGAGGAGGAAAGAAAGGGGCCCCCGGGGGGTTGTTGGGGAAAAAAAAAAAGGGGCTCCTTGGAACTGGAGTGCGGTAACACGCCTGATGAAAATAGAGTTTTTGCCCTTCTGTACCGCCTGGAGCAGTCCGATGCGCTTCACACTTCCTCACCAGCGCAGATCGATCGCGTGTGCGTTCGCTGCCGCGGCCCTGCTATCGGCATCCGCAGGCCATGCGGCCAACACGACTCTTGGCGCCGACCAACTGGTCGAATTGAGTTTCGACGAATTGTTGAATGTCGAGATCACATCGGTCAGCAAGAAGGCCGAGCGCCTCCAGGACGCCCCTGCGGCGGTGTTCGTGATATCGGCCGACGACCTGCGGCGCAGCGGCGTGCGCTCGATACCCGACGCACTGCGCATGGTGCCCGGCGTGCAGGTCGCGCAGATCGACGCCAACAAATGGGCGGTGTCGGCACGCGGCTTTAACGGACGGTTTGCCGCGCGCCTGCTGGTGCTGATGGACGGCCGCTCGGTCTACTCACCAATCTACTCGGGCGTGTACTGGGAATCACAGGACACCTTCATCGAAGACATCGAACGCATCGAGGTCATCCGCGGCCCGGGTGCCACGCTGTGGGGGGCCAACGCCGTCAACGGTGTCATCAACATCATTACCAAGGCCGCTGCCGACACGAACGGGACACGGGTCTATGCCGGCGTCGGCGACGAACTCGAGGCGTTCGGCGGCGCCCGACACGGTTTCCGCGTCGGCGACGACACCGCGGCTCGCATGTACGTGAAGTACAAGCAGCTTGACTCGTTCGAGCTGGTCGGTGGCGACGATGCCAAGGACGATTGGGACAACCTTCAGGCCGGGTTCCGCGTCGACCACTGGCCGAACTCGCGCGACGAGTTGACCGTGCAGGGCGACGTGTTCAAACAGGATCTGAGCAAGTACGTCGTGCGCCCGACGCTGACTCCACCCTACTCGACCCGGATCCTGGACTCGGCCGACGCGCAAGGCGCCAACCTGATCGGGCGCTGGACGCGCGCGCTGTCCGGTGGCGGGAACATCCAGGCCCAGGCCTACATCGATCACTACAATCGTACCGACCAGTACGTCGACCAGGAGGTCACGACATTCGACTTCGATCTCCAACACCGTTTCGCACCCGACGACCGGCATGAGATCGTCTGGGGGCTGGGCTACCGCTACAGTGATATCTGGGTTGACGGCAGAGGCGACGTACAAGCCACCGACCAGAACCACGAGAACAGCGTGTTCAGCGCCTTCGTCCAGGATGAGATCACGCTGGTACCGGAGCGCTGGACGGTCGTGCTGGGCAGCAAGTTCGAGCACAACGACTTCACCGGCTTCGAGGTGCAACCGTCGGCGCGCGTCGTGTTCAAACCCGAGCAGCGCCAGACGCTGTGGGCGGCCGTCTCGCGCGCGGTGCGCACGCCGTCGGTTGGCGAACAGGTCAACGTCCTGCCGTTCTCGACCATTCCGCCCAACACGCCGCCGAATTCCCCCAATCCCCTGCCGCTGCAGATCGTTGCCGTTGGCGACCGGTACAACGACAGCGTCGAACAACTCGCCTACGAGTTTGGCTGGCGTATGGACGTCAGCGAGGCGCTATCGTTCGATGCCGCCCTGTATTACACCGAGTACGACAAAGGCCGCATCGCGGTACCGGGTGCGTCATCGGTTGTCTTTGCACCGGTCCCGCACGCGCGGCAGCTGCTGCAACTGGTCAACGACTTGTACGGCGAGACCTACGGCCTCGAACTCGCGGCATCCTGGGAAGCCAGCGACAGCATGCGCCTGCAGCTGGCCTACAGCCATCAACGCACTTTCGACCATACTGACCTCCTCGTCGACGCCGATAGCAACGAGGGCAGTCAACCGCGCAACCAGCTGTCGCTGCGCGCCGACATCGAGCTGACTTCCGAGCTCGGTCTGCACGTTTGGGGACGCTATGTCGATCAGCTGCAAGGGGTCTCGGTATCCAGCGGTCCGGCCGTGACGATACCGTCGTACACCGAACTCGACCTGCAACTGACCTGGCACCCACAGCCCAATGTCGAGCTGTCGCTGGTCGGGCGCAACCTGCTCAATCCCAGTCACCGCGAATTCGTCCAGGAGGCGTTCACACCGCCCAGCGAGGTCGAGCGCAGCGTATACGGCTACGTGAAAGTGGACTTCTGACAACGGCCAGGCGGATGCTGTCGATACACGCCCACCTCCGTCGCTTGTTCCGACCGACCACGCTGGTGCTCGGATGGCTAAGCGTGTTTGCGTTCGCGCCGGCGATCGCGGCGCCACCCGGCGCCAGCGAGGCGGCAGTCAAGGCAGCCTATGTCTACAACTTCGTCAAATTCACCGACTGGCCAGCAGAGGCCTTCGCTGACGACAGCACGCTGGTGATCTGTACCGATGCGAAGGACGAACTGTCCGAGGCACTGCTCTCGTTGGACGGCAAAAAAGCCGGCACGCGCAGGATCGTCGTGCAGGGACTCCCCGCGCAGGGGCTCGCCGGATGCCAGGTCGCGCTGATCGATTCCGCCAACAATGCTGCGCGTTGCGAAGTCGCGCAACCGGTACTGACGATCACGACCTTCAACCAACCGGGCACGGTCATACGCCTGTTTCTCGACAACAATAAATTGCGATTCGCGATCGATCTGGGTGCAGCCCGACGAGGGTCGATCAAGCTCAGCGCAAAACTGTTGTCGGTGGCGGTCACCGTGATCGACAAGTAACAAAAGCCATTGCTGTGCCCCGGCCAAACCGGGTCCGGCCGATCGGTCAGTGTGCGTGCATGCACGCCGCCTTCACCGTTCAGGCCAGCAGCGCCACACTCTTGATCTGCGCATGCAGATGCTTGCCCGGCTCGATCGCCAGCAAGCGCTGCGATCGCCGCGTCACCCGGGCCAGCAGCGTCTGATCGCCGGCCTGCAGCCGCACCATGACCTGTGCCGGGCCGTCGTCGTCGATCTCCTCCACCACGACCGGAAAGCTGTTCAGGATGCTGGTACCGCTGAGCGGCTGCAGTGCCAGACTGACGTCACGCGCGCGGATGCGCAGGCGCACACGGGTACCCGCCGCGGCATCGACGCGCGGCACCCACAGACGTCCGCCGCTGAAGCTCAACTCGGTGAGCTGATCGGGCGTATCGTGCGCGCGGACCGCGGCATGCATGACCGCCTCGGCGTTGCGTCCGTGCGCCATCGGCAGATCCAGACGGGTCAGCAACTCGTTGATGCCACCGCTGGTTACGACGCGGCCGTCGCGCATCAGCACCATGTGATCGGTCAGGCGGGCCACTTCGTCGAGGGCATGGCTCACGTACAGCACCGGGATCGCCAGCTGGCGCTGTATGTCGTCAAGATACGGTAGCAGTACCGACCGACTGGCCTGATCGAGCGCCGCCAAAGGTTCATCCATCAATAACAGACGAGGGTTGCTCAGCAGCGCCTGGGCGATCGCCACACGCTGGCGTTCGCCGCCCGACAGGCCCGGCGCGTGCCGGTGCAACAGGTCGGACAGACCGAGCAGTTCAACAACAAGATCGAAGTCGAGCGCCGCATCGGACGAGCGCCGCCGCTGCATGCCGTAACGCAGATTGGCGTGCACGTCGAGATGCGAAAACATGCGTGGATGCTGAAACACATAGCCGACCGGCCGCCGATGCGTCGGCAGACAAACGTTCGCATCCTGCCAGCTGTCGGCACCAACCTTCACCCGGCCGCGCGCTTCCGGTTCGAGCCCGGCAATGGCGCGCAACAGCGTGGTCTTGCCACAACCCGATGGCCCGAACACGGCGGTAAAGCCACTGGGCGGCGACTCGAAGGCACACTCGAGACGGAAGCCGCCCTTATCGAGGTGCATATCGACCTGGACCGTCATGGCCCGGTCCTGCGCCGGAAGCGACTGGTGTAGACCAGCAGCAGCAGGATGAACGACAACAGCAGCAGGCCGGCCGACAGCACATGCGCGTTCGCATAGTCGAGTGCCTCGACATGCTCGTAGACGGCGATCGACAGCACCCGCGTCTCACCGGGGATGTTGCCGCCGATCATCAACACCACGCCAAATTCGCCGAGCGTATGCGCGAAACCAAGTACCGCCGCGGTCACGTAACCCGGGCGCGCCAGCGGCAGCACGACGCTGCGAAAGCGGTCGACCGGATTTGCACCCAGGCACGCGGCCATCTCCAGCGGCTGCTCGCCGATCGCCGCGAAGGCGTCGCGTAGCGGCTGAACGACGAACGGCAGCGAATAGACCATCGAACCGAGCAACAGGCCGCCGAAGGTGAACGCCAGCGACAGGCCGCCGAGCGGGCCATTCGGCCCCATCGCCAACAGCAGGTAGAAACCCAGCACGGTCGGCGGCAATACCAGCGGCAACGCGACCAGCGCCTCGACCGGTGCGCGCAGGCGGCTGCGGGTTCGCGCCAGCCACCAGGCCAGCGGCGTACCGACCAGGATCAGCAACAGCGTGGTCAGTGCGGCCAGGCGCAGGGTCAGCCACAGGGCCTCCATATCGGCCGCCTGCAGACCGGCGCCGTGCAGCAGTTCACCGTTCACGACGCCTCCGGCAGTGCGTAGCCGGCCGCGCCGATGATGGCGCGGGCACGCGGTGCACGCAGGTAGGCGAGAAAGGATTCGGCGGCCGGGCCGGCTCGCAACAGGACGGCCTGTTGTCGGATCGGGGCATACAACCCGGCGGCAATCTCCCGGTAGGCGCCGCGTGCCGATGCATCCAGCCCGAGCAACTGCGACAGTGCGACCAGGCCCGCCTGCGCGTTGCCGGTGGCAACGAACTGGAATGCCTGGCCGACGTTCTCGCCGCGCACCAGTCGCGGTTGCACCTCGGACCACAGCCCCCAGGCCTCGAGCACCTGGCGCGCGGCCAGGCCGTACGGTGCAAGACGCGGGTTGGCGATCGCCAGGCGCCGCACCTGCGGATCGATCAATGCAGCGCGCGCATCGTCGACCGCATCGAGCCCCGGCAGCCAGACCACCAGCCGCCCCAACGCATAGTCGAACCGGCTGCCGGTGACAGCATGCCCCTCGACTTCGAGACGCTTCGGGCGCGCCGTATCGGCAGCCAGGAAGACATCGAAGGCGGCGCCGTTACGAATCTGCGCATAGTGCTTGCCGGTCGATGCCGACGAGATCAGCAGGCGATGGCCGGTCTGCGCGATGAAATCATCGGCCAGTCGTTTGAGGGTCGGCGCGAAATTCGCGGCGACGGCCACGCGGACCGGGTCAGCCGGCGCGACAGAACAGGCCAGGCAGCACAGGCTCAGCATCAGAGTACGCAACATCGGCAAACGCGAGACTCCGGAAGAACGCAATCCGCCGAGTGTAACGCAGACCGCCATCGCATCACCTTGATGCGAAACGGCAGACGGCGGGTTGCAGTCGCCGCTTGACCTCGGGCGGCAGGGGGCGCGGGCACTGTGCACCCGGTCCGCTATTCAACGGGCTGAACGGCCGCCTTCGACCGGCACACCGCCGGCGAGACGGGGTCGACGCAGACAACGAAAAAACCGCCAAGGGCAATGTGGCGAACGACCGCGCAGCGAACGGCAGCGGCATCCGCGACGGCTGCGCGCAACTGCGCTGTCGTGGATCGACGGTCATCCCACCGTCGCAGGGCAAGACGATCGCACCGACAGTCCGCGTCGCCCCCGCAAACTGACCACCGCGGATACCGCTGTCACCGCCCACACGAAACAACATCGCGATCAGCAGAATCGGTAAGGTCGGCCATCGGCTGCGGTCGACTCGATCGACCGTAGCTTCAGCATGCCAGTGTCCTCGCAGCAGCGGCGTGATTACCGGCGACACGATCGCCGTCACGTTGATCAGGCTATTCATCGACGGCCCGGTGGTCTCTCTGAACGGGACGCCAACGGTGTCGCCGACCACGGTGGCCTTGCGCACCACCGGGCCCCTACCGCCGAGGTTGCCCTTCTCGACCCACATCTTGGCGTTGTCCCTCGCGCCGCCGAGCAGGCCGCCGAACGCCTCGGCACTGATGCCGACGCCGATCACTACCGGTGCAGCTACCGCGATCGCACCGGGCTAAATCATCTTCTTCAACGCCGCAGAGGTAACCATAGCGACGTAGCGCGCGGTGTCCGGCTCAGCCTTGCCCTCGAGCAGGTCAGGTATCTCACGGAACTGGCGGCGGATCTCGTGGGTCATCTCGGACGCCGCAGCGCCGATCGCAAAGCCCTTGTCGATCGCCGCCGTTGTCACCCACATTGTCGGCGATCACGCCCGGGTTGCGCGGATCATCCTCGGGAATGCCGGTCTCGACCTTGCCCACCAGGTCGACGCGCCTGGTGAAGAGGCCGCCCCCGACATGCGAGAACAGCGCGACCCTCGATGCGCCCATGCCGAATACGTGGATCGCCTGCACCGTGTCCGGGCCGCCGCCGAACACCAGGTACAGGCTGTCCAGCCCGAGCAGGCCCATCGATGCCATCAGCGGTCCCATGACCGAGCCTCCGAACAAGGCCAGGGTCAACGCCGACGCACCTTGCGGTCGGCCGCGGTCGTGGTGCGCACGTTGGCATGGGTCGCGGTGTACATGCCGTAATAGCCGGCCCGGCCCAAGGCCAGCACGCCCACCAGCAACGCAATCGCGGCCTTCAGACCGAGAAACAGCAGCAACAGACCGAGCACGATGACGCCGAACATGCCCAGCGCCTTGAAATCGCGGCGCATGCAGACCACGAGGCCCAGGTGGATCGGGTCACCGATGTCGGTGACCTTGGCAGCGCCTGCAGGATGCCTGTGGATCAGGCGACAAACGCGGTAGGCGGCAAACAAACCAGGAATCCCGAGGACCGGTGGCAGTGCTGCACGAAGCATAGTGGGGCTACTTTGGACTATATTTGGTAGGATTTAAGCGGCGCTGTCGTTTCGACCGCTGGCGACTCCGTGTTCCCGAAAATTGACGAATGATTTACCCTCGTGTTTCACGATATCCGCCGCGGACCAGCCGCAGCAGCGACAAGCCACACCACGCGTGTCCACGACAACAGCACGCTTAATCACCATATTCGAACATTTTGGTTGGTAAATAGAGGGCCAAGGCTAAGAATCGCGCTCGGGAAAGCCAACACCAATCAATAAGATCCCGCCGCTTACGCACTTCAAAGAGGGGAAACAAATAGAATGAATACTGCACTCTGGTTCGCCCTGGCCTGCTCGCTTCTGGCGATCGGCTACGGCGTTGTATCGGTCAAATGGATTCTCAGTCAGCCCGACGGCAACGACCGCATGCGCGAGATCGCGCAGGCCATTCAGGAAGGCGCCCAGGCCTACCTCAACCGCCAATACACCACGATCGGCATCGTCGGCATCGTGCTGACCGCCGTGCTGTTCTATTTCCTCGGCTGGGCGACTGCGGTCGGCTTCCTGATCGGCGCGGTCTTCTCCGGCCTGGCCGGCTATATTGGCATGCACATCTCGGTGCGCTCCAACGTGCGCACCGCGCAGGCCGCCAACAACGGCCTCAATGCCGCGCTGCAGATCGCGTTCCGTGGTGGCGCCATCACCGGCATGCTGGTGGTGGGCCTCGGCCTGCTCGGGGTTGCCGGTTACTACGCGATCCTGGTTCAGATGGGCGTCGAAGACCCGCTGCACCCGCTGGTCGGCCTGGCCTTCGGCGGCTCGCTGATCTCGATCTTCGCCCGACTCGGTGGCGGCATCTTCACCAAGGGTGCCGACGTCGGCGCCGACATCGTCGGCAAGGTGGAAGCGGGCATTCCTGAGGACGACCCACGCAACCCGGCGGTGATCGCCGACAACGTCGGTGACAACGTCGGCGACTGCGCCGGCATGGCGGCCGACCTGTTCGAGACCTATGCCGTGACGGTCGTCGCGACCATGCTGCTCGGCGGCCTGCTGATGCCCGACTCGCCAAACGCCGTGCTCTACCCGCTGGTGCTCGGCGGCGTGTCGATCGTCGCGTCGGTCATCGGCACCTTCTTCGTCAAGGCGAAGGAGGGCGGCAAGATCATGAACGCCCTGTATCGCGGCCTGATCGTGTCCGGCGTGATCGCCGCGGTCGGTTTCTACTTCGTCACCGACGCGATGATGGGCGGCAACGCCGCGTTCACGGCGATGGACCTGTACCTGGCCTCGCTGATCGGCCTGGTGCTGACCGCCGCGATGGTCGTCATCACCGAGTACTACACCGCCACCGAGTACTCCCCGGTGCGCCATATCGCCGCGGCATCGACTACCGGCGACGGCACCAACGTGATCGCCGGTCTTGGTATCTCGATGAAATCGACCGCGGCACCGGTACTCGCCGTGTGTGCATCGATCTGGGCCGCCCACGACCTGGCCGGCCTGTACGGCATCGCGATCGCCGCGACCTCGATGCTGTCGATGACCGGCATCATCGTGGCGCTGGACGCCTACGGCCCGATCACCGACAACGCCGGCGGTATCGCCGAGATGGCCGAGCTGGACGAGAAGATCCGCAACATCACCGATCCGCTCGACGCGGTCGGCAACACGACCAAGGCGGTCACCAAGGGCTACGCGATCGGCTCGGCCGGCCTCGCCGCGCTGGTACTGTTCTCGGACTACACGCACTCGCTGGAAAAGGCCGGTATGAGCCTGACCTTCGACCTCTCCGACCACATGGTCATCATCGGCCTGTTCATCGGCGGCCTGGTGCCCTACCTGTTCGGCGCGATGGCAATGGAGGCGGTCGGTCGCGCGGCCGGCGGCATCGTCAACGAGGTGCGTCGCCAGTTCAAGGAGAAGCCGGGCATCATGGACCACAGCGAAAAGCCCGACTACGGCCGCGCCGTGGACATGCTGACCAAGGCGGCGATCAAGGAGATGATCATCCCGTCGCTGCTGCCGATCGCGGTACCGGTCGCGGTCGGCCTGCTGCTCGGACCAACCGCGCTGGGCGGCCTGCTGATCGGCACCATCGTCACCGGCCTGTTCGTGGCCATCTCGATGACCACCGGCGGCGGCGCGTGGGACAACGCCAAGAAGTACATCGAAGACGGCAACTACGGCGGCAAGGGCTCGGACGCGCACAAGGCAGCCGTGACCGGTGACACAGTCGGCGACCCGTACAAGGACACCGCCGGCCCCGCCGTGAACCCGTTGATTAAGATCATCAATATTGTGGCGCTGCTGATTGTGCCCATGCTGTAAATCCCGCCCACACGGGGGTTTGCGCAAGGGGGCGTTCGCGCCCCCTTTTTCGTGCCCGGCTTTCCCGGTGGACGCCCGCCCACCCCAGCGCTTAACCTAGCGCGCTGAATCTTTAGCCATAACCTGGGGAAATACATGAACCTGGACCGCGTCAGCAAGGGCAATGTGCCCAACGAAATCAACGTCATCATCGAGATCCCGGCCCACTCCGACCCGGTCAAGTACGAGCTCGACAAGGACACCGGCGCGATGTTCGTCGACCGCTTCATGTCGACCGCGATGTACTACCCCTGCAACTACGGCTACGTGCCGCACACCCTGTCGAAAGACGGCGACCCGGTCGACGTGCTGGTGCTGACGCCACATCCCCTGATCTCCGGCTCGGTCATTTCCTGCCGTCCGGTCGGCGTGCTGAAGATGAAGGACGAATCCGGCGACGACGCCAAGGTCCTCGCCGTGCCGGTCGACAAGCTGTGCAAGACCTACCGCGGCGTCGAGAGCTTCCGCGACCTGCAGGGCGAGATCCTCAACCGTATCTCGCACTTCTTCGAGCACTACAAGGATCTGGACGAAGGTAAATGGGTGCGCGTCGACGGCTGGTATGGCATCGAAGAGGCCAAGCAGGAGATCTTGGACTCCGTGCAGCTTTACCAGGATGCGCCGGAAAAGCCGAACTTCTGAGTCACGACGAGGTCACATCGGGTGATAGCGAGTCCAGGGCGCAGACGGTCGCGCTGCCGCGCAGCCGTCACGACGACGTTGCGATCCGTTCAGGTTTGAGGTTGCCGCATGAAACTTTGTCGACTGATCTACAAGAGCGTTGCGACCGCGGAGGTCATATCCAACAAGACGCTGCGCAGCCTGCAGGACGAGGCAGCGGCGGCCAATGCCGAAGCCGGGATAACCGGCCTGCTGGTTCTTGCCGGCAATACGTTCGTGCAGGTGCTCGAAGGTGACGCGCAGCGTCTGACCACGCTGATGGGCAACATCGCCCGCGACAAGCGCCATCGCATGGTCGAGTTGATTTCGTTCACGCCGGTCGCACAGCGCAACTTCGACGCCTGGAACATGCGCCTGGTCGATCTCTACGATCTGCCCGGCGACAAGCGCGCCTACATGGTGTCGAAGTACGGACAGTCCGGCGAACAGCTGATCATCCCCGATGATGAACAGCTGCTGCATGCCCTGCTGATCGACGCCCGGCACCTGTGCCTGTCGCTGCCGTGGCAGTCTGGCCCCGGCTCTGACGGGTCGGCCGATGCCGACGAACGCACATCCGCCTGAGCGCAACACGCCGACAAGCGCGCACTGCCTACGTCTCCCCTGCGGCCCGGGCGGGAAAGCGTCGATTTGCGAGGCAGGGGGTATCCGGTCGCCACGACCCGTTTGCGCTGTCGCATCAATGCGGCGGCGTTCCAATCCGGTCTGGAATCTCCCCCGGCTTCAGGCCGGCACCGCGCGCCTGCACACACCACCGACGCACGCTGCTCCGACCGTCCGGATAAGCCGCCCGGCAATGCCGGAACACGGCCAGGTTCGGCGCCAGCCGCCCGCCGGGCGCACCAACAATACCGGGGCAGGCACATGAGCGCCTGCGACGAACGCGCATCCAGACACGCACGCGGGTAGAATTGCGCCCTTCACCGGCCCAGGCATTACCCAAGGACCACGATGAAAGTCTGCATTCTCTCCGACAGCCACGATCACATTCCGCTGATCGACGCCGCCGTCGCCGACGCCAAGACCGCCGGCGCCGAGGCCGTGCTGCACTGCGGCGATGTGGTCGCTCCCAGCACCCTGCACTGCCTGGAAAAATACGGGCTGCCGGTGCACGTGATCCATGGCAACAATACCGGCGACCTGTATGCCATGACCCAGCTGGCCCACAAACCCGGCGGCGTGGTGCGCTTTCACGGCATGGACGCCGGCATCGAGCTGGCCGGCAAACGCATTTTCATCGTCCACTACCCGCACTATGCGCGCGCCATGGCCGCAACCGGCGACTGGGACCTGGTGTGCTGCGGGCACAGCCACAAGGTGGAGATCCGCGCGCAGCAAAACTGCGCCGGCGGCGTCACCCACGTGGTCAACCCGGGCACGGTCGGCGGCGTCGGCCAGGCACCGGCGACCTGGGTTTTCGCCGATCTCGCTGGCATGACGTTTGAACGGCGCGAGGTACCCAAGTCGCTCGAATACCGCGACCAGGCGACCGCCGCTCACCGGGATGCCGCGGATAGCGCCTGATGCTGCCTGTCGACTGCCGGCCCGCAGGCGGTGAATGCGCCGACCCACCGCGCAACCCGACAAGTGGATGCAGCCCGCACCTGAATCGTCCAGGCTTGCACACCCATGGACCGAAAACAGCACTCCAATCCAGCAGAGGCACACATGTCTGACCGCTTCACCCATTTCGATGCCGAGGGCCAGGCGCATATGGTCGACGTCGGCGGCAAGGACCTCACCGAGCGGGTCGCGGTGGCCAGCGGCAGCATCCGCATGCAGACCGACACCCTGGCGATGATCGTCGAGGGCGGACACAAGAAGGGCGACGTACTCGGCGTGGCCCGGATTGCCGGCATCATGGGTGCCAAGCGCACCGCCGACCTGGTGCCACTGTGCCACCCCCTGCCGCTGAGCCATGTCAGCATCGAACTTGCGCCCAACACCAAACTCGACTGCATCCACTGCAGCGCGACGGCCAAGACGCGCGGCCAGACCGGTGTCGAGATGGAGGCGCTGTGCGCAGTGCAGGTGGCGCTGTTGACGATCTACGACATGTGCAAGGCGGTCGACCGTGGCATGGTGATCGAGAACGTGCGCCTCGAAGAAAAATCCGGCGGCAAGTCCGGCCACTGGCAGCGCAGCGACTTTCCTGACGCATGAACCCCCGATACCGCCAGGCCGCCTTTCTGACCAGCGCCGCCAAGCTCACGCAGACCCCCGCCGACGAAGGCTTCGAGGTCGCGTTCGCGGGCCGCTCGAACGCCGGCAAGTCGAGCGCGATCAACACCCTGTGTGACCAGAAATCGCTGGCGCGCACCAGCAAGACGCCGGGCCGCACGCAGCTGCTGAACTTTTTTGCGATCGACGAACAGCGCCGCATCGTCGACCTGCCCGGTTATGGCTATGCGAAGGTCGCCGAGGGCATCAAGCGCGAGTGGCAGGGCGCGCTCGCCGCGTACCTCGAAAAGCGCCAGTGCCTGCGTGGCCTGATGCTGATGATGGACATCCGCCACCCGCTCAAGGACTACGACCTGCAGATGCTCGAGTGGGCCGACCATATCGGGCTGCCCGTACACGTGCTGCTGACCAAGTCGGACAAGCTCAAGCGAGGCCCCGGCCAGAGCACCGTGCTGCAGGTAAGGCGCACGCTGCACGGCATCAACGGCGATTTCAGCGTGCAGGCCTTCTCATCGTTGAAACGCAGCGGGATCGATGAGGCACACGCGGTGCTGGACCGGTGGTATGCGTTCGAGGATTGACGCCAGACAGTGGAACTGACCTGGGGTGTGCCACGGCGATGACGACGAAACGCGGGTTCAGTCCCTGCGGACACGCCAGGCGTTTTTTGCGGATTCGGCCATCCAGCCGTAGCTGACCCCAGCGCGGTCGATCGGCACCTTTGTGCATACCGCTGACAACGGAGATCGCAGGCGGGGGCATTTCGGCGACGGCATGTTGCCAGCCAGTGGCCGTGCCTGGGCGACCGGTTGCCGCGCGTACCGAATACCGGATGCCGACGCCTTTCCCTTATCCGACATCGCCCTTGCTTTGCGCACCCGGCCCGCCGCCCTGACTCGCCTCCAGCATCTGCTCCAGGCGCAGAAACGCCGGCGGTGCCGAGCCGTCCTTGTCCTGGCCGAAGTAGACGGTCTGATGCGGGAAGGGTATCTCGATGCCATTCTCGTCGAAGCGGCGCTTGATCAGGCGATTGAAGGCGCGCCCGACCTGCCACTGCTTGATGGGTTTGGTCTTGATGCGTCCCTTGATGACCAGCGCCGAATCGCCGAACTGGTCGAGGCCGAAGACCTCCAGGGGCTCCAGGACCAGCGGCCCGATCTCCGCGTCGGCCTGGAGTTCTTCGCCGACCGCCTTGATGGCCGCGATCACCTCGTCGACGTCCTCACGGTATGCAATACCGATCTCGAACACGTGGAACGAGAATTCCCGCGTCAGGTTGCTGACGGCCTCGATGGAGTTGAACGGAATCGTGTGCACCACGCCGGCAAGATCACGCAGGCGAACGGTACGGATAGACAGCGCCTCGACGACGCCGGCCTTGTCGCCCAGCTTGACCACGTCGCCGACCGACATCAGGTCCTGGAACAGGATGAAGGCGCCGTTGATCACGTCCTGGACCAGTTTCTGTGCGCCGAACCCGATCGCCAGGCCGACCACACCGGCGCCCGCGAGCAACGGTGCGATGTTCAGCCCGAGTTCGGACAGGATCATCAGCAGGGTGACCACGGTTAGCATCACCAGCAGCGCGTTGCGGGCAACGGTCAGCAGGGTCTTGGTGCGCGCGGAGCGCACGCGCGTGCGCCCGTCGCTGTCGGTTTCGGCCAGGTAACTCTCGATGCTGCCGCTGGCGAACTCCCAGAAGAAGAACGCGATGGCGAGCACCAGAAGGATGTGCAGTATGGCGCTGACGAATACACGTCCCGATCCCTCGGTAATCCAGGCGAGCGTATCTATCCCCCAGGCGTAGGCGACGAACAGAACCGCGGCGGCGACCACGAAGGCCTTGGCGATCTTACGCAGCACCGGAAAGTAACGGTTGAGGCGCTTCTCCAGTCCGGGATGCAGGCGCCGCAGTTCGTCCGAAAGGCTGAGGCCCCGGTTGAACAGCTGGTCGAGCATGCGCACGATCAGGCGTGCGACGGCGACCGAAAGCAGGCTTAGTGCGGTCGCGCGCAGCAGGTAGGTGGCGCCGTTCTCGATACGCAGTGCCCAGATCACATAGGTGACCACGAGGAAGGCACTGGCCAGCAGATGCCAGACGTTGGCCAATCCCCGCCTGAAAGACGACACCGCGGCAGGCTCATCGATGTCCGACGCGGCCTCCGAGGTCATGGCCCTGGCGACATCGCGCCGATTCTGCGCGATCAGCACCAGCAGCATGCACAGGATGACCAGACCCAGAAGACGCAGCAGGCTTTCGTAAGACCCCGGGTTCAGTCCCAGCAGGAATGCGGCCTGCAAACCGAAGAAACCGTAGATCGCAATGCCGCTCAGGCGGCGCGTCCATTGAAACACGTAATTGGCCGACTCATCGCTGATCGACCACAGGCGCAGGCTGGTCTCATTTGGCGAGAGCACAAACGATGCCAGTGCGATGACCATCCTCGACAGAATCGACGCATTGATCAGCGCAACGGCGACCAGCCGCGTGTCCTGGTGCGGATCAACGACCGCCAGCACGCCGTAGGCAACCAGCGCAAACACGGCAATCGGCACGAGGTCGACGGCCAGCCGGCCACTGAGCAGGCCGATGCGCCGAAGCAGCGACGGGGTGTCCGTCTGCGCGCGCTGCCAGACCGGCCGCAGCAGGCGGCTCAACAGCGTGGCGGCCAGGAAACCCGCGCCAAGCACGGCAAACAGCCGCCAGGCTACCGCCAGCCATCTGTCCCGCTTGGCCGGGTGCTTGAGTTTCTGTGCCCAGGCGAGAACGACGGTCGGTGCCTCGACGGCCGATTCGAGCAGCCGGGTGGCGGAACGACTGGCATCACGGGCCTTTTCCGCGACCTTCTCCACGAGCTCCGCGGCCGCGCTCTTCACGCTTTCGCTTTCCCGGATTGCCTCCTTCTCGTCGGAGGCGGCGCGCAAACCACGCAGGATTTTCACGACATCCTCGCGCCGCTCGGGCGTCCGTCGGCGCCCAGGTCGCGAGGCGCCCGGGCGCGCGCGCGAACAGGGGGACGAAACGACCTCGCGTATGGCGTAGCGGCAGATCGGAGGACAAGGCAACAGGGAACAGGGCTGGGGGGGGGGGGGGGGGGGAGGGGGGGGGGGGGGGGGGGGGAGGGGGGGAGGAGGCCAGCGAGCAACCAGGGAGAAGGTGAAGCAGGGGGTGAGGGCGGGCGAAGCCAGAGTGGAAGGTGGGCAAGTGCGAGGGGAGGGGGGGGTTGGGGGGGGGGGGGGCGGGGGAGGAGGGGAGGAACAAGGGGGGCGAGGGGTGGGGTTGGGGGGGGGGGGCGGGGGGGGAGGGGGGGAGGGGGGGGGGGGGGGGGGGGGGGGGGAGGTAGGGTGGGGGTTTTGGGGGGGGGGGGGGGGAGAGGGTTGGGAGGGGAGGGGGGGGGGGTGGGGGGGGGGGGAGGGGAGGTGGAAGCACGGGACGAGCAGGGGGTGTGGGGAGCGCCAGGGGCAGCCGGGAGGAGGGGGGGGGGGGTGGAGTCGGAGGAGAAGGTGGTGGTTGTGGGGGGGAAGAAGCGCGAGTAGGTTTTCTTGGGATCGGGGGGGGGGGGGGGGGGGTCGGGTCGTCGGGGAGAGGGACGGGGGGTTTGTGGAGGGGGGTGTGGGGGAGAACGTGGGGGGGGGGGGGGTGGTACGCAAGGTTGGTGGGTTTTGGGTGGGGGGGGGGGGGGAGAGGGTTGGGAGGTTGGGGGTGTGGGGGGGTGGGAGGGGGGGGAGGGTGGATCCGGGAGGTGGGTGGGAGGGGGAGGAGCGCCGCAGATAGTTTTGGTTGGGGGGGAGGTGGGGGGGGTGGGGGAGTAGGGAGGGGGTGGGGGGTTGGAAGGGGGGAGGGGGGGGTGGGGGGGGGGACGCGCGGGGCCGGCCATCGCGCTTGATGATGTCCGCGCCGCGGTGCCCTGCATCGGCGCGTTGATGGCGCTGCGCTCGGCGTACTGGCGCCGCGCCGCGTTGCGCGCGCGGATTTCCGGCAGATACAGCCGGCGGCCGAACACGGTTTCGACGTAGCCTTGCTCGCGAGCCATCTCACGAGTCGAATCCATGTAGGTCTTGACCCCCGGATAGCGCTCGAAATAGAGGTCGACGTAGTCCTGCGCCGCGCCGCGTTCGATGCCGAGCTGCTTGCGCGCCAGGCCGAACGCGCGACATGCCGTAGATCAGGCCGAAGTTGATCGCCTTGGCCGCGCGCCGCTGATCGGCGCTGACCTCGTCCAGCGGCACGCCGAACACCTCGGCCGCGGTCGCGCGGTGGATGTCCTCGCCGGCTCGAACGCGCGCAGCAGGCCTTCGTCGCCCGACAGGTGCGCCATGATGCGCAGCTCGATCTGCGAGTAGTCGGCCGACAGCAGCTTGTGGCCCAGCTCGGCGATGAAGGCCTGGCGGATCTTGCGGCCCTCGGCGGTGCGCACCGGGATGTTCTGCAGGTTGGGATCGGTCGACGACAGCCGCCCGGTCGCCGCGACCGCCTGGTGATAGGTGGTGTGCACGCGCCCGGTGTCGCGTTGATCAGCGGCAGCTTGTCGGTGTAGGTCGACTTGAGCTTGCTGACGCTGCGATAGTCGAGAATCAGCTGCGGCAGTTCGTAGTCCAGCGCCAGTTCCTGCAGCACGTCCTCGGCGGTCGACGGCGCGCCCTTGGGCGTCTTGCGCAGCGTCGGCAGTCCCAGCCGGTCGAACAGGATTTCCTGGAGCTGCTTCGGCGAGCCCAGGTTGAACTGGCCGCCGGCGAGCGCGTAGGCCTCCTGCTCGAGCGTCATGCATCGTGTTGGCCGAGCTCGTGGCTCTGCGCCGCGAGCATCTTGCGGGTCGACGCAGCACGCCGCGGTCCATTCGATACGCGACAGCACGCGCACCAGCGGCAGCTCGATGTCTGCAGTAGATGCGCGCGAGCTTCGGGCTCGGCGGCGATCGCTGCGGCCACAGTGCGTGGTGCAGGCGCAGCGTGACGTCGGCGTCTTCGGCCGCGTACTCGGTCGCGCCTGCTCGAGTGTCGATCTGGTCGAAGGGCATCTGCTTGGCGCCCTTGCCGGCGACGTCGTCGTAGTGAATCGTCTTCGCGCGCCGAGGTGGCGCTTGGCGAGGCTGTCCATGTCGTGCGGCTTCGCGGTGCGTTCGAGCACGTAGGACTCGAGCATCGTGTCGTACGCCATGCCGCGCAGCGCGATGCCGTGGTTGCGCGAGCACATGCTGCGTCGTACTTGAGGTTGTGGCCGACCTTGGCGTGCGCTTCGGATCTTCCAGCAGCGGCTGCAGCGCGCTCGAGCGCCGCGTCGCGATCGAGCTGCTCCGGCGCGCCGGCGTAGTCGATGCGCGAGCGGCATGTAGGCCGCCTGGCCGGGCTCGACCGCGAACGACACGCCGACGATCTGCGCCTGCATGTAGTCAAGGCTCGTGGTCTCGGTGTCGAACGCGAACAGCTCGGCCTTATTCAATTGTTTGAGCCAGCGGTCGAAGTCGGCCTGTTCGAGCACCGTCTCGTAGGCGCGGTCGGCGCGCGGCTCCTGGACCGCCGGCGTATCGCCGCCGTGCGTGTGGCGTCCGCCGGTCGCGCGCGCGTCGGTCTGGCCAGCGGCGCCCAGTTGACGCAGCGGCCTCCTCGATGCGCGTGTAGAGCTGCGCGCAGCGTCGTACAGCGTCGCGGATCGCCGCGGGCGCAGGTCCTCAATGCCGATCGCGGATCGATCGGCAGCTCGCAATCGGTCTTGATCGTCGCCAGCTTGCGCGACAACGGCAGCTGCTCGAGGTGCTCGCGCAGGCTCTCGCCGACCTTGCCCTTGATCTCGTCGGCGTTGGCGATGACGGCGTCGAGCGTGTCGTACTGCGCGAGCCACTTGGCCGCCGTCTTGGGCCCGCACTTGGGCACGCCGGGTATGTTGTCGACGGTGTCGCCGGTCAGCGCGAGGTAGTCGACGATCTGGTCCGGGACGCACGCCGAACTTGGCCATGACGCCGTCCTCGTCCATGACCGTGTCGCTCATCGTGTTGACCAGCTCGATGTTGTCGTCGACGAGCTGCGCCATGTCCTTGTCGCCGGTCGAGACCAGCGTCGTGCGGCCGGCCGCGGCGGCGGCGCGCGCCAGCGTGCCGATCACGTCGTCCGCTTCGACGCCTGCCACCGACACCAGCGGCAAGCCCAGCGCGCGGACGATGTCGTGAATGGTCTCGACCTGGGAGCGCAATTCGTCCGGCATCGGCGGACGGGTGGCCTTGTACTGCGGATACAGCTCGTGGCGGAATGTCTTGCCGGGTGCATCGAACACCACGGCGACATGCGTCGGGGTCGTAGTCGGCCATGAGCTTGCGTCAGCATGTTGGTGACGCCAACCGTCGCGCCGGTCGCCTCCCCGTGGTGTTGGTCAGCGGCGGCAGCGCATGGAAGGCGCGAAACAGGTACGAAGACCCATCGACGAGGATGAAAGGCGGCTTTTTTTCCATCCGCGAAGGATACACCGTAAGGCGCACCCTATCCCGGGGCCGGCTCAGGTCTGCAGCGCGTCGATGAAGGCGTTGGCCTCGTCGATCGCCGCCTGCATCTCGGCGATCAGCACCTCGACATCCTGTTCGACCTTGCTACGCTCTTCGTCCAGCGCGTTGATCGCACGCGCATTCAGATTGTGCTTGAGGTACAGCACCTGGTCGCGGAACAGCGCCAGCACCGGCTCGGTGCGTTGCTCGACCGCACGCATCGACGCGATCAGCTTTTCGGCCCGCGCTCGCGTCTCGTCGAATTGACGCTCGGCGACCCGGCGCAGTCTGGCGTCGTGGTAGTCCTTGAGCTCGTCGCGCCACTCATCGAGCAGCGCATTCGCCGCCACCGTAACCTTGTCGATACGCGAGCCGATCTCGGCGGCGCTGTCCGCGCTGCGCTCGTAGGCCGCGTTGAGGCTGTTGTACTGCGCCTCGAGCTCGCCGCCGTCGAAACCGGTGACCGCCTTGAACTTCTCCATCGCGGTCTGGAATTCCTCGATGGTCTCCTGCTGCGTATCGCGCGCATCCTCGACCCGGTCGACGAGCACGTCGCGCGGCTCCTTCCACAGCCGGTCGATGCGCATATCAGTCAGGAAGTCCATCGACGGCACACTCAACCCGGTACCGCCGAGCGCCAGCCACGCGACCACCGCGATCGCCAGCCACGCGCGTTTTTTCATCAGTATCGGCAACAGCGCGGCGAGGATCTTCGGCACGGACTCATCCTTCGTCTGGAAAGCGGGCCTCAAGTATACTGGGGTCTCCGCCAGCAATCCCGAACGCCATGAACACACTCGCGCGCCTGACAACCCTGGTTTCGGCCCTGCTGCTGCTCGGCGGCTGCGCCTCGGTACAATACGCGGCCCTGGAAAAGGTCGGCGTGCACAAGCGCGATATCCTGGTCGATCGCGTGGAAGACGCGCAGCAGGCGCAGCGCGACGCGAAAGAGGAGGTGACCTCGGCTTACGAGCAGTTCACGCAGCTGGTCAAGATCGACGGTGGCGACCTGGAAAAGACCTACAAGAAGCTCAACAGCACCGTTGAGGACACCCGCGACAGCGTCGTCGAGGTCGATGACCGCATCGATGCCATCGAGCGCGTCGCCGCTGACCTGTTCGAGGAATGGCGCGACGAACTCAAGCAATACTCGAGCGCCAACCTGCGCCGCTCCAGCGCGCAGAAGCTGACGGACACCCAGGCCCGCTACCGCACCATGCTGGCCAGCATGCACAACGCACGCAAGCGCATCGACCCGGTGCTGAACGTGTTCGAGGACCACGTGCTGTTCCTCAAGCACAACCTGAACGCGCGCGCCGTGGCCGCGCTCAAGGGCGAGGTCGCCGGCATCGAGAGCAAGGTCGACGTTCTGATTCGCGACATGGAAGCGGCGATTGCCGAGGCCGACCGCTTCATCAAGACGATGCGGTAGCACCACCGGGCTCGCCTACCCGTCACACTGCCCCCGTTCGAAACCGCCGTTGTCGCCGGCCACGCCATGCGCTCCCCGGTTCGCCCGGCCGTCCCTGTTCAGCCTTCAGTCATCGGCTGCACGGATCCCAGGCAGGACACGCCAGCGGCCCTGCCAGCGGGCCCGACACAACCGGCGGCATCGGGCGAGCAGGTGGTCCGCACACACGGATTTTCGGCCCTGTCGCGGTGGTTCCCGGTCTCCCGGTCGCGGCCGGCGTGCCGTTCACGGGCCGCCCGGGCGGCGCACACCTTGGTGGCGCCGCCTTGCAACAAGGGTGCGCGCTCAGCGCTGCATCGATCGCCGCCTCATCGGTCGTCGACGGATCAATCTCCGCTGGCATCGTCGACATCCGGCACATCGGCATCGTCGACCTCCCCGTCCGGGCCTGCGCTGGGTGCGTCGTCGGCGTGCCGCCCGGCGGTCAGGCTGAGCACGGTCTCACGGTCACGCCGATCTTTGATCTGATCGAAGAACGAATACTCACCGCCGGTCACGGTGCGCGAGGTCTCGTCGAGTTCGCTGGCCAGTTCCTGCACGCTGCGCACCACGCGGATCAGTTTCTCACCGGACTTCGAGACCGAGAACATGTTGTTGAGCTTGCCCTCCTTGATCTCGTCGCGCAGCCCGGCCACGGTGGCCTTGAGCTCGACAGCCTCGGCGGCGACCTCGTCGCGTTCGGCGCGCAGTTCGGCGATCAGCTGGTCGAGGCCGGCCCTGTCGTCGGCATACCGCTGCTCGGCCTCCCGCAGGCGCCGGTCGCGGTCCTCCTGCGCCTGTTGCAGCGCCTCGGCGTGGTCGCTGCGCAGACCCTCGATCTCGTCCTGGCGGCGCTGTTCCATCTCGCGGATGGCGGCATTGTTCGACGTGTTGAGCTTGTCGATCAGGCCGCTGTGTTCGGTCTCGAGGCGCGATATCTCGGTCGAATGCCCTGACTTGAGCGAATCGACCAGGTTCAGGTGCGCCGTATTCAGCTGATCGATCTGCGCCGTGTGTGCCTGCTTCAGCCCGTCCAGCTCATTGGTGTTGGCCTTGTTGAGCACGTCGATCTTCTGCTGGTTTTCATCACGCAGGGCCTGCAACGCCGCCTTCGATGCATGGTCTGCATCCGTGAGGGCCGCGGTCTTACGCTTTTCCTCGTTCTGTCTGCCGATCGTATGGCCGACCCAGGCGCTGATGACGATCAGGGCGATGGCAATCGCAAACGCGGGGAACGACAACAGGCTGGCGGTATCCATGACGAAACACCTCTATGGCTGAACAGGGGATTCGGCTGTGCGGGGAGACGCCATCGATCGATACGCTAAGCAACCCGGCATCATCAGATGCCGGCAGGCGGCCTTCGGCAGAACCTTCGCGGATGCCCGGGCACCACGCTTTCTTGTTGTACGTCAGAAAAATAGCACAAGCGCCGCGCGCCCGGGATGAATGGCGGCCGGACATCCGCGCCATTCGCCGGCCCGCACGCCTGTCGCCATGCGCCGTAGCATCGAGGCCGCGCACCGCCGCGCCGAAGTGGTTACTTGCGCCAAAACGCTGGCGACAGCAGCACCAGCAGGGTGAAGATCTCGAGCCGCCCGAGCAACATTGCGAAACACAGAATCCACTTGCCCGGATCATGCATGTCGGCATAGTGCGCGCCGACGCCCTCGAGACCCGGACCCAGGTTGTTGATGCTCGCCGCCACGGCACTGAACGCGGTCATCAGGTCGAGCCCGGTCGATGCCAGCGCCAGGTACATCACCGTGAAGCTGGCCACGTACAACGCAAAGAACCCCCACACCGCCTCGACCACGCGCGAGTCGATTGTCTTGTTGCCAATGCGTACCGGTATGTGCGCGCTCGGATGCACAAGGCGGGTAATCTCGCGCAGCCCCTGCTTGACCAGCAGCAGCACGCGAATCACCTTGATACCGCCACCGGTCGAACCGGCGCAGCCGCCGACGAAGCTCGAGAACAGCAGCAGGATCGCGATGAAACCCGGCCAGTTGTAGAACTCGGCCGTCGTGAAGCCGGCCGTGGTGCCGATCGACACGGCCTGAAACAGACCGTTGACCAATGCATCCTGCCAGTGATCGTAGGTCTCGGTGAAGTACAGTCCGAGCACCGTGATCAGGATCACGATGCTCAGCAACAGCACGTAGAAGCGGAACTCGGAGTCGTACCAATAGCCCTTGACGCTGCGATGCCGGAATGCGACGAAATGCAGCGAAAAATTGACCGCCGACAGGAACATGAACACGACGGCAATGATGTCGATCAGCGGGCTGTTGAAATAGCCCATGCTCGCATCGTGGGTCGAGAAACCACCGATCGCGACCGTCGAAAAGGCATGACTTATCGCATCGAACACGCTCATGCCCGCCAGCCAGTACGACACACCGCATGCCACGGTCAGGCTCAGGTAGATGTACCACAACGCCTTGGCCGTCTCGGTGATGCGCGGCGTGAGCTTGCTGTCCTTCATCGGACCGGGCGTCTCTGCCCGGTACAGCTGCATGCCACCGATGCCGAGCATCGGCAGTACCGCGACCGCCAACACGATGATGCCCATGCCGCCCAGCCACTGCAGCTGTTGCCGGTAGTACAGGATCGAGATCGGCAGATCGTCCAGATGCGTGATGACGGTCGCGCCTGTCGTCGTTAGCCCCGATACCGATTCGAAGAACGCATCTGTCATCGACAGGTGCGGGTCGTCCGATAACACGAACGGCAGCGAACCGATCGCCGACAGCACGGTCCAGAACATCACCACGACGACGAAGCCGTCGCGCAGGCGCAGCTCGCGACGAATCTTTCGCACGGGCAGCCAGCTGATCACACCGACGCCCATGGTCAGTGCGAACGCAGTGGCAAAGGCGAGGGACGCGCCATCCTGCGCGGCCAGCGACAGTACGAACGGCGGCACCAGCGTGAAACTGAATATCGTCAGCAGCAGGCCAAGGATACGCAGGACGGCGGCAAGGGACATCACGTGCGTTGGCCCCCGGCCCGCGTGTTGCACCCGCATTCCAAGCGCCCGCTGTATTCACCGCCATTGTGGCGCCGGCCTGGAGCGACCACACCGACCGCAGCCGTTTGACGCGCAGGCCGGGAAGCGGTGAGGCGCATGGACGTTCCAGGCAAAGGGATAGCCACAGCTGTCGTTTCGGTGACAGACACGCAGGGAGCGGCTTTGAGCAACGGAAGACCGGCCCGCAGGGTGCCGCACACGGGTGTGCGGCCTAGCGCCAGGCCACAGCGAGCGAGCGTCCGCAGGCATTCGGGTGGAACCACCCGGAACGCAAACGGTACTTGTGTACAAACGCAAACGCTCATCAAGAATACTATCTCTTCAGGTGTCTAAAAGGAAAGCGTTGTTCCACGGGCGCAACAGGCGGATCGAAGGCCTGTTCACACCATGCCAATGTCCAGCGTTGGCCCTGGGAGTCGGCCATTTTTCCGCACGACGACGTGCGCCTTCGCTGCTGTACCGCACGTACACGGCGCCCGACGCGGATTGTTCTGCGAAAAAGTGGCCGTTGTCGGTGCATATCCTCATCGTGTGAACAGGCCCTAGAGGAACGTGATGCCGACCTGGAACAGACGTTCGACATCGTTGATGCGACGCTTGTCGGTCAGGAACAGGATCACATGATCTTCGGATTCGATCACGGTGTCGTGGTGCGCGATGACCACGTCATCACCACGCACGATCGCACCGATGCTCGCGCCCGGTGGCAGTTTGATGTCCTCGACCGCGCGACCGACCACCTTGGAAGACGTCTGATCACCGTGCGCCACCGCCTCGATCGCCTCGGCGGCGCCGCGCCGCAGCGAGTGCACCATGACCACATCGCCGCGACGTACGTGGGTCAACAAGGTACCGATGGTCGCCTGCTGCGGCGAGATCGCGATGTCAACCGCACCCGACTGCACCAGGTCGACGTAGGCCGCGCGGTTGATCAGCGCCATGACCTTGCGCGCACCCAGGCGCTTGGCCAGCATCGCCGACAGGATATTCGCCTCGTCGTCGTTGGTGACCGCACAGAACACATCGGTATCCTCGATGTTTTCTTCGAGCAGCAGGTCTTCATCCGCGGCATCACCCTGCAACACGATCGTGTGACGCAGGGTTTCGGCGACCCGGCGGGCGTGCTTTTCATTGTGCTCGATGATTTTCACGCGGTAGTCGTTCTCGAGCGCCGACGCCAGGCGTCGGCCAATGTTGCCGCCGCCGGCGAACATCAGCCGGCGAAACGGTTTCTCGGCCTTGCGCAACTCGGCCATGACCGCCGGGATGTTCTGCGCTGCGGCGATGAAGAACACCTCGTCGTCCGGCTCGATCACGGTGTGCCCTTCGGGCTCGATGGCGGTGCCCTTGCGGTAGATGGCAGCGACACGCGCCTCGGCACCGCGCAGGTGTTCATTTAGGGTACGCAGTTCGTGCCCGACCAGCGGCCCGCCATAGTAGGCGCGCACTGCCACGAGGCGCACGCGTCCGCCGGCAAAGTCCAGCACCTGCAGCGCACCGGGGTGTTCGATCAGGCGCAGAATGTAGTCGGTGACCAGCTGCTCGGGGCTGATCAACACGTCGATCGGCAACGCCCCCTGGCTGAACAGCGCCGGATGCGCGAGGTACTCCGGGGCGCGCACACGCGCGATCTTGGTCGGGGTGTGGAACAGTGTCCAGGCAGTCTGGCAGGCGACCATATTGGTTTCGTCGCTATTGGTCACCGCGATGATCATATCGGCATCGTCGGCGCCGGCGCGCTGCAGCACATCCGGATGCGAGGCGCGGCCGCGGATGGTGCGGATGTCCAGGCGATCCTGCAGTTCGCGCAGCAGACTGTTGTCCTGGTCGACGACGGTGATGTCGTTGGCCTCGTTGGACAGGTTGTACGCCACGGTAGTGCCGACCTGACCGGCGCCCAGAATGATGATCTTCACGCTGCTGGATTCTGCTTATTCGTATTCAACCCTCATTCTAGCGCGGAACCGTCGATGACATTCGCAGCGCAGGCCGAAACCGCTGCCGGGTCCGCCTCGCCCACCCGCCGGTCCCGAACCGCAGATCCATCAACTCGATCCAGCGTGCCAGCGCATCGAATCGATCGGACGCGACCCAGCTTTCCGCGTGTGCCAGGCACCGGGCGACGGTCGATGTGACCAGGCGCCGGCGGTGAGCAGGCTGCAGAGGATGACGACAGTGGATGGGGCCGCCCGCCCGGTCGCGGCAGACGGCAGTATCGACCGAGGGGGCCGGCAGCGATTCCCGTTATCGGGTGCCCATCGTTCAGGGGGACTGCACAGGTCATCATGCGTCGCCGTCTTGCGGGTGTGTGCAGGCGATCGTTGCCGCTGCGCCGTGACCTAAACATACCGGTGGGCCAACGCACCGCTCGTGGGGGGGCTGTGGGAACCAATCCCGAGCGTTTTAGTCAGATATTACGAATATACTGATATTCAGGAGAGAGACATGAGTGGTTTGATCAGCAACTTTCCCTACAACGGGGTCGTCACGGTGAATCGTGTGATCCTGAAACAGGGTTACACGGTCGATGATCTGCAGGAACGTGTCGCCGAACTGTGCGAAAACGTGAAAACGTATCACTCGGATACCGGCTTCGTCGGCGGCTTCGTTGCGCTGAACAGCGGCGAGATCTCGAATGAGGGTTCGACCGTGGGTCAGCCGGTGGACACGGGCATGAAGGACCGCGAGGCCCTGATCGTGACCTTCTGGCGCTCGTTCGAGGAACACGAGGCATCGCACCGCAGCGAGACCTTCCAGCCGCTGTTCCGCAAGGTGCTGGAACTGTGCGAAAACGGCAACGAAGAACTGGCCTATGAAATGCTGTGGTCGGGCAAGGCCTATTCACCCGAAGACGCCAAGGCGGCGCGCGAGGCCAAGGAACGTTTCGCCGCGTAACCGGAGAACCGCCCGCCCCGACCTGTGCGGGGCGGGCATCCCCCCTTTCTGTTGCATCGGTTTCACAGCCCCGTCCCGGCGTTACACCCGCTCACCGGGCACAAAGCGGAAGGTGCGCCATGCTCAGACGACGCGGGCATTCGACGCCGGTCGAAGACTCGCGCTCTTAATGGGTCATTCCCCATCGCCCCTTACCACCGCAGCCGCCGGAATGACCTGCGTAGAGACAGCAGTGTCCCGGAGGAGAGATGCAATGACCGATGTGGTCAAAGCGGTCATGTCGACCAACGCCGACTATGTCTCGACATTCGCTGACACGGGCAAACTGCCGATGCCACCAGGCAGGCACCTCGCGATCCTGACCTGCATGGATGCGCGCCTGGACCCGGCCAATTACGCCGCCAGTTCATCGGCCGGCACCGGCCGGCTGTGCCGATAACCCTGGCCCAGCGAACAGCCTTCATCGGGCAGGAACCGACGGTACGCTCCATGGCCGGCACGAGGCACGCGAGGTTCTCTTTGCTGACGAAGCCGTCGATACCCGCAAGCAATGGGTCCACGCGTTCTCTTCACGGATCGACCCCCGACAACATGATCACCGGCGGATCCGCCAGCTTGGCCGTCAGCCAGTGCAGGGTCGTGCGCACGTCGATATCCGGCAGAGAGTGATCGGCGAGGATCAGGTTCCAATCGCCGGGTCCGTTTGCCAGCTGTTCGGCACGGGCGGCGCGATCGGCATCGAACGGGACACCGTTGTTGTGCCGGTGGCGCAACAGCAGTTTGGCGTCCTGGTCATCGTCTTCGATCACCAGTAGCCGAAAATGCGTCAAACACCTTTCCCTTGGGCAATTCGTTCAACAGCAGCCAGTACCCGCCAGGTCTGCGCAACCGCCTCGGCGAATTTCCTCCGCTGAGCATAGCAGTGCGGCATTGAACACTTTTTCTCCGAGGCCAAACCCGCATGTTGTGCACCAGGTCACACTGTAAAAGCGCTTTTTGCAGGCGTTCTGAACAGACAGGTTTTTTTTCCGTTTGCGGTGTTCCGAGAGGCGCAGATCGTGTTCCGCGTTGTGCTGGTCGAATGCCTGCGGATTCTCGCTCGCTGTGGCTTGGTTTTACGCTGCACGTCCTTGTGCAGCGCCCTGCGGGCCGGCCTGCGGTCGTTTCAATCTGCTCCCGGCAGATTGCTCGCCCGAACGACAGCTGCGGCCAGGGTTTTGTTCGGCGCTTCCCCGTGCCTCACCCCTGCGGGGCTTGCGCGCAATACCGCTCCGGGCGGTATGGTCGCTCCAGGACGGCGCTACGGCGGCTGCGCATACCGCAGGCTCTTCGAATGTTGATACAACATGCAGGCTAAACCACCACCAGACGCACAGGCATGGGCACCGAATACACGATCGGTGGACGTCGCCGCGGCCCGGTTGGGGATAACGGCAGACTGCGACTGGAGTGCGGGGCGCCGATGAGAGCGTCGCGGCCGCCTGCCTCCGCGCTGATTCGGGCGGGATGATCAGGGGACAGCGGAGCCGCACACGGCCAGCGAACAACAACATGTGAATCGGTCGCGGCACCCGGTTTGAGTATGCGCTCGCGCCAACCGGGAGGGCAGGCAATCGCTTCAGCTTTTCTTCAACAGGTCGGACAGACCGGCAAAGGGATTGTGCGTGGCGGTGGACGTGGACTTGTCGGCCGCGGCATCGCCATGCGCCGAATCGATATAACGCGAATGCTCGTTGTCGTGACAGTACAGGCACAACAGCTCCCAGTTGCTGCCGTCCGCCGGGTTGTTGTCGTGGTTGTGATCACGGTGGTGCACGGTCAGTTCGCGCAGATTCTCACGTGTGAACTCACGTGCGCAGCGACCGCAGACCCAGGGGTACATCTTCAACGCGCGTTCGCGATATCCCTGCTCGCGCGCCTCGCGATCGCGTCGCGCCTGGGCGACGACCCGATCGAGCTTGTTCGACGATTCTTCGCTTTTCATAGCCAGCCACCCTGTTTGGTGTAGGTCAGCGGCCATTGTCGACCGACCGGCCGGCCGGTCCAGTCCCGTCCAGCAAGTCGACCCCGGAGCACCGTACGCGGCAGCTGCGGCCCGCCACCGCGCATCCGCCTATCGCCCGATCGCCGCGACCGTGGCGTGACACACCGCGACCAGGTCCGCGGGGGCAATCTCGATATCCAGGCCACGCCGGCCGCCGCTGACGAAAATGCCGGGAAAGCCCATTGCTGTTTCATCCAACACCGTCGGCAGGCGCTTCTTCTGGCCCAGCGGACTGATACCGCCAACGATATAGCCGGTCGCCCGCTCTGCAGCAACCGGCTCGGCCATCGCGACCTTCTTGACCTTGCACGCAGCGGCCATCGCCTTGAGGTCGAGCTGTCCGCTGACCGGCACGATTGCCACGGCCAGCTGGCGCGAATCGCCATTCAGCGCCACCAACAGGGTCTTGAACACGCGCCGCGGATCCAGGCCGAGCACCTCGGCGGCCTCGAGGCCAAAGTTGCTGTTGTCGGGGTCGTGCGCATACTCGTGCACCGTGATCGCAACGCCGGCACGTTCGGCTGCCTTGATCGCCGGGGTCATCGGCGATCCTTGATCTCGATACCGCGGTCGCGCAGCTTGCGGTACAGATGGGTGCGTTCCATGCCGGCCTCTTCGGCCATCTGGCTGACGTTGCCGCCATGCTTGTCCAGCTGGTATTCGAGGTAGGACTTTTCGAACGCATCGCGCGCATCGCGCAACGGCTGATCGAACGACACGCCGGGCAGGCCGACCGCGCCGGTGGCCGCCTGCGCCGCACCCATGGCCGCCTCGATCTCCGGCGCGCCAATCTCTTCACCGGAACCGAGAATCAGCACGCGTTGGACAAGGTTCTTCAGTTCGCGGATGTTGCCCGGCCACGTGTGGTTGCGCAGGATATTCTGGGCGGCGATCGAGAACTTGCGATACGGCAGTTTGTCCTGCTCGACCAGGCGGTCAACCGCGCTTTGCAGCAACTCCGGGATGTCTTCGCGATGATCCCGCAGCGGCGGGACAACCAACGGCACCACGTTGAGTTGATAGAACAGGTCTTCGCGGAACTTGCCTTCCTCGACCGCGGCATGCAGATCGTGTCGCGTTGCAGCGATCACGCGGACATCGATGGTCACCGGCGTCGAGCCACCGACGCGCATGAACGAACCGGTGTCCAGTGCACCGACCAGCTGCGCCTGGGCCTCCAGATCCATGTCGGCGATCTCGTCGAGAAACAGCGTACCGCCGACGGCCTGCTCGAGACGGCCGTACTGGATGCTGCCGTCGCGTTCGCTGCCAAACAGTTCGCGTGCCGCGTTGCCCGGGCTGATCGTCGACACGGCCACATCGATGAACGGGCGGTCCTTGCGCGAGCTGTGCGCATGCAGGTAGCGCGCAAAGGTCTCACGACCGCTTCCCGGTTCGCCGGAAATCAGCACCCAGCTGTCATGCTGCGCGACGCGCTTGACCTGCTCGCGCAGGCGCAGGATCACGGCACTGTGGCCGATCGGTTCGATCACCGGCGAGGCGCGTCGCTTCAGGCCGACGTTTTCCTGCGCCAGGCGATCGGCCTCGAGCGCCCGCTCTACCGTCAGCAGCAGCTTGGCCAGTGACAGCGGCTTTTCGAGAAAGTCGTAGGCACCCAGACGGGTTGCCTCGACCGCGGTCTCGACGGTGCCGTGACCGGACATCATGATCACCGGACAGGGCAGGCCGCGCCCCTCCGACCACTCTTTCAACAGGCTGATGCCATCCAGGTCGGGCATCCAGATGTCGAGCAGGATCAGCTCGGGGCGCCGATCGCGCAGCGCCTGCTTGGCCGTCTCGGCGTTTTCGGCGACGACCACGTCGTAGTTTTCGTCTTCGAGGATATCGCTGACCGACTGGCGGATATCCGGCTCGTCATCGACCACCAGGATGTGTGGCGCGCTCATCGTGCCCGCTCCGCAACATCGCCGACAGCGCCCTGATCGACGTTGATATCACGCCTCCCCGACAGCGCCGGCAGGCGCACGACGATGCGCCCGCCACCCTCGGGCGGGTTCTGCGCGTGCACCAGGCCGCCGTGCTCGGCAACGATGCGTTTGACGATCGCCAGACCAAGCCCGGTGCCCTTGGTCTTGCTGGTCACATAGGGCTCGAACACCTGTCCGATCAGGTCGGGGTCGAAACCCGGGCCGTTGTCGCTCACCGCAATCTCCACGAAACCATTCCCCTCCTCTTCGCCAACACAACTGCTGACGACTACACGGCCGCTTGAACCGCTGGCCTCCAACGCATTCTTGATCAGGTTATGGAACACCTGACGCAGACGCACCGGGTCAGCCTCGATCATCAGTCCGGGTGAATCCAGCTGTGTTGTCACATGCTGGCTGCCGCCCTCGTACAGGCCCAATACCTCGCTGAGCAGCGCATCGACCTGCACCGGCTCGACCTGCAGCTTGGTCGGTTTGGCGTAGTCGGAAAAATCGTTGACCATCGCCTTCATCGCCTCGACCTGCTGCACGATCGTGTGCGTCGCACGATCGAGCACCTTGGAGTCGTCGGCCGGCAGCTTGCCGAGGTATTTGTGGCGCAGGCGTTCAGCCGACAGCTGGATCGGGGTCAGCGGGTTCTTGATCTCGTGCGCGAGGCGCCGGGCCACTTCGCCCCAGGCGGCGTCGCGCTGTGCCTTGACCAGCTCTGTGATGTCATCGAATACCAGCACGTGCCCGGCCGTTTCGCCCGAGACGATATCCAGCGGCGCATGCCGACACAAGAGCACCTGGCGACCCGTGCCGCGATACAGGGTGATCTCGGCACGCCCCTCACGCATGCCCCGGCGCAGGCCCTCGCTGATCCGATCGACGAATGGCTTGAGCGCCTCGTTGCGTTCACTGAGCACCTGCAAGGGCTGGCCTTCCAGCCCGCTGACCGACAGGCCGAAGATCTGGTCGGCGGCACGGTTGGCGGTCTGGATGCGACCTTCGGTATCGAGCGCCATGACGCCGGACGACAGCCCGGCAAGCACGGTCTCAAGATAATTGTGCTGGGCGAGCAGCTCACGGCGGCTGTCTTCGAGCGCGTTGCGCGCCCGCGCGATCCGTCGCGTCATCGCATTGAACGACGACACCAGGAAGCCCAGCTCGTCCTCGACCCTGGGTGGCGGCAGCTGCTTGTCGTAATCCCCCTCGGCGACGGCACGCGTCGCCTCGGCGATATCACTGATCGGCTGCACCAGGCGGCGGGCAGTGAACACCGCCCCCCAGGCCGCGGCAAACAGGCCCAGCAACAGCACCAGCGACAGGCTCAGCGCAAAGGTGAACTTGATCTGCGAGCGCATGTAGGCGCGCGTGCGATAGGTCTCGTAGGCATTCTGCACGCTCTGACTCAGGTCGCTGAGCGACTCGGGCACCGGGTACATGGCCTGCAGCACGATGCCGCGCTCCTGGCGGTCGAGCACCAGGCAGCGCACCAGCAGATCGTCCGTCCGGACCGGCTGGCGACACCGACATAGTTCTGGCCGCCCACCACTTGCTGCACCATGCCGCTGTCCGGTGGCGTCGGCAGCAGTATCTCCGGGTTTGTCGTGACTCAGGGCCAGCACCTTGCCCTGCACACTGAACAGGGTCATCTCGATGGCGCCGGCCGTTTTGCGCAGCTCGTTGATATTCAGTGCGATCGCGGTCTGTGACGTATCCTCGATCGCCGCGAGCAGATTCTCGGTCAGCTTCAGGCGTTCGCGCTTGTGCAGGTCCAGCGAGAGCTTGCTCAGATCGAGCGCATCTTCCATCGCACTGTCGACCTGCAGGTCGAACCAGCTGTCGATGCCGCTGGACAGAAAGCGGATCGAGTAGAAATAAACCACGCTGACCGGGACGAAAGACAGCACCAGAAAGAGCACCGTCAGGCGCGCACTGAGTCGCGAACCGGCCACACGGCGCCGGTAATCGCGCAACAGCTGCCACAGGTTCCAGCCGACCAGCGCGAACAGCAGCAGCAGACCGATGACACTGAACAACAGCAGCGGCATGAACCACTGGCCGAGGTCTTCGGAGCGCTGCACCGCGGCACTGATCATGTGCAGTGCGGCCAGCAGCAACACTACCAACATACCCGCTGCGAGCATGTCGAAGCGCCGGCTGTTCATGGGCGCAGCCGCCACTCCCAGGGCTCACTGGCAATCGACCAGTCGCCTTTTATGTAGGCCAGTGGTCGCATCGGCAGGGGCAGGGCCTCGATATCCAGCCGCACGTCGATGCGCACCAGGTACTCGTCATCGAGATCCAGGTCGTCGCGTTCGACCACCGGCATCCCGACGATCCTGCCCAGCGTGCGCGAGTGCCGCATCGCGCGTCGCGAACGACATGCTGCTCGTCGCCCTGCAGGTTGCGCAGTTCATACAGGCCGGACAATGGTCGGTAACGCAACACCGTACGCAGGCGATGCTCGACGACATCGGGCTCCCAGATCCACGCCTCGGCGCGGCGCATCTGCACGTGGGTCTCGAAGGTCAGCGGCACACCGTTTTCGCAGCGCCTCGTCGACCGTGTCATTGAGCGTGAACTCGATATCGGCATCCAGCAGGATGTAATCGTCGTCGTCGAGGGTCAGCGCGATGCGGTCGAAACTGACACCATCGGCAAGCAGACCGGTCGGAACGGCCAACAGGGTCAGGATAGCGATGGTGCGCGCGAAAAATGGCATGCTCAGTCGGTCGGCGATTTTTCGATCGCCGCGTAGTAAAACCCGTCTATGTCGTCGATACCAGGCAGCAACTGTACACCTTTGCCGGCCGCTGTTCCGGGCGCAATCGGCAAATCTGCCACACGCGCATCGGCATGGCGCGCCACGAAGCCGTCGACCTGCTGTGCGTTCTCGGCCGGCAGCAGCGAACAGGTCACGTACAGCAGACGACCACCCGGCAGCAACAGCGGCCATAGCGCGTCGAGAATCGCGGCCTGGCGTGCGACCAGTCGCGCGACGTCATCGGCACGCCGCAGCAAGCGGATGTCGGGGTGACGACGCATCACACCGGTGGCCGAGCACGGCGCGTCGACCAGGATGCGGTCGTAGCGAAGCGCCCCCCAATCGCTGCCTTCGGGTTCGGCGGCGTCGCCGCTGCAAAGCGTTGCACCGAGCCCGGCACGTTCGAGGTTCTCGGCCACCCGGCCAAGACGGTCGGCATCGACATCCAGGGCCGTCACGGCAAGCCGATCGGCTGCGCTGCAGGATGTCCAGCGTCTTGCCACCCGGCGCCGCACAGGCATCGAGCACGCGCTGTCCGGGACGCAGATCCAGGTAGCTCGCCGGCCAGCTGCGCGCCGGCATCCTGCACCGAGACCAGGCCACTGGCGAAGCCCGGCAGCCGCTCGACCGGCACCGGCTGATCGAGTACCAGCGCCGAAGGCACAGCGGCATGCGGCCGCGCGGTCATGCCCGCAGCCGCCAACAACGCTACATACTCGGCCCGGCCGGTCTGGCGCAGATCGACGCGCAACACCATCGGCGGGCGCTGCTGCAGGGCATGCAGGACATCAACCGCGTGCTTTGGCCAGGCGGCATGAATCGCGTCGTACAGCCAGTCAGGTTGCGCGAAGCGCACGGCCGGTACGCGATCGACCTGCGCCTCCAAGGCCTCGCGTTCACGCTGCAGGCGTCGCAATACGCCGTTGACCAGCTTGCTGGCCCATTGCTTGCGCAGACCGCGACTGCCTTCGACGATGGTCGACACCGCGGCATGCGCCGGCACCCGGCTGTACAGCAACTGGTAGGCGCCGACCAGCAGCAAGGTGTGCAGGTCGCGGTCGCGCGGCTTGAACGGCTTTTGCAGCAATGACGACACCAGTGCGTCCAGGCGACGGTACCAGCGACACACGCCGTAGCTGAGTTCGGCGGCCAGCGCACGATCGCGGTCGTCGTCGAGTGCCTGCTGGCGCTGGGCGTCGGCCAACACGCTGTCGAGCGACTGCCCGTCGAGCACGGCGAGCACATGGGCAACCGCGATGAGACGCGGATCGGCGGGGCGCTTGGGCATTATTCGGCCAGGTGCCGGGCGCCTCCGGCAGGCACGGAGACGCTCACGACGAACCCAGGACGGTTCCCTGGATGCTGTTGGCGTTGATGAAATCACGCGCGGCCATGGCGCGCTTGCCGGGCAACTGCAGTTCGGTAACACGCAGCAGGCCGTCGCCGGTCGCCACGTCGATGCCATTGCGATCCGCGTTCATGACCATGCCGGGCGCACCCACCACACCCTTGACAGCGTAGCCGCGCCAGATGCGCAGATTGGCATCCTCGAACAGCGTCTGCGCGACGGGCCAGGGATTGAATGCTCGCACCTGGCGTTCGATGTCGGCGGCCGACTTTGTCCAGTCGATGACCGCCTCGGCCTTGTCGAGTTTCTTCGCATAGCAGGCCTGCGCATCGTCCTGCGGCTGTGGCTCGAGCGTACCATCGAGGATCCCCGGCAGCGCCTTCATCAGCGCCTCGGCGCCGAGCACCGACAGCCGGTCGTGCAGGCTGCCGCCGGTCTCGTCGGCGCTCAGTCGACAGCTGCTCGACCAGGTACATTGGCCCGGTATCCAGTCCCTCCTCCATCTGCATGATGGTGACGCCGGATTCCGCATCTCCGGCCAGCACGGCCCGCTGGATCGGCGCCGCACCGCGCCAGCGCGGCAGCACCGAGGCATGGATGTTGACGCAGCCGACCCGCGGCGCATCCAGCACCGCCTTGCGGCAGCAACAGGCCGTAGGCGACCACGACCATCAGGTCGGCCTCCAGCGCGGCCAGCTCGGCGACGTCGCCGGGTCCTTGAAATTGGCCGGCTGGTAAACCGGGATGCCGGCATCGAGCGCCACCTCCTTGACCGGGCTCGGCTGAGCTTGCGACCGCGTCCGGCCGGCCGGTCCGGCTGGGTATAGACGGCGACGACCTCGTATGCGGATTGCAGCAGCGCGCGCAGCGGCGGAACAGAGAACTCGGGGGTACCGGCAAAAACAATGCGTTTCGAATCAGTCATGGAGGGCTCTGGATTGGGAACCGGGTCTCGGTAAACCGCGCGCGCCGCGGCAAGGCTGGCAGCCGATAACGGAAGTGGCCCGGCGCCCGCAGGCCGGACCGTCGCGGCGAGCCGCTGCGGCTCAGATGCGCGCGGCGTCTGCGCCTTGTCGCCAGCCTGGCGCGCCTCTTTTTCCAGCTTCTTGCGGATACGCTGACGTTTCGGGTTGGAAAGGTAATCGACAAACAGCTTGCCATCGAGGTGATCGATCTCGTGCTGAATGCAGACCGCCAGCAGACCATCGGCGTCCATTTCGAACGGCTTGCCGTCGCGGTCGAGCGCGCGCACCCGGATGCTGTCGGCGCGCTGAACGGTCTCGTAGACGCCGGGCACCGACAGACAGCCCTCGTCCATCTCCTCTTCGCCGTGTTTCTCGATGACCTCGGGATTGACCAGCGCCAGCGGCGTGCTGCGGTCTTCGGAGGTGTCGACGACGATCACGCGCGCGGGCTCGTTGACCTGGATCGCAGCCAGACCGATGCCGGGTGCGTCGTACATGGTCTCGAACATGTCGTCGATCAGGCGGCGCACCGATTCGTCGACCTCGCTGACCGGCTTGGCCTTGTTGCGCAGGCGGGCGTCGGGGAAGTGCAAAATGTCGAGGATCGCCATGTCCTAGTCTCGCGTTTATAGTCTGCGAGCTCAACAATCACCGCTAGACAGCTGTATGCGCTAGAATTTCAGCGGACAGAAATGCTATGGAAGGCCGATGCCGCTTGATTAAAGAGTGGCCCGTTCAGGCCGTAAATAATACCGCAATCCGATAATTCTATGACCGATCGGGAAGTCGCCATTACGCCAAGGGAATTCCATGTTAAAGTCTGCAAAAGCCTGATCCTGCTGCTGTCGTTGCGCGCCCTGTCACGCCCTGGCGCCTGGCCGAAGACCTGCTGCGCGCCGACCACCCGATCCGCTACACCGTGGTCAAAGGCGACACCCTGTGGGACATCTCCGGTCGATTCCTGCGCAGCCCGTGGCGCTGGCCGGAGATCTGGCACGTCAATCCAGCAGATCGCCAACCCGCACCTGATCTACCCCGGCGACGTGCTCGAGCTGGTCTACATCGACGGCAAGCCGCAGCTGCGCCTGCGCGCGGGCCGCTGAAGCTGTCGCCCACGGTGCGCTCCACGCCCTGGGACGGCGCAATTCCGACGATTCCAATCGACGCCATCGGGCCGTTCCTGACCCGTCCGTACGTTCTGGACGAAGGACAGCTCGACAGCGCGCCCTACATCGTCGATTTCGCCGACGAGCACATCCTCGGCGGTGCCGGGCAGAAGGCCTATGTGCGCAGCATCGAGCAGAGCGACCGCTGAAGTACGAAATCGTGCGCCCGGGCGATGCCTACAAGGAGCCGAGACCGGCGAGATCCTCGGCTACGAGGCCAAGTACATCGGCACCTCGGAACTGCAGCGCACCGGCGACCCGGCCACCGTATTCATCAACTCGACCGAACTCGAGGCCATCATCGGCGACCGCCTGATCCCGGCCGGCGAGGAAAAGGCGACGGCCAATTTCACGCCACGCGCACCAGAGTCGGAGATCAACGGCAGCATCATCTCGATCCTCGGCGGCGTCAGCCAGATCGGCCAGTACAACATCGTGGTCATCGACCGCGGCGCGGACGACGGCCTCGACCCCGGCACCGTGCTGCGTATCGACCAGCGCGGCGAAGACCATCCGCGACGTGGTCAGCCGCCGCGCGAATTCGCGCGACACGGTCAGGCTGCCGGACGAAGAAGGCCGGCCTGCTGATGGTGTTCCGCAGCTTCGAGCGGGTCAGCTTCGGCCTGGTCATGCATGCCACCCTCCCATGCACGTGCATGCACATCGGTGATAAAGGTCCGGAAACCCTGATCCCAAACCATGCGGGAGGTTGAATGGACTCAACCCCGCGCGCGAAACCGCCGCCTGGTGCGTGCTGCTGCGCGCGCCGGGCGTCGGCTGCCAGACGCTCAATCCCCTGCTGTCGCAGCGGACCGGCAGCGCGCACGACCTGCTTCGGAGCGGCGGCGAGCATCCCGCCTGCCGACCGGCCGAACCTGTGCTGCGGGACTACCTGCGCGCGCCCGACTGGGAGGGTGCAGAGGCCGACATGCGCTGGCTCGAACAGCCGCGCAATCACCTGCTCAGCGATCACCGACCCGCGCTACCCCGGCCTCCTGCGCGAACTGCCCAATCCACCGACGGCGCTGTTCCTGCACGGCGACCCGGACCTGCTCGCCTGCCGCAGCTGGCGATCGTCGGCAGCCGCAACCCGACCACCGGGGGCGGCAGCACGGCCGAAGACTTCGCCGCCCACCTGGCCGGCGCCGGTCTGGTCATCGGCAGCGGCCTGGCGCCGGCATCGACGCGGCCGCGCACGAGGGCGCGCTGCGGCCGATGGCCTGACCCTGGCGGTCACCGGCACGGGGCTCGACCGGGTCTACCCGCGCGCGCAACCGCGAACTGGCCCACCGGATCGCCGATGAACGGCCTGCTGGTTTCGGAGTTCCCGACCGGCACGCCGCCGTTGCCGGCCAACTTCCCGCGCCGGAACCGGATTCTCGCCGGCCTGTCGCTCGGCACGCTGGTCGTCGAGGCGGCGCTGCAGAGCGGCTCGCTGATCACCGCGCGCCTGGCCACCGAGTATGGCCGCGAGGTATTCGCGATCCCCGGCTCGATCCACAACCCGCTGGCGCGCGGCTGCCATGCGCTGATCCGCCAGGGCGCCAAGCTGGTCGAGACCGGCCGATCACGTGCTCGAGGAGCTGGCGCCGCTGCTGGGCGCTTCGGCCGGCCGGCCTGCGCGGGACGCAACGATGCACTCAGCCGCACCGCCGGCGGCGAACCGGTGATCGACCCGCAGCACCAGGCCGTCCTCGAGGCCATGGGTTACGACCCGGTAACCACCGACGAACTGGTCGACGCGAACCGGCTTCCCGGCCGCCGAAGTCTCGTCGATCCTGCTCTTGCTCGAACTGCAAGGTCATGTATCATCGGCCGCAGGTGGACTGTTCACACGACTTGGAAAAGCGCCATAGTGAACCCATATCCCGCCTTAACGGCCAGCGATACCGGGACGCTGCCCGACGATCCCTGCGAGGCCCCCTTTCTCCGCCAGGAAGACTGCCGTGAACGAAAACGTCATCGACGTCCTGATCTACATCTACGAGAACTACATGGACGCGGAGGAATCCGTTCCAACCGACCAGATACTCCTCGAAGAAGAGCTGGTACAGGCCGGTTTCCCGCAGGGCGAGATCAAGAAGGCCTTCAACTGGCTGGACGAACTGGCCTGGCGCCAGGGCAGCCTCGCCTACACCGAGGCGCAGCCGAATCGCTCGATGCGGATCTACAGCGAGCGCGAACGTCAGCGTATCGATCTCGAGATCCAGGGCATGTTGCTGTACCTGGAGCAGACCGGCATCCTCGACCCGATGAGCCGCGAGCTGGTGATCGAGCGGGCCATGGCGATCGAGACCGAGGAACTCACCGCAGACGATGTGAAATGGATCGTGCTGCTGGTGTTGCTGAATCAGCCGGGCCAGGAAAACGCCTTTGCGCTGATGGAAGAGCTGGTCTACAACGGCGAGCCGGTCTACCTGCACTGGAGACCGTCACCACGGGCGGTACGGGCCGGTGAGACGCACAACATCAATCGGACTGTGCTTGACACCCGCCCGTCGCGGCTATCCGGCTATAAATAGGCACGGCCGGATCGCGAGCCGGTCGCAGTTCAGCCGGTCGGCAAGCGACGACCCGCTGCCGACGCGGCGCGGGTTTTTTTAGCAGAGCAATCTGGACCATGAACCTGGTCATCGTCGAATCGCCGGCCAAGGCCAAAACGATCAAGAAGTACCTGGGCAAGGACTTCGAGGTCCTGGCCTCGTATGGCCATGTGCGCGACCTGGTGCCCAAAGAGGGCGCGGTCGATCCCGCCGACGGCTTCGCGATGAAATACCAGGTGATCGAGCGCAATGACAAGCACGTCAAGGCGATCACGCGCCAAGCTCAAGAACGCCGACGCGCTGTACCTGGCGACTGACCCGGACCGCGAAGGCGAGGCGATTTCCTGGCACCTGTACGAACTGCTCAAGGGCAAGCGGGCACTCAAGGACAAAGAGGTCCACCGCGTGGTGTTCAACGAGATCACCAAGAAGGCGGTGCAGGATGCCGTCGCGCATCCGCGTGCCCTCTCGATGGACCTGGTCAATGCGCAGCAGGCGCGGCGCGCGCTCGACTACCTGGTCGGTTTCAACCTGTCGCCGCTGCTGTGGAAGAAGGTCCGCCGCGGCCTGTCCGCCGGCCGCGTGCAGAGCCCCGCGCTGCGCCTGATCTGCGAGCGCGAAGACGAGATCGAGGCGTTCAAGGCCCGCGAGTACTGGACCATCGAGGCCGATACCGAGAAGGACAAGCAGGCATTCAGCGCCAAGCTGACGCAGTTCGACGGCGAAGAAGCTCGAGCCAGTTCTCGGTCACCGACGGCGAGCGTGCCGCGGCCGTCGAGACGGACACTGATCGCGGCGGCCAACGGCCAGCTGGACGTGCTCAAGGTCGAGAAGAAACAGCGCAAGCGCAACCCCGCCGCGCCGTTCACCACCTCGACCCTGCAGCAGGAGGCCTCGCGCAAGCTCGGCTTCACGGCGCAGCGCACGATGCGTATCGCCCAGCAGCTGTACGAGGGTGTCGATATCGGTGCCGGCGCTGTCGGCCTGATCACCTACATGCGTACCGACTCGGTCAACCTGGCCGACGAGGCGCTCGCCGAGCTGCGCGGCTTCATCAGCGAGCGCTACGGCGAAGGACCAGTTGCCGAAGACGCCGCGCGCCTACAAGACCAAGGCCAAGAACGCCCAGGAGGCCCACGAGGCGATCCGCCCGACCTCGGCGCTGAACACCCCCGAGCAGATCGCCAACCACCTCGACAAGGACCAGCTCAAGCTGTACAGCCTGATCTGGAAGCGCACCGTCGCCTGCCAGATGATTCATGCCACCATCGACACGGTCGCCGCCGATCTCGGCGCCGGCGAAGGGCAACGTGTTCCGCGCCAACGGCTCGACCATCGCCAAGCCCGGCTTCATGCAGGTCTACCTGGAAGGCACCGACGACGCCAAGCCGGGCGACGACGACGAAAAGATGCTGCCGCCGCTGGCCGAGGGCGAGAAGATCGCGCTGACCAAGATCCGCCCCGAGCAGCATTTCACCGAGCCGCCGCCGCGCTACAGCGAGGCCAGCCTGGTCAAGACGCTCGAGGAACACGGCATCGGCCGCCCGTCGACCTACGCCTCGATCATCTCGACGCTGCAGGATCGCGAATACGTCGAAATGGACAAGAAGCGTTTCATCCCGACCGACGTCGGCCGGGTGGTCAACAAGTTCCTGACCAACTATTTCACCCAGTACGTCGACTACGACTTCACCGCCCGCCTCGAGGACGAGCTGGACGCGGTGTCGCGCGGCGAGGAAGAATGGGTACCGCTGCTGGAGAAATTCTGGCAGCCGTTCAAGGACCGCATCGATCACACCCAGGAAAACGTCCAGCGTTCCGATGTCACACAGGAAAAGATCGACGAAAAGTGCCCCAAGTGCGATGGCCAGCTGGCCAAGCGCCTGGGGCGCAACGGGGAGCTTCATCGGCTGCACCAACTACCCGGAGTGCGACTACACGCGCAACCTGAACGACGACGGCAGCGCCGGCGGCAGAGCCGGAGAAGGTCGGACGCGACTGCCCGGAGTGCGGCTCTGAGCTGGTCTTCAAACAGGGCCGCTACGGCAAGTTCATCGGCTGCTCGGGTTACCCCAAGTGCCGCTTCATCGAGCCGCTGGAGAAACCCGAGGACACCGGCGTCACCTGCCCAAGCTGCCACCAGGGTAGGTTGATGAAGCGCAAGTCCCGGCGCGGCAAGATCTTCTACTCCTGCTCCACCTATCCGAAGTGTGACTACGCGGTCTGGAACGAACCGATTGCCGAACCCTGCCCGACCTGCGGCTGGCCGGTTCTGACGATCAAGACCACGACTACTGCCGGCGCGCATCGGCACCGTGGCCGATGAGTGCACCTTCTACCAACCGCTGGCCAACGTGAGCATCGGCTACAGCTGCCTGACCGGGCAGGTCACGGTCGACGCCGATTCGGGCAGCTGAGTCTCAGTAGGCAGCCAGGAGAGCGCGCTCATGCCGACGTCCCCTTCACCCTTCAAACTCCGCCTGGCCGCGCGTGCACTGCGCGACGGGCGGATCATTGCCTACCCGACCGAAGCGGTCTTCGGGCTCGGTTGCGACCCGTTGAACCGTGCGGCCGTCGATCGACTGCTCGAGATCAAGCAGAGGCCGATGCACAAGGGTCTGATCCTGATCGCATCCGATCCGGCGCAGCTCGCACCGTTCATCGAAACGCCCGACGACACGGTCCAGGCCCGCCTCGAGGCAAGCTGGCCGGGCCCCGTGACCTGGCTGCTGCCGGCACGTCCACAGACGCCACGCTGGCTGCGGGGTGGCCACGCGAGTATTGCGGTCCGGGTCACCGCACACCCGCTTGCCGCAGCGCTGTGCCGGGCGTTCGGCGGCCCTATCGTGTCGACCAGCGCCAACCTCAGCCGCCGTCCGCCAGCCCGCTCGGCGCTGCAGGTCCGGCTGCGCTGCCCGGGAACCGACCTGATCGTGCACGGTGCCTGCGGCGATGCCGACAGACCCACGACGATCCGTGACGCATTGAGCGGTGCGGTGCTGCGCGCAGGCTGACACTGCACGGCGCGTGACCCGCTCGCCCGCCGCCATACCTCTCCAGACATCACGACCGATACACGATCACTCTGTCACCGGCTCGAAGACCGCCGGCGGAATGGGTGACAAGCCGCCGCCGGAGGCCGGCGAACACAAACGCTGCGCAGAGGCGACAGAGTCGCGGTCGATTTGACCCCGGACAGGCCAATGGCCCGAGACCTGCGGTATCTTGATCAAGTTCTTCGAACGACGCCCGCGCGCGAAACGGAAACGCAGACAAGGTGAACCGGCTGATCCGCCTCTTCCGCACCTCGATCGGCAGCAAACTCGTGGTTGCCGCCAGCGGCGGCCTGCTGGTGGGATTCCTGTTCGTTCACGCGGGCGGCAACCTGCTGATTCTGCAAAGGTCCCGACGCCCTCAACGGCTATGCCGACTGGATGCAGGGGCACCCCTTACTGTGGGGTTTCCGCCTCGGCCTGCTGGTCCTGTTCGCCGCGCACATCGCGACGGCCGTGCGGCTGGCGCGTGAAAATCGCGCCGCCCGTCCACAACGCTACCGCCACATCGCACGCCTGGGCGCGCGCCTGCCGGGACGTCTCATGGTCGTCAGCGGGATGCTGCTGCTCGCCTTCCTGGTCTTTCACCTGCTGCACCTGACCACCCGCTCGCTTGGCCCGGTTGTCGAGCCCCTGCTCGACGGCAGCGGCCGGGTCGACGTGTACGGCATGATCCTGGTCGGTTTCGGGCGGCCCTGGATGGCCGCCATCTACCTGTGCGCGATGCTGCTGCTCGGCCTGCATCTGGTGCATGCCATCGAGTCGATGCTGCAGACCCTCGGCTTCAACCACGACAGCTACCAGACCCTGGTCCGGGTGCTCGCACCGCTGCTGAGCCTGCTGATCGTCGGCGGCTTCGCGGCCGTTCCGCTGCTCGTCGCCAGTGGTGCCGTCGGTGGTGCGGGCGGATGACATGAACGTACCGGACTTTGACGCACGCATCCCGGACGGTCCGCTGGCCGGGAAATGGCAGCGCCATCGCGCCGAGGTCAGGCTGGTCAGCCCAAACAACAAGCGACGCCACAACGTCATCGTCGTCGGCAGTGGGCTGGCCGGGGCGTCGGCTGCGGCAAGCCTCGCCGAACTCGGTTACCGGGTCGAGTGTTTCACCTTTCATGACAGCCCGCGGCGCGCCCATTCGGTCGCCGCGCAGGGCGGCATCAACGCCGCCAAGAACTACCGCAACGACGGCGACAGCGTCGAGCGGCTGTTCCGCGACACGATCAAGGGCGGCGATTACCGTTCGCGCGAGGCCAACGTCTACCGCCTGGCCGAGGTCAGCAACCAGATCATCGACCACTGCGTCGCCCAGGGCATCCCGTTCGCGCGAGACTATGCCGGCTATCTCGACAACCGTTCGTTCGGCGGTGCCCAGGTGGCGCGCACCTTCTACGCGCGCGGCCAGACCGGCCAACAGCTGCTGCTGGGCGCGTACGGTGCGCTGAGCCGCCAGATCCATGCAGGTCATGTCCGGCTGCACACGCGCAGCGAGATGCTCGACCTCGTGGTCGAAGACGGCGTTGCCCGCGGCATCATCAGCCGGCGCCTGACCGACGGCCGCATCGACCGCCACGCGGCCGACGCCGTGGTATTGGCCACCGGCGGCTACAGCAATATCTACTACCTGTCGACCAACGCGCTGGCGAGCAACGTGACCGCGACCTACCGGGCCTACCGGCGCGGCGCCTGGTTCGCCAACCCGTCGTTCACGCAGATCCACCCGACCTGCATCCCGGCGGTCGAGAACCACCAGTCAAAGCTGACCCTGATGTCGGAATCACTGCGCAACGACGGCCGCATCTGGGTGCCGAAGGCCGCCCACGACGAACGCCCACCGGGCGACATCCCCGAAGCGCAGCGTGACTACTACCTCGAACGCCTGTACCCGGCTTTCGGCAACCTCAGCCCGCGCGACATCTCCTCGCGGGCGGCCAAGTCGGTATGCGACGAAGGGCGCGGCGTCGGCCCCACCGGACAGGGCGTGTACCTGGACTTCGCCGAGGCGACCGGCCGCCTCGGGCGGCGCGTGATCAGCGACCGTTACGGCAACCTGTTCGACATGTACCAGCGCATCACCGGCGAAGACCCCTGGCAGAGCCCGATGCGCATCTATCCGGCGGCGCACTACACGATGGGTGGTCTGTGGGTCGACTATGACCTGATGACCACGGTGCCCGGCCTGTTCGCGATCGGCGAGGCCAACTTCTCCGACCACGGCGCCAACCGGCTTGGCGCCAGCGCGCTGATGCAGGGCCTGGCCGACGGCTACTTCATCCTGCCGCAGACCCTCGGTCACTACCTGGCCGCACACGCACCGCCTTCGACGCACACCGATGGTGCGGCCTTTGCCGGGGCAGAGGCGGCGGTCGGTCGGCGCCTCGACCGCCTGGTCGCGATCGGCGGACGCACGCCGGTCGAGACCTTCCACCGACGTCTCGGCGAGCTGATGTCGGAGCACTGCGGCATGTCACGCAACCGGGCCGGCCTGGAGACCGCGCTGGCCGAGATCCCGGCCCTGCGCGAGGAATTCTGGTCGAACATCTGCGTGTGCGGCGGCAGTAGCGAATTCAACGTCGTGCTGGAAAAGGCCGGGCGGGTCGCCGACTACCTGGAGTTTGCCGAGGTCATGGTGCGCGACGCGCTTGCCCGCGAGGAATCCTGCGGTGCGCACTTCCGGACCGAGCACCAGACCGGCGACGGCGAGGCAAGGCGCAACGACAGCGACTTTGCCCACGTCGCCAACTGGGGCTTTCGTGGCGACGGCGAGCCCCCGCAACGGGCCACCGAGACGCTGCAGTTCGAGCACCTGGCACTGGCCGAGAGGAACTACAAGTCGTGAATTTCACCCTGCATATCTGGCGTCAGCGCCGCCGCGACGAGGCCGGCGGGTTCGAGAGCCACACGGTGCGCGGCATCAGCCCCGACCTGTCATTCCTCGAGATGCTCGACGTGCTCAACGAAGAGCTGGTCGGCGAGGGCGGCCGCCGGTCGCGTTCGACCACGACTGCCGCGAGGGCATCTGCGGTTCCTGCTCGATGGTCATCAACGGCGACCCGCATGGCCCGCTGCCGGGCACCACCACCTGCCAGCTGTACATGCGCCATTTCGCGGACGGCGCCGAGATCACGGTCGAGCCGTGGCGCGCGCGTGCCTTTCCGGTGCTGCGCGACCTGATCGTCGATCGCGGCGCGCTGGACCGGGTGATCCAGGCCGGTGGCTATGTGTCGATCAATACCGGGGCTGCCCCCGATGCGCATACCATGACCGTCGCCAAGCAGGCCGCCGACGCCGCGTTCGAGGCCGCGTCCTGTATCGGCTGTGGGGCCTGTGTCGCCGCCTGTCCGAATGGCTCGGCAATGCTGTTCACGGCGGCCAAGGTGGCGCAGCTGGCGCTGATGCCGCAGGGCGACCCCGAACGCAGCCGTCGGGTCATCGGCATGGTCATGGCCATGGACGACGCCGGCTTCGGCAACTGCAGCAACCACTATGCGTGCGCCGAGGCCTGCCCGGAACAGATCCCGATCCAGACCATCGCCCGATTGAACCGCGAGTTTCTCGGCGCCGCATTGACCAGTCGCGAGTTCGTCGAGCCGGCTCTTCCGCACGCGCACGAGGAATAGTGGCCGGCAACCGGACCGCCGCGGTTGAGCCGCACGGCCGCAGTCTGTTCCAATGACGGTTTCAAGCAGCTGCGAGAGCATTCACGCATGGCCGACCGTCCCGATATCGATGCAGTCATCAACTACCTGCAGACGCTGCAGGACCGGATCTGCGCTGCGCTCGAGGTCGAAGACGGCCAGGCGTTCCGCGAAGACAGCTGGGACCGCCCGGGTGGCGGTGGCGGGCGCTCGCGGGTGCTCGAGGGCGGCAAGCTGTTCGAGAAGGCCGGGGTCAATTTCTCGCACGTGTTCGGTGACGGCCTGCCACCGTCGGCGACGGCGCAGCGCCCGGAACTGGCCGGTCGCGGCTTCCAGGCCATGGGCGTGTCGCTGGTCATACACCCGCGCAACCCGCGCGTGCCGACATCGCACGCCAACGTGCGCTTCTTCTGCGCGACACGCGATGACCCGGTCTGGTGGTTCGGCGGCGGCTTCGACCTGACGCCCTACTACGGCCAGCGCGAAGACGCCCGGCACTGGCACGCGACCGCCAAGGCCGCCTGTGACCCATTCGGTGACGATGTTTACGCGCGTTACAAGCAATGGTGTGACGCGTACTTCGTACTCAAGCACCGCAACGAGCCACGCGGCGTCGGCGGACTGTTCTTTGACGACCTCAACGAGTGGGGCTTCGAACGCTCGTTCGCGTTCATGCAGAGCATCGGCGATCACTATATCCCGGCCTACCTGCCGATCGTGCAGCGCCGCCGCGACGATGAATACGGCGAGCGGGAACGCGAATTCCAGCTGTATCGTCGCGGTCGCTACGTCGAGTTCAACCTGGTCTATGACCGCGGCACCATCTTTGGTCTGCAGACCGGCGGCCGAACCGAGTCGATCCTGATGTCGCTGCCGCCGCTGGTTACCTGGCGCTATGACTGGCACCCGGAACCCGGTTCCGAGGAGGCTGAGCTGTACGAGGTGTTTCTGAAGCCGCGGGATTGGTTGGCGGAATCGGACTGACTGCCTATCAGGATGGTTTTGGAGCGCGCTCGCGCGGAATTGTTTTTGAAAGCGCGCGGCGGCGCGCACCCGCCCTTCTTTTCTTTGCTTGCCCAAAAGAAAGAAGGCAAAGAGAAAGGGCACCCCCACGGCTTGGTCTGCGCTTCGCGCCGACTTCCCTGCGCTCCTCGGTCAAAACCGGCGCTGCGGAACTCGCGATCTGCGATCGCTCAGACAGTCCTCGCTTCTCCCGGTTTTGACCTGCGGTGCTCGGCTGCACCAAGGGGGACCGGGCACGCCGTAGCAAGATCAAGAGGCAGCTGAGAGGCTGACTGGATGCACCCCAGCCCCGTTGACGCCGCCGAGCATCGCAGGGTCGGGCGGATTCAAGCGAGCGTTGTCTGACCGAGCGCAGCGAGGGAGTTTAGTGAGCGCCGCCCGGCCCGAGAAGCGCAGGGAACCCCTTGCGACAGCAAGGGGCAAGTCGTCGGGTGCCCTTTTCTTTGGTTCGTTTTTTTGGGCAAACAAAAGAAATGAACGCTGGCGCGCTGAGCCCAGCGCTATCAAAAAACCATCCGCGCGATAGCGCGAACAAAAACAATTCTCAAACCCGTGAAAAGAAATCCCGGCTACCCGGGTCTCTATGGGCAAGAACGCAAAACGCGTTCAGCCACTTAACGCACATTTACGGAGATACACCCATGAAAACCCTTATCGCAGCAGCACTCGTTCTGACCGCCGGCGTCGTCCAGGCCAACTCGTTCGACCACGAGAAGCAGATCGGCACCGCTGACCTGTTCGCGACCCTGGCCACCGAAGGCGTTGTCTCGAACGGCGTCATCTCTGACAGCAACTTCGCCTACCAGATCGCCGTCGACACGCCGAACCTGTTCCCGACGCTCGACAGCGCCGGCGGGGCCCCGGTCTCGGGTGAACACACCGTGTTCGAATATCAGGTCAACACCGCAGGTGGCGAGCTGGACCCGTCACTGTCCTGATCCGAGCCGCCAGCGGCAAAAAAGGGGGCGGCTCAACGCCCCCTGTTTTTATTGCACATGGCAAAGATCCCCCGGCATGAACGCATGACCAAGCTAGAGACCGGGCTGGCGAAGGGTTTGGCGGCCAAGGCTCACGGAATCGAAAACCGAATCTTCCGCCGAAACGACCAAAAAAAGGGCCTGCCGTGCTCAGCACGGAGGCCCGTCAAATGCGCTTGTGCGCCAGAGGAGGATCGACCCTTCGATGCGTGACATCAACCGGGGCTATCGCTGCTCAGGTTGACGGCGGGCGGCGGCGAAACTTGAGTCGAATGTGATTTGCGTTCCTGAAAGATCACTGCCGGCGACAGCGACCTGCATCGGCGGCGCCTGCGGACCTGGGACAGCCCTACCCGGGACGGACACGTCAGACACGGCAACAAACCAAGCTGGGGACACGGCGCAAAGCATTCAGGAGACCTGCAGATGTTCGCCGATCCAATGCTCGATCCAGTTGGCGGGTCGTGCACCGCTGAAGCGCGCCAGTTCCTCGCCGTCGCGCAGCAGCATGATGGTCGGAAAGCCCCGCACCTTGTAGCGCCCGGCCAGCTTCATGTTCTCGCCCTCGTCGACCTCGACCTTGGCCAGCATCACACTGCCGGCCAGATCGCTGACCACGCGCGTGAGATGTGGCGATATCGCGTGGCAGGGTGCACACCAGTCGGCCCAGAAGTCGACCAGCACGGCCGTGCCGTGCGACGCCTCGATCACCCGCTGGTGGAAGTCATGCAGATCGACATTGAAAATATGTTCATCGGCCATGGTTCAGCGCGCCCACACGACCGGCGCGCCAATTCCCGATGCACAGGCGACCCGTTCGCCGACATTCAAACCGGCGATAGTGCAGGGCCTGACGCCAACGACGCTCGCGCGCCATCTCGGCAACGGGGCGAGTGGATCCTTCTTCATCACGATCTCTCCATCGAACAAACTGCCTCGAAATAACGTTGTATCGAAACCTATGGCATCGAAACCAGCCGCCGATTCTAACCCGAGCGCCTTGGAGATAGCGCGATCGACCTTTGTCACGCGTCGCGTCTACCAGTAGCATTGGCGGATTGTTGGTTAACCTGTCAGTGCCATGTCCGCGCAAGCCGTCCGAATCGCCACCCGCAAATCCCCGCTCGCCATGTGGCAGGCCGAACACGTCGCCGCCGCCCTGCGCGCCGCGCACCCCGGCCTCGAGGTGGAGATCCTCGGCATGAGCACCCAGGGCGACAAGATCCTCGATACGCCGCTGGCGAAGATTGGCGGCAAGGGTCTGTTCGTCAAGGAACTGGAGGAGCGCATGCTCAGCGGCGACGCCGACATCGCCGTGCATTCCATGAAGGGCGTGCCGGTCGAGCTGCCCGAAGGCCTGCACCTGTCGGTGATCCTCGAGCGCGAGGATCCGCGCGACGCGTTCGTGTCCAATCACCACGCCAGCCTCGTGGCGCTGCCCGAGGGCGCCAGGGTCGGCACGTCCAGCCTGCGGCGCCAGTGCCAGCTGGCCGACCGCCGCCCCGACCTGGAGATCATCCCGCTGCGCGGCAACGTCAACACCCGGCTGCGCAAGCTCGACGACGGCGAATACGATGCCATCATCCTGGCCTCGGCCGGCCTATTGCGGCTCGGCTTCGCCGAGCGCATCCGCAGTTTCATATCCACCGACGACAGCCTCCCGGCGATCGGGCAGGGTGCGATCGGTATCGAGTGCCGCGCGGACGACAAGCGCACCAACGAACTGCTCGCACCGTTGCACCATGCCGACACGGCAGATCGTGTATTCGCCGAACGTGCGATGAATAAGCGCCTGGAAGGCGGTTGCCAGGTACCGATCGGCGGCCATGCGACCCTTGACGGCGACACCCTGCAGCTGCGCGGTCTGGTCGGCACCGTGGATGGCAGCGAGATCGTGCGCGCCGAGATCAGCGGGCCACGCGCAGAGGCCGGGCGCCTCGGCACCGCGCTGGGCGAGGAACTGCTCGAACACGGTGCCGCGCAGATCCTGCGCGAACTCTACGCCGACGCCTGAACCACCGCTCTTGGATATCTACAACAAGCCACCCTGCAACCTGGCCGGCCTGAGCGTGCTGGTCACCCGACCGGCGCACCAGTCCGAAGGCCTGTGTGAGCTGATTCAGACCACCCACGGGCGACCGGTGCGCTTCCCGACCCTGGAGATCCTCGGTCCGGGCGACAAGCACGCGGCGCGCGCGCAGCTGGAGGCCGCAAAGCACGTCGATATACTGATTTTCGTTAGCGCCAACGCCGTGCAATATGCTTTTCCGCTGCTGCCCGAACAGCTGCCGCTGGATATCGCCATCGGCGCAGTCGGCCGCGCAACGGCCAAAGCACTCGACGAGGTCGGCCTCGACCCGACGCTGGTCCCCGCGCGCATGGACAGCGAAGGCCTGCTCGCCCTGCCCGAGTTGCGGGACATACAGGGCAAATCGGTGATCATTCTGCGTGGCAACGGCGGGCGTGAGCTGATCTGCGATACGCTGCGTGAACGCGGCGCACGTGTCGAGCAGGTCGAAGTCTATCGCCGCGCGCTGCCGCAGCGCCCTGCCGGCGCCGCCAACCTCGTCAATAACTGGTCGCAGCTCGTCGACGTGGTCACGGCCAGCAGCAACGCCGTGCTCGACAACCTGTTTACGCTGCTCGGCGATGCGGCCGCACCGCGGCTGCAGAGCACGCCGCTGGTGGTCGTCAGCCAACGCATGGCCGAGCACGCCGTGGAACGCGGCTGCGAGGTGATCTATGTCGCGGCCTCGGCGCGCGATAAAGACATCGTCGAGACCCTGTGCGAGGTGAATGAGGATGTCGCCTGAAGCACAGCTTTGCTAGTCTTGTCGAAAACAACGAAAACGCCTGAACGCTGCACGTAGCATTACCCGGTAACCACCCGACATGAACGAAGAAGACCCGAAACCCGGCGTCGTCATTGACGTGACGCCGGACGATGACCAGGAACCCGCCCGGCAGGCGGCCGATGAGCCTGCAGAGCAACCGCCAGCCACACAGCCCAAGAAACCCCGTTCCGGCACCCTGCCACTGGTACTGGCGCTACTGGCCCTGGTCGCGGTGGGTGTGGCCACGGTGTTCGGCTACCGCGTCTGGTCCGATCTGAACAATGACCTGGCCGCCATGAACGCCCGCATCGGCGACGCGGCGAGCGCGCAGAAGAAACTGCAGGCATCGCTCAGCACGGCGACCAGCGCACTCAAATCCCAGGAAGATACGCTCAGCGATCAGAAAGACGTGCTGGCGCAACAGCGCCAGGCCGTCGACGAGGCGCGCGACGCGTTCAAACAGCAAGAGCAGAAACTGGTCGACGAAAACCTGCGCCTTCAGGAACGCGAGGCCGAGCTGCGTGCCGCGGTTGCCGATGTCCATCGCCGCGTCGGGCGTTCGGGTACGCAATGGATCATCGCCGAGACCGAGTACCTGATGCGGATCGCCAATCACCGCCTGATCCTGGCCCGCGATACCGAGACCGCGCGGGTGGCCCTCGAACTGGCCGATCAGCGCCTGCGTGACACCAGGGATCCCGGCTGGGCCGGCGTGCGCGCCCAGGTCGCGCGCGACATTGCCAAGCTCAGCGCCTTCGAGTCGCCGGACAGCGCCGGTCTTGCAGCTCGCCTGTCGGCCATGGTCGAACAGATACCGCAGCTGAAGATCGCGCGTGCCACGATCGGCCCGGAGCGCACACTGCCCGAACGGGTCGCACGCGAGCCCGGCGAGCGCAGCTGGAACACGCTGCTGGACGACCTGTGGTCCGGTTTCAAGGATTCAGTGCGCATCCGCGAACGCGACGAGCCTGTGCAGGCAATGCTCGCGCCCGAGAGCCAGTTCTTCCTGTACGAAAATCTCAAACTGCACCTCGAGGCAGCGCGCCTCGGCGTAGCCCGCAACGACCAGGCACTTGTGCATCAAAACCTGGGTACGGCGAGCGAATGGCTGGCCACCTACTTCGAGCAGGACGACGGCACAACGGCGGCAATCCGCCGGGGCATCGACGAGATACTCAAGGTCGACATCAACCCCGAGATGCCTGACATCAGCCAGTCACTGCGCGCCCTGCAGGTTCGCAAGAAACTGCTCGACGACGTGACACCGGGCGGCAGTCCGATCCCGGCCGAAGACGGGGTTGAAACAAAATGACTGCGCTGTTGAAGATCTGGCTGTTCGTTCTCGCTGGCGCCGGCATCGGTGTCGTGCTCAGTCGTGATAGCGGCTACGTGCTGCTGTCGTTCGGCAATTACACGATCGAGACAAGCCTGGCGTTGCTGTTGATGTTTCTGGTGGCCGTGTTCGGTGCGCTGTATTTCGGCATTCGCGTGATCGTGCGTACCCGGCACCTGCCGCAGAACGTGCGTGACTGGAAACAGCGACGCGGCTCACGCCTCGCCCAGCAGGCAATGACGCGCGGGCTGCTGGAGATGTCGGAGGGTAACTGGCGCGGCGCCGAGAAGCGCCTGGTGCGCTTTGCCGACCGTTCCGAGACGCCTTTGCTCAACTACCTGGCCGCGGCCCGTGCTGCGCAGTTGCAGGGCGCACATGATCGACGCGACGGCTACATCCGCCTGGCGCACGATGCGATGCCGTCGGCCGACGTCGCCGTCAGCCTGACCCAGGCCGAGCTGCAGCTGGCCGACCACCAGCTCGAACAGGCGCTGGCCACGCTCAAGCACCTGCGCAGCGTTGCGCCGAAGCATAATTACGTGCTGCGTCTGCTGCGACGTCTGTATGAACAACTCGGCGACTGGGAACACCTGCGCGAACTGCTGCCCGAGCTTCGCCGGCGCAAGGTCGACGACGAGGAAGATCTCCAGCGTCTCGAGATACGCACCCACCGAGCGCTGCTCGAACAGGCCTTCCTGGCCCAGGACGAACGCCGCCTGGGGATCGCCTGGGCGGACGTGCCGCGCAACCTGCGCGGCCATCCGCAGATACTCGGCGACTATGCCGGCTACCTGCAGGAGGCCGGGCAGGACCAGACCGCCGAAAAGCTGCTGCGCGAGGCACTGAAGAAGCAGTGGGATACCGGCCTGATCGAGACCTATGGCCTGCTCGACAGTCCCGAGCCCGGCAAACAGCTGTCGACGATGGAGAAGTTCCTCGTCGACCACCCGGACGATCCGACCCTGCTGTTGACGCTCGGGCGCCTGAGCCTGCGGGCACAGCTGTGGGGCAAGGCGCGCGGTTACCTCGAGGCCTGCATCAGCCGCAACGGTCCGCCGCAGGCCTACCGCGAGCTCGGCCAGTTGCTCGAACGCATGCACGAATCGGAAAACGCCATCGAAGTCTATCGACGTGGTCTGTCAGGCACCGGCGGGCCCGATCCGGTACCCCTGCCGCATGAAATCGGCAAATCCAAGGCCAATCGTCCGATGCTCGACGAGCAGCCAGCGCAAACGCCCTCATCGGCGCTCAACGACGACGCTGAGCCTTCTACCTGAACGCGGGCATACACGGCCCAGTCACGGCCCAGTTGGGCCGCCGCGGGAATTCTGATGCGCCATGGCTGGGTACGGTCGAGCAAGAATCACCGCCCCAGACAACAAGGCGCGTTGCGCAGGCACTCGGCGGCTCCCCGAATCCGTATCGATTTGGCTGATCACCGGGCTCCCGCTGCTGATTGTCGCACCGCTGCTGGGGGTGCTGCTGGACCTGTCCGGAGCAGCAATATGGACACTGATTATCACCCTGGCACTGGGAACGCCGGTGCTTAGCATGATCGGAGCGATTGGCGTGGCCCTGACGGTCGGATTGCGCCGTAGTGGTATGATATTGTCCTTGCTGGTGCTGCCGCTGTATGTGCCGGTGCTGATTTTTGCCGCCAATGCGGTCGAAACCGCGAGCGCCGGATTACCGATAACGGCACACCTGTCCCTGCTCACCGCGCTGCTGGCGCTGTCCCTGAGCCTGTCGCCCGTGGCGACAGCCGCCGCCCTGAGAATCAGTTTGAGTTAATATGTGCTAGTCTTCTTTCACCAAATGGCCTCACCCCGCTATTTTTACCGCCTGGCCGGCAAGATGGATCCCCTGGCTGGCCTTGATTGCACTGCTGATTCCTGCTGCGGCCTCTACCTACGGCCTGCTGGTGGCGCCGCCCGACTACCAGCAGGGCGAGAGCTACCGGATCATGTTCATCCATGTGCCGGCCGCCTGGATGTCCATGTTTATCTATGTGGTCATGGCCGGCGCCGGCGCTAATCGGCCTGATCTGGCGCATCAAGCTGGCGGAGATCGTATCCATCAGCAGCGCGCCGATCGGCGCCTCGTTTACCTTCCTGGCACTGGTCACCGGTTCGATCTGGGGCAAGCCGATGTGGGGCACCTGGTGGGTCTGGGATGCCCGGCTGACGTCGGAGCTGATCCTGCTGTTCCTCTACCTGGGTGTGATAGCGCTTTACAACGCCGTGGATGACAAGCGTACCGCGGCCCGGGCCACCTCGATCCTGGCACTGGTTGGTGTGGTGAATATCCCCATCATCCATTATTCGGTCGAATGGTGGAACACCCTGCACCAGGGGCCGACGGTCACCAAGTTCGACAAACCTTCCATGGATATCAGCATGCTGATTCCGCTGTTGCTGATGGCTCTCGCCTTTAAACTTTATTATGCCGTTGTGGTCCTAATGCGCGCGCGTGCGAGGTACTGGAGCGCGAACGCAATACCCGCTGGGTACGGAACTGGTCGAGGGGGAAATGAAAATGAATGAATTCTTCGACATGGGCGGCTATGCTGTACGTGTGGACGTCTTATGGCTTGCCCTGGTCGTGCTGGTGGCCAACATCGTCGCGCCGATGAAACTGCAGCGTAAAAAAACAGTGACCGACATTGCCCGCGCGCGCCAGACGGGCCGAGGAATGAACAACAATGAATCCGAAACGAAAGAAACGTCTGTACCTGATCGTGCTGATGGTTGCGGGCATCGGTATTGCCGCCGGGTTTCGCCCTGAAGGCCTTCAACGAGAACCTGATGTTCTTCTACTCGCCCGTCCGAGGTAGCTCGCCGGCGAGGCGCCGGCCGGATCGCACCCGTTCCGCGTTGGCGGCCTGGTCACCGATGGCAGCGTCCAGCGCAAAGGCAGACGGCCTGACAGTCAGTTTCGACGTCACCGACAACGCCAAGACCGGTCACCGTGGAGTACACCGGCATACTGCCCGACCTGTTCCGCGAAGGACAAGGCATCATCGCCCACGGCAAACTCCGCGATGATGGCGTGTTCGTCGCTGACGAAGTACTCGCCAAACACGACGAAAACTACATGCCGCCGGAAGTGGCTGCGACTCGCTCAAACTGAAGGCGCATGACGAAGGTGCAGCCCGGCAACGCAGCGCAGCAGGGCGGTGCACACATGATTCCTGAACTCGGTCATTTCGCCCTGATCCTGGCCCTGTGCCTGGCGATCATCCAGGCGGTCGTGCCGCTGGTAGGGGCGCATCACCTGAACCGCAACGCCGGCTGGATGGCACTGGCCCGACCGGCCGCCTGGGGACAGTTTGGTCTTTCTGGTGATCGCCTTTGGCTGTTCTGACCATGCCTTCCTGGTCAATGATTTTTCCGTGCTCTATGTCGCCCAGCACGGCAACACCCAGCTGCCGACATCTACAAGATCTCCGCGGTGTGGGGCGCCCACGAGGGCTCGCTGCTGCTGTGGGCGCTGATCCTCGGCGCCTGGACCGTGGCCGTCGCCCGTTCAGCCGCACCTGCCGCCCGCCGGAAGTGGTGGCGCGCGTGCTGTCGGTGATGGGCATGATCAGCATCGGCTTCCTGCTGTTCATGCTGCTGACCTCCAACCCGTTCGAGCGCCTGCTGCCGGCGGCCGCAGGAAGGCCGCGACCTGAACCCGCTGCTGCAGGATCCGGGCATGGCCATTCACCCGCCCATGCTCTACATGGGCTATGTCGGCTTGTCCGTCGCCTTTGCGTTTGCTGTTGCCGCCATCATGGACGGCAAGCTGGATGCAGAACTGGGCACGCTGGTCGCGTCCCTGGACCATGATCGCCTGGGGCTTCCTGACCTGCGGCATCGCCCTTGGCAGCTGGTGGGCCTACTACGAACTGGGCTGGGGCGGCTGGTGGTTCTGGGATCCGGTTGAGAACGCTTCATTCATGCCCTGGCTGGTGGGCACGGCATTGATACACTCACTGGCCGTCACCGAAAAACGCGGCGCCTTCAAAGGCTGGACGGTGCTGCTGGCCTGTTGGCGTTCTCACTGAGCCTGCTGGGCACCTTCCTGGTGCGTTCCGGCGTACTGACCTCGGTGCATGCCTTTGCCACCGATCCGGCGCGCGGCCTGTTCATCCTGATCTTCCTGCTGCATCGTCATTGGCGGTTCCCTGGCGCTGTATGCGTGGCGTGCACCGAATATATCCCGTGGCGGCGGCTTCGACCTGCTGTCACGCGAAACCCTGCTGCTGGGTAACAACCTGCTGCTGGTGGTCATTACCGCCTTCATCCTGCTCGGCACGCTGGCGCCGCTGATCTACGACGCCTTTGGCTGGGGCAAAATCTCGGTTGGTTTCCCCTGGTTCACCTCCATGTTCGTGACCTTCATGCCGCTTCCTGGTGATCCTCATGGGCATCGGGCCACTGGCACGCTGGAAACAAAGGATCCTGGCGACATCGCCCGGCAATCTGCGGATCGCGCTGCTGCTGAGTATCGCCGCCGGTATCTGGTGAGCACTGCCATCTGTTCCACGCACGGCAATATCCTGGGCCGGTCTCGCGGTCATGCTGTCGGCCTGGATCGTGGCATCAGCTGATTTCGGGCCTGCGGCAGCGAACTACCGCTATCGCAAGGGCATTGGCGGCTTTCTGCGCGACCTGGGTTCCGGTCGCGGGCAGCCGCAGTTACTACGGCATGGTGGCTGGCGCATCTCGGTGTGGCCTTATTCGTTATCGGGGTGACCTTCGTTACCCAGTTCGACATCGAGCAGGATATCCGCATGTCGCCGGGACAAACGGCCGAACTCGGTGGTCACCCCTTCCGGTTCGATGGCGTGAAGTCGCTCGCAAGGGCCCCAACTACCGTGCACACCGCGGCACCCGTCACGTCTATTCAAGGACGGTGAGGAAGGAAGTTGCGGTGCTGCAACCCGGAGAAACGAACCTACCCGGTCCAGACCAAGCCGATGACCGAAGCCGGCATCGATGCCCGGCTTTCACCCGCGATATCTATGTATCACTGGGTGAATCCCTTGGCGGTGGCGACTGGAGCCTGCGGCTGTATTACAAGCCGTTCGTGCGCTGGATCTGGCTGGGCGGCATCCTGATCGCCATTGGTGGCTTGCTGGCGGCATCGGACAAGCGCTACCGCATGCCCAGGGTGAGCAGCACGGCACGGCTGCAGGCCACCTCGAAGCGACTGGTCACGGAGGCCCGCTCCTGATGACACGCTACCTGCGTTACCTGGTGCCGCTCGCCATCTTTATCGTGCTGGTGGCGTTTCTTTACCGCGGCCTGAGCCTCGATCCGAAGCGGGTCCCCTCGCCGCTGGTCGGCAAACCGATGCCGGAATTTTCATTGCCGCGCCTGAAAGACCCGGCGGCCACACTCAGTAACAACGACCTCATGGGCAAGGTCTCCATCCTCAACATCTGGGCCACCTGGTGCGTCTCCTGCCGCGCGGAGCACGAGGTGCTACTGCTGCTGGCAAAGACCGGCAAGGTCGATATCTACGGCCTCAATTACAAGGATGAACGTGACAAGGCACAGCAGTGGCTGGCGCAACTCGGCGATCCCTACATCGCCAATGCCTTTGATGCCGATGGCCGCGTGGGCATCGACTGGGGCGTGTATGGCGCACCGGAGACCTTCATTACCGACCGCCAGGGCATCATCCGCCACAAGCATATCGGTCCGCTCACGGTCGATTCCCTGAACAATGAGATTTTGCCACTGATCGCGGAGCTGCAATCCACCCCATGATGAAAAGAATCGTTTCCGTTATTGCACTGTGCCTGTTGCTCGGCACGGGCACAGCACAGGCCGGGGTCACACTTGAAGCGTTCAAGTTTGAGACCAAGGCAGAAGAACAACACTTCAAGGACCTGATCGAGGAACTGCGCTGCCTCGTATGCCAGAACCAGTCGCTGGCCGACTCGGATGCCGAACTCGCCCATGACCTGCGCGCCGAGGTCTATGACATGATCCAGGCGGGCAACAGTGATGACGAGATCGTCGAGTTCCTGGTCGCTCGCTATGGTGACTTTGTGCTTTACAATCCACCGGTGAAGCCAGCCAACTACCTCATCTGGTTCGGCCCGTTCGTGCTGCTGCTGGTTGCCGGCTTCCTGCTGCTGCGCGCCATACGCCGCCAGAAACGTACCGCGGCCACTGATATTACGCCCGAGCAACGCGCCAGACTGGATGCCGCGCTGGGTAACACCCCGCCTCAACAGGACAAGCAACAATGACCGTATTCTGGAGCCTGGCCGCCGTCATGATGATGGTGGCACTATTGTTTATATTGCCGCCGCTGCTGCGCAAGCGCGAGCTTTCCGCCGTTTCCCGTGACGAACTCAACATCGAGGTCATCAGGCAACAGCTTGCCGAACTCGACACCGACCTGGAAGTCGGCAAACTCGACAAGGCGCAGTATGGTGCGGCACGCGCCGATCTCGAGCAGGAACTGCTCTACGACCTCGCCAGGACCGATCCTGCATCGCGGAAAGCACGCAGCGGGCGCTGGGCAACACTGCTGATTATCCCTGCCCTGCCACTGTGCGCGGTACTGCTCTACCAGCAACTGGGCTCCGTGGAACTGATCGAACGGCTGCAACAGGCACGGTCGTCGCAACCCCCTGCGGCACAGCAACAGGCACAATCGGCCGCCTCGATCGATGAAATGGTTGCGCTGCTTGCCGAACGTCTGCAGCAGCAGCCTGACGACCTGAAAGGCTGGGTGATGCTGGCGCGCAGCTACACCATCCTGAAACGCTACAGTGAGGCCGAGGCTGCCTATGCGAACGCCCTGCGTCTGGGCGGAGAAAACGCCAACCTGCTGGCCGATTATGCCGACGCCACCGTGATGGCCAACAACGGCCGCTTCAACGACAAGGCCGGTGAACTGCTGACCCGGGTACTGGAACTCGACCCCGGCAACCTCAAGGGCCTGTGGCTTGCCGGGCACTGGAAGAACCAGTCCGGGGACTATGCCGCGGCACTCGACTACTGGCAGCAGGCCGCCGCGAAACTGCCGCCCGGCGGTGAAGATACCGCCGTGATCGCGGAGCAGATCAGCAATGTGCAGGCAAAGCTCGGCATCACCGCCGCGCCCGCCGCCACCGTCGCCGCAGCCACGACCGATGCCGCCTCTCCCTCAGCCACAGACAGCGGCAGCGCTGCGGCACTGAGTGTCAGCGTCTCACTCGACCCGCAACTGGCCGCTGCGGCCGCGGCGGAAGACACCGTGTTCATCTTTGCGCGTGCCACGCAGGGCCCGCGCATGCCGCTGGCCATCGTCCGCAAGCAGGTAAAGGACCTGCCGGTCACGGTCACGCTGGATGACTCGATGGCCATGATGCCCGCCATGAAGCTGTCGAATTTCGAGCAGGTGGATATCGGTGCGCGCATTTCGAAATCCGGCAACGCCATGCCGGAGAGCGGTGACCTGCAAGGCATCGTCTCACCAATCGCGACACAGAGCAGCGAAACGATCCAGGTAACCATCAACAGCAATGTGCCGTAGACGGTGTGCAACATAAGAATGTGTTCCTTGCAGGAGCGCCGTCCCCGGCGCGATTGTTTTTTGTTACGCCCCGAATCGCGCCGGGGACGGCGCTCCCGCAGGAACCTCACCGTTGGTGGTTCCTTTGGTTTCTCAGCTTCGCGCTGATTCTCACCGCAACACCGCTCGCAGCCGATAGCGGAGACAGCGCCCGCCTCCTGCAGCCCGGTCCTTACGCCGTTGGTAAACAGGACTTCACACTGGTCGACACGCGGCGCACGACCGCAGCCCATGACGATCATCCGGAAACACCTGAACGCGTCCTCGAGACACGCGTGTGGTACCCGGCGCGACACCGCCCCCTTGAGTGGTTACGTCCGGAACCGCGGCCGCTTGCCACGCAGGCATGTCCCGCACCGCTGGTCATCTACAGTCACGGCTTCATGTCCCTGCGGGGAAACGGTGCCTACCTGGGCGAGTATCTTGCCAGCCATGGCTATATCGTGGCCGCAGCGAACTTTCCGCTGACCCATCTGGGCACCGCTGGCGGTCCTCAGTTTATCGACGTGCTGAATCAACCGGGTGATGTCAGTTTTATCATTGACAGCCTGCTTGCCTGGAGCAATAGCACGGAGCACCGCTTTGCTGGCTGTGTTGACCCGCAACGCATCGGCGCGGTGGGTCTGTCGCTGGGTGGCATGACCACGACGCTGCTTGCCTTTCATCCACACTACCGGGATGCAAGGATTCGGGCGGCCATCTCGATCGCCGGGCCTGTCGGCATTTTCGGCCAACAGTTTTTCGATGCGCCAGCGCCACCCTTCATGATGGTCGCGGGCGATATCGATGCCATGGTCGACTATCCGCAAAACGCCGCACTGCTCGAAACATGGGTACCGGACGCGACACTGGTAACAGTGCGTGGCGGCTCGCACACCGGGTTTGCAGGCATGGCGGCACAGCTGTTCCGCTGGGTTGATAACCCTGACAGCATCGGTTGCTGGGCCATACGTGGAAAAATTGACGGCCAGATCGATATGCCAGACAACTTCATCACCGCACTGCGCGGGTACGAGAGCACCCCACCGGCGACAGCAGAACTGCTGCCCTGTCGCAATCATGAACTACCCACGGCCCTGCGACCACAGCGGCAACTGACACTGACCAAACAGGCCGCATTCGCCTTCCTGCAGAGTCAACTCCACCCGCAGGCTGAAATCCGCAATGAATACAGGTTGACTCTCGAGCAGTCACTGGCGCAGGAAAATCCCGAGATTGAGGTAAGTTCAGGACAATAGCCCCCGGCATCGAAGAGCAGACCGCGCACAATCTATCACTGCGTCAGACCAGGCAACTTGTAAGCAGATCAGCGATAACCTATACATAGTAGGGACACACACGAGGCCGATCGACAGGTTTACCTTGGCCTGGGACAGGACCATGAAATCACACCGAGAGGCAATGACTCTGACGATTATGTTGCTGAAGGCTAAGCAACTCATTAGAGTAAGCAGCAACCGTTATACTCGCAGGCACGGGTATAACGGTTTTTTTGTTAGTGGCTGAACGAAAGCCAGACCAACAAACGACAACCCCCACTGAACAATACTGATAATGACCACTCACGAGTACACCTCCATCTGGAGGACATCACTACAGCGACTGCGGCAGGACTGGCAACAGGTCTTTACCCTGCACCTTGCCTATACGGCACTGGGCATCATTCTGTTCGCGCCGCTGGTCGCCCTCATCAGCCGGCTGCTACTCGGGCTTTCCGACCAGCCGGCACTCGCCGACCAGGATATCGCCTGGTTTTTGTTATCACCGACCGGGATAGCCGCGCTTGTCTTTCTGGCCGGCCTGACAATTGCGATTCTCGGCTTTGAGCAGGCCTCCCTGATGACCATGGGAGCCGGTCATGCACAGGGCTTGCACATCGGCACCCTGGCTGCACTGCGCTTTACGGCGCTACGCGCTCACAGCATCTTCCTGTTTGCCGTCAGGCTGGTGGTCCGCGTGTTGCTGCTGACACTCCCCGTTTGTCGCGGCCAGCGGTGCGATTGCGTGGTTCCTGTTCTCTGCCTATGACATCAACTATTACCTGGCCGAACGGCCTGCGGAATTCTGGATAGCCGCCGTCATGATCGGGCTGTTGTTGCTGGCCATGTCGCTGATTCTGGTCAGCAAACTGCTTGCCTGGTCAATGGCGTTGCCGCTGGTACTGTTTGCCGGTATCACGCCGGCAAGGTCATTTGCACAAAGTGAACGCCTCACCCGGGGACACAAGCGGCGGCTGTTAAAGACACTCGCACTCTGGGCGCTACTGGCATTCATCTTCAGCACGCTGGTGCTGGCTCATCGTGCAACTGCTCGGCTCGTGGCAGGTACCGAAGTTCTTCGATTCAATTGACTGGCTGGTGCCGGTGATGGGGGGCTTCGTGGCACTCTGGATGCTTGGCAACTTCGTGGCCACGGTTTTTATCGCGGGCAGCCTTGGCTATGCCCTGGTGGTTTTTATCAGCAACATGGTGCTGCCGGGGAGCGTACCGATCTCTGCGCCATGGCACGAGACCAACCAACCCGTGGCTGGCGCCTGTCGGCACCGCTGCTCACATTGATGCTGGCCGCTGCCGTCGTCAGCGCCATAGGGGTTGGCCACTGGCTGGTCGATGGTATCCAGATCAAGGACACGGTCACCGTGGTGGCGCATCGCGGCGCCGCCGGCAAGGCACCGGAGAATACCCTCGCCTCGATACGAGCGGCCATCGAGGATGCCAGCGACTGGGTGGAAATCGATGTACAGGAAACCGCGGATGGCGAAGTGGTGGTTATCCATGACAGCGACTTCATGAAACTCGCCGGCGTGGACCTCAAGGTCTGGGATGGCTCGCTACCGCAGGTCCGCGACATCGATATCGGCAGCTGGTTTGATCCGCAATTTTCCGCAGAGCGCGTACCCACGCTGGTCGAGGTACTTGAAGAGGCCAGCGGCAAGGCGCGCGTGGTCATCGAACTCAAGTATTACGGCCATGACCAGCAACTGGAACAGCGCGTGGTGGACATCGTGGAACAGCTGGGCATGGCCAATGAAGTGGCCATCATGTCACTCAAGTACGAAGGCGTGCAAAAGATCCGCGCCCTGCGCCCGGACTGGACCATCGGCCTGCTGTCCGCCACGGCAATTGGCAACCTGGCCAGTCTCGATGTCGATTTTCTTGCCGTCGCCACGGGCATGGCGAGCCCTGGGTTTGTGCGTCGCAGCCATGAGCTGGGCAAACAGGTATTCGTCTGGACAGTCAACGATGCGGTAACGTTATCCCGCATGATGTCGCTGGGCGTGGACGGTGTCATTACCGATGAGCCGGCACTGGCACGCGAGGTCATTGCGGAGCGCGCCGACCTCAACCCGGCGGAACGCCTGCTGATGCACACGGCCATCCTGTTCGGAAAACCTGAACCACAACGACACTACCGCGATGAATCACCGTAAGCGTACGCTACGGACTCATCCTTGTCTGCGCCCTGCTGCCGGCATGCGCGCGCAAGCGAGGAACAGACACCGAGTGCCAGGGTCGATCTTCTCGAGCGGCAACTCGAGCTGAAGCACCATACGGAGTTGCTTGCGGTCATGACTGCGCCCGGCAGTACCCTGGCCGCCTTTACCACGGACGGTTGCAGCGGTGGCCTCTCGGTCGGCTGGGAATACCTGGCTGAAGAAATTGAGGATGTCCGCAATTACCACGGCAGTCGGCCGCCCTGGGAGGACTGCTGCATCGATCATGACCGGCTCTACCATGCGGGTGCCGCGATCGATGCCACCGCAGAGCAAAGTTTCGAGGCACGCAAGCAGGCAGACCTTGCCCTGCTCGCCTGTGTCGTGGAGACAGGCAACACGCGGACACCGGAACTGACAGTCGAGTACGGTGTATCGCCCGGGACCGTTCAGACGCTGTATACAGCCATTGCCGAGCTCATGTACCGCGCGGTGCGACTTGGCGGCGTGCCCTGCTCCGGCCTTCCCTGGCGCTGGGGTTACGGCTGGCCGGAGTGTGGCTAGCATCGAGTAAGCAATCGCGGCGAGACGCCGCTCCTACAGGTGTGTTGATTTGTGCAAGAGCGTCGTCCCCGGCGCGATTGTTAATTTGTGCAGGAGCGCCATCCCAGGTGCGATTGTTGATTCATGTAGGAGCGCCGTCCCCGGCGCGATTGCCGTACTTCAACGAATGTAATAAAGCAACGCGTTCGGGCTGAACTCGCGCGGGTCTGCGCTATCCGAAAAACGGTAGGGGTTACGCCGGTTATCCAGTCCCGATACCAGGTAACGCTGTTGCTCCAGGTCATAGTAGACCTCCAGCGTGCTCCACAGCACCGGCACCGCGTAATAGTTCAGCGCATGCGCCTCGGACGTGCGCCACAGCTTGCCATCCAGATCGTAATTATCAGCCACGGCTATCTGCCAGCTGTCCTCATCGACATACAGCACGCGCCGCCCGTAGATATGTTTCAACCCCGGCTTCAGCGTACCCTCCACGACCCATACACGGTGCAACTCGTAGCGCGCCAGTTGCGGATTGATATGGTTCTGCATGACAACATCGTCATAATCCAGGTCCTGCGCATGGATGCGGTAGGCATTATAGGGAATATACAGCTCCTGCTTGCCTTTCAATTCCCAGTCGTACTCTTCCGGGGAGCCGTTAAACATGTCGAACTCATCGACCGTGCGCAGGTTATCCGTGTCGGTTGCAGGATAGGCGTTGGCAATATAGGGTGCACGCAGGATACGCCGCAGGTTCCTGTTGTAGGTCCACGACTTGCGCGGCGCTTCTGTCTGGTCAATGGGTTCAAGCACCAGGGCGCCATCACCCGAGATCAGCCCGGGCGCGATCGATTTTGTTTTGATCGCCAGCAGCATATTGGGAAATTCTGTGCGGATTTCGTCTTCGGGATGCGCCGCATAGGGGAAGGCGAAGTCCTGCAATTGCAGCGTGACCGTGTAATTGCCCCTAAATGTAACCGCCGCCTGGCCAAAGCTGCGCTGCACACGGATACCACGCCAGCGCAGGTTGTGATTCCACACCACCTCAATACCGCTGCCCGGGATCGGGAACGGCGAACTGACATTGGCGCCGGCCACGCCACCCTTGCCTTCCCGCAGTACCGTGGCCGTTCGCGCATTTTTCTCTACTGCCTTGTACACCCACTCCGGGTAGGATGCCGAGCGACGTGTCGGGTAGACCTGCATGCGCCAGCTGTCCGGGTATGCAGTTAACAGGGCCTGCTGACCCGGGGACAACTTATCCACGTAGTCCGCCATGTTGTCTGCCGTGATGGTGTGCAGCGGCGCATCATCCGCAAAAGGATCCACTTCCTGCTCGCCGGGAACATAGGCAGCCGGTGGCTCGGTGATGCCTCCCGTCCACGGCGGGATGCTACCGGCAGCATTACCGGCACGCTCGGCACCCACAGGGGTCAGTGGTGCACTGCCGGGCGAAGCCGCTGCAGACGAAGGACTGTCAGCCCGGTCAGCCGCCGAAAACAGGGTCAGTAACAAAAACAGTGTGTAGCGATAGCGCATGCTGGTCTCGTCTTAAAAGGTATAGCTCACCCGGAAGCGCACCAGGTCGCGGTCCCTGACCAGGCTTTCACTGCCGTTCAGAAAATTGGTGTAACTAAGATTTGCAGTCCACTGGTTGATGAAGCTCGCACCGAGCCCCCCACTGAATAGATTGCCGGTCTTCCAGAAAGGTACTCAAGGGTGCCGGCGTGGCGCCATTGACGTCGTGCGTCCAGAACAGGGAAGGCACCAGCGTGAGCCCGCCGAAGACACCGTTATAGATCAACGAAGCGCCGACGCGGTAACCCCAGGAGCTGCTGCTGGGTGGCAACGTCGCCTGCAGTTGCTGTCCATCGCTGCCAGGCATGTCATGTACATACACCATGGCGATGTCCGCATTGGCGGTCGTCTGCGCCGCGCCGAGGCGGGGACCAAAGAACTGGGTCACCCCCAGCGTTGCCTGGGTACGGTCAAGCCGCGTATAGCCCTTGACGTTTTCACTGGCGCCATAGCTGCCCGGACCAGTGCTGGCATCATTGAACTGAATGGGCGAGAGCGTCGCCGCAAAGACGTTACCCAGTTCCCGCTGGAAGGGGAAATCAAGGTGATGCGACAACTCACCGGACAGCAGCAAACCCCGTCGGGGAGTTGCCGTGCTGAAACCCAGGCCCAGCATGGTGATGTCCTCGGGATACTCGACAAAATAACCGGCCTGGTTCGCATAGCCACTGGTCGTCAGTGCACCGGCCGTTTCTTCTGCTGCACTGGCGGCCTCGTCAGGCGCAAGACCATTCTCCTCATATGCCGGCACCAGGCTGGCGGCCAGCGCATCGACATTGGCCTGCGAGGTCTGGTCGATGGCCTGCTGACTGGCCGTGCGTCCGCTGATGATCGGCAGACGACTGTGATAGCGCACCAGGTGGGCAGTGATACGTGTGGCCTTGGGGCCGGGCACGAATGTCGACACGCTAAAACCAAACTGCCCCCCGTCCCTGGCATCGTCAACACGCAGACCGGGCAGTTTCATGAAGTCCGGGTCAAAACCCAGGGTGCCTGCCGGCAATCCAAACGCCGCATCCAGGTCCGTGCCCAGGTCCGAGAACTGCCCCGCCCCGAGCATGGCGAAATTGACGTCATCAGCGCCGAACAGGTCAAGGCTGGAAAAGTAACTGCCGACCGGCGGCAAGACAACCGACTCCCACTCATACTGGTAGTAGCCCTCGATCGACACATGCTCGGTGACATTCGCTGCACCCCACAACATGCCCTGTGGAACAAGAAAGTCACGTGACGAAGTTACCGGCTGGCCCAGCGTTGCCAGGTCGGCGGGATTGATGATGTCAATGCCGTCACGGATGAAAGAGCTCTCACCCCAGTTGAGTACCTGGTCACCGAGGCGAAAGATCATCGGCGTACCACCGGGCGTGATGCTCATTGACACATAGTGTTCGAGCAGACCGGCATCCTTGCCGATGATGTCTTTGGCCTCATCACTCAGCGGTGTACGTTCACGCTCAACATCCTGGTTCTCGTAGTCGTACAGGGCATAGCCACGCACGTAGGCGCCGAACTGCCTCCATACCAGTGTCAGGTCGGCATCAAGACGTGCGGCATTGGAGATGATCCCCTTGTCGTAGTTGAGGTCTCCGTCATCATTATTGGCGGATGCACGGGTGCCGCCGTTGGCGATGGCAACAATGTCCTTGTTGACATCCTCGACGCGCACCCCGACTCCGTAGGCCGCCGTCAGGTCGAACAGGCCCTCGACATTGCCGGCACGAAAATCCGTGGCATGGCAGGCCATTGCCGGTAACAGGGCGGTCAGCAGCAGGGTCCCGAATCGATTCACGGCACGCAGAATAACACGATGGCCATCAGGACCGGATTGATACCCGGTGAAACATCAGACGGCCTGTGACAACCAGATAACCAGCGGCATGGTCACGCTGGCACCGAGTACCTGCAGGGTAATCAGATTGGCCATCAACGGCGCATCACCGCCCATCTGTCTTGCCAGTACAAACGATGCGGCGGCCGTCGGCACGGCGGCGGCCAGCATGGCCACGGTGCGCGGCAGACCCTCCACAGCGAACAGCAGGCAACCCGTGAACATCAGGGCCGGCATACCCAGCAACCGCAAAAGTGCACCGAACACAACCAGCCCGCGGTGATCACGGATGCCGCTGAGATGGATACCGGCCCCGACCGTCAGCAGGCCGATCCCGAGCGCGCCGCTGCCGATAATGTCGGCGCTGCTGTACAGCAGGGACGGCAGGCCCAGGCCCGTGACATTGAGCACGGCGCCGAGCGCACAGGCAATGATGAACGGGTTTCTGAGCAGCTTCATGAACACCTGCGACAAATCACCTTCTGTGTCACCAAAGTGTGCTAACACCATGACATTTATAATATTCAATGGCGGAATAATCACGGCCATGGTCACTGCCATGTAGGCCACGCCCTCGTCACCGAGCAACAGGCCGACCATCGACAGGGCAATAAAACCGTGCCAGCGGGTCGCCCCCTGCACGAGGCTGGTGAAGGCTGCAGGCGTGACCCTGCAGTAGCGGTGCAATGCCGGGTACGCCAGCAACAGCAAGGCACTCATGGTAAAGATCGCAAACAGCAGCGCACCTGCAAAGCGTGCAATGTCAGCTGAACCGATGGCCGCCACGGCCAGCGTCTTCACCAGCAGCACCGGGAACAACACGAAGTAACAGAGGTTTTCCAGCCCGTGCCAGGCCGACGCATCGAGCACGGCAAAGTGGCGCAGGAAATAGCCAAGCACGATCACCATGAACACCGGCAACAGGGCTGAAATAATAAGCAGCACGTTAGTGACTTAGCGGCTATGCACGGGCGCGTCAGCTTTCACGGGATTCAGACCAACAAGGTCATTCCAGACAATCAGGCTGTAGGGCATGGCGGCTCCCGCATCATGCATCTGTGCCGCGGCCCACGCGGCGGTTTGCCACGCATATTGCAGGTAGGATTGTTTCCCGGTCAGCTCACCGAGTTGCAACAGCACATGCAGGGCAATACCGTTGAGCGCCAGCGTGGCACCGTCACTGACCGGCTTCTCGCGCACCCAGAGTTCCGTGGTTGCCGGTGTGCTGAAGAAGCCGCCGTTGCCCCTGTCCCAGAACATCTCAAGCTGCAGATCGACCAGTGTTTGCGCCGCGTTCAACCAGCGCTTGTTGCCTGTGACCTTGTAGAGTGCCAGCAACCCTTCCGCCACAGCGGCATAGTCTTCACTGAAGCCCGGCACGCCGCGTTCACCGTCACGCCAGTCCCGGTACAACAGCGCATCTTTTTCATCGAACAGTGTGTTCAGTACAAAATCTGCTGTTTGTCCGGCCGCCTCGATGTAGCGCGGCTCATCCAGCACGCGGCCCGCCAGCGCCAGCGTTGTTATCATGTAGCCATTCCAGACCGCGACCACCTTGTCGTCCACCGGCACAGCCGGGCGCCTGTCGCGTGCCACACGCAACAGGCGCTCAGCCTCGGCATTGCGTCGCGTTGCCGTCATCAGGTCGACATTGAATTTCTGCGCCAGCTCGCGTGTATCCATTGCCCGGTAGAGGACATTCTTGCTCGACATCTCGTTGAGTGGATCACTGACGGCATTGCCGAGTTCACTGAGACCATAACGTGCCACGACCCAGTCGCGCAGGCTGGCATCGCTGATGGCCTCAACCAGTTGCCGCCAGTTCCAGGTGTAGAAGGCACCCTCCTCCATGTGCTCATGTGTGGCGCCGGGCACGGGGCTGTCGGCGCTGAGTGCGGCATGGAAACCGCCCTGCGGGTCGCGC
>CALOBR010000002.1:0-36303 GCA_942491665.1 Jiangellales bacterium
CGTTCCTCGATCATGCCCGCACAGTGTCCGACGAGGTGCGTTGGCGCGCCCCGTGGCGAAGAGGCACGTCCCGGGGCCTCCGCCGCTAGTGGCGACGCATCAACGATGCGATGGCGGATTCGTCGGGATGCAGCCCCAGGCGGCGGTGGGTAGGCGGTCACCTCGTTGAGTCGGCTGGATCCCGGTCGCCAGCAGCGCTACCCAGGTGGAGAACGAGGCTGGGTCGCATTGCGCCGGGGTGACTGCCGCATCCCAGTCGCCCGGCGTCGGCGTTTCGGCCAACGATGATCGAGCAGTCGTTGGGGGGTTACCGGGGGGATGCGGGTCCGCTAGGTTCATCGGACGGTCGGCTGGCCGGTCGCCCGTCCGCGAGACTGGGGAGGCACCATGAAGGTGAGAACGTTTGCGGCTGTGACGGGTGTGGCGATGGCCGGTGTCTTGGTCGCCTCACCGCCGGCGTCTGCCGATAAGCCAGCTGAACCGGCCGAGTCGGGGGTTGTTCAGCGTTTCGACACGATTGGCGGCCACCAAGTCGGCCCGGTGATGACCGATGTGGGCGGCAAGATGGTCCCGATCTTGGTTGTTGTCGGTTGGGATGACGCGGTGACGTTCTGCACCGGAGGTCCGCCTGTGTTCAATGGAGTCCAGCAGGACGCCTTCGCGCCGTCGGGCAACGTGTCCATCGTGGTCCACAACAGCGACATCCCGATCCTCGTGTTCGACGTTTCGGACGCGGTCAGCGAAGACGACTTCTTTGCGAAGTGCGCCGCCCGCGAGATAGCGCCACTGGCTACCGGCACGGCGAAACAGCGCCCGGTCATCAACGAGACCGAGAGCGCGGGCAACTTCAAGGTGAAGACGCGCGGTGTCGTCACCGACACGACCGGGCAGGAGTGGACCCTGCAATCGTTCATCAAGGTTCGTGGGGTCTTCGGCGCGGAGGAGCCGCAGGTGCTCAATGAGTGGGTGAAGCTCACCGCCCTCTGACCGTCTGACTGCGTCGTGCACGACATCAACGGCGAGGTCTGACCCGGAGCCGCAGCCCGCGGTGACGACCCCCTGTTCTAGTTCCTGAAGGAACACGGCTCACGACGCGATCTGGGTTGTGAGGTAGGCTCTCAGGCAAACTGGCGACTCCCCGGGCACGGACGGTGACCGACTCCCACTGGGCGCGGACGGCGGATGGTAGAACTCAGCACGCCATGTCGTCCCCATCACGGCCGTCGTTTGGCGTCGCCACCTGCCGGTCATCTACGCGCTCAACTTCCTGCTGGTGAGCGCGAGTCGGTCGGAACGGTGGGTAGTGGTCGCTGATGAGAAGGGTGGCGTGTGCAGAGACGCGCGACGACTCACCGACGATCAGATGATCGATCTGGGGTACGAGTTCCTTGCGTGCCTCATCGTCTGGGCGTAGCCAGGAGGAGTGAAGCCATGTCGAACCGATGGCGTGGCAGGCGGTCGTTGGACGTTGGCGTCTCACTGGGATGTCCCCGCCGGGTCATGCGTTGGGGATCGGTCACCCGCTTCACACGTGGCGACTTCCATATGACGGGGGTGTGATCGTGAAGGCAACTGTGCTTGCGTCTTTGCCGTCGGGTGGCCTTCTGGTGACGGCCGCGGCCCTGACGCCGGTCGGGGCTCAGGCTGACGTCATCGATGACTTGAGCGAGTCGCGGGTGAACGCGATCGTGGACGGTGCGGAACTCCTTGGCGCCTCCTCCGGGCAGTTCGTCAGCGGCCAGAACTGGGTTGAGGGCGATGTGATCGAGCTGGTCCTCAACGGCGTATCGCAGGGGACCCGCGGTCGCCGAAGCAACTGCAGAAGGCACTGCTTCCCCCATTCTTTCCGGACGTGTCCCTGGAGACTGGCGACCTGCTGACGCTGACCGCGGTCTCCGGAGCGGAGGCAGGCTTCACGTCTTCCCACGTCGTCTTCGAGCTGGCGCTGACTGACGTTTCCGTCACCGCGGACACCGTCAGCGGACTCGCGACGCCTCTCGCGGAGGTTGTGGTGTTCACCGCGGTCGAACTGCCGTTTCAATACAAGGTCGTGACCGCCGACGCTTCGGGTAACTGGCTGGCCGACTTCTCCTCGACCTTCGACATCGTGGAGTCCACGGTCGGTTCGGCGGGACGCCTCGACGAGCAGGGCAACGCCACCGGGCTGTGGTGGTCAGGCTCTGGACAGGCACCACTCCCCGACTGCACGATCGAGGGCACTGAGGGCAACGATCGGCTCAGGGGGTACTTCCGGCGACGACGTGATCTGCGGCCTCGAGGGCAACGACATGATCATCGGGCGTTCCGGTGACGACCTCCTCCTCGGCGGCCCCGGCAACGATCGCCTCATTGGCGGTCCCGGCGACGACGACCTCGACGGCGGCGACGACACCGACCGATGCGTCACCGGCCCCGGTCTTGACACCACGATCAACTGCGAACACTGACCACGAGTCTTGCGGCCGTTTCGGCCGGGTACGACGCGATCTGCATCGGGTCATCGGGAGACCAGCACCCTGCAGGGCACTGCTGCGGTCGCTGACCGCGGTCCAGACTTCTGGCGAGTTGCTGGAGCGCATTCAAGGTGTCGTCGTCGACTCGAACCGCTCATCGACCTGCCCCACAGTTGGTCGGAAACGACACATGGTCGTGGTGCGTCCACAGGCGGCGGAAGGACGCGGGTGGCCCCGAAGAGTCGGAAGCGCGTACCGGCCGACAGCGGGAGTCACCGGCGTCCACGAGTACCCGCTGAGGCACCGGGTGTTTGAACTGGCTCAGCGGTGGGAACGCTAGACGGTATGGGGGCCCACTATGTGCAGTGCCAGCACTGCCGCAGCATGTATCCGCCGGTGTGGACTCATGCCGGCAATGTGGCTGTGCCGGCTCACAGTGTGGACGCACGTGGGGTTTGCCCCGGGTCCAACCGTCGCCCTCTGCAGGTGGTCCACCTGGCGATCGACCACGACACCCATAGCTGACGACCGCGCTGCTGAGTCGGCTACTCCGAAGCGTCGCTCGCGGTGACACATGTGCGAGTACCAGTGCCGGCAACCGACTGGCCCCGGACCCAGTACCTCCGGCTGGCCAGCCGTCGCTCATCGGGGCCATGTGCGGACGTTGCCGGCCCCGCCCTACCTGGGCGCACGATGAGGTCCGAGGACCCAGTCCGCTGTCGTAGCCATGCGTCCGCAGGCGGCGCTAAGACGCAGCCGCTCGGGGGTCGGCCTTCCGGCCAGTGCCGGCGACTGCTAGACCTGCACACGCAGGCCGGGGCCGGATTGCTGGGTTGCCTTTCGCCCAGAGCATGTCGGCAAGCGCGGGGAGGGGATCACACCTGTAGGTGTGATCTCAGCGTGGCGACCAGCACGGATCCTGCCGATGGATCGGACGCCACCGGCAGGATCTGTCCCCGCGGAACGGGCCAGGCTCTACTCGGGCCAGGCTGTGTCGATGTCGGTCAGGATCTGGTCGAGGGAGCGGGTCCCGGTGATGTAGTCGCGGATCCCGGCGAAGAACGCTTCGTCGACCACATCCGGCAGCTGGTCGGAGCCATCCTCGCGTAGCCCTCCGTCGCGCTGGGCCGAGCGGACGTACTCGGCTTGCAGCGTCGTCCATTCGTCCGGGTACTGGTTCAGGTTGAACCTTCGGTGAGCCGAGAGCCACCCGTTTGCGGCTGCTGCCAGGGCATGCGTGCCGAACCGGGGGCTGGCAATGAACCGAATGACCTTCCCGAGCTCGCTGCGTTCCCGGGGGTTTGCCGGCACGTGACTGACCACAGCCCAGTCGTTGCCGACGAGCGCCGCCTGCGGCAGGCCGGCGTCGATGCCGGGGAAACCAAAGACGGTGACGTCCCCGCTGGACTCGGGACTCACACCTGTGAGCCACGGGGCCGCGAAGGCGCCCTGCCGGTGCATCCAGCATCCCGGCGGGTCCTCGAGCAACGGCGCCAAGGCGAGGAACCACTCCACCCCGAGGATGTCAGCCGGTGTTTCGAGAACGAAGCCCTCGGTGAACAGCACCTGGCCGTAGAGCTCCCAGGCCCGCCGAACCTGGTCGCTGTCAAACGGCAGGTCGCCTCGGGTCCAGGCGTCGTAGGCGTCCGGGCCGGCGGTGCGCAGCATGATGTCCTCGACCCAGTCAGTACCCACCCATCCGGTCGCGTCGCCGAAGGGATCGGGCGACCCCATGGCCATGCACCAGGCGGCATCCCCGGTGTCGGCGATCTGCTGGCTCAGCGCCATCATCTCGTCCCAAGTCTCCGGGACCTGGTAGCCAGCCTGCCCGAAGGCTTCCGGTGGGTACCAAACCAGGCTCTTCAGCCCAAGGGAGGCGGGGATGGCGTAGGCCATGCCGTCGTAAGAACCCAGACCGGCCAGGTAGTCGCCGAACCGTTCGTTCAAGCTCGGCTGCACCAGCCCAAACTCGCTCAGCGGGACAACCTGCCCCGCCGACACGAGTCCGCCAAGCTTGTCGGACCACCGCCTGTGATCGAGAAGAGCGATGTCGGGGCGCTCGAGTGATGACTCGTCGGCAAGCAAATCCATGATCTGCTCAAACTCGTAGCCTTCAACAACCACGTTCAGCCCGGCCCCGTCAAACTCCTCCTGAAGCAGCTCGGTGGACGCGTTGATCGAAGCCACCGCCACCCGCACGGGATCCCGGGCCACCACCTCGCTACCTGCGGCCACAGCGACGGACGGAACCGCCACCAGGAGACCCACCAAGCCCGCCACGATCGTTCGCCATCTCACCACGAGCACCCCCTCAAGGGCATCGCCCCGACCTCCCACTTGAGAATCGGTCTCACATCGACGCTCACCCCCCGACCTACCAGCGGCAAGTGCCAGAGGTCCCTCCCAGCGGCGCCGGATGCGACCACGGCTGCACGGAACGGGACGAAACGGCCGACCACCGCCGCACCTCCGATGACGGAGTTCCCGAAGCAGGCTCACTGATCTCACGGAGCCCAAGCAACGAGCGCTCCTCAGCCGATCCGAGCGATGATGCCGCTGCCCCTTCTGGGCGCAAACGACGCCGGAGCGGCCGATATCGCTCCCGTCGCGATGCGTCCACAGGCGGCGAAGTGACTCACGTCGGTTCCGCCGTCACTCGCCTTGCGGGGAACGCGGGACTCATGCCGATCGGTGAGCAGTTCGCGCGGTCAGTTGGTCGAAGGCGAGCGTGCGACTCGGCCGGGCCGCTGGGCGTGAAGGAACTCAAGGGCCAAGCGCCCACTGAGATCCACCGACTTGTGCGCGTCCGGGCTGTACTGGTGTGAGGCGCTGGGGACCACCGCGTCGGCGAGGCGCAGACGCTAGGAGCAGCCGAGGCCGTTCTCGATCTCTGCGACGGCGTTGGACAGGGAGTCGCTGGCCTGCGCCACGGCCGCACCAGCCGCGCCGAGAGTGTCCGACCCGGAGATGCCGTCGATCGCGGTAGAGATGGCCTCACCGCCGGCCTGCAGCGCAGCGCTATCGGCGGCCTCGAGTTCGGTCGCGGCCTCGTCCACGTTGGTGATGGCCTCCTCGAGGGTCTGCTGTGCCTGCTGGGCCTCCTCGACCGTCGAGTCGGCTTCCAGGCCGGCCACGCCCTGCAACGCCTTCTGAATCGAGGCGACCGCGTCGCACGCCCGGGCCTCCGCGTCGGCCTGGGTTGGGGTGTCGCTCCCGCACCCTGCCAGGCCGACCGCGCCCACCGCGGCAACCGTGACAACCGCTATCCTCCGTGCTGAGTGCATGTCAGCGTCCTCTCCTATGTCGAGCCGGCAGATGCTCTCACAAGCGGTCGGGCCCCTACGCCAGGACAGCCGGTGAGGCGCGTGCTGTCGGAGTGCCCGACCTAGGCCCGAGCCCGAACGGAAGCGTCCGCATGTGCCGCAGGGAGGGAGGTCGACTCGCGGCGGTGTGGGGCAGGTACTCCCAGCTGGGACTCACCGGATCTGCTCTGAGATTCCTGGGGTGACGGCCGGTTGCGGCTCATAGGCGAGTGTGGGCCTATTGCCGACTGCGGGCGGGTCGTGCGGCGCCGGTGACGGCACGTGGTCAGCCGGGGCTGACACCCAGGCGCACCGCAGCGGCCTGGGCGGCCTCGGGGCCGGCGAGCTGGCGCAGGAGGAGGAGGCCATCGATGAGAGCGATGGCCGCTGCGGCTTCGGCCCGGCGCTGGTCAGGTGAGCCCTGGAGGTGCTCGGCGGCCCAGGCCAGCCATGCCTGCACTAGCTGCGGAACGACAGTGGCGTAGGGCTCGTGGCCGGTCGCGGCCAGGCCGTTGGCTTCGAAGAAGAGGGCGAAGACGCCATCTGCATCGGGATGGGCCAGCACCGGCCAGCTGGCACGGGCCAGCGCCCGGTGGTCGGCAGCCGGTCCGGCGACAGCCGGGGTCAGGGTCTCCTGGAGTCGGAGCCCGACGGCCAGCAGGACGGCCCCTACCAGTACGTTCTTGGTGGGGAAGTAGTACACGACCGTGCGGTCGGAGATGCCCAAGCGCTTGGCCACCCGCCCGAAGCTCACCCGGCTGAGGCCTTCGTCGAAGGCCACGGCGACGGCGGCGGTGAGGATCGTGTCCTGATCATGCCTGGGCCCCATCTCGCGGTTGAGTGTAGTGGTTGCTACGACTAGGGTTTCGTAGCGACCACTACAACTCTGTGTCTGCGAGGACGATCCCGATGACCTCCCTGTCTCCCGTCGCCGCCAGCGACCTGTTCCGCCGGGTGCCCGACCGATACCTCGACGTCGGGGCCGGCGAGGTAGCCCTGCGCAGCGTTGGCCAGGGCCCAGACCTCCTGTTCGTGCACGGCTTCCCCGTCAGCGGCGCCACGTTTCGGCTGCTGCTACCGGCGCTGAGTGAACACTTCACGTGCCACGTCATCGACCTGCCCGGTGCCGGCGACAGCCGCTACACCCACGACACCGAGATCACCGTCGATCGCCACATCGCGTCGGTGCGCCGGGTCGTCGACCTGCTCGGCCTCGATGACCTCCGCGTGATCGGCCACGACAGCGGGGGCCTGATCGCACGCCACGCCCTCGCCGGCGACCCGCGGGTCCGGGCCTGGGGTCTTCTCAACACCGAGCCGGCCAGTGGGGTGAGCTGGCGGTTCAAGGCGTTCCTGTTGCCCCGCCGCCTGCCCGGGTTCGGCCGCGCCCTCGGGTGGCTGGCCGGCCAGCCGACGCTGCGGCGCAACGGCTTCGTCTTCGGCGACGCCTTCGCCGACCGGTCGCTGCTCGACGGCGAGTTCGACGAGTTCTTCCTCCGTCCGCTGCACAACTCACCCCCGCGGCAGCAGGCGGCCATCAAGTTGCTGCGCAGTTTCGACCTGGGGCTCGTGACGAGCCTGGCCGCCGTCCACCGGCGCATCGAGGTCCCGGTCCAGTTGGTCTGGGGTGACCAGGACCCGTTCTTCCCACTGCCCCACGCCGAGGAGATGGTGGCCACCTTCCCCGACGCCCGCTTGGCGGTCATCGACGGCGCGGGCCTGTTCAGCCACGAGGAGCGCCCCAGCGACGTTGCCGACGCACTGCTGCCATTGCTCGCCACAGCGGTCTGACCCTCGGGCAGCAATCGCCACCGTCGCCGTCGACCTCAACCGCGCGCGACGACCCTGGCCCCAGACGCCCGCCCCAACGCCCGCGGCTACCCGGCACCTTCCGGGCGCTGCAGTTTCAGGTCCAACGTGCGTCCTCAGGCGGCGCAGTGACACGGGTGGCCGGCAGTGGTCGCTCGAGCTGCTCTCGGGCTGTTGTGCCGCGCCCCGGCCCTTGTCGGTGTCGTTCGAGGAGAGCACTCTGGAAGTGCCGATGCCAGCGAAGGGGGTTCGGATGATGTCGGACAGCTTCTATCCCGCGATGACGCCGTTCACCCAGGTTCAGGTCAATGGTGCCGTGACTGACAGCGGTCCTTGGTGTTGGGGACCGCAGCGATTCGCTGCTGGCTTCTTCACCGCCGATGAGCCTGCTGTGCGGGCACTGCTTCCGTCCAACGACTTGAACCCAGTCGTGCTTCGGGGCACGCGTGCGCTGGTGATGGCGTACGGGTTCGACTGCTCGGGACTGTGGGGCACGTGGTGTCCGCCGTTCCGGTACAGCGAGGTCGCGGTGTGGGCGTTCGTCACGTACGGCGCCGACGCCGTCCCACCGGGTCTTGGGGCGCTCGTGCCCACCATCAGCCGGCGGGCCGGGCAGAAGTGGGGTTTCGGGATCTACGCCCTGCAGATGGCAGTCACCAACCGGCTCGCTCGCGATCTGGGCAACACCGTGCTTCCACACAAGTTCTTGGCTGATGTGCGCAACGAGCAGCGCCGGACGACGGAGCGGTTCCTTGCCGCCGAAGACGGCGAGCCGGTGCTCGACCTGGCCGTCCGCAGTGATGGACGGCCGCGACAGGTGGGCCAGCGCATGCTGATCTACACCGACATCCAGGGTGTTCTGTGCTCTGTGGTGAACCACGCCGACGCGGTATTCCGTGTCCGTGCGGGCAAGGGAGCCGCGACGCTGCGGCTGGGTGTCCACCCGGCGGTCGAGCACCTGCGGCCCCTTCGGCTGTCGGCTACAGGTTCGGTCGCTCTCTTCAGCACCGACTACAAGACCTTCACCGGCGACTTCGACACGATAGGGCCGGCCAGCCGCCAGGTACCCGACTACGCGGGCAGCGATGCACCTCGGGCATCTCTGGTGATCAGCCCCGCCCCGGGCATCGAGTACGAGGCCGAGCAGTTCCCCTGCCAGATGCCCTTCGGGTACACACCAGACGTGACACTCGGTCCGGACTTCCGAGCGCGGCTCGATGCAGCACGCGCAACAGCGGCTGCGGCGTAGACGTCCTGCCGCTAGACACCGTGGTTCATCCAAGGACCACTGACGCACGACAGCGTTCCGCTATGTCGGCCCTGGGGGCCGAAGCGCAGCATGCCAGCAACGACGGACCGGCGGTCAGCCCCGCGTTGGGGGCCGCGTCCTTCTGGGCGCTGTGAACGTGCCCGCAGCGGGCGGAATCGACGCCGGGTCGTGGTGCGTCCACAGGCGGCGCAGTGACTCACGTCGGTTTCGTCGCAACTCGCCTTGCGAAGCAACGCTCGCTCCTGCCGGGTTGAGGGCGTTCCACAGCGGTACGGGACGAGTCCAGATCACCGACGCCACCCGGGCCCAACTCGACGACGAGGTCGCCTGACCGAGCACGGCGTGATCGACCTCGAGGGCCAAAGGCCCGACGCACACCTGGCGCCGGGATGCGGTCAGTAGCACTCCGAGTTGGGCGTCTGATCGGCACCGAGTTGGGCGAGCGGAGCGCCCGACTCAGCGGCCAAAGGCGGCCCTCGGCCGGCTCGTCGCGGACAGCGACTAGCTAGCCGCCGCCCCGGCCTGGGTCATCACATCGGCCATGTCCGTCAACCCCCAGTGGGCGACAATCTTGTCGTCCCGGACCTGTTAGATATCGATCACGGCGATGTCGACCCGCTTCCCGCTGGCCGGGAATCCCATGAACTCGCCTTGCTGCGTCCCGCTGAACGTCGCCCGCATAGCCACCTTGTCCCCGTCTTGGAGCATGTCGTGGGCAGTAATGGAGAAGTCGGGAATCGCCACTTGGGCCATCTTGAACACCTGCCGCGGGGCCTCCCGGGTGGTGTCCATCCCGGGGAGGGCTTCGTGCTCCACGAAGTCCTCGGCCAGGTAGCGGTCGATCGCCGCATCAACGTCCTGACCAGCCGCCAAGGCATCGTAGAACCCCTGGACCAGCGACTTGTAGTCCGTCATGCGGATGTCCCTTCGAGAGCCGGAAGCACGGCTCGAAGCGCCCCCACGACCCGTCCGTGCTCCGGATCAGCGAAACCTAGCGCCACCCCCCACCCGCTCGTCTCCTGGACGCTGCGTAGACGCAGCCGCGAGCGCGATACGCGGCGGTGACACACACGCCGGGTCAGTCGATGTGCTTCCATCGGGACGGTGCCAGGAAGCTGTCGGTCGCTTGAGGGCGGAGGTTGGTGCGCGTGTCGCGGGGCTGCGAACGGGGCGGGTGGTCGGTGAGCGGTGAGGTTCTGCGCTACGCGGCCTTCCCTGCGGGCTACGCGGGTGGTAACCCGGCTGGCGTGGTTCTCGATGCTTGCGGCATGACGGACGCGGAGATGCTGGCGGTCGCTGCGCAGGTTGGGTTCTCCGAGACGGCGTTCCTGTTGCCGGCGGAGTCCGCGGCGGCCGGTACGACGAATGCCGCTAGCGCCCGGGTGCGCTACTTCAGCCCGCTCGCCGAGGTGTCGTTCTGTGGGCACGCCACGATCGCGGCCGCCGTGGCTCGCGCGGAGCGTCACGGCGCTGGACGGCTGGACCTGCTCACCCAGGCGGGTCTGGTTCCCGTCCGGACTCGTGAGGAGGGCGGTCGGCTGGTGGCCACGCTGACCAGCGTGGAGCCGTCAGTCTCTCCCCTCGCCTCCGACGTGCTCTCGGCGACCCTTGACGCCCTGGGCTGGTCGCCCGATGTGCTGGACGACGCCCTCCCGCCGTACGTCGCCTACGCCGGCGCCTACCACCCGGTGCTGGCAGTCGGCAGGCGGCAGGTGCTGGCCGGCCTCGACTACGACTACGCGGCACTCGCCGCCCTGATGGCCGAACAGTCCTGGACGACCATCCAGCTGGTTCACCGTGAACGCCCAGACCTCTTCCACGCCCGCGACCCGTTCCCGCCTGGCGGGGTGGTGGAGGACCCGGCGACCGGGGCTGCTGCGGCGGCGCTCGGTGGCTACCTACGCGGGCTCGGGCTGGTCCCGGACTCGCGGCGCGTCACGATCCGTCAGGGGGAGGACATGGGCCGACCGAGCGTCCTGCTCGTCGACATCCCTGACAACGGCGGCGTCGACGTCACGGGCGCGGCGGTCCCGCTCTGACGAGGGGCATCGATCTCACGTGTTCGCACCGCGCTGCTCTCGTCGAGCGAAGACACTGGCGGTTCGATCCACTGCGCGACGTCCCATCGTCCGCATTCAGGCCCGGGTCGGGCGACTCGCGGCGGCCGGACGCATCTCTATTGGTTGCTGAACTCGCAGTCGCAGCGCCGATCTCGATCCCGGGTGGGGAGAAGCCCACCCGCGTACCCGGGCGCAGGCCGGGTCTGAGCAGCCGGCGTTGCGTGCTCGCCGCGGGCAGGCACATCGTCGGCCGTCTCGTGGCAGTGCCGATTCTGCACCCGCGCGGCCGTGCGCCGACCAGTTCAGCGCGGGTTGCGTTCACCTCGGGCGGCGGACGCCACGATGCGCGCGATCCGCGACGCGCGCGACAGGTCGGACAGTTCCGGTCAGTGGGCGGTGGGGCGGGCCAGGTCCGTGACCACCTCGGCGTTCGGCAGGGCGAGCAGCATCCGGGGAGGGCCGACCACTTTGCAGGAGCGGCTGCCTCCACCGACGACGATCGTTTCGCGGTCCATGACTCGGCTGTCGATCCACAGCGGCAGGTTCTGCGGCAACGCGAGCGGTGTGACTCCGCCGATCTGCATGCCCGTGAGGTCGCGCGTGACCTCGGGGGGAGCGAACGATGCTCGGCGTACCCCCAGCCGCTTGCGGACGGCGGAGTTCACGTCGAGGCGGGTGTGCGCGAGCACGACGCACGCCACGTGCACCGGGGTGCCGCTCTTGCCCACGACGATGATGCAGTTCGCGGAGTCTTCCAGGGAGTAGCCGTAGGCGGCGACGAAGTCGGCCGTGTCCGCGAGGTGAGGGTCGATGTCGATGACCTCGGACGGCGGGTCGAGAGCGGCGACCACGTCGCGGACGCGCGCCTCTACCGGGTCCACGACTCAAGTGTAGGTAGCGGGTCGGTGAGTAGCGGGAGGGACGTCCCGGTGCCCGACCAACTGTTGACCACCCTCAGCCAGCACGTCCCGACTGACCGTGGCTACTTCGTGCGCGGTGAGGGCGGGACCGCCCACCGCTCCACAACCCGTGGCTCGACGCAGGGGGGGCCGCGGGCTGTCCGGACCAACCGTGCGACGCCGCCCTGCTCAGCCTGTGGCTTGCCGCGTTCAGGATGCCTCGACCGGCTGTGGCAAGGACGCGGTCGAGGGGGCCAGCCCGCAGGTCCGCTCGACGAACTCCGGTGGCCACGGGGCAGTCGTGGTGCCGTCCTTGGTCATGCGGAAGTCGCACCTGTCGCAGCCCCAGGCCAAGGTCTTGGTGCGGCGAAGCTGGATCCCGAAGGTCTCGGCCATGATGTAGTCCCACTCGCACAGGTAGGGGGCCAGTTCGTCGGCGCCCTGAGCGTGCAGGTACTTCACGATGCCGCACTCGGTCACGTCCTTGCCGTAGTCGAAGGGCTGCCCGTCGCCGGGCACCATCTGGAAGACCCAGTCGGCGGGGTAGCGGCGGTGTTGCGAGTCGCGGGCAGCCTTCTCCAGACGCCGGCGGCGAAGCCCGCTGAACACGTACCAGCGCAGGACGGGTCGGACCATCGTGGGCACCCGCTGGTAGAACGCTCGGCCGCACTCGTGGAGCAGCTGGCCAGCTTCCTCGACGTCGCCTCCGTGGCGCAGCACCACCCGGTAGACCGCCAAGGCCATCGGGCCGTAGACCAGGAACCTGCTGTCGGAGGTGCCGTCCTTGCCGATCTGCGGAACGCCGGGCATCAGCCGGAGGTACTCCCGGTGCATCTCGTGCCGCATCACGAGACCTTGCGGTTCGCCGTACTGGTCCACCAGGAGCCCGAGCGGCATGAACCGGTCAAACCGGCGCAGCAGCCGCCGAGCGTGCCCGCCGGAGACGGTCTGAGCATCTGAGTTGGCGGCCATCACCGGTGTGTCGGTGGCGGTGGCATGGTGACTCGCAGCTGCTGGCGAGCCGTGCCCGGGGAGGAGCAGTCGCGGGTGCAGGGCCTGGATCGCCTCGGCGGAGCGTGTCGCTTGGTCAGGGTCTTCCGCCAGCCGGGGATCGGGTGGAATGACGTTGCCGTGCTTGTCGCAAAGCAGCGCATCCCCGGAGAACACCACCCCGTCCTCGCGCACCAGGGCGATGCTGCCCGGCGTGTGGCCGGGGATGTGCAGGACGCGCAGCCCGCCGACCGTGTCGCCATCGTGCAGCAGCCGGTCCGGCGTCAGCGGCTTCATCAGCAGGCGGTACAGGATGCGCACGAGCAGCGGCATGCGCTCCCCGGGCTTCTGCTCGCGCGTGAGGACGGGGGCGTCCGCCTCGTGGATGCACACGCGGGCACCGGTGCGTGCCTTGAGCGCAGCGGCGCTGCCGACATGGTCCCCGTCGTAGTGGGTGAGCACGATGTCACGGACCTCGCCGGGATCGTGCCCGATGGCCTCGATGAACCTACAGATCCGTCGGGCATTGCCCGGCAGCCCGCTGTCCACCTGCAGCAGACCGTCGTCGGTGACCACGACGTAGGCGTTCCCTTCCACGTGGTCCACCCGAAACACACCATCGGTGACCCGCATGACCCATCGCCTCCCCACGCGACGAGACTCCACACCCACCGTCGACCCACTGCCGCGCTGAAAGCAGGGGCCAACGACCCAACGTCCCAACGCAGCCGCAGCCAGTGCGTTTCTGGCCGCGCCGCGTGCGTCCACAGGCGAAGTGGGGCACTGCGAAGTCCGAGCTGTTGGTGCGTATCGACCTCCGGTCGGCGCCATAGGGGTGTCGGAGGGGAGCTGACGGTGGCCGGTGACGGGCGTCGGAACCAGCTGAGTACCGGTTGGCACGGAGGTGGGATCTGCTCAGCTGTTCCAGCGCAGGACGGCGGGTGATTCCTTCTCCCGTCCCAGGATCGACACGCTGGCCACGTCGAGGGGAAAGCTCTGGCCGAAGATGACGGGGAAGTCCAGCCACGCCAGCGCCAGCACCCGCAGGGCGTGGCCGTGCCCGAAGCAGATCGCGCGATCGACTCCGGACGCGCGCACGCGGGCCACGACGCGGGTGAGCCGGGCGCGGACGTCGTCGGCGGACTCACCGCCGTCGCAGCCGTTGAACCAGATGCGCCAGCCCGGGTAGTGGTCGCGGATCTGCACGCTGGTGAGCCCCTCGTACCGGCCGTAGTGCCACTCGGCCAGGTCGTCGTCGGTCTCGACGTCGTCGAAGCCGGCCAGTTCGGCGGTGCGCTGGGCCCGTAGCCGCGGGCTGGCCAGGACGAGGCCGAAGTCGTGCTGGTCGAGCCGGGAGTCCAGCGACCGGGCCTGCTCGACACCGTGGTCGGTGAGGTCGAGGTCGGTCACCGAGGTGTGCCGTCCGTCCCTGCTCCATTCGGTCTGGCCGTGGCGAACCAGGTACAGCAGTGTCATGGTGCTCGCCTTCTTGTGGTCTGGGCATGGGTGCGGCGGCGACCCGGCCGTGTCAGCCCGAGCCGCCGCCGCAGTCTGGGGCGCTCAGATGGTGGCCGGGATGCCGGCGGCCGTCTCGGCCTGCACCAGCTGGGTCTCGGCCTTCTTGGTGCTCTTCGCTGCGATCACCAGCGCGGCGCTGAGCACGGTGCCGGCTGCGATAGCGACGAGGTAGAGCCAGGGGTTGCCGATGAAGGGCACCACGAAGATTCCGCCGTGGGGGGCCTGCAGGGTCGAGCCGAAGGCCATCACGAGCCCACCGGTGAGGGCCGAGCCGGCCATGATCGAGGGGATGACCCGCAGCGGGTCGGACGCGGCGAACGGGATCGCTCCTTCGGTGATGAACGACGCCCCGAGCAGCCACGCGGGCTTGCCGTTCTGCTGCTCGGACGGGGTGAACAGCTTCGAGCGCACGGTGGTGGCCAGCGCCAGGGCCAGCGGCGGGACCATGCCGGCCGCCATCACAGCGGCCATGATCTGCAGGCCGGTCTCGGTGCCGGTCTCGAGGCTGGTGGTGAGGCTGGCAACGCCGAAGAAGTAGGCGACCTTGTTGACCGGTCCGCCCATGTCGAAGGCCATCATCAGGCCGAGGATCACGCCTAGGACGACGATGCTGCCGCCGGACAGGCCCTCGAGCCAGTTGGTCAGACCGTCCTGCAGCGCTGCGATCGGTTGGCCGAGGACGAGAATCATGAGTCCGCCGATCACCAGTGATGCGACCAACGGGATGACTACGACGGTCCAGACGCCGGCGAAGGCGAACGGCAGGCGGACCTTCTTCAGCCACATCACCAGGCCACCGGCCAGCAGACCGCCGATGATGCCGCCGAGGAACCCGGCGCCCACCAGACCGGCCACGGCACCGGCGACGAATCCCGGGGCGATGCCGGGTCGGTCGGCCATGGCGAAGGCGATGAACCCGGCCAGGACGGGGACGATGAACCCGAACGCGGCCCCGCCGATGACGAAGGACAAAGTCGCCCAGTCGGCCAGGCTCGTGATGCTGAACAGCACCTCGCCCTCGGCCAGCCCGGCGCGGAACGCGTCGGCCTGGTCGGTGACCAGGTAGCCCTCATCACCCAGTGCGATCGTGTTGAGCGCGAACCCGAGGGCGATGAGCAGACCGCCGGCCGCCACGAACGGGATGAGGTAGGAGACACCCGTCATCAGCCACTGCCGAAGCTTGGTGCCCCAGCTGTCCCCCTCCTGAACCTTGCTGGCCAGCGCGGGCCCACCGGCATCAGCCGCGCCTGCGGCTGCGGTGGCGGGCGCGCCGGTCCCGGTCGGCGCCGTGGCCGCGACCGGGGCCTGCTTCGCGGCCTGTTCGGCCTGGGCGATCAGGGCGGGCCCGTTGTTGATGGCGCCCTTGACGCCGCTGGTGACGGTGGGCTTGCCGGCGAAACGCTCCCGGGCCTGCACCTCGACGTCGGCGGCGAAGATCACCGCGTCGGCGTCGGCGATGACGGCGGGGTCGATGCGCTCGGCACCGCCGGCGCCCTGGGTCTCCACGACAATCTCGTGCCCGGCCGCGACCGCGGACTGCTCGAGAGACTCCGCGGCCATGTAGGTGTGGGCGATGCCCGTGGGGCATGAGGTGACGGCGACGAACTTCATGGGGTGACCTCCGTTCGGATGTAGTCGGCGACGGCGGCCGGGTCGGTCGCCGCGCGCAGGGTGTCTTTGAACTGCGCGCGCACCAGACGCCTGGCCAGCGCGGCGAGGATCTTCATGTGGTCGCTGTCCGCGCCGGCCGGCGCGGCGATGAGGAAGATGAGGTGGGCCGGTCCGTCGGCGGCGCCGTAGTCGACGCCGGCGTCGGACTTGCCGAACCCCAGGGTGGGGACGGTCACGTGTTCGGAGCGGCAGTGTGGGATGCCGATGCCGCCCTCCAGACCGGTTGCCATCTGCGCCTCGCGGGCGCGGACGTCGGCGAGGAATCCGTCGAGGTTGGTGATGCGGCCCTGGGCGACGAGTAGCTCGGCCAGGTGGCGAGTCGCGTCGTCCTTGGTGGTCGCCTGCAGGTTCAGGTCGACCATCTCGGTGGTGATGAGGGCATCGGTGCCCGTGGTGGCTGTCATGCCACCCCTCCCTTCAGTTGGTGGGACAGGTCTGGGTCGTCGTCCACGACGACGAGGTCGACGTGGACGTCGGCGGGGCCCGGCATGGCGCTGCCGGGCAGGGTGACGGCGGCGGTGCCGAACGCGACGGCTGTGCGCAGCGCCTCGGGGCCGTTGGCGCCGGCGGCGAGGAAGCCGGCGAGTGTGGAGTCGCCGGCGCCGACCGTGGAGCGCACCTCGACTGGGGGCGAGTAGGCGCGGGTGACGCCGGTGGAGTTGACGAGCAGCGCGCCGTCCTCGCCGAGACTCACCAGGACGGCGCCGACCCCGCCGGCGCGCAGCCTCTCGGCCTGCTCGGCCACATCGCCCCAGGTCCGCAACTCGACCCCGGTCAGCTCGGCGAGTTCCTCGGCGTTCGGCTTGATCAGGTCCGGCTCGGCATCGACGGCCTCCCGCAGCGCCGGCCCGCTGGTGTCGAGAGCGACGCGGTGGCCGGTCTCGTGCACCCGGGCGACGATCTGGGCGTAGAAGTCGTCCGGCACACCGCGCGGCAGGCTGCCGGACAGGACGACCCAGTCGGCGGAGCGCGCGAACGACACCAGCCGCTCCAGCATCGCCTCGGTCTCAGCGCCCGAGAGCTCGGGCCCCGGCTCGTTGATCTTCGTGGTGGTCCCGTCCGGTTCGACCAGGGCGACGTTGCTGCGGGTCGGCGACGACAGCGGAACACTCACCACCGGCACCCCTGACGGTGCCAGCAGGTCCGCGAGCTGGGCTCCCTCCGACCCCCCGGCAGGAATCACCGCCAGCGTCGGGACACCGTGGGCGGCCAGCACCCGGGAGACGTTGACGCCCTTGCCGCCCGGGTCCAGCCGGCTCGACGTCGCGCGCAGCACCTCCCCCCGACGCAGGTCGTCGATCGCGATGGTCCGATCGAGGCTGGGGTTCGGGGTCAGGGTGACGATCACGTGCCGCCTCCACTTCTGGGATCCTGTGTTTACCTGCTGTTGATTCCTTTCTACTCTCAATCACAGGCATTGTCAACCACATGGCCCAAGATGTATCTGTGTTCGCCTGTGGTCAGGAGGCGGGCGAACGCGCCTCTCCCCAGTTGCGCCGTGGGGTCTTGGCTCTCCGCACCCGGAGGTGCGCCGTGGGAGGTTGGCTCTCCGTACCCGGAGGAGCCCGGTTCAGTCCTCAGCCGACGACAACGTCGGGACCGGCGGCGGTGATGGCATCCCGGTCCGCTGGTGTCATGTCCCCATCGGTGACGACGGTGTCGACCTCGGCGAGACTGGCGAAGCGGGCGAACTGGTCCAGGCCGACCTTGCTGGAGTCGGCCAACACGATCACCCGCCGACCCGCGGCCACCATCGCCGTCTTCACCCCCGCCTCGGCCAGGTCGGGCGTGGTCAGCCCTCTCTCCACGGAGATGCCGTTGGTGCCCAGCACGGCGACGTCGACGTTGAGCCCGGCGAGTATCTGCAGCGCCCAGGTATCGACGGTGGCCAATGTCCGGCCGCGCACCCGGCCGCCGACCAGGTGCACGGTCATCGCGGGTCGGCTCGCCAGCGCCGTCGCGATCGGCAGCGCGTTCGTCACCACCGTCAGCTCGCTGTCATCCGGAAGCGCCGTCGCCAGGCGGGCCGTGCTCGTTCCCGCGTCGATCAGCACCGTGCCCTGCCTCGGCAGCAGAGACGCCGCCGCTCGCGCGATGCGGGCCTTCTCGCTCGACGCCAAGGCGTCCCGCTGGCTCAGCCCCGGCTCGAACCCCAGATGATTGGCCGGGATCGCCCCACCATGCACCCGCCGCAGCAGCCCCTGCCGCTCCAACCGGTCAAGGTCACGACGGATCGTCTCCTGCGTTACGTCCAACTCGACGGCTAGTGCAGCCACCTCGACCCGACCGTCGACATTCGCGCGGGTCAGGATCCGTTGCTGACGTTCCTCGGCATACAACGACATCAGCACGCCTCCCTGCTCCACGTTCGGCCATCGGCCTGCGTTGACCTGCGTTGACCAACCCACACCATCCAAACACAGACCAGACGTCGCAGAGAGGTGCGGGAAGCAGTGGCGCCAGCCCGGATTCCGGCCCTACCCCCGCAGCGACGCCTTCCCAGGTCGGTCCACTCGTCGAAAGGTGACAGGGGATGGCCGCTGTTGTCGCGGTGCGTCCACAGGCGGCGAAGTGACGCAGGTGCTGCGCGGGCGAATCGCGCCGGACCAGCGCGTGTCTTCATCCGTCCTCGGTTGAAGGAACTCCAGGCGATTGCCGTTGGTCTCGTGGGTGTAGAAGCGACGCACCGGAAGAACCCCTCTGTTCGCACGCGCCGAAGTCGCCATCAAGGCCGACGCGGTCCGCGTGCTGGACCAAGCTTGACGGTGCGGCCCTTGTTCACTACACCGGGCTCGATCACCCGCGCCAGCACCAGCGCCTGTAACGCGTCGCAGCCGACAGCGCAGCAACCGTCGCGCTCGGCCAACCGTCAAGCGGCGCGACGTGCCGAACAGCGCATAGGCAAGCAATGGGATGGTCGCGACGTACAGACCGGTCTGGGGCGGCATCCCAGCGATACTCGCATAGGCCATGCTCTCAGGAACCAAGATCGCCCAGACAACCAACGCAGCACCCAAATCACCGGACCGCCAAGCCCGCTTGCACCCACGGATGCTGCCAACCACAGGCATGAACCGCTGCGCTCCCGACGGGGTCGACGAATGCGGACCAGCGCTCACGATTCCCTCCAGACGCGCTCATGGCGGGCGCCGCTGGCGGCAGGTGAAGGCATCTCGGCATGAGCCGCGATCATCGACGACAGCACGGACACCAGGCCGGCCAGACTCACGATCGCGCAAGAGACATCCACGGCGCCTCCAACTCGTCACGACGATGGAGCGGGATGAAGAGTCTCGCCATCGGCTCGGTCTCGATTTCCCTCAACGCTAGGTCGCGCCGAGGGTCGGCAATCAGCACCCAATCGGAGGCACGTAGGTCCAGTCGTGCCGGTGCTCGTGGGACGTGGTTTCGAGCCGAAGTCCCCGCGGGCGCGGTCGAAGGTGTCGCGGCCGCCCACGTAGGCGGTCATGGCCACGGAATCGCCCGCGCGGGCGTGGGCGTGGGCCGCGTCCCACCGCACAGGTTGGCATGCTCCTTGAGCTGGTCCGGGCTCATGGCGGCGACCTTCGCCGGGACTGATTGAACCCAGGAGCCCCCGAAAGGGGTGATGCGTGCGACTCGCGTGTAGGTGATTCTGGGTGCGGAGCCGAGCGAAGGGCTGACAACCGATGGAGCGCCACCTGACTGGCCAAGACCTGACTGCCTGTGAATTCACCGGGGCGGATCTGAAGAGGGCAGACCTGCGGGAGACCGAGGCCGGCGGTGTCTCCTTCCGCGGTGCTGACCTTCGGGGGGCCGACTTCTCCCGAGCGTGCCTCGCGGGGGCGGACCTCAGGGGCGCTCGCCTCGGGATGCGGCCGCTGGCCCGGGGGCTGGTTCTGCTCCTGGGCGTGTGCATCGCGGCCATCGCAGGGCTGGCCATCGGCCTGATCGCTCGCGAGATCCGTGAGCTGACGTTCTCCGAGGGTTGGGAGAACCCCACCCGTGGTGGGGCGTTCATGTTCCTCGTAGTGCTGTTCCTCATCGTGCTATGGGCCAAGGGTCTCAAGGCGGCCAGCGTTGTATTCCTCGTGGGGCTCGGGCTGTTCATGGTGTTGGGGGCGGTGCTCTACTCCGCCGTGTCGAGCTATGACGTGGGCGTGTCCCTCCGGCTCGCCGCTCTCGCGATCATTGTCGTCGTTGTATTCCTCGTGGGACTGGTCGGCCGGATGCTGGGCGGGACCGTCAGCGTGGTTGGGATGATGGCCGTGGCCGTCGTCGGCGGACTGGTTGCCGGACGTTCCGGGGGTGCGATCGGCGCCCTCGTCGTCAGCCTGGCGATGGCGATGCTCGCCAAGCGCGCCCTGCGCAACGATGACCGTGATCGTCCGATCGAACGTGCGGCCCACTGGCTCGTCCGCCGCTGGGGCACACGCTTCACGGAGGCGGACCTGAGCGGCGCGGACCTGCGGGACACGATGCTGATCCTCGCGGATATGACGGGGGCGCAGACCGAGGATCTCCTGCGTTGACCTGCAGGCGCGCCTGTTCCCGGACGCTGCCCGCAGTTCCGCGATCCTCCCCTGGTGAGGTGAGAGGCGGCCCAGCGACGCACATGTGAGACGCGCTACGGTCATGGCATGTCCGATCGGTCATCACGTCGACACGAACCAGGCGGGCCGGTGACGTGACCGGGGCAGCCGGGGGTGACGGCACGAGCCAGCCCTGGGTTCGCGTTGCCCTCCTGTACCGGCCCGAGCCACCGCTCGGCGGCCTCGTCCGGCCCGACCTCCTGTCCAGCCCGGACCGGGGTCTGCAGGGGTCGGTGCAGTTGGTGTGCGCACCGGCAGGGTTCGGCAAGTCCGTGTTCGTCAGCCAGTGGTGGGAGCAGCTCGCGATGCCCACCGTGTGGCTCACCTTGGACTCCTCCGTCGACCATTCGCGCTGGCTGCTGGCCTACCTTGTCGCTGCGGTGCGCCAGCAGTTCCCCGATGCGCTGGCCGGCAGCCTGCAGATGGCTCGGGCCGCGACGTTGCCCTCGGAGGAGGCCATCGTCGTCGAGCTGTCCAACGAGCTCGACGAACTTGATGAGCCGATCGTTGTGCTTCTCGACGACTACCACCAGCTGGCCGAGCCTCGCATCCACAGCTTCATCAGCAACCTCGTGAGGCACCCCCCGCAGAAGGTGCACCTGGTTGTCATCAGTAGGGAGGAACCCCCGCCTCCCTTCGGGACGCTGCGCGCTCACGGGCACCTCAGCGAGCTGCGGATGGCCGAATTGGCCTTCACCGAGGGCGAGTTCACCGAATTCTTGGGTCGAGAGGTCCCACAAACGCTGGCCAGCAGCCAGGTTGCCGCCCTTAGGAGTCCACCGAAGGGTGGCCGGCCGGAGCTCGACTGGCCGCCCAGGCGTTGCGCATGGGTGGTGAGGGCGATGTGGCCGTCGGCGCGGGCTTCCTCGATCAGGCCACCCAGGACTACCTCGTGGGGGAGGCCATCGGCCAGGCTCCCGCCGACATTCGACGACTCCGGCGACTGGCGATCCCCGGCAAGAGCTGGTTCATCCTGCTGCGCGCCTACGGGCCCCTGGAGCCGTGGATCGACAAGACCTGGCGCCCAAGCCAACTCGAGGAGGTCAACTGATCAGGAGGCGGGCAGAGGGCAACAACGCGAGTCCATGCGTTGCCGTCCTCGCCCGCCCGGCAACCGCAACCTGCGATTCGGTGCTCCCTGACCGCTCCGCTTTGGGGGGCTATCGAGGCGGCGTCGGACAAGGACCCGTCACTGACCGGTGAGAACTGCGGCGACATCAACAACCACGATGGGAGACGGACGGCATCGGTCGGTTCTGCCCGGCCCCGCCCACACCGCAGCTGCTACACCATCCGACGAGTCGGCACTGTCGCGCTCTCTAATCCGGGGCCGGGGTGGGGTCCGCGGCGGTCTACTTGGCCCCGTGCGACTAGAAGATGTTGATCGGGTGCTCGGCTGATGCAGTGGTTGCACCTCTCGGTTTGATTCACCTCTGGGACGGGTCAGTGGGGTCGGGTCACTGAGCCTCGGCGGCCATAGCTCAGACTCTCCTTCAGGACTGACACAACAGCCCTGCCACCAAGTCTGACGCGCGACACAACCTCATCCACGCGATGCTCACCACCGCCACCCCCTACGACCCGACGCGATCAGAGAATCTCGCCGAAGTGAGCCGCCCCGGCGAGTCCGGAGACTTCTGTTGTTGGATCACCCTGCCCTCGGCAGGGGATGTCTGTGAGCGTAGTGAAGCTTCTCGACGGTCTCGGGGGTGAGGTCGTCGAGGTGCTCGTGGGGTCGTTCGGTGTTGAACCAGGCGACCCATTCGGCGGTGCCGACCTCGACCTCGTTGACGTCGCGCCAGGGGCCCTGGCGGCGGATCAGCTCGTTCTTGAACGACCCGACGGTGGTCTCGGCCATCGCGTTGTCCAGCGCGTCGCCGACCGAGCCGACCGACGGGTCGATGCCCTCGTCGACCAGGCGGCGGGTCAGCGCCACCGACGTGTATTGACTGCCCGCATCACTGTGACTGACCAGGCCGGTCAGATCACTGACGCCCTCGCGAGCGCGGGTGAACAGGGCGTGCTCGAGGGCGTCGAGGACCAGGCTGGTGGTCATCGACCGGGCCGCACGCCAGCCCACGATGCGGCGGGAGAACACGTCAACGACGAAGGCGACGTAGACGAAGCCGGTCCAGGTCGGCACGTAGCTGAAGTCGGCCACCCACAGCCGGTTCGGCGCCGGTGCCCAGAAGTCCCGATCGACCAGGTCCGCCGCCCGAGGGTGAGCCTCGTCCGGGATCGTGGTCTTGTGCTTCGAGCCGTACCGGGCGCCTTCCCAGCCCTGCTCCCGCATGACCCGCTCCACGGTGCAGCGGGCCACGTCGTGGCCCTGCCCGCGCAGCCGGATCCACATCTTGCGCGCCCCCAACGTCTGCACGAACTTCCCGGTCTTCTTCTCCTCCCGCTGCGCCCGGATCACCTCCACGAGAGCGGCGTCGGCCAGCTGCCGGGGGGTCGGCTGGCGGTCGACCCACTCGTAGAACGTCGACGGGCTGATCGCGATCCCGTGCTCGGACAGCACGGTGCACATGGGCTCGACACCCCAGCGCAGCCCCACCCCACCCCGGGGGTCGGGCTCGCGGTGGTCCTTGTGCTCGGCGATGAACCTGATCACCGCTTCTCGGGCCGGTCGAGCTCGGCCGCGAAGAAAGCCGACGCCGCCTTCAAGATGGCGTTCGCCCGGCGCAGCTCAGCATTCTCCCGCTTGAGCCGCCGCACCTCGGCGGCCTCCTCCGTCGACACCCCTGGGCGGTCACCCTTGTCGACCTCGGCCTGCCGGCACCACTTGCGCACCGTCTCCGCCGACCCGACCCCGAGCAGATCGGCGACCTGGGCCATCGCCGCCCACTCCGACTCATGATCGCCACGGATCTCGGCGACCATCCGCACCGCGCGTTCCTTCAGCTCCGGCGGATACCTCCGCGACGTACCGACTCCCGACATGACTCCATCCTTCCCACGGAACGGAGTCTCCGGACACGCCGGGGCGGGTCAAAGCCGCTTGACAACAAGACAGGAACACCCCCCCGGGGAGGCACCTTTTTTGGGCTACCGCCTCCTCGAACGGGCGACGAGAATGAAAGTCTGGGCAAGGTGCCCAGCGGACCCCGCTGTGGTGATCTGACATTCCAGCGACCGAAACCTCCGAAGGAGACCATGCAATGCCTGACACACGACCGAATGTCCTGATCTTCCACGTCGACAACCTCGGCTACGGCGAGCTTGGGTGTTATGGCGGTGGCATCTTGCGCGGCGCGGATACCAAGCGGATCGATGAGTTCGCCGCTGACGGCTTCCAGATGATGAACTACGCGCCCGAGGCGCAGTGCAGCCCAACCCGCTCTGCGCTCATGACGGGCCGCTATTCGATTCGTTCGGGCAACACCAAGGCCACGGCGCCGGGCATGTCCGGTGGCCTCGTTGCCTGGGAGAAGACGATGGGAGACGTTTTCTCCGATGCCGGATATGCCACGTTGTGCATGGGTAAGTGGCACATCGGCGAGGGCGACGGGCGTTGGCCGACCGATCATGGCTTCGACGAATGGTATGGCCCCCCGTTCTCCTGGGATCCTGCGCTGTGGACCGACGACCCGTGGTACGACCCCGAACGCGACACCGTCGAGCACATGTATCAGGGCAAGAAGGGCGAACCCATCGAACAGTTGGGTGTCCTCGACTATGACCTCAAGATCAACGTCGATGTCGAAATGAACACACGGACGATGGACTTCCTCGAACGCCAAGCCGAGGGAGACAAGCCATTTCTCGTCTATCACAACTATTCGCTGATGCACCTGCCGGTCCATCCGCGCGACGAGTACAAGGGCACGAGCGGACACGGCGATTGGGCCGACTGCCTGCTCCAACTCGACGGCGATTTCGGCATGATCCTCGACAAGCTCGACGAGCTCGGCTTGCGTGAGAACACGATCGTCATCTTCGCCGGCGACAACGGCAACGAGGAGTTCGGCCCTGACCGAGGAACGGCAGGTTTCTGGGAGGGCTCGTACTTCACCGGAATGGAAGGGTCGCTCCGGACTCCGTGCATCGTCCAGTGGCCCGGCCAGTTCGCTACAGGCGCGAAGAGCAACGAGATCATGCACTGCACCGACTGGTACACGACGTTGGCCAACGCGGCCGGCATCGATCTGCCCGGCGACCGCGAGATCGACGGTGTGGATCAGACGGCCTGGCTCGCCGGTGAGCAGGATGAATCGAACCGGGAAGGTTTCCTCTACTGGAACGCCGACCAGTTGTACGGCATCAAGTGGCGCAACTTCAAGTTGGCCCTGAAGCAACAGAAGTACCTGTTCGACCCGGCGCTCGACCTGGCTTTCCCTGCGATCATCAACCTCGACCTCGACCCCAAAGAACGCGAGAAATACAGCAGGTACTTCCACTCGTGGGTGATCGACCACGCCTCCCGACTCGGCCAGGAGTTCGCCGAGTCGGTCAAGCGCGAGGAACTGATCCCGGTCGGCGCTCCGCTCGACTTCGTGCCCAAGCACAATCCGGACGCTCCCGACCACCACACGGCGCACGCGGGAGGCTGACGACCCGTCTCGCGGCCGCGTCCAACGCAACCTGCCCTGGCAATCGACGTCGGCTGACGTCGGCGTCGTCTGCCCAGGTCAACCTCGGTCTGCTGTCCCGCCGTGCTGATCTCTACGTCGGCAGCCCCCGGCGGGCGCGTGGTCTCGACCGGCTCACGCCCACAGCGGAATTGTCGGTGGCGAAAATCGAGGCGCTGACACCAAGGCATGAGAGAAGGGGGCGCTACTAGTCGGAGCGCGTCCGGTCGCCCATAATCGCGCCGCCCGACCAACCGGCGTTCCGCAGCTGTGGTGCCGGTTGGTGGCATGGAATGACGGGTTGACCTGCGGGTATGCGTGTTTGGCCGGTGACACGGCGTGTCACTATGGCCGGGTGTTGTGCCTGGTCAGGCCGCCGGCGTGGAGTCCTTGGCGGGGCCGGTGGTGGTGTCGAGGCGGAGCACCTTCGGGGGCAGCTGAAGGCCCAAGGCCTGGAAGGCGGCCGTGGCCTCGGTGTTGGGGGTGGTGGTCTGCTGGTAGGTGCCGGCGGGTCCGGTGAAGGTGCCGACGTGTAGGCGTTGCAGGGCGGGGCGCAGGTGGTGCCAGGTCTGCCCGGTGCGGGTCTCGACGATGCGGATGAGGAGCAGGGCGAGCCAGCAGAGCAGGACGTGGGCGCGGATGCGGTCCTCGAGGCGGTGGAAGACGGGGCGCAGGTCGATGACGTGGGTCATGTCGCGCCAGGCGTTCTCGATGGCGGCGAGCTGCTTGTAGCCCAGCGCCACGTCCTCCGCGGATAGGTGCGGGTCGGAGGTGCGCAGCAGGTACTTCCCGTCCAGCTTCGCCTCGGCTGCGATGGCGGCGGCGTCGAGGCGTAGCAGCCCGCTCGGGGTGACGCGCAGGTACCGGTTCAGTCCGGGCTTGGTGGAGATCACCCCCCGCAGCTCGGCGCGCTGGCGTTCGCTGAGTTTGTCGGTGTCGTTGATGAGCCCCCGCAGCTTGTCGACCATGTCCGCACGGATGGTGGCGTCCCGGTCGGCGGTGTCGGGGTTGTGGCAGACGACGAACCGCTCGTGCTCGCTGATGCGGACTTCCTTGACCCGCAGGTTGTCCGCGACGGTGGCGTAGCGGCCGGGTCGGGACAGCGCCGCGGTGGCTTCGGGCGAGCCGGAGCGCAGCTTCTCGTCGAGGATGTAGCCCCCGGCGCCGACCGCCAACGCCCGCCGGTTCGCCGCGGAGGTGAACCCCCGGTCGGCCACCCAGATCACCTTGCCCAAGGTCCAGTCCCGCAGGTCGGTCTTCACCTGGCGGATCAGGGCGGTGTCGGTGGTGTTCCCGGGCCAGGACCACACCCGCACCGGGATCCCGGTCCGGGTCACGGCCATCCCGATGACGACCTGCGGCAGGTCGTCGCGGTGGTCCTTGGACTTCCCCCACGTCCGGAACCCGACCTGCGTCGCAGCGGTCGCCGCGTCGTCAGTGTCCTCGCCGCTCAGCGGCTGGCCGGTCACGTCGCGGGGCACTGGGATGTCGGCCTCCTCGACCTGGAAGTGGGTGCTGGTGGTGTCGAAGAACAGCAGGTCGACCTCAAGGTTGAGCAGGTCGGCCACGCTGTCGTAGACGTTCTTCGCCAGCGTCGGTTCGACCTCAAGTAGCCAGTCCATGGCCCGGTAGCAGGCATCCTCGGACACCTCGGGTAGGCCGGGCACGTGCACGTCATGGCTGACCCAGCCGGCGGCGGCCAGCTTCGAGCTCGGCGCCAACGCCCGGTTCGCCACCAGGGAGAACAGCACCCGCTCGGCGGACTCCGGCCGCCGCGTGCCGGCCAGCAGCCGCCTCATGCTCATGTCGATGCCCAGGCGGTGCCACAGCTGGTCCAGCAGCCAGGTCCCGCCCACCGGCCGGGACTCGGCGAACTCCAGCCCCGGCAGTCCCGCCACCTGGTCGCCCGCTGCCGGGGGCTGCGTGCCCAGCAGCCGGGTCAGCGCCCCGATCAGCCGCTCGATGCCGGCCCGGTCCAGCTCCTCGGCCCGACCGAAGTTGTAGACCACCTTGGTGCGGGAGGCCTTACGGGCCGGGTCCCATTCGTTGTGCGCCAGCTGCAGGTACCGCACCGGGCTGCCGTCCTTGTTCCGCCGCGTCGACGTACGCACGAACATGTGACCAACCCTAGCGCCGTACCTACCAGATCAAAGCCAAGACACACCACGAATCGTGTGCCTAGGCCGTTTCGCGCCGTGGATCACCCCTCAGCGCCCTGACCAGCCACAATGCCCACGACCATGCCATCAGATCCCGATCAGCTGCGGAACGCCGGACCAAGGCTCGAATCGAGCAGATCGAAGCCTACGCGCTCGACCGAGTGCTCCAGAATGCGCGACCACCCTGACCTCATTGGCGGAGATTCCCGGCGCGGTCGAGGTCAAGGGGAAGCGGGGATTCGTTCGAGCGTTCTTGCCGACCCGGGTCCCGCGCAGATCGAGGTTCTGCTCGCATCGCCACCTGACGCCGAACGGGGTCGTGAACTCCTCGACCACGTGCTTGAAACTGCCCGGGATCGCAACCATCGACCAGTCATGATTCGCCTTCTTGGACTCAGGGCGTTGGATCTTGCCGCCGCCGGTGAGGCGTGCGACGGTTGCACCGTCCTGACGGTCCGGCCGGCGATGAGTCCACGTACCCGAAGATCGCATTGCTCAGCTGGAACTGGGTGCCTGGAACCGCTTGCGCGAGACCGTTTGCTTCAGTGGGCTGGCCTCGACCAGATCGCCGGTCCCCGACTCCGCCTCGACCCAGTCGGCATACCGGCTGGCCCCGGTGCTCGCCGTCAGTCCATGCGCGTACACACTCATGAACACCGTCGTCGCTGCAATGACGATGATCGTGTCCGTCCCCGGAAGGTCGGCCTCCTCGACGACGAGCACCGAGAAGACGATGGTTGCGAGCCCCCGCGGGCCGAACCAACCGATGTAGGCAACCGTCGGCCAGCGCATGCCGGTTCCGATGAGCGCCAGCGCGACCGGCCCGATGCGAGCGATGGTCAGCGCCAGCGCCGCCATCACCCACACCTGCCACGTGGTCTCGACGAGCGCCGGCCCGATCACGACCGCACCGATGAGCAGGAAGCTGATCTGAGTGAGCACGGCACCGAGATCGTCGGTGAACGTCTCGTTGGCGAGCAGGCGACCGCGCATGCGCTCGCCGTAGGTGAGGCCACCGGCGAAGCAGGCGATGAACCCGCTTCCGCCCAACTGATCTGCCACGGCGAACGTGATGACCGCGACCGCAGCGAGCGCGATCTGGCTCCAGGTCGAGCCCATCCATCCGGACTTGCTCGCCCGTGACAACAGCCATGCGGCCACGACTGCGACGGCGATCCCGACCGCGACTGCCACCCCGATCGCCTCGACGAAGGTGGAGACGATGCCAGCGCCGGTGAAACCCTTGCCGGCGAACCCCATGAACAGGAGGATGAAAGGAAGGCTCACTCCGTCGTTCAGTCCCGATTCGACATCGAGACCGGTGCGGATGCGTTCCGGAACACGGGGGTTCGAGATCACCGCCTTGCCGAGTGCCGCATCGGTCGGGGCGATCATCGCTGCGACGATCGCTGCTTCCCAGCCGCTGAGGCCGTCGAAGAGGAGCACCGCGATCAGCCAGCCCGCGCCGATCGTCAGCGGCAGGCCGATACCGAGCAGACGCGCCGGAAGACTCACGTCCTTGCGCCAGGACGAGGGGTGCAGCGCTGCGGCATCGGTGTAGAGCAACAGCGCGAGCGTGCCCTCCAGGACGGTGTTGACGACCGGTGATGCGGAGCCAGACCCGAGCTCGATGAGCCCGAGTCCTTCCGTGCCGACCAACAACCCGAGTGCGACGAACACCATCGGCCCCGTGACAGCGGTCGGCGAGGCGCGCCGCTGCACCAGCGCCCACCCGAGGAGGGACACGGCAACGAAGACAACCGCCCACTCACTCACCGCGCATGCCTCCAGCGGTGTATGAGAAGTCCGACCCCGCCAGGTGGTTGCTGCCGGGGAGGCACCCCGCCCAGTTCGTCATCGTGTTCTCCTCCTGCGACACATTCCCTCGTTGCAGCCCAGTGTGCTCGGTGTACGGAGCTGTCGGCAGCCCCATACTGGAGATCGTCGGGTGCAGTTGAGGAACCGATCGGGAATGCCTGGGCGGATGGCACGCAATCAACGGTTCCCGGAGGCGGTGCATGACGATGGCCGCCGGACCACCAAAGCCGCCATCGATCACGGACAGGTGACTTCACCCGATCAGAATGTCCTCGCGTGTTGCCCGACGAACGCCGGGGAGGCCAGACCTGTCGCCCACATTGCATGAGCGGCGGCAGTCCGTCCCCCGTTTGGGGAGCTGGTCAGGCGACGCCGACCCGGCCTGGAGCCGCGTTCGGATCGGCGAACTCGCGCAGTGAGACACCGATGCCGTAGGTGACGACGTCCCCCTCCGGCACGAGCTCGATGAGGGCCATGTCGTCGCGGGTCGCGGCGGGAAGCCGCTTGAGGAGCTCGCCGGGCACTTGTTCCGCTTGCGCCGTGCCGGCCCGATGCATGGTCGCCCGCGCACGAAACGTGACGGTCGCAGGAGGGATGGGAATCACCAGAGCCAGAAGCCCGCCGCGGCGAACCAGGACCGTGACGCTCACCTCGTCGCCCGTGGCGATCTGTTGCGCCTTCCAGCCGTCGTCGGCGACCCCCACGTAGATCCGTCGGTCGTGCACGGCATACATCACGCCACTGGTGCGCGGCTTGCCCGCAGGCGTCACGTGGCCCAGCACCGCGAACGACGCCTTCTGCAGCGCCCGCCACACCGTCTGCGGGCTCAGATGCGTTGACGCGACCGCCGCCGTCGTCCTCATCGTGGTCTCCCTCCCGTCAGCGACTCGCCCCCACAGCCCGGTTCGCGGCTACCGGTCAGGCTCTTCCCTCGCAGACTCGGCCTCGCCGACTACACGGCCCAGAGCCAAGCGTCCCGTTCGCCCGCCACGACAAGTGCCGCGACAACCCGAGCGAGGAGAAGCAGTCTGCGCCGCTCAGCCGACGGCGCTGCGAACGGCGGCGAATGCTGGTCCACCGGCGGCGCTCCCGAGAGTGGACAGCCGCAATGAGAGCGACCAGGCCATCCGGCGCTGCACCTCAAGCGGCCATCCACACCTCAGCGCGGGCCACCAAACGCGGCCGGGTAGAAGGGCGGCGCCCCTAGCCGAACGGACCGGTCGCCAGACCAATGCGAACACTCGGCGGACACCGCGTCCACAGGCGGAGTGACACGGCCGCGCGAGCGGGACGCTACGCCGCGGAGTGGGTCACACTCCGCTGAGCCATTGCCGGGGAGCGGGTTCCGTGTTCTCGCGGCAAGCCGCCGGTAGACCGCTTGACGGGGATGTGGCCGAGGACCAGTCTCGCGATTGGGCTTGTTCTCTGCCCCGTAGGGAGCGGGCGAATCGCCGTTGCGGCATCCGCGTCGCGGGGATCGACGGATCGAGGGGACGGTGCGCGGCGATGGCGACGATGGTGCTGGTGCGCGGTGCTTGGGACGGTGGGTTCTGCTGGGACGACGTTGTTCCTCACGTGCAGGAGCGCGGCCACCGCCCGGTGGTGATCGACCGGCTACCGAGTGCCGCCGCCGACCCTGCCGACGTCGGCGGCTTCGCCGATGACGTAGCTGTTGTGCGTGCCGCGCTCTACGAGGCCGGCAGCGACGTGGTGCTGGTCGGCCACTCCTACGGTGCGATGGTCATCACCGAGGTGGCTGACCACCCCGCGATCGTCTACGTTGCGGCGTTCTGGCCGCCGGCGGGTATGTCGCTGCTGGACCTTGTGGGGGACGCTCCGCCGGTCGACTGGTTCTTCCCTACCGACGACGGTGTGCTCGCCCTGGGGGATTTCGACTCCGTGCATCGCGCCGTCGCCGCCGACGTCGCCCGCGCGGCGTTCATGCCGATTGTCGACAACATGGGCGTGCAGTCGCTGGCGACGTTCTCCACGCCGTCATCGGCGCCGCCGCGTTCGCATCCCACGACCTACGTGATCTGCACGCAGGACCGGGCGATCGCGCCGGACGCCCAAGAGCGGATGGCGCGCGCCGCCGACGATGTCATCCGCCTCGACTCTGCCCACTGCCCGATGTTCTCGATGGTCTGGGCGAACCGGCGAAGCGTGCCTCGGCCGCCTCTACGGTCGGGGCGGTGTAGACCGGCTTGAGGTCGCGGGTGATCGCAGCCCAGTGCTTCTTCGAGGCGTAGCGCAGGCTGTTGCGCACCAGATGCACCACACACGTCTGGACCACGGCGAGCGGCCGGTGGCTTTGATGGCCTGCCCGTCGCGGTCGAGGCCACCTGGCCCCAGGCCACTGTGCAGGCCCGCATCATCCACCTGATCCGCGGCTCGTTCCGCTACGCCTCCCGCAAGGACTACGGCGCCCTGGCCAAGGCTCTTCGGGGGGCCGCGCGGCCCCCGGTTCGAGCGGGCGGTCTGGCGAGGTCACGGGCGCCGCTTTGCCGCGCCGTGGCATCTCTTGAACTTGGAGCCGTTGCCGCAGGGGCAGGGGTCGTTGCGCCCTCGCCTCGCGTCATCGGCAGCCACGGTGGTCATGACCTCGTCGGCGTACCGGCCCTGCTCGACCAGGCGAGCCATGGCCGTCATGGTCGGCCGGGTGTGAGTGTAGAAGTCGTAGAGCCCGTCGCAGAGGTAGTTCTGGCCAGGTTCCTCGTCACGGGAGTCGATGAACCTGTCCTTCGGGCAGCCGCCGTTGCACAGCCGGAGCACCTCGCAGGAGCGGCACTGCGCGGTCAGCGACTCCTTCTTGTGCTGCCCGAAGGCCTGCTGCTGCGGGGAGGCGACCAGGTCCAGCATGCGCGTCGTGTGGATGTTGCCCAGTAGGTAGTTCGGCTCGACGAAGTGGTCGCAGGAGTACAGGTCGCCGTTGTGCTCCAAGGCCAGCGCTGCCCCGCAGGTGGGGGCGTGGATGCACAGCGAGTACTGCCCGAAGTAGGCCTGCAAGGTCACATCGAACAGCTGCACGAACACCGTCCCGACGTCCCCGCGCAGCCATTCCTCGTACACGTCGACCAAGAACCGGCCGTAGGTCTCACCGCCCACCGACCGTTCGGTGACCAGCGAACCGGTCTGCGTGTAGAGCAGCCGTTCGCCCCCCGGCTGCTGAGACCAGCCTTGGTTGGCCAGCGGCAGCGTCTCCGGCGTGGCCCGTTCCACGATCGGGATGAACTGCATGAAGGTCGCCCCGAGCTCGTCACGGAAGTACCGGTAGACGTCCGCCCCGTGGCTCTCGTTGGCCGCGTTCACGGTGCACAGGATGTTGACGTCGACCTCGTGACGGCGCAACGCCGCCAAACCCTTCATCACCTGCCGGTGCGTGCCCTGCCCGCCCCGGTTCACCCGATACGTGTCATGGATCTCGGGCGGACCGTCCACGCTCAGCCCCACCAAGAAGTTGTGGCGCTCCAAGAACGCGCACCACTCGTCGTCCAGCAGAACCCCGTTGGTCTGCATCGTGTACTCGATCTGCTGCCCGGGCCGCCGGTGCTGCTCCACCAGCTCGACCGATCGACGGAAGAAGTCCAGACCCATGAGAGTCGGCTCGCCACCCTGCCACGCCACCGTCACCTCGGGAGTGCGATGGGACTGCAGCAACTGGGCGACGTAAGCCTCCAGGGTGGCCTCCGACATCCGCGACGCGTCGTTGGGGTACAGCGCCTCCTTCGACAGGAAGAAGCAGTACGTGCAGTCGAGGTTGCACGTCGACCCGGACGGCTTCGCCAGCAGGTGAAAGCGCGGCGGCGCTGCACCAGCCTGCTTCGAGGCCGTGGTCGGAGTCGGCGATGTCGTCACATGCGCCAGCCTGTCACGACGGCCCCGGCAGGAATACCCTGCGCTGAGCGCCGCGCCCTACGCGAGAACCTTGGCCTTCTGGGCCTGAAACTCCGCGTCGGTCAGCACGCCCTGCTTGTGGAGGTCGGCGAGCTTGGCGAGCTGCCTGCAGAGTCGCCAGCGCGTCTGCGATCTCGTCCCCCACCATGTCGCGTCGCGTGCTCAAGAGCTGAGCCATGTTGATGAACGTCGTACCCAGATCGACGCAGATGCCACGCACCCGCTCTCCCTCGCTCATGTCGAGCAGCTCGGGGTCACTGAGCCTGATCGCGACGCCTCGGATCGCCTCGGGGACGCCCGCAGCCACCCAGGAGGCGAAGCCGTACCGGGCGAAGGCGTCTGCGATCTCGGCGACTCGCTCCTTGTTCTTGTGCAGGGTGCGCATGGCGGTCGTGGTGTCAGACATCTGTCAAGCACTCTTCGACTCGGACCCATCTGATGACGTCCGCCGCGGGAAGGGCAGGAATGATTTGAAGTCTGGCACTCGTGCTCTACGGCAACAATCCACGGATCCCGTGGAAGCCCTCCACCACCATGCTCGACAACAGGCTCACAGGCACTAGAGATGCTCGGCGTCTGACCGCGACGAACCCACCCAGTGTGATCCGAAACCATCGCCCGAACCAGCCCCCCGCGGACCGCACCCGACCGCGAATCTTCGCGCATCACGGTGCGCCAAAGGCCCCGCCGAGCTCGACAGCGTTGCTGTCGGGATGCACGGAAGATGGCGCGAATCCGGGGCCCATCTCTGCTCGAATCGACGCTCGCGAGGCAACCGAGCAGGATCCGATTCTCCTGTGTCACAGCGGCAGAGACCACGTTCGCTCAGCCTCTAGGTTGCGTGTCACAGGCGGCGGTAAGCAGTATCTGGAAGAGTCGACTGGTGGGGCCTCACGCCAGGAGTTGTTCAGTGCTGCGCCGATCGGAGGAACCGGGGGCAGCACCGTGGGGCAGCCTCTGCTGGGGCAATAAGCCTGCTGGCACCGCACGCATGGGCGATTGGCAGGGGGCTCTCAGATGGACGCCACTGTCGGGGTCACGAGTCGCGCGGAGATGGCCCCTCGCCACGTACACCTCGCCGTGCAGGTAGGCGGCCGGACTGTTCTAGCGTGCAACGGAGGTGCGGTTGGGGACCCGCGGAGCGTGCCATTCGACACGGTCTTGGCCGAACTGGACTGCGGACCGTGCCGGAAGTTCTGGAATAGGGCGATGAAGGTGGACCGCTCGGCCGGTTAGCGAGCCCATGACCTCCAGTACGGGTTGGCGGTGCGTGGCCCCCGTGGTGCAGCCGTGGCACTCATCCGAGCCCAGCACACCTCGTCCTGAGTCCCTGAAGGACGCAGCGCGGGACTCGCGACACAGCTCGTCGATCGCCGAGATGGCACCCGACTGGATTCCCGCACAGGTCGAGAGCCACGCGACCCCGGCTGGCGTCAGCTGTGCTCGAGGATCCAACTCGCGATGATGTCGATCGCGGAGGGAGCGAACGTCTCCTCGATCCAGGCGTACTCGGAGACGGCACCCGTGGTCGCGGTCTGGAAGAGGTGGTTCAGGCCCGCCAACTCCATCACTGTCGCCGCCGGGTTGGCGGCGAGCGCGTCGTCGAGCGCCGGGATGTTCTCCTCTGCCGAGACTTGGAGATCCAAGCTCCCGACGAGCGCCAGGACCGGGATGTCGAGCGCAACGAGGGCCGGTGCCGGGTCGTAGGCGAGGAAGGACCGCATCCACGGATCGGCGAAAGCCTTGACCAACGTATCGGCAAGCGTCGGAGCGAGCGGATCGGTCACACCGTCGGGCGGGTTCGTGAGCGCGGCCGAGGCCAGGGCCCTGATCTCACGCGCGGCCTCGGCCGCAGGGAGCCCCGAGGCTGATACATCCACGATCTGCGATCGCCAGTCGAGCTGCCACGCGATGTCTGCCTCGGACGCGCCTGCGACACGCATGAGATCCTCTGTCTGCCGGAGCAGGACGTCGCGTCCCGGGAGACCGGGGCCGGCCAGTAGTACGACGAACTCGACCGCATCGGACTCCCCGGCGACCATGGGGCCGATGATTCCGCCTTCGCTGTGACCGACGATGCCGACCGATCCGGTCCTCGGGTTGGCATCGAGGTAGGCGACCGCCGCCGCGGCATCGGTCGCCAGATCGGCCGTGGTCGCACCGAGGGGACCTCCGGTGGATCCGCCCACCCCACGGTCGTCGTACCGCAGCGAGGCGATTCCACGCCGCGCGAACCTGTCAGCCAGCACGAGGAAGGGCCGGTGCCCGAGGAGGGTTTCGTCGCGATCCTGTGCGCCGGATCCCGACACCAGCACGACGGCCGGGAACGGCCCGTCGCCGGCGGGGATGACGAGGGTGCCGGCGAGCGAGACGTCGGCGTTGTCGAACCTCACGTCGGTCGACTCGTACGGGAAGGGGGTAGCGGGCTCCTGCGGTCGCTTGAGGACGAGCGGCTGATCACGACGTTGCATCGTGACCGGGAGTTCGGTCCCCGACTGGGACCACGTCCCGGTCAAGGTGTCGCCCGAGAACTCGCCCTCGAACACCACTGCGACCGCGGGAATCCGAATGGTGAACGACTCACCGTCGACCGAACCATCGATCGGGACGGCCGGTTCGTCGTCGAGAGGGCTCGACACCGTGCCGGTGACCGCTCCCGCCTCATCAACGGCGACCTGGAACTCTATGGTCTGCTCGGCCACGTCTCCGACCCAGATCACCAGCTCAGGGCCAGCAGCATCGGCCGACGTCGTCGGTGCCGTCGAGGTGGATGTGCCGCCCGTGCAGGCGGCGGCGAGCAAGACGAGGGCACTGGCAAGCATCGCGATGCGCGCCGCTGTCATCTGTCCCTCACCCTCTTCTCCAGGCTACCGAGCCCGGCGGCGGACGCGCTACCCAGCCTCTCAGCCCAGCAGCTTGGCCTTCGCGGCCGTGAACTGTGCGTCGCTGAGCAGTCCCTGGCTCTTCAGTTCGGCGAGCTGCTGGAGCTTGGTCATCAGGTCGCCTCCACCGGCGGGTGACGGGGCGCCGGCCGTGCGCGTCTGGTCGAGCTGAGCGTACGGACATGGGCACCCTCGGGGGGGCGTGTCCTGGGCAACGGGTCTGAACGAGCGGGGCCAGGTCGCCGGGCTGTGTGGGCGATTCTCAGCTGGCGGCGCGGTGCCGGATGAGCACATCTCGAACGACGTCGCTGACGGCGTGGTCCTGACTCGTGGCGAGTTGTTGTGGCACGTTCAGGGTGTCGTCGTCGGCTCCACGCCGGTCATCGACCTGCCCCACAGCGGGCGGAAGCGACGCCGGGTCTTGGTGCGTCCACAG
>CALOBR010000003.1:0-141658 GCA_942491665.1 Jiangellales bacterium
ATTTGGCAAGGCGGGGAGAGTCATGCGGATCAGGATCACAGACGTCGCTGCGGCGGCCGGTGTCTCGCCGGCGACTGTGTCCGTCGTCCTTACGGGGTCGAGGGGGCACGGGTCGCACGGCAGACCCGCAACGCGCATCCGGTCAGTCGCGTCCCAGCTGGGCTACAGCCCCAACAACGTCGCTCGGGGGCTGCGCACGCGGCGCACCACACCATCGGTCTGGTCAGCGACCACGTCGCCGCCACGCCGTACGCGGGTCGCCTCATCGTCGGCGCGCGGGCAGCCGCCTGGGAGGCCGGCTACGTCCTCATGCTCGTCAGCACCGGGGGAGAGCCGGCTGGAACGCAGGAGTCGGTCGAGTCCTTGCTGGACCGCCAGGTGGACGGACTCATCTACGCCACGATGTACCACCAGGTCCTCGACCCGCACCCGCTGCTGGCCCGGCGTCCCTGTGTCGTCCTGGACTCCCAGGTGCGGGACGGGTCGATCCCTACGTCGTGCCGGACGAGGAGCAGAAGTGTGGCTACGAGGCCGCGCGAGGCTCCTCAGAGGCGGGGCACCGACGGATCGCCTACCTGCGCAACGCTGACCCGGTCCGTGCCTCACGAGCTGCGCGAGGCGGGGGGGGCTACCCGGAGGGCGCGGTGCGAAGCCGGTGTGGGGGTGGATCCAGCCCTCATGCTCGCCGACGAGGCCCTCAGCGGTGGGGGTCGAGCGCGCGGCAGAGACGCTGCTGGCCCTCGCCCACCCACCGACCGCCGTCTTCGCCTTCAACGACAGCATGGCGATGGGGGTCTACCGCGCAGCGCGTCAGGCGGGCCTGGGCTATCCCGGGGGACCTCAGCGTCGTCGGATTCGACGACCAGGGGCCCGTCGCCGCCGAGCTGGATTCCAGGCTGGCGACGATGGCCCTGCCCCACCTGGCCATGGGCCAGTGGGCAGCCGAGCGGCTCATCCAGGACATCACGAAGTCCGATCCGTTCGACGAGGCGCAGCGAGCTCGGTTGGAACCGTGCCCGGTCGTGGTCTCGCGGGTCGGTCGGCTCCGCCACCACAGTCCAAGAGAGGGCGGCGGACCTTCCGCATGTGACCGCAGCTTCGCGGTCACATCACACCCGCCCCGTTGCAGCGGGGTGGGAGAAGGGATAAGCGGTGCGACGCTGCCCCTGGCTAGGGGGCGGTGCAGGCATGGTAGCCGTGTCCGGCGCGGTCGCCCTGGTTCTCGCGGGCCGCGGTGGTGGCGGCTCCGGAGGCCTCCGGGGGGGCTCCGAGGCGTTGGGGGCGGTCGGCGGGGGGGGGGGGGGGGGGGGGGGGGGGGGGGGGGGGGGGGGGGGGGATGAGAGAGAGAGAGAGAGAGAGAGAAAAAGAGAAGAAAGAAAAAAAAGAAAGAAAAGAAAAGAAAAGAAGGGCCGCCGGCGGGGCCTGCGGCCGCAGATCCGACGGTGGGTCCGGGTCGGGGGGTGCGGTGTGCGACGGCGAGATCGACGGCGACAGTGACCGTGGCGGCCTGGGTCCACCAGGGCCAGACCGACGAGGCAGGAGAAGATGACCCGGAACTCGTCGACCGTTTCAACAGCGGGCCAGGCGCTCGAGAAGGGCGTCACGGTGGAGATCGAGTACATCCGACGCCGCCTACAACGAGACCGTCTCAGTCGGCGGCCGTAGCCGGCGACCTTCCAGACCGCCCTCGACTTCGAGCGGGCTGAACCTCTACAACCTACGCCGTGGTCGGGCAACCTGGTGCCGATGTATGGCTGCGTCCCGGAAGACGTGAGAGTCGAAAACCTCCTGCCGTCGATCATCGGCCAGGCCTCGTACAGCGACCAGCTCTACTCCGTCGGCTACTTCGACTCCGGCGTCAGGATCTGGGCCTGGCGCGGCGTGCTGGAGGAGAACGGTATCCGCGTTCCTGTGGGGGCGGACGACGCCTGGAGCGTCGACGAGCTCTACTCCGCCATGGCGACCCGTGACCGACTCTGGCTACGAAAGGGCGCTGGCGAGCCAGTACTACTACGGCGGCGAGTGGTACCGCTACGAGTTCGCGCCGATCATCCCGTCCTCCGGCGGCAGCCTGATCGACCGGAGCACGTACGAGACCGCCTATGGGGTGATCAACGGTCCAGAGGCCGTCAGGGCCATGACGACCTGGCAAGTGCCGGTCACAGAGCGGATACGTCGACATCGAGTCGGTCGACGACCTACCGTTCCAGCAGAAGGGAGATCCCGCTGCAGTGGGTCGGGCACTGGCTCTACACGCCGAACAAGGACGCCCTCGGCGACGACCTGGTCATCCCTCCCTCTACCCGACTTTGGCGAGGGCACGGTCAGCCCGTCCGGGTCCTGGAACTGGGGCATCTCCAGACGGTCCCGAGGAGCGCGGACGCTGTGTGGGCGTGGCTGGAGTTCCTGCTCAGCGACGAGACCGTCGTCCAGTGGAGCAGTGAGCTCGGCAACCCACCCGCGACCAAGACGGCGATCGAAGAGCTGCCGGTGTTCCAGCCCGACGGCGACATGGGCATCTTCATCGAAAGCCTGGCGACCACCGCGGTCCCCAGGCCGCCGACGCCCGGCTACCCCGCCATCACGCTGGCCTTCCAGCAGGCCTTCGCCAACCTCCTCCAGGGCGCCGACGTCCAGTCCGAGCAGGTTAACGTTTGGCCGCGGGCATCGACTCCGACCTCGAGGCCAACGAGTTCTACCAGACGCAGTAGCTGCTGGTGGGTGGTCCCGCCGCCACGGCGAGACCACCTCTCACCGTGCCTGTGCGCCCTGCGATGTCGTGGGCGAACCGCCCCTCGCTCTCGATGAGGGAGTCCTCCGTGACCTCCCCGCCCCCTCGACCCCGCACCCCCAACTCCCGCTGCAACCTCACGGCAAGATCCTTGCCCCACGCGAAGGGTGAGGCCGGCGCCGCCCGCCTCTTCGCCGCACCGGGCTGCTGGTGGTGCTGCTGTTCGTGATCCTCCCGTTCCTCGGCGCGTTCGTCCTGTCGTTCACCAGCTCCCGGCTGGTGAGCCCGCTGCCCGACGCGCTTCGTCGGGGTCGAGAGCCGCATCGACGTCCTGGCCGACAGCACCTTCTGGGGTGCCCTCCGCAACAACCTCGCCTTCGGCCTGGTGGTGGTGCCGGTGCAGACCTCGCTGGCGCTGGGCTCTGGCCGTCCTGGTCAACCTGAAGATCCGCGGCCGAGTGATCTTCCGGACGCTGTACTTCCTGCCGCAGGTGATGGTGATGGCGGCTGCGGCCACCGTCTGGAAGCTGCTCTTCAGCAGCGACGGGATGGCGCGCTCGGTGGTGGAGGTGCTGACCATCGGGCTGTGGGGCGGGCCCAACTGGTGGTGCAGTCGACCAGCCTCGCGCTGCCCACCGTCATCATCGTGTCCATCTGGCAGGGCGTGGGCTTTCAGATGATCATCCTGCTCGCCGCCCTGCAGGACGTGCCCCCCCGCGAGCAGTACGAGGCGGCGTCCATCGGCGGCTGCCACCTCCCGGCAGAAGTTCATCAGCGTGACCGTGCCCGGGATCCGCAACCAGCTGATCTTCGTGGCGACCATCACGATGATCCTGTCGTTCCGGCTGTACGACCAGGTCGTGATCATGCCGCAGCCCGCAGGTGGCCCTCAGGACGCGACCCGCACGGTGGTGCTCGAGATGGTGCAGACCGGCTTCGAACGGCAGCTCATCGGCAAGGCCTCGGCGATCGCCGTCGTGTTCTTCGTCATCGTCCTGCTGCTCACGCTCGTGCAACGTTGGCTCCTGAAGGAGGAAGCACGATGAGCTCCACCACCACGGCTCCTCGCGCCGCCGCGGCCGGCCCCACCGGCAGGCCCTTCAAGGTCGCCACCTACGCCCTCATGGTGGCGTTGGCCGTGTTCTTCGTGTTCCCGGTCGCCTTCCCGGTGGGTGGCTCCCTCAAGTCCGATGCCTTCGTCTTCGCCGAGGGTGAGCACTCTCGGGGGGCTCAATCCCCGGCCCTTCGTGGGGCTGGACAACTCCATCGCTGCGAACGGGCGGATCAACCTCATCGTCGCTTTCCGAACTCCGCTCATCATCTCGGTCGCGATCGTGGCCGTGGGCGCCGTGGTCAACAGCATGCTCGGGTACGTGTTGGCCCGCTTCCAGTTGCGCGGCGGGATCCTCATCCTCACCGGCGTGGTCTCCTTGGCCATCATCCCGTTCGAGGCGTTGGCGATCCCGTTGCTCTACTCGTTCGCCGAGGTCGGCTGGCTGAACGCGTTCGCTCCTTCAGGTCCTGCCCTTCATCGCGAACCCGTTCTTCATCTACCTGTTCTACACGTTCTTCCTGAACATCCCGAAGGAGCTGGAGGAGGCGGCGCGTGTCGACGGTGCTGGCTCGATCAGGACGTTCGTCCAGGTCGTCGCACCGCTGGCCAATGCGGTCTTCGCGAGTGTGGCCATCCCCACCTTCCTGTTCTCTTGGGGGCAGCTGTTGTGGCCGACGATGGTGACGCGTGGCGAGTCGGTGCGACCCCTCCCGCTTGCGCTGCAGGCCTTCCAGACCTCGCCGCCGCTGCAGTGGGGGGCGATCATGGCCTTCGTCATCCTGATGACCCTGCCGTTGCTGGCCGCTTTTCCTGTTCTTCCAGCGTCAGTTCGTACGAGGGCATCTCGTCCTCGGGTGTCAGAAAGGGTGACGACGTGCTGCGGTTCGGCGACCAGCTGGGTGTGGGACTCGTGGTCGGCCACCGGCGGGGCGAGCACCACCATCTGTTCTTCCTCCAGGCGCCCCTCTCCCCGTCCCACCCGGACTACCGCCACTTCCAGGCCTCCGTCGGCCACGCCAGGTGCGAGGACCTGCGGGTCTGGAGCGGGCTCCCCCAGGCTCTCCCAACCGCCGCCGCGGCGCCGGTGGGACGACTACACCATCTGGACCGGCAGCATCGTTCGGGCCCCGGACTGGCAGGTGGCTCTTGTTCTACGCAGGGATCTCGCTCGTTGCCCGACTGTCTGGTCGTGCAACGGATCGGGGCCGCGCAGTCCGACGACCTGACCACGTGGCGGCGGTTCGTCACCGCCCGCCCCTGGAGGCCGACTACCCCGCTGGTACGAGCGGCTTGCCGGCGGGTCGCGGCCCGACGAGGCCTGGCAGGACCCGTTCGTCTTCCCCGACCCCCAAGGTGACGGGTGGCACATGCTCATCCCGGCCCGGGTCAGAACTACGGTCCCCCCGATGAACGCGGTGTGATCGGACACGCTCGCTCATCGCATGACTTGACCACGTCTGGGAGGTCCATGCCTTCGTTCACCTCGCCCGGTTCCTTCCGTTACCTCGAGGTACCCCAGCGTGGTTGAGATGGACGGGGTGTGCTCCGCTCGTCTTCTCATGTCACGCCGCGGAGTTGCCGTGCGGCAGGCGTGAGGTGGTGGGGGGTCGGGGTGTGTGGAGCGTGTCACGGGCCCGGCCTGCTCGGACCGTTCGTTTCCACGTCAGCCGCGCGGCGTTCGATCATCCCAGCCTCTACGCGGCACGCCTCGATCAAGGACCAGAAGGCGGGCGATGGAGACCTGCTCGGCTTCCAGCTCCGAAGTGGACGGTGCCTTCGTCGGCGAGATCCTCGACCCGATCCCCGTCGAGATCACGGCGGGCCAACTCCAAGCCCATCCTCTAATCAGACATAGGCGCGGCATGCTTGACGAAGGCCCCCAGCGCAGGCTGCTCCGCGACAGGGTAAGTCTTTCTGGGCGGTGTGACGCGGGTCTTCAGCTCCCCGGAAGACGTCCTGCGCACGCTCTCAAGATGGCGTGTTGCGTTGATGATCCTTGGGCGCTCCGGGGGCGCAGGGACGGATCAGGCGGGACCGCTCTGTGGCCCGCTCGGGGTCCAACGGGCCGGGGCTGGCCAAGGCGTCTCTTGTAGCCATGCGGGAGTGGGGGCATCGCGGTGGAGCCCGACGCGGCACCCTGTTCGCGCGATCCAGAGTCCTAGTCGGTGGCGGGTGGCGGCGAGCGTTTGGTGCCAGTCCGATGGCCCGGTGAGTGGGCCCTCGCGGCCATAGGCGCCTTGGCGTGCGGTGCGCAGCGCAGCGAGTTCCTCGACGAGTTCGCCGTGCAGGGCCCAGCATGGGGGTACTTCGCGCTGGTCCAGTCGGTAGCGCTGGACGAGCCAGCGCACCCAGGGATCGGTTTCGTCGAGATGGTCGGCTTCTTCGCTGGGGGTCAGGCTTGCCCATTCGATGGGCCGTGGCTTGTGGCGCATCGCTTGGGCCACCAAAGCGTCGGCCTCTTCGTCGGGGTCGGGGGTGCTCCGATGCCCATCCAGGTCGGTCTGCCATCAGCGGCTCACCGACGGCGCCGGACTTACCGGGAGGCAGGGATGCACGGGACGGCGCTGCTCGCGCTGACGTGCCAGTTCCTGTCCGAGGAGAGCCGCAGGCGACTCGCGTACCGGTGAGGCCGCAGTGGCTGGTCGGCCAGGGTCGGGCGGGCAGGTGCGCGCGGCGTCGACCGCGCGGGTGAGCGCCTCCATGAGTGGTTCCTGGCCGCCGACGTGGCGTGTCTCGTACCAGCCGCGGTAGGCGGCGTCCTCGGAGTCGGCGCGAACCATCAGCAGGCCGCGGTCGTTCAGCTCCGCTACGGCCGACCCGGCCGCCGCTGTGGCTTGGGCCACGACGGTTCCGTAGGCAAGGAGTGCCGGGCTGGTGGCCAGCGCCCGAGCGGGCCGTGCCCGCAGGTCGCGCAGGCGCGGGAGTGCGGCGGAGGCGAGTTCCCGGGCTTGGGTCAGAGTGGCGGGTGAGCCGGTGGAGGTGCTTCCCAGTCGCGTTCGGTGGGTGCGCAGCGCCGCGGTCAGCTCGTGGGAATGGGCGCGGAGCGCGCGGGACGTCTGTGCCAGCAGGTCAGGCACGCCGACCGCGGCGTCCTGGCGCGCGGCATCGAGCGCGTCCGCCGCAGCCTGGCTGACGTGGGCGAGAGCGGTCATCGACGCCAGGACGGATGACAACCCCAGAGCGGGTCCGGCTGCTTCGGCGCGCAGGTGTTGCGTGAGTCGCTCAGTGGCCAGAGGTAGACGTTCGAGGTCGTTCACGATCACGATCGCACGCGGTGTGCGGGTGGGCACCGGTTGTGCGTCGGGGTTGCCGGCCCAGGCGCGGACCTCGCGCGCGACGGCCTCGAGAGTGGCCGCCGACTCACCCCATGTCCGTCGCGCCGCCGATCCGCTGATCCACACGTCGGTCATGGACGAGTCGAGCACGGCCGTAGCTTCGGCGAGCGTGGCGACGTCGGCGACGCAGCGCCATCGGGTGTCGTCCGGGAGTCGACGGGCGGCCGGTTCGAGGGTGTAGCGGGCGAGGACGGCCTCGACCGCCAGCCCCGACCACGTCTGCACAGGCCCGTCCGCGTGGGAGGGTGCGGCCGGCCGCGATGACCACCGCTGGGTCGGGGCTGGTCGATCGTCCCACTCCACGAGCCCGGTTCGGCTTACCACCGACAGCTGATCGACGAGAGCCTGAACGGGGTGAGCAGCGAGCTCTACCGAGAGAGGTGGCCCGATCCGGACGCGGTGTGATCCCTGTGAGCAGCCGCAGGGACTCGTCCAGCGCGACGAGTAGGTCGCTGCGAAGGATGCCTAGCTCGGTGACCTCGGCAGGTTGCGGGTGTCGTTCGGTTAGCGCGAGGGCGGCGTAGCGGGCCGCCCGCTGCATGTGCTGCTCGTACATCAGGCGGGCAGGGCTTGGAGCGCACGGTCGATGTGGCTGATGGCTCGAGCGACCCCAAGGCACCTGCTGGTGTCCATCGTCCGGAGTTGGTCGTGGCAGAGGTCGCGGGCCAGGGTCAGCGCTGCGGCCGGCTCGAGCGGGACGGCGGGTTGTTGCACGCCGGGCAAGGCGCCGTCGAGGTCGCGCTCGTTGAACGCTGCAACGACATCGAGCACCGGTTCGGGGTGCAGCCGCTCGTCCTCGATCGCGGCGGCGAGCAGTCCGCGGACGTGGGCGAGCGCCCGCTCCTCGGGGTGGGTGGGTGGTCACGGTGTAGGCCTCCTCATGGGTCGGATGGTGGGGTTCGGCTGGGCTGTAGCGGGGGTGCAGCGGCCGGTTCTGTGGATGACGCCCCGCATCGGGGGCGCGCTGTGGATCGACCACGGTCGCTCGGCGTCTCACGGGAGTGCCTCCGCGCCCAGTGATGCCCGCTTGAGCTCGTGCTCGACGTCGGTCCGGGCGGCCGCGAGCTGCTTGGCATCTGGTCTGGAGGTCCAGGGGTGGAGGTCGAGCACGATCGGGGGAGCGGTGCGGAGCAGCAGCACGCCGGTGCCGAAGGGGAGGGTGCGCAGCCGGCCGGCGGCCATGACCGGGATGCGCCGGACGTTCGTCGACGTGGTGCGGCCGCCGTACCGGTCCCTGCTGATCGATTCGGTGTGCTCGTCGCGCTCGCCGATCAGCGCGGACAGGTCGGCGAGGTCGCGGGCGTTGCTGCCGCCACCGAGGATGACTTTCACGATGGCGGCGTCCCACAGCGCGTTGGCCTGCTGCTCGCCCCACCGGTCGCGGGCCTGGGACAGCGACTGCAGGACGGCCAGAGGGGTGATGCCGGTGCCCCCGCCCTCGGACATCAGGGACGGCAGCGACGGCAGGGGGGCGAGGTTGCCGATCTCGTCAAGGGCGAGCAGCAGCGGAGGGTCGAGCCGGGCGCCGGTGGAAGCGGCGGCGAGCCGGCGGGCGGTCTCGACCATGTCCTCGACCAGTGCGGCGACCAGGGAGGACGCGGCGCCCGCGCCGCTGGAGGTGCCGAGCAGGTAGAGCGTGCCGCGCTCGCGCAGGAACGTGGCCGGGTCGAATGACTCCCCCGCGGATGGGGTGACGGCGTCGAGCACGCGGGGGTCGGCAAGGGACGCCAGAGCCTGACGGACGCCTAGCCAGATCGAGTCGCGGGTGCGGGGATCGGAATGGGCGGCCTGCTCCAGCGCGTCACCCCATCCCGGTGCGGCGGACGACGAGCCGAGCATCGCGATGGCGTCGGCCGAGGCGGCCGGGTCGAGTGACCACCGGTACAGGTCGTGGGCAGTGCGCCCGTCCAGCGCGGCGGCGTGCAGCAGGGCACGTAGGACCGCCTCGGTCTGGGCCTGCCAGAAGTCCCCACCGTCGACCGTGCGGTTCATGCCGGTGCCGGCGGCCAGCCCGCGGGCCCGGATCATGGCGGTCTGCGGCAGCTCGCAGCCCCGGACGGGGGACCAGCGCAACCCGCGGGAGACGCCGGCAGCCAGGTGCTGCGGGTCGAAGACCGCGACCGGCCCGACGGCGCTTCGCGCGTCCATGCTGACAGCGAGATTGTCCGGGCGGGTGCTGGTCGACACGACGGCACCGGGGGCGTCCAGGATCATAGGGATCACCAGGTGCAGTCCCTTGCCCGAGCGTGGCGGGCCCACCACGAGCATCGAGTCCTCGACCGAGGCCCACACCTGCCGCCCCCGCGAGCGCCCCAGCAGGTAGCCGACATCCCGGGGCCGAGGGCGATTCAGGGACGGCCGCGCATGCAGAGGCGCGACGACGCACCTGCCGGGGGCTGGCGGCAGCGCTGACCTCGCGGGCGGTGGCCGTCCCTGCCAGCGTGTGCGGGTTCGCGTCACGTCGGCGGTCGCTGTCCCGCCACAGCCAACGCCCGAGGGTTGCGGCGGCGACACCGAGCGCGGTGATGAGCACGACGATGGCCCAGTAGCCGTGTGGCGAGGGAAGTGGGGTTCCCCACGCGGCGGCCGGATCACCCGGGCTGGTGAGCTCGGCCAGGCTGCGGGCCAGTTCCAGCTCGGGAGGTTCGCTGCCCACCACGCGCGCACCCAGCCAGGCCGCTGCCCAGAGAATGCCCGCGAAGCCCATGGCAGCGAAGAGCGCCGCGAGCGCCAGGTCCGCCAGATCCCGATCGGTGCCGGAGGGCGACGGCGAAACCGGCGGCGGACGTGTCACGACCGAGGGAGTGGGCTCGCTGCGCACGACCCCTTGAGGCGGGTGGCGGTGGGCTTCGTCATCTTGCGGGCGGCTACGCGGACGCCTACGGGCTCACGAGAGAGCACATCGACCACAGGGAAAGGTGAGACTGCCCAGGCCCCGGGTACCTTCGGCGCCATGATCACGGGCCTGGATCACGTGCAGGTCGCCATGCCTGTGGGCGGTGAGTCCTCCGCGCGGCAGTACTACGGCGAGGTCTTGGGGATGGTCGAGGTCCGCAAGCCTGCTCGGCTCGCACAACGTGGCGGCTGCTGGTTCAAGTCTGGGAGCGCGGTTCTGCATCTGGGGGTGGAAGAGCCCTTCACGCCAGCCAGGAAGGCCCATCCGGCGTTCCTGGTGACTGACCTGGATGGCTTGGCCGTGGCGCTCGCCGAGTCAGGGGGCGAGGTCACGCGCTCGGACGGGGAGCTGCCTAGCATCCGTCGGTTTCACACGTTTGATCCGTTCGGCAACCGGCTGGAGTTCCAGCAGGCATAGACCCTCCTGCTCGCCGGCCCAGTTCGACTCCGGCGAGCATGCAAGTGGGCGGCGAATCGTCCTTCTGAGCTGTCACGAGCGGTCATTCGCTGGGTTCATTCTGGAGGTCGTGTCGAAGAGCCGGTATTCGCCCTGCGTCATCTGGTGTTGGACGACGAAGGCGCGGTTGCGGATCCGCCACAGTCCCTGCCCGACCCCCAGGGTGGGTAGCAGGGCTCGCTCTGTGTCGGTCAGCCCGAGGGTGGTGGCCGCGGAGTTCAGCTGGTCGGCTTCCTGCCGGTAGATGATGCGGGTCGAGCAGTCCGCGAGCAGCCCTTGGGCCAGTGCTCGGCTCTCGCTGGATGCGTCGCCGACGGCGTCGAGGTCGGACAGCCGGTGCACCACCATCAGGTTGGCGATGCCGTAGGCGCGCGACAGCTTCCACTGCGACTGCATGCGCCGGATCAGCGCGGGCTGGCGCATGATGCGCCACGCCTCGTCGTACACCACCCACCGGCGGCCGCCGTCCGGGTCGAGCAGGGCGGACTCCATCCACGCCGAGGTGCACGTCATCACCAGCGACAGCAGGGTGTCGTTTCCGGAGATTCGCGACAGGTCGAGGGTGAGCATGGGTGCGGTGGGGTCGAATCCCACGGTTGACTCGCCGTCGAACAGCCCCGCGAGGTCGCCGGCCACCAGCCGTCGCAGCGCATGCGCAGTGTCGCGGCCGTCTCGGCGCAGCACGTCGGCGGAGTCCCTCGCGTCCTCTGCGGGGTCGAGCAGCTGGTCGACGATGGAGGGGCAACGTCAGGGTGCGTCCCGCCGCCAGCGCACCGGCGAGCGCGGTGTCGATCGCGGTGTGCTCGACCGGGGCGAGTCGACGTCCGAGGACGGTCTCGGCCAGCACGCCGAGCAGCTCGCGACGCCGCGATGCAACGAGTCCGCGCCACGTCTGGTCGTCGACTCCTGCCGGGCGGCGTCCCTCGTCCAGCGGGTTGAGGCGTGCCGGCATCCCGGGGCCGAGGGAGATGACCACACCGCCGACCGCGGTCGCGACGTCGCTCCACTCACCCTTGGGATCGCCGGGCACATACACCCGGACGCCGAACGCGATCGACCGCGACGCCAACGACTTCGCCAGCGACGACTTGCCCGTGCCGATGACTTCGGCCAGCAGCACGTTCGGGTCGGTCAGCACCCCCTGCTGGTAGAGCACCCAAGGGTCGAACGCGAACGATCCGCCCGAAAGCAGGCTTGTCCCGACGAACAGCCCTTGCGACCCCAGCCCTGCCTCGGCCAGGAAGGGGTAGGCAGCCGCCAGGGTCGCCGATGTGGCAGCGTGGGTCGGCGCGGTGAACGGGCGCCAGGACCCGAAGCGCAGCAGGCCCCGGCTCTCCGGAGCGGTGGCGCCTGCGTGCCACTCGGCCTACGGGGAAGCCAGCTCGTTGAGCGCTGACACGGCGACGATGGCTGCGATGACGACGTAGATCCCGGCGATGATCTGGTGGGCGTGCGTATCGGCTGTTCGCCCAAGGAGAGATAGGAGGCGGTCGGAACGATGGCCGATGATCGTCACGGCCAACACGGGCAGGAGCAGCGGACTCAGGGTGATGAGAAGGACGACGCCGGACGCCAGTAGCGTCGCAGCCGTGTTGGGGGCGGTGGCCCTGACGATCTCGAGAGCGCTGAGGTAGAGCAGCAGAGTCGACCAGTTCGTCAGCATCGTGGCGACGCCCAGGAGGAGGAACAGCGGTGGCCTTGCCGCCCTGAACCGGGTCTCAAGCCACGGCGGTCTGCGCGCCGGCCGGGAAGTCGGCGTTCGTATGGAGCGCCATCCCAGACCGAGGAGGACGACGGTTACTGCCGCCTTGATAGCGACCGACAGGCTTGTCGGTGGCGTTCCGAGGGCCTCGCCGAGGGCGCGAAGCGTGACGATCCCCACGAGGGAGACGACGAGGACGACCGTCAGTACGCCGAGCAGGTAGAACCACGCGCGGGCCTTCGGGCGTTGCTCGCTCGACAGGATCAGCAGCACGATCGCGAGCAGGCCTGGGCTCACGGCAGCAGCCATGGCCAAGGGAGCGGCCGCCGCATACCCGCTGTCCACGGAGGTTCAGCGCCGAGCGTTCTGGGCGTGCCATGTGAGGAGTGCGAACCTCCTGGTCACTCGAGCGCCCAGCGCGCGCGCCAGGACTTGCGGGCGCCGGTTGTCGTGTCGCACCCAGGATGCCTCCAACGTCTGGTAGCCCTTCGCCAGCAGGACGGCAGTCAGGGCCCGTCCCATCGCCACGGCGACGCCGCGGCCCCGCCAGTGCGGCGCAACGCCGATACTGAGAAGACGGGCTCGATCGGGGTCTGCGCCAGGCGGACGCGGTTGCCACACGTCCGGCAGGCAGACGAGCACACCGATCGTCTCGCCGACCAGGTCCTCGGCGACCAATACGAGGTCCGGGTCCAGGCCCGCTCCGAGCCGGGACACAAGTTGCTGCATCTGCTCGGGGGTTCGGTCGAGGTGACCCGGGCTGCCTGCGAAGGTGTCCGCCTGGAATCGTCGGATCGTCTCGAGCTCCTGAGGGAGCCGACCTGTGTCGAGATGGCGGATGCGTATCTGGCTGTCCGGGACCCTGAGGAACCTGGGCACGCGCTTGCGGCTGAACTCGAGCGCCACCATCCGGCTGGTCTCACGGAATCCGCAGGTGGAGAGCAGGTCTGCGTACCAGGGCGGGTTGTGCGGGGTGAGGATGACCTGCGGCCGGTCGAAGCCAGCCACGAGGAGACCCGACATCAACGCGGACGTGCGAGGGGCCACGACCTCGCTGCACCCCTGGTCCTGCAGCCAGTCCTGGCAGTCCTCGATGGCCAGTTGTCCGGCGTCGTGATCCCTCGGCGAGCACTCAACGAGCCCGAGCCAGCCCTGCGCCGCGCCGGGCTGCGTGCCCGGCGCCTTCGGGTTGATGATCCCTGCTGCGCGGGCGACCGCACGGCCGGATCGCAGCACGACGACCGGGTGCATCTCGACGATGCCCGCCGCGGCATCGTCGAAGCATTGCGTCGCGACCGTGCCGCTTGCCGGTGACCATTGCGGGTCGCCTTCGTACACCTGGGCAGGGAGGCCGTCGAACCAGGCTCGCTGAGGGGACCGGCCTTCGATAGGCACCTGCTCGACTTCGAGACCCATCATGGGTGGGATCGCCTGATGACGCGCACCAGTTTGTGCGAGCCTGGATCGCGTGTGGGCTCGGCGTCAGGGAAGCGCACGGTGCCGAACTGGCCGCCCGCGCGCCGGGCCCAGTAGTTGAGGTTCTTCCGGACGCTGGACTCGATCGTCGCCCGATCCGCTCCCGCCGCGAGGTGTAGCCGGACCTCCACGTTGGACGGGTCCCACTGCACGACCTGGTACTCCAGGATCAGGTCCGAGGCCTCGTTGACGGCTCGGCGGACGTAGTCAGGCATGAGCAGGACTTCGCCGCCCGCGCTTGCGGGCAGGTGCAGGATGGAGTCGGCACGACCATGGACTCGCCTGATTCGGCGAAACGCAGAACCGCAGAGGCACTCGTCCTCGCTCAGCTCGATCAGGTCGTTGAGCTCGTACCGCAGGAATGGCTGCACCCTTCGGTACAGGTCGGTGATCACCGCGCGGCGTGCGCCGCCGATGGTGTCGCCGGCCTCCTCGAGCTCGACGAGTGTGCAGTCCTCGTTGAGGTGCAGGCTCCCCGCGGGGCATGTGAAGGCCAGCATCCCCTCAGCGCCTTGGTAGATCTCGACGACGGGGGCGCTGAAAGCCTGCTCGAGATGACGCCGGGCGCTGTCGTCGAGCTCCTCCGCGTAGGACACCACTGCGCCGATGCCGCTGCGAACCTGTGTCGCTCGCTCCGCGAGCATGACGAGCAGCGACGGAGGGCCAGCGAGGACGTTGAGCTGTTCTGCGTTGATCCGTGCGATCAGGTCGTCCAGAGGCACGAAGTAGTCGACGTACACCAGATGCACGCCCAGGGCAGTCACCTCGGTGAATGCCGGGTTGTTGGTGCGCAGCGCGAACAGCACCCGGGGATGCCGAATCTCGCGGGGAATGCCCGACCGCGCCCACAGCAGGGCGGAGTAGCGCAGACGCTCCTTCGGGGAGAGCACGGTGAGCACCTTGTTACCCGACGTGCCGCTCGACAGGCCCACGGCGAAGCGACCGGCGTACAGGTCGTTGCGCCCCGATCTCTCCTGCTGCATCCGGAAGGCCACAAGGTCGTCGCCTCGCAGATGCGCGGTGTTGATCTCGTCGAAGTGCGACATCATCTCGGCCTTGGTCATCCGCGGGACGGCGGCAAGATCGGCAGTGGCTCTCCGACGGGGCACGGTGAGCCGTTGCGCGTAGTAGGGCGAGTCGCGTGCCACGAAGCGGACGAGCGAGTCCAGTCGACGGCGCTGGTGCCGGCGCAGGTGCTCGGCGTCCCAGTGGTCGAAACGCCATTGCAGGTATCGCCCGACAGACTCCCTGACCAGCGATGTCACGACGTGGCCCCGACCTCGACTGCAGATGCCAGAGCGGCGCGTGTGGCCGCGTAGCGCTGGAGGAGCAGTGCCGAGCCTAGGAGGAAGACCGCGGGGAGCACAGCGAAGGCCACGCGAACGCCAAGGACAGCGGTGGACGTCTGGGTGTCGACCTGACCGACGTACCCGAAGAGGCTGAGGCAGGCACCGAGGACGAACGCGGCGATCCCGACCCCAATCTGGTGAGCCGACATCCACAGTCCGAAGAAGACCGACTCGTGTCGTTCACCTCGCTCGTGCTGGTACCAGTCGACGAGGTCCGGGACGAGCGAGGGAGGGATCACCAGGTAGGCGGACATGGCGGCACCGAGCATCGCGGCGCCTGCGACGAACACGACCGTGGAACCAGCCGTGGCGATGAACCCGATGAGCACCAGCAGCACTGCCGCGAGGCCGCTGGAGACCAACATGAGGTGCCGCTTGTCGATCGAGTGGGTCCGACGCTCCCACACAGGAACCATCGCCGCGCCCATCACCGTGTAGGCCGCCAACGCGAACGTGGCCGTCGCACCTGATCCCACCACCGTGTCCGCGAAGTAGGGCAGGGCAGCGGTCAGCACCCCTGTCGCCACCGCGCTGAGGACCTTGTAGCCCATGAGCGTGGACACGCTGCGCTCGGTCAGCAGAAGCAGGTACCGACGCAGCGGCACGGGCGTGATCTCGACGGTGTCCCGGCCCGAGTACGGCGCCACCGCGCGCGCGGCCAGCAGGGTGGTCCCGATGATCACGCCGCCGAGGCACACCGCCATCAAGCGAAGGGAGACCTCGACGCTCGTTTGGGAGCTGACAACGATCGCCAGCCCACCGCCGAGGACCGCTCCGACGGCTGACAGCACGGCCTTGTAGGCGACCAGATGCGTGCGCTCGTCGTAGTCGGAGGTCATGACGGGTACCAGCGCCTGGTAGGGGACTCCCACGAGCGAATAGGTGGTGGCGAACAGCAGGAGCAGGACCGCGGCCAGCAGAGCCGCCGGCCGTGTCGCCATACCCGGAGGGATCCACCACAACAGCATGAAACTGAGGCCAAAGGGAACCGCCCCGAACAAGAGATAGACGCGCTTGCGGCCCCGTGTCGCTCGCGTGCGGTCGGCGAGCACGCCGATCAGTGGATCATTGACGCCATCCCAGAGCTTCCCGATGAGCACCACGGTGCCGGCCAACGCAGGAGGGATGCCAACAAGGTCGGTCAGGTAGAACAGGAAGAAGAAGCCAAGGGCGAAGTAGGCGATCGAGATCCCCAAGTCGCCTGTTGCGTACCCCAGAACCGACCGGCCAGGGATCGGCGTGCCGGCCCGCACCGACCGATGAACCGCCGAGCCCATACCCCTGCCCTCGCAAACACCAGGACGCGCACATCCCTCGACTGCAGGAGCGTGCTCCCGGCTACTCCAATGCCTAGGAGGCTGCGCAATTCCGAGGAAGGGCCACAAGTCCCACCAAATCGCCTTCGAACCGCCCCGGAACCGGCAGCTGGCGCGCACCATTGCCCCGAGCCGCGCCTGGTACCTGGCCGTGGCGGAAGCGCCCAAGGTCCGCCTCGACTGTTCAGTAGCCGGCTCGACAACGCAAGACACGGCCCCGACTTGGCCACGGCCTCCCGACCGAGCTGACGTCCACTCGGCAAAGAGCGTCCTACCGCCGCCTGTGGACGCACCACGAGTCAAGGGGGACTCCTTGGCCGCCGGTGTGGTCAACGGGTGTCGCTTACGCGCTGGTCCCGGGCTCCTGGGCAGTGATCGCGTCGAGCAGCAACGGGGCGTGGGTCATGTAGATCCAGTGGCCGCCGTCGTCGATGGTGTGGCGGGAGGCGTTGGGCAGCAGCTCGGTGAGGACGTCGGCGACGACCAGGCTGGAGACCTGGTCGTGGGAGCCGTGGGCCAGCGCCACGTGCTGGGGCACGTCGGCGGGGTCGAGCCGGGGTCGCCGGAATGCTGAGTTGAGGTCGTCCAGCAGGGCGTCCGGCCCCCGCCCGAAGACCCGTGGCGAGTCCTCCTCCAGGACCTGGCGCCACTCGGGGGTGCGGAGCAGCTCCTGGTCGGGCTGGCTGGAGTACGGGTTGCCCCGGCTGGGGGTAGCCAGGGAGGTGACGTCGTGGGTGGCGACCCAGCGCCCAACTACCGCCTTCTGTGTTGCGACCGGATCAGACACAGGTCACGCTCAGCCATCCCAACCCCCAACACCACGCCGAAACGAGGGCTCAGATCCTGGTCGAAATGCCCGGAAGATCACAGGCATAACATGCATATCCGGTCGTTTGTTGGGCCGGGTCGCGGTGGGCTACCAAGGCATCTGCTCTGGCCTGCTCTGCTGACGAGCCGGCCAGCCGGGCGCGGCGATCGAGGTCGGTGACGGTTCCCCGGGTTGGCGGGGTTAGCCGGGTCTGCGGAAGCGGTGCACGGTGTTGACGCCGTCGTCGGACACGAAGATGGAGTTGTCCGGCCCGACCGCGACGCCTGACATTGATCCGAAGGGGAAGAACCCTTCGGGGACACGGGCGGTGAAGTCGAGTCCGACGATGGCGGCGGACTGCTCGCCGGTGTCGAGGTTGATGGCCGTGACCTGTTGGCGCCCGGTCTCCACCGCGAGGAGCCGGTCGCCGTCGACCGCCAACCCTTCCAGTCCCTGCAGGCCGGACGCGATCGGGGCTGGTCCGGCGTCGGTGATGGCCCACACGATGCCGGTCGCCCAATCCCCGACGTACAAGGTGTCGCCGTCGGAGGCGAGCCCGAGCGGGACGAACAGCGGGATCTGCCCGCCATCGAGGAAGACCTCGGAGGGGTCCTCGGCGTTGACGACGCTCGCCGGGCCCGGCGGGACGCCGAGTTGTGCGGCCACCAGCGTGCCTGCGTGGCGGATCGCGTTCGTCGGTGTGGCGAGAGCGCGCGTGTCGAACAGGATCGAGCCGGCGGCCGGGTCGAGCACCTGCACGGCGCCGGTGAACCCGCTCGACAGGATCAGGTCCTCGCCGTCGGCGGCCACGGTGGATGCACCAGCGAAACCAGCGCCGGGTGGGTCGAAGCGGTCGTAGAACGAGGTCGCGAACTTGCGGGGGTTGTTCTCGATGCCGCGCAGTGCGAACAACTCCGCGACCCACACCGTGCCATCAGCTGAGACGGCCACGCCCCCGGGCGACCCGAGGCCGGGCTGGCCGAGCACCTTCACCCGGCCGGAGTCGTATCGGACGATCTGGTTGTCCGAGCCCGCCGCGGCATACAGCCGGTCATCGGCACCGAAGGCGATGTTGTCGATCGTGCCCTCGATGTCGATCAGCACCTCACGGACACCGGCGGCGGGATCGAGCTTGACGACCTGCCCCTCGGCCAGATCGTTGACATGCACCTCGCCCCGGGAGTTGAACTTGACCGCGGTCGGGAACCGGAAGCCACCAGCCACCACCTCGCTGGTGACCGGGTCGGCGTTCACGTCGATCTTGAGGATCTCACCGGTGAACTGCGCCGGGGCGTAGAGGAAACCGTCCGGCCCGACGTCGAAACCGTTGACGTTCAACGAGCCATCCAGCAGAACAGGCGGGCTCGCGAAGTCGCGGTCGAGCTCGTACAGACCGGACCCGAAGAACAACCGGCCCACGAACAGCCGGCCGTCCTCGGACATGGTGATCGGATTGACCCCCTGGCCCACGAACTGCTTGTCGAACGTGCCATCCGGTTTCAACATGCCCACGAAGCCGGTCAGGATCTCGGTCCAGTAGATCGTGCCATCGTCGGCGATGAACAGATCGTCAGGACCACCGACACCACGCTCCGGGCCGATACGGTCCAGGACCTTGCCGTTCTGCGTGTCGTGCACAGTGATTTCATCGCCACCGACGCTGGCGATGTAGACGTTGCCGTCCACCGGCGACACATAGATCCCGTTGAGGCTGTTCGTGTCCGCAGCCCGACCCACCGACGTCGCCTGCCTCACGTCGAACGGCTCCGGCCGCCCCCTCGCCTCCGCCATCGCCGGAACCGCCAGCAGCATCACCGATGCCACAAGGATCGCTGGGACTCGACCTGCCGGGACTCGCATCGGAATCCCCCCCTCACTGTGTCTCTCTTCGACCCTAGGCCTGGTGTCAAGGAATCGGAGCTGAACTGGCGGGAATCCTCGGCCCGGCAGACCGCTGGCAGGCCTTCGGCGACGGCTCAGCTCACGGGTGAAGGTGAAGCGCGGGGGGGTGAGCGCCAGCGCCCGGAGCGTTCGCGTCTCAGGCGACAGGTTCGACTCTGGGTGGTGAGGCCATTGATCGCCTCAAGCGAAGGTGGCACAGTCACCGTCGACCATCGGATGGAAGGTGACAGATGCGGCGACCAGCCACGATCCTCGCGATCATCGCAGCCCTGGCGGTGGGACTCGCGCCGCTGCCGGCTGTGGCGAAGAAGGGTCCGGACTACCAGATCGACCAGCAGGCTCTCGCGGCGACGGTCGCCGGCGTTGAGGCCGCGACCGGCCAGGAGGCGCTGTCGGGCGAGATTGCCGGCGCGGCCTGGATCGCCCAGGTGCCGGACAACTGGAACGGCGACCTGGTGGTCTACGCGCACGGCTTCCGTGGTGAGACGCCCCGCCTGACGGTCGACCCACCGCCCGCTTTCGAGTTCCTCGTCTCACAGGGCTACGCATGGGCGGCCTCGAGCTACCGCCGCAACGGCTATGACCCCGGTATCGGGGTGCTCGACACGAAGAACCTGACCCGGCACATGCAGTCCATGCTCGGCAGGGACCTGGACAAGACCTATCTCACCGGCGCGTCCATGGGTGGACACGTGACCGCGGCCGCGATCGAGCAGTACCCGCAGTTCTACGACGGGGCGATGCCGATCTGCGGTGTCCTCGGCGACGTCGAGCTGTTCGACTACTTCGCCGACTACAGCCTGGCCGCAGCCGCCTACGCGGGCCTGGACGCGGACAGCTTCGCCTACCCGGATGAGCAGTGGACCAGCACCACCGTGCCCGACATCCAGGCCGGGCTGTCGAACCTTCCAGGCGAGAATTGGGCGTTCGCGCTCAACGGTCAGGGGCAGCAGTTCAAGGAGTTCGTCGAGGTCGGCTCCGGTGGGGACCGGGTGACCTACGACTTCGCCTGGCAATTCTGGCACAGCCCTCTCAACCAGTCCGGCAACTTCTTGTTCAACCTGTCCGAGGGGGACGGGACCATCGCGAACCGGTCCGGCACCGTCCAGCAGACCAGCGACACGGTCTACGCCGAGGAGTACGGTCCCGCGTTCGCCTCGCTCGACGGCCTCATCAAGCGGGTCGATGCGGCCAACCGTGTGCGCAAGGCGCAGGGTCCGAAGCCGGCGCCGCTGATCAACGGCACCCCGTCGGTGCCCGTGCTGAGCATCCACACCACCGGAGACCTGTTCGTGCCGATCGAGATGGAGCAGATCTACGCGAAGGAGGTCGCTGCCAACGGTCGCAGCGACCTGCTCGTCCAACGCGCCATCCGCGACGTCGGGCACTGCAGCTTCACGGGCGAGGAACTCGTCAGCGCCTACACCGACCTGTTCACCTGGGTCGAGGCAGGGGTCAAGCCAGCCGGTGAGGACCTCGTCAACGACATCTCCTCACCCAGCCTCGGCTGCCAGTTCACCATGGGTGCGGGCGGTAGCGGGTTCCGCGGAGCCCTGGAGCCCTGCCCAGGCCGATAGACCATCCAGAAGCGCAACGTCCCAGGGTCAGGGAGGAGCGATGATCCCCCTCCCTGACCCCTGTTGCCTTCGTCGACCTTCGCCTCGCCAAGAGCCGATCGGAATCCTCACGACTCGCTGATGACCGGACGACCGTAGTCGCCGTCACCGCGGCATAGTCGGGCGATCGTAGTCGCCATCGCAGGCACAACATGCATGTCGGGGCGTTGGCGTAACTCGAGCGACCTTGCCCTGCTACCAGATCACCACCGAACTCGGGTATCGCAGCAGGCGCCGGCCACGGCGAGTTCCAAGGCGCGCACCGCGGGAGGTCGCGGTCGCCCTCGACGTGACCAGGGAGCCTAAGGTACTCAACAGGCGTTGAATAGACTGGCGGCCGCGCTCTGCGTGCCTGACATCACCGAAGCGAGGCAAGCAGTCCCAACAGGATCAGCGACGGATCTCGGTCAGCTTGAACCCGATGAAGTCCCTCGGGTCGCCAACTGGGACACCGTCCACGACGACAAGGTCAGCCGTAGCCCGCACCTTGTACTCGGTCCCATCGGTCCCGGTGGCCTTGCCGTTGACCGAGTTGACAACCTCGACACGATCCTCGGAGATAATGCTGATCCGCACCTTGAGGTCTCCCGAACCCGTGGCGAAAGGCTGTGGCGGCGCCTCCTCGCCACTGATGATCCCTGGACAGATCGTGTCCAGCCAGAGCGGGGTGTCGTTGAAGTCCGTCTCGTACAAGTAGATGGGCCGGTCCTTCGCGTTGACCTTCAGATCCACCGAACCGTCCTTGCGCTCGAACACCCGCAGGGGCGCTGTTCCTTGCTCGTCCAGGCAGAAACCCTCGATCGGGTTGCCGGCCGTCAGCACCACGTTTGGCGACTGGTCGAACGTGCCATAGAAGAATCCCTCAACGAGCTCATCCTCGATGAAGCCCTTGGCGTTGGCAGTCGCTGGCCCCGCGACAGCCGTCATGAGCACCACCACAACACTGGCCGTGAGTCTCTTGAGCATGGGTCCTCCCCTATTCGGCCACCCCCCGTGAGCGGCATGAGCGTTGAACGTATACCCGACAGCCGACCCTGTGAACCCCGCGGGGGATATGCGGGCACATAGCAGGCGCCGCTTCTACTGGTTGCTGTCTCTGAGCTAGGACGCGATATCGCTGTCGAGAGAAGTTGCTTCTCTGCTCATAGACAGAGCCGGGCCAGTGCCGGCATCGCCATCTAGTGCGCCGCGTCTGAGGTCCTCTGACGGTTCGCTTTGGCGAGGACCTGGTCGGCGGTCTTGGTCCAGACGAAGGGGTGGGCGCGGTCGTTCCAGCCGTTGACGAAGGCGCGGATCTTGGTGTTGAGGTCCTTGACTGAGCCGAAGGTGCCGCGGTGGATGGCCTGGCGTTCGATGATGGAGAACCAGACTTCGACGAGGTGAACGTCCGGGTCGCGGAAGAACGCCCGGATCTCACCGCCTCGATCGACCGGCGCGGTCAAGAACTCCGCGCCCCATCCACTGAGCAGTTCGTGGGTCCCTCGGCAGTCATCGACCCGGAAGATGATCTGGCCGCTGACCCGATCGGGATCATCGCGCGCGGACAACGTGATGCTCGGGTTGTCCGGGGACGGTCCTCAGAACAAGTGACACCCGGTCCGGCGGATGGTTCCGCGGGGCGGGCGCGCTCCTGCTATTCTTGTCAGTATCACACTGGCACAGGTTTATCTCTGGACTCTCCTACCCGCGAGTAGGGGTTGACGGGGCCCGACGAGGGGGTCCATGGTCGGAGTCCACTTGGTGTCGCACGCCGCGACGCTCGACGGAGGGGAGAGCGCAGTGGGAACCATGAGAGCACGCGTATTGGTCGGTGCAATGACGGCCGGTGCGGCGATGCTGGTCGTTCCGACAGCGGCCGTGGCTGCGCCGCCCGTCCTCAACTTCGTAGAAGAGTTCGAGGCAGAAATCGTGTACGACGACCTGTGCGAGGGACCGGTCACCTTCTCTGAGGCCGGTCGGGTCTTCAGCAGAGCGTTCTTCAACAAGGACGGGTCTCTGGCCAGGGATACTCTGCACATCAGGGCAACAACGGTCTGGTCCAGTGAGTCCACCGAGGCTCTTGAGCACTGGGCATGGGCGGGTACCTACGACGCGGAATCCGACATAATCACCGAGCGCGGAAACCAGTGGAACGTCCACGTTGTCGGTGAAGGGGTGGTCCTCAACAACAGCGGGCTGATCAAGGTCGGCTTTGGCGAAGAGGGGCCTGAGATCATCAAGGCCGCCGGTCCGAAGGACGTCACCTTCTCAGAAGGGCCTCCGACCTACATATGCGATGTGCTGTTCCCATAGGCCGACAGCCGACCTCCTTTTCGGGTCCTCAGCTCTATCGGCGTGCCAACGCCAGCCTGTCCCGGAGACAGCAGTGATCGACATCGAGCCCTGTGGCTAATGCAACCGCGACAGGTCATGAAGCCCAGCAAGCGTGACTGGCGGCAGTCCCGTTCGAGCGGCGGCGATCGTCACCGCCTCGTCAGCGCTGGCCTCGCCTATTGAGCGGCCGGTCTCGTCGATGAACATGCGCAGCGAAGGCCGCACATGACGACAGGGTCCCCTCCTCAGGCGCGCTGTCGCAGGCGCCCGATCCCCGCACCCCACCATCGACGACTTGCCCCACTTCGCCGCGTGTCGCGCTAGGTGCGGCGTGAGCGAGCGTCCACTCGGGGGCTGAGCAGGAGGGCGCGCGGATCGCGACACTCTCCATCAGGGTGACTGCTCGTGGGACAGATCGACGACGGGGCTAGGCGTCCTGCTGTTCGAGCCAGGTCAGGATCGCGTGGTTCGTTTCGTTCGGCTGTTCTTGTTGGATCCAGTGCCCGCAGTCGAGCCCGACCTCTTCCGCGTTCGGTACGAAGGTGGTCAGGGTCGGCGATCTGGGGATGGTGTCTTGGTCGCCGTAGATCATGAGGGTGGGCTGGTGGATGACTGGGTCGACCTCGCCGAGCAGGTACCAGTTGCGGTCGGTGTTGCGGTACCAGTTGATGCTCGGGGTGAACCCGGTTGTGTCGAAGGCGGAGACGAGGACGGCCAGGTCGCTGTCGCTCATGACCGGGTCACCGAGCGGGGTCTCGGCGAGGGCGAGGTTGATCAGCTCCACGCCCGGCTGCGGTTGGCTGGGGGGCTGATTCCTGCGGTACAGGTTGCGCAGGAACCGGGAGGTGTTCTGGTCGAACACGGCGTCGGCGACGCCAGGCTGCCGGTTGAAGTGGACGAAGTAGTTGTCGCTGCCCAACAGGCCTTCGAGCAGCTCGACCCAGGGGGTGTCTCCGCGTTCCTGGTAGGGCAGGCTCAGGTTGATGACCCGAGTGACGCGGTTCGGGTGCAGCATGGTCAGTCCCCAGACGACCATGGCGCCCCAGTCGTGCCCGACGAAGGTGGCCTCGTCATAGCCGAAGTGGTCGAGGAGCGCGACGAGGTCACCGGACAGATGCTCGATGTCGTACGCGGTGACGTCGTCCGGGCACGAGGAGTTCCCGTAGCCGCGCTGGTTGGGGACGATGACGTGGTAGCCGGCGGCGACCAGAGCCGGCACCTGATGGCGCCACGAGAAGGCGTGCTCCGGCCAGCCGTGACAGAGCACGATCGGATCTCCGTCCGGTGCCGGCCTGCTTCGAACACTTCGAGCTCCACACCGTTGACGGGGATGCGGGTGGGCTGGGGGAAGTCGACTGGCTGCTGCATCGTGGCTCCTGCTGGCTCGCGGCTCGGGTCGTCTCTCGAGCCTGACAACGTCGACGGTACGAGCAGTTCCGGTCAGGTAATGTCCGCTAGTACACCTAGTCTGTGGGGATGGTCGGCACCGGAGGGCGGATGCTCGACCTTCTGGGCCTCCTGCAGGCGCGACATCACTGGAGAGGCGACGATCTGGCCGAACGACTCGGCGTTAGCGACCGGACGCTGCGCCGCGACGTCGAACGGCTGCGCCACCTCGGCTACCCCGTCCAGGCCACCAGAGGGCTCGATGGTGGCTACCAGCTCGGGCGCGGCGGCCGCCTGCCTCCACTGCTGCTGAGCGCCGGCGAAGCCGTCGCCGCGGCGATCGGGTTGCGCAGTGCTGCCAGTCAACCGATCGCCGGGATCGCCGAGGACGCGATGAGTGCCCTGCTCAAGATCACCCAACTGCTCCCGCCAATGCAGCGCGGCGAGGCCGAAGCCATCGCGGCAGCCGTCAACGGTCCCGACAGCCACGCCGACGACGTGCCGCTGGACACGCTGACCACCATCGCCCGGTCCAGCCGAGACCACGAGCGGCTGCGCTTCGGCTACCGAACACACGCCGGTACCGCCGGTGAGCGTCACGTGGACCCGCACCACGTCGTCCCCCTGGCCCGACGCTGGTACCTGGTGGCCTGGGACCTCGACCGGGACGACTGGCGCACCTTCCGACTCGACCGCATCACCAAGCCCCGACCGACCGGACGTCGCTTCGACCCCAGGACGCTGCCTGCACCCGACCCGGCCACCTACGTCACCAGATCCATCGCCGCCATCCCCACCACCCATCAGGTAGACGTGATTGTCGAGGCACCCCACCAGGCCGTCCAAGACGTACTCGGACGCTGGGGAACAGCCACCCCCGACGGGCCGGACACCACACGCATCGAGATGGACACCGACGCCCTGAGCTGGCCGGTCATGTTCCTCGCCGCCCTCAACGCAAGGATCCACCACGCCGAACCCGCTGAACTCCGCGCCCTCCTCACACAGCTGGCCGAGCACTTCCAGGCCGCCACCTGACCGATCCCGAACGTGCGGCTGCCATGACCCACTTCGCCGCGTATCGTCCGATCGCGACCGTGTCACTTCGCCGCGTGTGACGCGCAAGCCCTAGATCGGTTCATCGGTCTCGCCTGTGCCTGTGCGCAGAGGGACTGCTCTCTGGGCTGTCCACGCAGCCGTTCTCTGGGGAGCGCGTCATGGGTTCGCAGGCACTCACGGTCCTGGGTCAGCGGGCGTTGGGGTACGCCGCGAGCGGGGTGCCGGTGTTCCCGTGCGTTCCGGGCGGGAAGGTTCCGCTGACCCCGCGCGGTTTCCACGACGCCACCACCGACCCGGTGGTGATCACCGCATGGTGGACCCGGCACCGGCAGGCCAACGTCGCCGCCCCGACGGGGGCGCCGGCCTTCGACGTGCTCGACGTGGACGTGCGGCCCACCGGCTCGGGGTGGGACGCCCTGCACGAAGCCCGAGCGGCCGGGCTGATCGACGGATGGGTGCGGGCGGTGCAGACCCCGTCCGGTGGGCTGCACCTGCACTACCCCGGCACCGGGCAGCGCAACGGGACGATCCGCGGCCGGCACGTGGACTTCCGCGGCCAGGGCGGCTACGTGCTGCTCCCACCTTCGTTGGGGCAGACGAAGGCCTACTCGCGGGAGTACGTCACCCTCGACCAGCGCCCCGGCGGCCGCCCGTTGGACTGGGCCGGGATCGTGCAGCTGCTCGACCCGCCCGCCCCGCCGTTGGGTGACGCTGGCCGGACCGCGCCGGCACGCAGCGCCGACGATCCGACCCGATGGCTCGCCGGCCACGTGGCCCGCCAGCCGGAGGGCAACCGCAACAACGCCCTGTTCTGGGCCACCCACCGCGCCGTCGAAGCCCGAGTCGCCGATTACGAGCCACTCATCACCGCCGCCGTCCACGCGGGGCTGCCCGAGGCTGAGGCGCGCCGCACCGTCACCAGCGCCCGCGCCGCCGCCACCGGCCAGCCCACCCCACCTCGGCGAGCGCCCAGCGTGCACCGGGATCCGGCACCCGTCGTCGGCCGCTGAGCATGCCCGCCGACACCCCCACCCCTGGAGGAACCATGGCCCAGGCCCAGCGACGCGCGTCCCACCGGCCGGCCGGCGGCCCGCAGTGCGACCGGCTGTGGACGGTTCGCGAGGTGTCGGAGTTCCTGGCGATCCCCGTCGCTACCTTGCACCAGTGGCGCTACCTGGGCACCGGACCGGCGGCGTTCCGGGTCGGCAAGCACCTGCGCTACGACCCCGACACGGTGCGCACCTGGCTCACCGAGCAGTGCACCAGCCCACGCAGCGCCTGAACCCGTGGCCGGCAGCGTCTCCCGGCTGAAGTCCGGACGGTGGCGCGCCCGCTACCGCGACTCCACGGGCCGTGAGCACGCCCGCCACTTCCAACGCAAGACCGACGCCCAACGCTGGGTCGCCGCGCACACCGCCTCCGTCGACCGCGGGGACTGGATCGACCCCGCCCTGTCCCGCACCACCATCGAGGAGTGGTCCGCGGTGTGGCTGCAGACCAAGTCCCACCTGCGGCCGAAGACCCGCGACAAGTACGAGAGCGGCCTGCGGATCTGGATCCTGCCCCGTTGGGGGAAGGCCCAGCTCGGGTCCATCAGCCACGCCGACGTGGTCGCCTGGGTCGCCGACATCCAACGCACAAGGAGCGCCGGCCTCACCCGGCACACCCTGGCGATCCTGTCCCAGATGCTCGAGCTCGCCGTCCGCGACGGACGCATCCCGCGCAACGTGGCCCGCGGAGTCCGCAAGCCGCGCCCGTCCCGTCCCGTCCAGCGGTTCCTCAGCCCTGACGAGGTTGCCCGCCTGGCCCGCGAGACACCCCCGCCGTATGACGTGCTCGTCATCTTGCTGGCCTTCACCGGCCTCCGCTTCGGCGAAGCCGCCGGACTCACCGTCGGTGACGTCGACCTCGACCGCAGCCGGCTGTCGATCAACTGGTCGATCACCGAGTCCGCCAGCGGCCAGCTGCACCGAGACTCCCCCAAGACCTACCGCCGACGCAGCGTCCCCATCCCCGCGTTCCTCCGAAACCGGCTCGCCACCCACATCGCCGGCCGAAACCCCAACGAGCCGCTGTTCCCCTCCCCCAAAGGCGGGCTGCTGCGCAACTCCAACTTCCGCCACACCACCTTCGACCCCGCCGTGCGGCGCGCGGGACTGGCTCCACTGACCCCGCACAACCTGCGCGACACCGCCGCCAGCCTCGCCGTCGCCTCCGGAGCCAACGTCAAATCCGTCCAACGCATGCTCGGCCACGCCTCCGCCGCGATGACCCTCGACGTCTACTCAGGGCTCTTCGACGCCGAACTCGACGATGTCGCCACTCGCATGGACGACTCGGCCGGAGACCTCTTCCGCCACTGACTCACCACTGTCCCGAACCTGTTTGCGGACTGTTTGCGGACTCCTGGCCCTCAAACGGACACCCAGACACCCTCGCAGACCACGAAACCGCAGGTCAGACCGGGTGGGCCCCGTGGGACTCGAACCCACAACCCGCGGATTAAAAGTCCGCTGCTCTGCCAATTGAGCTAGAGGCCCGGGTGACCTCGACACTCGCAGCACGCAGCCGGCCATCGGGGTACCCCAGATCCCATCATGTCAGCAGCGCTGGCGGTGGATCACTGGAGACGGCGCTTGCCGGCCCCACGGCGTCACCCCTCGCAGACCCCCGGTACTCGGGTGAGGCACCCTGGGCTACCAGGCTCGCCAGCCCTGACGCATAACCCTCAGGAGGAACAGATGGAGACGATCCAGCGCAGCAGACCACGGCTGCTCAGGCTCGCCGCCGGCCTCGCCCTGGTCATCCTTCCGACCCTGGCCGCCGTGCCTCGCTGGGAGGCACTGCTGGCCAACAACCCCGTGTACCCCTTGACGTTGGCCGCGGCGTTCGTCCTCGGCCTGCTGCTCACCGCCACCGCTCTTGTCTCGAGCGAACCACCCCAGCGGGGAGGCTGGCGTCGCGCCGCCCGCATCGCCGCGACGGCTGGCGCATTCGGCCTGGCCGCGATCCTGTTCTGGCTGGGGCCCCTTGTCGCGACGCCTCCCGCGCTCGCGGCCCTCGATTCCGACGACGCCGTCACCGTCACCGACACGCGCACAGCCACCACCTACGAGCCCAGCGACCACACCTCCACGGCCTTCATCCTCTACCCCGGTGGCCGCGTCGACCCGCGAGCCTACGCCGTCCTCGCCCGGCGCATCGCCGAGGCGGGCTCCCCCGTCACCGTTCTCAAGTGCCCATTCGACCTTTCGCTGCTGTGCGCCGACCCCACCCCCTTCCTGCCAGCCGACGAACCGTGGGCCGTCGGCGGTCACAGCCTCGGCGGGGTTTCCGCGTCCACCTACGCCGGGGGCGACGTGCCCGCTGGGACGGGGCTGGTGTTCTGGGCCTCGTACCCGCTCAGTGACCTGTCCGACCGCACTGACCTGGTCGTCACGTCCATCTACGGCAGCGAGGACGCGCTCACGACCGTGAGCGACGTCAGTGCCGACAGGCCAGACCTGCCGCCTGGCACCGACTACGTGCTGATCGAGGGCGCCATCCACGCGCACTTCGGCGACTACGGCGAGCAGCCCGGCGACGGCGAAGCACTCATCAGCCGCGACGACGCGCAAGACCAGATCATCGACGCGACGGTGGCGGCACTCGCCGGCCTCGACGCCGGGCGCTGAATTCAGGCCCGAAGGTGTTGGCTAATCCGGGACCAACGTCCCTAGTTAGGTTTGCCTAACCTTCCCCTAGAATCACGCCGTGACTCTGAACCAGGTGCCGGTCGGCTCGAGCGCCCGCCTCGCCACGACTACGGCGCACCCGAGCAGCCGGCGCCTCGCTGAGCTGGGGCTTCGCCCCGGCGCCGACGTCCATGTGATGCGCCGCACCGCTGGTGGTGGACGCCTGCTCGGCCTCGGGCAGTCACGCATGGCCGTCGACGGCGTCACCCTGCGCTCCCTGGACGTCGAGCCCGCCACGTGAGCTCGTGCCACCAGACCGCGACGGCGTCGACCTCCATCCGAGGCGGCACCGACACGGTCACAGTGGCCCTTGTAGGCAACGCCAACGTTGGCAAGTCGACCCTGTTCAACCAGCTCAGCGGCGCCCGCCAGCAGCTCGGCAACTGGCCCGGCACCACTGTCGAGGTCGCCCGCGCGCAGTGGCACCCCCGTGACGAGCACGGCCACGACCTGCCGATCACCATTCTCGACCTGCCCGGTGCCGCCAGCCTCAACCCCGCCTCCCCGGACGAGCAGCTCACCCGCGACCTGCTGCTCAGCCCGGACGACGCGGCCCGCCCGGACGTGGTGGTCGCCGTCGTCGACGCCACCAACCTGGCGCGGTGCCTCTACCTGATCGCCCAGCTGCGCGAGCTGCCGCAGCGTCTCGTCGTCGCCGTCACCATGCTGGACGTCGCGACCCGGCGCGGGATCGTCATCGACGCCTGGCTGCTGGAGAGCCGCCTCGGCGTATCGGTCGTCGCCGTCGACCCCCGCCATCGGACGACGTCTGCGGCGCTGGCCGACGTCATCGCCTCGACGCTCACCGACGAGCCGCCGGCCCCGCGCTCGCACGACTTCGACCCCAGCGATCCGTTCGCCGAGGACGACGAGCGCTTCACCTGGGTGCAGGGCGCGATGGGCGCCGTGACGACGGGCGCGGGCCACTCGGGCATCACCTCGACCGACCGGATCGACCGGGTCGCAACCGCCCCGGTTCTCGGGCCGCTGCTCTTTCTGGCGGTCATGTGGCTCGTGTTCCAGATCACCACCGTGGTCGCCGCGCCGCTGCAGGACGCGCTCGACACCCTCGTCGCCGGACCGGTCAGCGACGCCAGCCGAACCCTGCTCGGCGCGATCGGGCTCGGCGGCAGTGCCATCGAGGGCTTCATCGTCGACGGGCTCGTGGCCGGAGTGGGCATGCTGCTCACGTTCGTCCCGCTCATGGCCCTCATGTTCCTGCTGCTCGCGGTGCTGGAGACGTCGGGGTACCTCGCCCGCGCCGCCGTGGTGACCGATCGCGCCATGCGGGCCATCGGCCTGCCCGGACGAGCCTTCCTGCCCCTCATCGTCGGCTTCGGCTGCAACGTGCCGGCCATCAGCGCCACCCGTGTGCTGCCCGACGCCCGCCAGCGGGTCATGACGTCACTGCTCGTCCCCTTCACCGCGTGCAGCGCCAGGCTGACGGTGTTCGTGTTGGTCGGCGCAACGTTCTTCGGCTCCAATGCCGGCAACGTCGTCTTCGGCATGTACGTGTTGTCGATCGTCCTGGTGATCGGCGTGGGATTTCTGCTGCGCTCGGTCCTGTGGCGCTCGATGGGTGCCGACGCGCTGGTCATCGATCTGCCCGCCTACCACCTGCCCATGCCCCGCCAGGTAGCGATCATGACGTGGACGCGAGTTCGGGCCTTCCTGCGCACAGCCAGCGGCATCATCGTCGTCACCGTGGCGGCGGTGTGGTTGCTCAGCGCCATTCCCGCGCCCGGCAGCGACGGGTCACTGGCCGACGTCCCCGTCGAGGACAGCCTGTTCGCGGCCACCTCGCAGGCCATCGCCCCGGTGTTCGAGCCGGCCGGGTTCGGCGACTGGCACGCGACCTCCGCGCTCATGGTCGGGTTCGTCGCCAAGGAGGCTGTCGTCTCGTCGTGGGCGCAGACCTACGCCGCGCAGGAGCCCGACGATCCCGCCGCCCCGGGGGAGCTGGGTGAGCAGCTGCGGGCCGACTTCGAGGTGTCCTCCGGCGGGTACCCCACGGCGGCCGTCTTCGCCTTCTTGACCTTCTTGCTCGCCTACACGCCGTGCGTGGCGACGCTAGCGGCGCTCAACCGCGAGGTCGGCCGACGATGGATGCTCACAAGCATCGCGATCAGCATGTCGACGGCATGGCTGCTGGCGGTGGGCGTCTTCCAGGTCGGACGGCTGCTCTCATGAGCACCGCGACCAGCCCCACGCGCGCGGTGCTGGCGCACCTGGAGGCGGGCGTCGACACCCTGGACGAGATCGCGCAGCTCACCGGGCTGGACGACGGCGTTGTCAGCCTGGCCGTCGACCGCTTGGTGGCAGCCGGCTACCTGCACGCCGAGCGACTCGCTGTCGGCTGCCCAGACGGCGGCTGCGGAGGGTGCCCGTCCGGGCACAAGGGACGTCCCGGTTGCGGAGCCACCCGCGGCGGCACGCAGAGCGCACCCGTCCTGATCAGCCTGGGACCCGCCCGCCGGTAGGTTGGCTCGGCATGCGCCGACGCATCGCTGCCACGACCCTCTTCCTCGCCGGTTCGTCCGTGGTGCTCACGGGCTGCGACGGCCAGCTGATCGATGCCATCGAGTCGGCCGCCCCAAGCGTCAGCGTCGCGCTGCCCTCGGCACCGGCCTTGCCGACCGAGCAGCCGCCGGCCGAGACAGCACCGCAGGAGCCGCCCCAACCGACCGAGGAGCCACCGACCGAGCAACCGGCGACCGAGCAACCGCCCGCCGAGGACACGGTCGCGGAGTCCGACACCGGCATCTCCCCATGGTTGTGGGTTCTGCTGGGTCTGGTGCTGCTTGCGATCGGTCTGGCGATCGCTGCCGCCCGGCGTCGCCGCGGTGGCGATGACACGACCCTGGCCGCGCAAGCCGACGGCCAGATCGCCTGGGTTCGATCGAACGTCGACGACCCGTTGGTGCGCTGGCGCGCCGACCAGCTGAGGTCGCCGAGCGATCGACGCGACACCGACTCCGAGCTGGCCCGACGCTGGACGCTCGTCGACCAGCGAGCCACCGCTGCGACGAACGACCTGCTCACGCTCGAGTCCAGCACGAAGGACGACGGCCTGCGCCAGGCGGCCACCATGCTTCGGCAGGCGACGGAGGGCTACCGCACCTCGATCGACGCCCTGGCGCAGAGCATCGCGACCGGTGAGCAGGCACGCATCGCGCAGGCGTCCCAGGCTCTGGCTGCCGACACGACCTTGCTCGACCAGGGCCGCCAGCGGTTCCGCACCGCGGCGAAGCTGTAGCCGACCTCCCGGCGGCGTCGGGCGGGATGCTGCACGCTCGAGTGCCCTGGGAGCGGCATCCTCCGGGCTGTAGTGCCAACGTGGCGTCAGCTCGGCAGGGACGGGCCGACGTCCTTGCCGATGCCGCGCTGCAACCCCAGGCGGGCGTTGGCCGCGGCACGGCGCCCGGCGCCCGTGGCTGCGCCGTTGTCGCCACCGGCGGCGCCGCGGTAGCCCGTCCAGCTGCCTCGCGCCTGTGACTCACGCTGGTGAAAGGCCTTCACCTCGGCCGCCTTCTCGCGCAGCACCACCTCGGTGGTCGGGCCGTCGACTGAGGCGCGCGTGCCGTCTGCGGCGAGACCCCCCGACTCCGCCGCGGACGCCTCCGCCACGGCCTCGTCGTGGGCAGCCTTCAGCCGGTGCCCGATGCGCTCGATGAACCCCCGGTAGAAGGCGGCACGGGCGGTCTGCTTGGTGTGCGGACGGTCCTGCACCCGCGGCACCGACCAGCGTCCGACCCGCTCCCGGACGACCACGCGGTACGACTCCTCGCGCCACTCATCGGTAGCGAGGTAGCGCCCGGCGGCGTCCACCATCTGGGGGGCCAACGACCCCCAGAGCTGCTCGACGAGATCGAGGTCGGACGGCATGCCGAACGCGATCACGTACGTCGAGTTGCGCGCGACGTCCACCACGACGTCGTTGGCATGTGCCACCACGACGAACAGCGAGACCAGGTGGGTGTTGGCGCGCTTGCCCACCGCACCGATCGAGACCGTGCGCGACACCGGGACGGCCCGCTGCTGCGTGCGAGCCGTGCGAGCACGCACCATGGCCAGGTCGACCGACCGAAGCGTCGCCAGGTGCTGAGCCTTGGCAAGGTAGGCCTCGGCCTCGTGGGCGTTGTCGGTGCGCTCGGCCTTCGCCAGCAGCGCGGCGATAGTGGAGACGTCGCCGCTCATACCGCGCCCGCCTCATCCAGCCCGGCCCGCAGCAGCAGCGCAACCTCGGCGCCGACGACGATGTCGACGAGCGAGATGAACGTGTCGACGAAGTCGCGTCCGTGCGCCGGCACATCCGGCTCGACCGCAGGGTCGTGCCAGGCCAGGTGATGGGCGAGCTCGTGGCAGAGCACCAGCTCACGCATCGCCCACCGCTGTGTGAGGGGGACGGCGATCTCGCCCGGCGGCTGGTAGTGCGCGCGCGTCGTCCCTCGGCGGGCACGCACCGAACACGAGGGAGTCGTCGGCCAGCGCTCGCGCACAGCGCCGAGGGCCAGCACGGCCTCGACCCACCGGCGCACGGAGTCGAGGTCGGCGAACTTGCGTTCCGGCGGCAGCGTGAGCGTCGAGCCGAAGAAGTCGACCGTCGGTGCGCCGGCAGCGGCCCGGTCGAGCATCCGCGTCACCTGCTGCTCCGCGGCGTAGACCTGGCTGCGGCGGGAATCGACGGCGGGCACCGGCACAGTGTGACCGCAACCTTCGACGAGCGCCCCCAGCCGTCCCCAGCCTGGCGCGTCACTACCGTTCACCGGGTGCAGCCCGCCACCCCGACCTCGCTGCTCGCCGTCTACGGCACGCTGCGCCGCGGCTACCGCAACTACCCGCTCATCGAACGCGGCAGCACCCATCTCGGCGTCGGCCACCTACGCGGACGGCTCATCCACATCGCCTCGCCGGTGCGGCGCTACCCCTACCCCGGCTACGTGCCCGACGGGTCCGCCGCCGCGACCCGGGCGGTCGTCGAGGTGGTCGACATTGCCGACGAGTCGCTCTGGCCCAGCCTCGACGCTCTCGAGCGCTACGTGCCCGGCGACCCCGCAGGCTCGGAGTACCTGCGCCTGCCCGCGACGGCGCACATGGTCGACGGACGCGCTCTGACCTGCTGGACCTACGTCTACAACGCCGACATCACTCGCTACGACGACGTCCCGGACGGTGACTGGGCGTGCCTCTACTCCCCGGACGTCACCGGTCCGTAAGCACGTTCAACTTCGCGTTCGACCGCTGTGTCCCGCACCATGGAACTCGGCTCGAGCGGAATTGCCCCGCCCCGCCACCGGTTACGACCACACCACATCCGAGAGGACCCCGATGCGCCGCACCGCCGCAACGACCGTCGCTCTGGCGGCCGCTGCCCTGGTTCTGTCCGCCTGCTCGGCGGGCGACGACACCGAGGCCGCTACCGCGAGCACCCCCACCGTCGCGGTCGAGGAGACGCCCACGCCGACCCCGACTCCGATCCCCGAGCCGGAACAGACCGAGGAGCCGCCGGCCGAGACCCCGGCGGTCGAGCCCGAGCCGGTCGAGGTTCCCGCATCGCTTGCCTTCACGGCCACGACCGTCGACGGGCAGTCCTTCGAGGGAGCCACCCTCGCCGGTCAAGACTCCGTCCTCTACTTCTGGGCGCCGTGGTGCACGGTGTGTCGTGCCGAGGCTCCGTCGCTGCCCGCGCTGGCATCGGACTTCGAGGGCGACGCGACCTTCTACGGCGTCGCCGGCCTGTCCCCCGACGTGGACGCGATGCAGGGCTTCGTCAACGACACCGGGACGCAGAGCCTGACACACATCGCCGACACCGACGGCACCATCTACACCGGCTTCGGCGTCTCCAGCCAGACCACGTTCGCCTTCATCAACGACGACGGGACGATCGAGATCGTCCGCGGACCGTTGAGCCCTGACGAGGTGCGCACCAAGACCCAAGCACTGATCGACAGCTGAGCCGAGAGCCCGCATGAACGACGTCCCGGTTCTCCTCGCCCTCACCGCCGGCATGGTGGCAGCACTCAACCCCTGTGGGTTTGCGCTGCTCCCGGCCTACCTCACCCTCGTGGTCGCCCAGGGCGGCGAGGACTCGTCCCGCTCGGCGGCGGTCGGCCGCGCGCTGACGATGTCGGGAGCGATGACGGCCGGGTTCGTCGCGGTGTTCGGTGCGTTCGGGCTGATCGCTGTTCCGCTTGCTCTCTCGCTGGAGAGATATCTTCCGTGGGCGACGATCATCATCGGCTTCGCTCTCGTCGGCCTGGGTGTCTACCTGCTCACCGGGCGTGAGCTGCTGCTCAGCACACCCAAGATGGCCGGCGCGGCGCCCGGAAAGACCATTCGCTCGATGGTGCTCTACGGCATCGCGTACGCCGTGGCCAGCCTGTCGTGCACCATCGGCCCCTTCCTGGCGATCACCACCAGCACCTTCCGCAGCCAGGACGTGCTGAGCGGGCTCAGTGTCTTCGTGCTCTACGGCATCGGCATGGGGCTCGTCGTGGCCGTTCTCGCGGTGGCGGTGGCGCTGGCGCAGAAGGGCTTCATCACCAAGTTCCGCCAGGCCACGCCCTACATCTCGCGCTTCTCCGGCGTGCTGCTCGTGCTGGCCGGCGCCTACGTCGCCTACTACGGCTACTACGAGACGCGGGTGTTCAGCGGCGAGGCGGCCGACGACCCGATCGTGGGTGCGTTCACCTCGGTGCAGTCGAGCGTGGCGAACTGGGTGGCAGCGATCAATCCCGGCGTCCTGGCGGCCGTCCTCGGAGTGCTCGTGGCCCTCGGGGTCGGCGGGGCGTGGTGGTCGCGTCGTCGCGCACGCAGCGCCGCGGACTCCTCATCAAGCACAATGGTGGGGTGAGCGACTCCGCGGACCCTGCTGCCGACGAGCCGGACGACACCCCGGCCGGCGGCTCGTCACGCCCGCATCGCCGACCGCGGCGTCCGCTCATCCGAGCGTCGTTCGACAGCGTCTCGGAAGCCTCCGACCCCGCTGAGCGCTCTGCGCTCGCCCACGAGACGGCGGCCGCGGTGGTGCATCTCGGCCGGGCCGAGGACGACAGCGCGATGACCGCGCGCTTGGTCTGTCTCGCCGACGAGATGGGTCTGGACGCCATGGCCGACCTGTGGCGCGACTCCTCGGCCGACTCCCTGCCCGGCACACTGTGGGCGCTCTACCTGCTGCGTACCTGGGTGCGCCGCACCGGCGAGGAGGCGGCACGCGTCTACTCCGCCGGGACGGCCCGCGCTGAAGTGGCCTCTGCGGTGGCCGGGGTGGCCGAGCCACCCGGACCCGCCGAGATGGCCGACCTCGGCGACGCCGTTCTCACCTCCGTCTTCGACGGCGACCTCGCCCTGGCCCTCGACCGGGCGGCCGCGTTCAGCCGAGTGATCAGCGCCGGGCGCCTCGCGCTGGCCGACGATGCCGACGAGCACGGGGACGACGCGGAGGCCTCGCGGCAGACGCGGCTGGCGTCCGGCAACGTCCGCCTTGCCGACCAGCTCAGCAGGGCAGCGCGGCTGTGGCGGGCGGACGCGCTGCGCTAGCCGCCGATCCGGGATACCTTTGTCACGGCGACAGCCCCTCGGGGTCCTCGCTGGGCGTCGGGCCGGTGCAGCCCCCGGGTCTCACAAGAAGCCGCTTCGAGCGGCCACGCGCCGCGAGGCGCTCCCGGCCCGACGCTCCCCCACCTCTGGCCGCCGTCTTCGCGGTCGCGCTGCCCACGGGCCACAACACCGTCACAGCGGACGCCCGCCCCTGGCACAGGAAGAGGGTCGGGAGCACCATCGATGGGGAGGACGTCATGAGGTACCGAGCCATCGCTGTTCTTGCCACGGGTGCACTGCTCGTCGCCGGGTGCTCGACCGGAGACGATCCGGACGACGCCGCAGCCTCGCCCGCACCCACGGGAGGCGAACAGACTCCGGCGCAGACGCCCGGCGAGGGTGTCGCCCCGGACGACACCATGCTTCTGCCGCCCGAGCAGATGCCGGCCTGGAACAACGCCGGCACGTGGGTCGCCTCCGACGAGGCCACCTTCTCGCAGGTGTGCCCGCTCACCGAGCCGGCGTCGCTCGGGGCAACCGCGACGCTCGACGTGACGTACGAGTACGTGGTCGAGGTGGAGGAGGGCGAGACGGCTGACCCGAGTGCCGAGCCGATGCTGGGCGGCAACGTGCTCGCGTCCTTCGACGACGAGGCCGCCGCCACCGCCGCGATCGAGGCGTGGCGGGCCGAGCTGGCGGCATGCTCGGACGTCGGTGAGATCACTCAGTTCGACACAGGCGTGACCTGGACCGGCAACGACCTTGACGAGGCTACCGAGCTGTCGTGGTTCGACTTCACCGGGATCGCCGCCAAGGGCGCCACGACTACGACCGTCGGGTTCTCGCTGCAGGGGCAGGATGCGAACTACGAGTCCGACCCGCTCGAGGAGTCGATGACCGCCTCGCTGGACGGGCTGCCGTAGGTACGCGGGCCGAGGCGTCAGCCCCAGCCCATCTCGTGCAACGCTTCGTCGTCGATGCCGAAGTGGTGGGCGACCTCGTGGATCACCGTCGTACGCACCTCGTCGACCACATCGGCCCGGGTCTGGCAGATGCGCAGGATGGGCAGGCGGTAGATGGTGATCGTGTCGGGCAGCACCCCGGAGTACCAGCCGTCGCGCTCGGTGAGCGGAATGCCCTCGTACAGCCCTAGCAGGCTCTCTCCCGGCGGCGCCTCGTCGGCGACCAGCACGACGACGTTGTTCATCACCGCACCCAGCTCGGGCGGGATGGAGTCGAGCGCCTCTTCGACCAGCCGCTCGAACTCGACACCCTCCACGTCGACCACGCCCCCATTGTCGCTGCGCGCGCGACAGCGTGCCCGTCCGAGCCGGGCGGGCGCACCGGGTTTGGGGGATGCCGTCGGCGACCCGTACACTCTCGGGCAGGTCCTCACCTGGATCGAGCCATGCGGCAAAGCCGGGCGTGAGGGCGCAGTCCCCATCGTCTAGCGGCCTAGGACTCCGCCCTTTCAAGGCGGCAGCGCGGGTTCGAATCCCGTTGGGGGCACCAGGGCAGTACCGACCTCGGTAGGGTTCGCCGCAACACCAAGCAGCACAGCAAGGTCCTGTGGAGCAGTTGGAGTGCTCGCCGCCCTGTCAAGGCGGAGGTCGCGGGTTCAAGTCCCGTCAGGACCGCGTCACCTCCCCCCTCTCGCCCGCCGTCAGATGCTCGTCGCGGCGTACCCTGGGCGGTATGCATCGAGTCGGCCCGCTGCTCGTCGGCGTGCTCGTCGCTCTGCTCTCGGTCCTGGCGCTTGCTGCGCCCGCGCAGGCCCACGACTACCTCGTGTCGTCGACCCCCGAGTCCGGCGCCACCGTCAGCGACTCGCCGCCGCAGGTGAGCCTGGAGTTCAACACGTCGATCGGCCAGCAGTTCGCCCAGGTCGCCGTGGTCGGACCCGACGGCACCACCTACCAGGACGGCACCCCGCTCGTCGACGGCCCGTCCGTCACCCAGGCGGTCACGGCTCTGCCGGCCGGTATCGAGGTCACCGTCTCGTACCGGGTCGTCTCCTCCGACGGCCACCCGATCGGCGGGACGGTGCCGTTCACCATCGCCGCCGGGACAGCGGATGGGGCGTCCGCCGACGAGCCCGAAGCCGAGCCGACCACCGAGCCCGCAGCGAGTGCCGAGGCCGAGAGCCAACCGGAACCCAGCGCTGAGGCCGCCACCACCCCCACGGCGCTGACGAGCGAGGCAGACAGTGACGGGACGCCCACCTGGGTGCTTGTCGCCGGTGCCACCGCCGTAGCCGCCGTCATCGGCGTGGGCATCGCGGTCATGCGCCGCACGTCCAGGGTGTCGAAGCCGTGACGACCTCGTCCGGGCCATGACCAGCACTCTCACCCGGCACCCGGACGCCGCGCCGGCCGAGCCCCTGCCCGCCTCGCGCTGGGCCCCGATCGCCGTCGGCGTCGCTGTGGCGACCCTGCTCGTCGCCCTGGCCGTGGGCGGCGGAGCCATCGGGTACGTCCTGCCGGGCCTTCCCGACCCGGGCGCCCTGACCCGTTGGGGCCTGCCCGTCGCCAAGCTCATGCTCGATGGCACCGGCGCCGTCACTGTCGGCCTGCTGCTGCTCGCGGTGCTGCTGCCGGCTCGCAAGGACGAGCTGCCCCGCGATGCCTTGCGCGCCATGCGTCTGGCCTCGCTCTGGGCCGGTGTGTGGGCCCTGGCCGCGCTGGTCACGCACCTGCTCACGCTCAGCGACCTGATCGGGCTGCCGCTCGGGCAGTCCGTGGCCGGCAACTCCCTCGTCACCTTCACCCTCAGCGTCGAGCAGGGGCAGGCCTACGCCATCGTCGTCATCCTGGCCGCGATCCTCGTGCCCGCCGCTCGGGTCACGCTGCGTCCCGGTGGGGCGCTGGCCCTGCTCATCCTGTCGATCTCGACCCTAGTTCCCCCGGCGCTCATCGGGCACTCCTCGTCGGGGGACTACCACCACTCGGCGGCGTTCAGCCTGATCGTGCACGTCATCGCGATCTCGCTGTGGATCGGTGGCCTGGTCGCCCTCACCTGGTACGCCGGGGTTACCCGGCGCGGACGCAGCGAGCTACCGCGCGCTGCCCGCGCCTTCAGCCCTATGGCCTTGGCCGCGGTGATCGCCGTCGGAGCGAGCGGCGTGCTGAACGCCGTCGTCCGCATGTACGGACCGTCCGACCTGGTCACGACCGCCTACGGGCGCCTGGTGCTGCTCAAGGTCGCACTGCTCGTGGTGCTGGTGTGGGCCGGCGCACGGCACCGGTCCCGCACGCTGGCCGACCTCGACGCCGGACGACCGCGAGCGTTCACTCGCCTCGCCATCGGCGAGATCGCCGTGATGGCCGCCGCCATGGGCCTGGCGGTTGCGCTCTCCCGCACGCCGCCCCCGGTTCCCGAGGTGATCGAGAACGCCAGCCGTGTGCGCGAGGTGCTCGGCTTCGCACCCCCCGAGGCGCCGACGCTGGGCTCGTACGTTACGGAGGTCTACCCGGACGCGCTGTTCGCGCTCATCACGCTGGCCATGGCGCTTCTCTACGTCGGTGGCGTCGTCCGGCTGCGCCGTCGTGGCGACCGCTGGCCGCTCGGGCGCACGGTGGCGTGGCTGCTCGGCACCGCCATCCTGGCCTTCGTCAGCCTCTCGGGCGTGCAGACCTACGCGATGATGATGATGTCGGTGCACATGGTGCAGCACATGACGATCGCGATGCTGGTGCCGGTGCTGCTCGTGCTCGGCGCCCCGATCACTCTCGCCCTGCGCGCCACCCCGGCCGCGAGGAGGGGTGAGATCGGCCCACGTGAGCGCATCCTCGGGGTGCTGCACAGCCGCGTCGTCCGCTTCGTCACGCACCCGATCGTGGCGTTCGGCATCTTCGTCACTGCCGCCCCGATGGTGTACTTCTCCGGGCTCTTCGAGTACGCGATGTTCAACCACACCGGGCACATGCTGATGAGCCTGCACTTCTTGCTCGGTGGGTACCTCTTCTACGAGGTGGTGATCGGCACCGACCCGCTGCCCAGGCGCCCGCCCTACCCGATCCGCGTGGTGATGGTGCTCGCCTCGGCCGGGTTCCATGCCTTCTTCGCCGTGGGACTCATGGAGTCGGCCCGGCTCGTGGCGGGCGACTACTACGCGCTTCTCGGCTCCGAGATCGCGTGGCTGCCCGACACCCTCGCCGACCAGCGTGCCGGCGGGGCGATCACCTGGGGGTTCGGGGAGATCCCGGCACTCATCGTGCTGATCGCCCTCGTTGTTCAGTGGTCACGCTCCGACGACCGCGAGTCGCGCCGCCGCGACCGCAAGCAGACCGATCCCGAGCTCGAGCAGTACAACGCCTACCTCGCCGCACTGGCCGCGCACGACAAGGCCGGCTCGTCATGAGCCGAGCGGCGCCCGTGTACCCTTGACGCGCCCGGGCAGGTAGCTCAGCTGGTACGAGCGTCCGCCTGAAAAGCGGAAGGTCGGCGGTTCGAACCCGCCCCTGCCCACCACGAACGTCGGGCGGCTACTCCTCGCTGGCGGCCGCGTCGTCCGGCGCGCTGCGCGGCATCGGCACCTGGCCGGTGAGCAGCGCACGCACCTCCGACTCGCGGTAGCGGCGGTGGCCGCCCAACGTGCGGATCGACGACAGCTTGCCGGCCTTGGCCCATCGGGTGACCGTCTTGGGGTCGACCCGAAACATCGAGGCGACCTCAGCAGGAGTGAGCAATGCCTCCGTCTCAGAACCGCGGTTCGACGTGGCCATCACTCGCCTCCTTCGTAGAGCGTCCAGGGACGAAAACCGGACGTCCCCGTCATACAACACCTTTCGGCGGATGTTAGCCACCCCGATCACGGTTTGGTCACGACGGACGTGATTCGTCGCACCTAGAGTCGAGTCGTGGACGTGTTCGACGCAGGCCATGAGCAGGTGGTGTTCTCCGCCGATGCCGAGAGCGGCCTGCGGTCGATCATCGCGGTCTACTCCACCGCTCTTGGTCCGGCCCTGGGCGGCACCCGCTTCGTGGCGTACTCGAGCACCGAGGACGCCCTGGACGACGTTCTCGCCCTCGCCCGCGCCATGGCCTTCAAGAACGCGCTGGCCGGGCTGCCCCACGGCGGCGGCAAGGCCGTCATCATCGGCGACCCGGACCGTGACAAGAGCGAGGCGCTGCTGCGGGCGTACGGCCGGGCGATCGAGTGGCTCGGTGGGCGCTACATCACTGCCTGCGACGTGGGTACGTACGTGAACGACATGGACGTGGTGGCCCAGACCTCCACACACGTCACCGGACGCTCCCCGGAGAACGGCGGTGCCGGCGATTCCGGCATCCTCACCGCTTACGGCGTCTACCAGGGCATGCGGGCGTGCGCGATGCATCGGTGGGGCTCGGCCAGCCTGGCCGGGCGCCGAGTCGGGGTCGCCGGGCTCGGCAAGGTCGGCTCCCGCCTCGTCACACACCTGCTGGACGAAGACGCCCACGTCGCAGTGAGCGACGTCAACCCCGACGTGCTCGCCTCCACCACCGCGCGGCACCCCCAGGTCGACGCCATGACCCCAGGCGCGCTGCTCACCGCCGACCTCGCGATCTACTCCCCCAACGCCCTCGGCGGCGTCATCGACCCCTACGCCGCGGCGACCATGGATGCCGAGGTCGTCTGCGGCGGCGCGAACAACCCCCTGACCGGCCCGGATGCCGCCGTTGTCCTGCTCGAGCGCGGCATCACCTACGCCCCGGACTACCTCGTGAACTCCGGCGGGGTGATCCAGGTCTCCGACGAGCTGCTCGGGTTCGACATGACCAGGGCCCGGGCCACCACCGAACGCATCTACGACACCACGCTCGAAGTGCTCGCCGTTGCCGCTGACGAGGGCATCAGCCCCCTGCTGGCGGCCGACCGAGTCGCCGAGCATCGGATGGCAACGGCTGGACGCGACGGAACACCCTGAGACGTTGTACCGTGGCACCACGAGAAACCGACAGAAGAGGGCGCGCTGAACGGCCGCCCCGCGTGTGTGCGAGGGGGTCGAACCCCATGGGCCGGGGACGAGCCAAGGCCAAGCAGACGAAGGTTGCCCGGAAGCTGAAGTATCAGACTCTGGATACCGACCTCACGGCGCTGCAGCGAGAGCTGGCCAATGACGAGGACGACGCTGGTCGCTTCGACATCGACGAAGGCGACGCACCCAACGGGTACGACGTGGACGACGATGCCGAGGACGACTACGACTACAGCGGTCGCTGAGGTCGGCACGCCACACAAGTGAGGACGCTCGGCTCTTGTCGGGTTCCTGACCGGGTTCGATCCTGGACATGTGCGCGTCGACGATGCGATGGGTGCTGGGCGCGACCCCGTCCTGGATCTCACGAAGTCGTTCGCCCTTCTGGTCGTCGTTGTCGCGCACGCGCTGGCGTGGGACGTCAGCACCGGCACGCCTGCGAGCATCCTCGACCTGCGTCCTGAGCTGAGCTGGGTCACCTGGCTGCTGCAGGTGCTGCCGCTGTTCTTCGCAGCCGGTGCGGTGAGCAACCTGGCCTCGTGGGGTCGCCGGCGCGACGCCGCGTGGTTCTGGCGCCGCCGCATGAGCCGCCTGGCCACGCCGGCGGTGCTGTACGCGCTCGTGTGGGCGGCGGTGCTTCTGCCCCTCGCCCTGTTCTTCACCCCGGTGGAGATGGTCGGGCGCTACCTCGCCCAGCTGCTCTGGTTCCTGGGCGTCTACGCCGCAGCCGTGATCGCCGTCCCGTGGACCGCCCGATGGGCGACGCGCCCGGTGCTCACCCTCGGCCTGTGGTTTGCTGTGATCGTCGCCGTCGACCTCGTGCGCTGGCAGCTCGCGCCCACGTTCGGGTGGTTCAACATGCTGCTGGTGTGGGCCTGGCTGCACCAGCTCGGCTACTCGCTGAGCGCGCTACGGTCTCGCCCGGCCGCCACGCTGGTGGCCGCTGGCGGCGCGGCGCTCGCGCTCGCCGTGGCAGTTGCGGTGGTGGGGCCCTACTCGACGTCGATGGTGTCGACCGCGGCCGACCCCCGGCTGTCCAACCTCTCCCCTCCCACCGTCGTGCTGGCCCTGTACGGGTTGGCCCAGGTGCTTCTGGTCGCCGCCCTCTGGCCTGCGTTGCAGCGACTCATGCAGTGGCGCCCGGCATGGATGGCCGTCGCGGTGATCGGGTCGCGAGCGGTGGAGGTCTACCTCTGGCACATCCCGCTGGTCGCCGTCGTGATCGGCACCTCGTGGATCACCGGTCTGGGTCCTGTGCCCTTGAGCGCTGCGTGGTGGGCCCTGCATGTGACGGTGGCCGCCCTGGTCGTCCCGCTGGCCTGGTGGGTCGCCGGGCCGACCGGCAGGGCGTCGCGTCGACTCGTCGCCTGGGCGGGGCGGGGACAGCACGTGCCGAGACGCTCCGGCACGCTCGCCGCGTGCCTGGTTGTCGCGACATCGATCGTGGCGTTGTCGCAGACCGGTCTGGCGACGTGGTGGGGTGACGGGCTGCTGCGCCTCCCGATGTCGACCGTGCTGCTGGTGGCCGCCCTCGTGGGAGGCTGGTGGGTTATCGTCGGGTCACCGGCCGGCGTGGGCTCCGACGACGTGCGTGGACTCCCCGGCGGCGACGTGACCGATCTGCCACGCGGCGATGCCTCGGTCGGCCAGTAGGCCGAGCGCGGCAGCAACCTCGTCCTGGGGCAGCACCACGGCCATGCCGACCCCCACGTTGAACGTGCGCTCGAGCTCGTGCTGAACGACGCCCAGGTCGGACAGAACAGCGAACACCGGCGGCAGCACCCACGTCGAGCGGTCGAGCACCGCACCCATACCGTGAGGCAGCACCCGGGCGATGTTGGCGGCGAGCCCCCCGCCCGTGATGTGCGACATGGCGTGTACCTCGACGGCGTCAGCCAGGGCCAGGCAGTCCAGGGCGTAGATGCGGGTGGGCTCCAGCAGCTCCTCGCCGAGGGTGCGGCCGAGCTCGGGCACCTCGCGCTCCAGCGTCCAGCCGGCATGGCTGAAGAAGGCGTGGCGGGCGAGGGAGTACCCGTTGGAGTGCAGCCCGCTGCTGGCCAGGGCGACCACCGCGTCGCCGGCCGCCACTCGGTGCGCACCCAGCACCCGGTCGGCCTCGACCACCCCGGTGGTGGCCCCGGCGATGTCGTACTCGTCCTCGGCGAGAAGGCCGGGGTGCTCGGCGGTCTCGCCGCCGATGAGCGCGGCACCCGCGATGCGGCAGCCCTCGGCTACCCCGGACACGATGGCGGCGATCCGCTCAGGCTCCACCTTGCCGCAGGCGATGTAGTCGGTGACGAACAGCGGCTCGGCCCCGCACACGACGAGGTCGTCCACGAGCATGCCCACGAGGTCGTGCCCGATCGTGTGGTGCACGCCCATGCGCTGCGCGATCACCACTTTGGTGCCGACCCCGTCAGTCGACGCGGCCAGCAGCGGTCGCCGGTAGTCGCGCAGGGCTGAGGCGTCGAACAGCCCGGCGAACCCGCCGAACCCACCCACGACCTCGGGGCGCGACGCCGCAGCGATGCTCGCTCGCATCATCTCGACGGCGCGGTCACCGGCCTCGATGTCGACGCCGGACGCGGCGTAGGTGACCACCGTCGGCTCGTCGGTGCTCGGCGCTTCAGCCACGCCAACGAGGCTAGTCGGCCTCGTGACGAAACGTGGACGTCGACCCCTGGCCCACCCCCGCCGCCGCCGTGGTTGGCTGAGCCCGTGCCGACCGTCCTCGCCGCCGACACCCTGGTCACCGGCGGCCAGGTGCTCTCGCCAGGCGCGGTCACGATCGATGGGTCGACGATCACGGCGGTGTCCGACACCGTCCCCGACCACGTCGACGCGCGCGTCGCGCACCTGGTGCCCGGGTTCGTCGACCTCCACACCCACGGTGCCGGCGGCGCCACCGTCGCCGGGGCCGACCAGCAGGCGATCGCGGCGTTTGCCGCGACCCACCGTCGCCACGGCACCACCACGATCTGCGCGAGCCTCGTCTCCGCTCACCCACGTCCGCTGCTGGCCGACGTCGCGGCCCTCGCCGAGCTGGTCGACGACGGACTGATCGCCGGCACCCACCTGGAGGGCCCGTGGATCTCGCCGGCGATGAAGGGCGCTCATGACCTCAGCGCGCTGCGCCCGCCGGACCCGGACGAGGTGGACGCGATCATCGCCGCCGCCCGGGGCACCGTGCACATGGTCACGCTGGCACCTGAGCTCGATCACGGCATGGAGGCGGTGCGCCGGTTCGCCGACGCCGGGGTGCTGGCCGCCTTCGGCCACAGCGACGCCGACTGGGCGCAGACGCGCGCCGCCATCGAAGCCGGCAGCACCGTCACCACCCACCTGTTCAACCAGATGCGGCCGATCCACCACCGTGAGCCTGGACCGATCCCCGCGCTCCTGGGCGACCCGCGCATGCACGTCGAGCTGATCGCAGACGGCATCCACGTGCACTCGGCCGTCATCGCTCTGGTGCGCCAGGCCGTCCCCGTCGAGCGCATCGTGGTGGTGACCGATGCCATGGCGGCAGCCGGTCAGGCCGACGGTGCGTACATGCTCGGTGACCTCTCCGTCGAGGTGACCGACGGTGTCGCGAGACTGACGCACACAGCTGCCCTGGCCGGCAGCACGCTCACGATGGGCGAGGCGTTCCGGCTCGTCGTGACGTCGTGCGGGTTCAGCCTCAGCGACGCTGTGCAGGCCACCTCGGTCAACCCTGCGCGGCTGCTGGGGCGCACGGACGTAGGCTCCGTGGCGGTCGGAAAGGCCGCCGACCTCGTGGCGCTGGACTCCGACCTGGCCGTGCAGCAGGTGTGGCACAAGGGTGCGGCCGTCCGGACCTGATGGGTGGCAGGGACCGGCAGGCGGCACAGCGGCAGGTCCCAGATGCAGGAGGCAGTTGTGGAAGTAGTGCTGGTGCCCACCCCCGAGGATGCCGCCCCGATTGTGGCCGACGCGTACTCGCGGCTGCTCGCCGGCAAGCCGGACGCCGTGCTCGGCCTGGCTACCGGGTCGACCCCGCTGGGCGTCTACCGCGAGCTGATCCACCGCCACGGCGACGAGGGCCTGAGCTTCGCGCAGGCGCAGGCGTTCAACCTCGACGAGTACGTGGGGCTGCCGGCCGGACACCCCGAGCTCTACCGCACGTTCATCGAGCGCGAGTTCACCAGCCACGTCGACTTCGCCGACGGTGCCGTGCACGGACCGGACGGCCTGGCCGACGACCTCACCGCCGCGGCCGCCGACTACGAGCGGCAGATCGCCGACGCCGGTGGCATCGACCTGCAGATCCTCGGCATCGGGGCCGACGGGCACCTGGCGTTCAACATGCCCATGTCGTCGCTTACCTCGCGCACCCGGCTCAAGACGCTGACCACGAAGACCCGTACCGACAACGCCCGCTTCTTCGACGGCGACATCTCCCAGGTGCCCAAGCACTGCCTCACCCAGGGGCTGGGCACCATCATGGAGAGCCGGCACGTCGTGATGCTCGGCTTCGGCAAGAACAAGGCGCAGGCGATCGCCGAGTGTGTCGAAGGGGCCATCGCCTCGCGCTGGCCGGCATCCATCCTGCAGATGCACCCCCACGCGACCGTGGTCGTGGACGAGGACGCGGCGAGTCAGCTGCGCTTCACCGGCTACTACACCGACACGTTTGCCGGAAAGCCTGACTGGCAGGGCATCTAGGCGTCGGGCTACGGGCGGGTCAGGGCGTCGGCACCGCCCGCGCCACCCACCAGCACGGCAAGCCCGTCAGCAACGTCGATAACCTCGGCAGTGGTGGTGCCGGCGCCGGCCGGACCCTCGTCCAGCGGAAGCGTGGGCTGCTCCAGAGCGTGCTTGCCACGCAACGCCTCGTCCGGCAGCGCCACCGGGTACACGCCGTCAAAACATGCCCGGCACAGCCGCTCTGCCGGTACGTGGGTCGACTCGGTGAGTGCCTCCAACGAGATGTAGCCCAAGCTGTCGGCCCCGATGTGCCGACGGATCTCGTCGGTGTCGAGACCGTTGGCGATCAGCTCGGCACGGGTGGCGAAGTCGATGCCGTAGAAGCAGGGCCACTTGACCGGCGGTGAGGAGATGCGCACGTGCACCTCTTCGGCTCCGGCCTCGCGCAGCATGCGCACCAGCGCGCGCTGGGTGTTGCCGCGCACGATCGAGTCGTCGACGACGACGAGCCGTTTGCCGTCGATCACGTCGCGCAGCGGGTTGAGCTTGAGCCTGATGCCGAGCTGGCGGATCGTCTGGCTCGGCTGGATGAACGTGCGACCCACGTAGGAGTTCTTCACCAGGCCGCTGCCGTACGGGATGCCGCTGGCTTCGGCATAGCCGACCGCCGCGGGGGTTCCCGACTCGGGCACCGGGATCACCATGTCGGCGTCGGCCGGGTGCTCGACGGCGAGGCGACGCCCGACCTCGACCCGGGCGGCGTGCACCGACCGGTCGCTGATCGTGGTGTCGGGGCGGGCGAGGTAGACGAACTCGAAGAGGCACCCGCGCGGCTCGGCCGGCGCGAAGCGCCGCGTCCGCAGGCCCCGTGAGTCGACCGCGATCAGCTCACCCGGCTCGACCTCGCGCACCAGGGACGCACCGACGATGTCGAGGGCCGCGGTCTCGCTTGCCACGACCCACCCGCGCTCGAGCCTGCCGAGGACGAGCGGACGGATGCCTTGGGGGTCGCGTGCGGCGAACAGCGTCGACTCGTCGGCGAAGACCAGGGAGAAGGCGCCGCGCAGCAAGGCGAGGTCGTCGACGGCCACGTCCTCGAGCGAGGTGTTTGGATGGCTGCCGAGCAGAGCCGTGATCAGCATGGTGTCGGTGGTGTTGCCCTGCATCACCTTCTCGCGCGACTCTCCCTGGCCGCGAGCGGCGATCAGGTCGGCGAGCTCGTGGGAGTTGGTGAGGTTGCCGTTGTGGCCGAGCGCGATCGTGCCGTCGGCGGTGGGGGCGAGGGTGGGCTGGGCGTTCTCCCAGCGTGACGACCCCGTGGTGGAGTAGCGGGTGTGCCCGACTGCGACATGGCCGACAAGGGCTGAGAGCGTCCGCTCGTCGAACACCTGCGACACCAGGCCCATGTCTTTGTAGACCAAGATGGCCTGGCCGTCGCCCACGGCGATACCGGCCGACTCCTGGCCCCGGTGCTGCAGCGCGTACAGCCCGTAGTAGCTGAGCTTGGCGACGTCCTCGCCGGGCGCCCAGACGCCGAACACGCCACAGGCGTCCTGGGGTCGCTTGTCGTCGGGGTCGACCTCATGGGTCAGTCGTCCGTCGCCGCGCGGCACACGCCGAAGTGTAGGCGCCTGGCACCGCTGCGGTCACTGCCGTCGTACGTTCGGCCCATGAGCCCACGCGACGAGAAGCCCCCCGGCCCGCCCGAACCCCCCTCGTTGCGCCAGGTGGACGGGCCGGCGCAGACGGCGCTGTCGTTCGCCCGCGTGCTGCGCCACCGTCCGCCCACCATCGGTCCGGAAACCTCGGTGACCCCCGGCGGCGTGCGGATCGAGGCCTGGACCACGTCCGCATCGCTGGTCGGGCGGTACCGAGACGTCGTGGGCTCCGATGCCCGCATGCCGCTGACGTTCCCGGCGCTGATCGCAACCCGGCTGCACCGCGACCTCATGGGCGCCCGGGGCCTGCCTGTCAACGGGATGGGGCTGGTGCACGTCGCAACCGAGCTGTGGTCATCGAACCGGCTGCCGGTGGGCGAGCCGTGGCGGCTGAGTGCCTGGGCGGACGGCTCGCGGCACACCCGCTCGGGGCTGGAGATCGACCTGTGGGCTCGCTGCGCCGGCGCCGACGCGTCGTGGACCACCCGTGTCGTGGTGCTCGCCCGCGCCAAGGCCGCCCGCGGCGAGGAGCCGTCGGCAGCCCCGCCCGTCCCGGACTCACCCGGGCCCTGGACCCTCACCACGCCGTTGGTCGCCGACTCCGGCGCCGGCCGGGCCTACGGTCGCGTGAGTGGCGACGTGAACCCGATCCATATGCACGCGTTGACCGCACGCCCGTTCGGGTTCAGCCGGGCCATCGCCCACGGCTGGTGGACCCTGCCGCGGGCTCTGGCCCTGATGGGCGTCGACGAGACGCCGACCGACGCCACGCGCCGCCTCGAGGTGAGCTACCGGCGCCCGGTGCTGCTGCCGTCCGAGCCCACGCTGCACGCGCGAGTAGGCGACGCGGAGTCGGCGTTCGTGCTGCTCAGCAGCGAGGGCAAGGTGCACATGGGCGGGCGCCTCACGCGCGCCTAACGCCTGCCTATACACGAAGCCCCACATTCGCCGCCACAGCGGGCGCAAGCTCACCCGAAACCGCAGGTGATGGCGACATCTACGAGGCGAATGTGGGGATTCGCGTACACCGCGCCTCTGAGCACCTACTCGGCAGCGAGTCGGTGCAGCAGCAGAGCCTCGAACAGGCAGGTGCGGGCGAACATGGCGAGGTGGACGCTCTCGTCGGGCCCGTGCCAGTTCGACTCGGGGTCACCGGCGCCGGTCACGAGGATGGCGGCCTGCGGGTACGCCACGGCAAGCTCGGCCACGAACGGGATGGAACCACCGACGCCGATCTCGACCGGGTCGGCCCCGAAGGCGTCACGCAGGGCTCCGGTAGCCACCCGAGCGGGCGGTGAGCCGAGGTCGAGGACGATGCTCTGGCCGCGGCCGCCGGGCGTCACCTCGACCTGGGCACCCCACGGCGCGTGACCCCGCAGGTGCTCGGTGAGCGCGTCCATCGCCGCTGGCACGTCCTGGCCGGGTGCCAGCCGCACGCTCACCTTCGCGCGGGCGGTGGGCACCAGCACGTTGGCGGCCTCGTCCAGCGAAGGTGCGTCGATGGCGAGCACCGCGACGGAGGGCTGCATCCACAGCCGGTCGGTGAGCGGCCCGGTGCCCATGAGCGACACCCCGTCGAGCACGCCGGTCTCGGTGCGCCACCTGCCCTCGTCCAGGTCAGGCGCGGGACGAGAGGCGTGGCGCAGTCCCGGGATCGCTACCGAGCCGTCGTCGGTGTGCAGGCTCGCCAGCACGTGGGACAGGGCCGAGAGGGCGTCCGGCGCGGCGCTGCCCATGCCGGAGTGAGCCGGCTTGCTCAGCGTGCGCACCTCGACGGTGGCTTCGACCACGCCGCGAAGCGAGGTGGTGAGCGCCGGCACATCCGCACTCCAGTTCATGGAGTCGGCGACGACCAGCACGTCCGCGGCCAGAAGGGACCGGTGCTCGGCGAGGAAGGCCGCGAAGGTCGGCGACCCGATCTCTTCCTCGCCCTCGACGAACAGCGTCACCCCCACCGGTGGGCGCCCCCCGTGCGCGCGCACCGCGGCCAGGTGCGCGACGACTCCGGCCTTGTCGTCGGCGGCGCCGCGGCCGTAGAGCCGGCCATCAACCTCGACGGGCTCGAACGGGGCGGTGGCCCAGGCCTGCGTCGGGGCCGGCTGCACGTCGTGGTGGGCGTAGAGCAGCACCGTCGGCATGCCCGGTGGAGCCGTCCAGCGGGCGACCACCGCGGGCTTGCCGCCGTCGGCCGTGAGCACGTCGACGGTGTCGGCACCCGCCGCACGGGCCATCCCGGCCACGACATCGGCACTGGCGACGACATCGGGTGCGTGCGCGGGCTCGGCGCTGACCGACGGGATGCGCACCAGGGTCATCAGGTCGTTCATCGCCGCCGGGTGCAGGCGCGTTACCTGCTCGGCCAGGGCCTTCTCGTCCGGGGTCACCTCGCGAGCCTACGAGCCCGCCTAGCCTGCGGTCATGGTGTGGGTGCAAGTGCTGGGGTGGGTCGGCTCGACGCTGCTGATCATCTCCCTGCTGCAGACGCGGGTGCTGCGCCTGCGTGTTCTCAACACCGTCGCCGCGGTCGTGCTCGTGGCGTTCAACGCGCTGGTCGAGGTGTGGCCGATGGCGGTGATGAACGCCGTGATCATCGTGATCAACCTGTGGCAGATCGCCAGGCTGCGCTCGGCCGCCCACGCCGAGGGCTACACCCTGCTCGAGGTCGACCCCACCGACGACTACCTGCGGCACGTGCTGCGCGTGCACGAGAGGGAGATTCGCGAGTTCTTCCCCGACTTCGTCTTCGACCCGGCGGCCCAGGGAAGCGCCTTCCTCATCCTTCGCGGTGACGAGACCGCTGGCGTGGTGCTGCTGCAGGACGGAGACTCCCCGGGCATGGCCCAGCTCGACCTCGACTACGTGACGCCGAAGTACCGCGACTTCACCCCGGCCGAGTTCGTGTACGAACGCAGCGGCTGGTTCGCCGAGCACGGCTACGAGCGCGTGGCTGCGCCGCCCACCATGTCACCGGACGACCCCTACCTGCCCCGCCTCGGCTACGAACGCCAGGACGATCGCTGGGTTCGCCCGGTGTAGCCGGGGGGCACACCCCTACAGCAGTGGAAGCGTGGCGGACAGGTCGGCCCGCTGGCCGGACGCTGCCATGAGCCCCTGCTCGAGCGCCTGCGTCCAGCCCAGCCGTCCGGACGCCAGGCGCACCCAGGTGCCCGGGTCGGTCTCGACGACACCGGGCGGGGTTCCGCGGGTGTGCCGGGGACCGGGCAGGCACTGCACGGCCGCGACCGGCGGCACGCGCACCTCCAACGTGCGGCCAGGGTGGCGGAAGGCGAGGACATCCAAGAGCACCCGGGCCACCAGGCGTTGCGCGTCGGCCGGCGGTGCGGGCAGCCGCGCCTGCGGCAGCGAGCGCGCGAGGTCGTCGGAATGCACCACCAGCTCGATGATGCGCGTGATCACGAGGTCGGCCAGCCGCGCCGCGCCCCGGCGGGCGAGCACCTTGTCGACGTCGGCCAGGGCGTGCAGGCGGGCGAGGGCATCGTCCCAGCGCTCCTGGTAGGCCGCGGGGATGTCAGTGAGCTCGGCCTCTGCCTCGTGGGTCAGGGAATCGATGCGCGCGGCGCGGTCGACGTAGCCGGCCAGGTACTCGCTGATGCTGAGCACGCCGGCATTCGCCGGCAGGGGCTCGATGTGGCAGACCGAGTCGGCCACCACCACCAGGTGGGCGGTGAGGTCACGCACGCTCCATCCCGGCAGGACGCTCGGCGTCGCCAGCTGGTCAGGGGTGAGGTCGCCGATGGCCTCACCGACGGAGTCGATGCATCGGTGCAGCACGGGCACCACCTGATCGGTGGTGTACCGGCGCGCCGCCACGTCCGCGACTGTATCCCCCGTCGCCGGCAGGCCGGGCGGCACTCCGGACTGGGCCAGATGGCCCGGTAGGGCGCGCCCGATTGCAGGTATTACATAGATCACAGGGCCCGGTGTCGTGCCCTGAGGTCAGGAGGCGCACGGTGGAGACGCTTGCCCGTCGCATTGCTCTGGTCGTCGGTGGTGCCGGCACCGTCGGGGCGGCGGTCTGTCGGGCCCTCGTCGACGAAGGCGCCCAGGTTCTGATCGCCGACCAGTGCTCCCGGGTGGCCGACGGCACCAGGCTGGCCAACGAGCTCGGCCCCTGCGCGCAGTTCGAGCTGCTCGACCCGAGCAACGAGCGTGAGTGGCTGGCCACGCTGTCCGACGGCATCGGCCGCTTCGGTGGCCTGGACGCCATGGTGCTGGTGCAACCGGACGCGACCGGGGTCGCCCTGGCGCTGCGCACGGCCGGCCCGCACCTGGCCCGCCGCGGCGGGGCGTTCGTCGGGATGGCCTCGGCGACGTCATCAGCAGTGCTGTCGACCGCCGGCATCCCGGTGGTCGAGGTTCCAGAGGGACCTCTGTCGCGCGAGACGGCCGAGGCGCTGGCCGGCGCGGCACTGCGCTACGCCAAGCATGCCTTGCGGACGTCGCCTCGATCGCTGCGCGGCCCGGCCGTGCGACCGGTGGTGTAGCCCGCGGTCAGGCCATCGCCGTCGGGAGCGGCGCCTCGCGGGCGGCCCGTAGCTCGCTCAGCGCGATGCTGAACTGCTGCTGCACGTCGAGCGCCGGACCGGCCTCGTCGCCGGCGTCCAGCACCCCGATGCGCTGATGGGGGAAGCGGCGGGCCGTGCACATGTCGGTGAAGCGCACCTCTTCGGAGCGGGGCACGGCGACGACGGCGCGGGCCTGTGACTCCGAGAAGAGAAAGACGAACGGGTCGATGCCGTCGGGCACCCACACCCGCATGCCGATCCCGCCGCGCAGGCACGACTCGACGAGGGCCTGCACCAGCCCGCCGTCGGACACGTCGTGCGCGGCGTCCAGCAGCCCGTCGCGCGAGGCGTTGATGAGGATCTCCCCCAGCGCGTGCTCGGCGGCCAGGTCGCAACGCGGTGGACGACCGCCGAGGTGGCCGTGCACCTCGTGCGCCCACTCCGAGCCGGCGAACTCGTCTCGGGTCTCTCCCAGCAGGTAGACGACCTGCCCGGGCTCGCTGAAGGCCTGCGGCGTGCGCCGGGTCACGTCGTCGAGCACCCCGAGGACGCCGACCACCGGTGTCGGCAGGATCGCGGTGTCACCGGTCTGGTTGTAGAACGAGACATTGCCGCCGGTGACCGGCACGCCGAGCTCGAGGCAGCCGTCGGCCAGACCGCGAGTGGCTTCAGCGAACTGCCACATCACCTCGGGGTCTTCCGGCGACCCGAAGTTGAGGCAGTTGGTCACCGCCAGCGGTCGCGCCCCGACCGTGGCGACGTTGCGGTACGACTCGGCCAGCGCCAGCCGGGCCCCCTCGTACGGGTCGAGCTTCGCGTACCGGCCGTTGCAGTCGGTCGACAGGGCGACGCCCAGGCCAGACTCCTCGTCGATACGCAGCACGCCGGAGTCCTCCGGCTGGGCCAGCACCGTGTTGCCCAGCACGAACCGGTCGTACTGCTCGGTGACCCACGCCTTGTCCGCGAGATTGGGTGCCGCTGCCATGCGCAGCACCGTCGCCCGCAGCTCAGCCGGGGTTGCGGGGCGGGTCAGCCGCTCAGGCGTGGGCGCGTCGGCCTGCAGGTCGTCCTGCCACGTCGGGCGTGTGTAGGGACGCTCGTAGACCGGACCTTCGTGCGCGACGGTGCGCGGCGGCACGTCCACGACGGTCTCCCCGTGCCAGGTGACGACGAGGCGTCCGGTGTCGGTGACCTCGCCGAGCACGGTGGCCAGCACATCCCAGCGCTGGCAGGCGGCCATGAAGGCGTCGATCTTGGTCGGGTCGACGATCGCCATCATGCGCTCTTGTGACTCGCTCATGAGGATCTCTTCAGGGGCGAGCGTCGAGTCGCGCAGCGGCACCCGGTCGAGCTCGACGTGCATGCCGCCGGTGCCTCCGGAGGCCATCTCCGACGTCGCGCACGAGAGCCCGGCCCCCCCGAGGTCTTGGATGGCCACCACGAGCTCGTCGCGGAACAGCTCGAGCGTGCACTCGATGAGCAGCTTCTCCATGAACGGGTCGCCGACCTGCACCGAGGGCCGCTTGGTGGGCCCGGACTCGGTGAACGTCTCGCTGGCCAGCACCGACACCCCGCCGATGCCGTCGCCACCGGTCTTCGCGCCGTAGAGCACGACGAGGTTGCCGACCCCGGTGGCACCGGACGACTGGATGTCGTCGTGCTTCATCACACCGACACAGAGCGCGTTGACCAGCGGGTTTCCGGCGTAGGACGGATCGAAGACCACCTCGCCGCCGACGTTGGGCAGGCCGAGGCAGTTTCCGTAGGTGCCCACGCCGGCGACGATGCCCGGCATCACCCGGCGCGTGTCGGGGGCGTCGAGCGGACCGAACCGAAGCGGGTCCATGACACCGATCGGCCGCGCACCCATGGCCAGGATGTCGCGCACGATGCCGCCCACACCGGTTGCCGCACCCTGGTGCGGCTCGACGTAGGACGGGTGGTTGTGCGACTCGACCTTGAACGTCACCGCGTAGCCGTCCCCGACGTCCACGACACCGGCGTTCTCGCCGATCCCGACCAGCAGCGCGTCGGTCGGCGGCGCCTTCTCGCCGAACTGGCGCAGGTGAACCTTGCTCGACTTGTAGGAGCAGTGCTCGCTCCACATCACCGAGTACATCGCCAGCTCGCACGACGTGGGACGGCGCCCCAGGTGCTCGCGGATGCGGAGGTACTCGTCGTGCTTCAGGCCGAGCTCGGCCCACGGCTGCTCGGCGTCGGGCGTGGTGGCGGCGTGGCCAACGGTGTCGCTCATGCGCTGGCCGCCGACGTGAGCGTGCCGCTCAGGATCGAGGTGAAGAAGCCCAGCCCGTCGGCGCCTGGGCCGGTCAGTGCGTCGATGGCGTGCTCAGGGTGCGGCATCAGGCCGACGACTCGTCCGTTCTTGCTGGTCACACCGCCGATGTCGCGCATCGACCCGTTCGGGTTCGACCCGGCGTAGCGCACCACCACGCGTCCCTCGGCCTCGAGCGCGTCGAGCGTCGCCTCGGTCGCGACGTAGCCCCCCTCACCGCTCTTGAGCGGTACCACGACCTGCTGGCCGGAGTCGAAGTGCGACGTCCAGGCCGTATCGGCGTTCTCGACCGTCAGCGCCTGGTCACGGCAGACGAACGTGCGGACGTGGTTGCGGATGAGCGCGCCGGGAAGAAGCTGTGCCTCGCACAGGATCTGGAAACCGTTGCAGATGCCGAGCACCGGCATGCCTGAACGCGCCGCGTCGACGACCGATCGCATCACCGGCGCGAACCGGGCGATGGCGCCGCAGCGCAGGTAGTCGCCGTAGGAGAACCCGCCGGGCAGCACGATCGCGTCGACACCGGCCAGGTCGTCGTCGCCGTGCCAGAGCGACACGGCCTGCGCTCCGGCGTAGCGGACGGCGCGGGCGGCGTCCCGGTCGTCCAACGACCCGGGGAATGTGACGACGCCGACGCGCATCAGGCGCCTGCGGGGGACGGCTCGTCGCCGGCCTCGTCGTGAACAGTGCTGCCGACGTGCACCGTGTGCTCCTCGATCACCGGGTTGGCGAGCAGCGTGGACGCCGCCTCTTCGAGGCGAGCCAGCACGGCCTCGTCCACCTCCCCCGTGAGCTCGAGCTCGAAACGTTTGCCCTGGCGCACCCCGGCCACCTCGGTGAACCCCAGGCGGTGCAGCGCGTTGAGCACGGCCTGGCCCTGCGGGTCGAGGATCTCGGGCTTGGGCATGACTTCGACGACGACGCTCACTACTGACTCCCGGTGGCTGCCGCTGGACGTTCGGCTCGCCGCCGAGAGTAGTCGGCGCGTCCGACACGCAGAGCAGGGAGCACACCCACTCGATACGTACACTTCGGGGCAGGTCGCGGATGCCGTCCGCGACAGCTACGTCCCCCGAAAGGACCGCAATGCCCGACTTTCTCGAAGGCTTCCTGAACATCTTGCTCTGGACGCTCTGGATCTTCCTCTTCGTCGCCTACCTGTTCGTGCTGTTCCGGATCGTCATGGACGTCTTCCGGGACAAGGAGCTCGGCGGCTGGGCCAAGGCGATCTGGCTGGTCGCACTCCTCTTCCTGCCGCTGATCACCGCGCTGATCTACCTCATCGCTCGCGGCAAGGGCATGGCCAACCGCGACGTGGAGGCCGCGGAGGAGTACCGCGAGGCTCAGGTGGAGTACACCAAGAACCTGATGAAGGACGCCGGCAAGCCCGTCACCGCCGCCGACCAGATCGCTCAGGCGAAGGAGCTGCTCGACGCCGGCTCGATCACTCCCGAGGAGTTCGAGAAGCTCAAGGCGAAGGCGCTCGTCTAGACCCTCGCACTGACCAGCGGGCAGACTCCCAGGCACGACGTGGGGTCTGCCCGTTGGTCACGCCTGGGGTAGGTCGCCGCCGGTCAGGCGGCGGTAGGCCTCGGTGTAGCGGTGCTGGGTGCGCTCGACCACGTCGTCGGGAAGCGCCGGGGGCTGCTCGTCGGACCCCTTGGTCCAGCCTGAGGCCGGCGACGTGAGCCAGTCGCGCACGAACTGCTTGTCGAACGATGGCTGCGCCCCACCCGGCGCCCACTCCTCGGCCGGCCAGAACCGGCTCGAGTCGGGTGTGAGCACCTCGTCGGCCAGCACGTACCGCTCGGACGGGTGCGGGGTGGCCGCAGCAACGTTCGGGGCCAGCCCGAACTCGAGCTTGGTGTCGGCCAGGATCACCCCGCGATCGCGGGCGATCCGCTCTGCCCGGCGGTACACCGCCAGCGTCACGTCGCGCAGCGCTGCTGCCCGCTGCGCCCCGACGATGCGTGCGACGTGGGTGAACGTGATGTTCTCGTCGTGCTCGCCCACCTCGGCCTTGGTCGCCGGCGTGAAGATGGGCTCGGGCAGCCGGGAGCCGTCGCGCAGCCCGTCCGCAAGCTCCACGCCGCACACGGCACCCGTCGCTCGGTAGTCGGCCCAGCCGCTGCCCGCGAGGTAGCCGCGGGCCACGCACTCCACCGGCGCCATCTCGAGTCGACGGCAGAGCATCGCCCGTCCGCGCACCTGCTCGGGCACGTCGGTGGCCGACACGACGTGGTTGTCGACCAGGTCGGTGAGCTGGTCGAACCACCACAGCGACATCTGCGTGAGCACGACACCCTTGCCGGGGATCGGCGTCGGCAGCACGTGGTCGTAGGCCGAGATCCGGTCGCTGGCGACCACGAGCACCTGGTCGTCGCGCCCCCGCGGCACGTACAGGTCGCGGACCTTGCCGGAGTAGACGTGCCGGAAGCCCGGCAGACCAGCGGGTGCACGCGCAGACATGGCGCCGACGGTAGCGGCGGCCGTTCACGGCCCGGATCATCGACTCCGCACGTGCTGGACCCAGCCCTCGCGCCGTCTGCGTGATCTCCGTGGTGGGATGAGCGCGTGGGACTCTTCGACCGGTCGTCGCGCCGGTCTCCGCGACGTCGGCCGCGCGGCGGGACGAAGCTGCGCGACGCCTACATCCCGGCCGACCCCGTCGCCGCTCCCGGAGAGCCGCCTGCGTCGCCTGCGGAGGCGATCGGCGCTGCCGGGGTGGCGCCACCTCGTCCGCTCACGTGGGTGGGGACGGCAGCGTCCGGGGTGTCGGTGTGGTCGAGCCCGATGGCCAACAGCGCCGGTCAGGCGGTGTGGGCCGAGCTGCACGCGGTGTCTGGGACGTCGGGTACCTGGCCGGTGCTGACGGGTCCGTCGCCTGTCCCGGCGTCGTGGCAGCTGGCCGCCGGGCGTCCTGCGGCCGACGTTGCCATCCCGGACGCCGAGGTGCTGCTCGCCGCCGCGCTCGCTGCCGAGCCCGCTGCCGAGCCGGGCTTCAGGAGCCGGCTCGAGCCGACGAGCGAGGCGGTGGTCGAGGCCGATGTGTCTGCGGGGTACCTGGCAGTTGTCGCCGGCAGCGACGGGTGGCAGCTTCCGGTGACGGTCGGCTTCGACGGGGTCGGTGGCTGGTCGGCGGTCGAGCACGCTGCGGTGCTGCGCTACTGGTCGCGGCGCTACCAAGCCGACCTGGTCGCCCTGACCGAGTCGGGTGTCGGTCTGCGCATCAACCGTCCTCCGCGTACCCACGAGGCCGCGATGGCCGCGGCCGAGGAGATCTACGCCTACTGCCCGGACGTTGTCACGCGGGGCGTCGGCTCGATGTGGGCGCTGGCCACAACGATCGCCGTCTCATCCGCGTGGTCGCTGCGGTGGACGACCTGACCGTGGTGCCGCCGCCGAGCGGGCTCCCCCGCTCACGAATCGATCGAACAACAACGGCTGCGCACAGACCTACAGGATCGGCGGCGGGACGTAGGCAGCCGCCTGCGGATGCCGGTCGGCCACGTCGTCCACCTGGGACGCCACGCGCTGCACCTGGTCGGCGGCCGCCCCGATGAACGCGGTCGGGTCGCTCATCAGTGCGTCGACCTCGTCGCGGCGCAGCCCGAGCCGGGAGTCGGCGGCCAGCCTGGCAGCCAGGTCGTTCTCGGCCTCGCCCTCGCGCATGGCCAACGCGACCGCGACCGCGTGCTCCTTGATGGCCGCATGCGCGGTCTCGCGTCCCACACCACGCTGGACGGCAGCCACCAGCACCGCGGTGGTGGCGAGGAACGGCAGGTACCGGTCGAGCTCGCGCTGCACGACCGCGGGGTAGACCCCGAGCTCGTCCAGGACCGTGAGAAAGGTCTGGAACAGGCCATCCGTGGCCAGGAACACCCCTGGTAGCGCGACTCGCCGCACGACGGAGCAGAAGACGTCGCCCTCGTTCCACTGGGCACCGGCCAGCTCGCTGAGCATCGTGGCGTACCCCCGGATGACCAGCGCGAGCCCGTCCACCCGCTCGCACGAGCGGCTGTTCATCTTGTGCGGCATGGCGCTCGACCCGACCTGGCCGGGTTTGAACCCCTCGGTGAGCAGCTCTTGGCCGGCCATGAGACGGATGGTCGTGGCCAGCGACGCGGGCCCGGCGGCCACCTGGACGAGCGCCGAGCCGACCTCGTGGTCGAGCGAGCGCGGGTACACCTGTCCCACGCTGGTCAGGGTCCGCGCGAAGCCGAGGTGCTCGGCCACCCGCTGCTCGAGCTCGGCGAGCCGGGACGGGTCGTCACCCAGCAGCGCGAGGGCGTCCTGGCTGGTGCCGACCGGACCCTTGATGCCTCGCAACGGGTAGTCGTCGAGAACGGCCTCGACGCGGCGCAGGGCGAGCAGCATCTCTTCGGCAGCTGAGGCGAACCGTTTGCCGAGCGTGGTGGCCTGGGCCGGCACGTTGTGGGTTCGTCCGGTGATCACGAGCGTCTCGTGCTCGCGCGCGAGCCGGGCGAGGCGCACCAGGGCGGCGACCATGCGGTCGCGGACGAGCTCGAGCGAGCGGCGCACCTGCAGCTGCTCGACGTTCTCGGTGAGGTCGCGGGAGGTCATGCCCTTGTGCACGTCCTCGTGGCCGGCGAGGGCGTTGAACTCCTCGATGCGGGCCTTGACGTCGTGCCGGGTGACCCGCTCGCGCTCGGCGATCGAGGCCAGGTCGACGTCGTCCAGCACGGCCGCGTAGTCGGCGATCACTGCGTCCGACACGTCGACGCCGAGGTCACGCTGAGCCTGCAGCACCGCCAGCCAGAGCTGACGCTCCAGACGCACCTTGTGCGCGGGCGACCACAGGGTCACCATCTGCGGCGAGGCGTACCGGGCGGCGATGACATCGGGCAGCACGGGGGTGGCGGTGGGCTTGTCGGGCACGGGAGTGATCCTCCCGCACGCAGGCGTCGGGTCGGTGACCCGGGCAGGCAGCCCTACCGGGCAGCGTCCTCGGAGTTCTGCTCGACCGGCGCGTCCGGGTCGGGCACGACCACCGGGAGGCGGCCCCCGGCCTCCCACGCAGCGCAGACCTCGGCGCCCACCAGGTCGCCCTCCGAGGGTGTGAGAAGCGGCGACTCAGCGGCGCAGCGAGCCTCGTCGGGCAGCACGGTGACGACGAGGACGCCGCGCGTGCCGTCCCGCTCGATCGGCACCTCGATGCGGTTGCCCGACAGCCAGCGGGTGTCCATCGGGATCTCGGTGATCAGTACGTCCGCCGGAAGCACCCTGTCTGCGGCGCGCAGCACCTCGGTGAGCGAGAACGCGGTCGCGAGCATCGTGCCGCCCGCTGCATCCGGGCTGGCCGCATCAGGGCTGGATGCGACTGTCGGCAAGGCCGAGGGTCGCGCATCCGGTTCGTCGGCCGCGCATCCGGCCAGCACCAGCACGAGAGCGGCACACAGCGTGAGCACTCGACGGTTCATGCGGGTTGGACGCGTCAGGGCACCGTCAGGTTCCACGCCGTCTGGGATGCTCGACCTACGATGGCTCCTGCGACCACCACCGCCCCCAGCCGCGCGACCTCGTCCCGCGTGGCGCTGGTCGGGCTGCTGGCCGCCTGGGCCGTCAGCCGTGCGGTCGTCATGGCGCTGGCAGTCGACCGGCTCAGCCGGGCCACGCTGTTCAACGACCCCAACCTGCTGTGGGCATGGGCGAACGGGACGGCGTTCGGCTCCGACGACACCCCTGCGCTCAGCGAGTACCCCGGCGCCGCGCGCCTACTCGCCCTCACCGGGCGGCTGGCAGAGACCCCGGTGGCCTTCGGCTGGGGATGGATCGTCGCGATGCTCGCCGTCGACCTGGCCCTGCTGGGCGTGCTGTGGCAGGCCGGACGGCGCGGCGCCTGGCTGTGGGTCGTGGCCGGCGCTCTGCTCGGCCCGGTGGTGTGGCTTCGCTACGACCTACTGGTCGCGCTGCTGGCCGTGCTGGCCGTGTGCTGGCGTGAGCGGCGCCCGGGATGGTCCGGCGTGGTGCTGGCCTTGGCCGTCCTGCTCAAGCTCTGGCCCCTGGTGATCGTCGCCGCGCTGCTGCTGCGCACGGACTGGCGCCGCTGGCTCACCGGCTTCGGGACGACGCTCGCAGCCGGGCTGACCGTGGAGGTTGCGGTCCGCGGGCCGTCGTCGCTGCTGACGCCGCTGACGTACCAGTCCGAGCGGGGGGTGCAGATCGAGTCGCTGTTCGCCACACCGGTGCTGCTCGCCAGCCGCGACGAGCCCCCGGAGCAGGTCTGGGAGTTCGCCTTTCGCGCCTTCCAGCTCCAGGGCTCGGACGGGACGCTGTCGAGTCTGGTCACCGTCGTCGTGCTGGCGGTGGCCGGCCTGGCGACGCTGGCGGCGGTGCAGGGCGCCGACCCGTCCCGGCTGCCGATGGTGCGCGTCACGGGCGCGGCCCTGCTCGTGGTGCTCGTCGTCGCGACCAACTCCGTGTTCAGCCCGCAGTACGTGATGTGGTTCCTGCCGCTCGTGGCCCTGGCGGTGGCGTGGGCGCCGCGCATGGACTGGGCGCTGGTCGTCGTGACGTCGGCAGTCGCCGCCCTGACCCAGACGGTGTGGCCCTGGAAGTACGAGTCGCTGCTGCTGCTGGACCCCGGCACGCTGGCCGCCCTTGCCGCTCGCAACGGGCTCGTGCTGGTGCTGGCGGGCGTGCTGGTGTGGCGGCTGGCCGGGGCAGCGCGTGCCCCTCAGCCGGTGACGAACGAGAGCCGTACCTGACGGGTCGGGTTGTCGACGTTCGGGTCGACGAGCACGACGCTCTGCCACGTGCCGAGAGCAGGACGGCCGTCCACGACGGGCAGTGACATCGACGGGGAGACGAAGGCGGGCATGACGTGGTCACGGCCGTGGCCGAGGCTGCCATGGCGGTGCCGGTACACGTCGGCGGTGGGCAGCAGTCGCTCGAGCGCGTCGGCGAGATCGCGCTCGGTTCCACTGCCAGTCTCGACCAGCGCCACGCCGGCAGTGGCGTGCGGGACGAAGACGTGGCACAGACCGTCGCCCCGTCCCCCGCAGAAGTCGCGGACCTCGTGGGTCAGGTCGCTCACCAGCCGCGAGCCGGTGGTGATCGAGAGGAGCGTCGTGTCCATGAGCGGGCCCTGAGTGCTACTCGTGCGTGGCCGTCGGCGCAGTGGCGTCGGCAGCCGCCTTGGCGGCGATGTCCGTGCGGTGCTGGCCGCCCTCGATGTGGATGTGACCGACCGCCCGATACGCCCGATCCCGGGCCTGAGTGAGGTCGTCGCCCACGCCGGTGACCGACAGCACTCGCCCGCCGGCCGTCACGACCTGGCCGTCGCGCAGCGCCGTCCCCGCGTGCAGCACACGGACACCCTCGACAGCAGCCGCCTCGTCGAGGCCGGTGATCACGTCACCGGTGCGTGGGGACTGCGGGTAGCCGTGCGCGGCAACGACGACGGTGACCGCCGCCCCGGTGGCCATGTGCGGCGGCTCGGTCGAGGCGAGCGTGCCGGTCGCGGCGGCGTACAGCAGGGCGCCGAGCGGGGTGCGCTCCAGCGCGAGCACCGCCTGGGTCTCGGGGTCACCGAACCGGGCGTTGAACTCGACCACGCGCAGGCCGCGTGAGGTCAGCGCCAGTCCGGCGTAGAGCAGCCCTTCGAAGGGCGTGCCCGTGGCACGCATCTCGTCCACGGTCGGCTGGACGACGCGGTCGACGATGTCGTCCACGAGCCCCTGCGGCGCCCATGGGAGCGGCGTGTAGGCGCCCATGCCACCCGTGTTGGGGCCTTGGTCGTCGTCGAAGATGCGCTTGAAGTCCTGGGCGGGCTGCAGCGGACGCACCGCCTCACCGTCGGTGACGCAGAAGAGCGAGACCTCGGGTCCGTCGAGGAACTCCTCGACGAGCACCCGTCCGCAGGCAGCGGCATGGGCGAGGGCCGCGGCACGGTCGTCGGTGACCACCACGCCCTTGCCGGCAGCCAGGCCGTCGTCCTTGACGACGTACGGCGGGCCGAATGCGTCGAGCGCCGCTGCGACCTCGTCCTCGGTGTCGCAGACGTGCGCCATCGCCGTCGGGACGTCGGCCGCAGCCATCACCTGCTTCGCGAAGGACTTGCTGCCCTCGAGCTGGGCCGCCGCGCCGGACGGGCCGAAGCACGCGATACCGGCCTCGCGCACGGCGTCACCCACGCCCGCGACCAGCGGTGCCTCCGGGCCGATGACGACGAGGTCGACGGCGAGGCGCTGGGCCAGGTCGACGACCGCGGCGCCATCCGTCGGGTCGAGTGGGTGGACGCTGTCGGCGTCGGCCGCGATGCCTGCGTTGCCCGGCGCGGCGTGCACGGCCGCGACTCCGGGGTCGTCGCGCAACCCCATGACGAGCGCGTGCTCACGACCACCGGACCCCAGAACAAGCACCTTCACAAGCGCCACCCTAGAAGCCTGCCCGCTGTCCCTCGGTGCCGGGCGAGCCGCACGACAGTCTGCCCTCGTGCCCCGCATCGGTCTTCGACGCGGTGCGGTTCAGCTCGCCACGGCGACCCGCTGCGCACCAAGGAGCCGCCCATCACGTCGCGCAGCGCACCGTGATCACGCTGGGCTGCCCGGACTGCACCCTGAGCGGGCACGGCACCGAGTGCGACGCGAACCTCAGGATGAGCGGCGACGGAAGATCGGACGAGGCCTACCGGCTGCGGCGCGCGCGGCGCGGCGGGCGTCCACCGCCGGTGAGTCCATCTTCTCCCGCGCCTGAAAGTCGGCGACCGCGTCGAGCACCGCTGCCGTGTCCTTGTAGCTGCGTCCGGTGAACCAGTCGTCGAGCTGCGGGTCGAATCCGCGCAAGCCGGTGGCCTTCTCGAGGTCTTTCACCACCGCGTGCAGCACCTTGGCCTGCTCGCGGGCCGGCTTGCCGACGTACCAGTACGGCAGTCGGACGGTGACGGCCCCGCGTCGGACGTCGATGCGCAGACCCTCGCCGGGCTTGACCCACTTCGCACGGACGGCCTCCACGACTGCGGCATCGACGGCTTCTCCGTCGACGACGGCGAACTCGACGGCAGTCGCCTGCTGGGGGGCAGGCACGCCGTCCGAGGCCAGCACCTGGGCGTCCCGCGTGGCGATTGCCGCCCGCGGGTCGTCGGTGGCGTCCCGTGGCAGCAGATGGACGTCGTAGTACACGCTCAGCCCTCGTAGTAGCCGGCGATCTCGCCGAGTGCCTCGTCGAGGGCGGCCAGCCCCTCCTTGGCCTCCTCGTCGCTGATGGTGCAGGGCGGGACGACATGCAGCCGGTGGTAGTTCGCGAACGGGAGCACGCCGCGCTTCTTCAGGGCACCGAGCAGGGTGCCCATCGCCTCGCTGGTGCCGCCGTAGGGGGCCAGCTCTTCCTTGGTCTCGCGGTTCTTCACCAGGTCGAGCGCCCAGAAGACGCCGAGTCCCCGGGCCTCGCCGATCACCGGGTGGCGTTGCGCCAGCTCGGCAAGGCCGGGGCCGAGCACGTCCTCGCCGATGTGGCGCGCGTTCTCGACGATGCCCTCGTCCTGCATGGCCGTGATCGTCGCGACGGCAGACGCGCACGCCAGCGGGTGACCGGAGTACGTGAGCCCGCCGGGGTAGACGCGCTCGCGGAACGTGTCGACGATCGTCTCGCTGATCACGACGCCACCGAGGGGCACGTAGCCGGAGTTGACGCCCTTCGCGAAGGTGATCAGGTCGGGCCGCACGTCGTAGTGGTCGAAGGCGAACCAGGCGCCGGTACGTCCGAAGCCGGCCATGACCTCGTCGAGAATCAGCATGATTCCGTGCTCGTCGCAGAGCTCGCGGACGCCGGCCAGGTAGCCCGGCGGTGGCGGCATGATGCCCGCCGTTCCCGGGATCGTCTCCAGCAGGATCGCTGCGATGGTGTCCGGGCCCTCGAAGCGGATGGTCTCGCGCAGGTGGTGCAGCGCCCGCTCAGTCTCTTGCTCAGCGGAGTCGCTGTGGAACGGCGAGCGGTAGAGGAACGGCCCGAAGAAGTGCACGACGCCGGTGCTCCACCAGTCGTTGGGCCAGCGGCGCGGGTCGCCGGTGAGCGTCACCGCCGTCTGCGTCCCGCCGTGGTAGGCGCGGTAGCGCGTCATCACCTTCTGCCTGCCGGTGTGCAGACGGGCCATCCGCACGGCGTTCTCGACGGCCTCCGCGCCGCCGTTGGTGAAGAAGACGTGATCCATGCCCTCGGGGGCCCGGGCCACGATGAGCCGGGCCGCCTCGCCGCGCACGTCGTTGGCGTGCTGCGGGGCGACTGTGCAGAGCCTGCCCGCCTGCTCCTGGATCGCGGCGACGACCTTCGGATGCTGGTGGCCGATGTTGGTGTTGACGAGCTGGCTCGACAGGTCGAGGTACCGCTTGCCGTCGTAGTCCCAGACGTAGGAGCCCTGCGCGCCGGCGAGAGTCATCGGCGCGATCTTGCCCTGGGCACTCCAGGAGTGGAACACGTGTGCGCGATCGAGGTCGTAGACCTCGCGTCCTCGCTGCGGATCGGGGGTCGGGACGGACGATTCAGCCATGACGTGGAGCGTACGACGCCGCTGCGCGTAGCGTCTGCCACCGAGGGATCGCCGCTGCGCACTGGGCCGGCGGAGCGTGACAAGGAGCGAGAGATGGCAGACCCGCGGCGGCTGCGCAACTTCGTCAACGGCGAGTACGTCGACACCTACCAGGGCCTCACGAGCGACGTCGTGAACCCCACGACGGGCGAGGTGTTCGCGACGGCGCCGGTGTCGACGCAGAAGGACATCGACAAGGCCTATGCGGCTGCCGAGGCTGCCTTCGAGGACTGGCGGGATGCGACGCCGAGCGTTCGGCAGAAGGCGCTTCTCGACTTCGCCGACACCGTCGAGGCGCGGGCCGAAGAGCTTGTGGCAGCGGAGGTGGAGAACTGCGGCAAACCCACCGAGCTTGTGCGCTCGGAGGAGATCGGGCCGATGGTCGACCAGATCCGCTTCTTCGCCGGTGCGGCGCGCGTGCTGGAGGGCAAGGCGGCTGGGGAGTACATGACAGGGCACACGTCCTGGATCCGTCGCGAGCCGGTGGGCGTCGTCGGCCAGGTGGCCCCGTGGAACTACCCGATGATGATGGCGATCTGGAAGCTGGCGCCGGCGGTCGCGGCGGGCAACGCCGTCGTCCTCAAGCCGAGCGACACCACGCCGCTGTCGACGCTGCTGCTGGCCGAGATGGCGGCGGAGTCGCTGCCGCCGGGCGTGCTGAACGTGATCTGCGGTGACCGCGACACCGGCCGCACGCTGGTGTCGCACCCGACGCCGGCGATGGTGTCGATCACCGGGTCGGTGCGCGCCGGCATGCAGGTGGCCGAGGCCGCGTCGTCTGACGTCAAGCGGGTTCACCTGGAGCTCGGCGGCAAGGCGCCTGTCGTGGTGTTCGACGACGCCGACCTCGAGGCCGCCGCCGAGGGCATCGCGGTCGCCGGGTTCTTCAACGCCGGGCAGGACTGCACAGCCTCGACGCGGGTTATCGCCTCGCCGGGCGTCTACGCCGACCTGGTGGACGCCTTGGCCGAGCAGGCGCGCTCGACTGTGGCGACGGCGTCCGTGGGCGTCGACGATGCCGATGCGCTGCTGCCGGCCGTCAACAATGCGTCCCAGCTGGAGAAGGTGTCGGGCTTCATCGACCGGCTGCCCGACCACGCGCGGCTTGCGGCCGGGGGCTCGCGAGTGGGGGACGCGGGCTTCCACTACTCCGCGACCGTGGTGGCCGATCTGCTGCAGGGCGACGAGATCGTCCAGAACGAGGTGTTCGGGCCGGTCATCACCGTCCAGCAGTTCAGCGACGAGGCGGAGGCGCTCGCATGGGCGAACGGCGTCGAGTACGGCCTGGCGTCGTCGGTGTGGACCAAGGACTTCGGACGCGCCATGCGCATGAGCCGCCGGCTCGACTTCGGGTGCGTCTGGATCAACACGCACATCCCGCTGGTGGCTGAGATGCCCCACGGTGGGTTCAAGCACTCCGGCTACGGCAAGGACCTCTCGATGTACGGCTTGGAGGACTACACACGCATCAAGCACGTGATGGCAAACCTGGACAGCTGACCCGAGCCCCCGCGGCCCCCGCCGCCCAAACGATCACGTGACGGCGGAAGTTGGGGAGTTTCCACGGCAGATCAGCGTTGGAAACCCCCAATCTCCCGTGGAATGGCCCGGGCAGGCCAGGCTTGAGCGCCCACCGACACGCGGCAGCGCGCCGGCACCCGGCCACGTGCCCAGACGGCGCGGCCTATCTGACGAGCGCCGTTCCCCGCGGCGCTGGCCTACCCTCAGCCCTGGCGAACGCAGCCAGAATCTTGCGGCGCAACCAGGCCGGCGCACGCTCGATGTCGTCCCACGTGACACGAACGACCTCGTACCCGAGCGCGCGGATGGCGTCCTCTCGCAGCTTCTCTTGCCAGAGGACGTCCTCCGGCGTGCGGCCATGCGTGCGTGCCTCGCGCATCTTGATTCGGCCGTCGAACTCGCCGACGGTCTGCTGCTCCCGGAACAGCCAGTCGCTTCGAGCCACGAACTCCCCGAACTCGTTGCGGATCGTCGCTTGCAGCTCCGGGACGGGCAACCCCGTGTCGCGGACGCGCACTCGACCGCGCGACTCCCCGACGCTCTCAGATCGGCCGTCGGCGAAGTCGGCGGCCCGTAGCCCAGCCCGGGAGCCGGGCCAGTCGTTCTGGGCAACCAACAGGTCCAGCAGCGCATCCTTACTCGTCAGGTTCTCGTGCAGCGCGGCATCCATCGTCACGACCGCCGACTCGAAGCCGACGATCCTGCCCATGTCCGCGAGGGTGCGAAGCGGCGAGGTGACCAGCACGCCGTCCACGTCGACGACATGGTCGTCGGGAAGTGAGGCGGCATGGTGGACGACGCCGGCCTCATGCCTCGACCCCCGGTGGCGCGATCCTCGCACAAGGTGGATCTCGTTGAGGTTGACGCCCCACACCGGCAACCCGTGGATGAGCGCAGCGCTGGTGTGCCCGAGGACTGCGACCCCCTTCATGCTCCGCTGCGCGGCCCTTGCGGTCACGACGTGGCGCTCTTCGGACGTCATTCGCGCCCAGGAGTCACCCGGGGCGTAGGCGCCGTAGCGCACACGCACCCAGACTCCCTCGTGCAGCAGTCGTTCGATCTCGTCGTGCGAGAGGCCGAGCTCGATGGCCTCTCGTCTCAGCACGGAACCGCTGGTCTCGATAGGCGGCAGCCGAACCTGCTGCGTGGTCGTCATGGGGGAACGATCGCCAGGTTGAGCCAGTGGCAACAGCCGGATGGACCCGGCTGGGGACGACCCGCCCGTCCCACGACTCTGTGGACGAGCGCCGAGACCGCTCCGTCCTGGCTTCACGCGGCAGTTTGGGGGTTTCGTAGGCAGATCCCCCTTGGAAACCCGGCAACTCCCGCCGTCACGTGATCGTTTGGGAGCCCCGCGCTAGGCGGTCGCTACAGCAGGGGGCGGCGGACGATCGTCGCGTCGCGTGCCTGGCCCACGCCGATCGCCGACACGGGCGTCCCGCTCAGCTCCTCCAGGGCCAGGACGTAGGCACGCGCAGCCGCCGGAAGGTCGTCGAACGCACGAACGCCGCGGATGTCGTCGTCCCAGCCGTCGTAGTACTCGTAGATGGGCTTGGCGTGGTGGAACTCCGTCTGCGTGGGCGGCATCTCGTCATGACGCACGCCGTCCACGTCGTAGGCCACGCACACCGGGATGGTCTCGAAGCCGGTGAGCACGTCGAGCTTGGTCAAGAAGATGTCGGTGAGCCCATTCACCCGCGTCGCGTAGCGGGCCACCAGGGCGTCGAACCAGCCGCAGCGCCGGTCGCGTCCAGTCGTCACGCCCCGCTCGCCGCCGATCTCGCGCAGGCGCGCCCCGTCCGCGTCGTGCAGCTCGGTCGGGAACGGCCCGGCCCCCACCCGCGTCGTGTACGCCTTCAGAATGCCGATCACCCGCGTGATCTGGGTCGGCCCGATCCCGGCGCCGGCGCACGCCCCACCCGAGGTCGGGTTGGACGACGTCACGAACGGGTAGGTGCCGTGGTCGACGTCGAGCAGGGTCCCCTGCGAGCCTTCCAGCAGCACCTGGCGCCCCTCGTCCAGCGCGCGGTTGAGCAGCAGGGACGTGTCAGCCACGAAGGGGCGCAGCTTGTCGGCGTAGGGCAGCAGCTCCGCAACGACTGCGTCGGCGTCCACCTCACGCCGGTTGTAAACCTTCACCAGCAGCTGGTTCTTCTGGGCCAGCGCGCCCTGCACCTTCTGCCGCAGAATCGACTCGTCGAACAGGTCCTGCACCCGGATTCCGACGCGGTTCACCTTGTCGGCGTACGTCGGCCCGATGCCCCGCCCGGTCGTACCGATGCGGCGCGCCCCCAAGAAGCGCTCCGACACCCGGTCGAGCGCGGCGTTGTAGGGCGCAATGACGTGCGCCGACGCCGACACCAGCAGACGGCCCGTCTGCACGCCGCGCGCGGCAAGCCCGTCCAGCTCGGCGAACAGCACCTCCAGGTCGATCACGACCCCGTTGCCGATCACCGACGTGGCGCCCGGCGTCAGGATGCCCGACGGCAGCAGGTGCAGCGCGTAGTGCTCCAGCCCCGTCCCCGTGTCGATGACCACGGTGTGCCCAGCGTTGTTGCCGCCCTGGTAGCGCACCACGAAGTCGACGTCGCCCCCGAGCAGGTCGGTGGCCTTACCTTTGCCTTCGTCGCCCCACTGGGCTCCGACGAGGACTGTTGCTGGCACGCGCGCAACCTACCGAAGGTGGACGGGCATCGCGCGACCCGACCTACCGGAGGTAGGCGGCCAGGGCACGACCGGCGTCGCGTCCAGAGCGCCAGGCGGCCTCGATCCGCGGACGTGACGACCAGCCGTCGCCGCACACCGCCACGCCCGCGGGGTCAAGCGCGTACGTCGTGCTCCGCGACCGGACGGGGGTCGCCGACCCCCACCGCTTCACCTCCACCCAGACCGGCTCCCCCAGCGAGCCGGCCCGGCCCACCAGCCGCGCCATCTGCGCCAACGCCACCGGGACGACGCCGTCCGGGTCGTCCAGATACTCCCGGGCGACGTCGTGGGTCGAGTGCGCGACCAGCACCGGAGCGTCGTCGCCGCGCCGCCGGCCGTCGTCCACGATCAGCGACACGGGCGAGTCGTGCACGAACACGGCGTCGAGCCCGGTCCACGACCGCTGCGCGAACGAGGCGACGACGGTGACCACTGGCTGCCACTCGACCTCCAGGTCGCCGCGCAGCTCTGCCAGGTCGTCGCCGAGCAGGTCACGGGCTTGCGGGTCGGGCATCGCCAGCACCACTCCGCGGACAGGCTGCCCGTCGACCGTCGGCCGGGACGCGCCCGCATCCCCGGCCCCTGCTCCCGCCCCGACCGCGGACACGTCCTGCGCCGAGCGGACGTCGAGCCCCTCGGCGAGGTCGGCCACGAGCGAGCGCAACCCACTCTCTGCCCCCCACCTCATGGGCCCCGTCGTCGTGCCCACCACGCCGGTGGCGTCGGCGACGGCGAAGGTGTCGGCCCAGGGGTGAGCAAGCCCGCGCTGCGCCCACGACTCCGCCAGCGCCTCGAACGCCGGGTCGCGCACCGTGAAGTACGCCGCCCCGACGTCGACGGCCCTGCCGTCTCGCGTCCATCTCGCCATGCGTCCGCCGACGGCCTTGCCGCGATCGAGCACGACCACCTCGACCCCGGCATCGGCCAGCGCTCGCGCACACACGACTCCACTGATGCCTGCGCCCACGACGACGACCGACGACTCCGGGATGCTCACCCGGCCATCTTCACACCTTCGGAGACGTCCAGGGCGCTGCGCCCGACCCAGGTCTCGTCGCGCCGGTAGCCCTGCGCGGCGACCTCGGCCACGCCAGCATTGCGCGGCAGCCACGTCGCCGTGGTGCGAGTCCCACGCGCGACCGCCTCCCCGTCCGCGCCGAGCACGACGAGGGAGGTGTCCGGCGGACCGGTTCCCACAACCAGCAGCGCGCCATCGGGTGCCCGCAGCGCCCCGACCTCCATCACGTCACCCGGTCGGGCCGGACGCGCCTGCGACACCAGCACGCCCGTCTCTGTGCTGGCGACAGTCACCACCACCGGCAGGCCAGGCCCGCTGGGGCGCACCTCGACCAGGGTCGCCCGCCCTCGGTCGGTGCGGATCGACCCGAGGATCGTGACCCGGCCCTCCGAACGGTCCAGGGACTCCAGGGCGGCCAGGCCGTCCAGGTAGTCCTCCGGTAGGTCCGGACGGGTCTCACCCCAGCTGGCCGGGACGATCTTCACCGGCGCCGGGCCTGGCAGCAACGACTCCGGCGTGATCAGCGCCGCCGTCAGCATGCCCGGGAACGAGCCTTGTACGCGCACAGCCGAGAGCACCGGCCCGCCCGGGACCAGCCGGGGCGTGTGCACCCACGGCCGGGACAGCCCGTCGGCCTGCAGGCCGACCGAGGTGAACCGCGCTCCGTCCTGGCGCTGGAGCTCGACGCCATCCCCCACAAGCCCAGGCGCCGGAAGCACCTGCAGCAGCGCAGCCCCCGGTGCGTCGAGAACGTCACCGAGGTCGAGGCCGCCGGGGTCGGACAGGACGACGAAGGGCGGCTCCTCAGCAACCGTCTCGACGCCGCTCAGGGTCAACGACCCAGGGTTGGTGGAGCCGGGGATCTGCGACTCCGTGACCTGAGCGACCCGGGCAAGCCCGTCGAGCCCGACCGACTGCAGCAGCGCCACCGCGGCGCCGCCGACGGGCCCGGCCCACAACGCGTGCACCTGCGGCCCCGGAGCGTTGTCGGGGTCGACGGCCGAGCTCGTCGCCGTCCATACGGCGAGAGCCTCGTCCACGAAGCTCTCGTCGTCGATCCACGGGCCCCGGCCCGGCCACCCGATCAGCCGCGCGTCGTCCGGTGCCGGCTGCTCGGCCACCGCCTCGCCATCGACGGCCTGGGGTGTGTCCGGGCTCGTCGAGCCCTCCGGCCACAGCAGCAACGCCCCCAGCAGTGCGACGGCCAGACCCCCGACGAGCGCCAGGCGACCTCGCGGGCGTGCAGGTGGGGCTGTGAGCCCAACCGGCGGGGCCTCGTCGAGCAGGTCGACGCTCACCCACTCGCCCTCGCCGCCGCTCACCTGCCCATTGTGGGACGCCGACGCATCATGGGCCAGGCGAGGACAGCGGCGGCAGTGGGACTCTGATGCTCGCGACCACCGAGCCGTTGGTCCGCTTGCCCAGCACCGTCACCTCGGCAGGAGCAGGTGCGGGCAGCACCACCGCCGTGGGGCCGATGCCGTCCACCAGGGTCGTGCCGTCCCGGCCGCGCACCTCGACTCGTGCCAGGGACGGCGCCGAGGCCGCCAGGACGAGCGCTCGACCACCGCCACGGTCGACCACGCCGGCGGCGAGCGCCCCAGTGACCACGGGCGCAGTGCCCACGACAGGCGCTCCGTCCTCGCCCGGCACAACGAGCAGGTAGCTCGTGCCGCCGTCCTCGGCCGATCTGGTCTCGACAAGGACGGCACGTCCCCCTGGCACCCGGGCTGCCGCGATGACCGCCACGCTTCCCGCGGACTCAGGGATCACCGGCAGCGCGTACAGCGCCGCGTCGTACTCCTCGGCGGTCAAGACCCCGGAGCGTCCCCACGCCGGGGCACGTGGCTGCACCGGCGGGCCCACTGGAACGATCGAGGTGGGCGACAACGCCGACACCTCGAGCAGGCCCCGCTGCGCGCCGCGAACGCCGACCACGGCCAGGATCGGAGGCTGCCCCTGCAGGCTGCGCAGCGGCGCGGTGACGCCGTCGTCGCGGATGGCGACCCGGTTCCACACGCCGTCGTCGCGGCGCAGCGCGAGCGACGACGCGGCCACCACGTCCGGGGCCGCCAGAACCCGGCTGGTCGCGCCACCGGGCAGCGTGAGCCACGAGACGTCGGTGTCCAGGGGGACCGCGTCGAGCACGCGCCAGCCGTCGCTCCCCCGTACTACGGCCGCGACAAGCAGCCGGCCTTCACTGGTGAACGAGCGGACGAGCCCTGCCTGCAACCCGTCCACGTCACCGAGGTACAGCACGTCGACGTCGCGACCCGGCCCGGGGATTCCTGAGCCCTCAGCCACGCCACGCCAGGCGGTCTCGACCGCCCGGACCACCGAGGAGTCCTGGGCGTCCGGCCCGCGCGCCGGCCACGAGGCCACCGACCCTGGCTGCGGCGGAGCTTGCCCCGGCTGCTCGCCCGACGGCCAGGCCACCAGCAGCGCGAGTGCGAGCACGACGGCCCCGGCAACCACGACAAGGTGCCGTGGTGACCGGGGTCGTCGGGGTTCAGGTCGGGCCGAGGCCCCGTCGTCGAGGTAGGAGACCTCGACGCCCGCGTGGTCGGTCAGGCGCGGCCCATGGCGGTGCCGGCCGACTTGAGCTGCTCACAGGCCTGCACGACGCGATCGGTCATGGCGTTCTCCGCGGACTTGCCCCACGAGCGCGGGTCGTAGACCTTCTTGTTGCCCACGTCGCCGTCGACCTTCAGAACGCCGTCGTAGTTGCTGAACATGTGCCCGGCCACCGGACGCGTGAACGCGTACTGGGTGTCGGTGTCGATGTTCATCTTCATCGTGCCGTAGGTGAGCGCCTCGGCGATCTCTTCTTCCGTCGACCCAGAGCCGCCGTGGAAGACAAGGTTGAAGGGCTTGGACCCCTCCGGCTGGCCGAGCTTGCCCGCCGCATCGGCCTGCAGCTCGCCGAGGAGGGCGGGACGCAGCTTGACGTGTCCGGGCTTGTAGACACCGTGCACGTTGCCGAAGGTCGCCGCCACCATGTACGTGCCGGGGTCGCCGGAGACGCCGATGGCCTCGATGACCTTCCAGGTGTCTTCAGGCGTCGTGTACAGCTTGTCGTTGATCTCCCCGACGACGCCGTCTTCCTCGCCGCCGACGACACCGATCTCGATCTCGAGCACGATGTTCGCCTCGACGCACTTGGCGTACAGGCGCTTGGCGATCTCGATGTTCTTGTCCAGCGGCACGGCCGAGCCGTCCCACATGTGCGAGCCGAACAACGGGTCCTTGCCGGCCCTCACCCGCTCGATCGAGATGTCGACGAGCGGCTCCATGTAGGTCGCCAGCTTGGGCTCGGGGCAGTGGTCGGTGTGCAAGGCGATGTTGACGTCGTACTTGTCAGCCACGACTGCGGCGAAGGCGGCCATCGCCTCCGCGCCGGTGACCATGTTCTTCACTCCCTGACCGGACCAGAACTCAGCCCCGCCGGTCGATGCCTGCACGATGCCGTCGCTGCCGGCGTCGGCGAAGCCCTTGATCGCCGCGTTGAGGGTCTGTGACGAGGTCACGTTGATGGCGGGGTAGGCGAAGCCGCCGTCCTTCGCCCGCTTGATCATCTCGCGGTAGACCTCAGGGTTGGCAATGGGCATGCTCGTCAAACCTCCGTGCGTGAAGCGCTGACGCTCGGCGGCTGCCGAACGGGTCACGAGTCTGTCGCATCAGAGGCGGGAGCGCTACGGATTCGCCCACCTCCACCCGCGCAGGTCACGGGTCTCGGTCGCCGACGGTTCTGCTGGACTGGCCTGCACCGGCCGCGCGGCGACGCTAGCCTGAATCAGCCGCCCGAGCGGGCGGGTTCACACCACCCAGGAGGCCCCCGGTGCCGGAGCGCAGCGTCACGATCGCCAGCAAGGTAGGGCTGCACGCCCGCCCAGCCGCCATCTTCGTCAAGGCCGCGTCCGAGCAGCCAGCCACGGTGACGATCGTCAAGGCCGGCTCAGGTGCCGACCCCGTCGATGCCTCGAGCATCCTCGGCATCATGACGCTCGGCGCCGAGTTCGGCGACGAGGTCATCCTCTCCTCCGACGGCGAGGGGTCCGACGCGGCGCTCGACGCGCTTGCCGCCCTGCTGGCCACGGACCTCGATGCCGAGGAGGCCTGACAGCTCCACGCCACCCCGGGCCGCCTCGGCGACCCGGCGGCGCGCCCGACTAGAGGCCCAGCTCTTCGAGCACGCTCAGCGACGCGCGCACCGCGTTGCGGGCCGCCAGCGCAGTCGGAGCATCGAGCGCGACCGTGGCCAGCCGACGGCACTCCGGTAGTGAGGTGCGCGCCAGCACCGCTGAGACTGCGGCGATCGACCGGGGGGTCATCGACAGGCTGGTCACCCCAATGCCCACGAGAACCACCGCCAGCGCGGGGTCGGACGCGGCCTCCCCGCAGACCCCGACCGGACGGTCGTTCATGGCGCCGCCGTCCACGCTGGCCTTGACCATGCGCAGCACAGCCGGCTGCCACGGGTCGTTCAGCGCCGCGAGCTCACCCATGAGCCGGTCGGCCGCCATCGTGTACTGGCCGAGGTCGTTGGTGCCCAGGCTCGCGAACATCGCGTGCTGGAGCACATGGTTGGCGGTGATGGCGGCAGCGGGCGTCTCGATCATCACCCCCGCCATCGTCAGGTTGTGCTCGGCGCACTGAGCCACGAACGTCTTGGCCTCGTCCACGGTGCTGACCATCGGCGCCATCACCCACACGTCGGCCTCCTCGGCCGCGGCAGCCTGGGCGATCGCTGCCAGCTGTCCGTCCAGCACCTCCGGCGAGCGCAGCGCGGTGCGGTAGCCACGCACGCCGAGCGCCGGGTTCTCCTCCTCCATGTTTGTCAAGAACGGCAGCGGCTTGTCGGCGCCGGCATCGAGGGTGCGCACCACGACCTTCTTGCCCGGGAAGCCTGCGAGCACCTCGCGGTACATCGTCACCTGCTCGGTGATGCTGGGCGCCTCGGGGCGGTCGAGGAAGCAGAACTCGGTGCGGAACAGGCCGACACCCTGGGCGTTGGCCGCCACGGCCGCCACGACGTCCTTGCCGTCGCCGACGTTGGCCAGCAGCTGCACCGGGTGCCCGTCCGACGTCGCGCCCTCGCCGTCGAAGGTCAGCTCGATGGACGCCGCGGCCTTGACCCGCTCGATCGTGTCGGGGTCGGGGTTGAGACGCACAGTGCCGGCCGAGCCGTCGACCAGAACCGTCGTGCCCTCGGCGATATCGAGGACATCGGGGGCGGCGACCACCGCGGGCAGCCCCAGCGCCTTCGCGAGAATCGCGGTGTGCGAGGTCGGGCCGCCCTGCGCGGTGACCAGGCCCACGCACACGGCCGGGTCGAGGGTGGCGGTGTCGGCCGGTGCGAGGTCGACGGCGGCCAGCACGAAGGGTTCGTCGCGCGCCGGGACGCCGGGCGCCGGGCGCCCGGTCAGCTCGGCGACCAGCCGGTCGCGCACGTCCTGCACGTCGCGGGCTCGCTCGGCCATGTACCCGCCGAGGGACTCCAGCATGGTGGCCACCTCGTCGGCGGCGTCCCACACGGCCCGCGGCGGGGGCGACCCTTGCTTGGTGACCTTTGTCTTTGCCGCGTTCACCAGGGTCGGGTCGGCCGCCATCATGGCCGTGGCCTCCAGCAGCGCCTTCGCCTCCGGAGCGGCGCTGGCGGCCCGCGACTCGAGGTCGGCCTTCACCACGGCGGCGGCCTCGGCGACAGTGGCTGCCGCGGCCTCCCGCTCATGCTCGGCCAGCGTCTCGCCCGCGGCCGGCTCGCTGATCGGGTCAGGCATCCGGACCAGTGGCCCGACCGACCGGCCGGGGCTGACACCGACTCCGCTGATCTGCTGCACGTGCGCTCCTCTACATCAGCTTCGCCATCTCGGTCTTCAACGCCTCAGCGCGCGGCCCGAAGATGGCTTGGACGTTGTTGCCGACCTCCAGCACCCCAGCAGCACCGAGCTTCTGGATGGCGGCCTTGTCGACCTTGGACTTGTCGTTCACCTCGATACGGAGCCGGGTGATGCAGGCGTCCAGGTTCTTGATGTTGCCCTTGCCGCCGAAGGCGCGCACCAGCTTGCCCGCCTCGGTGTCGGGCAGGTCGTCAGCAGCGGGCGCAGGCGCCGCGGGTGCCGCGGCGCCAGCAGCCTCGATCGGCCCGGCGGCCATCGCGTCCTGCATCTCGCCCTTGAGTCCCTCGGCCTTGGGACCGAAGATGGCTTGGACGTTGTTGCCGACCTCCAGCACCCCAGCAGCACCGAGCTTCTGGATGGCCGCCTTGTCGACCTTGGACTTGTCGTTCACCTCGATACGAAGCCGGGTGATGCAGGCGTCCAGGTTCTTGATGTTGGCGCTTCCGCCGAAGGCCTGGACGAGCTTGCCGCCCATCGTCGGGGGAGCCGCTACGGCCACCTGGCCCGCACCGGCCACCTCGTCGGCGCGAGCGCCGGCCACGTCGTAGCTGCCGGGGTCGAGCACGCCGGCGCCCTCGTCACCGATGTCGTCCTCGCGACCGGGGATCTTGGCGTTGAGGAGTCGGATGCCGATCAAGAACACGAAGTAGTAGACGACGGCGAAGCCGAGGCCCACCAGAACCAACAACCACCACGGTTGTCGCCCCGGCAAGATGCCGAACAAGAAGAAGTCGATCAACCCACCGCTGAACGACACCGCGATGTGGATGTTCATGAGCTCCATGATCATGAACGACAGCCCGGCGAGGAACGCGTGGACGACGAAGAGCAGGGGGGCGACGAACAGGAAGGTGAACTCGATCGGCTCGGTGATGCCGGTCAGGAACGAGGTGAGGGCTGCGGAGAAGAACAGGCCCGCGACCACCTTGCGGCGGTGGGTCTTGGCCGAGTGGTACATGGCCAAGGCGGCTGCCGGCAGACCGAACATCATGAAGGGGTACTTGCCCGTCATGTAGGTGCCTGCGGTGAAGTCGGGGTACTCGACGAGCTGGCCCTTGGCGTCCTCGGTCGGCACCTGGTTGACGCCGTCGGCGAGCTGAGCGAACCAAATGCGCTGGTCACCGATCACCAGGTCACCGGCGGCGGTGGTGTACTCGCCGAACTGATACCAGAAGATCGGGTACCAGGCGTGGTGCAGCCCGAACGGGATGAGCGCGCGCTCGATCAGCCCGAACACGAAGGCGCCGGGAACCGGGTTGGCGAGCACGACCTCGGACGCGAACGTGTTGATGCCGTCCTGGATGGGCGGCCAGATGACGATGGTCGCGGCACCCACCAGCAGCGAGAGCGCCGCGGTGATGATGGGCACGAACCTCTTGCCGGCGAAGAAGCCGAGCGCCGGGGTGAGCTGGATCGTGAAGAATCGGTTGTAGGCCCAGGCGGCCAAGACGCCGATCGCCAAACCGCCGAAGACGCCCGTCTGCAGGGTCGGGGTGCCCAGCACGGTGGCGTAGCGGCCCGGGTCGTCCACGACGTCCTGCGGCGTGAGCCCCAGCAGCGTGCTGATGGAGACGTTGAAGATCAGGTAGCCGACGGTGGCAGCCAGTGCGGCCACACCGGCGTCGTTGGCCAGGCCTATCGCGACGCCGATGGCGAAGATGAGTGCCAGGTTGGCGAACACCACGTCACCGGAGGCCTGCATCACCGTGGCGACGGTCACCCAGAAGTCGTTGGTGAGCCAGGGCGCGATCTCGGTGAGCGTGGGCTGCTGCAGACCAGCCCCGATGCCCAGCAGCAGACCGGCTGCCGGGAGGATCGCGACCGGCACCATCAGCGCCTTGCCGATGCGTTGCAGGTAGCCGAACGCCTTGGACCAGACGGACTGCTTGGCCGGTGCCGTTTCGGTAGCCGCGCTCATTGCCCCTCCTCACCCGGGTGGGAACGCACCACGCCGACGCGTCCCTCGCCTGCCACCCTGGCGATCGTGACGGTAGTCGCCAAGCGCGACACAGGTACCGATAACGGATCAGAAGTCACCAGAATCGTTGTCGCAGCGAGTCGGCTTGGGCAAGTGCCCCCCGTGTGCTGCGATCAGCGACTAGACAAGACACCGTCAGGCGTTTGTACCCGAGAAGGAGCCCCCATGGACGTTCTTGCCCCCGTTGCCGGCCGCGCGATGCCGATCAGCGAGGTCCCCGACCCGGTGTTCGCCGGCCTGATGGTGGGCCCCGGCATCGGTATCGACCCAGAGATGGTCGCCGGGACGGCGGTCGCCCCGATCGCTGGGACGATCGTCAAGCTGCACCCGCACGCCTACGTGATCTCCGGCGAGGGCGGCGCCGTGCTCGTGCACCTCGGCATCGACACCGTTCAGCTCAAGGGTGAGGGCTTCACGGTGCACGCGTCCGAGGGCGCCACGGTCGCCGCCGGGGACGCGATCGTCTCGTGGGACCCCTCCGCGGTCGTCGCTGGGGGCAAGTCGGCGGCGGTACCTGTCGTCGCCCTGGAGGGGACGCCGGAGTCGATCGCCGGAATGGTCACCTCGGGCAGCGTCGCTGCCGGAGACCTCGTCTTCAGCTGGGGCTGACGCCGTCGGCGCCGATCACTGGCGCGTCGCCGCGTCGCCTGCTCGGCGCGCTGCGATCTGCACCGGGTCCCACACCGGTGAGAACGGGGGGGCGTAGGCCAGATCGGCCATCGTCAGCGCGTGGGCGCTCATCTCGTTCCAGACGGCCAGCGCGCATGCGTCGATCCGCTTGGCCGAGCCAGGGCCCTCGCCGACGATCTGCGCGCCCAGCAGGCGTCCGCTGCCCCGCTCGGCAATCGCCTTGACCATCAGCGGGCTCGCGCCAGGCATGTAGCCCGACGTCGTGGTCGACTCGACCACCCCGACCACGGTATCGAACCCTGCAGCGGACGCCTCGCGCTCACCGAGGCCGGTGCGTGCGATCTCGAGGTCGCAGACCTTGGTGATCGCGGTACCAACGACGCCAGGAAACGTGTCGTACCCGCCGGCGATGTTGGTGCCCAGCACCCGGCCCTGCTTGTTCGCATGAGTGCCGAGGGCGATGTGCACGGGCGCCTCGCTGACTCGGTGGAACGACTCGGCGCAGTCCCCGGCCGCCCAGACCCCCGGGTGCCCGACGACCGCTTGGCGCCGGTCGACGCGCAGACCGCGGCTGGCACCGACCGGCAGTCCCGCGTCGACGGCCAACCGCGTGTTGGGCCGCACACCGATGCCGAGCACGACCACGTCGGCGGGGATGGTTCCGGCGTCGGTGACCACACCGGTCACCCAGCCGTCCGGCCCTACCTCGAATCCCTCGACGGCAGTGCCGGTGCGCAGCGCGATGCCCGTCGACTCCATCGCCGAACGCACCAGCGCCCCCATGTCGGGGTCGAGGGTGGTCATCGGCTCGGGGGCCATGTCGACGACGGTCGTGTCGAGACCTCGACGGTGGCACGCCTCGGCCACCTCGATGCCGATGTAGCCGGCCCCGACGACGACCGCGCGTCGCGGCGCACGGGTCGACAGCAGGGTGTCAAGCAGGTCAGACCCGTCCTGGAGCGTCTGCAGGCCGTGGATGCCGTCTGCCTGCGACCCCGCGAGGTCGGGCCTGATCGGCACCGCGCCCGTGGCGATGACGAGTTGGTCGAAGGGCAGCCGTTCGGTGACCCCTGTGGCGCTCTCGCGAGCGTGCACGACGCGCGCACCCAGGTCGATCTCGATGGCCTCGGTGCCCATCCGCAGGTCGACGCCGTTGGCGCGGTGCTCGGCCGGGGTGCGGGCGATCAGGTCATCGGGGCTGTCGACGTCGCCGGCAACCCAGTAGGGGATGCCGCAAGCGGAGTACGAGGTCCACGGTCCGCGTTCGAGCACGACCACGTCCAGAGTCCTCCCGAGGGCCGTGGCCACGCGTAGGGCCTGCGAGGCCGCGCTCATGCCCGCCGCGTCGCCGCCGATGACCACGATCCGTTCCGTCACCCTGCGCACGCTACGGGGCCGCGCCTAGCGTGTGCTCGTGACGAGTCGACCCGCCCCCAGTGCCTGGCTGACCGACATGGACGGGGTGCTCATCCACGAGGGCGTGCCGTTGCCCGGTGCGGCCAACTTCGTGGCCCGCATCCGCGAGCGCGGGCTGCCGTTCCTGGTGCTGACGAACAACTCCATGTACACCCGCCGCGACCTGTCCGACCGGTTGGCCGGGATGGGCATCGAGGTGCCGGAGGAGAACCTGTGGACCTCCGCGGTGGCGACCGCCCGCTTTCTCGGCGACCAGATGCCCGGCGGTCGCGCCTACGTCATCGGCGAGGCCGGCTTGACGACCGCCATGCACGAGGTGGGCTTCGTGCTCACCGACGCCTCACCCGACTACGTGGTGCTCGGCGAGACGCGCACCTACTCGTTCGAGGCCATCACCAAGGCGATACGTCTGGTGGAGGCCGGGGCGAGGTTCGTGGGCACCAACCCCGACCCGACCGGCCCGTCGACCGAGGGCCCCCTGCCGGCGACCGGGTCGGTGGCCGCGCTCATCACGCGGGCGACCGGCCGGGAGGCGTACTTCGTCGGCAAGCCGAACCCGGTGATGATGCGCGCCGGGCTCAACAAGATCGGGGCGCACTCGGAGAGCACCGCCATGGTGGGCGACCGTATGGACACCGACATCGTTTCCGCCCTCGAGGCCGGCATGGAGTCGATCTTGGTGCTCACCGGCTCCACCAGGCGCGACGAGGTCGACCGCTACCCGTTCCGGCCCTCGCGGGTGGTCGACTCGGTGGGCGACCTGATCGACGAGATCTGAGCGACGCCGGGGCGGCGCACCCCTCAGGCGAACCAGCCGGTGATCGTCTCGCCCAGGTCGGCGTCCGGCCCGGCGCTCAGAAGCGCAACAAGCAGCACGAGCCCGATGACCACGAGCGCCGCCGCGACCAGACGGCGCAGGTAGCGGGACCAGTCCACCGGGGGAGCTCCGCTGACGCGAGGCGACGAGGTGGACGAGGACGGGCTGCTCGAGGCCGGGCTGGCCGGCGAACGCTCGGTCGACACAGATGTGCCCCGCCCTGCACCCCGCTCGGAGGGAGCCGGCCTCGGCGTGCGGGGCACGGTCGACGGGAGCATCCGGTTGGCGGGGGCGAGTGGGCGCATTCGGTTCGTCCACTGCTGGCCGTCCCAGTACCGCACGTTTCTCGAGCCGGCAGGGTCGCGGTACCAGCCCGCGGGCGCACTCGTGGCCACGAGTCCTAGTGTGCCTGGGCGAACACGTGGAGTCGTACCCAGGCGTGCATGGCGATCGCCGCGGCGGCCCCAGCGTTGATCGATCGGGTCGAGCCGAACTGGGCGATCGACAGGACGTCGGCGCACGCCGCGTGGGCAGCCGGGCTCAACCCCGGCCCCTCTTGACCCAGCAGCAGGACGCATCGCCGCGGCAGGGCGTAGGTCTCCAGGGCGACGGCGCCGGGCAGGTTGTCGACACCGAGCAGCACGAGGCCGTCGGCGCGAGCCCACTGCGCCAGCGCCTCGACGTCGCAGTGGTGGCGCACGTGCTGGTAGCGGTCGGTGACCATGGCACCGCGCCTGTTCCAGCGGCGTCGCCCCACGATGTGCACCTCAGCGGCGTTGAAGGCATTGGCGGTGCGCACGACCGAGCCGATGTTGAAGTCGTGGGCGAAGTTCTCGACGGCAACGTGGAACGGGTGCCGGCGCACGTCGAGGTCGGCCACGATGGCCTCGCGGGTCCAGTACCGGTACCGGTCGACGACGTTGCGCGTGTCGCCGTGGGCGAGCAGGTCGGGGTCGTAGCGCGGGTCGGTCGGCCAGTCCCCCGCCCACGGGCCGACGCCGACGGCCGACGGCTCGGCTGCGTCGTCCACGTGCCCCCTCTCGGGTCGTCCTCGAGTCGCTGCCATCGTGCCAGGCGAGAGCGGCGCTCGACGTCTGCGGTCGCAGCCTCCGTACCCTTGGCGCGTGCTCGCAGCCCTGGTGAACCTCGTCCGCGGATCGTTCATCGGGTTCGCCGAGGTCGTCCCTGGGGTCAGCGGCGGGACGATCGCCCTGATCATCGGGCTGTACGAGACGCTCATCTCGTCGGCCGCGGCGTTCGTCAAAGGCGCGCTGGCGCTGGTGCGTGGCCGCACCAGCGAGGCCCGCGGGCTGTTCGGCGAGGTGCACTGGCGCGTCGTGGTCCCGGTCGCCGTCGGCATGGCCGCGGCCGTGGTCGTCGGCGCAGCGGTGCTGGAGCCACTGATCGAGGAGTACCCGGTGCAGACCCGGGCCGTCTTCTTCGGCCTCGTCGTGGTCGGCATCTCCGTCCCGGCTCGCATGGTGAGTCGGTGGGACGCCCGCGCGGTGCTCGTGGCCGCGCTCGCAGCGGCGGTCGCGTTCGTGCTGACCGGGCTGCCGCCGGCGACCATCGACGACCCGAGCCTGGCGCTGGTCGCCGTCTCGGGTGCGGCTGCGGTCTGTGCCCTGGCGCTGCCCGGCGTGTCCGGGTCGTTCCTGCTGCTCAGCATCGGTCTCTACGAGCCCACGATCAGCGCCGTGAACGACCGTGACCTGGCCTACCTGGGGGCGTTCGCACTCGGGGCTCTGGTTGGGCTCTCGTCGTTCGTGCTGCTGCTGCAGTGGCTGCTCAGCCATCGCCCGCGGATCACGCTGGTGGTGCTGACCGGGCTCATGGTCGGCTCGCTGCGTGCGCTGTGGCCCTGGCAGGACGACGACCGCACCCTGCTGCCGCCCGAGGGGGACGTGGCGTCGGTGATCGGGCTGGCACTCGCGGGGGCAGCCGTGATCGTCGTGCTTGTGTGGGCCGAGCGACGCCTGTCGTTGCTGCTACCGGACGTCGAGGTCGACCCGATCCACCACGACACGCCCGAGGAAGCCGGTCAGCTCAGCCCGAGGTCGTCGAGCGAGTAGGCCGACAAGTACTCCAGACCGGCTGCGCGGACGGCGTCACCGGCCCCCCGGTCGACGATCACCGCGACGGCGCTCACCGTGGCGCCGGCGGCCTGGAGAGCCTCGACGGCGGTCAGCACGCTGGAACCGGTCGTGGAGGTGTCCTCGACCGCGACGACCGTGCGCCCGGCGACGTCGGGGCCCTCGATGCGCCGCTGCAGGCCGTGCGCCTTGTCTTCTTTGCGGACGACGAAGGCATCGACCCGCTGCCCCTGCACCGCAGCGGAGTGCAGCATCGCCGTCGCCACCGCGTCGGCGCCCATCGTGAGACCGCCGACGGCGTCAGCCTTGAAGCCGGCGACGAGGTCGAGCATCACCGCACCGACAAGTGGAGCCGCGCTCGCGTCGAGCGTCACCCGGCGCAGGTCGACGTAGTAGTCGGCCTCCTGCCCGGACGAGAGCACGACCTTCTCGTGCACGATGGCCTTGTCGACGATCTGCTCGCGAAGCCGGTACCACTCGATCGCTTTCTGCGTCATCACTTCCCCCTCGTTCGTAGCCGGTAGATGGTCTCGTGCGGTGCGTTGCGCAACAGCCCGGCGATGGCCTTGTACCGCGCGCTGGGGACGTGGACGGCCCGGCCTCGCTGCCAGGCATCGAGGGTGCGAGCGACGACGTCGTCGGCGTCGAGCCAGGCGGCCGCGGGGATCCCGCCGGCCTTGATGCCGGCCCGCTCGTGGAACTCGGTGCGGACGAAGCCCGGGGCAAGGGCCATCACCCGCACACCGGAGCCCGCGACCTGCCCGGCGACCGCCTGGGTGAAGGTCGTGACCCACGCCTTGTGGGCGGAGTAGGTGCCCTGCGGCACCCAGCCGGCCACCGACGAGACGTTGATGACGCCGCCGGCGCCCCGCTCGGTCATCGGTCCCAGCGCAGCGTGGGTGAGCACGAGGGTGGCCCGCACGTGCAGGTCGAGCTGCTGCTCCTCATCGGCCACATCGTTGGCCACGAACGGCTTGCGCAGTGCACTGCCGGCGTTGTTGACGAGCAGCTCGACCGGACGGTCGGGCTCGGCCAGCCGGTCGGCGACCCGCTGCAGCGACGCGCGGTCGGTCAGGTCGGCAGGCAGCACCTCGGCGGAACACCCGAACCGGTGCTCCAGGTCGGCACCCAGCTCGGCGAGGCGCTCGGCGTCCCGGGCGACGAGCACGACGTCGTACCCGGTGGCGGCCAGCCGGGAGGCGAACGCGCGGCCCAGTCCGGCGCTCGCACCAGTCACCAGGGCTGTGGGCACGCCTGACACTGTAGGCGGACGACGAGCGCGCACTAGCCTGCTTCGCGTGAGCGACGCCGTATCGAGGCCGCGGGGGCCCTCCCCTGCCACGCGCATCGACGGGCTGGGCGAGACGATCTTCGCGGAGATGTCGGCGTTGGCGGCAGCGACGTCGTCGATCAACCTGGGCCAGGGATTCCCCGACACCGACGGTCCGCCCGCCTTGCTCGAGGCCGCCCGCGAGGCCATCGCCACCGGGCACAACCAGTACCCGCCGGGCCTCGGCATCCCTGCGCTGCGCCAGGCCATCGCCGAGCACCAGCAGCGCCACTACGGCCTTGCGCTCGACCCCGACCGCGATGTGCTCGTGACGACCGGTGCGACCGAGGCGCTCACGGCCGCCCTGCTCGCCTTCGTCGAGCCCGGCGACGAGGTCGTCGCGCTCGAACCGTTCTTCGACTCCTACCCAGCGGCGGTCCAGCTCGCGGGCGGCACGCTTCGCGGCGTCGTTCTCGAGCCGCCGTCCTTCTCGGTGTCGGCTGCGGCGCTCGAGGCCTCGATCACCGAGCGAACCCGCGTGCTCGTGCTCAACACCCCGCACAACCCGACCGGTGCGGTGCTGACCACCGACGAGGTCGCTGCCGTCGCCGACGTCGCCCGCCGGCACGACCTGCTGGTGATCTCCGACGAGGTCTACGAGCATCTGACGTTCGACGGGCGCCGCCACATCCCGGTCTCGACGCTGCCCGGCATGGCCGAGCGGACCCTGACGGCTAGCTCGGCGGGCAAGACGTTCTCAGTGACCGGGTGGAAGATCGGGTGGCTGACCGGGCCCGAGCCGCTGATCAAGGCCGCGAGGTCGGTCAAGCAGTACATGTCCTACGTCTCCGGTGCGCCCTTCCAACCGGCCGTAGCGGCCGTGCTTACGACGCACGACGACTGGGTCGCCGAGCTGTGCGCATCGTTGCAGCGCCGCCGCGACCTGCTGGTCGGGGGCCTTCTCGATCTCGGTTTGGAGACATACGCGCCGGCCGGCACGTACTTCGCGATCTCGGATGTACGTTCGTGGGGGTACGACGACGGCGCGCAGCTCTGCCGGGAGCTGCCAGGCCGGGCTGGGGTGGTGGCCATCCCGTGCTCGGCGTTCTACGACCAGCACCGGCTCGACGGCGACAGCCACGGGAGGTCACTGATCCGATGGACGTTCAGCAAGGCGGAACCGACCCTGAGTCAGGCTCTGGAACGGCTGGCGGCGGCACAGATGACGAGCCGGGCAGCCGGGTCGGCTTGATCGTCGGAATCTCGCTGGCAGCCCTCGTCGGACTCGTTGCCGTGGTGTTCCTGCTCAGCCGCGACGGCGACGACGACCCGGCGGCGCTGCCGACCCCGACTGTCACCGCGACGGTCACGGTGACGCCCACCCCGACCCCGACGCCCACGCCCATGCCCACGCCGACCGCCACTCCGACGCCGACTCCCACCGAGGTGGTCGGCGACGTCCCGTTCCTCATGGCCGACAGCCTCGGCGCGCTGCGGCTGCGGATGACCAAGGACGAGGCGCTGGCCACCGGGCTGGTGACCGAGCAGAGCCCGGCGGGCCGTGTCGAGCTGGTTGCCGACCCGTCCGCGCTGCCGGGCGTCTTCATCTGCTGGGACGCCGAGGCAGACTCCCTCACCGGCTTCACCGTCAAGGACGGCTCGCCCATCACCACCCCGGACGGCATCGGGGTGACCAGCACCCCCGACGACCTGCGCGCCGCGTACGGCGTCCTGCTGCAGGAGCGGGAGGAGGCAGGCGAGACGTGGTACGTCGTGCCGGTGGACGACGTCGGCTACGCGTTCTTCCCCACCGACATCGAGTTGGTGATGATCTCTGGCACTGACCAGCTGATAGCCGACGTCGTGCCCGGAAGCGAGCCCTGCTGACCCAGAGCAGAAGACGGGTGCTCAGGCGTGGGTGGCCACCCGTGCCGCGTCAACCAGCAGTGACCCTGAGTCGGTCGCCCTCGGGGGCGCGGTCGACGAGCACGGTGTCGCCGTCGCGTACGTCGCCGGACAGGATCGCCCGGGCCAGCTGGTCACCGATCGCGGTCTGCACGAGACGCCGCAGGGGACGTGCGCCGTACACCGGGTCGAAGCCGGTCAGCGTCAGCCACTCGCGCGCCGCATCGGTCACCACGAGGGCGAGGCGGCGGTCGGCGAGCCGCTCGGCGAGCAGCGCCACCTGAAGGTCGACGATGTGGGCCAGGTCGTCGGTGCTCAGCGGGTCGAACATCACCACGTCGTCGAGCCGGTTCAAGAACTCCGGCTTGAACGACGAGCGCACCACGGCCATCACGGCCTCGCGCTTGGCCTCGTCGCTGAGTGTGGGGTCGGCCAGGTAGGTCGAACCCAGGTTCGACGTCATCACCAGCAGGGCGTTGCGGAAGTCGACGGTGCGGCCCTGGCCGTCGGTGAGGCGGCCGTCGTCGAACACCTGCAGCAGCACGTCGAACACCTCGGGGTGGGCCTTCTCGACCTCGTCGAGGAGCACCACGCTGTACGGACGGCGCCGCACGGCCTCGGTGAGCTGGCCACCCTCCTCGTAGCCGACGTACCCGGGAGGCGCACCCACGAGGCGGGCCACGGAGTGCTTCTCGCCGTACTCGCTCATGTCGATGCGCACCATGGCGCGCTCGTCGTCGAACAAGAAGTCGGCGAGGCCCTTGACCAGCTCGGTCTTGCCGACGCCGGTGGGCCCGAGGAACAGGAACGACCCGGTCGGCCGGTCGGGGTCGCTGATGCCGGCGCGTGAGCGGCGAACGGCGTCGGACACTGACGCGATGGCCGGGCGCTGCCCGATGACGCGAGCGCCCAGTTCGTCCTCCATGCGCAGCAGCTTGGCCGTCTCACCCTCCAGCAGCCGACCAGCCGGGATGCCCGTCCACGCCGAGACGACGTCGGCGATGTCGTCCGCGCTCACCTCGTCGGAGACCATCGGGGCCTGCTCGTTCTCGGCCTGCGCCGCCGCTGCTGCCGCAGCCGCCTCGAGCTGCTTCTCCAGCGCCGGGATCTCCCCGTACAGCAGCCGCGACGCAGCCTCGTAGTCACCCTGACGCTGAGCCATGTCGGCCTGCATCTGCAGCTCGTCCAGTCGCTCCTTGAGCTGACCGACCTGGTTGAGCCCCGACTTCTCCTGCTCCCAGCGGGCGACGAGTGCGTTGAGCGCCTCCTGCTCGTCGGCCAGCCGGGCGCGCAGCGCGGCCAGGCGCTCCTGGGACGCCTCGTCGGCCTCGCTGGCCAGGGCCAGCTCTTCCATGTGCAGCCGGTCGACGGCGCGACGCAGCTCGTCGATCTCGACGGGTGAGGAGTCGATCTCCATCCGCAGCCGGGAGGCTGACTCGTCCACGAGGTCGATGGCCTTGTCGGGCAGCTGGCGTCCAGTGATGAACCGGTGCGACAGGGACGCCGCGGCGACGACCGCGGCGTCGGAGATGGCCACCTTGTGGTGGGCCTCGTAGCGGCCCTTGAGCCCGCGCAGGATCGCGATGGTGTCCTCGACGCTCGGCTCGCCGACGAACACCTGCTGGAAGCGGCGCTCCAGCGCCGGGTCCTTCTCGATGCGCTCGCGGTACTCGTCCAGCGTGGTGGCGCCGATCATGCGCAGCTCGCCGCGGGCGAGCATCGGCTTGAGCATGTTGCCGGCGTCCATCGAACCCTCGGCCGCACCCGCGCCGACGACGGTGTGCAGCTCGTCGATGAACGTGACTACCTGTCCCTCGGCCTCCTTGATCTCGTTCAGGACGGCCTTGAGTCGCTCCTCGAACTCGCCGCGGTACTTCGCCCCGGCCACCATGGCGCCGAGGTCGAGCGACACGAGCGTCTTGTCGCGCAGCGACTCCGGGACGTCGCCGTCCACGATGCGCTGAGCCAGTCCCTCGACGACAGCTGTCTTGCCGACGCCAGGCTCGCCGATGAGCACGGGGTTGTTCTTCGTGCGGCGGCTGAGTACCTGCACCACGCGGCGGATCTCGGCGTCACGGCCGATGACCGGGTCCATCTGGGCATCACGGGCCCGTGCGGTGAGGTCGACACCGTACTTCTCCAGGGCCTTGTACTGGCCCTCCGGGTCGGGGCTGGTCACCTTGGCCGAGCCGCGCACCTCGGTGAACGCTGTGCGGAGCCGCTCGGGTGTCACGCCCGCGGCCGACAGCAGGTCGCGTGCGGAGGAGTCGACGCCGGCCAGCGCCACGAGCAGGTGCTCGGTCGAGACGAACTCGTCGCCCATCCCGCGCGCGACCTCGCCGGCCGAGCTGAGCACGCGGTAGAAGGCACCGGACGCGGCGGGCGCGCCGACGCTCGGGCCGCTTGCCGAGGGAAGCCGGGCTGCGACGGCGTCGGCCTCGCGGATGAGCTGGTCGGCGTCGACACCGACGGCGGCGAGCAGCGGGCGGGTCGTGCCGTCGCTCTGCGCGAGCAGCGCGCGAAGCAGGTGGATGGGCTCGACGTTGGGGTTGCCGGCACCGCCGGCGGTGCGCACCGCAGCGGAGACGGCTTCTTGGCTCTTGGTCGTGAGCTGGTCAGTCACCGGTGTCTCCTTGTCGTGATCGATGAGGCGTCAGCGGCGCCGCACCGGGTAGACCACCACCGCCGAGGAGGGCACGTGCGACGCCCCCTGTGCGTGGTGGTCTCCCGCGCGGGCCGGGAGGTAGGCACGCCGGTAGCCGCCGGCGGCCAGGGTCGCGCTCAGGTCGCTGAGCTCGGTCAGGGCCTCGCCCAGCTGCTGCTGCAGCGCCTGAACCTGGTTCTCCAGGTCGATGATGCGCTTGACGCCGGCGAGGTTGACTCCGTCCTCCTGGCTCAGCCGCTGCACCTCGCGCAGCAAGACGATGTCGCGCAGGGAGTAGCGGCGGCCACCGCTCATCGTGCGGGTGGGCGTGACGAGGCCGAGCCGGTCGTACTGGCGCAGCGTCTGCGGGTGCATTCCGGCCATCTCGGCAGCTACCGAGATGACGTAGACCGGCGCGTCGAGAGGGATCTCGAAGTGCTCGCTCACCGGGCACCCCCGGCAGCGCGGCGGAGCAGTTCGGCGCGCACGTCATCACCGGCGGTGGCGTCGGCGAACGCCTCGAGTGCCTCCTTCGCCTTGCCGTCCACCCGCTGCGGAACCTGCACCTCGATGGTCACCAGCAGGTCGGCCTTGGTGCCGTCCGGGCGGGTCGACCCCTTGCCACGCACCCGCATGACGCGCCCGTTGGGCGTGCCGGCCGGCAGCTTGAGCCGCACGGTCGAGCCGACGATGGTCGGCACCTCGATCTCGGTGCCCAGTGCGGCCTCGGTGAAGGTGACCGGGACGGTGAGGGTGAGGTTGTCACCGGATCGGCCGAACACCTGGTCAGGCGTGACGTGCACGACGACGTACAGGTCACCGGCCGATCCGCCCCGCTCACCCGGTGCGCCCTTGCCCTTGATCTTGATGCGCTGGCCGTCACGAACCCCGGCCGGGATGCGCACGCTCATGGTGCGGGTCTTCTGCCCGCGACCCGAGCCGTTGCAGGACGGGCAGGGATCGTCCACGACCAGGCCGCGTCCTCGGCACTCCCGGCACGGCTCAGCGATGCCGAAGCGCCCGGCGCTGCGCGACACCTGCCCGGTGCCCTCACAGCTCGGGCAGACGCGCGGGACGGTTCCAGCCTTGGCGCCCGTGCCGTGGCACGCGTCGCAGGCGGCGCCGCTGGTCATGCGCAGCGGGACGGTCACCCCGTCCACCGCCTCGCGGAACCCGAGAGTGACCTCGGACTCCACGTCGGCCCCACGGCGCGGGCCGGTTCCGGGTGACCTCCCGGCCCCACCACGGCTGTTGAAGATCGTGCCGAACAGGTCCCCGACACCCCCGCCTCCGCCGGCTCCCCCCTGCCCGAACAGGTCGGACAGGTCGAACGGGACACCGCCGGTGCCACCGGCACCGCCACCACCGCCGGCGCCACCCGGGAACCCGAACGGGCTTCCGCCCGCCCGGCCCGAGGTGAACAGGTCGCGAGTCTCGTCGTACTCGGCGCGCTTCTTCTTGTCAGACAGCACGTCGTAGGCCTCCGAGACTGCCTTGAAGCGCTCCTCGGCCGCGTGGTTGTCCTTGTTGCGGTCGGGGTGCAGGTCACGCGCCAGCTTGCGGTACGCCTTCTTGATCTCCTCGGCAGTCGCGGTCTTGTCGACCCCGAGCTCCTTGTAGTAGTCCTTCTCGACCCAGTCCTGGACGCTCACTGTGTCTGCACCTCCTTCCGCTCGTTGCTCCGGCTCAGCCGTTCGGCTCTGCCACAGCCACCCTGGCCGCGCGCAAGATCCGCTCCCCGACCCGGTAGCCCGGGAAGAGGATCTGCGTGCAGGTGGCGACACTGACCTCGTCGCTCATCTCGTGCATGAGCGCCTCGTGGACGGCTGGGTCGAACTCGTCGCCCGGCTCGCCGTACTTGACCAGACCCAGCCGGGTGACGGCCGCTTCCAGGTTCTCGGCCACGGTCTTGAACGCCCCGTCGAGGTCACCGTGGTCACGGGCCCGACCGATGTCGTCCAGAACCGGCAGCAACGTCTCCAGGACGCCGGCGACCGCCAGCTCACGGGACACGTCCCGATCGCGGTCGACGCGGCGGCGATAGTTGACGTACTCCGCCTGCACCCGCTTGAGGTCGTCGACCAGCGCCGACTCCTTGGCCCGCACCGACTCGAGCTCGCGAGCGAGCGCGTCGGCCTCGGGGTCGACAGGCATGGCGCCGGCGCCACCTGCCGCAGCTGGCCCCGCCTCGGCGGGTCCGGGCGTGGGCGCGTCTGCTCCCGGGCCAGGGTTGCGAATCTGGCCGGTGACCGGGTCGATCTTGCGTCGGTCCCGGATGACCGGACCGGAGTCCGGCGCATCCGGGTCGAGCGGGCCGCCTTGCTCGGTCACTTGTCGTCCTCGTCGACGATCTCGGCGTCGACGACGTCCTCGTCAGAGCCCGTGTCGGCGCCGCCGTCCTCGGCGGTGAAGCCGGCGTCCCCGGCGCCCTCGGAGCCTGGCGCGGGGCCGGCGGCGGCGTAGATCGCGGTCCCCAGCGCGGAGCTGGCTGCGGCCAGCCGCTCGCTGCCGGACTTGATCGCGGCGAAGTCGGCACCTTCCAGAGCCTTCTTCAGGTCGGCGAGTGCCGTCTCGGCCTCGGTCTTGGTGTCGGCCGGCACCTTCTCCAACGCCTCGGCGTTGTCGGCGAGGAACTTGTCGGTCTGGTAGACGAGCGCCTCGGCCTGGTTGCGGGTCTCGGCTTCCTCGCGGCGGTTGCGGTCTTCTTCGGCGTGGCTCTCCGCGTCGCGCATCATGCGGTCGATGTCGTCCTTCGGCAGGGCGGACCCGCCGGTGATCGTCATCGACTGCTCCTTGCCCGTGCCGCGATCCTTCGCCGACACGTGCACGATGCCGTTGGCGTCGATGTCGAAGGTGACCTCGACCTGCGGGATGCCGCGGGGGGCCGGAGCGATCCCGGTGAGCTCGAAGTTGCCCAGTGGCTTGTTGTCGCGGGCCATCTCCCGCTCGCCCTGGAAGACCTGGATCATCACCGACGGCTGGTTGTCCTCGGCCGTGGTGAAGGTCTCCGACCGCTTGGTCGGGATCGTCGTGTTGCGCTCGATGATCTTGGTCATGATGCCGCCCTTGGTCTCGATGCCCAGCGACAGCGGGGTCACGTCGAGCAGCAGCACGTCCTTGACCTCGCCGCGCAGCACACCGGCCTGCAGGGCGGCACCGACGGCGACGACCTCGTCCGGGTTGACACCCTTGTTGGGCTCACGCCCACCGGTGAGGGTGCGCACGACGTCGACGACGGCGGGCATGCGGGTGGAGCCACCGACGAGCACCACGTGGTCGATGTTCTTGACGTCGACGCCGGCGTCCTTGATCACCTGCTTGAACGGTGCCTTGGTGCGGTCGAGCAGGTCGTGCGTCATCGACTCGAACTGGGCCCGGGTGAGGGTCTCGTCGACGTGGATCGGGTTCTTCTCGGCATCCTGGGCGATGTAGGGCAGCGAGACGCTCGTCTGCGTCGCGCTGGACAGCTCGATCTTGGCGCGCTCAGCGGCCTCACGGATACGCTGCATGGCGATCTTGTCCTTGGCCAGGTCGATGCCCTGCACCTTGCGCACCTGCTCGACGAGGTACTCGGCCACGCGGTCGTCCCAGTCGTCGCCACCGAGGTGGTTGTCGCCGGAGGTCGCTTTGACCTCGACGACGCCCTCACCGATCTCGAGCAGCGACACGTCGAACGTGCCCCCACCGAGGTCGAACACGAGGATGGTCTGCTCCTTCTCACCCTTGTCCAGGCCGTACGCGAGCGCGGCCGACGTGGGCTCGTTGACGATGCGCAACACGTTGAGCCCGGCGATGTCGCCGGCCTCCTTGGTTGCCTGGCGCTGGGCGTCGTTGAAGTACGCGGGAACGGTGATGACCGCGTCGGTGATCGTCTCGCCGAGGTACGACTCGGCGTCACGCTTGAGCTTCTGCAGCACGCGCGCCGAGACCTCCTGCGGCGTGTAGTCCTTGCCGTCGATGTTCTTCTTCCAGTCGCTCTCGCCCATGTGGCGCTTGATCGACCGGATCGTGCGGTCGACGTTGGTGACGGCCTGCCGCTTGGCGACCTCACCGACGAGCACCTCACCGTTCTTGGCGAAGGCGACGATGGACGGGGTGGTGCGAGCGCCCTCGGCGTTCGCGATGACGGTGGGCTCGCCACCCTCGAGGATGGCGACGACGGAGTTGGTCGTGCCCAGGTCGATGCCGACCGCTCGAGACATGTAGTTCTCCTTCTCTCGGTGCTTGATGGGGCGGGGGATCCGCCAATTGCTTGAGTCTACCCAACTCAACATACATGAGCGGGTGCGTGTTCCCGTCCGCGCGGGCTGGTTGCACGGAGGTGCGCCCAGACCGGGTCCACGTAGGGCATCCTCGGTCTGATGCACGCGGAGCCGAGAGGTCAGGTCAGCGTGCCGCGTCGTCGTGCCGGTGGCCCGACATGACCAGGCTGCGGTCCGTGTTGGCCGTCCCCAGCCTGCGCCGGGTCGTGCTCGCCTGGGGGCTGTCCGTGGTCGCCGAGGCGGCCGCCCTGGTCGTGCTGCTGGTGGTGGCCTACGACGTGGGTGGCCCCGCGTTGGTCGCCGGCTTCGCAGTCGTCCGTGCTGTGCCGGCGCTGATCGTGGCGCCCGTGGTGATCGGCTGGTCAGACCGAGGTCGACGCGAGACGTGGTTGATGGGGGTGCTGGCTTCTCGGGCGGTACTGCTCGCACTGGCAGCGGGCTTGCTCGTGGCCGACCTCGCCATCGCCAGCCTGCTTGTCGGTGGCGTCGCGTCCCTGCTCTTCAGCACGCACCGTCCCATGAATGGCGCCCTGCTCCCGCATGTTGCCACCACCCCTGCTCAGCTCACCGCCGCCAATGCCGCCGCGTCTTTCGCCGAGAGTGCGGGGACGCTGGTCGGCCCGCTGCTCGCCGGGCTGCTCCTCGTGCTCGGTCCGCCGCCGGTCACCCTTGCCGTGGCAGCGGTGCTGGTCGCCGGCTCGGCCACGGCCGTCGGTCTCATCCGCGACGTCGCTCCGTCGGTCAACGTCGGCGGAGCGATGACCCTGACGAGCGCCGTCAACGAGCTGGCCAGCGGCATGCGCGCGCTCGACCAGTACCGACCGGTCATCGTGATGGTCGGCGCCCAGACCTTCGCTCGCGGGGTGCTGCTGGTCAGCGTGGTCGTGCTGGCAGTCGACCTGTTCGACCAGGGTGATCCCGGCGTGGGCTGGCTCACCGCCATGCTCGGTGTGGGCGGACTCGTCGGCAGCGCGGTGGCGGTGGCCGCGGTCACGTCGACCCGCATCACCCGCGCGCTAGCCACCGGAGTGGCGCTGTGGGGGCTGCCGATGGTGGCGATCGGGGTGCTGACGGTTCCAACAGTGGGCTACCTGGGCCTCGTCGTGATCGGCATCGGCAACGCGGTGCTCGACGTCGGCATGTTCACACTCGTCGCCCGGGTGATGCCGCCCGGGATGCTGGGCCGCGCGTTCGCCGCCCTCGAGGTGGTGATCGTCTCCGGGGTCACCGTCGGGTCGCTGGTGGCCGGAGCGGCTGTTCCCGCGGTCGGGGTGGAGCTCGCGCTGGCCGTCACCGGCGTGATGCTCGTCGTGCTTGTCGCGCGCTACGCGAGCTGGGCACGACGCACCGACGCCGGCCTCATCCCTGATGAGCGAGCTGTGGCACTGCGGGCCTGCGAGGCGCTGTGCGCGCTGCCGGTCGCCGCGGTGGACCACCTGGCTGCCGTGGGCACTGAGATGGTCTACGTCGACGGCGAGGACGTCATGGTTCAAGGCGAGCCGGGCAGCGACTTCCATGTCGTGATGCACGGCCGGGCAGTGGTGCGACGCGACGGGCACCAGGTCGCCGTGCTCGGCCCAGGCAGCGGGTTCGGCGAGATCGCGCTGCTGCGCCACGTTCCCCGAACCGCCACGGTCACCGCGCAGGGCCCACTTCACACCTTCGTGGTCTCACGCCTCGACTTCACGACTTTCGTCTCGGGGCACACCGCGGCCGCCGCTGCGGTAGCCAACCTCGCCCAGGAGCGCGTCCCTCGACCGTAGCCCTGCGTCCGGCAAACCCTGCCCGCACACTCTGGACGCCACACCGGCGACAGCCGCTACGGGATGGCGACGGGTTGGGCGTGCCAGATGCGGTCGAGGTAGTCGTGCATCGACCGGTCGGAGGAGAAGAACCCCGTGCGGGCGACGTTGAGGATCGCCGAGCGGGTCCAGCCGTCGGTGTCGCGGTAGGCCCGCTCCGCACGGTCCTGGGCATGCAGGTAGGCGCCGAAGTCGGCGAGCACCAAGAAGGGGTCGTGGTTGAGCAGAGCATCGACGACGTTGCCGAAAGCGGACGTGTCGCCGCCGGAGTACTGCCCGGACCCGAGGGCGTCGAGCGCCTGGCGCAGCAACGGGTCGCTCTCGTAGTAGGCACCCGGCTTGTAGCCGCGCTCCAGCGTCTCGGTCACCTGCTTCTCGTCCAGCCCGAACAAGAAGAAGTGCTCGTGGCCCACCAGCTCGAGAATCTCGACGTTCGCCCCGTCCAAGGTGCCGACCGTCAGGGCACCGTTGAGAGCGAACTTCATGTTGCCGGTGCCGGACGCCTCCTTGCCGGCCATCGAGATCTGCTCGGAGAGGTCCGCCGCCGGGATGAGCCGCTCGGCCAGCGTGACGTTGTAGTTGGCCGGAAAGACCATGGTGAGGCGGCCGTCGACGGCTGGGTCGTCGTTGAGCACCTGGGCCACGCCGTTGATGGCCGCAATGATCTCCTTGGCCATCTGGTACCCCGGTGCGGCCTTGGCGCCGAACACCACGGTTCGCGGCACCAGGTCGGTGGGGGCGAGCTCGCCCGAGCGAAGGCGTTGGTGGAGCGAGACGACGTGCAGCAGCTTGAGCGTCTGCCGCTTGTACTCGTGCAGCCGCTTCACCATCACGTCGAACATCGTGTTCGGTGAGACGACGATGCCGTCGCGCTTGGCCAGCACCTCGGTGATGCGTCCCTTGTTGGCAAGCTTGACCTCGGCGAAAGCCTCGCGGAAGCCGTGGTCGTCGGCCAGGGGCTCCAGTCGGGCAAGCTGGGTGAGGTCGTTGACCCACTCCTCACCGATGCTCTCGGTGATCAGGTCCGACAGCCGTGGGTTCGCCAGCTTCATGAATCGCCGCGGCGTTACGCCATTCGTCACGTTCGTGAACTTGTCGGGGTAGAACTCGGCGAAGTCGCGCAGCACCTTCTCGCGGAGTAGCTGACTCTGCAGCTCAGCCACCCCGTTGACCCGAGACGCCGCCACCGACGCCAGGTACGCCATGCGCACCGACCTCTCCGGGTGCTCCTGGATGATCGACATGCGCCGGATGCGCCACTCGTCGCCCGGGTAGGCCTCGCGCAGATCAGCGATGAACCCCTCGTTGATCTTGTAGATGATCTCCATGTGCCGCGGCAACAGACTCTCGAGCAAAGAAACCGGCCAGATCTCCAAAGCCTCCGGCAGCAGCGTGTGACAGGTGTAGGCGAAGCACTTCTGGGTGATGCCCCAGGCGTCGCCCCACTCCATGCCCCGCTCGTCGACGAGGATGCGCATCAGCTCGGCGATGCCGATAACCGGGTGGGTGTCGTTCAGCTGGAAGATGACCCGCTGCGGAAGCGCCTCTACCGGCGTGCCTGCGGGCAGCAGGTCGAAGAAGTCCCGGATGGAGCAGGCGACGAAGAAGTACTGCTGCTGGAGTCGCAGCCGCTTGCCCTGCGGCGTGGAGTCCTCGGGGTAGAGCACCTTGGAGATGTTCTCCGCGCGGTTCTGGGCGGTCACCGCGGCGTCGTAGTCACCGGTGTTGAAGATCTTGAGGTCGAAGCCATGCGGCGCCTTGGCGCTCCAGAGCCGCAGGGTGTTGACCGTTCCGCTCTCGTACCCCGGCACCATGTAGTTGTAGGGGATGCCGAGCACCTCGTCCTCGGGCACCCAGTGTCGACGTTCCCGCCCGTCGGCGTCGGTGACCGTCTCGACGTGCCCGCCGAACCCCACGGTCTTGGCCATCTCCGGGTGCGGGAACTCCCACGGGTTGCCCAAGGTGAGCCACGCGTCGGGCCGCTCGACCTGCCGGCCGTCCTCGGCGAACTCCTGGCGGAAGATGCCGTACTCGTAGCGGATGCCGTAACCGACGGCGGGGATCTTCAGCGTGGCCAACGAGTCGATGAAGCATGCGGCGAGCCGACCGAGGCCGCCGTTGCCGAGCCCTGGCTCGACCTCCAGCTCACGCAGCTCGTCCAGGTCGAGACCCAGCGACGCCAGCGCCGTGCGCGCCGTCTCTTCGAGGTCGGCGGCCAGAAGGGCGTTGTCGAGCTGGCGGCCGAGCAGGTACTCCGCGGAGAGGTAGCCGACGAACTTGGCCTGCTGGCCCATCTGGACGTTGAGCGTCTCGATCCACCGGGCCATCAGGGCTTGTCGCACCGTGCGCGCCAGCGCCATGTAGCAGTCGTTGGGGGTGGCCCGCGCCAGGTCGACTCCCTGGCCGAATCGCAGCCGGTCGAGAAACTCGCGGGCGAAGGCGTCCGGGTCGCCGAGGTGGGCTTGACCGGACGCGGGAGCGGTCGACGTCATGACGGCAAAACGTACGGCCAGACGCCCGAGCCTGCGCGCACAACACCCACAGTTCTCTGCTCGTGGTCCGTCGGCCCGTCACCTACCCTGGGCCGCGTGCTGGCGAACATGCGCGACGCGACGGGCGGGCCCCGAACCCGCTACCGACTACTTGCCCTGGTGATCGCTCTGGGCATGTTGCTGGCTGCCGCACCTCTGCTCATCCCCATCGTCTCGTCGATCGTCGGCGGGCTACGCGGCTGACGTCCCGGCTCAGGGCTGCCACCAGCGCGTGACCGCGGCGTTCGTGCGCGCGACGATCGCTTCGGCGTTCGTGCTCGACAGCGTCAACGACCGGTTGCCCGCCAACGCCAGGCGGGCTCCAGGACCGGCGCGCAGAACGACTGCCCAGCTGCTGCCGTCGGTGCGGTAGCCCCAGCCTCCCCAGTCACCCGGACGCACCGTCACGACGACTGACCCCTCGATCTCGGTGACGGGCACGACACGACGCAGCGGGCCGACGGGGCCGACGGCGACGGTCACGGCGTCGTCGTCCACCTCGTATCGGTAGACCGACAGCCAGGCTACGAGCAGCGAGAGCAGCACCCCGACGCCCAGCAGCGAGGGGTCGGTTGCGGCGCTGAGAGCACCGACGCCGACCAGCACCGCCGGCCACAGGCGCCACAGCCCTCGACAACTGCGCGAACCCCGCCTACCACCGCTGGCCCGCAGACTGGCCGCCGATCGCTGCTGCCTTGCTCGCCGCCGCCGAGCGCACCGGCGCCGTTCTCGTGACCGTGTCGAACCTGTACGGGTACGGCCCAGTCGACGGGCCGATCACCGAGGATCTGCCCCTGGCTGCCACCGGCCACAAGGGCCGGGTGCGTGCCCGCATGTACGCCGACGCACTCGCTGCGCACGAGGCCGGCCGCCTGCGCATGACGGAGGTGCGCGGCTGCGACTACGTGGGTCCGGGCGCACAGAGCCACCTGGGCGAACGCGTCGTCCCGCGACTGCTCGCCGGACGCGGAGTGTCAGTGCTCGGTGATCCCGACCAGCCGCACTCGTGGACCTTCACCGACGACGTGGCTCGCATGCTGGTCGCGGTGGCGCGAGACGAGCGCGCATGGGGCAGGGCCTGGCACGTGCCGTCCAACCCGGCACGCACCCAGCGCGAGGCGATCGGTGACCTGGCGAACGTCGCCGGCGTCGACATGGTCTCGGTCCGCACCCTGCCGCGGGCGTTGCTGCGCACGCTCGGCACCGTGAACCCGGTGATGCGCGAGCCGCAAGAGACGCACTACCAGTTCGAACGCCCGTTCGTGATGGAATCGCAAGCCGCCGAGCTGACCTTCGGGCTGCGGCCCACCCCGTGGGACGAGGTGCTGACCGCGACCCTGCGCTCTTTCGGATGGACCCGGCCGCGGGTCGCGCGGTCAGCGCGTGCGAAGCGTGGTGTCGGGGTAGAACGCCGCCCACGCGAACCAGAAGGGGTCGCTGTGCGGGACGCCGTCAAGCACCGCGCCCTCCAGCGGCCCCTCTACGGCCTCGCCGGCGAGGGTCCAGGTGGTGCCGGTCTGCGCGTCGCGCAACGTCGACCCGTCCACCTCGAGGGTGAGCGTCTGCCCATCCACGACCGGGTCGAGCACCGCCGTCGCGCCCACCTGCCGGCCCGCGGAGATGTCGCCGGAGTCCAGTGCCGACGTGGCCCCCGCCACCATGACGGCCACCAAGTCGCGTCCGTCGAGCTCGATCGGCACCGCACCCTGCTGCTCGAGCAGAGCATGGTCGACGGCGACGGCCTGCGAGCCGTCCGGGGTCGCCACGCCGACCACACGCCGCTTCGGGGGCAGCCGCTCGTCGATCTCGCCGTCGAAGAGGAACGGCGCACGGTCTTCTTGGTCGTAGCGCTCGTACGGGTTCGCGCCGTAGTTGCGCTCCACCCCGGTGATGCGGTTGAGCACCCAGCCCTCGGGGTTCTGCTCGCGCCAGTCGCCGAACGCGACGGTCTGCACCGGGTACCGGTCGAGCTCGACGCCGGTCAGCGTTCCGGCCACGCCCAGCCCGATCAGCTGCGACCACAACGACTCTGTCTGCCGGTCGTACATGAGCAGGTCGGAGTTGAAGAGCTGGCCCGACGTACCGAAGCTGACGAGCCGCTCGCTGCCGTCGGGACCGACGAGCCTTCGATCGAACACGAGCGCGGAGTTGCACAGTGGGCAGTAGGTGACGGCGATCGGCACCCCAGCCACCTGGTCGTTCACTATCTCGTGCCACATCAGTATCTGAACTGGGTAGGCACGGTTCTCCCCGTCGATGGAGACAGCCAAGACGGGCTCCTGGTCCTCGAGCCAGTCCACCTCCGGCACCGCGTCGAACCGAGGCTCGTCCACCGGCGGGATGCCGTCGGGCGGTGGCCCTCCGGACACGACGCGCGCGGTGTCGACCAGAGGCTCGGGAAGCCCCTCGGCCAGTGGGTTGTCCAGCGCGGAGGCGACACCTTCGCGGGGCGACTCCGCCAGCAGTGGCTGCGCCGACTCGCCGTCGCCCGCCGGGGCGGACACCGTAGGCGACAACACGTCGAGCGGGCTCTCGCCGTCGTCCGTGCCCACCCCGCAGGCACCGAGCACGAGAGCACCGGCGACGGCAGCGAGACCAAGACGCCACGTCCTCATGCCGCCGCCAGCCGGGCCATGGCGTCCACCAGCGCGGCCTCACTCAGGGCGCCGGCGAAGGTCTGCGTCCGGCCGTCGTCGTCGACGAACACGAACGTCGGCTGCGCCACCACCTCGAACTGCCGCCAGACCTCGCCGGAGACGTCGGCGACGTGGGTGAGCGCGGAGGTCTCCGTGTCGGCGACGAAAGCTTGCATCTCTTCCAACGACCCGCTCGACGCGACGCCGATCACTCGAACGTCGGAGTTCTTGACGGCCGCCGCGACCACCGACGGGGCCTCGGTGCGACAGATCGTGCACCACGGTGCCCAGAACCACAGCACGACATCCTCACCGTCGAGGGCGCTCGCATCGAACGTCTCCCCGTCGGTAGTGACCGACTCGAAGCTCATCGCGGACGACCCGGTCGCGCCGTCGTCTGCCTGCGGCGAGGCGCTACCGCACGCCGCCACGAGCACGGCGACGGCCACCGCTGCGGCTGTCATCAAAGGACGACCCATGCGAGCTCAACCAGTGGTCTCGACGCGCGATTCCGGCCGACGGGTCAACCGCGCCGGCGCGAGCACGCGGCTACAGCGGCTCACCCAGCAGCGTCGGGACAACCCGCGGCTGCACCAGACCCACCGTGACGCAGCGGCGCAGCAGGTCAGACCACCGTTCCCGCTCCCCAGAGGCCTCGACCGCTAGCCAGGCCTGCCGGGCCTCGTCGCCCGCACCGGTGTCGGCCAGGGATGCGGCCTGCCAGAAGGCGAACTCGACATAGTCCGGCGCCGCCCGGGTCGCCTCCTGGTACGCCTGGGCGGCCCCGGCGACGTCCCCGACCCCGACGAGGCCGTCCGCGACGTCGAGCCGCTGGTTGGCCAGTGCAAGCGCGGTGAGCCGGCGCAGCTCGGGCAGCGGCTGCGGGCTGTCGTCGACGCGTACGTCCACGACACGGTCGACCATAGGGTCCCCGGTGGCCTCAGGAGCCACCACCACCAGGGCGGCCGACTGGCGGCCCCGGACGTCTCCGCCGCGCGCCTCAGCCGCGTCGAGCGCATCGAGCAGCCGGTCGGCAAGAGGGCGGCCGGCTGAGCTCTCGAACGACGACGCCATCGCTTCAGGGACACCCTCGTTGAGCATCATGTTGGCCTGGGCACTGAACCCGGTGCCGGCGACGTGCGAGGCGTAGGGGATGCAGCCGTCGCCCGTGTGCGCGGCCACGGAGCCGTCGATCGACACCGCTCCGACCTGTCGGATGCCCGGGTTCTCGTCGAGGTCGATCGACTGGGCCAAGGCTGTCTCAGGCGTCAGCCCCGAGCGCATGCCCGCCAGCGTGCGTGCCCCGTGTGCCATGAGCACGAGCGACTGGGTAGCGACCGCGCCCACGCCGGACTCGATGTAGGTCGCGACCCGCCCGACGGCGAGGACATGGCTGGCGATGGCGATGCCGAGCATCTCGGTGTCGGGGCAGCGGGCGACGATGGAGTAGGTCACGCGACCCATCCTGCCTCGGGCCTCCGCGCGACAAGGCACGATGCCCGGCATGCAGATACCGGAGTCGGTCAAGGTCGTCGCGACAGCGGGGCGGGTGCTCGTGCGTGCGGCAGACGACGTGGAGCACGTCGGCGTGCGCTCGGTTCGGGCCAAGCTCCGCACCGACGCTCGCGCGGTAGCAGCGGCGGCCGGCGTGTCCGTCGAGCAGGTCGACGGGCGTCTGCGCGTCGAAGTGCCCGAGGCGGTCGGACGCGGCCGGACGCCCCAGGTGCTGGTGGAGCTGGACGTGCCGGCCGGCACGTCCATCGATGCCGACGTCGGCGAGGCAGAGCTGGTGTGCTCCGGCCCGATCGGCTCGCTGGTCGCTCGGTCGACGTCAGGCAGCGTGCACGCCGAGCAGGTGACCGGGGATCTCGACGTCGCCACCGGGCGCGGCCCGGTCACGGTGCACCAGGTCGTCGGGGCGTCGACGGTCGCTGTCGCCGACGCCGTGGTCATCGTTCGTGCCGCGGAGGGTCCGGTGACCGTGCGCGGGCGCTCCGGGGACGTGCACGTGTGGTGGATGGGCGCCTCGGCTCAGGTCACGACGAGCACCGGCAACGTCCGTCTCGGTTGGTCCCGTGGGCTCCCGGTGCGCCTCGACGTCCAGACGAGCACAGGCGCGCTCGCCTTGGAGGTGCCCCACGACCCGGCTGCTCCCGACCTGCTGTCGGTACGCACGATCTCCGGTGACGTGCGCATCACCCCGGCGTAGCGGCTGCATCGGCCCGCCCACGTCAGAGTCAGGGTGCGCCGGTGGGTTCTCGACGCCCACGGCGTACATGAATCCCCACATTCGCGTCGACTCCGGGTCCAAACCGGAGGTGACGGACCTGGTCAGCTGACGGCGACCGGCCCGATTGTGGGGATCCGCGTACGTCGCGCCGTCGCCCCACACGATCGGGAGGAGGCTCAGACCTCGGTGCGATGGAAGCTCTGGAACGAGCGGCTGGGCGTCGGGCCGCGCTGGCCCTGGTAGCGCGAGCCGTGCTTCGCCGACCCGTACGGGTGCTCGGCCGGGCTGGACAGGCGGAAGAAGCACAGCTGGCCGATCTTCATGCCCGGCCAGAGCATGATTGGCAGCGTCGCCACGTTGGACAGCTCGAGCGTGACGTGGCCGGAGAACCCCGGGTCGATGAACCCCGCCGTCGAGTGCGTCAGCAGGCCGAGCCGCCCGAGTGACGACTTGCCCTCCAGCCGGGCCGCGACGTCATCAGGCAGGCTGACCACCTCGAACGTCGAAGCGAGCACGAACTCGCCGGGGTGCAGGACGAAGGCCTCGTCAGGGTCGGCCTCGACCAAGCGGGTGAGGTCGGGCTGCTCGGACGCCGGGTCGATGTGCGGGTAGCGGTGGTTCTCGAAGACGCGGAAGAACCGGTCGAGGCGCACGTCCACGCTGGACGGCTGCACCATCGCCGGCTCGTACGGCTCGAGGACGACGCGCCCGCCGTCCACCTCGGCCCGGATGTCGCGGTCAGACAGGAGCATGGCGCGACCCTATGGCCCCGGCGCCCCCAGCCAGCCACCCCCATCCCGCCAGGGCGGACGACCGCCCAACATCAGGTACTGCGACCCTGCCCCACAACCGGCCGATCTCGGGCAGGCTGTGCCAATGCGGGTCGCCCTCTTCGTCACATGCGTCAACGACGCGATGTTCCCTGACACCGGCAAGGCCACTGTCGCGATCTTGCGGCGGCTGGGCCAGGATGTCGAGTTCCCCACAGCGCAGTCCTGTTGTGGCCAGCCGCACTACAACTCGGGGCACCAGAACGAGGTGATGCCGCTGCTGCGTCGCTTCGTCCGGGCCTTCGCCGACTACGACATAGTCGTCAGCCCGTCGGCCTCGTGCGTCAGCATGGTGCACGAGTACTACCCCGCCCTCGCTGCGAAGACGGGGGACGCGGCGCTGCAGGCCGACGTGGCCGCCCTCGTCCCGCGCACGCTCGAACTGAGCCAGCTGCTCACCGACGTGATGGGCATCGACGACACCGGCGCGTACTTCCCCCACACCGTCACCTACCACCCGGCCTGCCACGGCCTGCGGATGCTCCATCTCGGCGAGCGCTACCCGCGCCTGCTGGGCAACGTGGAGGGTCTCACGCTTGTGGACCTTCCTGGGGCTGCGGAGTGCTGCGGCTTCGGCGGAACCTTCTCGGTCAAGAACGCGGACACGTCCGGCGCAATGGTGGGGACGAAGGTCGACAACATCCTGGCATCCGGCGCCCAGGTGTTCGCGACCAGCGACAACAGCTGCCTGCTCAACATCGCCGGAGCCCTGGTTAGACGAACGGAGACCATACGGTTCATGCACCCGGCTGACATCCTGGCGACGACCAAGGCCGACGGCGACAGTTGGCGCGAGACCATGCCGAGCCTCGTGAGGGCTGACGCATGAGCGGCCCCACCGGACCCGTCGTCTGGGACGACGTCCCGCCGTTCCCGAAGGCCGCCAAGACGCAGCTGGCCAAGGCCGAGCAGCGGGCGACCCTGAGCCGTGTCACGCACCAGATCCGCGACAAGCGCGCCTTCGTTGTTGACGAGCGCGACGACTGGCAAGAGCTGCGCCTGGCCGGCGAGGCCATCAAGAACCGAACGCTGCGCCATCTCGACACCTACCTCGAGCAGGCCGAGGCAGCGCTCACCGCGGCGGGCGTCACCGTGCACTGGGCCGTGGACGCCGACCATGCCAATCGCATCATCCATGCGCTGGTGCTGGAGACCGGCGAGACCGAGGTCGTCAAGATCAAGTCGATGGCCACGATGGAGATCGGCATCAACGACTACCTGGAGAAGCGTGGCATCACCGCCACCGAGACCGACCTCGCCGAACTCATCGTTCAGATGGCCGGTGACCGGCCGAGCCACATTCTGGTGCCGGCGATCCACAAGAACCGATCGGAGATTCGCGACATCTTCGACGAGCACATGCCCGGCACGCCGACCAACCTCACCGACGAACCGATCGAGCTGGCCGGCCAGGCCCGCCGACACCTGCGCGAGACGTTCCTGCGTGCCAAGGTCGCGATCTCCGGCGCCAACTTCATCGTGGCCGAGACGGGCACGGTGTGCATCGTGGAGTCAGAAGGCAACGGGCGCATGTGCCTGACGCTGCCCGACACCCTGATCTCGGTGGTCGGCATTGAGAAGCTCGTGCCGACGTTCGCCGACCTCGAGGTGTTTCTGCAGCTTCTTCCGCGCTCAAGTACCGGCGAGCGGATGAATCCCTACACGTCTCTCTGGACGGGCGTCACGCCCGGCGACGGCCCGCAGGACCAGCATGTGGTGTTCATCGACAACGGCCGCACGAAGGCGCTGGCCGACGAGGTGGGACGCCAGGCCCTGCGCTGCATCCGCTGCTCGGCCTGCCTCAACGTGTGCCCGGTGTACGAGCGAACGGGCGGGCACGCCTACGGATCGGTCTACCCAGGGCCGATCGGCGCCATCCTGACCCCGCAGCTGCGGGGTATGGACGACCCTGTCGACCGTGCGCTCCCGTTCGCCTCGTCGCTGTGCGGCGCGTGCTACGAGGTGTGCCCGGTGCGCATCAACATCCCGCAGGTGCTCACCCATCTGCGGGGGCGCGCGGTCGAGCACGACCACGAGCACCACAAGCACCTAATCGAGCAGGCGGTGTTCAAGAGCGTCACCGCGGTGTTCGACACCGACGCCGTCTACCACAGCGGGCTGGCCGTGGGCCTCCCGCTGGCCCACGCCGTCTCGGGCAAGGACGGGCTGCATTGGCTGCCCTTCGTCGGCAGCAAGTGGACCAAGAGCCGAGACGTGCTCCAGCCGCCGCAGCAGAGCTTCAGGTCGTGGTGGGCGAGCCAGGACGGGGACAAGGCATGAGCGGGCGCGAGACGATCCTGACGCGGGTGCGCGGGGCGCTGACCGACGTCCCGGATGCCGAGACGCCCGACGATGTGGCGATCCCGCGCAACTACCGACGCGGCAGCAGCCTGGACGACGCCGCAGTTCTGGAGCTGTTCGTCGAGAACGTGATCGACTACGGGGCGACGGTTCATCGCCTTGCCAGCGCCACGGATCTCACGGAGACCGTGCGCGAGATCTGCCACCGGCGTGGGGTGCAGACCATGGTCGGGGCGCCCGGGTTCGCCGAGCAGGTCATCACCGGTGCCGGCGTCGTGCTCATGCGCGACTCGCCGCCGATGAGCCCCGCTTCGCTCGACCGCGCCGATGCCATCATCACGAACGCGGCGGTCGGCGTCGCCGAGACCGGCACAATCATCCTGGTCAGCGGCATCGGCATGGGTCGCCGCGCGCTCAGCCTGGTTCCCGACGTGCACCTGTGCGTGGTGCGGGCCGACCAGGTGGTCGCCACCGTGCCCGAGGCGATGGACGTGCTCGGTCCGCAGGCAACGCGCCCCATCACGTTCATCTCCGGCGGAAGCGCGACCAGTGACATCGAGCTGGTTCGGGTCGAAGGGGTGCACGGCCCCCGGACCCTCGAGGTGATCGTGGTGGCCACCGAGAAGACCTGATGCGCTCAACCTCAGCGAGCGCGGCATCAGGCATAATGAACGCGTTCGCGGGTGTAGTTCAATGGTAGAACATCAGCTTCCCAAGCTGACAGTGCGAGTTCGATTCTCGTCACCCGCTCCACCGAAAACCCCCTGCTAGCAGGGGGTTTCTTCATGTCCACGGTCGGCGCGCCGGACCCGTTCTGACCCCTGTTCACCATCGTATAGCCCACGTCTAGCCCACGACGATCTTGGGGTTTCACGCTGGCTGGGCTCGAGATCAGAGCCGGCGGGGATCGGGGAATCCGAGGCTGACGTAGCCGGGGGCCCGTTTGGCAAGGGATGCGGCCAGCACAGGCGTGTCGACGTCGTGGTAGTCGTGCACCTCGGCGGACGTCTTGCCGGGGTGAGATCGCAGGATCCGGCCTGCGTACTGTACGAGTCGACCTTTGAATGAGACGGGTCCGGCCAGGAAGAGGGTGTCGAGCTCGGGAGAGTCGAACCCTTCTCCCACGAAGCTGCCCGTCGCTACGGCCAGGAGTGGTCCTTCGGGCCCTGCACCGTCCGTCCGGTGGAGTCTGGCCACGGCGGCGGTTCTCGCCTTGGCTCCCATGCCACCCTTGAGAACGATGGGGTGGTAGCCCCGAGATTCCAGCCGCTCGGCGAGGTCGTCGACGTGGCTGGTGCGTTGGGCGAGAACGAGGCATTGCCGTCCCCGCTCGAGTGCTGCTACGACGTCATCGACGATCTGTCTGTTGCGCGACTCGTCTTCCGCGAGTGCACGATGAACGCCGGCGATAGCTCCCGGCGCAAACAGGTCAACCTCGGTGTCGTAGGAGAAGCCGGTCCGGTGCACGAGGAGCCGCGGCACGGGCCGTTCTTCCAGAGCACCTTCGATCGTGTCGGGTTGAGCCGATGCCCAGGCGTGGCGAACGGGTCCGAGCTGGAAGGAGATGAGGTCGTCCAGACGGTCGCGGCGGTACGGGGTCGCGGTCAGTCCGAGCCATCGGCGTGCAGGGATCGACCGGACGGCAGCCTCGAAGGCGGCGGCCGGGACGTGGTGGCACTCGTCGACCACGATCAGGCCGTATGCCGCGAGCTTGTCCTCGAGGTCGCTGCGGCGGGCCAAGGTTTGCAGCGTCGCGATATCGACAGCGCCGGTGAGCTTGGATCGCCCACCTCCGATCTGGCCAGGCTTCATGCCAAGGAGCGCCTGGATCTGGGCACGCCATTGATCTGCCAGCGTCTTCCTGTCGACGAGCACCAATGTCGACCTGGCCACTCGCGCGATCGCGGCGCAGGCCATGACGGTCTTGCCGGATCCGGGCGGAGCCACCAGAAGACCTAGGTCGTGCCCGGTGACGTCGTCCACGGCCGCTTGCTGGGCAGGAGTGAGCTCGGCTGTCACTGTCGTCGGCAGCGGTGCGCCGTCCACCCGGTGGTCGTGGATCTCGGGCCTGCTGCCGGCTTCCTCGACAGCCGTGACGGCCGTGTCGAGCAGGCCTCGAGGGAGAGCGAGGTAGCCGTCAATGGTCTCGTCGTAGGTCCGGATGAAGCGAGCGGTGTTCCATGTCGACTGTCGTCGCCGTTGCCGGTCGTAGAACTCGGGGTTGGCCATGGAAGCTGCGTGCGTGAGGGTGGCGTACAGCGCCGGGCTGAGCTCGTCTCCTTGCATGCGGACCCCGCTGTCGAGGTGGAGGTGCACGATGGGTGCTGATCGAGGAAGGGTCCGCGTCGAGTGCGTGCGATGGAGCCGGCGTACCTGAACCCCGACGGCTGGCTCCCGAAGCTTGGTCGCGAGCCTCCGGACCTGTGTCGGGGTGAGGCGGTCGAGGGTGGACAGGTAGGCCCACTGGTCCTCGAACGGCTCCAGTGTGGCGAGGTCTAGGAAGACGGTGGTTCCGTGCTCCTTACGGCTTCTGCCATGCAGCGGCGCCGCAATCAGGTTGCCGAAGCGTCCGGTGGGCACGGTGTCTTGGGACGGGAACAGCCGGTCGTAGCAGCCCAGGTTCATACGGCCACGCAGTGCGATGGCCTCGCGCACGAGGCCGGTGCCGACCGCCCGCGCGCTGGCGGCCGGTACTGGATCGGTGAAGAAGGCCCACACGTGGGCGCCCACGCCGGAACGGGAGACCTCCAGTGCTGTTGGCACGCCGACGGCCCGCGCAGCCTTGAGGTAGGCAAGTGCATCGAGGATCGCCGCCGGGCCGTCGAAGTCGGCAGCCAGCCAGCACGTTTCATCGCCGGGCAACATGGGGTATAGGCCGATGTGGTGGTTCCCTGTGAGGTGAGCGGCCAGGACGTCCGAGGTGAGCGGGAGGTACCGCACCTCGTCGTGTCGACTGTGCCGACGCCAGCCACCCTCCACCGCAGGAACCCACCCAGACGTCCCGCGTCGCTGGTTCTCCCAGCGCACGGCGTAGACGTCGCGGCGTGCCCGGAAGAGCGCGGTGTAGAACGCGACCTTGTCCTCCGCCGGCGAGCTGGCGGTGACAGTCCCTGGCCGACGGTCGAACCACGCGGACTGGTCACCCGCGGCAGGCTCAGCCTCGCGCTGGGTCAGTCGCAGCAGCTTCTTCAGCCGTGCGTTCTCCTGCCGGAGCTGGTCCAGCTCACGTTCCAGGTCACCGCGGCTCATGACTACTTGGCAGTGCCGCCGGCCGCGGGTGGGTGCCACAGCCGAAGGTCGACATGGCGGGCCGCCACAACGAAGTCCCTGTCCGTCGTCAACAGGGTGTGCCCACCCGCCGATGCCAACCGCACGATCAGCGCGTCGATCGTTCCCACCTGCACACCGACAGACCGCAGGCTGGTGCGCACCTGAGCGGCCGCAATGTGGTCCTCCCGCGTCGGCACCAGGTACTCCAACGCGCTGAACGTGTCGATGATCTGTGCCTTGACCTGGTCACGCACCACGCCCTGCAGCAACTCCTGCAGGATGATTCCCGTGGTGGAAACGACGTCACCCCCGGCGAGCGCGTGGTGCAGCGCCCCCACCTCGGGAACGTTGGGGGGTGTGTCGCGTCGCAGCGCCAGCGACCAGACGCTGGTGTCGACCAGAAGGCTCATTCGCGCGAGCGCTCGCTCTTGTGGTCGTAGGAGGGGGCCATCTCGACCTCACCGAACAGCTCGAGAATGCGGGCCTGCTCGCGCCGCGCGATGAACTCCTCCAAAGCACGGGTCACGGCGGCCTTCTTCGTCCGCTCACCACTGACCGACAGGGCACGCTCGAGCAGATCTGGATCGATGGCCAGATTCGTCGCCATGTGCACCTCCTCACACACAAGGCTACACAAGACGCCGCGCGAGTAGAAGACTTGCGGTCGCGGCACCGGCGGTATCGCCGATACACCCACCTGCCGCCCGGCGCGCCGGTCGACGCCCCGACGGTGGAACGGCTGGCCGCCCGCGTGCTGGCCCACCCCGACACGATCCCCCTCCACGACAGCGGCGAGCAGCCGCGCTGGACCACCCGGGACCTCCTCGCCGTCGAGCAGCACGCCCTGACCACCGCCGACCGGCTACACCACCTACCCGCCGCGCCGGTCGACCCCCTGCTGGTCGAGTACGCCCTAAGCGTCCACCGGCTGACCGGGGAGCAGGCCGACCTCGTCCGCGCCCTCACCCTGCACCCCGGCCGGCTGTCCGTCGTGGTCGGGCCGGCCGGGGCCGGCAAGACCGCCGCGCTGGCCGCCGCCCGCACCGCCTGGGGCCACGACCACCAGCTCGTGGTCGGGTGCGCCACCGCCGCCCTGGCCGCCCAACAGCTCCAGCACGCGACCGGCATCGTCACCACCACGGTCGCGACGATCCTGCGCGGCCTGCAGGACCCACGGCCGTCGGGCTGGCTGCCCCCGGGCGGCGTGCTCGTCGTCGACGAGGCCGGCATGGTCGGCACCCGCGACCTGGCCACCCTGCTGGCGGCCGCCGCGCAGCACCACGCCCGCCTCGTCCTGGTCGGCGACCCCGTCCAGCACCACGCCCGCCTCGTCCTGGTCGGCGACCCCGCCCAGCTGCCCGAGATCGACGCCGGCGGGCTGTTCGGCCACCTCGCTCCGCCACCCCGACGCCGTCCTGGCCGACAACCGGCGCCAGCAGGCCGACTGGGAACGCGACACCCTCGCCGCGCTCCGCGCCGGGAGCACCGGCCCCGCCCTCGGGGCCTACCTGCAGCACGGCCACGTCCACATCGACCCCACCCCCGCCGACCGCACCGACCAGATCGTCGAGGACTACCTCACCGCGAGGCAGGTGCTGACCGGGCCCGACGACGAGCTGGTGCTCACCGCCACCCGCGCCCACGCCTCCCACCTCAACACCGCGATCCGCGACACCCTGCACGCCACCGGCCGGCTCGGCACCGACCAGCTCGACGTCGACACCCCCGCCGGGCCCCGCGGGTACTCCGCCGGCGACCAGGTCATCGTCACCCGCAACGACCCCGCCCGCGGCCTGCCCAACGGCGACCGCGCCACCGTCACCACCCTGCACCCCGACCACGGCGCGCTCACCATCCACACCCGCGACGGGCGCCACCTCACCCTGCCCGGGACCTACCTGGCCGACGGGCGCCTCGACCACGCCTACGCCCTCACCGTGCACAAGGCCCAAGGCCAGACCAGCCAGATCACCCTCGTCGCCGCCGCACCCTCCATGACCCGCGAGACCGCCTACACCGCCCTGTCCCGCGGACGCCTCGGCAACTACCTCTACCTCACCCCCGACCCCGACACCCCCACCCCCAGCAACGCCGACGCCGTCGGTGCCTGGATCGCCGACACCGCTGTCGCCGAGACCGCCCACGCCATCCACCGCAGCGGCGCGCACCAGCTCGCCACCACCTTGCGCTCGGTGGCGGCGCCACCGACGGCGGCGGAGAGGTCCGCGCTGGCCGGCCCGGCACATCCCGAGGCTCCCAGCAGCCCGCGTGGCCTCTCGATCTGACCTACCGGAGGGATCTGCCGATGACCGATCTGAAACAGGCACAGCGCGTCCCCGCCGCTGACCAGTTGGCGTTCGAAGCCCAGACTGACGAAGAGGTCGTGCTGCCGACGCCGCGCCGACGGCCAACTGCAGCGAAGGCTCCGGCGTCGACGTACCCTGGACTGCTCGACATCGCTGGCGCCGCCGAGCGGCTCGGGACTCCGCAGCGATTCGTCCGTCGCCTCGTCGATCAACGGCGGATCGCGTTCTACAAGGTCGGCAAGTACGTCAGGTTCGACCCGGCCGACATCGACCGCTGGCTCGCCGCCCAGCGTGTCGAAGCCCGGGACACGCCATGGGTGCAGTGACGATGCGGCGTTGCCCCCCGACTTGGAGACCGAACCCCACGGCTCAGTGGCTGAGTCCCGCCGCGCGCTCGAGTCGTGCCAGGGCCTCCCAGGCGTTGTCGACGGCCACGGCCGCATCGTCCGTGCGACAGCATGTGAGCATCTTGCGCAGCCGGGTGCGGTCCTTCGCGGTCAAAGCATCCTCCCGGAAGTCGCGCGCTGAGATGAGACCGGCCAGGACCACGAAGTCGGTGCAGTGGCGGGCGCTTGCGCGATCGGAGGCGATCTCGGTTCGGGCCGCGGCCTTGCCGACGAGGGCCCCGACCAGGCTGGGGCGCCGGACGGTTCCGGTGCGGCCCGCTGCGACGATGCTCACCGGCTCGCTTCGGCTGAGGGCCTGGGTGGTGCCGGGGGCGGAGAGGGTCGGCGCTCCTCCGGCGCCGGCTCGGGCCGCTGCGCGTTCTCCAATTCCTTCAGGAATGAGGACGTCGATCTGTGCCAGGTCGCGGCGCCAGCGGTGCTGGAAGCCATCGGCGGAGGTCTCGGCGGCGAAGCCCAAGGCATGCAGCGCACCTGTGAAGGTCGCGAGCATCGTCGGGGAGGCCCGAACGTCGACGACTGTGTCGATGTCTCTGGTTGGACGTGTTGGCGAGACTCCGCGTTCGGCGCAATGGAGGTGGACGAGTTGGCCTCCGATGAGGGTCCACCCAGAGTCGACTCGCTCGTACAGGTCCATCAGAGCGTGCCAACACTGTTTCTGAGCAGCGTCCATGGCGGGCAGTTCGACGGGCTCAGGCACGGTTCGTTCCAGCGACTGCGCCGCTGGCGGCGACTGTGCTGTGCAGGTCTGCGAGGCAGCGGACGGCTTCGCTCTTCTCTCGGACGCCGTCATGCTCGGCCAGGTCGGCCGCGATCGTGAGCGGCGACCGGACGAGGTGGTCGAGGTCGACGACCGCCGGGTTCTTAGCGGGGCCGGAGACGACGTGGAGTACGACGTTGGCGCGTGACCGGGGAGCGGCCGAGAGCAGGTAGTCGCCGATGACGGCGTCGAGATCACTGGAGCACACGTAGCCCTCGACCAGATCGCCGGCGGACATGTTCGACTCGGGTAGCGAGACGCCAGAGAGGTGGACGCGCTCGTCGTCGCGGAGGTCGAGCAGATCGCGCGGGGAGGCGACGAGCAGTGCGCGCCTCGCCCGGTTGCGCAGAGCGTGGTCAAGATCGGCTGCGACTCCATCGACCTCGGCGGAGGAGGCCCTGTCGAGCAGGATGCGCAGACGCGCCCGAGCTCGTGACCGGGCCGCAGGGGTCAGGCCGGAGACGGCTCGGTCACCGGCAGCGACCACGAGCAGATCCCATGCGGACTTCGCAGACAACGGACGCCCCGGCCGAGAGCGGCCTTTGAGTCGACGCACCTCGTCCATCTCCACTACCCACTGGTTCCCGACCTTCACCGCGGGCAGGGAGCCCTCCCGGATGCGCTGATGGATGCGCTGGGGGTGGACAGCGAGCAGCACGGCGGCTTCGGCCACACTCACCTGCATACCGGACACTCTGCCACTTCCCTGTAGATTCTTATAGGGTTACGGCAATCATATGTATACTTATAGGTTTCCTGTAATCCACCCTGGACGCCCGGTCGGGAGCGCCTCGCCCCGGGGAAGCCGCACTCCGAGTCGGCTACCCGGCTCGAGGTTCAGCTCGACTCCCCGCGAGGGCGAGTTGCGAAGCAGGAGTTCGTCATCCGCCGCCGTCTGCAGAATGGCCCGCAGCAGCCGGTAGGCGGTTGGGAGCGTCGCCGACCCGTCCCGGCCCGACGGCTCAAGCTCGGCGCGCAGGTCGGACGTCAGACATGCGTGCCATCGGCGCACGTGCTCAGGCTCGATGGCGAGCTGGCGGCGTAGGCCGATGGCGCATCACAGGCGGCCGAAGTGGGGCAGGGCTCCGGCGTTGTCATTCGGGTTGCGCTGCAACGCCCGCTCATGTCTGCCCCGAGTTGAGGCGTTCCCCGGGGGCTCATGGTGAGCAGATCGCCCGCCTCGTACAGGTCGGACAGTTCGGGTCAGTGGGCGGTGGGGCGGGCCAGGTCCGTGACCACCTCGGCGTTCGGTAGGGCGAGCAGCATCCGGGGAGGGCCGACCACTTTGCAGGAGCGGCTGCCTCCACCGACGACGATCGTCTCGCGGTCCATGACTCGGCTGTCGATCCACAGCGGCATGTTCTGCGGCAACGCGAGGGGGGTGACTCCGCCGATCTGCATGCCTGTGAGGTCGCGCGTGACCTCGGGGGGAGCGAACGATGCTCGGCGTACCCCCAGCCGCTTGCGGACGGCGGAGTTCACGTCGAGACGGGTGTGCGCGAGCACGACGCACGCCACGTGCACCGGGGGGTCTGCCTTGCCCACGACGATGATGCAGTTCGCGGAGTCTTCCAGGGAGTAGCCGTAGGCGGCGACGAAGTCGGCCGTGTCCGCGAGGTGAGGGTCGATGTCGATCACCTCGGACGGCGGGTCGAGGGCGGCGACCACGTCGCGGACGCGCGCCTCCACCGGGTCCACGGCTGCAGTATAGGTAGCGGGTCGGTGAGTAGCGGGGGCACGCCCCGGTGCCCGACCAACTGTTGACCACCCTCAGCCAGCACGATGTGGATGACCGTGGCTACTTCGTCCGCGGTGAGGGCGGGACCGCCCACCGCTCAACAACCGTGGCTCGACGCAAGTGGGGCCCCGGGCTGTCCGGACCAACCGTGCGATGCCGCTCTGCTCAGCACGTGGCTTGCCGCGTTCAGGATGCCTCGACCGGCTGTGGCAAGGACGCGGTCGAGGGGGCCAGCCCGCAGGTTCGCTCGACGAACTCCGGTGGCCACGGGGCAGTCGTGGTGCCGTCCTTGGTCATGCGGAAGTCGCATCTGTCGCAGCCCCAGGCCAGGGTCTTGGTGCGTCGGAGCTGGATCCCGAGGGTCTCGGCCATGATGTAGTCCCACTCGCACAGGTAGGGGGCCAGTTCGTCGGCGCCCTGAGCGTGCAGGTACTTCACGATGCCGCACTCGGTCACGTCCTTGCCGTAGTCGAAGGGCTGCCCGTCGCCGGGCACCATCTCGAAGACCCAGTCGGCGGGGTAGCGGCGGTGTTGCGAGTCGCGGGCAGCCTTCTCCAGACGCCGGCGGCGAAGCCCGCTGAACACGTACGAGCGCAGGACGGGTCGGACCATCGTGGGCATCCGCTGGTAGAACGCTCGGCCGCACTCGTGGAGCAGCTGGCCGGCTTCCTCGACGTCGCCTCCGTGGCGCAGCACGACCCGGTAGACCGCCAAGGCCATCGGGCCGTAGGCCAGGAACCTGCTGTCGGAGGTGCCGTCCTTGCCAATCTGCGGAACGCCGGGCAAGAGCCGGAGGTACTCCCGGTGCATCTCTTGCCGCATCGCGAGACCTTGCGGTTCGCCGTACTGGTCCACCAGGAGCCCGAGCGGCATGAACCGGTCAAACCGGCGCAGCAGCCGCCGAGCGTGCCTGCCGGAGACGGTCTGAGCATCTGAGTTGTCGGCCATCACCGGTGTGTCGGTGGCGGTGGCATAGGTATTCGCAGCTGCTGGCGAGCCGTGCTCGGGGAGGAGCAGTCGCGGGTGCAGTGCCTGGATCGCCTCGGCGGAGTGTGTCGCTTGGTCAGGGTCTTCCGCCAGCCGGGGATCCGGTGGGATGACGGTGCCGTGCTTGTCGCTGAGCAGAGCGTCGCCGGAGAACACGACTCCGTCCTCACGGACCAGGGCGATGCTGCCCGGGGTGTGGCCGGGGATGTGCATGACGCGTAGCCCGCCGACCATGTCGCCATCGTGCAGCAGCCGGTCCGGCGTCAGCGGCTTCATCAACAGCCGGTACAGGATGCGCACGAGCAGCGGCATGCGCTCCCCGGGCTTCTGCTCGCGCGTCAGGACGGGGGCGTCCGCCTCGTGGATGCACACGCGGGCGCCGGTGCGTGCCTTGAGCGCAGCGGCACTGCCAACATGGTCCCCGTCGTAGTGGGTGAGCACGATGTCCTGGACCTCGCCGGGATCGTGCCCGATCGCCTCGATGAACCTGCAGATCCGTCGGGCATTGCCCGGCAGCCCGCTGTCCACCTGCAGCAGACCGTCGTCGGTGACCACGACGTAGGCGTTCCCTTCCACGTGGTTCACCCGAAACACACCATCGGTGACCCGCATGACCCATCGCCTCCCCACACGCCGAGACTCCACACCCACCGTCGACCCACTGCCGCGCTGAAAGCAGGCGCCAACGACCCAACGATCCCAACGCAGCCGCAACCAGTGCGTTTCTGGTCGCGCCGCGTGCGTCCACAGGCGGCTACTAGACGATTCCCATACGACCGACGTCCGGCCAGACTCGGTCGAGGTGCCCGGCGGGACGCTCTCCATGCGGCTGCCCACCAGGAGTTCGGGTGTGGCTCTCCTTCGGTCTGCTGCCCGTCGGGCACCGTTGACGAGGTGTGGCTCCAGAGGGGACTGCCCTGCTCGTAGTAGCACTGCCCACCTCGCCGTCCTTTGTTGGTTCGAGTGAAGGTGGGTGCAGCAGATGCAGCCAGTGATCATCGGGGTGGATCCCCACAAGTTGTCGGCGACGATCGAGGTGGTCGATGCCCAGGAGACGATGCTCGGGTCGGGCCGGTTCGCCACCGATCAGGCCGGGTACGCGGCGATGCGCCGCTACGCCAAGATCTGGCCGGAGCGGGTGTGGGCGGTCGAGGGCGCGAATGGGGTCGGGCGCCCGCTGGCTCAGCGGCTGTTGGAGGCCGGGGAGAACGTCGTGGATGTGCCGGCGAAGCTGGCCGCTCGGGTGCGCCTGTTCGACACCGGCCACAACCGCAAGACCGACGCCCACGACGCGCACTCGATCGCGGTCGTGGCGGTGCGCACCGAGGGGCTGCGGGTACTGAAGGTCGACGCCGAGCTGGAGGCGCTGCGGATGCTCGCCGACCGGCGTGAAGCGCTCACTCGCCGGCGCATCCAGACCGTGGGCCGGTTGCAGGCGCTGCTGGCCGAGCTGCTGCCGGGGCAGGCGAAGAAGGACATCACCACTGGTCAGGCCAAGGCCATGCTCGCCAGGGTGCATCCGCGTGACATCGCCGGGAAGACCCGCCGCCGTATCGCCGCGGAGGAACTGGCCGAGCTGGTCGCGGTCGAGGCCAAGATCAGGAAGGCCGACGCTGAACTGAAGGCGATGGTGCTGGCCCGCGGCTCACGGCTGATGGACCTTCGTGGTGTCGGACCCGTCGTGGCCGCCCGGGTACTGGCCGACGTCGGGGACGTGGCCCGCTTCGCCGACCGCAACCGCTTCGCCTCCTGGACCGGGACCGCGCCCCTCGACGCGTCCTCCGGGGAGCAGAACCGCCACCGGCTCTCGCGGGCGGGGAACCGGCGGATGAACCACATGATCCACATCGCCGCGATCAGCCAACTGCGCCTGGACACCGACGGACGGGCCTACTACCGACGCAAGCGCGCCGAAGGCAAGAAGGCCCTCGAAGCAATCAGGTGTCTCAAGCGCAGGATCTCCGATGCGATCTACCGCCAGCTCGTCGCCGACGCCCACGCCGCCGCAGCGGCCGAAGGCCCGGTCGGTGGTGAGGTGAGTGCGGGCCCGGGAGGGCACTGCGGGGCGTCTCAAGAATCCAGCGCGGTCGACCTGCCCCCGCCCATCGACACTTCGGATCAGCCACTTCCCGGACCCGCGAAGACGACGCTACAACCCGTCCCGCGGCCGCGGAACATCTCACGACGAAGGACCCCTCAACTCACCCCTTGACATCAGAGGGGTGCCTGCTAGAAGTGACGCTGGTCTTCAGCCACTCAGGAGGAGTCCTGCGAACACCCTCAACTCGGCATGTCGGGGCGTTGCCGCGCAACCCGAATGACTATGCCGAACGGTGCGTCATACCAGCCGCCTGTGGACGCACCTCGATGACAGCGAGCCGTGCCTCAGCAGCTCCGCTACGCCCAGAAGGCCGCACGCCATCGCGCAGACCGGTCGAGGTTGGGTTGATCTACCGGCTCCCGGGCCGGAACGGTCGGTGGCGGGTCCGCCTCAGCCGTGACTGCGAGGGCCGAGTGAGGCGGTGAAGCTCAGTATCTCCTGAACGGTAGCGGTCAACCCGGTGGCCTCCAGGTACAGCCAGTGGCTCACTCCCGGTACCAGGGCTGTCGAGGCCGTAGGAGTCGCGGCCAGCACTCGGCGGGCATGCTCCGGTGTGAACACCGCACCGAGCCCGGGGTCAGCCCGGATGACAAGCGTCGAACACTGCAGCGGCTGGTCGGGATCGAACCCCGCCCACAGCTCACCGGTGATCGAGGCATCCATGGCTGCCGGGTCGAAAGCCAGCAGCGCGGTCGACCACGCGGCAAGAGAAGACGCCGTCAACATGTCATGCAGACGCTGCCCGTGATGCGGAGACGGTCGCCGACCGAGCTCGGCGGCCAGCCGGGAGCCGGAGATGCCGCTGGCTTGCCACTGGCGAATCCGCGCCACCATGTCCGAGTGAGCGCGTGCAGACGCACTTGCCGCACGGACGCCAGGGTCTCCTTCGAACAGAGGCGGGTCCCCGAGCACCAGCCCAGCGACGAGCTCCGGCCGGGACTGCGCCAACGACACCGCCACCACACCCCCCAGGGAGTGCCCGAACACGACGACTGGACCGGTCGAGACCTGCTCAATGACTCGGGCCACGTCAGCGGCGTAGTCGTTGTGTCGATAGCGGTCCGCATGACCTGAGCGCCCATGGCCCCGTAGATCAACCGCCACCACTCGCACCCCGCCAGCAGCAACTCCGACCACCAGGTCAGATACCACCTCGGCGCTCTCGGATAGGCCATGAAGCAGCACCATCGTGCACTCCGCACGCGCCGAACCGATCACACTGAAGCCCAGATCCACGCCGGCATGATCTGCCAGGCCACAGTGCAGTTCAAGAACCCCGGATGGAATCCCACGGCATCCCCGGCCAGATCCAGATCACCGAGACCACCCGGGCCCTGCTGGACGACGAGTTCGCCTGCACCGAGCGCGGGGTCATCGACGTGAAGGGCGATGGGCCGACCCGCACGTGGCTCCTGGACTCCGAGACGGTCCCGGCTTTCGCCCCTTGAACACCAACCGTCGAACCGTGCCCGACATGAATCGCCCGACTCTCGGCAGGACCGAAACGCACTGTTAGCGGCATGACCGGTAAACGGTATGCCGTACTCATCGCGGCTGTTGAGGTAGCTCGAAGTCATGTTGTGGGTGACTACGGCAGGAGGTCTAGGTACTTCCTGCGAGCTGGCATGGCGTGGATGACCAGTTCGTCGCCGCTGGCGAAGACCAGCACGACCGTCTCGAGCAGTCGTCCCCGGGTGTCGAAGCCCAGACGCAACTCCCGGTCGGGCGGGCCATCGGTGTCCAGCGGCTCGATCCATAGCGACCATTCCGCCGCCTGCGCCGCGTCGTCGGAGGAGACGCCGTGCTTGAGCGCGCTGGGGTGGACCTTCACGCAGCGAATCGGGCCAGGGCAGCCCGGATCGCGTCGGACCTGCTCATCTCGTTCTTGGCTGCGGCCGCGTCAAGGGCATCAAGCTCCTCTGCGGTCAGCCGCACAGCCACCACCTGCATCGGTTCGGCGCCACGGCCCGGGCGTCCGCGACCCCGACGCTTCAGTTCGTCGACGTCGTAGCCTGCTTCGGCCTCGTCGGCCCACTCCTGGATCTGCTCGTCGCTCACCACGCCCATATCGTATAACGAAAAGATCCGACTGTAGAGGGACCAGCAACCTTCTGCGGCTGCGACCGCTGCGTCCCCCTTGGCCCAAGGCGCCGGAAGCCGCCACAACGTCAGACCCTCCGCGACGGGACCGAGGCCTTCAGCAACGCCCGACTCTCGGCATGTGCGGGCGTTCGCTCGCAAGTCGATCGACGCATGCGATGGTGCGTCACAGCGGCACCCCTCTGATGTCAAGGGGTGAGTTGAGGGGTCCTTCGTCGTGAGATGTTCCGCGGCCGCGGGACGGGTTGTAGCGTCGTCTTCGCGGGTCCGGGAAGTGGCTGATCCGAAGTGTCGATGGGCGGGGGCAGGTCGACCGCGCTGGATTCTTGAGACGCCCCGCAGTGCCCTCCCGGGCCCGCACTCACCTCACCACCGACCGGGCCTTCGGCCGCTGCGGCGGCGTGGGCGTCGGCGACGAGCTGGCGGTAGATCGCATCGGAGATCCTGCGCTTGAGACACCTGATTGCTTCGAGGGCCTTCTTGCCTTCGGCGCGCTTGCGTCGGTAGTAGGCCCGTCCGTCGGTGTCCAGGCGCAGTTGGCTGATCGCGGCGATGTGGATCATGTGGTTCATCCGCCGGTTCCCCGCCCGCGAGAGCCGGTGGCGGTTCTGCTCCCCGGAGGACGCGTCGAGGGGCGCGGTCCCGGTCCAGGAGGCGAAGCGGTTGCGGTCGGCGAAGCGGGCCACGTCCCCGACGTCGGCCAGTACCCGGGCGGCCACGACGGGTCCGACACCACGAAGGTCCATCAGCCGTGAGCCGCGGGCCAGCACCATCGCCTTCAGTTCAGCGTCGGCCTTCCTGATCTTGGCCTCGACCGCGACCAGCTCGGCCAGTTCCTCCGCGGCGATACGGCGGCGGGTCTTCCCGGCGATGTCACGCGGATGCACCCTGGCGAGCATGGCCTTGGCCTGACCAGTGGTGATGTCCTTCTTCGCCTGCCCCGGCAGCAGCTCGGCCAGCAGCGCCTGCAACCGGCCCACGGTCTGGATGCGCCGGCGAGTGAGCGCTTCACGCCGGTCGGCGAGCATCCGCAGCGCCTCCAGCTCGGCGTCGACCTTCAGTACCCGCAGCCCCTCGGTGCGCACCGCCACGACCGCGATCGAGTGCGCGTCGTGGGCGTCGGTCTTGCGGTTGTGGCCGGTGTCGAACAGGCGCACCCGAGCGGCCAGCTTCGCCGGCACATCCACGACGTTCTCCCCGGCCTCCAACAGCCGCTGAGCCAGCGGGCGCCCGACCCCATTCGCGCCCTCGACCGCCCACACCCGCTCCGGCCAGATCTTGGCGTAGCGGCGCATCGCCGCGTACCCGGCCTGATCGGTGGCGAACCGGCCCGACCCGAGCATCGTCTCCTGGGCATCGACCACCTCGATCGTCGCCGACAACTTGTGGGGATCCACCCCGATGATCACTGGCTGCATCTGCTGCACCCACCTTCACTCGAACCAACAAAGGACGGCGAGGTGGGCAGTGCTACTACGAGCAGGGCAGTCCCCTCTGGAGCCACACCTCGTCAACGGTGCCCGACGGGCAGCAGACCGAAGGAGAGCCACACCCGAACTCCTGGTGGGCAGCCGCATGGAGAGCGTCCCGCCGGGCACCTCGACCGAGTCTGGCCGGACGTCGGTCGTATGGGAATCGTCTAGTAGCCGCCTGTGGACGCACCGTCACGAGAGCGCTCTTGGCCGCGCCGGCTTCGATTCCGCCCTCATCGACGCGCGCCAGTGCATCAACGCCGGCGTGGTTGCACATGCTGGTGGAGGGCCAGACCTGCCTGCACGGGGCCGCGACCGGGTCACACTCGGCGGTGTGGCCGAGTCCGCGGGGACCGGGGGCCGGGCTCGGGCGAACGTAGGGTCGAGCAGTGAGCGCCATCTCCGACGAGTCGATGACCGTTGTGCGTGAGACTGCCGAGGAGGCGGTGGCCAACCTGCGGGTCGTGCTCGAGCAGTGCGCCCTGGGTCGGGTGCGGTGCAGCGCCAAGACGCGCCGTCCCTCGGCCTCGGCGGTGGCCAACTTGGCCGGTCTGCTGGTGCGGGGCGACTTCTACCCACACGAGGCGATCGCCGCCTACGCGTGGCCACTGATCGTGCAGGCGGGCGGACTGGCCGAGCTTGCGGGAACACGGCTGCAGCTGACCGCCCGGGGTCGCAAGGCGCTCTCAGCGCCGCCGCATGCCACCGTCCGCGACTTGTGGCGCAGGTGGGTCAGCAACGGCGTCATCGACGAGTTCAGCCGGGTCGAGAACATCAAGGGTCAGCGCAGCACCAACGTACTGTCCTCGGTCTCCACCCGCCGCAGAACTGTTGCCGCGGCGGTGGGCTCGTTGCCCGCGGGCACCTGGGTGCAGGTCGATGATCTGTTCACGCAGATGCGCCGCAGCGGGTGGGACCCCACCGTTGAGCGCAACGCACGGAGCCTGTGGCGGCTCTACCTAGCCGACCCGCAGTACGGAAGCCTCGGGTACGCCGGCCACCACGGATGGGACATTCTGCAGGGCCGCTACACCCTGGCGGTCCTGTTCGAGTACGCGGCCACGCTGGGCCTGCTCGACGTGGCGTTCACCGACCCGTCCGGGGCACGCGGAGACTTCGAACACATCTGGGGCGCCGATGACTTGGCGTATCTGAGCCGCTACGACGGCCTGACCGCGGTGCGGGTCAACGACCTGGGCGCCTACGTGCTGGGACTCACCGACCGGCCCCCTCTCGCCCCGACACCCACTGCGGCGCTGAAGGTGCTGCCCAACCACGACGTGGTCGCGGTCGGCGACCTTCCGCCAGGGCAGGCGATGACGCTGTCGGCGTTCGCCGAGCAGACCAACGAGCGGACCTGGCGGCTGACGATGGCGACCCTGCTGGCCGGCATCAGCGGCGGACGCATCCTCGATGACCTGCACCAGCTGCTGGACAGCGCCAACAAGGGCTCGGTCCCCGAGACCGTCACCAGGCTGCTGGACGACGCAGCCGCACGCGGCTCGGCGCTGTCTGACCGGGGGGTGATGCGCCTGATCGAGTGCGCCGACCCGGCGACCGCCGCCCTGATCGCCCGCGACACCCGAACCGCGGCCTACTGCCGCCTGCTCGGTGACCAGCATCTAGCAGTGCCCGCCGAGCACGACGCCGCGTTCCGCGACGCGCTCGTCCACCTCGGGTACGCCCTACCCCCGGCCACCCACGGGCCCGAATCATCGCGCAGCCCTACCAACAGGTGAGTCACTCCGCCGCGTAGCGTGCGCCCGCGGCCGTGTCACTTCGGCCGCAAGTGGGGCATTGACTGTGCCGATGGCTCGGCGAGAGGCATCTGACGGAATGGCGCCCGACGCGTTCTTGCGTTGGTGCCGACTCGTGCGGGTTAGTGCGCTGACCAGTGTCTACGTCTCGGAGACTTGTGCTGGTTGGTACGCCTGGTTCGGGCTTCTCCGGGCAGTGCCGTCGCGTTTCCTAGCGCGATGTTAGCGCCAACCCTCTCGCCGCATCGGGTGTCCCGGGTTGGTCCCGCCCCTCGGAGCCTGTGTCGGATGAGGTCCGTAGCGACACCCGACGACACTCCTTGTGGGGCAGTCCATGAAACGAGATACCTCCCTTGGACAGGCACACCCATGAGCCAGTTCTCCGATGAATCAACCACCGTCCCTTCCGAGGACTTCTCCGGGCCGGGAAGCCTGCGAGTCGAAGACCAACCCTTCGCGCTCGTGCCCGAATGGGTCATCGACACCGACATCTCCGACGCCGCCTTCCGTGTCTACTCCCTCCTCCTGCGCTACGGCAATACCTCCGGGCAACGCATGCCCAGCCGGAAACTGTTGGCTGTCCGGCTGCACCGTTCTGTTGACGCTGTGGACCGGGCCGTCCGCGAGCTCGTCGGCGCCGGCCTGCTGCGGGTCGAGCACCGCCGAGCCGGCCGGCGGAACCTCACCAACCGCTACCACCTCACCACCGCCGACCCGCAGCGCTCTCGCAGCGGGGCTACCCGCAGAACTGCCCCCACCCCGCCGGCGACACCCCCGGTCGACCCGGATGCCCCGGTGGGCGAGGGCCGCAGTTCTGCGGGTAGCCGCACATCCGCGGCCACCCCCGACGCGTCTGGTGGCCGCAGATCCGCGGGGAGGGTGGCCGCAGAACCGCGGCCCGACCCAGAGAAGAAGACCCATAACCCTCCTCCCCCCGCCCCCCAGCCAGCGTTCGGCACGGCGACGACGTGGCGGGAGGAGGAGGTCCTCATCCGCTGCGCCATCACCGACCTCGACCCCCTGGTCGAACGCTGCCGCCGAGCCCGGCAGGCACTGGACAAGCCGACCGGGCGGTGGACCCGCCACACCCTGCACGCCGCCCTCCAACTCGCCCTCACCCGCGGCTGGCCCCCCACCCACATCGAGACGGCGCTGCTGACAGTCGCCGCCGACCCCGACACCCGCTCCCCCATGCGACTGGCCGAAGCCGGCCCCTGAGGGGACGCCCACCCGTGGCCGCACAACCCAGCGCCCGGACTCGACGACGTCGACCTCGCCGCGCTGGAGGCCGAACTCGACGACGTCGCCGAACACCGACCCGCCCTGCAAGCCCAAGCTCGCACCGAGCTCACCGCCGAACACTTCCCCCTCACCCGGGCCACCGTCGTCGCCCGCGCCGTCCAGATCCTCCACCGCACCCGCGGAGACGCCGCATGACCACGCCAGGGGCGGTCCACGCAAAGGATGTGCCGCGAGGACAGCCAACTCGCTGTGTGTCCAAGGGCGCGACGTCGTCGTGGGGCCGCTGGCTACTCTGGGAGGCATGGCGGTGCCTACGTCGACGAGCCGGTCCATGCGGCAGGTGATCGAGCAGCACCGGCCACGCATCGACGCCATCCTGGCCCGATACGAGGCATCGAACCCACGACTGTTCGGATCAGTAGCCCGCGGCGACGCCACAGAAGGCAGCGACATCGACCTCCTGGTCGACCTCGACCCGGCAGCCGACGGCAATCCGCTCCTGCGGGTCGCCGGGATCGCCGAAGAACTCAGCACCCTGCTCGGCATGCACGTCGACGTCGTCACCGACGTCCTGCTGCGCGACCAGGTCGCCACCAGCGCCCACGCCGACGCGGTCGCGATGTGAACCGTCCCGCCAACGAACGCCTCACCGACATCCTCACCGCGATCGACCGAACGCTGACCTACCGCCCACGGCTGGACGACCCGGACCCCTCCATCGCCGCGATGGCCTACGACGCCGTCCTGCGCAACCTGGCGGTAATCGGTGAAGCCGTCCGGGCACTACCCGATCAGGTCAAGACCCGACAGCCTGACGTGCCATGGGCATCCATCGCCGGGCTACGCAACGTCGTCGTCCACGAATACTTCCGAGTCGACCCCACCCTGATCAAAGACATCATCGACAACGACCTCACCACCCTGGCCCACGCCGCACAGACTCTCCTACGCGACGCCCGGTAGAACGCAGGTAGGTCACAACTCGGGTCATGCGTTGCCAGCCCACAGAACGCCAGCATCCGGTAGGCGAGAGTGCCCCGTCCGCCCAGATGTACGCACGCCCGATGCCCAATCTCGCGGTTGTGGCGTCCGGGGTTGTCTGAGAGGGGCACGGATGGCACGACGTGCGGTGTCTCGAAACCTGGCCGTGCACATCGGGGTGCTCGAACGCTGTTCGCACGTCCTGCCATGTTCGCGCCACCTTGCCAGTCGGTGGAGGCGCCATCTACGACGTTCAGCCCGAGCCGAGGCAGTCGGACTCGAGAGATGGTGGCGAAACAACCCGTCCACAGATAAAGTTATCGGTATACGTTTCGTTTCAACGGGAGGGAGGCCGGCATGCCTGCCGCGACACTGCTGCGCGCTGGTGAACGCGCCACGTCCCGCAGCGCGTTCTACCGGCGTGCGAACGCGGGCGCCTACGAGAGGATTGCGCGCGGCCTCTACCTGCCCGCAGACGCTGATGCGGCCGACTGGGACTGGCTTGAGGCGGCCGCCAAGCATCCCCAGGCGACCCTCTGCTTGACCTCAGCGCTGGCCTACCACGACCTGACTGACGAGATCCCTCAGGCACTCGACATCGCCATTCCGAGGGGTTGCCGAACTCCGGCGACTGAGGGGGTCATTGCCTGGCACCACTTCGCTGCTGACTCCTTCAGCCTCGGTCGGACGACCATCACCATTCCTGGCTCGACCATGCGCATGGGCATCTACAGCCCGGAGCGGTCCATCGCTGACGCGTTCCGGCTACGGGGCTCGGTGGGGTACGAGCTGGGGCGCGACGCGCTGCGGAGGTGGCTGGACCGGGGCGGCAAGCCTGCCGACCTGCTGGAGATCGCGTCGAAGCTGCCGCGGACTCGGGGGCCCCTGCTGCGGACGCTGGAGGTGATGACCTGATGGCGGTGAGTGACGCTGAAGTCCTTCGGCGGCTTCAACGCCAAGCGCAAACGTCAAGGAAGACCGATGCCCCAGTTACGACCGGCGAGTTGGTGACCCGTCATGCGTTGGAGTCGTTCCTGGACCGGCTTCAGCGGACTCCGCACGGGAAGGACTTCGTGCTGAAGGGCGGCATCCTGCTTGCCGTCTACGGATTTCGCCGGCCAACCAAGGACGTGGACTCCGAGGCCATGTCGGCGTCCGTCACCGCAGCGCACATTGAACAAGTCGTGCGGGACGTCGCGGCTGTCGAGGCCGAAGACGGGCTCGCAATCGACCTGAGCAGCCTAGGCATCCAGACCATTCGGGAGGCCGCTGGCTACCCCGGCCTTCGGGTGCGGGTGCACGGCACGGTTGGGACAGCACGGGTCGTCGTGGCTTGGGACATCTCGACAGGTGACCCCGCCGTCCCCCCGCCGAAGGTGGTGTCCGTTCCCCGAGTCCTGGGTGAGCCCATCGAGATGCTCGGGTACGCGCCAGAGACGTCGATCGCGGAGAAGGGCGTCACGATCCTCGAGCGTGGCATCACGAGCACGCGCTGGCGTGACTACGTCGACATCGTGCAGCTCGCCAAGCAGGGTCTCGACCGTAGCCTGCTGTTGGACTCGGCACGGGCTGTCGCGCGGTACCGCCAGGTCACTCTTCGCCCCGTGGCGGACTCGGTCGCCGGCTACGGCGCGGCCTCGCAGGCCAAGTGGGCGGCATGGCGTCGGAAGGAACGCCTCGAGAACCTGTGCGAGCCGAGTCTGGACGACCAGATGATGAAGGTCAGTGCCGTCTTGGACCCAGTGTTCTCCTCCGGGCCGGAGTAACGCGAGGATCGATAATCGTCTCGTCAGCGCCGCCCCTCGGTCTCGTAGTTGACCTTGACTTCGTCCTCGGCCAGCATCTTGCTGCCGCCCACCGGGCTGCCAGGCGAGCGCAGCGGGGTCGGCGTGATCCTTGGTGCTCGGTCGCTGGGCCGTGCGCTGGTGCGCACGGTGCGCACTGTGCGACGACCGTCGCGCCTGCGGCCCGCCTTGACGCCCTACACGCGCGTCGAAAGGGCCCGGCGCAGCCGCTTCCAGTGTGGTCCTTCCCCAGCGTCGACTGGTCCTTCCCCAGCGTCGACTGGTCCTTCTTGTTCTTCATCGTGATGTTCCTGTTCATCCCGCTGCTCGTCGTGCTGGTCGTCGTCGACGCTGTGCTCGCGGTGAGGAGTTCATCCGTTTGAGAAGCCGCGCGGAGCTTCCCGGACCGGCCACGGGGCCGTCAGTGGCCCCGCGAGGCCCTGCGTGGCTGCATACGGACGACACGTTCGACCTTGACGTGCGTCTCCTGCCCGACCGTGGGCCTGTCCGCACAGCGGCGTCGGCGCAGATGCGCAGGTCGACCTGGGGCGCCGACCCAAGCTCCCGCGCGGGCGCCTCACAGAGCCGGGGTGACGCGGTGACCGGCGCCGCCCTGGGGCGGACTACGAGGGGCGTAGGCCCTGCCCTGTGGCGCCAGTGCTCTGCGGTGGGGGGCCGGCGTCGGGTGCGACGCCGGCGTCACGATCGAGGTGGAGGTGGGCGTCGAGGGCGTCGGCGACGTGGCCGTCGGTGAGCGGGAGGGCGTGGGCGTACTCCCGCAGGGTGGTGGCGGCGTCGGCGTGACCCAGACGTGCTTGGGCGGCCAGGACCTGGCCGCGGGCCACGAGGAACGTGGCCACGGTGTGGCGCAGGCGGTGCAGGCTGGCATCCGGTACGCCGGCCTCGTCACGCAGCCGGGCGAAGCGGTGACCGAGAACCTCCGCGCCCACGTGTCGTTCGTGGGCGAGGTCGGGGCTGAACAACCACGGGCCCAGCGTTCCCCCGGCTCGCTCGGTCCACTGCTGGTCCAGGTGGTGCCACAACGCGGCGGTGGACGCCCCCAGCGTCAAGGTTCGGGCCTGGCCGGACTTGGGGGTCGTGAGCTGTCCGGCCGACAGTCCTCGCTCGATCGTCAACACCCGCCCGGACAGGTCGGTGAGCATCAAGGCGGCCAGCTCGCCTCGGCGAGCACCGGTGTCGGCGGCCAGCCGGACCAGCAGCAGGTCCTGCTCGGCCCGATGGACGCGCCCGGGCAAGCCGCCCGCGTCATGGTTGGCGTGGGCCTCCAACACGCGGGTCTCCGCGGTGACCAGCAGCGCCCGCACAGCATCGTCGGGCAGCGGCCGCCGGGGTGGGACACGGGCAGGTCCCCGCATCCCGCGCAGCGGATGCTCGACCAGCAGACGTTCCTCCCACGCCCACGACAACGCCGAGCGCAGCACCCGGAACCGCCCGGCGACCACCGCCGGACCCGCCCCGGCATCAGCCCACCGCGCCATCGCCGCACGCACGAGCTGTGGAGTCAGCCGCGCGGCCACCACGTCGGCCAGCGGGTCCGCGCACAGCGCCCGCGACACCGAACGGGTCCCGACCCGTGTCGAGGGCTTCCACGCGTGGTCGGCCACCAGCCACAGCCCCACCAGCCGTTGCAGGGTCAACGCCGAGCCCGAGCGGCCCCGCCCGGCGGCCACCAGCACCCCACGGCGGGCCTCGGCGTCGGCCGCACTCCCGTACACCGTCACCGACACCTGCCGGAACCGGCCCGTCACCGGGTCCGGCACCCCAGGAACCCGAACCTCCCACACCCCCGGGCGGCGCTCACGCTGACTGCCACTCCCCCGACGTCGACGAGCAGGACCAGAAGGCACGGAAGTCGTCATCACCCCAGCCTGCACCCACCACCGGAACCGAACCTGGGGACACGATCAAGGGACACATCAAGGGACAAGGGCCAGCCCACCGAGCCCGATCCACGGCCACACAGGAAGGCCCGGACCGCGTCCATGCAGGTCAGCGACACACTCGAGGCCAAAGCGAAGGGGCGCGCCCGAAGGGATTCGAACCCCTAACCTTCTGATCCGTAGGTTTCCGACTTGTTCTTGCGTTGGTGTCGACTCGTGCGGGTTAGTGCGCTGACCAGTGTCTTCGTCTCGAAGGCTGGTGCTGGTTGGTCCGTCTGGTTCGGTCTTCTGCGGGCAGTGCCGTTGCGTTTCCTAGCGCCGTGTTAGCGCCAACCCTCTCGCCTGCGGGTGTCTCGGGTTGGTCCCGGCCCCTCGGAGCCTGTGTCGGATGAGGTCCGTAGCGACACCCGACGACACTCCTGTGGGGCAGTCCGTGAACCGAGATACCTCCCTTGGACAGGCACACCCATGAGCCAGTTCTCCGATCAATCGACCACCGTCCCTTCCGACGACTTCCACCCGCCGGGGAGCCTGCGGGTCGAGGACCAACCCTTCGCGCTCGTGCCCGAATGGGTCATCGACACCGACATCTCCGACGCCGCCTTCCGTGTCTACTCCCTCCTCCTGCGCTACGGCAATACCTCCGGGCAACGCATGCCCAGCCGGAAACTGCTGGCTGTCCGGCTGCACCGTTCTGTTGACGCCGTGGACCGGGCCGTCCGCGAACTCGCCGACACCGGCCTCGTCCGCATCGAGCACCGCCGAGCCGGACGACGCAACCTGACCAACCGCTACCACCTCACCACCACCGACCCGCAGGGCTCTCGCAGCGGGGGTGGCCGCGGATCTGCCCCCACCCCGTCGGCGACACCCCAGGTCGACCCGGATGCCCAGGTGGGTGAGGGCCGCGGTTCTGCGGGTAGCCGCACATCTGCGGCCACCCCCGATGCGTCTGGTGGCCGCAGTTCTGCGGGGAGGGTGGCCGCAGAACTGCGGCCCGACCCAGAGAAGAAGACCCAAGACCCTCCTCCCCCCACCCCCTCACGCCCGTCCGGAACGATCGTCGCGGTGGCGGGAGGAGGACGTCCTCACCCGCTGCGGCATCACCGACCTCGACGCCCTGGTCGAACGCTGCCGCCGAGCCCGGCAGGCACTGGACAAGCCGACCGGGCGGTGGACCCGCCACACCCTGCACGCCGCCCTCCAGCTCGCCCTCACCCGCGGCTGGCCCCCCGCCCTCATCGAGCCGGCGCTGCTGACCGTGGCCGCGGACCCCGACACCCGCTCCCCGATGCGCCTGGCCGAAGCCGGCCCCTGGTGGGACACCCACCCTGCAGAGTCCGCTGATCCTCCACGGCTCGAGGAGGTCGACCTGGCCGCGCTGGAAGCCGAACTCGACGACGTCGCCCAACACCGACCCGCCCTGCAAGCACAAGCCCGCACCGAGCTCACCGCCGAACACTTCCCCCTCACCCGAACCACCGTCGTCGCCCGCGCCGTCCAGATCCTGCACCGCACCCGCGGAGACGCCGCATGACCACCCCAGGGACAGGTTCACTCCCAGGCTGCGCCGCGCGACATCCCCCCACCTCGCGGGGTCTGTCCCCCCAGGACGCGACGTCGACGTGAGGCCGCTGGCTACTCTGGGAGGCATGGCGGTGCCTACGTCGACGAGCCGGTCCGTGCGGCAGGTGATCGAGCAGCACCCCGCACACGTCAACGCCCTGACCCGATACGGGGCAACGAACCCACGACTGTTCGGATCGGTAGCCCGCGGCGACGCCGCAGAAGGCAGCGATATCGACCTCCTGGTCGACCTCGACCCGGCAGCCGACGGCAACCCGCTCCTGCGGGTCGCCGGGATCGCCGAAGAACTCAGCACCCTGCTCGGCATGCACGTCGACGTCGTCACCGACGTCCTGCTGCGCGACCAGGTCGCCACCAGCGCCCACGCCGACGCGGTCACGATGTGAACCGTTCCTCCAACGAACGCCTCACCGACATCCTCGCCGCGATCGACAGAACGCTGACCTACCGCCCACGGCTGGACGACCCGGACCACATGGTCTTGAGCTCGGTGTCGGCCTTCCTGATCTTGGCCTCGACCGCGACCAGCTCGGCCAGCTCGTCGGCGGCGATACGCCAGCGGGTCTTCCCAGCAACGTCGCGTGGACGCACCCTGGCGATCGTCGCCTTGGCCTGACCTGTGGTGATGGTCTTCTTCGCCTGCCCCGGCAGCAACTCGCCGAGCAGTGCCTGGAGGCGGTTGACGGTCTGCACGCGGCGTCGGGTCAGTGCCTCGCGGCGATCGGCGAGCATCCGCAACGCCTCCAGCTCGGCGTCGACCCGCAGCACCCGAAGTCCCTCGGTGCGCACCGCTACGACCGCGATCGAGTGCGCGTCGTGGGCGTAGGTCTTGCGGTTGTGACCGGTGTCGAACACCCCGCACCCGAGCGGCCAGCTTCGCCGGCACATCCACAACCTGCTCCCCAGCCTCCAACAGCCGCTGCGCCAGCGGGCGCCCCACACCATTCGCACCCTCGATCGCCCACACCCGCTCCGGCCAGGTCTTGGCGTACGTGCGCATCGCCGCGTACCCGGCCTGGTCGGTGGTGAACCGGCCCGACCCTAGGAGTTCCTCGTGCGCGTCGACGACGTCGATCGTGGCCGACAACTTGTGGGGATCGACCCCAATGACCACCTGCTGCATCTGCTGCTCCCACCTTCACTCGAACCAACAAGGGACGACGAGGTGGGCAGTGCTACTACGAGCAGGGCAGTCCCCTCTGGAGCCACACCTCGTCAACGGTGCCCGACGGGCAGCAGACCGAAGGAGAGCCACACCCAACAACCCCGGTGGACAGCCGCATAGAGAGCGACCCGCCGGACACCTCGACCGAGTCTGGCCGGACGCCGGTCGTACCGAAAGGCTCTAGTAGCCGCCTGTGACGCGGTCACGACGCGAAGGCTCTTGGCTGAACAAGCGTTGCACCGGCAGCCCAGAAGGACGCACGCGATCCGAGCGCTCATTCACTGAGGGTCGCGGTCGAGGGGCTCGTTCCGGGTTGGGACGCGGCGGTGGCCGGTTCGTGCCGGCGGCGCGATGCGCTACTCGACGACATAGAAGGCCGACGAGTGGGTCTGCTTCGCTTGTGAGGGAAGGAAGCACTCGAGCAGCCACGTTCCCGTGACATCGAGCGTGGTCGACATGAAGCGATCGTCCTCGCTCACCTTGGACCAGATGCACGTGCCGGCGCCGAATCCTGGCAAGCGTCCATTGTTGAGCTGAAGCAGGGAGGTTCGAGGGGTACGTGATCGTTGCGCGTTTCAGCATCTTCCGCAGCACCAAGGCATGCCGCAATCACAAGAAGCAGAACCCTGTACACCGTTCTCGTGCCTATGCCATGCTTCAACTCCCCAGGCCCCCGGGACTCGCCGCGTCCCGCCTGGCTCAGAGTCTCGGGGTGGGTCACTTGCATTTTCCTGAGAACGCCACCACACGAACGAGTGCGCGAGCCGCGTCCGAGGTCATGTATGACGCCGTGGTCGTTGGCTCCGGTATTGCCGGCTCCATCATTGCCTCCGAATTGAGCGCGGCCGGAATGCGCGTCTTGGTTCTCGAGGCTGGTGTCGGGGACGACCGCACATTGGAGGGATACGAGAGGTACGTCACGCAGTTCTACGCGACGGCGGTGAAGGACAACCAAGCCCCGTACCCGGTTAACCCCAACGCCGACATGCCACGAGGCGCGGACGTCCGCCGCATCTACCCGGGTCAGCCGGACACGTCGGCCTATGTCGTCAAGAACGGTCCCCTCGCCACGGACACCACCTACACCCGCGTTTTCGGCGGCACGACGATGCACTGGGAGGCCAAGACCCCACGGATGCTGCCCTCGGACTTTCGCATGCGCAGCCTCTTCGGGCATGGCCGAGACTGGCCGATCTCCTACGCGGATCTGCAGCCGTTCTACGACCGGGCCGAGCGCGAGCTCGGAGTGTCCGGTGAGGTTGCGGACCAGGCCGAGCTCGGTGTGCCCTTCTCCGAGGACTACCAGTTCCCCATGCGCGGTATTCCGCTGTCCTATCTGGACAAGACCGTGGCCGCCGGCGTCGATGGCCTGCCCGTGGGCATGGACGGCGAGGAGTTCCAGGTCAAGGTCCGGGCGTTTGCACAGGCGCGCAACGGGGTCCCCAACCCTCACTACGACGGGGGACAGGGCTTCACCCCGGTCGGTGCCGTCAGTACCAGCCAGGTCGAGGAGGGCGGCCGCTGCCAAGGCAACATCAACTGCGTGCCGATCTGCCCCGTGCAGGCCAAGTACAGCGCCAGTCGGACTCTCGCCAAGGCGCTGCAGACCGGCAAGGTCGACCTGTTGGTGCAGGCGGTGGCGTCGAAGGTGCTGCTGGACCAGCAGACCGGTCAGGTCAGCGGCATTGAGATCAAGCGGTACGCCGATCCGGAGTCGCCGCGTCACACGACGCACACTGTGCGCGGGCGCGTCTACGTCCTCGCCGCCGGCGCCGTGGAGAACCCTCGGCTGATGCTCGCTTCGGGCGTCGGCAACAGCAGCGGCCTGGTTGGCCGCAACTTCATGGACCACGCGTATCTGCTGACCTGGGGCCTGTTGCCGCAGATCGCCGGCACGTACCGCGGAACCGTGTGCACTGCCGGCATCAGTGATCTGCGTGACGGCGCCTTCCGTCAGAAGCAGGCCGCGTTCGCCGTGGACATCCACAACGATGGCTGGGGCTGGCCCGTCGGCTCCCCGTACTCCGACCTGGTGGAGATGGTCGACAGCGAGAACCTGTTCGGCGCAGCCCTGCGCGACGCGCTGCCCAGCCGACTCAGTCGGCAGCTGCTGCTGGCGTTCATGGTGGACGTCCCAGCCAGCGAGAGCAACCGGGTCTCCGTCGAGCCCTCCCTCGTCGACCCGCTCGGAAACATGCGGCCGGTCATCTCCTACGCCCTCTCCGACTACACGATGCGCGGCGTCGCCGCCGGTCGCCGACTGTCCGAACGCCTGTTCCAGCGGCTCGGTGCTGCAGACCACACCCGCTACGACCCCTCCGACCCGCAGTACACGACGTACGAGGGTGAGGGCTTCGTCGTCCGCGGCGGCAACCATCTCGCCGGCACCCATGTCATGGGCTCGTCGCGGACGGACTCCGTGGTCGACGGCGACCAGCGATCGTGGGACCACGAGAACCTGTATCTCGTCGGCGGCGGCAGCATGGCCTCCGTCGGCACCTCCAACGTCACCCTGACTCTCGCCGCGATGTGCCTGCGCACCGCCGACCGCATCGTCACCGAGTTCCGCGGACGCGGCCTGCCAACCGCCGCGGAGCCGGTTCCCGCCCGCAAGCCCTAGCGAAAGGACTGCAGCCGGTGTCCCACTCCGAGATCGAGACGTTGGACGATCTGCACGCCTACCTGCGCGTCGCTCTTCAGCTGGAGCACGCCACCATCCCGCCGTACCTCACCGCTCTGTACTCCATCGTCCCCGGCACGAACTCCGACGCCGTCCACGTGATTCGGGTCGTGGTGGTCGAGGAGATGCTGCACCTGACGCTCGCGGCCAACGTGCTCAACGCGGTGGGCGGCACGCCGGACCTGACCGCGCCCGACTTCGTCCCCTCGTACCCCGCTTTGCTGCCGGACGGCGAGACCGACTTCGAGGTCAGCCTCCAGCGATTCTCCCCGGAGAGCATCGCGACGTTCTTGAAGATCGAGCGGCCGCAGGAGCCACCGTCGGAGGAGAAGAAGGTGCTGCGCAGGAAGGCGCAAGAGGGCTCGCGGGTCGGTGTCCCACCGAAGGGGCTTGACTACCAGTACTTCAGCATCGGCGAGTTCTACCAGGCCATCGAGCGCGGGCTCGTCCGGCTCCACGCGACCATGGGCGACGCGCTCTTCTCCGGGGATCGCGCCCGGCAGGTCACCTCGGAGTACTTCTTCTCCGGCGGGGGCGAGGTCGTGCCGGTAACCGACCTGGAGAGCGCACGTTGCGCGCTCGAACTGATCGGGGAGCAGGGCGAAGGCTACGGCGGTGGCATCCACGACGACGAGAACGAGCTGTCGCACTACTACCGCTTCCAGCAGCTGGCCAAGGGACGCTACTACCAGGCCGGGGACCAGCCAGACGAACCCACCGGGCCGCCGGTGAACGTGGACTGGAATGCGTCGTTCCCGGTGAAGACCAACGCCACGCTGACGGACTACCCCGAAGGCTCCGAGCTGCGGAGCGCAGCCGAGGCATTCAACCGCTCCTACGCCGACTTCCTGGCACTACTGACGCAAGCCTTCCAAGGCCGGCCCGCTCTCTTGTCCGACGCGATCGGCGACATGTTCCGACTTCGAGACCTCTTCACCCAGCTGGTCCGCAACCCGATCCCGGGCCTGCCGGACACAAACGCTGCGCCCACGTTCGAGATGCCCACGCCCGTGCCGGTCGGTTCCTCATGAGCACGACGAGCGAGGGCCAGCGGCTGGACCGCTTCCTCGACTTCTCGGCCGTCGCCACGGCATTCACCGTCTTCGAGCTTCGTGGCACCGGCATGGCTGCCAACTACCTGGCGGTGGTCGACCGGGTCGTGGGGACGACGGTGACCGACCATCTGCTCGACGTCTACGGCAGCGTGACCGCCAGAACCGCCGGCCCGGGCTCGGCGGCGCTCGAAGATCTGCTCCGCCGCGAGATCCTCTCGGACCCGACGCTGGGCCCGGTCGCTCGCAACGTCGCGAAGATGTGGTACGTCGGGATCTGGTACGCCCTGCCACCCGCGTGGGTGGAGGTCAACGGTGCGCGCCCGGCGGACGGAACCTTCACGGTCTCCGCCACGGCGTACACCGAGGGGCTGCTCTGGCCCGCCATTGGGGCCAGCCCGCCGGGGGCGAAACCACCGGGCTTCGGGACGTGGGCCGGCCCGCCACGCATCCCGGTTCGCAGTGCCGCCGCACCGGCGTCATGACCGCACCCGCGACGTCGAGGGCTTCTAGCCGACCACCGACAACAGCAAGGAAGCCAGGATGAGCGTCAAGTCCCCACCCGACATCTACTTCAGCTTCTTCATGTTCACCGCTGACCTGCGTCCGGGCGACGAGGCCTACAGCCAGATCCTTATCGAGCACTGTCGAGCGCTCAAGGCCATGGGGTACGTAGGCTTCGACGTGCACATCGCGGCGCAGGCAGTCGGCGTCGACCACGCCCTGGAGGTTGAGAGCTACGTCGAGCTGAAGAAGCGGTTCGACGCCGCCGGCGTCGGCGACGTCCCGTTCACCACCAACGTCGGGACGACGCAGCGGTTCGACATCACGTCACCGTATGAGGAGCAGCGGGCCCAGGCGCTCGCGTACCTCAAGTCCCGGGTCGACATCACCGCGATCCTGGGCGGCGACGCAGCCCTCATGTCTGGGCCTTTCCTCTACCCCTACGGCGTCTTCCCGGTCACCGACGACGGTGAGCCGATCTGGAGCGACGCGCTCCAGGCCTGGATGGCGCAACGGTACGCAGCGGCGCGGTCCAGCTTCGCGGAGCTGGTCGAGCATGCCGTGGCCAAGAACGTCACGCTCGCGATCGAGCCGGTCAAGAGCTGGGAGACGCCGGGGCCGAACATGGTCTCCGAGGCGTTGGACTTTCTCGACAGCTTCGAGAGCCGCCCGGCCGGCGTGGCCATCGACACCGCGCAGGTCGTCATGGAGAGCCAGGGGCCGCAGACCTTCCGGCGCAACGTGGCTCGGGCGGCAGCGCAGCAGAGGCTGCACTACGTGCACGTCTCCGCCCCTGACCGCGGCGAGGTGCGGGACAGCTGGATCCCGTGGGACCTCATGCTGCGGGAGCTCGAGCCGGTCTTCAGCGGCCCGTACCTGGTCGAGGTGTTCAACGCGGTCCCCCTGTTCGCCAGCTCCATGCGGATGTCGCGCAGGCGCTTCTGGCGGCCCGGCGAGGATGAGCCGACCCAGGCCGACAGCGCCTACGACGTCGCCGCGACTGGCTTGGCCACCCTGCAGGAGCATCTCGCCGCGGTCGCCCCGTAGCCGTCCTCGCCCCCAGCGCATCTCGGAGGTCCACCCATGTCGCACCCACTGTCCGATCCCATCATCACGGTGACGAAGCGCTCCGGCGATGTCCGCGTCCACACCTTCATCTCCTCGTTCCTGGACAACAACATCGCGAACGCGACGCACATCATCGAAGGCCAGAACACGCTGGTGCTGGTCGACGGGCAGTTCCTCGCACCGTACGCCCGGCGCTTCCGTGAGTACGCCGACAGCCTGGGCAAGCCGATCGACAGGCTGTACCTCTCACATCGTCACCCGGACCACTGGTTCGGGCTGGGGGCGGCGTTTCGCGACGTACCCATCTACGCGTTGACCGAGACCGTCGACTTTCTCCAGGAGCACGGCGAGGACTCGCTGGCCGACCACTGGAAGCTCGGCGACTTCTTGCCGGAGGTCATCGTGGTGCCCGAGGAGGTCGTGCAGCCGGGCGAGGAGACGATCGACGGGATCCGCTACGTCTTCGACGTGGTCACCGACACCGAGATCGACTACCACCTGACGATCAAGCTCCCCGAGCTCGGCGTGTGCATCGCGCAGGACCTGCTGTACAGCGGCACACACCTCTACCTCAGCTCCGGCATGCGGCACTGGATCCGCGTCCTGGGCCAGCTGCTGACGGAGGACTACGACCTGTTCCTGGCCGGTCACGGCCTGCCGGCGGACAAGAACGAGGTCGCGCGAAACATCGAGTACCTGTCCGCGGCCATGGCGGCCGTCGCCGACGGGCTGTCCGGTGACGACTTCAAAGACGCCATGATCGCCCGGTACCCCGAGCGTCGGTGCCCCGGGATCTTCGACATCTACCTGCCGCGCCTGTTCGGCGGGGCAGCCAGCTACTGAACCCATCGCTACCCATCGACGGAGGTCATGAGCATGAGCGATACCTACACTGTCGGGCAGTACCTGGTCGACCGGCTCCACGAGCTCGGTCTGGGCCACCTCTTCTCGATCGCCGGCGACTACTCACTCGGGTGGGTCAACGGCTACGTGCGACTGAGCCCGATCACGGTCGTCGAAGAGGTCAACGAGCTCAATGCCGGCTATGCCGCCGACGGCTACGCTCGGTTCAACGGGATCGGGGCGCTCTGTGTCACCTACTCCGCCGGCGCACTGTGCGCGGTAAACGCCATCGCCGGGGCCTACGTCGAGAAGGTTCCCGTCGTCCTGATCAATGGCACGCCGGACATCAAGAAGACTCTGACGTTCGAGCAGACCGGTTTCAGCGCGCATCACTTCATCACCGGGCGCTAGGTGACATGCAGGCCTTCGAGCATCTGACTGTGGCCGCGGTGCGCATCGACAACCCAGACCTGGCCGGCATGCTGATCGACTACGCGCTCACGCAGTGCATCACGCAGCGACGACCCGTCTACATCGAGCTACTCCAGGACATGGTCGACCTGGAGTGCGAACCGCCGCAAGGCGAGCTCAGGGCGGCACGGACACTGTCCGACGAGGCCGGTCTCAAGGACGCCGTGGCGACGATCGCGGCGTCGCTCGAGACGGCGAGCAAACCGTTGCTCTGGATGGGCATCGAGGTCGACCGCCTCGGTCTGCACGAGCAGGCCGAAGCGCTCGTGCGGCAGCTGAACATCCCCTTCGTCACCGAGCTCTTGAGCAAGTCGGTCCTGGCTGAGGACGACCCACTGTTCGCCGGCGTCTTCGACGGGCAGGCATCCTCCGCAGAGGTGCAGGGGCTCGTCGAGGACTCCGACTTCATCCTGGCCTTGGGCGTGTGGCTGACGGATATCAACTCACTGGGCTGGAGCCCGGCGTTCGACAAGATCGCCTTCGTGTCGTTCGACACCGTCAAGTACGGCACCTACTTCCAGGCGCAGGTGGCGCTCGAGCACACCATCGACAAACTGATTGCGAGTGGGGTCTCCCGGCAGCCGACTCCGTCCCCAGCCGTGACGCCGTCGGCGGAAGCCCCGACCGACCCGACGGCCGCCATCACGTACTCGGGGTTCTACGACTTCATTCCGCGCTACGTGGACGAGAACACCATCGTCGGCAGCGACTCGAGTCTGAACTACTTCGGCAGTCTGCTGTTGCGTGTGCCGAGCGCCAGAGCGTTCTTCGCCCAGCCGTCGTACTCGACGATCGGCTACATCTCGTCGGCGGCGACGGGCGTCTGCCTCGCCAAGCAGGAGGACCAACGGGTGATGGTCTTCTCCGGTGACGGCGGCTTCCAGATGAGCGCCCAATGCCTGTCGACCCAGACCCGCTCGGCCTCGACCCCATCGTCTTCGTGATCAACAACGGGGTCTACGGCGTGGAGCAGTGGCTCGCCGACGCGACCGTCTTCCGCAACGCCGAGCCTTCTTCTGAGTCCTGCTACCTGCATGCCTGGGAGTACAGCAAGCTCCGCCGCGGTCTTCGGCCGCCAAGGCTGGAAGGCCGACGACCTACGGCGAGCTCGACGACGCTGTCCAGGGCGCCCTGGCCAACACGACCAGCCCGTCCACCATCCAGGTCGTCGTCGATGACAAGTCGCTCTTCAACGCCGAGTGGAAGACGTGGACGATGTCGTCGCAACGCCCAGGGTCACGGCCCCCTCGCCGGCCGAGGGCGCTCATGAGCCTGAACCTTCAGATAACGGCACTCGGCTCCGTCGATCCCCAGAACGACCGCGTGATCCAGGCCGCCCTCGAAGACACCCAGGGCAACATCCTGAAGAGCCATGGCCGCGACCACAGCATCCACCGGCTCTCAGGTTCACCGGTGCGCCTCGCCCACTCGACGTGGCCTAGCCGATGGCCACGCAGACGTCACGTCAGCAGGGCAGCTGCTGCTCGACGCGCAGGCGCACCGTGGAGACCGGCGCCGACGGCGGAGTGTTCGTCGACCTCTGCCTGTCGGCCGCCGGCCATCGCGCGCTCGGAAGCTGACCAGGAGGAGCCCGACGACGTCGCCTTCGTCGGGGGGCCACAGGGCAGTACCGGCCCTCAACGACCTGCTGATGACCCACCTGGAAGCGGCTGGGCGAGATCCACGCGCTCGCCAACATCGACGACGACGCCGCCCACGCCGCCACCGCCAGCGAAGGCGATCCAGACGACGCTCGGCTCGCTGGTGAGGAGATCGTCGACCGGAGAGGTCGGTGCCGGTGATGCGGGTGGTCGACGGCAAGGTCACCGACGACGGTACCGGCAGCGTGCACGAGCACTTCGGCTTCTGCCGACGGCGTGAGCCAGCCGTTACTCCTCGCCGCCGACCTCGAGGCGGAGCGGCGCACAGCGGTGGCTTCGACCGCTACGACCCGAGCGCCCCGCTCAGCCTCGTCCCGCTGAAGGACCCGGGCGGCGGCCCCAACGGCTTCGGGACGTACCCCGTGTACCGCAAGCTCGGCCAGGACGTCATCAACTACCGCAAGGACGAGTCGGAGCCTGCGACGACGCTTGCGCAGGCTGCCCGCGGCGAGGGCAGCAGCGCCCACCCAGGCCGAGCGGGAGCTCTGCGCCTGGCCTACGTCGTCGGACGTCTTCGCGATGGCACGCCGGTCGTCGAGCAGGCGGTGGAGGGTGGACGAACGAGCCCATCGGATCTCGAACTCGACGCCGATGTCATCGGCGTGAGCGCTCCGTTCCACGCCCACGCCCGCGAGATGAACCCGCGCGGAGACAAGGCGCGCCTGTTCGCGGTGTCGCCTGGCGGAGGCACCGAGCTCGGCGCATCGCGAGGCGAGCCATCGCCTTCGGACCACTGACTCCTTGACCCGGCCCCAAGGACAAGGTCGGGCTGCTGTTCATCTGCCTCCAGAGGCATCCTCGACCAGTTCGAGTTCCTGCAGGCGACCTGGTCCAACTTCACCGACTTCCTGCGGTCCCGGACGGGCCTCGACCTGATCATCGGCGAGACCGCGCCGGGAGCGCCTGAACAAGGGTTCCGCAGTGGCCGCGTGACTACGGCTCGTTCAACGGCCTGTCCTTCGAGACCGGCGCGCTGGTCGCCCAGAGCCCCTACGTCCCCTACCTGTC
>CALOBR010000004.1:0-33280 GCA_942491665.1 Jiangellales bacterium
CAGGCGAACCTGGTGAAACGAAAGCGCATGATGTTGTATGAGAACTGGTTCGGGTGCCATACCGGAGATACCGCGATTGTTGCACGGTATGGGCGGGACGTGGGTCTTCCGTGAATTGTGTGCTGAGCCCGATTCATTCCCGATTTATTTCAGAGACTTGTGCGTCGCGGGCTTGAAGCCACCTCGGTCCCTCGTTTATTTCGTGCTCTGCAGGGCTTCGACGGCTGAACTCAGGTGTCCGTCGCCAATGTGCCGCCGATTCAGGGTGGCGCAGCAACGGGCCGTCGCAGCCGAACCTCAAACGTTATGTCTGAAGTTTGTGCCGATCCTGTCGATCTGTCTGCTTCGCGTTGCCCTGTGCAAGTTGCAATTGGCGGTTGATCCGGAAGAACGTTCGTATATGTGTTCATCCCAATGCGCCTGGTGCAATGCAATTTGCGCTGCATTTTGCGATTCGACCACTTTACGGGCTGGTGAGAACACGTGTATCGTTACTTATTGGCTCAAGATAGCGCGGGGGCTGCTCCAAAACAGTGCATTGCGATCTGGCATAAAAAATGCTTGTGAGTATGAGTTAAAGGTTTTGGCGCGCCCTTCCCCCCGGAAGAAGCGCCATCGTCCATCCTTGGTCAAGTCGGTTTTTTGCTGGCTCTTCGAAGTCCAAGGTCTGAAGCATGTGGTGACGTCATCCTAAGGGTGGCCGACCGAAGTCTGCTCATGCCTCGGCCGTCGATGTGTCGCAATGGTTAAATCAGGGAATAGTCGATGATCCAGTTCCGAACGATGCCAGCTACCAGTTCCCCCCCAGAGACGTCGCTCTCCAGCCAACCCAGGCACAAACGGCTGTGGCTGCTAGGGCTCCTATGGGCGCTGTCCGGCACGGCCGCCGCCACGACCACCATCAATCACGTGTTCAGCCCGGCGACGATCGACCAGGGCGACGACGTGACCTATCGGATCTTCGTCGCCAACGACGCGGGCGTGGCGCTGACCGAAGCGGCCGTGACGGTGGTGCTGCCGCCCGAGATCGTCATCCGCGACCCGCAGGAAATCGGCGCCAACACCTGCGGCTTCACCGTCAGCGCCGCCACGCCCGGCACCAGCACGGTCTATCTCACCGCCGGCACCATCCCGGCGCAAGCCAACAACGTCCCTGGCTTGTGCCTATTCGAGCTTGGCGTGACCTCGGTGACGCCGGGCAACTGGCCAGCGAACATCCCTGCCAACAGCGTGCCGGGTCCGAACACCGCCGGCTACCAAGCGCTGCAGGGCACCACGCTGGTCACCAACGCGACCGAGGCCAACGCCACCCTGTCGGTGAGCGCGTTGCAGCCGCCCACCGGTAACAAGGCCTTCTCGCCGTCCCCGGCCATCGTCGGCGACCCGACCCGACTCACCATCACGCTGACCAACCCCAACCCCAACGCCACCATCCCGCTCACCAGCTTCACCGACGCGCTGCCGCCGGGCATGGAGGTTGCCAGCCCCATCAACCCGGCCACCAGCTGCACCGGCGACGGTGCCGTCGACGGCGCGCTGACGACCGACACCACCAGTGTCACCCTGACCGGCGGGACCATCGGCGAGGGCGGCAGCTGCACGCTGGAGGTCGATGTCGTCGCCACAAGCGTCGGCGAGCTGACCAACAGCGTTGACGAGGGCGACATCGGCAACACCCGCGGCCTGACCAGCCCGGCCTTCTCCACCGACCTGACGGTCGCCGCGCTGATCGGCGTCGACAAGGCCTTCGATGTGAGCCCGATCCCGGCCGGCCAGCCGGTGGCGATGACCATCACTATCGACAACAAGAGCACGGTCAATCCGCTCGATATCACCAGCTTCGCCGATGACCTGGCCGGCACCACGCTGAGCATCAGCGACACGGACAGCTCCCCGGCGGCACCCAATCCGGTGGTCGCCTGCACCGGCTCCGGGTCGGACAACGGCAGCCTGGCCTACACGCCGGACACCCTGAATACGGCGCTGACGCTGACCAACGCCATCGCCGGACCCGGCGGCGCCTGCACCATCACCGTCTACGTCACCTCGCTGGAAGACGGCGAGCACACCAACAGCATTCCGCCCGATGCGGTGGAGAACACTGTCGGGCAAACCAGCCCGGCGGCCGATGCCACCCTCAAAGTCAACTCCCAGCTGACGGTCAGCAAGTCGGTTGCGGTCGACAACGTCGCCCCGGGCCAGTGGACCACCTTCACGGTGGACATCTTCAATTGGTCCGGCGAAGACGTCTCCAACGTGAGCTTCGAGGACGTCCTGCCGTCGGCGGGCGGCTTCCAGATGGTTCTGGAGGGCGCGAATCCTGTCAGCAGCGCCGGCTGCATCGGCGGCACCTTCGGCGGCACCGACGGGGATGACACGCTCACCTGGACCGGCGGCACCATCGCCGCGGGCACCGGCCTGAATCCCGGTGTCTGCACCATCGAATTCAAGGCGCGCATACCGGCAGACGCCCCGCCCGGGCTGAGCTTCACCAACGAAATCGAGGCAGGAAAAGTCGCGGGCAACACCCCCGACGACGGCATCACCAACCCCGAACCGAGCGACGAAGTCGACGTCGACAGCGCCGACCCCGTGTCGGTCATCAAGTCCTTCAGCCCGGAGGTCATCCCGCAATCCGGCCTGTCCACGCTCACGATCACGATCCGCAACCGGGTGGTGGGCCAAATCTCCGCCGTTGACCTCACGGACAACCTGCCGCAGGGGCTGACCCTCGCAGCCAACCCGGCGGCCACCAACACCTGCGGCGGCACCCTGCAGGCCTTCCCGAACACCGATCAGATCATCCTGACCGGCGGCACCATCGCCGCGCGGCCCGACGACCAGGTATCGACGGACTGCGAGATCACCGTCCGCGTGACCGGCTTCGACGTCGGCAACTACCAGAACACCATCGAGCCCGACGACTTCGACACATCGGTCGGCACGATCCCCGAGCCCGTCAGCGCCCCCCTCGACATCGACACCGGCCTGTCCGGCTCCAAGACCTTCTCGCCGACCGAGGTGGCGCCCGGCGGCACGGCGCGGGTCAAGGTGACGCTGCGCAACGCGTTCAGCGGAACCCTGACCAATGTCTCCATGACCGACCCGCTTGGCACGGGGTTGGCCGTTGCCAACCCGGCCAACGCCAGCTCCAACTGCCCGGGGTCGCCCACCCTGGTAGCCAACCCCGGCGCCGACACCGCCGAGCTGCTCGGCGCGACGCTGCAGGCCGGCGGGCGTTGCGACTTCTTCTTCGACGTGGTCACCAGCGGCGACGGGCCCTGGACCAATACCATCCCGGCCGGCAACATTACCAGCGCCGAGGGCCCGACCAGCACCGAGGCCGTGACCGCGGACTTGGCTGTGAGCACAGTAGAGCTGGCCGTCAACAAGTCCTTCGACCCGATCATCGTGACCGGCGGCGTGCCCTCGCTGCTGCGCATCGACTTAATCAACCCCTCGGCCGCCACGATGGAAGGCGTCGGGCTGACCGATGTCTTCCCGTCCGGTATCGAGGTCTATCCGGTGCCCGATGCCAGCACCACCTGCGGCAGCGGGCAAGTTTCCGCCGTGCCGGGCGACAACAAGGTCGTGCTCACCGGCGGCACCATCCCGCCGAATCGGACCTGCCAGATCTTCGTCACGATCACGTCGGTCGCCTTCCTGAACGTGACCAATAGCATCGCTGACGGCGCGGTGATCACCGATCAGGGGTCTACCAACCCGCTTGGCACGGTAGCGACACTCTCGACCCTGCAGGGTCTCGGTATCACCAAGAGCTTCCAGCCGACCAGCATTGCCGTCGGCGAGGTGGCACGGCTGAGCATGCGTATTGTCAGCACGCTCGACCCAAACGGAACCCCACAGCGCGAGCTGACCGGGGTCACCTGGACCGATAACTTGCCGGACGGCATGTTCGTTGCCAACCCGGCGGATGTCGACACGACCTGCGCCGGTACAGGCACCGGCGGCAAGGCGGTTGTTGACACCAGCAACGGCTTCGGCAGGGCGCGATCACGGTCAGCCAGGCGACCATTCCGCCGGGCACCAGCTGCACGGTGGAGGTCAACGTCCGGGTCAATGACCTCGGCACCTTCACCAACGAGATCCCGGCGCTCGCAGATCGACAATGACCAAGGCGTGACCAACTTCTTCGGCACCCAGGCGGCCCTCAACGCCGCCAATAGCCCAACGGTGACCAAGGCCTTCGCCAACCCCGACCGCAACCCCGGCGAGCCGAACCCGCTCACGGTCACCATCACCAACAACGACCCGACGCTGGAGCTGACCGGCGTCGCGCTGACGGATTCGTTGCCGGCAGGGCTCGCCATCGCCGACCCGGCCAATGCCGCCACCACCTGCACCGACGGCCTTGTCACCGCCAGCCCCGGCGAGGCCTCGCTGAGCCTGGCCGCCGCGACCCTCGCGGCCAACAGCAGCTGCACCTTCTCCGCCGATGTCGTCGGGACGGACGCCGGCGACTACACCAACACCATCGCCGCCGAGGCCCTCACCAGCGATCAGGGCCTGACCAACCCGGACCCGACTCAGGACACCATGACCGTCGGTGCACCGCCGACCATCGCCAAGGCCTTCAGCCCGGTCGGCATCGCGCCCGACGAGACCTCGACCCTGACGATCACGCTGACCAACCCCAACGCCGCGGCCACCACGCTGACCGAGGCGCTGGTCGATGCCCTGCCCGGCGATCTGTTGGTTGCCGACCCGGCCGACATCGGCGGGACCTGCACCGGCGGCGTCGCCGCGACCCCGAACGGCAGCACCGTCACCTACGCCAGCGGCGCGACGATCCCCGCCGGCGACTGCACCATCAGCGTGGACGTGACCAGCAGCGTCGAAGGCGTGTTCACCAATATCATCGCCGCCGGCCAGTTGCAGACCAGCGCCGGCAACAACCAGGCGCCGGCCAGCGCGAGCCTGGCGGTCGCCGACAACAACCCGCTGGTGCCGCCGACCATCGCCAAGGCCTTCGCGCCCGGCACCATCCTGGTCGACGAGACCTCGACGCTGACCCTGACCCTTGGCAACCCGAACGCCAGCGCGCTGACGCTCACCGCGGCCTTCGTCGATACGCTGCCCGCCGGCGTTGTGATCGCCGACCCGGCCAACATCGGCGGGACCTGCACCCTCGGCAGCGTGACCGCGCCCGCCAACAGCATCGCCTACGCCATCGGCGCGGAGATCCCGGCCGGCGGCTGCACCATCACCGTCGCCGTCACGTCCGACACCGGCGGCAGCTACACCAACACCGTGCCGGCCGGCGCCCTGGTCACCGACGGCGGCGCCAATCTCGACCCGGCCACCGCCGGGCTGGTGGTGCAGACGCCGACCCCGCCGACGGTGCAAAAGGCCTTCTCGCCCACCACCATCAACCCCGGCGATGTGTCGCGGCTGACCATCAGCCTCGGCAATGCCAACGACGGCGACATCACGCTGAACGCGGACCTGGTGGACAGCCTGCCCAGCGGCGTCACCGTTGCCAATCCGGCCGATCTCGGCGGTACCTGCACCATCGGCAGCGTCACCGCCGCCCCCGGCACGGGCACCATCACCTATGCAAACGGGGCGCCGATCCCGCCCGGCGGCTGCACCATCGCCGTGGACGTCACGGCGAGCGACAGCGACGCCTCGCCCTTCGTCAACACCATCCCGGCCGGCGCCCTGCAGACCGTGCCGGCAACAACGGCGCGCCGGCCACGGCCAGGCTGTTCGTCAATCCGCCGCAGCCGCCGAGCCTGAACAAGTACTTCTCGCCCTCAGCCATCGTTGTCGGTTCCACCTCCACGCTGACGCTGTCCTTCGGTAACGCCAACCTCGACGACACCTCGCTGACGGCGGACCTGGTGGACACGCTTCCCTTCGGCGTCTCGGTGGCGAACCCGCCCAACGTCCAGGCCAGCAGCGGCTGCGACGCCGACTTCGTCGTCGCGACCGCCGGCAGTGGCACCGTCACCATCCAGACTGGCGCGCCGATCCCGGTGGGCGGTTGCTCGATCTCGGTGGACGTGACCTCCAGCGTCGAGAACGAGATCGGTCACGAGAACCTCATCCCCGTCGGCGCACTCGAGACCGACGTCGGTAGCAACACGGCCGCCGCCACCGCCAACCTCAAGGTGAGTCCCCTGGGCATCACCAAGGAGGACGGGGGCACTGGGCCCTACGCCATCGGCGACGAGATCGACTACACCGTTAGCATCACGGTGCCGGCCGCGCTGGGTTCGCTAGACCCCGTTGTCGTGAACGATCTGACGCTGATCGATGCCTTGCCGGATGGGCTGGAGTATCTGACCGGGAACTTACGCGCTGAACCAAAACGCGAATCTGGACTACAACGGGCCCTTGCCGGCCGACTTCACCGACGGCTGGCAACAACCTGACCGCCAACCTGGGCCAGGTCGTCAACGCCACCAACGCGGATCAGACCTTCACCATCACCTACAAACTGCGGGTCAAGGACATCCCGAGACAGTTGCGGGCAGCGAGCTGACCAACACCGCGACCGTCGGAAGCTCCGATACGCCGAGCACCTGGGACGACACCGCAACCGTGACCATCGGAGAGCCCGCGCTCGCCATCACCAAGGCAATGACGCCGGACAGCGACCTGGAGGCCGGCGACCTAGTCACCATCACGCTGACCGTCACCAACAGCGGCCCTGTCCCGGCCTTCGATGTCGTCGCGACGGATGTCCTGAACGACGGCACCGACAACGACCTGTTCGCGCTCGCCGCGGCCGGCATCAACGACACCAGCACCGGCACCGGCGCCGACGACTTCGCCTTCGCCTACGTCGAGGGCACCGGCACCGTCACCTACACCGCGCAGGGCGGCGTGAGCCTGGCCGCGAACGGTGGCCAGGTGATCTTCACCTTCACCGCGACGGTCGGCCCCGACATCCGCACCGGCTGGACCTATACCAACGAGGCCAGCGCCGTCGGCAACAGCCAGGACGGCGGCACCAACGGCCGTGAGACGCCCGAGGTCGAATCCAACACGGCGACTGTCAGCACCGGGGTTGGCGCGGTGTCGAAGGTGATCGACGCCAGCTCCGAGCCGTGGACCACCGAGTCCGCAGGTCGCCATCGGCGAGGTCGTCACCTATCGGTTGAGCTACAACATCCCGGTCGGCGCGATCGTCAGCCCGGCGGACACGGCCATCTTCGTCGACACCCTCCCGGCCGGCCAGCAGCTCCTGACCGGCACGGCGACCATCGAGGCCTCCGCCGCCGGCGTGACCATCGCCGACGGCACCCAGGTCACCGACGTCGCCGATGGCGAGGCGCTGCCGAGCCCGAGCGCCACCGCGATCACGCCGACCGTTGACGGTCAGGACCTGGGCTTCGACGTCGGCACGGTGCAGAACACCGGCACGGCGGAAGGCGCAGGTCATCATTCTGTTCGATGCCCTGGTGCTGAACACCGCGGACAACAATCACAACGAGAGCAAGACCAACACCGCGACGCTGAACTACGTCAACCGCGATAGCGAGGTCCAGTCGTTGTCGGGCACCCAGCAGACGATCATCGTCGAGCCACTGCCCGCGACCACCAAGTCCGCCGTTCCGACCTCCGCGAGCGGCGGCGATACCGTCACCTTCACCGTGGTCGCCAGCGCCGCCACCGGCAGCAACCGCACCCGGCTCTGGGATGCGGTGGTGACCGATAAACTGCCGGCCCGCTATCAAAGCCCGTCGCTGACCAGCGCGGTGCTGAGCCGCGGCAGTGTCGATGTCACGAGCTGCGGCGGCTTCGGCGGGCCAGACGCTGACCCTGACCATGGACTGCCTCGCCGCCGGCGAGCGCTATCTCGCGCCCGGGCAGAACATCACGCTGACCTACACCGCGACCCTCGACCCGGCCATCGGCTTCGAGGAGACGGTCACCAACACCGCCGAGCTGCAGGGCACCAGCCTGCCCGGCAGCAACGGCACCGGCGATGCGACCCCGGGCACCCCGGACAGCGACACCGGCGAGCGCACCGGCTCCGGCCAGAACAACACCAGCGGCCAGGCGGTCAACGACCTCAGCGCCACCGACAGCGCGACCCTGACCGCGAACCGACCGAGCGTCACCAAGACCGTCGCCGAGGATTCGCTGCAGATCGGCGCCACCACCACCCAGACCATCACCGTCTCGGTGCCGGTGGGGCAGACCGACAGCTTCGTCATCACTGACGAGTTGCCCGACGGGCTGCGCTACACCGGCACGCCGATCACGATCACGCTGCCGCCGAGCGATTTCACGGTCACCGAGAACCCGTCAACGACGCCGGGCGCGGACACCGATCCGCTGGTGTTCGACTTCGGCACCGTGCAGAACAGCGCGGCCACCAGCCAGGACATCGTCATCAGCTACGAGGTCCAGGTCGAAAACGTCATCGGCAACCAGCGCAACACCCAGCTGGTCAACACCGCGACCCTGACCTACAGCGGCGCCAGCGAGCCCTTCCCGGCGGACGATGCGACCATCACGGTGCGCGAGCCGGCGCTGGCGCTCGCCAAGACCATCACCGGCGGCGAGCCGGCCGTCGCCGGCAGCGAGGTCAGCTATGAGCTGACCGTCAGCAACACCGACGGCTTTGCGACCGCCTACCAGATGGACCTGACCGATGTGCTGCCGGCCGAGCTGCTGGGGGCCAATGACGAGGCTGGTCCGTATTTCGCCAATCTCCAGTTGGTCAACCCTAGCGATGCCGTCGTCAAGAGCGATGGCGGGCAGCCGCTCACGGCCGCCGACGCAGATCAGACCACGGTGCCCGATACGCTGGCCTGGCCGCTGTTCGACCTGCCGCCGAACACGACCCTGACCATCAGTTACACGGCCACGGTTGTCGATTCCGCGGTCACCGGCGATACCCTGACCAACAATGTTGAAGCCGGCTACAACAGCCTGCCGTTTGGCGAGGATGGCCGCAACGGCAGTGACGTTCTGGACGACACCGACCCCAACGAGCTCAACAACTACGGCCAGACCACCAGTCGCGACCTGACGCTGGATTCCAACATTGCGTTGCAAAAGTCCTTATCCGACGGCGGTCAGCCGGACGCCAACTTCGCCATCGGCGAAGAAGTGCTGTTCGATGTGAAGGTCTCGCTGCTGGCCGGCGTGACCAACAACGTCGTCGTCACCGATACCCTGCCGACCGGCCTCGAGTTCATCGAGTTGGTCGGTATCAATGCCGAGTCGGGCATCAGCTATGACGGCTCCGACACCGCGATCGAGAACCCGACGGGCACGGTGACCGTGACCCTGGGCAACGTCACCATTGCTCCGGACGTCGCGGACAAGTTCCTGACCCTCCAGTTCAGGGCACGGGTCGGCAACATCTTGTCCAACCAGAATGGCGTAGACCTAACCAACAGCGCCGAGGTCACGAGCGACATCGGCGGCGCATCCGACACACTCGACGTCACCGTCGTCGAGCCCGTGCTACAGGTCAGCAAGACCCCGGACACCACGGTGCCGGGGCTCGGCAACCAGGTCACCTATACCGTCGTCGTTAGCCACACAGCGGAGAGCACGGCCGACGCCTTCAACGTCGAGCTCACCGACCTGATTCCGGACGGCTTGACCTACGTGACCGGCTCGACGACCGGCGCGAGCGTTGATGAGACCGATCCCGCCGCGCCGGTGTTCAGCTTCGCCCAGATCGCCAACGGTGCGAGCGAGACCTTCTCCTACCGCGCCACGGTCGATCTCGACGCTACCATTGGCAGCGCCCTGCAGAACCAGCTCAGCGGCACCTTCGCGAGCACCGTGGACGCCACCGGCGCTGCGGACAGCGGCCGCACAGGGCCACTGGATGAGTCGGATACCCTCAACGACTACGTCTTCGGCACCACGGCCGACGTCACGCCGACGACTCCGGCCTTCCTGTACCCGGTCAAGACCGTCGCCTTGGTGGTCGATGGCGGCACGACCGGCCAGGTCGATCCGGGCGACACGCTGGAATACACGATCGTGTTGACCAACGAGGGCGCCGATGCCACCGGTGTCGTCTTCACCGACCCGATGCCGGCGAACACGACCTATGTCGCCAACAGCGCGACGCTGGATGGAAATCCGGCCGGGAGCTTCGCCGACAACACGCTGACCGTCGACATCGGCAGCCTCGCCGCAGGAGCCGACGCGACCATCACCTTCCAGGTCACCGTCGACCCCGGCACCGCGACCGGCACCGTGATCAGCAACCAGGGCTCGGTGGACTCCGAGCAGACCGTGCCGACGCCGACCGACGCCGACGGCGTGCGCGACAACGGCTTCCAGCCCACCGACATCCCCGTCGGCGGCCAGCCGGCGGTGCAGAGCCCGCTCTACGCCGAGAAGGGCGTCGTGCTGCTCACCGACCAGAACGGCAACGGCGTCGTCAACCCCGGCGACACCCTGCGCTACAGCCTGGTGCTGAGCAACAAGGGCGACGAGGCCTCTGACCAACGTCTCGCTGACCGACACGATCCCGACCGGCCTGACCTATGTGAACGGCAGCGCCAGCGCGACCGCCGGCACGCCCACGGTCAACGACCAGGCGCTGAGCTGGTCGCTGCTCACGCTGGCGGCCGGTGACTTCCAGGTTCCTGGTCTTCAACGTCACGGTTGCCAATCCGCTGCCCGGCAGCGTCAGCAGCTACACCTTCGAAAACCAGGGCGCGACCGACTCGGATCAGACCCTGCCGGGCCTCACCGACGGCAACGGCGACCCGAGCGACGGCTTCCAGCCCACCGAGATCGACGCCACCACCGGCACCGGTGCACCGGTGCTCGATGTCGAGAAGCGCTGGAGCCTGGCGGATGACGTCAATAACGACGGCCTCGCCAACCCGGGTGATGTGATCGGCTACCGCATCATCATCACCAACAGCGGCTCGGCGGCGACCGTCGATGCCCGACTGAGCGATGCGATCCCGACCAACACCACGCTGGTGGACGGCTCGGTGACCACCGACATCGGCGTCGTCGTCACCCCCGTCACCGACCCCATCGCCATCAACCTCGGCACCCTGCTGCCCGGCGAGGTCGCGACGGTACGCTTCCAGGTGACCATCGACGGCGGCGTCGCCGGCGGCACCATCATCACCAACCAGGGCACCGTCAGCGGCGACAACTTCACCGACGTCCCGAGCGACGACAACGGCAACCCCGACGACGGCCGCAACCCGACCCAGACCCCGGTGGTGAACGGCGACGACAGCGTCGCCACCCCCGGCGGCCTGACCAAGACCCTGGCCGCCACCTCGGAGGCCGCGAGTACCGGCACCGATGTGTTGATCGGTGAGGTCGTGACCTTCCAGGTCGGCGTGCAGGTGCCGCCCGGCACCCTGCGCGACGCCCTGATCGAGGACGTCCTGCCCGCCGGCCTGGGCTACCTGCCCGACAGCGCCAAGCTCAGCCGGACCTTCACCACCGGCCTGAACGCGGCGCAGAACCCCGGCGGCGTCAATGCCGCCGCAACCGACGTATTCGTCGACCTCATCGACGGCAGCGAGCTGCAACAGGAGGGCCAGACCCTGAGCCTGCTGCTCGGCGACGTCATCAACTCCGACGGCACGGCCGCCACCTACACGCTGCAATACCAGGCCGTGGTGCTCAACGCCGCAGCCAACCTCGCCGGGACGACACTGGACAACCAAGGCACACTGCGTTGGTTGGATGCGCTGAATCAGCCCGCCAGTCTGACGCCGGTGAACCAGACCCTGACGGTGCTGGAGCCGTCGCTCGAGATCGCCAAGGTCGCGAATCCCGACGTGATCGTGCCGGACGGCACCACCACCTTCACGCTGACCGTGACACATCTGAACGTCGGCAACGGCGCAACCGCCTACGACGTGGAGCTGACCGACCTGTTCGGCGACTGGGCGAGCATCGATCCGACCGGCATCACCTTGACCCCGAGCGGCGGGGTCGCGGACGTCGACAGCTCTACCAGCACGACCGGCGAGCTCAATGTCACCGTCGGCACCTTCCCGGTCGACGGCCAACTCGTCGTCACGGTCGAGGCCACCAACGACGGCCTGCCCGGCGACTTCATCAACAACACCGCCAACCTCACCTGGACCAGCCTGCCGGGCGAACAGGGTACGGATGGAACGACGCCAGGCTTACCGGGCACCGAGACCGGCGAGCGCACCGGCAGCGGCGGGACCAACAACTACGCCGACAGCGCCTCGGAGCAGGTGCGCGCCGTCGCCGTGAACTTCGGCAAGGCCATCGACAACGCGCAGACGCGCTATGCCATCGGCGATGTGGTCGACTATCGCGTCACCGTGACGCTGCCGCCGGACGTGGACGGCCTGGGCAAGGTCGTGCTGGAGAACAGCGCGGTCACCGATGTGCTCGACGCCGGGCTTGTCTACGTGACCGGCTCGCTGGTCGCGACCCTGCAGGATGGCGACATCACCGCGGTGCCGGCGCTGCCGGCGGACTTCACCGTCAGTGCGGACACCCCGCAGGCCGGCGAGACGACCCTGACGCTCGACACCGGCACGCTGACCAACACCAATACCGTCGAGGCCCGCACCCTGGTGCTGACCTACCAGGCGCGGGTCGCCGATGTGCCCGGCAACCAGGACAACCAGACGCTCGACAATGCGGCGGAGTTCGCGTTCAACCTCGTCGGCAACCCCACCGAGGAGCTGAGCGACACGACGCCGGTGCAGGTGGGCGAGCCGGACCTGACGCTGGCCAAGACCATCACCAGCCCGACCACCGGGCTCGATGCCGGGTCTGCGGTGGACTTCCAGGTGGTCGTGACCAACGACGGCACCACCACCGCCTACGACACGGTGCTGAGCGATACGCTGCCCACCGGCCTGCAGAACATCACCAGTCTGCAGGTGACTGCGACCAGCGGCGGCGCACCGACGCCGAGCTTCTCGACCTTCACGGAAGGGGACGCTGACTTCGCCAGCGACGCCTTCGACCTGCCGGTCGGCGGCTCGGTGACGCTCACCTTCAGCGCCACCCTGAGCGACGATGTGCAGCAGGGCCAGCAGATCCAGAACCAGGTGCTGGCGGACTACGACAGCCGCAGCGGCGTCGATGCCAACGGGCGCGACTACAGCGACGACGCGCTGTCGCCGGTCATCACGGTCGATGTCGAGGTGACCTTGGACAAGGTCTTCCATCCGGAACCGACCACGACCAGCTATCCGATCGGTGCGGAGTTCGAGTATCGCCTGACGCTCGGCATCATTGAGGGCCTGACCCGTGCCGTCAGTATCATCGACGAGCTGCCCGCCGGCGTCAGCTTCATCGAGGCGTCGGTCGGCCTTGGCAACACCGGCATGAGTACCGGGAATTCCATCGCCCCGAATGATCAGCCGACCACGGTCGACGGGACCAACCTCACCGGCGAGACCCTGACCTTCGATCTGGGTAACGTCAGCAACCCCGGCAACGGCAACCCGGACGATGACGTCATCACCGTCGACATCCGCGTGCGGGTGGACAACCTCGTCGGCAACCAGGCGGGCACCGTCCTCGCCAACAATGCCCATACGCTGTACACCGATGCCGGCGACCAAGGGCAGCGCGTCGACTTCGACGCCGATGCCGGCACCCCCGGCATCCAGCCCCTCGCTGCGACCGTGGTCGAGCCGGAGCTCGAACTGGACAAGACCGCCGATCGCACGAGCGTGGCCGTGGGCACCGAGGTGGTGTTTACCCTCGACGTCGCTCATATCGTCGGCAGCGATGCCACCGCCTTCGATCTGGTGCTCGTCGACACCCTGCCGCCGGGTCTAGCCTATGTCGACGGCTCCGCGAGTCCGGCGCCGACCAGCGTGACCGGCGACAGCGGCACCGGGCAGGTGCTCACCTTCGAGCTCGGCAGCCTGACAACGGCCGCCGGCCAGACCCAGGTGACCTTCCTTGCACTTGCCGAGATCGATCTGGTCATCGACCAGACCGTGACCAACGCCGCGAGCCTCACCTGGGCCAGTCTCCCGGGCGCTACGGGAGAAGCGGACAACGGCCGCACCGGGCCGCTGGACGGGGCCGACACGCTGAACGACTACGTCAGCACCAGCGAAGCCGACGTGACCCCGAGCACCGACGCCTTCCTGTATCCAGTCAAGACCGTGACGCTGTCCAACGATGTGGCCGGCAACGGCCAGGTCGATCCGGGCGACACGCTGTCCTACAGCATTGTGCTGACCAACCAGGGCACCATCACGGCCACCGATGTCGTCTTCACCGACCCGGTGCCGGTCAATACCAGTTACGTCGCCGACAGCCTGACGACCAATCCAGCGGCAATCATCAACGACAGCGGCGACCCGCTGCGGGTCGAGATCGCCGAGATGTTGCCGGGCGCGACCGTGACCATCGAGTTCGAGGTCATCGTCGACGCCGGCGTCGCCGACGGCACCATCATCACCAACCAGGGTTCGGTGGTCTCGGACCAGACGGTCGCCACGCCTACAGACGCCGACGGCGTGCCCGACAACGGCTTCCAGCCCACCGAGATCCCGGTCGGCCCGGCCACCGCCAATGCGCTCTACGTCACCAAGACCGCGAGCCTGACCAACGACACCGTCGCGCCTGAAGGGACCATCAACGAGGGCGATGAGGTCACCTACCAGATCGTGCTGCGCAACACCGGCGCCGACCCGCTGACCAATGTGACCTTCAGCGACACGGTCCCGAGCGGCCCGAGCCCGGCGGGCATGACCGTCACCGCCGTCACCACGACTCAGGGGACGGCACCCGCCGCGACCAATGTCATCGCTATCAGCGACATCGGCACCCTGGCTCCGAATGGAACGGTGGTCATCACCATCGTCGGCACCGCCAACGGCACCGGCGACGTGAGCAACCAGGCCTCGGTCACGACTGACGAACTGACGGAGCCGGTCCTGAGCGACGGCGACGGCGACCCCAGCAACGGCGAACAGCCGACCGTCTTCCCGGTGCTGGCCGCCGGCGAGACCGGCGAGCCGGTGCTGGCGCTTGACAAGCGCGCCGAACTGATCGGCGATACCAACGGTGACGGTTTCGTCAACCCCGGCGAGACCCTGCGCTTCGTCGTGACGCTGCGCAACACCGGCAGCGCCCCGGCCACAGACGTGCAGTTCAGCGACACCCTTGATACAAGCCTCGGCACCTTGCTGCCGGGCAGCCTCGCCATCAGCCAGGGCGTGCTGCTCGCGCTGGGCCCGCCGTTGCAGATCAACGTCGGCACCCTGGAGCCAGGTGCCGTGGAGACCGTCTCCTATCTGGTGACGGCCGACAACCTGGGGCTGATGCAGAACAGCGCGGAGATCGAAGACGGCGCTGGCAATAAGGCCGAGGCATCCGCGCAGGTGCCGATCCTGGCCATCGACTTCGGCGACCTACCGGATACCGGTGCCGGCACCGGTGCGGGCAACTACCAAACCCTGCTCAGCGACGACGGCGCCCGGCACATCATCGACGGCAGCGTCGGCGCCCCGTTGACCTACCTGGGCAGCCTGCTCGACGCCGAGGCCAACGGCCAGCCCAACGCCACGGCCACCGGCGACAACATCACCGACCTCAACGACGAAGACGGCGTGACCTTCAGTGCCCTGACCGCCGGCAGCGTCGCCAGTGTCGACGTCGTCTCCTCGGCCGCGGGCAACGTGCTCAACGCCTGGATCGACTTCAACGGCGACGGCGACTTCAGCGACGCCGGCGAGCAGATCATCAGCAACCTCGTGTTGGCCGCCGGCAGCAACCCGATCGGCTACAACGTGCCGCTCGGCGCGGTCCCCGGCGACACCGGCGCCCGCTTCCGCGTCACCGCGGCGGCGGGCCAGGGCGGCGACAGCCCGACCGGTCTCGCCAGCACCGGCGAGGTCGAGGACTACCTGGTGACCATCGAGACCTCCAGCGCACCGCTCGGGGCCATCGGCAACCGCGTCTGGCTGGACGAGAACGGCGACGGCATCCAGGATGCCGGCGAGCCCGGCATCGGCGGCGTCACCGTCGAGCTGCTGGACGGCAACGGCGCCCCGGTGCTCGACGGCGCCGGCAACCCCGTGGTGGCGGTCACCGACACCGACGGCGGCTACCTGTTCCCGAACCTACCGGCGGGCGACTACCAGATCCGCGTCGACACCCAGACCCTGCCGCTGGACAACAACGGCAACCCGGTGGTGCAGAGCCAACTGGCGCGCGAGGACCAAGACTTCGGCAACCAGACCCAGCTCGGCGGCACCGGCGGCGACGCCTACCCGGTCAGCATCGGCGCGGGTGAGGAAAACCTCACCGCCGACTTCGGCTACAACTGGCAGCCGAGCGGCAACGTCCTCGGCAACACCGGCCCGGCCGCCTTGGGCGACCGCATCTGGATCGACGCCAATGGCGACGGCGTGCAAGACCCCGGCGAGCCCGGCGTCGAAGGCGTCAGCGTCACGCTGATCGGCGCCGGCGCGGACGGCATCTTCGGCACCGGCGACGACACCACGGCGACCACCACCACCGGACCGGCCGGCGACTACATCTTCAACGACCTGCCGGCGGGCGCCTACCGCGTCACCGTCGACGCCGCCAACTTCGGCGCCGGGCAGCCGTTGGAGGGCTACCTCCAGACCGGCGACCCGGACGAGTTCGGCCAGCCGGCGACGGCCCCGGACAACACCACCACCACGGCGGTGGTGCTGGCCCCCGGCGACGTCTTCCTGAACGCCGACTTCGGCTACCAGCCGCCGGCGGTACAGGACAACGCCATTGGCGACACCATCTGGTTTGACGCCAACGGCGACGGTGCCTACCAGCCGGGCGACGGTGAATACGGCATCGCCGGCGTCACCGTCACCTTGCTCGACGCCAACGACGAGCCGATCGCCACCACCGTCACCGACGAGAACGGCGCATACCTGTTCCCGGGTCTACCCGACGGCACCTACACCGTGCTCGTCGACGACACCGACAACGTACTCGGCGAACTCGCCCCGACCTACGACTTCGACGGCGGCGACGACAACCAGAGCACCACCAGCGTCAGCGGCGGTGTGGCCGACCTCGACCAAGACTTCGGCTACGCCCCGCCCGGGCACATGGCCGGCGACGGTCTGATCGGCGACACCCTCTTCCTCGACCGTGACGGCAACGGCACGCCGGACGCCGGAGAAGGCATCGAAGGTGTCACCGTCGAGCTGCGCGACAGCACCGGCACCGTCGTGCTGGCGACCACCGTCACCGACGAGAACGGCAACTACAGCTTCGGCGGCCTGCTGGTGGACGTCACCTACCAGGTCGTCGTCGACACCACCACGCTGCCCGAGGGCCTGAGCAACAGCGTCGACCCCGACGGCGGCCTGGACAGCCGCTCCACGGTCACCATCACAGGCGCCGCCCCGGTCAACCTCGACCAAGACTTCGGCTACGTGCCCGCGGGCGGAGCGAACAACCCGGCCGGCAGCATCGGCGACCAGCTGTGGGAAGACCGCAACGCCGACGGCCTCTACCAGCCGCTGGGCGACGACGGCCTCCCGGGCACCATCGACGACGAGCCCGGCATTGGCGGCGTCACCATCGACCTGTATGAAGACCTCGACGGCAACGGCGTCGTCGACGACGGCGACCGCCTGCTCGGCAGCACCGTCACCGCCGCCGACGGCAGCTACCTGTTCGAGAACCTGCCGACCAGCGTCGACGGCGTCGACTACCTGGTCAAGGTCGTCGACGACAGCGGCGTGCTCGCCGGCTGGTGGCACAGCACCGGTCCCACGCCCGGCGCCAACGACAACAGCCAGGCAGACCCCTACGCGGTCACGCTGACGGCCGCGTCGCCGGACAACCTGACCGCCGACTTCGGCTACTACGTCGACCCGGCGGCGCTGGGCAACCGCGTCTGGCTCGACAGCAACGAAAACGGCATCCAGGACCCGGGCGAGCCCGGCCTGAGCAACGTCGAGGTCACCTTGACCACCGTCTACCCCGGCGGTGCCGGCACCACCGTGCTGGTCACCACCACCGCCGCGGACGGCAGCTACAGCTTCGGCAACCTGCTGCTGGATGAAAACGAGCGCATCGGCAGCGGCACCACCACGCCGAACCCCGATCAGCCGGCGTTCATCATCAGCGTCGCCGACCCGAGCGGCTACACGCCGACCATCATCGGCGCCACCGGCAGCACCAGCAAAGACGACTCCAACGACCCGACCGGCAGCCCGGCGCTGCCGATTCAGGGCGAGACCGACGTCACCCTGCTGGCCGACCCGAACGCCGAGCGCGACGTGGCCAGCTACGACTTCGGCTACATCGTCCCCGACGGCGCGCTCGACTTCGGCGACCTGCCGACGGCGGCGGACACCGGCTTTGCCAATAGCTACCCGACCGACCTGCTCGCCGACGGCGCGCGCCATGTCGTCGGCGGCACCTACCTCGGCAGCAACCCGACCGACGCCGAGGCCGACGGGCAGCCCAACGCCACCGCCACCGGCGACGACAGCAACCTGCTCTACGCCGGCGGACCCGACGACGAGAACGGCGTCAGCTTCCCGGCCAGCCTGGAGGCCGGCCAGACCGGTGTCCCGGTCACCGTGGTCAGCTCCGGCGACGGAGTGCTCAACGGCTGGATCGACTTCAACCAAAACGGCGTTCTGGACGCCGGCGAGCAGGTGTTCAGCGATGAGCCGCTGAGCGCGGGCACCAACAATCTCACCATCGACGTCCCGGCCGGCGCCGTCACCGGCAACACCGGTGCGCGCTTCCGCGTCACCGACATCGCCGGCCAAGGCGGCGACAGCCCGACCGGGTTCGCGCAGAGCGGAGAGGTCGAAGACTACCTGGTCGGCATCGTGCCGGCGGGCGGCACGCTCGACTTCGGTGATCTGCCCGACCCGAGCTACCCGACGCTGCTCGCCAGCGACGGTGCACGCCACCTGGTCGTCAACGGCACCATCCTGGGCAGCCTGATCGACGTCGAGGCCAACGGTCAGCCCGATGCGACCGCCACCGGCGACAACCTCGCCGGCGACGACGACGAAGACGGCGTCAGCTTTACCGGCACGCCGATCCCCGGCGCCTCGGCGACCCTCGACGTCAGCGCCCCGCTCGGCGGCGTGCTCAACGCCTGGATCGACTTCAACGGCAACGGCACGCTGGAGGCCGGCGAGCAGATCGCCAGCGACCTCCCGCTCAGCGCCGGCACCAGCACGCTGATCTACAGCGTGCCCGCGGACGCCGTACCGGGAGACACCGGTGCGCGCTTCCGCATCACCACCGCCAGCGGCGAAGGCGGCGAGAACCCGACCGGCCTAGCCACCAGCGGTGAAGTCGAAGACTACCTGGTCAGCATCGGCGACACGCCGCCGAACGGCCTCGACTTCGGCGACCTGCCGGATACCGGTGCCGGCACCGGTGCGGGCAACTACCAGACCCTGCTCAGCGACAACGGCGCGCAGCACATCATCGACGGCACCGTCGGCGCCCCGCTGACCTACCTGGGCAGCCTGCTCGACGCCGAGGCCAACGGCCAGCCCAACGCCACGGCCACCGGCGACAACCTCGCCGACCTCAACGACGAAGACGGCGTGACCTTCAGTGCCCTGACCGCCGGCAGCGTCGCCAGTGTCGACGTCGTCTCCTCGGCCGCGGGCAACGTGCTCAACGCCTGGATCGACTTCAACGGCGACGGCGACTTCAGCGACGCCGGCGAGCAGATCATCAGCAACCTCGTGTTGGCCGCCGGCAGCAACCCGATCGGCTACAACGTGCCGCTCGGCGCGGTCCCCGGCGACACCGGCGCGCGCTTCCGCGTCACCGCGGCGGCGGGCCAGGGCGGCGACAGCCCGAGCGGTCTTGCCAGCACCGGCGAGGTCGAGGACTACCTGGTGACCATCGAGACCTCCGTTGCGCCGCTCGGCGCCATCGGCAACCGCGTCTGGCTGGACGAGAACGGCGACGGCATCCAGGATGCCGGCGAGCCCGGCATCGGCGGCGTCACCGTCGAGCTGCTGGACGGCAACGGCGCCCCGGTGCTCGACGGCGCCGGCAACCCCGTGGTGGCGGTCACCGACACCGACGGCGGCTACCTGTTCCCGAACCTACCGGCGGGCGACTACCAGATCCGCGTCGACACCCAGACCCTGCCGCTGGACAACAACGGCAACCCGGTGGTGCAGAGCCAACTGGCGCGCGAGGACCAAGACTTCGGCAACCAGACCCAGCTCGGCGGCACCGGCGGCGACGCCTACCCGGTCAGCATCGGCGCGGGTGAGGAAAACCTCACCGCCGACTTCGGCTACAACTGGCAGCCGAGCGGCAACGTCCTCGGCAACACCGGCCCGGCCGCCTTGGGCGACCGCATCTGGATCGACGCCAATGGCGACGGCGTGCAAGACCCCGGCGAGCCCGGCGTCGAAGGCGTCAGCGTCACGCTGATCGGCGCCGGCGCGGACGGCATCTTCGGCACCGGCGACGACACCACGGCGAGCACCACCACCGGACCGGCCGGCGACTACATCTTCAACGACCTGCCGGCGGGCGCCTACCGCGTCACCGTCGACGCCGCCAACTTCGGCGCCGGGCAGCCGTTGGAGGGCTACCTCCAGACCGGCGACCCGGACGAGTTCGGCCAGCCGGCGACGGCCCCGGACAACACCACCACCACGGCGGTGGTGCTGGCCCCCGGCGACGTCTTCCTGAACGCCGACTTCGGCTACCAGCCGCCGGCGGTACAGGACAACGCCATTGGCGACACCATCTGGTTTGACGCCAACGGCGACGGTGCCTACCAGCCGGGCGACGGTGAATACGGCATCGCCGGCGTCACCGTCACCTTGCTCGACGCCAACGACGAGCCGATCGCCACCACCGTCACCGACGAGAACGGCGCATACCTGTTCCCGGGTCTACCCGACGGCACCTACACCGTGCTCGTCGACGACACCGACAACGTACTCGGCGAACTCGCCCCGACCTACGACTTCGACGGCGGCGACGACAACCAGAGCACCACCAGCGTCAGCGGCGGTGTGGCCGACCTCGACCAAGACTTCGGCTACGCCCCGCCCGGGCACATGGCCGGCGACGGTCTGATCGGCGACACCCTCTTCCTCGACCGTGACGGCAACGGCACGCCGGACGCCGGAGAAGGCATCGAAGGTGTCACCGTCGAGCTGCGCGACAGCACCGGCACCGTCGTGCTGGCGACCACCGTCACCGACGAGAACGGCAACTACAGCTTCGGCGGCCTGCTGGTGGACGTCACCTACCAGGTCGTCGTCGACACCACCACGCTGCCCGAGGGCCTGAGCAACAGCGTCGACCCCGACGGCGGCCTGGACAGCCGCTCCACGGTCACCATCACGGGCGCCGCCCCGGTCAACCTCGACCAAGACTTCGGCTACGTGCCCGCGGGCGGAGCGAACAACCCGGCCGGCAGCATCGGCGACCAGCTGTGGGAAGACCGCAACGCCGACGGCCTCTACCAGCCGCTGGGCGACGACGGCCTCCCGGGCACCATCGACGACGAGCCCGGCATTGGCGGCGTCACCATCGACCTGTATGAAGACCTCGACGGCAACGGCGTCGTCGACGACGGCGACCGCCTGCTCGGCAGCACCGTCACCGCCGCCGACGGCAGCTACCTGTTCGAGAACCTGCCGACCAGCGTCGACGGCGTCGACTACCTGGTCAAGGTCGTCGACGACAGCGGCGTGCTCGCCGGCTGGTGGAAGAGCACCGGTCCGAACCCCGGCGCCAACGACAACAGCCAGGCAGACCCCTACGCGGTCACGCTGACGGCCGCGTCGCCGGACAACCTGACCGCCGACTTCGGCTACTACGTCGACCCGGCGGCGCTGGGCAACCGCGTCTGGCTCGACAGCAACGAAAACGGCATCCAGGACCCGGGCGAGCCCGGCCTGAGCAACGTTGAAGTCACCTTGACCACCGTCTACCCCGGCGGTGCCGGCACCACCGTGCTGGTCACCACCACCGCCGCGGACGGCAGCTACAGCTTCGGCAACCTGCTGCTGGATGAAAACGAGCGCAGCGGCAGCGGCACCACCACGCCGAACCTCGATCAGCCGGCGTTCATCATCAGCGTCGCCGACCCGAGCGGCTACACGCCGACCACCATCGGCGCCACCGGCAGCACCAGCAAAGACGACTCCAACGACCCGACCGGCAGCCCGGCGCTGCCGATCCAGGGCGAGACCGACGTCACCCTGCTGGCCGACCCGAACGCCGAGCGCGACGTGGCCAGCTACGACTTCGGCTACATCGTCCCCGACGGCGCGCTCGACTTCGGCGACCTGCCGACGGCGGCGGACACCGGCTTTGCCAATAGCTACCCGACCGACCTGCTCGCCGACGGCGCGCGCCATGTCGTCGGCGGCACCTACCTCGGCAGCAACCCGACCGACGCCGAGGCCGACGGGCAGCCCAACGCCACCGCCACCGGCGACGACAGCAACCTGCTCTACGCCGGCGGAGCCGACGACGAGAACGGCGTCAGCTTCCCGGCCAGCCTGGAGGCCGGCCAGACCGGTGTCCCGGTCACCGTGGTCAGCTCCGGCGACGGAGTGCTCAACGGCTGGATCGACTTCAACCAGAACGGCATCCTGGAGCCCGGCGAGCAGGTGTTCAGCGATGAGCCGCTGAGCGCGGGCACCAACAATCTCACCATCGACGTCCCGGTCGATGCCGTCACCGGCAACACCGGTGCGCGCTTCCGCGTCACCGACATCGCCGGCCAAGGCGGCGACAGCCCGACCGGGTTCGCGCAGAGCGGAGAGGTCGAAGACTACCTGGTCGGCATCGTGCCGGCGGGCGGCACGCTCGACTTCGGTGATCTGCCCGACCCGAGCTACCCGACGCTGCTCGCCAGCGACGGTGCACGCCACCTGGTCGTCAACGGCACCATCCTGGGCAGCCTGATCGACGTCGAGGCCAACGGTCAGCCCGATGCGACGGCCACCGGCGACAACCTCGCCAACCTCGACGACGAAGACGGCGTCAGCTTTACCGGCACGCCGATCCCCGGCGCCTCGGCGACCCTCGACGTCAGCGCCCCGCTCGGCGGCGTGCTCAACGCCTGGATCGACTTCAACGGCAACGGCACGCTGGAGGCCGGCGAGCAGATCGCCAGCGACCTCCCGCTCAGCGCCGGCACCAGCACGCTGATCTACAGCGTGCCCGCGGACGCCGTACCGGGAGACACCGGTGCGCGCTTCCGCATCACCACCGCCAGCGGCGAAGGCGGCGAGAACCCGACCGGCCTAGCCACCAGCGGTGAAGTCGAAGACTACCTAGTCACCATCGGCGACACACCGCCGAACGGCCTCGACTTCGGCGACCTGCCGGATACCGGTGCGGGCACCGGTGCGGGCAACTACCAAACCCTGCTCAACGACAACGGTGCCCAGCACGTCGTCGACGGCGTCACCTTCCTCGGCCTGTTGATCGACGCCGAGGCCAACGGTCAGCCGAACACCACGGCCACCGGCGACAACCTCGCCGGCGACGACGACGAAGACGGCGTGACCTTCGCCGCCTTGACCGCGGGCAGCGTCGCCCGTGTCCCCGTCGTCTCCTCGGCCGCGGGCAACGTGCTCAACGCCTGGATCGACTTCAACGGCGACGGCGACTTCAACGACGCCGGCGAGCAGATCATCAGCGACCTCGTGTTGGCCGCCGGCAGCAACCGGATCCGCTACATCGTGCCGCTCGGCGCGGTCCCCGGCGACACCGGCGCCCGCTTCCGCGTCACCGCCGCCAGCGGGCAGGGCGGCGACAGCCCGAGCGGTCTTGCCAGCACCGGCGAGGTCGAGGACTACCTCGTCACCATTAAGCCCCAACCGCCGCAGCCGGCTCCCATACCGGCCGTTACTCCGCTGGGGCTGGCGCTATTGATCCTCCTGGTTGGTCTAATCGGTACCGCGGGCTCGCGGCGCGGTAGACGCTGAAGTGACTTGAGGACATGAACCGGGAAGCGGTCCTGAACCGCTTCTCGGTTGGAGTTCCGAGTCAGAGACTGCTACCAGGGCCTTGCCTGCTGCTGGCATGATCAAATCGCTTGCTTGGCTCGTCTTCGATCCCTTGTTGGCGCGTTCCGCGACGCTCTCGCCGTCCGGACTCTCCCGGTAGGCGTATCGATACCCTGATTGGAGAGAACTTCCAGGTCGCGACCGACGGACAGCAGCCCCTGCTGACTGAGGTTGACCCTGCCGCGATTGGCTCAGGACCGTAGCAAGACGCGAATCCACTGGTCGGCGGATTCGCGGTCGCTGCCGACAATGATTCTTTTTTTGCCGTTAGTTGCCTGCTCCAGCTGTCCTCTGACCTCAATCCTTTCTCCGGCTTGGGCCTGGCCCGTGTAGGTGGCGGTGTATGCCAGTACCTCGCCGATATCCGGATGATCGATACCGAGCCGGGCTGGGTAGTGGAAGGCTCCCCGGTCGTCGTTCACGGTAGCTATGAGCCGGATTGCGCCGAGCTTGCGCCAAGTCTGTCGCGTTAATGCGAATACCGGGGTTTCGTGGATCAGGCTCAGGTCGAACTTGATGCCCTCGAACAGCGCCTTGTTGTGCTTTCGCGCCTCATGCCAGCGAAAGGTTTGGAAGTCCAGGGCGCAGCCCCGTCGCCGATACGCGTCCGCCCAGGCGGCATCGTCTAGGTCTGTGCAGACGCCTCGACCGATCAGCCGCGGGACGGCGTCGCGCGCCTGTCGGAAGGCGGCCTCGTCATAGATCACCAGGTCGATATCCGAATCGGCGCGGTGACAGCCCGCCAGCAGCGAGCCGGTGATGCCGACGTTTTCGCTCGCGACACCCTGTTGGGCCAGCGCCTGCACCAGCCGTACGGCCCGCGCCTCGAACGGGTCGTTGTCGGCCTGTTTGCCGAGCAGTTCGCGCACGCGCTGGCGGGGTTTCAGGTGCCTGACGACATCTGCCGGACGCACGCCGTGCAGTGCGGCCTGGCGGCGTTCGCAGTGGTAGAGGTATTCGGGGTGAGATTCGCATAGCAACGCGTTGGCGGCGTCGGTGGCGAGCTTTTGCAGGCTGCCGTCCGGTGTCGTGCGATAGCGCAGAAAGCAGGGTATCCGCGGCTCGTCGTCGCTGTAATCGACCACCGCGAAGACCAGGCCCTCGGCGGTGGTGACGAAGTCCCGTGGTAGCCAACTCATGGCGGCAGGGTCATGGCAGCCGTTCGATGATCTGTCGGTAGCGGATGCGGTCGGCCAGCTCGTGCAGCGGTTGTTGCTCGACCGGGTGTTGTACGTCGGCGGCGATGTCTAGCAACGGGCTGAGCATGAAGTCGCGCTCAAGCAGGGCAGGGTGGGGGATGCGCAGGTCCGGGGCATCGACGACGGCATCGCCGAACAAGAGGATGTCCAGATCGATGGTACGCGGGCCGTTCTTGATGGCCCGGACGCGGTCGAGTCGCTGCTCGATGGCCTGGGTGTGCCGCAGCAGGTCTTGAACGGACAGCGCGGTGGACAGGGCGACGACGAGGTTGATGAAGTTGGGCTGGGTCTCGATGCCCCAGGGTTTGGTCGCATACCAGGCGGACTCGGCGACGAGGTGGGTGTCCGGGAGACTGTCGAGCAGGTCCAGGCAGCGGCGGATGTTGTCGCGTGGTTCGATGTTGGAGCCGATGGCGATGTAGGCGGTGGTTGGCTTGGGCATGCGGTTGAGTACAGGGGGTTGGGGGTCGGAGATTCAGGCACATTATTCGCCTGGTCTACAGGACTGGGACCGCCGACTTCCAGTCGGCGCTGCTGCACGGGCCGTGCGTGCGCTTCGCCCTTCGGTGCTGCCGACGCAAAAGTACCGTGTCGCGGTGACACGCGCCGGTTGGAAAACGGGCGCGTCCAGTGCTCGTGCACCGCGGCGGAAGGTCGGAGAACGTTGGGGCAACCCGCGGTGCCGTGGGAGCGAGTTGTAGTTGCGACCATCTCCGTCGCGGCGGTCGCGATTGCAAATCGCTCCCACAACCGCGAGACCGTGAAAGTATTCGGCGCCATGCTGATTCGGCGTCATGTTGTAGGCTGGGTTGAGCTTGCGAAACCCAGCTTTCAACGCGTTACGGCGCGGTCGACGCTGGGTTTCGTTCCTCAACCCAGCCTACAGAGAATACTTTCACAATCTCCTGCGGTTGGTTTCGGCATGTTCGCAGCGGAGTGTTAGCGCTCTGCCGAGCCTGCGCGTAGCCGGGTGGAGAGCTTCTGCGCCAGGCGCTCAACGCCCTTGCGGCTGACGACGTCTTGTTGGCCCTTGATCTCCACCAGCAGGTCCTCGGCGACCTCGCCGGTGCGGGTATCTACCAGTCGCGCCATCAGGTAGACGAACAGGTAGCTGGGCTTGTGCAGACGGCCCACGATCACCCAGTCGGCGCCGTTGGCGGCGCCGAGCCGGGCGGTCACCTCGGGGTGTTCGAACAGGTAGCCGAAGGCGGCATCGGCCTCGCCGATGGCGGCGGGATCGATCTCGACGACCTGGACGTCGCCGGCCTCACGCAGTGCCTGTTCCAGCATCGGCCGCAGGGATGCGGTGCGTTCGCGCTCCGCGTCGGTGTTCGGCAACAGCGTCAGGTCGTTGAGCTCGAAGTCCAGCACCGCTAGTGTCGATTGGGCCTGTGCGGCGGCAAGCAGGCTTGCGGTCAGCAAGCCCCACGACAGGACCCAAGCGAGGACCCGCGATCGCCCGATCCGCGCGCCATTCATGCCGCCGCCACCTGCAAGGCGCAGAACTTGAACTCCGGAATCTTGGCCGCCGGGTCCAGCGCCGCGTTGGTGAGCAGGTTCGCCGCCGCCTCATGGTAGCAGAAGGGCAGGAACACCTGGCCTGGTTGCAGGCCCGGATCGGCGCCAGCGAACGCGGTGATGCTGCCGCGCCTGGAGCTGAGCCGGACGTGCTCGCCGGCGCGGGTGCCGAGCCTCGACAGGTCGTCCGGGTGCAGCATCGCCACCGGGTCCGGCTCGATCTGGTCGAGCACGCTGGCGCGCCTTGTCATGGAGCCGGTATGCCAGTGCTCCAGCAGCCGGCCGGTGATCAGCACCCAGGGATACTCGTCGTCGGGCAGCTCGTCGGCGTTGGTGAAGGGCGCCGGCACGAAGCGCGCCCGGCCGTCGGCGGTCGGGAAGTCGTCGATAAAAATGACCGGCTGCCCGGGGTCTGCCTCCGATTCGCAGGGATAGGTCACCGAGCCCTGTTCTTCGAGGCGCTCCCAGCTGATACCGGCGATGCTGGGCATGGCCTGGCGCATCTCGGCGAAGACATCCGGCGGGCCCTGGTAGTGCCAGTCCAGGTCGAGCCGGCGGGCCATGTCGATGATGATGTCCAGGTCCTGGCGTGCCTGTCCGGGTGGGGCCAGGGCCTGCCTGGCGAGCTGCACGCGGCGGTCGGTGTTGGTGAAGCTGCCGGTCTTTTCCGGGAATGCGGAGGCGGGCAGGATCACGTCCGCGTACCAGGCGGTCTCGGTCATGAAGATGTCCTGGACGACCAGGTGCTCCAACTTCGACAGCGCCCTGCGCGCGTGGTTGAGGTTGGGGTCCGACATGGCCGGGTTCTCGCCCATGATGTACATGCCGCGGATGCGTCGGGCCGGATCGGGGTCGGTGACGGCGTGCATGATCTCGACCACGGTGAGCCCCGGATTCGGGTCCAGGGTCTGGCCCCAGAGTGCTTCGAAGCGCGCCCGTACCTCTGGATTGTCGACCCGCTGATAGTCGGGAAAGACCATCGGGATCAGGCCGACGTCGGAGGCGCCCTGCACGTTGTTCTGGCCGCGCAGCGGATGCAGCCCGGTGCCTGGGCGCCCGATCTGGCCGCTCATCAACGCCAGCGAGATCAGCGCGCGGGAGTTGTCGGTACCGTGCACGTGCTGGGAGATGCCCATGCCCCAGAAGATGATCGACGCCGCGGAGCCGGCATAGACCCGTGCGACCTCGCGGATGGTGGCGGCGTCGATGCCGCAGATGGGCGCCATCTTCTCGGGCGTGTAGGGCTTCAGGTGTTCCGCGAGCTCCGCGAAGCCGGAGGTGCGGGCGTCGACGAAGGCCTGATCGACCAACCCTTGCTCCATGACGGCGTGCATCAATCCATTCAGCAAGGCGACGTCGGTGTCGGGCTTGAACTGGAGATAATGGGTGGCGTGCTCGGCGATGGGGGTGCGGCGGGGGTCGAGCACGATCAGCGTCTTGCCGCGGCGCACCTCGTTCTTCAAGAAGGTCGCCGCCACCGGGTGATTGACCGTGGTGTTGGAGCCGATGATGAAGATCACCTCGGCGTGGGCGGCATCGCGCACCGGGTTCGATACGGCGCCAGAGCCGATCATCTCCAGCAGCGCCACCACGGACGAGGCATGGCACAGACGCGTGCAGTGGTCGACGTTGTTGGTGCCGAAGCCGGTGCGGACCAACTTCTGGAACAGATAGGCCTCTTCGTTGGAGCCCTTCGCGGAGCCAAAGCCAGCGAGTGCGTTGGCGCCATGATTGTCGCGGATGGCCTTGAGGCCGCCGGCGGCGCGGGCCATGGCCTCGTCCCAGGTGGCCTCGCGGAAGTCGGCGTAGGGGTTGTCCAAATCCAGCGCCAGCTCCGCCCGCTTCGGGGCGTCGTCGCGCCGGATCAGAGGAACCGTCAGCCGGCCGCTGTTGTGCGCGTAGTCGAAGCCATACCGGCCCTTGACGCAGAGCCGGCCCTGATTGGCGGGGCCGTCGCGACCGCTGACGTGCAGGATGCGATTGTCGCTGACGTGATAAGTGAGCTGGCAGCCGACCCCGCAATACGGACAGATCGAGTCCACCGAGCGTTGCGGCGCTTCGAGTCCGACGCCGCCCGCCGGCATCAAGGCACCGGTGGGGCAGGCCTGCACGCACTCGCCGCAGCCGACACAGCTGCTGGCGCCGAGCGGGTCTTCCAGGTCGAAGACGATGCTGGCCTGATCGCCGCGGCGGGCGTAGCCGATGACGCCGTTGACCTGCTCCTCGCGGCAGGCGCGCAGGCAGCGGGTGCAGCGGATGCAGGCATCCAGATTGACGGCGATGGCCGGGTGGCTGACATCCGCCGCTGGCTGCTCGCGGCGCGGGAAGCGCGAGGTGCCGACCTGGAGGAAGTCGGCCCAATCGTCCAGCTCGTTTTGGACACTGTAGGCGGTCTCCGGCCTATCCGCCTTGAGCAGCTCGACCACCAGCCGCTGGGACTTGCGCGCGCGCTCGTTGCTGCTGTGGGCAACCATGCCGTCGCTGGGCTGGCGGCAACAGGAGGGCGCCAACACGCGCTCGCCTTCGATCTCGACCACGCAGGCGCGACAGTTGCCGTCTGGGCGCAACCCGTCCTTGGCGCACAGCTGCGGGATGGCGACGCCATGGCGTTTGGCCGCCGTGAGCAGTGTCTCGCCCGGCAACGCGGTCATGGCCTCGCCGTCGAGTGTGAAGTTGACGGTCGGGGAATCAGCCATGCTCGGCATCGGTTAGCTCCTGGGGGAAGTACTGCATCACGCACCGCAGCGGGTTGGGCGCGGCTTGGCCAAGCCCGCAGATGGAGGCGTCGGTCATCACCGTGCACAGGTCGTCGAGCAAGGGCTGATCCCAGTTCGACGCCTGCATCAGCGCAGCGGCCTTCGCGGTGCCCTCGCGGCATGGCGTGCATTGGCCACAGGATTCGTGCTCAAAGAAGCGCATCGCATTCAGCGCCGCCTGGCGGGCGCTGTCGTGCTGCGACAAGACGATGATCGCCGCCGAGCCGATGAAGCAGCCGTGGGGCTGTAGCGTGTCGAAATCCAACGGCACGTCCGCCAGCGAGGCCGGCAGGATGCCGCCGGAGGCACCGCCGGGAAAGTAGCCGTAAAGGGTGTGGCCCTCAAGCATGCCGCCGCAGAACTCGTCGATCAGCTCGCGCAGCGTGATGCCGGCCGGTGCCAGATGCACGCCGGGCTTGCGCACCCGGCCGCTGACGGAGAAGGCGCGCAGCCCCGAGCGGCCGTTGCGGCCCTGGCTTGCAAACCAGTCCGCGCCGCGCTCCAGTAGATCTCGCACCCAGTACAGCGTCTCCATGTTGTGCTCCAGCGTCGGGCGGCCGAACAGGCCGACCTCGGCGACGTAGGGCGGACGCAGCCGCGGCATGCCGCGCTTGCCCTCCAGCGATTCGATCATCGCGGATTCTTCGCCGCAGATGTAGGCGCCGGCGCCGCGTCGCAGATGGATGGTCGGCAGCGGGCAGGGCGGATCGGCGCGTAGCGCATCGAGTTCCTGCTCCAGCAGCGCGCGGATGCCGGCGTACTCGTCGCGCAGATAGACGTAGATGGCGTCGATCCCGACCACCTCGGCCGCAATCAGCATGCCCTCGAAAAAGCGGTGCGGGTCGGTTTCCAGAAAATGCCGGTCCTTGAAGGTGCCGGGCTCGCCCTCGTCGATGTTGATCGCCATCAGACGCGGCGCCGGCTGGTCGCGCAGGATGCGCCACTTGCGCCCGGTCGGGAAGCCGGCGCCGCCGAGACCGCGCAGCTTGGAGTCGTCGAGCAGGGCAACGATGCGCTCAGCGCTGAGTTCCGGCGGCGCGTCGCTGCCGGATGGGTCGGCAGTCGATTGCGCATGGACGGCGCGCAACAGCGCATAGCCGCCCTCGGCCCGATAGTTGTCGTAGCGAATCGCCGGCGGGATCGCGTCTTGCGTGGCGCCGGTGGTCACCAGCGCTTGGACCGTCTCGGCGGTGGCGTGTAACACCGGATTTTGCCCCACGACCGCGACGGGTGCCTCGGCACAGCGGCCGACACAGGGGACACGTTGGATGCGGATGCCGTCTCCGGGGGCCTGCGCCACTGCCGCGGTCAGTGCCGCGATCAGTTCCTCGGCACCGGCCAGCGCGCAACTGATGGAGTCGCAGACGCGCACGGTCAGCGGTGGTGGTGGTGTCTGCCCCTCCTTGGCCACGTCGAAGTGGTGATAGAACGTCGCCACCTCGTAGACCTCGGTAGTTGCCAGGCCCATCTCCGCCGCCAGCGCTACGAGGTATGGGGCGGATAGATAGCCGTGATGGTCCTGGATGCGATGCAAGTGCTCGATCAGCAAATCCCGGTCGCGCGGCGCGCCGTTGAGCAGGGCGCGGACCTCGGCCAGTGCCTCGGGGTCGACGGCGCGCCCCTTCGGCCGACCGCGTCGATTTCGGCCCAAGGGCTTTTGTAGCGGCTCTGCGTTGCGGGACAAGGTGCTGACTCCTGGGTTGCTTGGGTCACGGCCCGAGGCTGTCGGGTGCTTGGATCTTCGTTTCTGCACAGGTCAGCAAATAGTGGGCCAGTTGGTTCACTCTGGCATGTGAGTTGCGTAGGGTCCGGCTGCCGCCGACGGTCTCTGTTTCGAAGGCTCCGGCATGGTCCTCAGCGTGGTCTGTCACAGTCTCTGGACCCCCGCGCACAGGCGGTTCCGCTCATCTTCGCCTTCACCCAGGGAGAGCCTCCACGTGCACCAATACCACTCTGCTCGATTCGCGCTGTCGTTGTTGGCGCTCTGGCTGCTGTCGCCGACCTGGGCCTGGGCGGAGGATGGCGTCCAAGTGGGCACGCAAGGAACTGCGCAACCGGTGCTGACAGCACTGGAGGTCACGGAGATCGCGCCCGGCGTCTACTTGCGCCCCGGCGTACAGGAGGTCGCCGACGCGCACAACCTGGGCCACATCGCCAACCTGGGATTCATCGTCGGCAACGAGCGTGTCGCGGTCATCGATGCCGGTGGCAGTCGGGCGGAAGGCGAGGCGTTGCTCGCTGCGGTGCGGACCACCACGGATTTGCCCGTCGCCTACCTGATCCTGACCCACATGCACCCGGACCATGTGCTTGGCTCCGGGGTTTTCGCGGATGCCGGGGTCGAGGTGATCGGGCATGCCAATCTGCCCGATGCCCTGGTGCGGCGACAGGAGTTCTACGTCACAGGGGCGTTGGAGCACATCGGCGCGCAGGCTCGGGGCTCGCGGGTGGCGATGCCGACCGTCGGTGTGGCGGCTGGGGAGACGCTGGAACTCGACCTGGGCGGGCGCATGCTGGAGCTGCGCGGCTATCCCACCGCCCACACCAACAACGATCTATCGGTGCTGGACCGCTCCAGCGGCGTCCTTTGGTTGTCGGACTTGCTATTCGTCGAGCGCGTCCCGGTCATCGACGGCAGCCTGCTGGGCTGGCTCGGGGTCATGGACGAGCTGTCCGCCGCGCAAGCGTCGTCCGTCGTACCGGGGCATGGTCCCCATGGCAGCGATTGGAAGGGGGCGCTGGCCAAGCAGCGGGCCTATCTGGAGGCGATCGCCGACGGGGTGCGGGGGCAACTACGCGCCGGCGGCGATCTCTCCAGCGCCGTGCGCACCGTCGCCGGGGACCAACGCGACGATTGGCTGCTGTTCGACGACTATCACGGCCGCAACGTCACCGCCGCCTATGTCGAACTGGAATGGGAGTAGGGCGCTTGGCATCGAACTTGGAGAATGTCGGGGATACGCCTTCGTTCGAGGGCCACTGCTGGAGAGATCGCCCCATGTCCGTTTCAGATTTGGCACGTCCGGTGCGCAACGGTGACCGTCATCGATACAGTCTGATGGTGCTGCTTTTTCTGCTGTCTGGCGGGCTCCTGTTGGGCGCCGGCAGCAGCGCTTGCGCGCAGGAGCAGTCCGACGCCAGGTGGTTGCAGATCAAGCACGAACTGTTCGGCGATCGGCGCGTCGACGACGGCGCGGATGTGATCGGACTGACCACCCCCTACCGGGCGCTCGACGCCGCGGTCGTCCCCATCGATATCGTCTCCAAACTGGAGCAGACCCCGGAGCGCTACATCAAGGGGATGTATTTGGTCATCGACAACAACCCGTCGCCGGTTGCCGCGGTGTTCGAGTTTCCCGGCGAGCGTGCCTGGGACATCATCTCCACCCGCATCCGCGTCAATGCCTACACCAATGTCCGCGTGCTGGCGGAACTCAACGACGGTGCGCTCTACATGACCGCCAACTACGTTAAGGCCTCCGGCGGCTGTTCGGCACCGGCGCAAAAGGACCCGTCCGCGGCCATGGCGAACCTGGGCAAGATGAAGCTGATCGTGCCGGAACTGCAACCGGACAGCCCGCTGCTGGCCAAGCTGTTGATCAAGCACCCTAACAACTCCGGCCTGCAGTTCGATCAGATCAAGCGCAGTTACATCCCCGCCGACTACATTCGCAACATCGAGGTCAGCTACCAGGGCGAGTTGCTGTTCAAGGTCACCACCGATATCTCCATCAGCGAAGACCCCGCCATTATCTTCGGCTTCATGCCCGAAGGCGACGCCGACGGGGCGTTCGAGGTCCATGTCGTCGATTCCGAAGGCCGGCGTTTC
>CALOBR010000005.1:0-453712 GCA_942491665.1 Jiangellales bacterium
GCGACTACCTGGACTGAGCCGCAGTAGCGCTCGCCCGGTTTCTCTGCTGGTCAGAGGTCCGTCTGGGCATCCTGGAACGCGGCACGCGGCCGCTGCGGCGATCAGCCCTCTCAATCCCTTGACGCCCCGGCACGGATGGGTGACCCCCGGGTTCTGAACATCGGCACGGCACGGTCCGTACCTCTGCCCGTCACGGTGCGTCGGGCAGAGGTACGACGATCGCCGCGACGATGATGAGAACGGGTAGCGCGACGCTCACCACGAGGACGCTGGTGTACGAGCCCTGGGTGTCGAACGCCCAGGCGAACAGCAGGGGTCCGAATGCTGTAGCGCCCACTCCGAGCGCGGTGACGAAGCCGCGGATGGATCCGATGTGGCGGGTTCCGAAGTATCGCGGGAACGTGGCCGCCTCGACGGCTCGGATGCTTCCTCCAGCCGCCCCGAGCAGGAGCCCGAACAGGATCGCCGACAGCCCTGGCGTCACCCAGATCGCCCAGGCCAGACTCAGCGAAAGCGCACCCATGGCTGCTGTCACCAGCACTTTCGGCGAGAGACGGTCGGCGAGGACGCCCGTCGCCAGCGCCGCCAGCAGGCCTGCCACAGTCTGCGGCACGAAGTTCGCGGCGGCTTCGACCGTGGATAGGCCTCGGGCGGTCAGGATGCTGATCTGATGGAAGGCAACAGCGGTGACCAGCAGCCCGGACACCATCGTCCCGAGGGTGACGACCCAGAAGTAGCCCGTCCTGCTCGCCTCACGCGTCGTCACCCCAGCTTCCTGGCCCCCAGCGGCGCCGCCCTCCGAGTCTGAGGAGGGGACGGGATGCCTGCCGTCGAGGCGCTGACCGAGGTCGGCGGGACGGTCCCGCATTCCGAACAAGGCGATCGGAACGACGACCAGCCACACCGCGATGCCCTCCAGCAACCAGGCCGTTCGCCAGCCGAACTCGGCGATGACACCTTCGATGAGCAGTGGAGTGAGCGAGATGCCCATCGAGCCGATGGCGCTGACGAGACCGATCGCAGTGCCGCGGCGCCGCTGGAACCATAGGGCTGCTGCCGTCGTCGCGGTCAGGCTCAACGCGCCCTGGCCAGCCAGCCGGATCCCGATGAAGCCGACGGTCAGGCCGACAATGGTGCTCACCAAGGAGAGCCCGACGAGCACTGCTCCGAACACCGCTCCGATAGCTGCCATCAGCCGTCGCACGCCGAACCTGTCCAGCGCCCCGCCCACCCACGGGAGGGCAATCGCGCCAATGAGCGTCCCGGCGAGATAGGCCGTCGACACCGCCGATCGCGAGAGGTCCAGCTCATCGATGACGGGATCGACGAACAGCGAGACCCCGACCGTCTGACCGGGGCCGGTGGCCGCCAGCGCGATGCTCGAGTAAGCGACGATGTGCCAGCCGTAGAAGCCCCCGCTGGACAGCGCGGACGTGCGGCGGAGGACGGCGATCCCGTTAGGCTACGGCTCGCCGGACTCCGTCAGCAGCACCGCACGCAGGCCCGCAGCCGGAGCCCGTGCGACGCCACGCAGCAGTCCCCGGCCAAGTGGCGTCCGGCCGCTCGACCATGACGGGTTTCGGCGGTCGACGGGGGACCGCCGGCAGACGGTAGGACGAGGTGCCGACACGTCGCCTTCTGTCCAAAGTAGTGCAGGACGATAGGGGTCTGTCGCACGACCGACGGGTCCACCTGCCGTGTCATGTCGAGAAGAATCGGCTCTGCGGACCACCCGCAGGCTCGATCGGCTGATGCTGACTCCCGCCGTTGCGTGGCCGAGGCAGAGGCGACGGTAGGGCCGTCCGACCCTGGTGCCGTCTCGGCCCTCGGTGTTGCGTGAGAGATGAACATGGTTCTCAGTGGGCAGTCTTGTCGGCGTCCCGCGGGCCAGGTACTAGCAGTCGGGGCCGCGGCCCTCGTGCTGGGTGCCGCTGGCCTCGTGAGTCCGCTGGTGTCAGTCGCCACGACTGCTCCTGCCGCCCTGGCATCGGGCGCCGGCGGCGAGTGGCGCCTAGTCGGAGCCGAGCCGAACCCAACCGGCGATGACTTCGGCAGTACCTGGAGCGGCTCGGTGAGTGAGGCGTCGGCGAACCTGACCACCACGATCGGTGAGGCCACTGTCACCGCACGGGCCTCCTGGGACCCACCCGACCCGACCCTGACTCCTGGTGAGCCCTTTCTGCTGTCTGTGACAGCCAGTGTGAGCGCGACCGGGCCAGGTCCGGCCTACTACAGCCTCACGGTGATCCCAAAGGTAAGCGGGGCGTGGAACCGCAATGTCGGCTCCGTCGTGGCCGAGGGTCAGTGTGGCGACTCCACGTGGGGCGGGGACCCCATGCAGTGCAGCGCGGACACGACCACGGACGTGATGCAGTTCGATGCCCCGTCCGGCGGCGATACCTTCGACATGGGCGTCTCGGTTCTCAACTGTGGTGGTGCGTGTGAGGTGCGCTGGACCTACGAGTGGGTCGACTCGACCGCGCCTGATACAGACGCCGAGGACGTCCCAGACGCCGAGGGTGCCCACGAAACCGACGGTGCCATCGACCCGTGGACACCGCAGCGATCGGCGCAGCTGCTGGCCGCCTTGCGCGCGGACGCCGACCTGCTCGACACCCAACGATTCGTCTGGACCGCGGTGATCGAGGCCATCTTCGACGGCCGCCCGGCCGAGGAAGGCCTGCTCGTTCTGCGCGACCTCACCGACTCGTTCTTCGAGGTCCGCATCAGGCGCCTCGAGCAGGCCGGCGGTGCGTCCGACTCCGACGTCGCCGCGTTGATCGCGCACCTTCGTGACCTGCGGGCCCTTCGCGCCGCGGAGATCGATCAGTCCATCGCCGACGTGCGGGCTACCGCCGATGACTCCGATGCACTCGACCCCTCGACCGTGCGCACCCTGCTGACCGACGGGCCCAGCACAACCCAGCGCAGCGATCCGGGCGCGGACGACGCACGCGAGCACGCCGAGGCGGTCGACGTGCTCACCTCGGTACACGACGCCAATGACCAGCCCGACCTGCACCAAGCGCTCGACGACCAGGCCGTCCGGGCCCTCGACGAACCCCAGCGCGATACCGACCCAGAATCCGATGCCGACAGCGCCACGCCTACCACGGCACCAGAGCCCGACCAGGCGGGCACGTTCCACGCCGAGGACGCGCTCGACCTTCGCCCTCTGCGCTTCGTCAACGATGGCTTCACGCCGGTGACGGTGCGCGCCGAGACCTACCAGCCCCCTGCCGACCTCGGCGGCACGGCGATGTCGAGTGCGTCGACGGTCGTCTTCGTCGACCCCAACCCGTCGGCCTACCTCGACCTGCCGCGTGGCCGCTACACCTTCTGCTACGACTGGGAGCTGGGCGACGTCGACGGGGACGACATGACCGACTACGCCCACCGCAGCAGCGGGCCGGTCTCGCTCACCGCCGAGACTCCACGTGACCCTGCGCTGGCACCCACGGTCACGCTAAGCCCCCCGTCGAGAACGTCCACGCCGAACGGGAGTTGCCCGGGAACGGGTGCAACCGGCGCCGAGCCCGCCGCGCCGCTTACGTCCGCCCAGCGCTCGGCCACCGCCTCAGCCACGTATGCCGTCACGTGCGACTACGCCGGCGGGTCGCAGCAGATGTTCTCCAAGCAGTACCGGTTCGAGTTCAGTGACGGTACGGCGGTCTGGAACGACGCCGAGGCCGCGCCCATCGACCTCACGGTGATGGAGCCCAACGTCTACCAGTCCGACGGCGGCAGCTATCGCCTGGAGCTCACCGACTCCGGTTTCGACCTGTTCGCGCTGGCCGGGGACGATCCGCAGTTCTGCCGCGCAGTCAGGCAGGGTTCGTCATGAGCCGGCGCACGAGGAGTTCGGTCCCCGCACGCGCTATCGCCGTGGTGATGGCTGCGACCCTGGTCTCGGCCTCGTCCTGTCGGTCTGACCCGGATACGGCGGGAATCGCCGTGCCGCCCTCCGCGGACCAGCGGCAGGTGGTGGACGAGCTCGGCCAGCCCGCGCGCTTCACCCTCAGCTTCGTCACCGACGGCAGCCCCTCGGAGCAGGGTCGCTACGAGACCTGGCACTACGACAGCGCCGGCATCACCGTCTCGTTCCTCGACGGCGAGCAGACCGCGTGGCAGGAGAGCCTGCCCGGTGGCGTGGAGGGGCTCGGCGACACGGAGTACCTGCCGGGCTGGTTCGCCCCCGCCATGACCATGGAGGAGTTCTTGTCGGCCGTCGGCACGGACGAGTTCGTCGAGCAGCCCGTGTCGGTCACGGCAGCAGACAGCGAGCGGCTGGTGCTGGTGCAGGGTGTCGTCGCAGGCTTCGACGAGGCGGGGCTGGCCTTCGTGGAGACTGTGCCGCTCACGCGCTAGCCGCAGATGGGCGTGTCCTCACGGGTGTCGCGGTAGTGGGCGGTGAACCGCAGGTCGGCCAGAAGGTCGACCTGCTCGGTGTCGTCAAGCTTCCGGGACGCGCCTCCGGAGAAGCCGCTTGCATCACCTTCCCCGCCTCAGCCGGTCCTCAAGAAGTACGAGCCCTCGGCGGGTCGATCGTCGTCCACCCACCGCCGCCACCGGCGTTGGTCCCGCCGAGGAGTGTCCAGTCCGACACGTCACCGTCCTCGACGTCGTCGAAGACGGCGGCGCCTGCGGGCAGCGCGGTGGCGGGGGCCGCAACCACCAAGCCCGTGATCAGAAACGTCGCTGATGCTGCGCTGAGCAGTCGCTGAGTGGCTGGTCGCACCGAGGCCCTCTCCTGTGCGTGGCTTGCCCGAGCCACACTGAGAAGTCATTGCGACCATGAAGCCGATGCGCAGAGAACCTCCTCGTCGTCAGAGCCGGGCGGGCAAGGGTCGCGCCGGGTCCGGCTCAGCGCGCTGCTGCCTGGCGTGCGACGTGGCTGTGGGCCTCCCCTGACGCTCGGGGGAGGCCCACACACCACTGATGCTTGCTAGGCGTACATCTCGTCCAGCAAGTGGCTGAAGTTCTTCTCGACGTGCTTGCGACGCACCTTGAGGCTGGCGGTGAGCTCGCCGTCCTCCTCGGTGAGGTCGCGCGGCAGCACTGCGAACTTCTTGATCGTCTCCCACTTGTTCAGCTGGCCGTTGAGCGTGTCGATGTCGGCCTGAAGCGCGTCCCGCACCTCCTGGGACTGAGAGATCGTCGCCAGATCGCCGGTGAGCCCGCGCTCATCGGCGAACTTCTGCAGGGCCTCGGGGTCGAGCGAGATCAACGCCGAGGCGTAGTTGCGGTCGGCGGCGTGCACGACAAGGTTTGACGCGAGTGGCGAGATCACCTTGAACTGGGCAGCGATCTGACCGGGAGCGATGTACTTGCCACCGGACGTCTTCACCAGGTCCTTCTTGCGGTCGGTGATCTTGAGCCGGCCCTTGTCGTCTAGCTCGCCGATGTCTCCGGTGGCAAGCCAGCCGTCTGGCAGCAGGGTCTCGGCGTTGACCTCCGGCAGCTTCCAGTAGCCCGCCATGACGTGAGGGCCACGAAGCAGAACCTCGCCGTCCTCGGCGATCATCACCTGGGTGCCCGGCAGCGGCTGGCCAACGGAGCCGAAGACAATATCGTCGGGACGCACGACGCAGCCGGCTGCGCTGTTCTCGGTGAGGCCGTAGCCCTCGATGATTGGCAGACCGGCGGCGTCGAACCAACGAGCCACGTCACCGTTGAGCGCGGCAGATCCTGAGATCATCACGCGCATGCGGCCGCCAGTCAGCGCCTGGATCTTGGAGAACACCAGCTTCTCGGCCAGAGCCATGCGAGGCCCCGCCATGGGGCCGGGCGACTGTCCGGCGCGTTGGCGCGCCTTGATCTGCGACGACGCGGCGAAGGCCCAGTCGAAGATCTTGGCCGTGGCTCCACCGGCGTCCTTCGCCTTGGTGTTGGCACCCTGGTAGATCTTCTCGAAGATGCGGGGCACGCCGGCCATCACCGTCGGACGGACCACCGGCAGGTTCTCCACGATCATCGGGACGCGACCATCGACGTAGCTGACGAACCCGATCTGGAAGGCCGCCGAGAGCAGCACCTTGCCGAACGAGTGCGACAGTGGCAGCCACAGGAAGTGGATGTCGTCGGCTTTGATGACACCGAGCGCGTCCATGCTTCGGCCTTGGAACACCCAGTTGCTCTGCGGGAGCATGACGCCCTTGGGGCGTCCGGTCGTACCCGAGGTATAGATGAGCGTCGCCAGGGATTCCGGCTTGATGGCGGCCACGGCGTCAGTGACGGCGTTGGGGTTCTCGGCCAGCTTCTGCTCCCCGAGACTCTTGAGGTCGGCCCACGACAGAACCCTGTCGCCGTCACCCTCCCCGTCGATGAGGATGATCTTGTCCAGACCCGGGATGTCGTCGAGCTGCGACAGCGCCTTCTGCGCCTGCTTGGGGTCCTCGGCGACGAGAAAGCGCGCCTCCGAGTCGTTCATGATGTAGGCGAAGTCGTCCTCGCCAGTGCTCGGGTAGATGGTCGTGTTCGCGCCGCCGGAGAGCATGACGGCACCGTCAGCCAGCACCCACTCCGCTCGGGTGTTGCTGGCGATGGCCACCCTGTCCTCGGGCTGAACCCCGAGTGCGAGCAGGCCGGCGGCCAGCGTCTTCATCTCGTCCCCGGCCTCCTTCCACGATATGACGGTCCAGGTGCCGTCGCCCTTCGGAGACCCGAGGGCCGGTGCGTCCGGCGTCGTGGCGACGCGGTCGAGGATGAGCTGGGACAGGGTGGGTGACGAGGGGGGCAGGTCGCTTTCGAGCGAGCCGGAAGTCTTGGGCATGGGTGCCTCCGAGTTGCTGATGGGCGGTTGATGACGTGGGCGGGATTCGAGTGTTGCGCAGTTTGTCCGCAGAGACGCCAGCGCGCTAGGCGGGGTCCTCCTTGGGGTCGTCCGTGTCGGTGAGGAGTTCGACCTCCGCGGCGTCATCCGGGGCTTGCACGCCCGCCGCGAATGCCTCGCCGACCTCTCGACCTGCGTGTTCGAGGTCGTGGTCCATGTCTTCGGCGTGGTTGCCAGTCGTGCTCATGCGATCCCCTCCGTGGTTCGGTACCTGCGCCGCCCGGTAGCGGGCAGTGCGCTGTCATCGCAACGTACTGCGGGGCTACGTGCACGAAGGGCGTTTTAGCCGATTTCGCCACGGTGGATTCGGCCGTCCTTTGCTCGTCCCTCCGACGGGCCGTCCCGCGCTAGCCTGCACGCTGATCATCACCGCCGTGGCTGCCGCTGCCACGGCCGATGCGGGCGGATGGCATGCAGACTCTCGGGCAAGAGACGGTGCGGACGTACCGCTACGTCCGCGTCTCGATCGTGGCGGCGATCGCCCTGCTCGCCACCGGGCTGCTGCTCCAGATCGTCGAGGACGACTGGCAGATCGCCCACTCCATCAGCGCCTACTACTACAGCCCGGTGCAACCCATGCTCGTGGGCGTGCTGGTGGCGTCCGCGTTCCTGCTGGTCGCGGTGCGGGGCCGGCCGGGCTGGGAAGAGGTGCTGCTCAACATCGCGGCCATGCTGCTGCCCATCGTGGCCTTCGTCCCGACACCGATCACGGGCGGCTGCATCGACGGGTCACGGTGTGTTCCCGCCGAGGTGCTGCCGGCTGTGGAACTGAGCGTCAGCACACTGCTCATCGTAGGAGTGCCCGGTCTTGTCGGTGCACTGGCGGTGTGGCTGGGTCGCGTGTCGGTGGATCGGTCCGCGCGCCTGAGCATCACCATCGCCGTTCTCGTATGGGTCGTCGTCTCGTGCTGGTACGGCTGGAGCGAGACGTGGATTGGTCGGGAGTCGTTCTTCGCCTATGCCCACTACGTGGCCGCTGTTCTTGTGTTCTGCTTCATGGTTGCGGTGGCGTTCATCAACGCTCGCCGATCCAAACGCAGCGTCAGCATCGCGGGCTCCCGTGTGCCGTACAGGCTGCTCTACACCGCCATTGCGCTCGCCATGGCTCTCGTCATCGTCGGTGCGCTGGGCTACGGCGTGGCCAACGACTGGCCGACCGACACCACGCTCATCTTCTGGGTCGAGGCGGCGTTGCTGGCACTGTTCGCCCTGTTCTGGGTCGTGCAGACGGCGGAGTTCTGGAACCTCGGCCTACCCGAACAGGCGTGTGAGGCGCCTGGGACCGCCTGACCTTCGCGGGGAAGCCCAGGGCGCAGGCGCTACCAGCCTCGGTCTCTCGAGGGGCGGTCAGCGCGAGGGGCTGGTAGACCGACCGGTGAGCGCACCAAGCGCCCACCCCGATAAGGAGGCACACATGTCTGACCGCAAGCTCATCGCCGTCGTTGGATCGACAGGCGCCCAAGGTGGGTCGACGGCCAGGGCTCTGCTGGCCGACCCGGAGAGGTTCGCCGTGCGGGCGATCACGCGCGACCCGGCGTCCGAGGCATCTCGCGAGCTCGCGGCGGCAGGAGCAGAGGTTGTTCAGGCCGACATCGACGACGAGGCCAGCCTGCTTGCAGCACTCGACGGCGCCTACGGGGCGTTCTTCGTCACCTTCTTCTGGGCGCACTTCTCTCCTGAGGTGGAGCAGGCTCAGGCCCAGCGTATGGCGCAGGCGGCGCGAGACACGGGACTCAGGCACGTGGTGTGGTCCACCCTCGAGGACACGCGTCGGTGGGTGCCGCTCGACGACGACCGGATGCCGACGCTGATGGGCGAGTACAAGGTCCCTCACTTCGACGCGAAGGGGGCCTCCAACCACTTCTTCACCGATGCCGGGGTTCCGACAACGTTCCTACAGACCTCGTTCTACTGGGACAACATGATCGGGTTCGGCATGGGGCCACAGCGGACCGAGGACGGGAACCTGGCCCTCATCCTTCCGATGGGGGAGGCTGCCCTTTCGGGAATCGCCGCGGACGACATCGGTGGTGCTGTCCACGGTATCTTCGCCGCGGGCGACACCTACGTGGGGAAGACTGTTTCCATCGCAGGCGAGCATCTAACTGGCGAAGTGATGGCGGTGCAGCTCAGTGAGGCCCTCGGGGTGCCGGTGGCCTATGTCGCCATCGAACCAGACGCGTACCGCGGCTTGGGCTTTCCGGGAGCGGAGGACCTGGGCAACATGTTCCAGTTCTACCGGGACTTCAACGACTACTTCGTCGGCGAACGCGACCTTGCTGAGGTTCGACGCCTGAACCCAGGTGTGAAGACCTTTCGCGAGTGGCTAGCGGTGAACAAGGACGCCATCCCACTGCCGCCCGCCTGATCGACGGACGTCAGACGGTCAGCGACCGCGCGACGTCCATCATCTCCGCCGGCACCTGCTTGCGCCGGCCCACGATCGAGGCGATCGGCACCCGGACGACGCTCTCGCCCTGCTCAGCCACCATCACACCGGAGTCGCCCCCATGGATGGCGTCGACTGCGGCCACGCCGAATCGACTCCCCAGAATGCGGTCGGCGGGCGTCGGGATTCCGCCGCGCTGCGTGTGACCCAGCACGGTGAGCTTGGCGTCGAAGTTGGTGCGGTCTTCGAGCACGCCGCGCACCTCTTCGCCGACGGCGCCCGCGACGATCGAGCCGTACTTGCCCTCGGGCGGTCGCCAGTCCAGGGTTCCCGGAGCCGGCGTCGCGCCCTCGGCGACGACAACGACCGACGAGCGTGCCCGGCGGTGCCGATGGATCAGCTGGCGCGCGAGCTCGTCGATGTCGAACGGCGCCTCCGGGATGAGGATGGCCTCGGCGCCCGCGGCGATGCCCGCCGAGACCGCGATCCACCCGTTGTGACGTCCCATCACCTCCACGACCATGATCCGGTTGTGGCTCTCTCCCGTGGTCTGCACCCGGTCGAGCGCCTCGGTGGCGATCGAGACAGCAGTGTCGAAGCCGACGGATGCATCGGTCTCGACGACATCGTTGTCGATCGTCTTGGGGACGCCGATCATGGGCAGCCCCTGGTCTGACAGCTCGCCGGCGGCCGACAGCGTGCCGTCCCCGCCGATGCACACCACCGCGTCGAGCTTGTTGCGCTTGAAGCTCTCGAAGACCATGCCGACGCCGTCGGGGTGCTCGTGCGGGTGGTACCGGGCGGTGCCGAGAACAGTTCCACCCCGTGTGACGAGCCCCCGAGTCGAGTCGACCGACAGGTCGACGATGTCGCCTTCAGCCATTCCCTTCCAGCCGTTGCGGAAGCCGACGATCGTGTCGCCGTGATCCATCTCGGCACGGCGGACGACGGCCCTGATGACGGCGTTGAGCCCGGGGCAGTCGCCGCCCCCGGTGAGTAGACCGATGCGCATGGGTGACCCTTCTCGTCGAGACGGTGGACGCGTCCTCCAGCCTATGGGCGCGACCGGGCTTCGGCTCGGCCCGCCCCCGGGTCGGCCTCGGTGTGGCCCAGGGTGACCCTGGGTCGGCCGCCGCGTGAGCGCGGCAGTCACCACGCACGAGGCGCGGTTCCTACTCGGCAGTGATGCCTTTCTCTACCATGGCGGCCAGCCCCGCGCGCGCGGTGCGCTCGGCCGCGAGCACCCGTTCGTGCATCTGACGGGCGGCGTCGAGGCGCTCGGCTGCGGCCTTCTCGGCGTGCCTGCAGGCGTCCACCCCTTGCTCGCGCTCGTGATCGAGTGCGGCCTGGTCGTCGCGGTAGCCCTGCACCTCGCCGGCGGCGAGCTCGACCGCCCGGGCCAGCATGTAGCGGTAGGCGGCCTGCACCTTCTTGGGCGTGGTCTTGCGCCGCAGCCCGTCCACCTCGTCGTCGAGCGAGGCGCGCATGAAGACGAGCGGGTCGGAGACGTACGGCCTGCTCTCGGCCGCGTGCTGGGCTCGGGCCAGGTCGTCCTGGGCCGTCGTCAGCGCGTGCTCCGCTTCTCGAACGGCCGCTGCCGCGCTGTCGACATGCGGTGCGAACCGTTCGCTGAAGGCCTGGACCAGACGCAGGACGTCGGGGGAGCTCCCGGCGCTGCTGGTCGCCATGTCGAGCACGGGCTCGGTGCTGGTTGGTGCAGTCTCATCGCTGGTCATGAACGGCCTTGGGTCGACGACGTGGTCTGCCATCGTCTCACCGGCCGGGCGCTGCCCCGGCACAGGAGGCCTGGATCGGCGCTCGTGCTCGTCGTTGTCCACAGCCGTGTTGTCGGTCCTGGTCTGCGTCGGGGGTACGTGCCATGATTCGTACATGTGTTCGAGTAGCGGACCAGGGGCGGCAGCGGGATCGTCGGTGCATCCGAGTGTGCTGGTGACGCGGTTGATGCATGTGTTGGACGACCTGCGGGTGGCTGACTTGTCGACGTTGACCGGTGATGAGCATGCGTCGATGGTGATGCGGCTGGTCAAGGCGCAGCATCAGCTACACGCGGGCGTGCTGGCGTCGGTGGCGGCGTTCGATGCGGCGGGAGTGGCGTCGACGACGCGGCATCGCACGACGAAGCGGTGGCTGGAGCAACGCACCCGGGTGTCGGCGGGGACGGCGTCGCACCTGACACGCACAGCGCGGATCGCGCGTGACCATCTTCCGGAGACGCAGCGCACGTTGGCGCGTGGGTTGATCTCGGCTCAGCACGTCTCGGCGATCGCGGCGGTGGTGGACAAGGTCGGGCTGGAGCACGCCCGGGAAGCCGAGCCGATCCTGCTGCACATCGCGCGGCAGGCTGAGCCGTCGGTGGTCCGCCGCGCGACTGCCCGTATCCACGCGCTGGTCGATCATGACGGGGCAGAGAATGCATTGCACGATGCCTACGAGCGCCGCGGCGTGACGTTGTCGGTGGTGGGGGAGCACGCGTACTTGGACGGTGTCTTCGACGTTGAGTCGGCGGAGGTCCTGCGCAGCGCGCTGCAGCCGTTGATGGGCCGGTGGGGTGCAGACGATCGGCGCAGCGTGCCGCAGATGCGCGCGGACGCCCTGGTCGACCTCGCCAAGCGCGAGCTCGACTCAGGCGGCCTGCCCGAGATGGGCGGGGAGCGAGCGCATGTCTCGATCGTGATCGACGAGCATGCGCTGCGCACCGGCATCGGGAGCGCGACTCTGCCGTGGACCGGCGCTACGGTCCCGGCTGCGACGGCGCGTCGGTGGGCGTGTGACGCACAGCTGACCCCCGTGCTGGCGCGGCTGCTGCCGCCACCGGGCGGTGGGCCGTCGTCGCCGGCGAGTCCGGTCGCCGTGTCGATCGGGGGCGGCTGGCTGCCCCTGGACGTCGGCCGCAGCGCTCGGCTGGCCACCAGCGGACAGCTCAAGGCGCTACGAGTGCGCGACGGCGGTTGCGTCCACCCCGGGTGCACCCGCACGTCTGCCTACTGCGACGCGCACCATGTCGGGCACTGGGCCGACGGCGGCCTTACCGCCTTGACCAACCTGGTGCTGCTCTGTCGACACCACCACCGCACCCTGCATGCCGGGCTGTGGAGCCTTGAACCAGACATCGGCCAACCCGGACGCTTCTGGGCGAGCACCGCCGGCTGGCAGAGACCGGCTCAGACTGCCGCCGACCGATCACCCCCGATGGTCGTCGGAGGGAGTCCGCGGCAGAGCAGCCAGCCGTAGGCTCGTCTGCTATGGGCGTGCTTGGACTTGATGCGTGCCGCAAGGGGTGGGCGGGCATCGTCCTCGCCGACGGATTCAGTCCGCGTGGCGTTTTCGGCCGCTCTGTCGACGAGGTCGTCGCTCGTGCCCGTGCGCTCGCTTCCCTCGACGTGATCGGTATCGACATGCCGATCGGGTTGCCCGACCGCGGACGACGCGCCGCCGATGTCGAGGCCAAGAAGATCGCGGGGCCTCGGCGCAGCTCGGTGTTCCTGGCGCCGGTGCGCCTGGCTGTGGAGGCCTCGTCGTACGTAGAGGCCGCCCGGCTCAACCGGCAGCTCGCGGGTGAGGGGCTCTCGTCCCAGGCGTTCGCGCTCGCCCCGCGCATTCTCGAGGTCGAAGCGTGGGTACCCACCGCACGTACGGAGGTAATCGAGGTGCACCCCGAGCTGTCGTTCGCCGCGATGGCGGACCGGCCGGTGCCGGCCGGCAAGCACACCTGGGCTGGCGCGACGACGCGGCGGCGACGTCTGGTCGAGGCGGGCGTCGACCTGCCCGATGACTTGGGTGACGTGGGATCGGCGGCGGCTGTCGACGACGTGCTCGACGCGGCGGCCGTGGCCTGGACTGCCAGGCGTCGCACGACCGGTCGCGCCGTCTGCGTCCCGGTGCAGCCGGAGACGTTCAGCGACGGCTGGCCGGCCGCGATCTGGCGGTAGCGGCGGCCGCGGTCTTGGCGCGCCAATCCCCAGCACGCCGGATAGCGTCCGCCCGATGAGAGTTGCGTTCTTGGGCCTGGGTCGCATGGGTCAGCGCATGGCGGCACACGTCGTTCGCGCCGGCCACGAGACCGTCGTGTGGAACCGCAGCCCGGGCGGGGCCGACCCCCTTCTCGCGCTAGGCGCGCGCGAGGCCGACACCGTCGCCGCTGCTGTCTCCGACGCCGAGATCGTCGTGATGATGCTGGCTGACCCAGCCTCCAGCCGTGCCGTGCTGGACGAGGTTGTGTCTGCGGCGCCGCCCGCGACCCTGGTGATCGACGCGACCACCGTCGGTCCCGATGACGCCCGAGATCTGAGCGCCATGGCGGAGAAGCACGGGCTGCGCTTCGTGGACGCCCCGGTCGCGGGAACCGTGGGTCCGGCTGAGGCAGGCACGCTCGGGTCGTTCGTGGGGGGCAGCGACGTCGACGTCGCCGCGGCCCGCCCGGTCATCGATCTCTGGTGCGACCCGCAGCGCGTGCTGCACCTTGGTCCGACCGGCACCGGCAACGCCCTCAAGCTCGTGGTGAACATGACAATCGGGATCGTCGCCGCGGGCGCTGGTGAGGCGCTGCGACTCGCCGGCGACCTCGGCGTCGACCGCGACCGCGCCCTGGCTGCCCTCGCTGCCGGCCCGCTCGGCTGGGTCATGGCCCAGAAAGGCGCCCAGATCGCCACTGACGACCACAGCGACGTGGCGTTCAGCCTCGACCTGCTGGTGAAGGACCTGGGACTAGCCGTTGACGCGGCCTCCCGCGAGCTGCCGGTCACCGAGGCCGCCCGAGACCACGCGGCCCGGGCTGCGGCCGCCGATCGGGGCGGAGACGACTACGCCGCGGTCGTGACGTGGGTCGAGGGCTGAGCCCTCGCTCACAGATTCACGCCACAGCTCGGCCACGACCCCCGTCCGGCGACGTCGTACAGGATTCGCGCCCGGTACCGCTGCTCCTCCGCAGAGGCGCTGGACGCCGCCCCCGAGCCGCCTACGGCCTGCCAGGTCGACACGCTGAACTGGTGAAGGCCGTGGCAAAGCCCGTTGCTGCTGATGATCGTCGGGATGCCGCCGGACTCGCACGCTGCGAGGGCGTCCCAGTCGAGGAACCGCGCGGTCGCCGACGGCTCGCCCATGTTGCGGTCGAACCCGGGTGACTCCGCAGGTGGGGGAGCGACGAGCGACTCGGCCTCCGGTTCCGCAACCGGGGTCGGGGTGGGCCGAGGCGGGACGACCTCGGCCGGCACGAGTCCGGCGTCAGCCGCGCACGACGCGGCTACGAATCTGGCTGGCAGCCCCTGGAGCTGCACACGACGGTTCATGCCGCGCAGTGCCGGGGTCGCGAGCTCGGCGTTGGCCGCGTCGAGCGCGGCGATGACCTCCGGTGCCGCTGTTCGGGCAGTCATCAACGCCGTGACGTTCTCCGCGACGAGCAGCTCCTTGTCGTCCTCGAGTACGACGAACCCGCGCTTCGCGACCGTTCCGTCCGAGGAGAAGACCAGGCCGACGTCGATCGTGCCGTCTTTCAGCGCATCGAGCGTTCGCGGCCCCGCGGTGTCGAGCCTGACGAGCCGCTTGAACTCCATCCCGTAGGTCTCCTGCAGCCCCGGCAGGCACTTGGGGTTCGTCTGGCACGTCACGGGTCCACCCCCGACCGTCGTGCCGTTGAGCGTCGCGAGGTCGCTGATGGCCTGTAGGTCGTGCCCCCCGGCGTAGTCCGCACGCACGGCGAACGCGTTCTGGTTCTCCGCTGCGGACGGATCGGTGACGACGCCTCCGTACGGGGCGAGCAGGTGTCGCAGTGCGGCCATGGTCGCCTCGACGTCGCCCGTCGCGCGCTCACGGGCGTCCGGGCCACTCGCGATGCGGTTCAGGTTCTCGGTCAGCGATCCGATGTACTCAGGGACGATGTCAACGTCGCCGGAGTCGAGCTCGGCCAGGTAGAGCTCACGAGCTCCGATGCCGTAGTCGCGCTCGACCGTGAGACCCGCTTCTTCGAGCACTGGGGCGTAGATCTCGGCGACCATGCGCGACTCGGCGAAGTAGGCCGAGCCGACGACGATCGGACCATCGGGCAACGGCACGACGCTCCGTGTCACCGACGTCGGCGATGGAGTGGCGGGCCCGCTCGAGGCGGCCTGGTCGTCTGCTGCCGTGCCACATCCGATCAGCAGCAGTCCCGCTGCTACCAGCGAGACGAGCAGGCTGCGTCGACAGCCCATCGGCGGATCCTGGCGACAACTAGGCGTCCGCGCCGCGAGATGGTCCAACTGGTCGGTCACCACCGACCGGCTGGGATCAGTAGACCGAGACGTGCACGTGGTCGTAGTGGTTGGCCGTTGCCGAGCCACGGTCGGACATCGACCGCCAGCCCTCGCCGCCGCGCTGCACCGTCCAGATCTGCTGGGAGTAGATGATCTCGCTGATACCGAGTGCCCCGGCGTTGGCGCGCAGCCAGTTGGCCACGTCCCAGCCAAGCGACCCCGACACCATGACGTCGACGGCGCGGCCGCTGCCGTGGTTGCCTCCGTCCGGGCGGTACCCGCCATAGCCGGTGATCTGCGGGTATCGCGCGCACACCGCGCGGTACACGGCGATGGCGTTGCCGCTCAGCCCGCCTTCGATCCCGGACCCGTTCGCGCACGCAGCACCGGACGGTCCCTGCGCCGGAGCGGGCGCGCTCACCGCCGGAGCGGGCGCGCTCACCTCCGGTGCTGCCGCGCTCACCTCCGGTGCTGCCGGCTGCACGGCCGCGAGGTACTGCCCGCTCACCCAGGCGTCGCTACCCTCCCAGCGGATCTGCTGCCACGCACCGTCGGATCCATCGGTGATCGAGACGGCCGTGCCGGTCTCGATGACGGTGATCACGGCGCCGTCGGGGGCGGTGCGCACGTTCAGCGCAGTCGTGGCGAAGCGTTCGCCGACGACGGTCGACGCAGCCTGCGGCACGGCGGTACGGCGCTCCGAGCGGTCCGCGCGCAGCTGTCGGCGCTCCTTGGCTGCCTTGGCAGCCTTTCTCTTCTCGGCCGCCTTCTGCTGCGCGGCGAGGTCGGCCCGGGCGCTGGCCCGCGATGCCCGCAGGCTGTCGCGCGTTGCTTCGGTCGCAGCGATGTCGTCAGCGGTGAGCGGCTGCGGGATGGGCAAAGGCCCGGACGACAGCACGAACGCGGCGGCGGCCTCGTCGCCGTAGACCACGTCGCGTGAGTTCTGGCTGGGCGGAGGTAGGACGGCCAAGACGAGCGCTGCGCCCACGGCGCCGGTGAGCCCGGCGCGCATGGCAGCAGAGCGAGTCCACGACATGCAACAACCTCCATCTGAGTGCGGGATACGCCTGACGTACCCGCCTAGTTCCTGCGTGAAACGAGCGCCCGCTCGTGGCGGACGCTCGATAGGAGAGTACGGGCACCACGAACACATAACAAAACGGTCACGCCGCACGAGCAGTGTGGCGGGCGCCACGCTCGCCGGCCTGCGCGGACGGCGGCAGCCCCGTCCAGGTGCCCTATGGTGGCGCAGACATCATTTGGACGGGGGCAGGTGTGAGCGCATCAGCCGCGCCCGTGGGTGAGGCCGATCGCCACGTCTCGATGCGCCGGGTGTGGCTGTCGGTCGCCGGTGTGCTGGTCGTGCTGCTCGTCATGAAGCTCGGCACGGCCGTGTTCGGCCTGGCTGGAGCGGTGCTGGGCGTCGTCGCCACCGTCGGGGTGCTCTGGGTGACTCGCGCCGGGCACACCAGCTGGCACGACCTCGGCATCACGAAGCACTCTCTGAAGGTGGGGGCGGCCTGGTCAGGCGGCTTCTTCGCGCTCTTCGCGGTCGGCTTCGCGTTGACAGCGCTGGCCTCGCGGGCGATCCCGATGGTCGGGGAGTGGCTGCAGGGCCTGCAGGTCGAGTCGGTGCAGCCCAGCCGCGAGGTTTACCAGGCGCTGGTGGCCATCCCGCTGGGCACGGTGCTCATCGAAGAGGTCGCCTTTCGAAGCGCCCTTCCTGCCCTGTTCGGCCGGGCCGGTGCCAGTGTGCGCATGGCCGTGGTCGGTTCGGCCGTGTTGTTCGGCCTCTGGCACATCGCACCGAGCCTCAACGCCGCCCTCCACAGCACGAACCCCGGCATGCCCATCTGGGTCACCGTGCTCGGCACCGTCGTCTTCACGACGGCGTCCGGCATCGGTCTGGGCTGGCTGCGCCATCGCAGCGGCAGCATCCTGCCGCCCATGGTGGTGCACATGACCACCAACTCTCTTGGCGTGGCCTTGCTCTGGTTCCTCGCAGCGACCTGATCGCCACCCGCTAGCGTGCAGGCATGCGCGCGATCGTGGTGTTCGAGTCGATGTTCGGGGACAACAAGCAGGTGGCCGAGGCGATTGCTGCCGGCCTGAACGACGCCGGCGTCACCACTGACGCGATCGAGGTCGGCATCGCGCCCATGCAGGTCGGCGACGACGTCGGCCTTGTGGTGGTCGGGTCGCCGAACCACGCCTGGAGCATGCCGCGCCCCTCGACCCGTGAGGACGCGGCGAGCAAGGTCGACGGACCCCTGGTCAGCCAGGGCATCGGGGTGCGCGAGTGGCTCGATGAGGCTGCGCTGCCTGCGGGCGTGCGGATGGCCGCCTACGACACGCGCGGGTCGCGACCGAAGCCCGTCGTGGCCTTTGACCACGCCTCGACCAGCATCGAGAAGCGGCTGGGCAAGCTCGGCGGATCGCGGCTGGTGCCCGCGGAGCACTTTCTCGTCGTCGACATGACCGGACCGCTGGAGCCCGGCGAGGTCGACCGCGCCCGGGAATGGGGCCGAACGATGGCCGCCGTCCTGCTCGGCTGACACGACGACATCTCCGATCGGTCCGCGGTGATGCTGCGGGGCCTGGCGCTGGCCTGTCACCCGGGCCCCGTGGTGGCGGTCACCGTGCTGGCCGTCGGGCTGGCGGGGTTCGCCGGCGCACCGACCCAGGCGGCGCTGGCCCTCGGGCTGGCGGTTCTGCTCGGTCAGCTCTCGATCGGGTGGAGCAACGACGCCGTCGACGCCCCCGACGACGTCGCGGCGCGACGCTCGGCCAAGCCGGTCGTGCGCGGGCTGGTCGACGCCTCGACGCTGTACCGCGCTGCCCTGGCCGCGCTTGGTGTCACCGTCGGGGCATCGTTCATGCTTCTCGGGTGGGTCGCCGGGGGGCTGCACGTTGTCGCCGTCCTGGCAGCCTGGGCCTACAACCTGCGGCTCAAAGACACGGCACTCTCACCGTTGCCGTACGCGCTGGCCTTCGGCCTGGTGCCGCTCATCGTCGTCACGGTCGCCGGAGCAGGCGCGACGGCGCAAGGCGGGGCGCCGGCCGACGTCGCGTCGAGCTCGCTCAGCGCGTTGGCTGCCATCGGGGCCATGCTCGGCGCCGGGGCGCACCTGGCCAACACCGCTCCCGACGTCGACTCCGACCGCGCGGTCGGCCGGGGCGGGCTCGCCGTCCGCATCGGCGGGCCGGCGGCCCGCATCCTCGCCGTGGCCTGCTGTGCGGCAGCCGCCGGTGTGCTGCTGGCCGCGATCGTCGACCCGAGCGCAGCCCTCGCCGCGGCACTGGCCGCTCAGATCGGCCTGCTCGCGGTGGTCGCGACCTGGCGGCACGGCCGCTGGCTGTTCCCCATCATGCTGGTGGTGGCGACTCTGGACGCGGTGCTGCTCGCGGTCGCGTGACCCTGGCAGATCCGCAGAGCCGATGTCAGGCGAGTGCCCGCACGCCCGCGTCGAATGCCCCCGGAACCCGCTGCGCGGCGGGCACGAGCCCTCGGCGCAGCACGTTGACCTGAGTGGCGGCCAGCAAGGCCTCGGTCAGCAGGCGTGGACGGCGGGTCACACGCCGCCAGGCCGCCTCGTACTCCTCCGGCTGCTCGGCGAGCACGCACCGCACCAGCTCTCTGCCCGACGCGAAGCCGACAGCCATGCCCTCGCCGGTAAGCGCGTCCACGTAGCCGGCTGCGTCACCGACGAGCATCACGCGTCCGCTTACCCGCGCCGTGGCCCGCTGCCGCAACGGGCCGGCCCCGCGGACCCGGCTGGTGACGGGCGCCCCCTCGAGGCGACTCACCAGCTCGGGGAACCGGGCCAGCCATGCCTCGAACGGCGCACCCCCGCCGCTCAGCACGGCCACGCCGACCTCGTCCGGGCCGACCGGGGTGACGTAGGCCTCGCAGTCGTCGGCCCAGTGCACCTCGACCATGTCGGTCCAGGGTGCCAGGGCGACGTGTCGGCGCAGGCCGTACCGGGGCCGCCCGCCGTCAGGGCGCCACCGGCCACGTCCCTGCGGGGCAGCGTCGAGCCCCAGCGCCCGACGCAGCGGCGAGTGCAGCCCGTCGGCGACGGCGACGAAGCGCGCCCGGTGCCCGCCTGCATCGACGCTGCCGGCCTGCTGCTCGATCTCGGTGACGCGCCCGGTCACGGTCCGGACGCCGACCGCGTCAGCGCGCTCGCGCAGCGCGCTCGCCAGGGTCGTGCGGCGCACACCGCGACCCGCCTCACCAGTGAACCTCGCCTGTGCCTGGTGCTCGCCGCGGACGTAGCGGATACCACGGATGGGTGACCCCGTCGGGTCGACGCCGAGGCGGGCAAGAGCGGCCACCGCCGAGGGCATCAGCCCTTCTCCACACGCCTTGTCGCCGTCGGACTCCCGCGGTCGCACGACCGTCACCGACAGCCCGTGGTGGGCCGCGTCGATCGCCGTGACGAGGCCGACGGGTCCGTCCCCGACGACGAGCAGGTCGATCACGCCGACGCGCCGAGCTGGCGCAGCGCCTCGTTCTCCGCTCGCAGCCGCATCGTCAGCACGCCAGCGTTGAGCACGGTGAACACCAGCGCCGTGACCCAGGCAGTGTGCACGAGGGGCAGCGCGAAGCCCTCGACGACGACCGCGACGTAGTTGGGATGGCGCATCCAGCGATATGGGCCGCTGGTGACGCGCTCGGCACCTGGCACGACGATGACGCGGGCGTTCCACTGCGGACCGAGAGTGGTGATGCACCACCACCGCAGCAGCTGCGCTGCCACGACGAGGGCCAGCATCGTCCACCCCAGCCACGGGATGAAGGGCCGGTCGAACACCCACACCTCGACCACCGCGCCGACGAGCAGCCCCGCGTGGATGAGCACCATCACCGGCCAGTGGCCGCGTCCCGTCTCGATACCGCCGCGCGCGAACGACCAGGCGGCGTTGCGCTTGGCCACCACCATCTCAGCCAGTCGCTCGACCCCGACGAGGGCGACCAGCAGGGTGAACCACACCTGGCTCGTCATGGGCGGCGTCCCCTCACCAACGCAGCAGCACGATCTCGGAGCAGAATCCGGGACCCATCGCGGTCATCACCGCTGGGACGCTCGACGACGGAGGGTGGGCCCGCAGCGTCTCGGCGAGCACGTGCAGCACGGACGACGACGAGAGGTTGCCGATGTCAGCGAGGGAGGCCCAGGTCACCGAGAACGGGTCGCCGGGCAGGTCGAGGGCCCGCTGCATGGCCTCGAGCACCTTCGGTCCCCCAGGGTGCGCCAGCCAGTGCCCGACCTCACTCGGTGTCAGGTCGTGCTCGGCCAGAAATCGGGTCACGTCGGCGCCCAGGTTCGCCTCGACGACGTCGGCCACAGTGGAGTCGAGGACGAGCGTGAACCCGCTGCCGCCGATGTCCCAGCCCATCACCCGCTCGGTGTCGGGGTAGAACGTGCTGCGGGTGGCGAGCACCTCGGGGCCGCTCAGGCCCAGAGCCTGCGCCCGACGCTCACCGACCAGCACGACTGCGGCCGCACCGTCTCCGAACAGCCCGCTGCCCACCAGGTTGGCCATCGACTCGTCGTGACGTTGCAGGGTGAGCGAGCACAGCTCGACGCTGACCAGCACGGCGACCCCGTCCGGGTCACCGTTCAGCAGGTCGTGGGTGCGCGCGATGCCCGCGGCGCCGGCCACGCAGCCGAGGCCGAACAGCGGGACACGGCGCACGTCGGAGCGCAGCCCGAGGCGGGGCACGAGCCGCGCGTCCAGGCTGGGGACCGCGACACCGGTCACGGTCGTGGACACGATGACGTCGACGTCGGACGGGCTCAGCCCGACTGCGGCCAGAGCGTCGCCGACCGCCTGGGCACCCAGGTCGACCGCCGCGTCGAGAAAATGGTCGTTGGACGAGCCGAATCCGCCCAGGTCGCCGTACTCGGCCAACGGCAGCACGAGGTGGCGTGAGCGGACGGTGGTGGCCTTGTGCAGTCGTTCGAGCAGCGGACGTCTGGCGATGTCGGTCAGCACCACCTCGGCGAAGCGCTCGGTGATGTCTTCTTGGGCGTAGCGGTGCGGCGGGAGGGCTCCGGCCGCGGCCACGATGCGAGTCACGCGCTCGACAGTAGATCGCGCAGACCGGACGCGCAGCGCTGCCTGGTCAGCGCGCGGATGCGACCGCGTCGGCGGCAAGCAGCTGGGCGAACACGTCGGTGGACTGCGCTCCCGACACCCCTACGCGCCGATCCCGCACGAAGAAGGGCACGCCAGTGATACCTAGCTGGGCTGCCAGCTGCTCGTCCTTGCGCACCGCGGCCGCGTAGGAGTCCGAGCCCAGCACGTCGCGAGCGGCCGTTCCGTCCACGCCGGCCTGCTCGGCCAGTGCCACCAGCGTCGCAGCGTCGGTGATCACCGCGCCCTCGGTGAAGTAGGCGGCGAACAGCCGCTCGGTCATGGCGTCTTGCCGGTCGTGCTCGCGGGCAAGGTGGATGAGGCGGTGGGCGTCGAACGTGCGCGCGGTGCGCGCGAGGTCGAGGCGGTAGGTCAGACCCTCGCGGGCGGCGAGACCGGTCACCCGCTCCTCCATCGCGCGCACCTGCGCGGCGTCGATGCCGTACTTGGATGACAGATGGGCGCCGAGCGGCTCGGACCTGTCTGTCGGCGCCGCGGGGTCGAGCTCGAACGAGCGGTAGACGACCTCGACCTCGTCGCGCCGCTCGTACGCCGCGAGCGCGTTGTCGAACCGCCGCTTGCCCAGGTAGCACCACGGGCACACGACGTCGGTCCACACCTCGATCTGCACTCGCCGCACTCCTCCGGTTCGACCGGGCCTACTTCAGCCGAGCAGGTCGCTCAGCCGAGCAGGTCAACGTTGGCAACGCCCGGCGACATTCCTTGACGCGTCAACAGGTTTGGTCCAGGGGACGCCGACTCCAGCTCGTAGGCGAGGTGCAGCAGACGGGCCTCCTGGCCCAACGGGGCGGCCAGCTGCACCCCGATGGGGGCACCCTCGCGGCTGTGTCCCCAGGGCATCGACAGAGCCGGTGCGCCGTCGACGTTCGCAAGGGGCGTGAACGCTGTCCAGCGCAGCAGCCGGACGACGTGGGTGCGAGGGTCGGTGCCGGGCCCGCAGTGCCCGACAGCGGGCGGCGGGTGCGCGAGCACCGGGGAGAGCACCACGTCGAGGGTGTCGTAGACCGCCTCGCCGCGTCGGGCGCACCGGCGCAGGCGGGTCAGCGCGCCGGGCAGGCGCGGAAGGTCGATGCGCATCCGCTCGGCAAGGTAGTCGGTGAGTGGCTCGGTGCGAGTGGGGTCGAACCTCCTGCCGAACAGCCGATGTCCGCCGAGGCGCAGCCCAAGGGCCAGCATCTGCCAGTAGACCAAGAAGTCGGGTCCGAACCTGTGCGGGCCTGGTGGTGCGATGGGCTCGACGTGGTGCCCGAGATCGGCCAACGCCCTGGCGGCATGTGCCGTGCGATCCACGACGTCGGAGTCGACCGCGATGCCATGGGGCGGGTCCAGCACGAGGCCGATGCGCAGCCGGGCAGGGGCCGGCCCGTGAACGTCTCCGATCGGGGGCAGCCGGGAGTTGCGGTGGGCGCGCTCGGCGGCGGCGTAGTACGCCGCGGTGTCGCGCACCGTGCGAGTCACGACCCCCTGCACCGTCATCGGCACCGGCAGGCGCGCCATCTCCGGGCGGTCGACCAGGCGTCCGCGACTGGGCTTCAGACCGACCAGCCCGCAGCACGACGCCGGGATGCGGATGGAGCCTCCGCCGTCGTTGGCGTGGGCGAGAGGCACGACGCCGGCAGCAACGAGCGCTGCCGAGCCGCCGCTCGACCCGCCGGCCGATCGGTCGGTGTCCCACGGGTTGCGGGTAGCGCCGAAGCGCGTCGACTCGGTGCTTGCCGTCAGCCCGAACTCCGGCAAGGTCGTCTTGGCGATCGGCACGAAGCCGAGGGTGCGGAACTGGTCCACCCAGGGGGAGTCGGCACGAGCGCGGGCGTCGGGGACGGCCAGCGACCCTTGGGTGGTCGGGTATCCGTGAAGGTCTTCGTTGTCCTTGACCAACGACGGAACACCCGCGAAGGGGGAGTCTCCAGGCGACGGCGCGACGTCGTCCACCCAGGTCGCCACCGCGTTGAGGGCCGAGTTGACGGCGTGCGCACGCGCCGTGGCTGCCTGGGCCAGCTCGGCGGCTGACACCTCGCGGCGTCGCAGCCGCTGGGCGAGGCCTACGGCGTCGTCGGTGTCCAAGGCGTCGTCGGTGTCGACGCTCACGTCGAGCCGTGGTTGCCTCGTGCCCACCAGCACCCCTCTCGTCAGGTCCGGAGTCACCGTAGTCATCCGACCTGCTGCCGGGCCTCGCGTGGACGGCACAATGTGCGCCATGCGCACCCTCGGGAACATCCTGTGGTTCTTCCTGGCCGGCTGGGAGCTGTTCCTCGGCTACGCCATCGCAGGGGTCATCGCCTTCATCCTCATCATCACGATCCCGTTTGGCGTCGCGTCGTTCCGCATCGCCGGCTACGTCGTGTGGCCGTTCGGTCGGACGGTCGTGGGCAAGCCGTCCGCCGGGCTGGGCTCGGCGATCGGCAACGTGATCTGGCTCGTGCTCTTCGGCTGGTGGCTGGCGCTGATCCACATCGTCACCGGCTTCTTCTTGGCCATCACGATCATCGGCATCCCCCTGGCCCTGGCGAACTGGAAGATGGTGCCGCTCGCCCTGTGGCCGCTAGGGCGCGAGGTTGTCCCGGTGGAGGTTGCCCAGTACCGCGACGGCGCCATCGGGGTGCCGGCCCAGTACCACCCCTAGAACGCGGCGCAGCGGCAGAGCCTCCCTCGCTGCCCGAGGAGGGGGCACTAGCCGGCCGAGGTTGACTGCCGGCTGACAGGGGGCCCCGTGGCACCGAGACGCGATCTTGCTCCAGCCGACGCTTGCTGGCTGTACTCGGAGTGGGAGAACAACCACCAGACCGTGTCGGCGTTCATGTGGACCGACGGTCACATCGACCCTGACGACCTGCGGGAGGTCGTGGCGACCCGGCTGGTGGACAAGTACCCGGTGTTTGCGCAGCGGGCGGTCATGTCACGCAACCCGCCGATGATTCCGCACTGGGAAGATGACCCCGACTTCGATGTCGACCGACACATCTTGGTCGTCCAGTGCCCGGCACCCGGCGACAAGGCTGCGCTGGAGGCACTGGTCAGCGCGCAGCGCACGCCGCTGCTCCACCGCGCCCGCCCGCTCAAGACGATCTACCTCATCCAGGACTGCGAAGGCGGCACCTCCGCGGTCCACGCGCGCACCCAGCACGCGATTGCCGATGGGTGGTCGCCCGTGCGCCCGTGACCAGGTCCCGTCGCCGGGGAAGGTCGGCCGGATCGAACTCGACGACGTCGATGTCGCGCGGGGTCGGACCTAGGTCGAGCAATGCGGCGAACAGCTCGATGGCCCCCAGGCCATCCACCATGCAGTGGTGCATCTTCATGATGAGCGCCCACTGGTCATCGGCCAGTCCGTCGACCTTCCACATCTGCCACAGAGGCTTCTCCCGGTCGAGTCTCGCGGAGAAGATGTCGCCCACGAGCGCATCGAGCTCCGGCTCGCCGCCAGGTCGCGCCAGCCCGACGGCGCGCACGTGGTCATCGATCACGAAGCCCGGGTCGTCCGCCCACACCGGCTTGCCGGCGTCGGCGTGGTGCATGACCAGACGCTGGCGGAAGCGGGGCGCCAGCCCCATGCGGCCCTCGACGAACGTCCGTAGGTCGTCTGTCGGCGGCGGCGGTCCCTCGAAGACCAGCAGGCTGCCGATGTGCATGTGGGTGTTGCTCTTGTCCTCGATGCCCAGGAACTGCCAGTCCAGCGCCGAGATTCGGACCGGGTCGTCGCCCATGTGTGCCTCCTGGCGCACAAACCTAGGGGCGCCGGGAACCGCGCGAGTGGCTTCTCGAGTCATCGCTGGACGGGCAGGGACCACGGTCGCGTGATGCTGACCAGTCGGGTTCCGCGCTGCTCGAGCCAGCGAAGCAGCACGAAGGCCTCCTCCGGTGAGCCTGCCGGGCTGGGGCCCGGGCGTGGCCCGATGGTCTCGGCGGTCGCCAGCAGGGAGTCGATGGTTGTGTTGGGGTGGGTACCCGGTCCGGCGTGCCCTGCGGCAGCCAGGCGCCCATGACGCACGACTACGAGGTCCCAGCCACGGTCGTCCGTGCGCCGGGCTGCGACCACCTCACTGATGTTCGCAAGGGCGCTGAGCCGTTGGGTTCGACGAACGGACGACGTCAAGGCATTGAGCCGGTCACGTTCGAGCGCCGCCTCCTCGTAGCGTTCGGCATCGGCCAGGCGGGCCATCTGCCTCTCGCAACCGGAGCGCAACGGGGACGCGTCGCCAGCCACCGCCTGCTGCAGCGTCCGCACGTGGGCGGCGTACTCGTCGGGGGCCTGGGCCCCTGTGCACGGAGCCCCGCACTGTCCCAGGTCTGCGAGCACACATGCCGTACCACGGGGGCTGCGTGGAAGGCGATCGGTGCATTGTCGGATCGGCACCGTGCGGTAGACGGCCGCAGCGGCCGTGAGAGCGGCGCGTCGGTTGCGGAAGGGGCCGACATAGCCGGCGCCGTCGTCCTTCACGGCGGCCACGACCGAGAGCCGGGGGAAGGGCTCGACGGTGAGCTTTAGCCACACCGATCGCTCCGGGTACTTCGAGCGGCGGTTGTACGGGGGCTTGTGAGCGTCGATCAGGCGCAGCTCGCGTACCTCGGCCTCGATCTCGGTGTCGCACACGACAGTGTCGACGGATTCTGCGATGCCCACCATCTCGGCCATCCGCTGTCGCGACTCCGAGGCAGTGAAGTAGGAGCGCACCCGGGCCCGCAGGTTGCGGGACTTGCCGACGTAGAGCACCCGGCCGTGCCCGTCTCGAAACAGGTAGACGCCGGCTGCGCGTGGGACGTCGTCGGCGAGGCGTCGCTTGGCCCGCTGCGCGGGCGTCACCTGGTGCTGCCACTCCGCGAGCTCGGCCAGCGACTGCACGCCGCGGTTGCCCAGCCGCTCCAGCACGCCGTGGAGCACGTCGACCGTGGCCTGCGCATCGGCCAGCGCGCGGTGGTTCGGCGTGACGCTCGTGCGGAACACGCGGGACAGGGTCGCCAGCTTGACGTTGGGCGCCTCGTCCTTCGTGACCACCTGGCGGGCGAGCTTCACGGTGTCGAGCACAGTCGGGCTGGGCCAGGCAATGCCCAGCCGCGTGCAGGCTGCGCGCAAGAACCCGATGTCGAACCCGGCGTTGTGCGCGACGAGCACTGCACCGCGGGCGAACTCCAGAAAGGACGGAACTGCCGCGCCCTCGGTAGGGGCGTCGGCGACCATCGCGTCGGTGATGCCAGTGAGCACGGCGATGAACGCCGGGATCGGCGCGGCCGGGTTCACCAGGGTCTGGAACTCGCCCAGCACCTGCCCGCCTCGCACCTTGACCGCCCCGATCTCGGTGATCGCGCAGTCGGCGGCCGACCCTCCGGTGGTCTCCAGGTCGACGACGACGAACGTCGTGTCGACCAGGAGCGGACTGAGCCCCTCCAGGCTCTGCTGGACCGGTGCGGGCCGGGCTGCACGGGCTGGGTCACCGGGGGAGCCCGGGTGCGCGACGGTTGCTGCACTCACCCCAGTGACGGTAGGGACCACCTCCGACACACAGCCGCAACGACGCTCCGGACGTCGACGCCCCTCGACTCGGCTGGACAATTTCGGTTGGATGACCGGGACGCCGCAGCCCGCGCGTCGGCGTACGGGAGGATCGACGTGGCGACACGCAGCAAGCTCGGGGTTCAGGACGCACTGTGGCTCACCATGGACCGACCCAACAGCCTCATGGTCATCGACACGGTGATGTGGTTCCGCGAGGTCCCGGACTGGCCCAAGGTCAGGGCCATCGTCGACGAGCGGCTTATCGAGCGATACCCGGTGTTCCGTCGCCGCCCGGTCAAGGACGGCTCGCACTGGTACTGGGAGGACGACCCGACCTTCGACGTGACGAACCACGTCGTCCAGGTCAGCCTGGAGCCCCCGGGGAGCATCGCCGACCTGCAGGCCTTCGTGGCCTCGCAGCGCAGCGTCCCGCTGGACAAGTCTGGTCCCCTGTGGGCGATGTTCCTCGTCGACAACGTCGTGTTCGCCGACGGCACCCACGGAGCGGCGGTGATGGCTCGCTTCCACCACGCCATCGCCGACGGGGTGCGTCTGGTGCAGGTGGCACTGGGGATGTGCGACCTGAGCGAGACGCCCTCGCCGCCCAAGGTCGGCAAGCAGCTTCGCCGCTCGACGACGCCGGCTGCCATCGCGTCTTCCGCGGTGCGCACTGTCGGACGAGGGATGGCCGACGTCGCGGCGTCGACCGCCGAGAGCGCGGCGGGCGCCTTCGCCGGCGCCGTCGACACCGCCCAGGCGGCGGCGTTCGGCGACTTCGACGTCGCGCTCGACCGGGTGTCGACGACGACGGGCAGCGTCGTCGACCGCGCGCGGTCGCTGCTGCGCAGCCCCGAGCGCGTCGTGGACGTCGCAGGCGTCATCAGCGGTGAGGACAACCGGGTCGTCAACGACGTGGCGTCCGTAGGCAAGCTCGCGCTGGCGATGCCGAGCGTGCGCACCGTCTGGAGCGGTACCCCGGGCATCGAGAAGGGGGCGTCGTTCGCCCCGCCGATCGACCTCGACCAGGTGAAGGCCATCGGCAAAGCCACCGCCACGACCGTGAACGACGTCCTCATGGCGACTGTCGCCGGCACCCTCACCCGCTACCTGCGCGAGCACGGCGACGCCGATCTCGACGAGGTGCTGTGGATGGTGCCGGTCAGCGTCAAGCCTCTGGAGGCCGACTCGTCCGGCGAGCTGGGCAACTACTTCGCCATCGTCGCACTGCGCATGCCGATCGGTGTGGACGACGTGGGCGAGCGGCTTGCCCAGGTGCACGAGCGCATGGAGCGGATCAAGCGCAGCGACGAGGCGCTGCTGACCTACACGCTCCAGCGAGGCATCTCCCAGGCGCCGACCCCGCTGGCCACCGGGCTCACCAACTTCTTCGCCAACAAGGGTGTCGGCGTGCTGACCAATGTCCCCGGACCGCGGCAGCCGATGAGCTTGGCCGGCACCGTCGTCGACGGGGTTCTGGGATGGGCTCCCTGCTCGGGCAACCAACCGATGACTATCTGCATGTTCAGCTACAACGGCAAGGTCGCGGTCGGCTTCGGCACCGACGTGCGGCTCGTGCCCGACGGAGACCGGCTCGGTGAGCACTTCGCCGAGGAGTTCGCCCAGATGTACCGCGAGATCGTCACACCCGTGCCATAGTCGGCCCACAACCGACCCAGGGAGGGCATAAGCGTGTCGAAGAAGTTCACCAACACCGACCCCTACGACGCCACCGTCGACCAGATGTGGGCGATGCTGAGCGACCAGTCCTACTGGCAGGCCAAGTACGAGTCGATGGGCGCGGAGAACATCGTCGTCACGACGTTCCAGGCCGGCGACATCGAGCTCACCGTGGCGACCGAGCGCGACGTACCCGCCGACCTGCCCGGCTTCGCGAAGAAGGTCATCGGTGAGACCAACCATGTCACGCAGACCGAGACGTACGTGCGCGTCGGCGATGCCATCAGCGCCACCGAGGAGATCCTCGTCAAGAACCTGCCCGGCGGCACGACCGGCACGATGAAGATCAGCCCGTCCGGCGCAGGGTCGTCGTGGGCGGCCGACTTCGACATCAAGGTGGGCATCCCGATGGTGGGCGGCAAGCTCGAGGGCGTGATGAAGGACCAGACCGCGCAGAACTTCAAGCAGGAGAAGGCGTTCAACGACCAGTGGCTCGGCAACCACTGACCGGAGCACACGTGCGCGACAACCCGCTACGCGACCTGCTCGACTCCGTCGAGGCAGAGGAACGGTCGTGGACTGCTCTGCTGGCGCGTCTCGACGAGCTCGATCTTCGGCCGGCCCCCGATCCCCACTCGGTGAAGGCCGCCGTCGGGGGGTACCTCGCCAACACAGCAGCCTTGCTCGACACGATCGGCGAGGCTGTTGACGGTGGGCGCATCGACTGGGTCGAGGTGCTCGACGCGGCGCAGGGGTACCTGGGCAACCGCGACGACCTGCTCGCCGACGACTCCGGGGTGCTAGGCGTTCTCGACGACGCCTACCTCTGCCGTGCCCTCCTGCGCTACGCAGCCGCGGCTGACGACGACTCGCCGGTCACCGTGCCGGTGTCGCTGGAGGAGGACGTCGTGCGCCGGCTGCTGGGTGGTCCGGTCGCGGCGGCCCTGGACGTGGGCGCCCAGCAGACTGTTCGCGACATCCGCCCGCGCGGCTGAGCCGCCGCAGCACCCGGGTCGGGCAGCCCCGGCCCTCGCGTGTCCTCAGCCCACGCCGTTGAGGTCGTCCACCACGGCGGCCACGTCACCGATGTCGTAGAAGTTCACGCCGACGAACGTTGGCTGCAGGCCGCGCTCCTGCTCGCACTGCTCCACCCGCGAGCCCAGCACGTCGATGACGTTGACCGTCTGTGCCGCCGTCACCAGGTTGCCGAACCCCGACAACCAGTGGTTGACGAGCAACAGCGGAGCGTCGGCTGGTCCGCGGTTGGGCTCGCAGGAGAAGTCGTCCGGTGTCGGGAAGGTGTACGGGGTGTCCTGCGTCAGCGCGAACGCGTTGCGCAACCACGGGTAGTCGTCACCACCGGAGCCCTCCTCGGTCATCACGACCAGCCGCCGCCCACTGGTGATCATCTGGGCCAACGTGGGCCACTCGCCGTCCACCACGGTGTGCAGGGAGGGCTCGAGCCCGGCGTCGACGAAGGCCTGCCCGATCTCGGTGGCAGGCACGTGGTTCTCCACGATCAGGCTCACCACCTCGTCGGGGTTCGTGTCGAGCCACGCGCGCAACGAGCCGAGCGTCGGCGCCAGCTCCGTCGCACCGATCTCGCACAGCCCGTGGCACATGTACAGCGCCTCCGGGCCGGTGGGCTCGCCCACGACGGCCTCCACGACACGCAGGGCCGAATCGACGACCGACGCTCCGAACGCCTCCTCGAGCTGGGTGCGGCCCTCGTCCAGGTTCACCGACAGCGACGACACACCGCCCTCGGAAGGTCGGGCCGCCCAGACGTCGATCATGGCGGCACGGGCACCCCCATCGAGCTGGCTGATGAGGCCGTGCGGCTGCTCGGCGAGGAACCACCCCGGCTCGTCGGCGGCCGACATGGCGTTGTGCGTGGTCATGTACGACACCTCGTCGTAGCGCCGCTCGCACAACGATGCGTGGCCGTTGCACACCTCGCCGGTGCCGACCGTGACCGCCGACGCGGTAGCCGGATCGGTGTCGACGCTGCGTACCGCCCAGAAGGCTCCTGCTCCAAGAACGACGGCGACCCCGGCGACCAGCAGCCCGAGGGACCACCCTGTGGTCAGCGTGTCGGCATTGCCGTCGCTCGTCTCGGGGTCGGCGGGCTGTGCCGGTTCGCCCTGCCGAGCACCGACGGCTGCCTGCGTGACCTCGGAGACGCCGTAGACCAGCACCAGCAGGCCGGCGAGCACCGCGCCCCACGTGAGCAGCCGCACCGGCTCGAGCACCAGCCCGAGGCCGACCAAGGCGATGAGGGTGCCCCGCAGAGCGATCCCCTCGGTGGTGCGCGGGCGGGCGCCCACCCGCTGCCACGCTGCGCGGGTCGTCTCACGCACGTCGACGTCGGGGATCAAGGCAGCGGCTGCGGCCGCGACCACAGCGCCGGCGACCAGCAGCACCGCCGTCGCCGTCCAGAATCCCTGGCTCCACACCTGCCACGCACCGTCGGCCAGCGCCCCGGTGAGGGTCGTGGCGTCCAGCGAGGCAGTGACGATGCCCACGGCCAGCGTCAGCACCCCGAGCACGCCCCCGACGACCATGGTGGCGATGCCGACGCGGACGAGGCCTCGGCGCTGGTTCGGCCGTATCCACACCGCCAGCGCCAACGTTCCCAGGGCGAGCAGCGGCAGCGCCCACGCCGCGATCGACAAGTATCTCGACGCACGCACCGTCGAGGCGAGCACGTCCTGCCCGCCGATCTCGGCGAGGGTGACCGACAGGTCGGGTGGGATCTGTGCAGCGACGTCGGGGGCGAACGCCGCGAGCGCAGACGTCGCCACCGCGCCGGCATCGGCGAGGCGCAGCACGATGGCCGCGGAGTTCTCCTCGGTGGCGGCTCGTTGGGCCTGGGCGGCGGCCCGCACCACAAGCGGGGAGAGCAGGTTGCTGCCGGCGACCTCGGCGCTCACCTGCTCGATGAGGGGTCGAACGGCCACCAGGTCAGGCGCGCCGGCGACGATCTGGGTGGCGAGCTCACGCCCGAGTGCGTCACTGACTGCCTCGGTCTTGCGAATCTCGTCGACCCCGGCGGCGAACGAGTCGGTGTCGAGGAACGTCCGGTAGGCCACGACCGCCAGCACCGCGAGAAGCAGCAGGACGGCGCCGACGACGACCAGCACGCGCGAGGCGACGTCGCGCCCCTGCGGGGTGCCGACACGGTCCCAGGCGTTGGGCATGGCCTAGATGAGCTGGGGGCGGCGGGCCGACGACGCTTGGCCGGAGGCGCTCAGTCGGCGAGCCGCTCGTGGGGTCTCGACGTTGTCAGGGGCATCCGGCACGGCGTGATCCTAGGGGGCTGGCGTCAGGTGGTGCGCATGCTCCGATATCTCGTGACCAGGGCCGCCGTGGACGAGTCGTGGGCGCTGAGGTCGATGTCGCCGTCGGCGGTGAGCTCGGCGCCGATCCGGGTGGCGAGCACCTTGCCCAGCTGCACCCCCCACTGGTCGAACGAGTTGATGCCCCAGATCACACCCTGGACGAACACCTTGTGCTCGTACAGGGCGATGAGGGCCCCCAGCGTGAAGGGGTCGAGTCGTTCGGCCATGATCGTCGTCGTCGGCCGGTTGCCCTCGAACACCTTGTGCTCGACCAGCGCGGCCGGGACGCCCTCGGCCTCGACCTCGTCGCGGGTCTTGCCGAACGCGAGGGCCTCGGTCTGGGCGAAGAAGTTGGCCATCAGCAGGTCGTGATGCACGCCCATGTCGTTGCCCGGGTGCACGAAGCCGATGAAGTCGGCTGGGATCAGCGTCGTTCCCTGGTGGATGAGCTGGTAGTAGGCGTGCTGACCGTTCGTGCCCGGTGTTCCCCAGACGATCGGACCGGTGTCGTAGTCGACCCGCTGCCCGCCGAGTGTGACGGACTTGCCGTTGGACTCCATGTCGAGCTGCTGCAGGTAGTCCGCGAATCGGTCCATGTACTGGCTGTAGGGCAGCACGGCGTGGCTGCACGCACCCATGAAGTTGCGGTACCAGACGCCGAGCAGGGCCAGCAGGATCGGGGCGTTGGCCTCGGGCGGAGCCGTGCGAAAGTGCTCGTCCACCGCGGCGAAGCCGTCGAGCAGGCTGCGGAAGCCCGCCGGACCGATCGCAACCATGACCGACAGGCCGATCGCGGAGTCCATGGAGTAGCGCCCGCCCACCCACTCCCAGAAGCCGAACATGTTCGCAGTGTCGATGCCGAAGGCGGCGACCTCGTCCGCGGCCGTGGACACGGCGACGAAGTGCCGGGCGACGGCATCCTCGCCGAGGGCGTCGGTGAGCCAGCGACGGGCGCTGGCCGCGTTCGTCATGGTCTCCAGCGTGGTGAACGTCTTGCTCGCGATGATGAACAGCGTCGTCTCGGGGTCGAGGCCGCGCAGCGTCTCGGCCATGTCGTCGCCGTCGATGTTGGAGACGAAGCCCACCGAGATGGCTGGGTCGCAGTACGGGGTCAGCGCGAGCACGGCCATGGCCGGCCCGAGGTCGGAGCCGCCGATACCGACGTTGACCACCGAGGTGATGGGCTTGCCCGTGGCGCCCTGCCAGGCCCCCGCGCGGATGGCGTCGGCGAACTCACCCATCGAGTCCAGAACGGCGTAGACGTCGGGGACCACGTCGGCACCGTCCACCTCGACGACGGCGTCGCGGGGCGCGCGCAGGGCCGTGTGCAGCACCGCACGTCCCTCGGTGGTGTTGATCGCCTCTCCGGCGAACATGGCGTCGCGGGCCGCGGCAACGTCGACGGCTGCGGCCAACCCCTGGAGCAGGGCGAGCGCCTCGTCGTCCACGCGGTGCTTGGAGTAGTCGATGGTGAGGCCGGCCACCTCAAGCGTCATGCGCGTGGCGCGGTCGGGGTCGTCGGCAAAGAGCTCGCGCAGGTGGACGGGCTCGAGCGCGTCGGCGTAGCGGCGCAGCTCGTCCCACTGCGGACGGGTGGAGACGAGAGGGGTGTCGGGCATGTCCCCCTTTCTAGTCGACGTGGCGCGGTCGCGTCTGGCAGCCGGGCACGAACGGGCGCCGCGGTTGGCGCCGACGTACAGTAGAACCATGAAGTCCTCAGTGCGTTGGCTCGTTCCCGGCAGTGTGATGGCCCTGGTCGCCGTGGGTGCGCTCGCCCCGGGCGCGTCGGCCGACCTGCCGGCCAAGACACCGCAAGAGGTGCTCGTGATGGCGGCTGAGGCAGATGTCGAGTCGTTCTCGGGCACCGTCGTGGCCCGTACCGACCTTGGGATCCCCACCGCCCTGCTCGGCGGACTCGGCGGCGAGCCCGGCATGGGCGGCGGCGGGCTCAGCGACGAGGAGCGCACGGTGCGTGTCTGGAAGGACGGCGACGACCTGGCCCGCGCCTCGGTCGCGTCCCTGATGGGGGAGAAGACGCTGATCCGCAACGGCGACGACCTCTGGTACTTCGACTCGTCCAGCGCGACGCTGACCACCGGGCAGGTGCCCGAGTACGACGACGCCGACAAGGCCGACGCGCCGTGGAACGGCGAGGTGCCCGACCCGGCCGAGGCCGCGCAGTGGCTGCTCGACGCGGTCGAGCCCACAACCCAGGTGAGCGCCGGTGACCCGACTGTGGTCGCCGGCCGCGAGGCCTACGAGGTCGCGCTGACGCCGCAGCAGGACGGCACGCTCATCGGATCGGCATCGATGGCCGTCGACGCACAGACCGGTGCCGTGCTGCGCGTGCAGGTGACCGCAGTCGGCGCGAGTAGCCCGGCGATCGATGTGGGCTACACCGACTTCGACCCGACCGCCCCGTCAGCAGACGTGTTCGCGCTCGGCACCCCTCCCGGCGCTACGGTCGAGCAGTTGGAGCCCATGGGTGACAAGCCCAGCGGCGACAAGTCGTCCCGCCAGGGCGACGAGGCGGACGTGAGCGTGGTCGGCGAGGGCTGGACCAGCGTCGTCGTGCTCCCCGCCGACCTGATGACGCCGCCGGCGGACGCTACCGGGGACGCGGCCGGCGACGACCCGCTGGCGATGCTGCCGCCGGACGTGCTGCAGCCTGTTGACGGGGGCTCGGTGCTGAGCACCGCGCTTCTGTCGGTGATGCTCGCCGACGATGGTCGGGTGCTGGTCGGTGCGGTCACGCCTGAGGTGCTCGCGGTCGCGGCCGAGTGAGCCCTCTCGCTGTCGAGACGAAAGGCCTCACCAAGAGCTTCGGGTCGCAGACGGTGGTCGACGCCGTCGACCTGGCCGTCCCCACCGGTGCCGTGTACGGCTTTCTGGGCCCCAACGGCTCGGGCAAGACGACCACGCTGCGCATGCTGCTGGGCCTGGCCGGAGCCGACGGGGGAGAGGCCAGCGTGCTCGGCCACGCGGTGCCGGCCAAGCTGGCCGACGCCTTGCCGCTGGTCGGTGCGCTGGTCGAGGGCCCCGCCTTCTACCCCTACCTGTCCGGCACGCTCAACCTGGCGCGCCTGGACGCCGCCGACCCGAGCACCGACCCCAGAACCCGTGCACAGCGGGTCGCCGACGCCCTGCACCGCGTCGGGCTCAGCGCCGCGGCCGGCAAGAAGGCCAAGAACTACTCCCTCGGCATGAAGCAACGCCTTGGCATCGCCAGCGCACTGCTGCGTCCCCGTGACCTGCTGGTGCTGGATGAGCCGACCAACGGCCTCGACCCGCAAGGCACCCGCGAGGTGCGCGCTCTCGTGCGCTCGCTGGCCGATGACGGCGCCACGGTGCTCGTGTCGTCGCACCTGCTGGCCGAGGTGGAGCAGATCTGCAGCCATGTCGGTGTGATGAGCCGCGGACGGCTCATCGCGCAGGGGACGCTAGCCGAGTTCCGTGCCGACGCCGGGGTGACGGTGCGCGTGCGTACGCCCGACACGGCTGGCGCCGCCGCGACGATGACGAGGCTCGGCCTGGCCGAGGTCACGGTGGCCGGAACCGACGCGAACACCGTCACCGCGCAGCTCGACGGCCATCCGCCGGAGGACGTCGTCGCGGCGCTGGTTGCCGACCGCGTACGCGTCCAGGAGTTCGTGCAGGAGTCCCAGAGCCTCGAAGACCGCTTCGTGGCCATCACGGGGGAGGGCTTCGATGTCGCGGGCTGACGTGACGGCAAGCCCTGGCTCGGTGACGCCACCGACGCCCACGCCCCCGACGGCGTCGGTCCCGCGGGCTCCGCGCGGTCGGCTGCTGCGCTCGGAGGTGCGCCTCGTCTTCCGGCGTCGGCGCACCGTGGCCCTGCTGGCGGCCCTGGTCGCCATCCCGATCCTGATCGCGGTCGCGCTGGCGCTGACGTCCGGCCCCCCACAGCCCGGCGAAGGCCCGCCATTCCTCGACCAGGTCGCCCAGTCGGGCGCCTTCGTCGCCGCGACGTCCATCGTGGTGGCTATCCCGCTGTTCTTGCCGCTGACCGTGGCGGTGATCGCGGGGGACTCGATCGCCGGTGAGGCCAGTCAGGGCACGTTGCGCTACCTGCTGCTCGCCCCCGCCGGGCGGACGCGGCTGCTCGCTGTCAAGGCTGCCGTCGTGATGCTGTTCTGCGTGCTCGCCCCGGCATCGATGGCCGTGGTGGGGCTGGTGCTCGGCAACATCCTGTTCGGCGCCGGTGACGCCGCCAGCCTGTCCGGTGGAGCACTCACCACCGCCGACCTCACGGTGCGGATCGGGCTGCTCACGCTCTACACAGCCCTGTCGATGGTGGGCCTGGCCAGCGTCGGCATCTTCGTCTCCACGCTCACCGACGTGCCGGTGGGAGCCATGGCGACCACGATCGTGGTCGCGGTGGCCGCGCAGATCTTGGGCGGGCTGTCACAGCTCGACTGGCTGCACCCCTTCTTGCTCACCAACACCTGGCTGGAGTTCGCCGACCTGCTGCGCTCACCGATCGTCTGGGACTCCTTCGTCGCCAACCTCACGCTCCAGGGGGCGTACGCAGCGGTGTTCCTGACGCTCGCGTGGGCCCGGTTCACGACCAAGGACGTGCTCAGCTGAGCACCGCGGCGAACGACCGGGAGCTCGACCTGGTGGTGCTCGGCGCCACCGGGTTCGTGGGTCGGCTCGTAGCCCTGCACCTGGCTGAGCACGCGCCGTCGCACGTGCGCATCGGCCTCGCCGGACGATCGGCGCAGCGGCTCGAGGCGGTCCGCGCGACGTTGCCGGGCGCTGCGGACTGGCCGCTGCTTGTGGTCGACACCGCCGACCAAGCCGCCGTCGACGACATGGCGGGTCGTACCGCCATGGTGCTCACCACCGTCGGGCCGTACGTGGAGTACGGGCACCCGGTCGTGGCGGCCTGCGCCCGGCTCGGCACGCACTACGCCGACCTGACCGGGGAATCGACGTTCATCCGGGAGAGCATCGAGCGCTACCACGAGGCGGCGCAGCGGACCGGCGCCCGCATCGTGCACTCGGCCGGGTACGACTCCATCCCGTCCGACCTCGGGGTGCTCGACCTCGCTGCCCGTGTCGCCGCGGACGGCGCCGGGACACTGACCGACACCACGCTCGTGCTGCTCGGCGGCAGCGGCGGCTTCGGTGGCGGGTCCGTCGAGTCGCTGCTCGGTGTGATGGCGGCCCGGCGCGACGACGCCGCGACGCGCGCGGCGCTGGCCGATCCGTACACGCTGAGCCCCGACCGGGCCGCCGAGCCCGACCTCGGTGCCCAGCCGGACGTGCCGGGCGCCCGCTTCGACCAGGTGGCCGAGCAGTGGATCATCCCGTTCCTGCCGCTGGGCCCGGGTAACGCCCGCATGGTGCGCCGCAGCAACGCCATGCTCGGCTACCGCTACGGACGCGAGCTTCGCTACCAGGAGTCGATCGGGCTCGGTTCCGGCCCGCTCCGTGCGGCAGCCGCTCGTGTCGGCGGCCTTGGCATGCAGGCAACGGACTGGGCGCTGACGCACAACCCAGTCGGTGCGCCGCTGGCCGGCCTGATCCGCCGGCTCACGCCACCGGCCGGGGAGGGGCCGTCGGAGGAGATCCGGCTGGCCGGCAGCTTTCGGCTGCAGATCCACACCCGCACCACCACCGGCGCCCGCTACGTCGAGGAGGTTGCCGCGCAGGGCGACCCCGGCTACACAGCCACGGCACTGATGATGGCGCAGACCGGGCTTGCCGAGGTGCTGGGGCCAGAGCAGGAGCGAGCGAACCGACCCACCGGCGTCCTCACACCGGCGGTGGCCTACGGCGCCACGCTCGTGGACAGGCTGCGGGCGGCAGGGATGACCTTCGAGACCCGCCGGCTGCCCTGACGGCCGACGCGCTCAGGCGACGACGAGCGCGGCGACCCACCCGGTCGTGATCAGCATGCCAGCAAACAGCTCGATCGCCACCGACAAGCCGACGGCCCCGAGCGCTGACTTGGTCGCCGGCCACGCCATTGACAGATCCTTGAGCCGGACGAGCTCGGCGCCGAGCAGCCCGAGGATGAAGCCGACGAAGAAGCCGACGACGGGGATGACGAAGAAGCCGACGATGCCAGCCACACCGGCGACGGCGAGCGTCCAGCCGGGGACACCGGCGTCGGACAAGCGACGTCCGGGGACGAGGTACTTGAGCACCGTGCTCGCCAGCAGCGCGACGGTCGCGAAGGCCACCACCCACCAGCGGTAGGGGTTGTCGCCGAACACTGCCCAGACGAGCACCGAACCCCACACGATAACGATGCCGGGCACGACGACGATGACGGTCCCGACGAGGCCGACGAGAATCCCGAGGCCTGTCAGGACGGTCAGCGCGGTCATAGCGTCCTAGCCTGCCGCAGGGCTCACGCAGGGATGTCGGAGGAAGGCTACGACACGAACATGTGTCGCGATCGTCCACCGACGCCCAGCGGCGGCGTTGCGGGTCAGCGGGTGGAGGCGTCCTCAGTGAGGCGGTCGGTCTCGTCGACCCACTCCACGGCCATCGAGCGCAGCACCTCGGCGTGCTTGCGGGCGTGGTGGGCGCAGAAGAGCAGCTCGCCACCAGTCTCGAGACGGACCATGACATAGGCCTGGGATCCGCAACGGTCGCAGCGGTCGAGCGCCGTGATGCGCGGGGCAACTGCGGTCGTCATGTCGGCCTCCTGAGTCTAGATCAGCGTCTCGTCATCGTTCGCTACGTACAACATAAGACCACGCCGGGGTTGTTCCGTGTCATCTGAACCGATGAGGTTCGCTCTTGGCGAAGTATTCGCCGACACCCGGACTCGGGCGTGTCGTGAATGTCGGTCGTGTCGGTGCCGGGACGTAGCCTGCTCGGTGTGACCAAGGCCCTCGGCGAGCAGAGCTACACCGCACGTCATCTGTCGGTTCTCGAGGGCCTGGAGGCGGTGCGCAAGCGTCCTGGCATGTACATCGGGTCGACCGACTCGCGAGGCCTGATGCACTGCGTCTGGGAGATCATCGACAACTCCGTGGACGAGGCCCTCGGCGGGCACTGCTCCCGCATCGACGTCACGTTGCACGCCGACGGCTCCGTCGAGGCTCGCGACGACGGCCGCGGCATCCCGGTCGACATCGAGCCACGTACGGGCCTGTCCGGGGTCGAGCTCGTCTTCACCCGGTTGCACGCCGGCGGCAAGTTCGGCGGTGGCTCGTACGCGGCGTCGGGCGGCCTGCACGGGGTAGGCGCCAGCGTGGTGAACGCGCTGTCGTCGCGCCTCGACGTTGAGGTCGACCGGGGTGGCAAGACGTACGCGATGTCGTTCCGGCGCGGTGAGCCGGGCAGGTTCGACGACCCGGCGAGCGGGCCGAGCCCGGACGCACCGTTCACGCCCTTCGTCGACGCCTCCGAGCTCGCCGTCGTCGGCAAGGTCAAGAAGGGTGTCACCGGTACGCGCGTGCGCTTCTGGGCCGACCGGCAGGTGTTCCTCACCGACGCGAAGGTCACCTTCGACGAGCTGGCGACCCGGGCCCGGCAGACGTCCTACCTGGTGCCGGGGCTGGCAGTGCACATCCGCGACGCGCGGGGCGACACCGACGTCGAGCAGGTCTTTCAGCACGAGGGCGGCATCGGCGAGTACGTGGAGTTCTTGGCCGACGACGCGTCGATCACCCCGGTGCTGCGCCTGACCGGGTCGGGGATGTTCACCGAGACGGTGCCGGTGATGGACACCGCGGGGCACATGGCGCCGACCGAGGTCGAGCGTGAGGCCGTCGTGGACGTGGCGTTGCGGTGGGGCACCGGCTACGAGACCGAGGTGCGCTCGTTCGTCAACATCATCGCGACGCCGAAGGGCGGCACGCACCTGGCCGGGTTCGAGCAGGGGATGCTCAAGTGCCTGCGCGAGGCGGTCAAGGTCAACGCGCGGCGGCTCAAGGCCGGCGACGCGAAGATCGAGAAGGACGACGTGCTCGAGGGTATGTCGGCGGTGGTGTCGGTGCGCCTGGCCGAGCCGCAGTTTGAGGGGCAGACCAAAGAGGTGCTGGGGACGTCCGCGGTGCGCGGCATCGTCGCCCGAGTGGTCGACACCGAGCTGAAGGCCTGGCTGACCAGCACCAAGCGTGTCGACAAGGCCCCGGCGCAGGCCGCGATGGAGAAGGTCGTCTCGGCGGCCAAGACCCGCGTGGCGGCTCGGCTGCACAAAGAGACGGTGCGACGCAAGAACGCGTTGGAGACCTCGGCGCTGCCGGCCAAGCTGGTCGACTGCCGCTCCGACGAGGTCGATCGCACCGAGCTGTTCATCGTCGAGGGTGACTCGGCGTTGGGGACGGCGAAGCTGGCCCGCAACTCCGAGTTCCAGGCGCTGCTGCCGATCCGCGGCAAGATCCTGAACGTCCAGAAGGCGTCGGTCTCGGACATGCTCTCCAACGCCGAGTGCGCGGCCATCATCCAGGTGGTCGGCGCGGGGTCAGGGCGCACCTTCGACCTCGACCTTGCTCGCTACTCGAAGATCGTGATCATGACCGACGCCGACGTGGACGGCTCGCACATCCGCACGCTGCTGATCACGCTGTTCTTCCGCTACTTGCGTCCGCTGGTCGATCAGGGTCGGCTTTACGCCGCCGTCCCCCCGCTGCACCGCGTCGAGCTCACCAGCCCAGGCAAGGGACAGGACAAGTACGTCTACACCTACACCGACGCCGAGCTGAACCGGCTGCTGCGCGACCTGGAGAAGAAGAACAAGCGCTGGAAGGAACCGATCCAGCGCTACAAGGGCCTCGGGGAGATGGACGCCGACCAGCTGGCCGAGACCACCATGGACCCTCGCCGCCGCCTGCTTCGCCGCATCACCCTGCCGGACGCAGCCGTCGCCGAGGAGGTCTTCGAGCTGCTCATGGGATCCGAGGTGGCTCCCCGGCGCGACTTCATCGTCGAGGGCGCCGCCCGCCTCGACCACGCCAACATCGACGTCTAGCCAGCCGACTCACCTGGCGCCTGAGTGCTAGTCGGGCGACTCGTTGGGCGAGCCACCCGACGGCGGCCCCAGGGGCTGGTTCAGCGAAGCCGGGCCGACGGCATCGACCAGGCCGGCAACGGCGACGCCGCTGCCGTCACGTCGGCCGGTTGCGGGGGGAAGATCGACCGGAACACCGGTCGCGGCCGCGGCCCGCGCGGGCCCGATCCCCGCCCAGGCCAGGCGCAGAACGTCCTCACCGCGCAAGAAGCGGTGGCAGCGCACGCCACCGGTGGCGCGTCCCTTGGCCGGGTACTCGGCGAAGGGCGTGACCTTCGCGGCGATCTGCTCGGTGCCGGGCAAAGCGTTCGACGACCCGGCGCCGGTGACCACGACTGTGTCGGCCTCGGGGCGGACGGCACCGAAGAACACGACGTCGGCGCCGCCAGCCAGCTTGATACCGGCCATCCCGCCGGCTGCGCGGCCCTGCGGGCGCACCGCCGTGGCGGCGAAGTGCAGAAGCTGAGCGTCCGAGGTGATGAGCACTAGGTCGACCGCATCGTCTCTGATCTCGACCGCGCCGACGACGCGGTCACCGGGGTCGAGCCGGACGACCTCCCAGGCATCCCGGTTGCCCGGGTGGTCGGGAACCACGCGCTTGACGACGCCCTTCGCCGTGCCCAGCGCGAGCCCGGGGGAGTCCGGGTCGAGCGTGCTCAGGCACAGCACGCGCTCACCCGCCTCGAGCGGCAAGTACTCGCTCACCGGCGCCCCGCCTGACAGCGAGGGCCCGGACGCGGTCGGCGGCAGGCCCGGAAGGTCGACGACGCCGAGCCGCAGCATGCGTCCGGCGCTGGTCACAGCCCCGATCTCACCCCGTGACGAGGTCGGCGCGGCCGACACGATCACGTCGTGCGTGCTCCGTGCCTCGCCGGGCACCGGGGTCTCGGCCGACGTGGTGCGGGCCAGCAGGCCCGTGGACGACAGCAGCACCCAGCACGGGCCGTCCTCCTCCTCCAGCGCGGCCGTCGTGGGCGCGGGTGAGGCCGCCGACTCCAGCAGTACCGTGCGCCGCGGCGTGGAGTGCGCGCGAGCCACGTCGGCGAGCTCATCGGACACGAGCTGTCGCAGCGCCGCCTCGTCGTCGAGGATCTCGGTGAGCCGGGCGATCTCGGCCCTCAGGTCATCGGCCTCTGACTCCAGCGACAGACGGTCGAACTTGGTCAGCCGGCGCAGCGGTGTGTCGAGGATGTACTGAGACTGCGTCTCGGACAGGTCGAAGATCGACATCAGCCGCGACTTGGCGGCCGCAGCGTCGTCGGACGAGCGGATCACCGCGATCACCTCGTCGATGTCGAGCAGCGCCACAAGCAACCCGTCGACCAGGTGCAGCCGGTCGAGCCGGCGCTGGCGGCGGAACTGCGAACGGCGGCGCACCACGTCGAAGCGGTGCGTGAGGTACACCTCGAGCAGCTGCTTGAGCCCGAGGGTGCGGGGCTGGCCGTCCACGAGCGCGACGTTGTTGATGCCGAACGTGGTCTCCAGCGAGGTCAGCCGGTAGAGGTGCTCCAGCACCGCCTCGGGCACGAAGCCACTCTTGATCTCGATCACGAGGCGAAGGCCGGACGAGCGGTCGGTGTAGTCCTCGACGTCGAGGATGCCCTGCAGCTTCTTCGCCCGTACGAGCTGGGCGATCTTCTCCCGCACCTGTTCCGGGCCGACCGTGTAGGGCAGCTCGGTGACCACGAGGGCCTTCTTGCGGGCGGTCACGTTCTCGACCCGCACGGACGCGCGGGTGCGGAAGGTGCCCCGTCCCGTGGCGTAGGCCTCGCGGATGCCGTCGAGCCCGACGATCTTGCCGCCGGTCGGCAGGTCGGGTCCGGGCACGAAGCGCATGAGCTGGTCGAGCGTGGCGTCGGGGTGGTCGATCAGGTGCCGGGCTGCCGCCACGATCTCGCCGAGGTTGTGCGGGGCCATGTTGGTGGCCATGCCCACCGCGATTCCGGAGGCTCCGTTGACCAGCAGGTTCGGGTAGGCCGCGGGCAGGACGCCCGGCTGGGTCTCGCGTCCGTCGTAGTTCGGGACCATGTCGACGACGTCCTCGTCGATCGACGTGGTGAGCAGCATGGCCGGCTCGGCGAGCCGGGCCTCGGTGTTGTGGTGGACGAAGCCACCGGCCAGGAACGAGTGGTCGTCGGAGTCGACGCGCAGCGAGTAGACCGGCTGTGGCGGACCGTGGGTGACCCGGGCGACCGGGACGAGGCGCCAGCCCGCGGCGCTGGTGGGCGGCACGGGCACTGCGCAGCGGTCGACGACGGCCGCGACCTCGTCCGCCAAGGACGTCTGCAGACCGATGCGCTCGACGAAGGCTGCGAGCTCGCGCCGCCCACGCAGCACGAGGCGGCGGCTGGCTCGCCGCGGCGCGTGGACGTGGGCGTGGATACCGAACTCGGTCAGCAGCTCTTGGACGTCGCGAACCAGCACCTGGCTGGCCAGGGTGAGGCCCAGGCGCGGTCCGCCCGCGGTCGGGGTCTGCAGCGTCGCGGCGCTGTCGAACAGCGCGGACAGGAACGAGCGCTTGAGGCCGGGACCTGAGCGCCAGACGATGTCGGGGACTCGCCGCTGCTCGTCGGGCACGCTCAACACGTCGGCGAGCACCGTGCCGTCCAGCCGGTCGAGGTGGGCGACCTCCACCTCGCTGATCTCCCGCTCCAGGCGGCGTGTCTCGCGGTGCCCGGTGCGCCGGTGCGCCCCGACATGCTCGTCGAACGCGCCGAGAACACGCGCGAAGTAGTCGGAGTCGTCCGTGGAATACCCGGCCGTGTCACGCCCGGCCCAGCCGCCCACCACCCAGGCCCCAAGCAGCAGCCCGACCTGCGCCTCCCGCGGCGTCGGCAACGCCGTGGTCCAGGCATGCTGGGCGAGCACGAGGTGCTCGCCAACGACCAGCTCGTCCAGGCGCCGCCAGCCCGACCCGGTGAGCACTGGGTGGTTCGCGGTGCCCTCGACCAGGTGACCGCTCGTGGTCTCGACCTGGCGCACCGGGTGGGTGCCGGAGTGGAACGCCCGGGACGCATGCACAGGCTTGCCGTCGCGGTCGAGGACGTCGAGGTCGATGTCGACGTCGCTGTTGGGCTCGTTCGAGGCGACCTGGGCGATCGGCAGCGTGCTGCCGTCGGCCAGGCGCACCCGCGTCGTGCCGGGAACGCAGTAGCGGTAGGCCGCTGGCCCGTCGTCCTGCGAGCCGAAGTTGCCGTGCCCGTCCACGAGCGGCACCCGCATCGACCATGACTGCGCCATGCGCACCATGGCCTCGTAGATCGCGGAGTCCCCGTGCGGGTGCAGCCGCCCCATCACCTCGCCGACCACGCGCGCGCACTTGACGTGGCCACGGTCGGGCCGCAGCCCCATCTCAGCCATCGTGTAGAGGATGCGGCGCTGAACCGGCTTCAACCCGTCGCGGGCGTCGGGGATGGCGCGGGCGTAGATGACGGAGTAGGCGTACTCGAGAAACGAGTCACGCATCTCGTCGCCGACGTCGACGTCACTGATGCGTTCGACGAACGGTTCGTCGGGGATGGACGACTTCGAGCGGCGGGCCACGCGGACATTGTCGCTGAGGCCCCCGACACATCGATGGCGGGACTCACCGGCTGCCCCACCGTCGCCCGCGCCGTCTAGCGTGTCGCCAGTGCCGGGCGAGCTGACGAGCGACAGGACGGGCGTGCCGACGTGCCGCGGGTCGGGCCTGGTGGGCCACGTCGACCGTGTCTGTGCCGACGTCATCGCGCCTGCGGCGCTGGCCGTGGACGCCGACGTGGTTCCGCGCAGCCACCTTGATGCGCTGGCGCCGACCGGCATCTTCGGCGCGGCCGCGTCCCGGGGGGCGACGCCGGGCGACGTTCGGGCGGCGCATGAGCGCCTCGCGGCGGCCTGCCTGTCGACGTGGTTCGTGGTCGCTCAGCACCAGACACCGCTGCAGCTGGCCCGGGCTGCCGCGCCCGACTTGAGCGCCGCAGTCGTGCCGTTGCTGGAGAGCGGAACGTCGGTCGCGGGCATCGCCTTCTCCCACCTGCGGCGCTGGCCTCACCGTCAAGTAGAGGTTGAAAGATCCCCTGGCGGTTGGCGCTTCACCGGGACCGCGCCTTGGTACACGGGCTGGGGGATCAACGACGTCGCCGTGATCGCCGGTGCCAGCTCGACCGGGGAGGTGGTGTTCGCCCTGGCCCCAGCTGAGGCGCAGCCCGCTCTACGTCCGGGCGAACCGGCGCAGACGCTGGCAATGACCGCCGCGCGCACGGTGCCCCTGCACCTGGACGGCCTGGTCGTGCCGGACGACGGCGTGCTCGCCGTCACGCCCATCCAGCAGTGGGCAGCGGCCGACCGCACCAAGACCGCCAACGTGTCCCCGTCCGTGCTCGGCGTCACGAACGCGGCCGTGGACCGCCTGCTGGCGGGGCCTGACGAGTCGGGTCGGGCGGCGGGGGCCCGGATCGCCGAGCGGAGCGCGTCGGTTCGTGACCAGGCCTACAACCTGATCGACGACGTGGACGCCTATGAGCGGCTCGACCAGCGCCTCGAGCTGCGCGCGCAGGCACTCCGGCTGTGCGTCGACGCGACGACCGCACTTGTCGTGTCGCGCGGTGGACGGGCGATGCTGACCAGCGACGACGCGCAGATGCTGGCCCGGTGGGCGCTCTTCTTGACCGTCCAGGCGCAGACGCCGGCCCTACGCGAGGCCCTGCTTACCACCGTCGCCCGCTGAACCAGCCACCGTCAGAGCAGGGCGCGCCACTCGTCGAGGAACACGATGCCGATCATGGCGGCCAGCACGACGAACCACAGACCCACCAGCCACCAGCGCAGCGCGAGCAGGTCACCGATGACGGTGCTGCGCGCGACCCGGTCGCCGAGCGCGCCACGAGGCAGCGCGTAGGCCGACACGACCGCAAACAGCGGCGTCGTGGCCACCCACACCACCATGCAGTAAGGGCACAGCGCCTCGATCGAGAACAGGCTCTCGACGATCAGCCAGTGCATGAACGCCACGGCGCCCAGGCCACCGAGCCAGAGCCCGGTCCAGTACCAGCGCTGCATGCGTGCCCCGGCGAGCATGGCGGCCCCTGTGGCGATGATCACGGGGAAGCCGGCGACGCCCAGCAGCGGGTTGGGAAACCCGAACACCTCGCCCTGCGGGCTGAGCATCGCTGAGGTGCAGGTCACGATGGGGTTGATGCTGCAGGTCGGCACGTAGTCGGGGTCAGTCGCGACCGCGATGCGCTCGATCATCAGGGCAATGGACGCCCCCAGGCCGACCGTGCCCAGCACGACCATCAGCCAGGCGGTGCGTACCGCTGAGACCAGGTCGGCGCTGGGCGTCGCCTCGCGATCGTCGGCGGGGTGGACCGCCTCGGCACCCGGGGCGGTGGTCGTGGCCATAGGACACAGGATAAGTCGTCGGAGTCGGTCTGCCTGAACGGCGATCGGGGGATACGTTTCCTCCCATGACTGCCTCCGCGATGTCGCCCGCGTCGGGGGGCACGGCGGTGCAGGACAGCTCCTACCCCGCGCACTGGGAAGCCGACATCGTCCTCGCCGACGGCGCGACCGCCCACATCAGGCCGATCGACCCCGACGACGCCGAGATGCTGGTCGCTTTCTACGCCCGCGTCAGCGAGGAGTCGAAGTACTACCGCTTCTTCGCGCCCCGTCCCATGCTCAGCGAGCGCGACGTGCGCAACTACACCACGGTCGACAACGACGACCGGGTCGCCCTCATCATCACCGTGGGCGAGAAGATGATCGGCGTCGGACGCTACGACCGCATCGGGGTCGGGGCGCCCGCCGCCGAGGTCGCCTTCTTGGTCGAGGACGCCCACCACGGACGCGGGCTGGGAAGCGTGCTGCTCGAGCACATGGCCCAGGCTGCCCGCGAGCGCGGCGTGCGCAAGTTCGTCGCCGACGTCCTGCCCGCAAACCGCAAGATGGTCAAGGTGTTCACCGACGCCGGCTACTCCGTGGAGCCGACGTTCGAGGACGGCGTGCTGCACGTCGAGTTCGACATCGACCCCACCGACGAGTCCCTCGCGGTCCAGGCGGCACGCGAGCAGCGCGCCGACGCCCGGTCCATCGCCCGGCTGATCACCCCGTCGTCGGTGGCGGTCGTCGGGGCGAGTCGCCAGCGCGACAAGATCGGGCAAGCACTGGTGCGCAACCTGGTCTCCGGTGGTTTCACCGGCCCGGTCTACGCCGTGAACCCCGAGGCGCCGGCGATCGCCGGCGTGCCCGCCTTCCCGAGCCTGGCCGACGTCCCGTCCGACGTCGACGTCTGCATCGTGGCCGTCCCGGCCGAGGCCGTCCCCGACGTGGTGCGTGACGCGGCCACCAAGAAGGTGCGCGGACTGGTTGTGGTGTCGGCCGGCTTCGCCGACGCCGGGCCCGAGGGGCGCCTGCGCCAGCACGCCCTGACCGAGCAGGCACGGTCGAACGGCATGCGCGTGCTCGGGCCGAACTGCCTGGGCATGGTCAACACCGACCCGGAGTTCTCGCTCAACGCCTCGGTCTCCCAGGTGATGCCCGGGCACGGGCGGATCGGCTTCTTCAGCCAGTCCGGGGCGTTCGGTCAGTCGATCCTCGCCCAGTGCGTCGACCGCGGCCTGGGCCTCTCGACATTCGTCTCTGCCGGCAACCGTGCCGACGTCTCCGGCAACGACCTGCTGCAGTACTGGACCGAGGACCCCGCCACCGACGTGGTGCTGCTCTATCTGGAGTCGATCGGTAACCCGCGCAAGTTCGGGCGCATCACCCGACGGCTGTCGCGAACCAAACCGGTCGTGGCAGTCAAGACCGGCATGTCGACCCAGGGAGTGCCGCTGGGTCGGGACAGCTCGGCGTCGCTGGTACCCCCGGGGGCTGTGGACGCCCTGTTCAGCCAGTCCGGCGTGGTGCGGGTCGACACCCTCAACGAGATGTTCGACGTGGCCTCGCTCATGGCCTACCAGCCGCTTCCTCGCGGGCGCCGCGTCGCGGTCATCGGCAACAGCGACGCTCTTGCGCTGCTCACCCGCGACGCTGCGACCAGCGCCGGGCTCGAGGTGGTCGGTCGGCCGATCGACCTGGGAACCGAGGCCGGCGCGGACGAGTTCGACCCCGCCCTGCGCGCCCTGGCTGCCGACGAGGACACCGACGCCATCGTCGTGGTGTACGCGCCACGGCTGGAGTCGCGCGCACCCGAGGTGGCCGCTGTGCTGGCCAGCGTCGCCGCCGGCACCGACAAACCCGTCGTCACGACCTTTCTCGGCAGCCGGGGCGTCCCGGCAGCCCTGCGCGTCGTTGACGACCTGGGTGTGCTGCAGCCCGGGTCGGTGCCCTCGTTCGCCTCCGCCGAGGAGGCGGTGCGGGCACTGGCCAAGGTGGTCGAGTACGCCCAGTGGTGCGAGCGTCCGGTCGGCGTCGTCCCTGAGCTCGACGACGTGGACGAGGCCGTCGCTCGCGAAGTCGCGGCCAACGTGCTGGCCGAGGCACCCGAGGGACGACAGCTGGGCACCGACGAGCTCACCGACCTGCTGGCCGCCTACGGCATCGAGCTGTACCCAATGGTGCCGGCGCCCACCGTCGAGCAGGCGGTCGCCGCGGGGGAGCGCCTGGGCTGGAACGTGGCACTCAAGGCCCGCGCCTCGCACCTGAAGAACCGGGCCGACCTGGCCGATGTCTGGCGCAACATCGACAGCGAGCCCGAGATGCGCGACGCGTGGACGACCATGACAGGCAGCTTCGCCGGCGCCACGGAGGCGGAGTACGTCGTGCAACCCATGGCCGCCTCCGGCGTCCCGGTGGCGATGCGCGCGGTGGAGGACCCGTCTTACGGTCCGGTGCTGTCGTTCGGTGTCGGCGGCGTCGCGACCGAGGTGATCGGCGACCGTTCGTACCGCATCCCACCGCTCACCGACGTCGACGCGGTGGAGATGGTGCGCGAGGTGAAGGCGGCGCCGCTGCTCCTCGGCTTCGACGGCTCGGAGCCGGCCGACCTCGGCGCCATCGAAGACCTGCTGCACCGCCTGTCCCGACTTACCGACGACGTGCCCGAGCTGGTCGAGATCGAGCTCAACCCGGTGCTGGTGCGCACCGAGGGCATGGCCGTGGTCAACGCCTCGGCCCGGGTCGCGCCGGCCCGCTCGCGCGCCGACTGGTACACCCGCCGCCTCAGCTGAGCCCGCAGCGGTCGTGTCGGGCAGTCATGGAAGGATGCGGCGCGTGGTGGGAGTGAGCTCGGCGGTCGCAGCGCTGCGCAAGGATGTACGCAAGACGGGGTACTACCCCGACCTGGTGCTGGACTGCCTCGACACCGCGCTGGCCGGTGAGGCGGTGCGTGCGCACCTGGTTCACCACGAGGCGCACTTCGACGGCGACGAGCTGCGCCGCCACGTCACCGTCCTGCTCCTCACCCCGTCGAGGCTGGTGATCGGGCACACCGACGAGTACCCCCCGGACGAGGGACATCCGAGCCCCTACGCCCTGTCGAGCACTGAGGCCGTGTCGCTGTCGCGCATCTCCAGCGTCGTGGTGACGCGCACGATCGGCATGCCCACCGCCTACAAGGCCGGCGACCCGTCGCACGAGGTGCTGCTGTCGATCGGCTGGGGTGCCGTCTCGCGGGTCGAGATGGAGCTTGCCACCTGCGGTGACCCGCAGTGCGATGCCGACCACGGCTACTCCGGCACGATCACCGCCGACGACTTCGCGCTGCGCATGAGCCAGGCCGGTGACGGGCCGGCCGGGCCCGACCAGGCGCTGGCCTTCGCCTCGGCGCTGTCGGCGGCCACCGGCGTCGCTGCCCGGTGAGCGACGCCCTGGTCACCCCCGCCTACGGGGAGGGGTCGCTGGCCGACCTGCTGCCCTCAGCGCTCGGCGCCCTCGGGGTGGACGGCCTGTCCGACGTCGTGGGCCTGCCGGCCGCCCGCGGCTACTGCGTGCTGCTGGTGGACGGCCTTGGCTGGCTCCAGCTGCGCGAGCACCCGGCCGCGGTGCCCTTCCTCTCCTCGCTGCCCGGGCGGTCGATCACCACCCCCGTCCCGTCCACCACCGCCGCCAGCATCACCACGCTCGGAACCGGCCTGCCACCGGGGCGACACGGGCTCGTGGGCTACCTGTCCCGCATCCCGGGCACGCTGTCGCTGCTCAACGCACTTGAGTGGGACGCCGGCATCGATCCGGCGAGCTATCAGCCCTACCCCGACATGTTCGCCCGTGCGCAGGCCGACGGGGTGTTCACCCGCGTGGTGAGCAAGCGGCGCTTCGCCGGGTCGGGGCTGACCCGGGCGGCGTTGTCCGGAGCGCCCTTCCGCGGTGCCGACACGATCGGGGAGCGGGTCGACGCGGTCGAGCGGGCGTTCGACGAGGCGGGCGACACCCCGGCGCTGGTGTACGCCTACGAGAGCGACCTCGACAGCACCGGGCACCGGCACGGGCCGCGCTCGGGCGCCTGGCGCCACCAGCTCACGGCGGTCGACTCGTTCGCCCAACAGCTTGCCGACGTGCTGCCGCCTGACGTCGCGCTCGTCGTCACCGGCGACCACGGAATGGTGGACGTGACCCCCGACGACCACATCGACGTCGACGCGACCCCCGGCCTCGCCGAGCAGGTCGTCCTGATCGGTGGCGAGCCTCGCTTTCGCCACGTCTACACCACGCCGGGTGCAGCGGACGAGGTTGCCCGCCGCTGGGCGTCGGCGCTGGGCTCGCGGGCCCTCGTACGCACGCAGCAGGAGGCGGTGACCGCCGGGTGGTTCGGCGCGGTCGACGACCGTGTTCGCGACCGTATCGGCGACGTCGTGGTCGCGGCCTTGGGCAGCCATGTTCTGCTCGTGCCGAGCGTGTGGCCGCGCGAGGCGCGCATGCGTGGGCACCATGGGTCGATCACCGACCGGGAGATGCTCGTGCCCTGCCTTGTCGCCACATGAGCGAGCTGGTCTTCTTCACCGGAACCATGGACTGTGGCAAGTCCACGCTGGCCCTGCAGATGGACTACAACCACCGGCGGCGTGGACTGCGCGGGCTGCTGCTGACCCGCAACGACCGTGCCGGCGCGGGCCGCCTCTCCAGCCGCCTCGGCCTCGAGGTGGACGCTGTCGAGGTCGAGGACCGCAGTGACCTGTGGCGGATGGTCGTCGACCGGCTCTCGTCCGGGCAGCGTCTCGACTACGTGATAGCCGACGAGGCGCAGTTCTTCTCCGCCGAGCAGGTCGACGACCTGGCGCGCATCGTGGACGAGATGTCGATGGACGTGTACGCCTTCGGCATCCTCACCGACTTTCGCACTGTGCTCTTCCCCGGGTCAGCCCGGCTGGTCGAGCTCGCCGACGCGATCCGCCCGCTGCAGGTCGAGGCGCTCTGCTGGTGCGGGGCGCGGGCCACCCACAACGCCCGCACCGTGGACGGCGAGATGGTTGTGCAGGGCGAGCAAGTGGTGGTCGGCGACGTCGGTGCCACCGGGGACGTCGCCTACGAGGTGCTGTGCCGCCGCCACCACCGGGCGCGGCTGACCGCGCGCTCGGCCCGAGCGGCGGCGCTGTCGCCGGAGGTGCTGCCGTTCAGCAATGCTTCGGCGCTCGGCAGCGACGCCTCGCCTCAGGAACGACGACCGAACATGATCTCGTCCCACGACGGCACCGGCGGGCGCTGAGGGCGACCGCCGGCGTCCGGGGTGGCAACGGGGGCAGGGACGGGAGCTGACGGCTCCTCGACGTTGTCGGCGATCTCGCTGAGCCACAACCGGCCCTCGTCAGGCTCGTCGGCGCGAGCGCGAGAGCGGGCGCGGCGGGCGGGGTGTCGCGCGCTCGGCGACCCGGAGGGGGCCGCGGTCTCGACGGTGGGGATCGGGCCGGTCGGCGTGTCGTCCTCGGCCAGCGTCTCGTGCTCACCGGCCGGTATGTCGTCCTCGTCGGTCGTAGCGCGCGCGTCGGGTACGACGGCAAGGCGCACTGGTTCGGGCTCGGTGGGCTCCAGGCCGGCCAGCCCGCGGGCGTCGTCGTCCAAGGGGGTCGCCGACCCGCCGGAGGAGTCCAGCGCCCACAAGGCCGTGTGCTCCTGGTGGTCGTCGAGCCAGCGGCAGGCGAGCAGCCAGCGGCCGTCCTCGCGCTTCCAGGCGTCCCAGCGCAGCGTCTGCGTCGCCGCGCGCCGGTCGAGTGCGGTGGTCGTGACCTGCTCGACCGTGCCCAGCTCGAGCATTCCGTCGCTGCGCAGCAGGGCGCGTCGACCGCGGATGGCGACGTGGGCACGCTCGTCGAGCACGGGCGCGGCGAAGCGCAGCACGCGATCGACGCTCACCCCGGCGTGCGCGGCGATCTCGTCGACGGAGGCGCCGGCCCGTACCCGCTGCTGGATGTCGCGGGGGCTGAGCTGAGAGGTCATCGTGATCTCGAGCTGCCCGGCGTTCGGGTGCTCCCCGCGCAGGGCGGCGAGCAGACGGTCGTCGACTGCGAGGGAGTACCGGGCGCCGTCGGGGTCGGCGAGGACGATCGACGAGCCACCCTCGGCCACGCTCACGACATGCAGGTCTCGCATCGTTGGGCTCCCTCATGGTCCGCTTCGCCGAGCGGCGTCGCGCTGCCGTCATGGTCCCCTGTGGCCAGACGACGGCCAAGCCGCCACGCAGCGTGTCCATGACTTGTTCGCACCGACCGTGCCGGTGCCGACCCGGGCGCTGCGTGTGAGGATGGGTGCTGTTGATCCCGCGGTGAGAGAGGAACGGTCGTGACTACCACCCCCGTGGACGCCACCCGCGATGCCGGCGCAGGTCAGAGCGCCGACCCGGCTCCGTACGACGCCCTGCTGCTGGTGTCGTTCGGTGGTCCGGAGGGACCCGAGGAGGTGATGCCCTTTCTCGAGCGGGTGACGCAGGGTCGTGGAGTGCCACCGGAGCGGCTCGCCGAGGTTGCTGAGCACTACCTGCACTTCGGCGGCCGCAGCCCGATCAACGACCAGAACCGGGCGTTGCTTGCCGCTATCGCGGCCGACCTGGACGTCCGCGGCCTCGACGTGCCGCTCTACTGGGGCAACCGCAACTCCGAGCCGTACCTGGCCGACACGCTGGCACAGATGCGCGACGACGGCGTCACCCGTGCCGCCGCCTTCGTGACCAGCGCCTACTCGTCCTACTCGGGGTGCCGCCAGTACCGGGAGAACCTTGCCGAGGCAGTGGCCGAGGTCGAGCGCGCCCCCACGCTGGACAAGCTGCGCCACTACTTCGACCACCCCGGGTTCGTGACCGCGAACGCCGACGCGCTGGCCGAGTCATGGGAGCAGGTGCCGGTCGCGAAGCGAGAGGGTGCGCGAGTGGCGTTCGTCACCCACTCCATCCCGGACGCGATGCACGACACCGCCGGTCCGGACGGGGGTGCGTACTCCGCGCAGCATCGTGGTGCGGCGGCCGCGATCGTCGCCGAGGTCGTCGCCCGTGGGGTCGACGTGGGGGAGTGGGACCTGGTGTTCTGCAGCCGCAGCGGCTCCCCGGCTGTGCCGTGGCTGGAGCCGGACGTGAACGACTACCTCACCGAGCAGGCCGGGGCCGGCGTCCCGGCGGTCGTGCTCGCGCCCATCGGGTTCATCTCCGACCACATGGAGGTCGTGTTCGACCTCGACACCGAAGCCCGCGAGACCGCCGACGAGCTCGGCCTGACGATGGTGCGCGCCTCGACCGCGGGGGTGCACCCGGCCTTCGTCGCCATGGTCGCCGACCTGCTCCTCGAGCGGGCCGGGACCGAGCGGGGCGAGCCGGTCACGCGCCCGGCTGCCTCGCCGCTGGGACCGTCGCACGACGTCTGCCCCGCCGGGTGCTGCCGCAACCTGCGCGTGGCGAAGCCGGCGCTGTGCGGACGTGACTGAGCCCGCACACGGCGCCCCCGTCGAGGTCGGCGACCTGCGGACGCTGCTGGCCGTGGCCGAGGCCATCGCGCGGGCGGCCGGGGACACCGCAGCGCACTACCGCGCGGCGCGCGGCGTGTCGGTCATGGCGACGAAGTCGAGCCCGACCGACGTGGTGACCGCGGCCGACACCGCAGTCGAGGCGCAGATCAGGGCCGCTGTCACCCAGGCTCGGCCCGACGACGCGGTGATCGGCGAGGAGGGCGACGACGCCGGGGGCACCTCCGGGCTGCGCTGGGTCGTGGACCCGATCGACGGCACCGTGAACTACCTGTACGGGCACGCCCGCTACGCCGTGTCGATCGGGATCGAGGACGCCGACGGCGGGCTGGTCGCCGTGGTGCACGCGCCCACGACCGGCGAGACGTGGACGGCGGCGCGCGGGCTCGGCGCCTGGCTGGACGGCTCGCCGATCAGCACCTCGGACTGCGGCGTGCTCGGCGATGCCCTGGTGGCTACCGGGTTCGGCTACCGGTCTGACCGCCGAGCACGTCAGGCGGCGGTGCTGGCCGACGTGCTGCCGAAGGTGCGCGACGTCCGCCGGGCGGGGGCGGCGTCCCTCGACCTGTGCGACGTGGCCTGCGGGCGTCTCGACGGCTACTACGAGCAGGGCCTTCAGCCGTGGGACCTGGCGGCTGGCCGTCTGATCGTCAGCGAGGCCGGCGGCGCGGTGACCGGGCTCGGCGGACGGCCACCGTCCGACGCCCTGGTCGTGGCGGCCGGCGCGCGGCTTCATCCCGCCCTCACCGATCTCTTGACCAGCCTGGACGCCGACCGTCCGTCGTGAGCGCGACCAATCTCGCCACACGTGCTGTCTTTCGGGCCGAGGTAGGGCACAATCGCGCCGCGCCGCGACGGGCATAACCGGGCAGTGTGCGACGTTGCCTAGGTTCTCGCGCACGCTGAACTGACGAACCACGCACTGACTACGAGGGACTGACGCCACATGGCAACCGACTACGACGCGCCACGCAAGGTCGACGACGACCTCGAGGCCGACTCGATCGAGGAGCTGAAGGCATCTCGCCGCGGTGACACGAAGTCTGGGATCGTCGACGTGGACGAGACCGAGCTGGCGGAGAGCCTGGAGCTTCCGGGCGCAGACCTGTCGGGCGAAGAGCTTGCCGTGCAGGTGCTGCCCAAGCAGCAGGACGAGTTCACCTGCTCGGACTGCTTCTTGGTGCACCACCGCAGCCAGCTGGCCGAGCAGCGCAACGGCAAGCCGATCTGCCGCGACTGCGCGAGCTGAGGGCGCTGGTCGCCAAGTCTTCCAGCTGAGGGGACCCCCTCAGCCCCGAGCGCCGTCGCGGGCGAGCATGAGCGCCGTCGCTACCGCCTGGGGGTCGCGCGTCGACACCAGCCAGTACGGAACCGGGTCGCCCGGGTCGTCCACCCACACCCGCACGGACGTTCGGACGTAGCCCTTGAGTGCGAAGTACCCGTGCGGGTCGGCGTCGCGCGTGCGGGCCAGGCGGGTCGCCTCGACGTCCAAGGCCTCCACCTGGCCCACCGCCCACGAGGGCAGGTGCGCCAGTCCGGCGGTCAGACCCGTCGCATCGACGCCTACCGATGCCATCGCTTGCCCGGAGAGCCAGGCGGCGAGGCCGATCGAGAGCAGCACGGCCCCGGCGACGGCGGCCCACCCGCCCAGAGCCACGTCGTAGGCCAAGAACAGGCTCAGCACCCCCATCCCAGCCAGCACCCACCACAGCACGGGCACGTGCAGCCGTTCGGCGTAGGTCACCGTCACAGCCTGCCATCTGCGCTGAGCAGGTCATACTGGAGGCGTGTTGCACCGCCACCCATCCCTCAGCCTGCTGACCGGGGGCTACCTCGTCTTCGTGGCCTGGGTGACGCTGACCCCGGCCGCGGTGTCCGCCCAGCACATCTCCATCATCTACCGGGTTCTCGACGCCTTGCACCGCCGCGGCTACCTGCTGTCGATCGACGACAACGAGCTGGAGTTCTTGGCCAACATCGCCCTGTTCGTGCCGGTCGGCGTCTTTCTGCTGCTGCTGTTCGGGACGCGCCTGTGGTGGGTCGCGCTGGCGGCGTCGTTCGCGATGACCATGGCCATCGAGGCCGCGCAGGGCAGCATCCCCGGCCGGGTGAGCGACGAGCGCGACCTGGTCGCCAACGGCCTCGGGGCCGGCATCGGCGTCCTCGTCGGCCTCGTCCTCACGCTGCCCGCCACGATGCGCCGCCGCTCGCGCCGTCGGGCCGCCTCCCGTCAGACGCACCTCGCCACCAGATGAGCCCGACACGGCCCCTGACCCGCCCGGGCCTGCCGGGTGGGCCTGCTCGGTAAGGTCGTGGCGTGACGCAGGCGAAACCATTTCTGGCCGCCAGCATGGCCCTTCCGCCCGACTGTGCCCCTCCGCAGCGTCCGGACGACGCCCCGCCGCCGGGCACGGTTCTCTCCAGCCACTACCCGTCGTGCATGGGCTGCGGCAGCGAGCACCCGACTGGGCTGCGGATGCACGTGGTGGCCGGTTCCGGGCTGACGGTGGACGGACGCTTCACCGTCGGGGAGCACCACCAGGGCGCGCCCGGCCTGGCCCACGGAGGGCTCGTGGCGCTGGCCATGGACGAGGTGCTCGGCGGACTGGGCTGGCTGCTGCGCACGCCGATGGTGACCGGACGCCTGCAGGTGGAGTACCTGCGACCGGTGCCGGTGGGCACGACCCTCGCTCTGCACGCCGAGGTCGATGGGGTCGACGGGCGGCGCATCTTCAGCCACGCCACGGCCCGCGTCGACTTGCCGGAGGGCGTGCTGCTGGCCCGGGCGTTCGCGGTGTTCGTGGCCGTCGACATCGAGCACTTCCGCCGGCACGGGCGCCGCGAGGTGGTCGACGCCGCTGTCGAGGCATCCGCGTACGACCCCGCGGCCACCCCGTGGGCGGTCAACCCGTGAGTCACGAGCCGTGGGTGCCGGTCGACGTGCTCCTCTCGCGCGTCGACCCGGACGTCCCGCTACCGCGCTACGCCCACCCCGGCGACGCCGGCGCCGACCTGGTGACCACCGTGGACATCGAGCTGGCGCCCGGTGCCCGGGCCGTCGTCGGCACCGGGATCGCGATCGCCCTGCCCCCGGGGTACGCGGCCTTCGTGCACCCTCGCTCCGGGCTGGCGGCACGGTTCGGGGTGAGCATCGTGAACACACCTGGCACCATTGACGCCGGGTACCGCGGGGAGATCCGGGTCGCGCTGGTCAACCACGACCCCGTCGCGCCGGTGGCGTTGCACCGAGGCGATCGGATCGCCCAGCTGGTCATCCAGCGGGTGGAGACGGCCCGGTTCGTGGTGGTGGACACTCTTCCTGGGTCGGCTCGCGCCGACGGAGGCTACGGCTCCACCGGCACCGGACCCGGAGCAGACCGCACGCGCACCACGCCACCAGGGAGGCAGCACGATGTTCCGCCGCCGGGCTAAGCAGTCCGAGACGCCTGTTGAGCCCACCGCCGACGCCGAGCGGGATGACGCGGATGCCGCGGAGGCCGCCGACGGGGCGGGCGACGACGTGAGCACCGAGGCCGCCGACCAGGGTGAGGGCGACGTGACGGACGCCACGGCCGAGCCGGTCGACAGCGACCAGAAGCCGGCGCGGCCGAACGGGCCGTGGGACGTCACCGAGCTCGACGGCAGCCGGCCCAGCCACACCGCCGTGCGCCTCGACCTCGGTGGCCTGCGCATCCGGCCGGCCGGGGGCATGCAGGTGCAGATGCAGGTCGACCAGACCTCCGGCAAGGCGACGAGCGTGCTGCTGGTGGCCGAGAACGCCGCACTGCAGCTCATGGCCATCGCTGCCGGCAAGTCCAAGCCGCTGTGGCCGACGACGCGCCGGGCTGTGCAGGCCGACGCCGACCGCAAGCGTGGCACCACGCAGGAGGGCAAGGGCCCGTGGGGCCCAGTCCTGCGCATGTCGATCCCGGCCACCGCCTCGGACGGCAAGACCGGCGTGCAGCCCTCGGTGGTGCTCGGCATCGACGGGCCACGCTGGATGCTGCGGGCCACGATGCTGGGACGGGCTGCGGTCGACCAGGAGCAGATGAACAAGATGATGGCGATCGTCCAAGACACCGTCGTCGTGCGAGGCGACGAGCCGATGGCTCCCGGCGAGCTGATCGAGCTGACCCCGCCGCCTCGGCCGGAGTCGGCCACCGACGCCCCGCCACCGGAAGCGGCGGACGAGTGAGCCAGCCGGAGGCCCTCGACGAGCCGACGCTCATGCAAGTGCTCGGCGGGCGCCGCGGTCTGCTCGACTCCGCCCTGCCGGCGCTCACCTTCGTCATCACCTACCTCGCCACCGGTCAGAACATGCCGGTGGCGCTGACGTCGGCCCTCGTCGTCGGTGGCGTGGTGGCCGCGCTGCGGCTGGCCCGCAGGGACTCGCTGCGCCACGTGCTCGCCGGCTTCGCCGGTGTGGCACTGTCGGTCACCGTCGTCAACGTCACCGGCCGTCCGGTCGACTACTTCTTGCCCAGCCTGCTGGCCAACGTCGGGGCAGCAGTGGCCTGGGCGGTCTCGATCTGGGTGCGCTGGCCGCTGCTGGGCGTCGTCGTCGGCACCATCACCCGGTCGAAGGCCTGGCGCACCGACCCGCGGCTGCTCAGGGCCTACCAGCGGGCCAGCTGGATCTGGACCGGCTCGTTCTTGCTGCGGGTGCTCGTCATGACCCCCCTGTGGCTGTCCGACCGGCTTCTCGCGCTCGGTGTGGTCAAGGTGGTGATGGGCTGGCCGATGGTGCTCGTCGTCATCTGGCTGTCGTGGCAGGTGCTCGAACCGGCCTACGCCGCTCGCCGGGCCTCGCCGCAGTCGACGTCGGTGACGTAGCCTCTGCGGTGTGAGCGCGTCCACACCGAGCCCGGTCTCGCGTGCCAGAGCAGCGTCGGGACTGCGCGGCTTCTGGAACAAGCTGACCTCCCCGGTCGAGGAGCAGGACGCCGCCGGGCTGCTCGACACCACGGCCGAGATGGGCGCGGTGCCGGCGTCGGAGTGCTGCGACCGCCAGCGGGTCACCATCCACGGATCAGTTCGGTCGGTACGCATGCTGCCCCGAGCGGGTTCCCCGTCTCTGGAGGCCGAGCTGTTCGACGGCAGCGGGACAGTGCTGCTGGTCTGGCTCGGCCGTCGACGCATCCACGGCATCGAGTGCGGGCGCACGCTCAGCGCCAGCGGGCTCGTCTCGATCAATGGCGACCGTCGGGTGATGTACAACCCGCGCTACGAGCTCGACCCACCGTCCACCGCGTGACGGGTCGCCCTCGGTGAGCCGGCGCCCTGGCCTGGGTGACGTCACCGGCGAGAAGTTCCCCACCACGAGCCTGATCAGCCGCGAGATGCTGATCGACTCTGGCCTGCCGACGGTCGTGTTCGTGACCATCTACGCCCTCAACGGCCAGGTGCTGCAGCCCGCGTTGTTCGCTGCTCTCGGCGCGGGGGCTCTGCTGGCAGTCCTGCGTCTGGCGCGTCGTGACAGCATCCAGAACGTCGTCGGCGGCTTCGTCGCCGTGGGAGTCGCTGCCTGGTTCGCCAACCGCACCGGCCAGGCCGAGGACTTCTTCGCCCCGGGCCTGCTCATCAACGTGGCCTACGGGCTGGCCTACCTCGTGTCCATCCTGGTGCGCTGGCCGCTGCTGGGCGTGCTCGTCGCGCTGGCCACCGGCGAGGGGATGGGCTGGCGGGCGACGCCGCACCTGCTGCGTGCCTACACGGTCGCCTCGTGGTTCTGGGTGGCCATGTTCGCACTTCGGCTCGCCGTCCAGCTGCCGCTCTACCTCACCGAGTCGGTCGTGGCGCTCGGCGTAGCCCGCGTCGTGATGGGCTGGCCGCTGTTCCTGCTGTGCCTGTGGCTGTCGTGGCTGGTGATCAAGGGCGCGCGCGACCGGCAGGCGGCCATCGAGGCAGCCCAGGCCGATGACGAGCAACAGCAGTCGTCCGCCGACCAGAGCAGCCCGGACGAGCCGGAGGCCCGCTGAGTCGCAGGTCGCAGCGTGTGGTGGCCGCTCACGACCGGCTGTGCGGGGCCAGCAGGCTCTCCAGGGCGGGCTCGCGCTCGGGCGCGGCGACCAGCAGCAGCTCGTCGTGCGCCTCCAAGGGCAGGTCGGGGCGAGGGGTGTGCACGTGACCGTCGCGGATGACGGCCACCAGGGTGGTGTCCACCGGCCACGGCGCGTCGCCGACGCGGGTGCCGAGCATCGGGGAGCTGTCGGGCAGGGTCATCTCGACAAGGTTCGCCTCGCCTTGGCGGAAGGTGAACAGGCGCACCAGGTCACCGACGCTCACCGCCTCTTCCACCAGGGCGCTCATGATGCGCGGCGTCGACACCGCGACGTCGACCCCCCAGGTGTCGGTGAACAGCCACTCGTTCTTCGGGTGGTTGACGCGGGCGACCACGCGGGGCACGCCGAACTCGGTCTTGGCCAGCAGCGAGACCACCAGGTTGACCTTGTCGTCGCCGGTCGCGGCGATCATCACGTCGCAGCGGTCCAGCGCCGCCTCCGCCAGGGATGACAGCTCGCAGGCGTCCTGCAGCAGCCACTCCGCGTTCGGCGCCGAGGCCGACTTGATCGCCTTGGAGTCCTTGTCGATCAGCAGCACCTCGTGACCGTTGCCCAACAGCTCGTTGGCGATCGACCGGCCGACGTTGCCGGCCCCTGCGATGGCGACACGCATCAGTCCTCCGGAGGGTTGCCGAGGGTGTCGACCACGTCGGCCGCTGTCTGGACGGGCAGCACCATGTGCACGACGTCGCCGTCCTGGACGACGGTCTCCGACATCGGGACCACACCTGACCCAAGCCTGGTGAGCAGCGCCATCCGACCACCGGAGGCACGCTCGAGCTGGCGGACGGTGCGTCCGCGCCACCCTGGGTCGAGGTCGATCTCGGCGAGGCGCACCTCGCCGGACGGGTCGGTCCAGTGCGTGGCCGACCCTTGCGGAACCAGGCGGCGGATGAGCTGGTCGGCCGTCCAGCCGACGGTGGCAACGGTGGGGATGCCCAGTCGCTCGAACACCTCGGCCCGGCCCTGGTCGTAGATGCGGGCGGCGACGTTGTCGACGCCGAACTCCTCACGGGCCACCCGCGTGGCGATGATGTTGGAGTTGTCGCCGCTGCTGACCGCGGCGAAGGCGTCGGCCTGCTCGATGCCGGCGCTGCGTAGCACGTCCGGGTCGAAGCCCACGCCGGTCACCGTGCGACCCTCGAAGGTGGGGCCCAGACGGCGGAACGAGTTGGGGTCCTGGTCGATCACCGACACCTGGTGGCCCATGTCCTCCAGGGCGTTGGCGAGGGTCGACCCGACCCGGCCACACCCCAGGATCACGACGTTCACGGCCCCATCCTCTCCGTCAGCCCGGACGCTACACAACCATGATCTCCTCGCCGTCGGCGCCGGCTTGGCGGTGCGTGCCCGCGTCGGTGGCCGATGATCCCTAGCATCAGGGGTGTGGCCAGGCTGAGCGAGCTCTCCAAGCGTGTCGTGCTCGGGCGCAAGCTCCGCTCCACGCAGGAGGCGCGGCGGACGCTGCCCAAGCGGGTGGCGGTACCGGTGTTCGGCTCCGACGGCCTCTCGTCGCTGGCCTACAGCCCCGACGAGATCCTCCTCACGCTGGCGGCCGCGGGGATCGCCGCGTACGCCTACTCGGTGCCGGTCGCGGTCGCGGTCGCGCTGGTGCTGCTGGTCGTCTCGGCCTCGTACCGCCAGACGGCCGAGGAGTACCCGTCCGGCGGCGGGGACTACGAGGTGGCTTCGGCCAACCTCGGGCCCCGGTCCGCCCTTCTGGTCGGAAGTGCGATGCTCGTCGACTACGTCCTCGTGCTCGCTGTGTCGTTGGCGTCGGCGTCGCACTACCTGGCGTCGGCGTGGCCGTGGCTCGTCGGCCGCGAGACGCAGGCGGCCCTGGTCGGGCTCGCACTGCTGATGCTGGTCAACCTGCGCGGTATCCGCCGGTGGCGAGCCATCACCGCGGTGCCGACCTACCTGTTCGTGCTGGCCATCGGCCTCGTCCTGGCCTGGGGCTGGGGCCGGACGCTGGCCGGTGACCCGCCCGTGGCCGAGAGCGCCGAGCTCGAGATCCTGCCCGTCGGCGAGTCCGGGATGGCGGTGACCGGGCTGGCGCTCGGCATTCTTGTCGTGCGGGCGTTCGCCGTTGGGTCGGTGAGCCTCACCGGCGTGCAGACGGTGGCGTCGGCGGCCGGCTACTTCCGTCGCCCGCGGGGGCGCAACACCGGCTCGACGATCCTGCTCCTCGCCGTGGTCGGCGCCGTACTTCTGGTCGGCGTGATGGGGCTCGCGCGGGTGGCCGACGTGCGCTTCGTGGAGAACCCGCAGACCCAGGCGCTGCTCAACGGGCAGCCGGTGCCCGACGACTACAACCAGGCGCCCGCCTTGGGCCAGCTCGCCCGCGCCGTGTTCGACGACGTGTCGTTCGCGTTCGTGGTGACCGAGATCGCGGCCGTACTCATCCTGGTGATGGCTGCGCACGTCGCGTTCACGAGCTTCCCGGTACTCGGCTCGCTGCTGGCCCGTGACGGCTACCTTCCCCGGTCGCTGCACACGCGCAGTGACCGGCTGGCGTTCTCCAACGGCATCCTCACCCTCGGGGCGGTCGCAGCGGTGCTGCTTGTCGTAGTCGACGCGTCGGTGACCGCACTGGTGCAGATGTACATCGTCGGGGTCTTCGTGTCATTCACCGTCAGCCAGGCCGGCATGGTGCGGCACTGGGGACGCCGTCTGCGCCCCGAGCGCAGGCCCCAGGAACGCAAGGCCATCCGCCGGCGCCGTGCCCTGACGGTCGTCGGGCTGGTGCTCAGCGCCGTTGTGCTCGTGGTCGTGCTCGCTTCGAAACTGGCGCTGGGAGCGTGGGTGGCGGTCGCGCTCATGGCTGTCGCCTACCTCGGCATGGGCGGGGTGCGCCGGCACTACGACGACGTCGCCGCCGAGGTGGCCATCGACGGGACGAGCGCCCGCACGACCTTGCCGTCCCGAGTGCACGCGATCGTGCTGGTGGCGCATGTCAACCGAACGTCGATGCGGGCCTTGGCCTACGCGCGGGCGGCCAACCCGAACGTGCTCGAAGGAGTCACCGTCGACGTCGACCCGTCAGCGACGCGTGCGCTCATGGACGACTGGGACCGCTACGACATCCCCGTCCCGCTACGTGTGCTCGACTCGCCCTACCGAGAGATCACCCGGCCGGTGCTGGAGTACGTGCGCGGCATCCAGCGGGCCAGCCCGCGAGACGTGGTCGCGGTGTACGTGCCGGAGTACGTGGTGCACCACTGGTGGGAGCGGCTGCTGCACAACACCAGCACCGCCAAGCTCGTCGATCAGCTCTCGACGATGCGCGGTGTGATGATCACCAGCGTCCCGTGGCAGACCGCCGAGGAGGACAGCACCGGCTTTCGTGACGAGCCCGTCGTGCGCCGGGCTCCGCCGAGGCGGTCGTGACCCACGCCGGCACCGACGACGACGGATCGTTGGTGGAGCTGACGGTCGGGCCGGTGGCCCACGGCGGGCACTGCGTGGCCCGCCACGACGGGCGTGTCGTCTTCGTGCGCCATGCGCTGCCCGGTGAGCGGGTGCTCGCCCGCTTGACCGACGCCGCGGAGGGCGCCCGCTTCTGGCGCGCGGACGCCGTCGAGGTGCTGGAAGCATCCCCGGACCGGGTGCCGAGCCGTTGTGCGGCATCGGGGCCCGGCGGGTGCGGCGGCTGCGACTTCCAGCACGTCGACCTGGCCGCGCAGCGTCGGCTCAAGGCCGAGGTGGTGGCCGAGCAGATGCGTCGGCTGGCCGGGCTGGCCGTTGCCGCTGCCGACGTCCTGGTCGAGGCGGTGCCGGGCGACGACGAGGGCCTGAGCTGGCGCACCCGCGTGCGCCTCACGGTGGACGAGGCGGGACGACCCGGGTTGCGGGCGCACCGCTCGCACGTCGTGGTGCCGCTGGACGACTGCCCGATCGCCGAGGCGTCCCTGCACCTGCCCGGCGTGCTCGCGCAGACCTGGCAGCCCGGCGTCGACGTGCTGGTGACGGGTGGGGACGGGGCGCCTCCGACGGTGCAGAGCCTCCGCCCGGTGCCCGCGCCTGGTGCGGGTCGCGGGCGGGGCGGTCGTCGACGCCGGCCCCGCGAGGAGCTGGCGGCGACCATCTCGGGGCCCCCGCGGCGACGTGAGGGCGCGGCCGGGCGCACGTGGCGCGTCACCGGAGCGGGCTTCTGGCAGGTGCATCCCGGTGCGGCGCAGGCCCTGGTCGAGGCGGTCCAGGCGTCCCTGGTGCCGGCGGCGGGGGAGTCACTGCTCGACCTGTACAGCGGCGTCGGGTTGTTCGCCGGTGTGCTGGCCAGCTCGCTCGGGCCGTCCGGCTCGGCGGTGGCCGTGGAGTCCGACGAGGTGGCCGTCCGCGACGCCCGGCGCAACCTGCACGACCTACCGACGGTGCGGCTGGTGAACGACCGGGTCGACCGCTACCTGGGTCACCCCGAGTCGCCCCCGCAGGTCGACCTCGTCGTGCTCGACCCGCCTCGCTCAGGTGCCGGGGCCGCGGTCTGTGCCGCGATCGCCGCCCGGACACCCCGCGCGGTGGCCTACGTCGCCTGCGACCCGGCGGCGCTGGCCCGCGACGTCGCCACGTTCGCCGGTCTCGGCTACCGCCTCGCCGGGCTGCGCGCCTTCGACCTCTTCCCGATGACCCACCACGTGGAGTGCGTGGCCACCCTGCAGCCGGTGGGCACGCACGGCAGGATGGTTGCCGAGCACGGAGCAGAGGCGTAGTGTCGAGATATCTTGATGTCGAGATAAATTGTCGGACGAGGACGAGGAGACAGCGTGGACAGCTTCGGATCGCACGGAACTCTGCAGGTGGGCAACAGGGCGTACACGATCGCCCGACTGGCGGCCGCGGGCGACACCTCGACGCTGCCGTTCAGCCTCAAGGTGCTGCTGGAGAACCTGCTGCGCACCGAGGACGGCGCCAACATCACTGCTGACGACATCCGCGCGGTGGTCGAGTGGGACGCCTCTGCCGACCCGTCGATCGAGATCCAGTTCACGCCCGCCCGGGTGATCCTCCAGGACTTCACCGGCGTCCCCGCCGTCGTCGACCTGGCCACGATGCGCGAGGCCGTGGCCGCACTCGGGGGCGACCCGGCGTCCATCAACCCGCTGGCGCCGGCAGAGCTCGTCATCGACCACTCCGTGATCGCTGACCTGTTCGGTGCTCCGGACGCCTTCGAGCGCAACGTCGAGCTCGAGTACGAGCGCAACATCGAGCGATACCAGTTCTTGCGCTGGGGGCAGAGCGCGTTCGACGAGTTCAAGGTGGTGCCGCCGGGCACCGGCATCGTCCACCAGGTCAACCTGGAGCACCTGGCCCGCGTCACCATGGTGCGCGACCGCGGCGGCGACACGTGGGCCTACCCCGACACCTGCGTCGGCACCGACTCGCACACCACGATGGTCAACGGCATCGGCGTCGTCGGGTGGGGCGTGGGCGGCATCGAGGCCGAGGCCGCGATGCTGGGCCAGCCGGTGAGCATGCTCATCCCGCGGGTCGTGGGGTTCAAGCTCTCCGGTGCCCTGCCGGACGGAGCCACTGCGACAGACCTGGTGCTCACGATCACCGAGATGCTGCGTCGCCACGGCGTGGTCGGCAAGTTCGTGGAGTTCTACGGCCCAGGCGTCGGCGCCGTCCCGCTGGCCAACCGGGCCACCATCGGCAACATGAGCCCGGAGTACGGCTCGACCATCGCCGTCTTCCCGATCGACGACGAGACCACCCGCTACCTGCGCCTGACCGGCCGGTCGGACGAGCAGGTCGCCCTCGTCGAGGCATACGCCCGCGAGCAGGGGCTCTGGCACGACCCGACCAACGAGCCCCGGTACTCCGAGTACCTCGAGCTCGACCTGTCGACCGTGGTGCCTTCCATCGCCGGACCGAAGCGTCCGCAAGACCGCATCGAGCTCTCCAGCGCCGCCGTCGCCTTCGCCAACGCGGTGCATGACTACGTCGACCACGACGGCTCGGCGCCGGAGTCGGCTCTGGACGAGGGCCTGGCCGAGTCGTTCCCGGCCAGCGACCCGGTCGCCGTGGACTCCTCGGAGCCTGCGCCGGCGCTGCCGCACCACTCGGCCGTCGTCGCCCCGCACAACCGACCGAGCAAGCCCACGCCCGTCACGTTGGAGGACGGCACCGAGATGGTGCTCGACCACGGCGCGGTCGTGATCGCCGCCATCACCTCGTGCACCAACACGTCCAACCCGTCGGTGATGCTCGGGGCGGCGCTGCTGGCGAAAAAGGCCGTCGAGCGGGGGCTCGAGCGGCGTCCGTGGGTCAAGACGACGCTGGCACCGGGGTCGAAGGTGGTCATGGACTACTACGACCGCGCCGGACTCACCCCCTACCTGGAGAAGCTGGGCTTTCACCTCGTCGGCTACGGCTGCACGACGTGCATCGGCAACTCGGGGCCTCTTCTTCCGGAGATCTCTGCCGCCGTCAACGATGCTGACCTGGCGGTGACGTCCGTGCTGAGCGGCAACCGCAACTTCGAGGGTCGCATCAACCCCGACGTGAAGATGAACTACCTGGCCAGCCCGCCGTTGGTGGTGGCCTACGCGCTTGCCGGGTCGATGGCGCTCGACATCACCACCGAGCCCCTCGGCACCGGGTCGGACGGCGAGCCGGTGTACCTGGCCGACATCTGGCCGACGCAGGCCGAGATCCAAGAGGTGATCGGCACCTCGATCGCGAGTGAGATGTTCACCCGCGGGTACGAGGCCGTGTTCGCCGGCGACGAGCGCTGGCAGAACCTGCCCACACCGACCGGGCAGACGTTCGAGTGGGCGTCGGACTCCACGTACGTGCGCAAGGCCCCGTACTTCGACGGCATGGGGCACGAGCCGCAGCCGGTGACCGACATCGCCGCCGCGCGAGTACTGGCCAAGCTGGGCGACTCGGTGACCACCGACCACATCTCGCCGGCCGGTGCGATCAAGGCCGACAGCCCCGCGGGCACGTACCTGAGCGAGCACGGGGTGTCGCGCATGGACTTCAACTCCTACGGGTCCAGGCGCGGCAACCACGAGGTGATGATCCGCGGCACGTTCGCCAACATCCGTCTGCGCAACCAGATCGCGCCGGGCACCGAGGGCGGCTTCACCCGCGACTTCACCGCCGACGGCCCGGCCTCGGACGCCCCGGTGACCACGATCTACGACGCGTCCGTCGCCTACGCGGCGACCGGGACACCGCTCGTCGTGCTAGCGGGCACGGAGTACGGCTCGGGGTCGTCGCGGGACTGGGCGGCCAAGGGCACGGCCCTGCTGGGCGTGCGTGCCGTGATCGCGGAGTCGTACGAGCGCATCCACCGCTCGAACCTGATCGGCATGGGCGTGCTGCCGCTGCAGTTCCCGGCAGGGGAGGACGCCGACTCACTCGGGCTGAGCGGCGAGGAGACCTTCGCGATCAGCGGTGTCACCGCGCTCAACGAGGGGACGACGCCGGCGACCGTGCGAGTGGTGGCGACCGCCGAGGACGGCACGGCGACCGAGTTCGACGCCCCGCTGCGCATCGACACCCCCGGCGAGGCCGACTACTACCGCAACGGCGGGATCATGCAGTACGTCCTGCGCCAGCTGCTGGCGACCCCCGCCTGACCCGCCCTGACCCCCCCGCCTTCCCCCGACGCCCGCCCGAACCCCGCCGCCCCCGCCCAAACGATCACGTGACGGCGGGAGGTGGGGAGTTTCCAAGGCAGGTCTGCCATGGAAACGGCCCAACTTCCTTGGAAGGTCGTCAGTGAGCGGCGCTGACTGGACGCCGCCGGCCTGGCCGGACGGGCTCCCGCCCCCAGACGCCGATGGCTGGGAGCGGGCGGCCACCGGATGGCTCCTCGACCAGTGCCCGCCGGAGTACCGCCTGCACGACGTGCTACGCCGCCACCCCATCGTGTTGGTTCGCTTCACACGGTGGCACGTCGCAGCCGGCATCGACGGCCACCAACGTGCGCTCGGGCTCGTCCGCCACGATCTGGCCGGTCACGTCGAGCCCGAGGCGGTCGATGCCGCCGTGGCCACCCTGGAGCGTGAGCTTCAGCGCCTCCGCGCGCTGCTACCGCGGGTCAGAGCCGTCGAAGGCGCCATCGGGGGCGCACGACCCCGGCCGAAGCTCTGACACCGCGCTCAGCCTTAGCCGATTGCCCCAGGAGCGCCAAGCGGCGGCCATGTGCCGTCGTCCTTGTCGCCCTCGCCAGCCCCGCGACGCTGCCGTGGACGCCCTGGCGCCCTTGCCCGGGCTGCTGCGTCGAATCGTCTGGGCACTGCCAGAAGCGGTTCAGCCCAAGCCGGCGAACCAGGTCTGGGTCGTGGCTGTCGATCCAGGCTCCGGCCGTGTGGAGCACGACCTGCAGGGCGCTCACCCGCAGTTCGGCAGGACGACCGGCGTTCGCGAGCACGACGTGCGCTGTCTGGCTCGGCAGCCTTGTCAGGACAACCGTCGCCTGCTTCGACGTGCCCGCCGCCTGAGGCGCACAGGGCGGCGTGACCGCGTCGCACCTACACTGGCTGCATGCCTGTGCTCGACCGCGTCTCCAGCCCTCGCGACCTGCGCAGGCTCAGCGACGACGACCTCGAGCAGCTCGCGGCCGAGATCCGCACCGCGCTCGTGGCGGCCGTGTCACGCACCGGCGGGCACCTCGGACCCAACCTCGGCGTCGTCGAGCTCACCCTGGCTCTGCACCGGGTCTTCGACTCCCCGCACGACCCGATCGTCTTCGACACCGGCCACCAGTCCTACGTGCACAAGATGGTCACCGGACGCCGCGCGGCGTTCGACACCCTTCGACAGGAGGGCGGCCTGTCGGGCTACCCGAGCCGCACCGAGAGCGAGCACGACTGGGTCGAGAACTCCCACGCCTCGACCGCGCTGTCGTACGCCGAGGGCATGGCCAAGGCCTATCAGCTCAAGGGGGACGATCATCGGCGCGTGGTGGCCGTCATCGGCGACGGGGCCCTGACGGGCGGGATGGCCTGGGAGGCCCTGAACAACATCGCCGGCCAGCCGGACCTGCCGCTGGTCGTCGTCGTCAACGACAACGGACGCTCATACTCCCCGACGGTCGGGGGGCTGGCTCAGTACCTCGACTCGCTGCGCACGTACCCCGGATACGAGCGGGCGCTCGACATGGCCAAGTCGGTGCTCACCCACACGCCGGTGGTGGGACCAACCGCCTACACCGCGCTGCATGGCGTCAAGCAGGGCATCAAAGACATGTTGGCGCCGCAAGGCATGTTCGAAGACCTCGGCCTGAAGTACGTCGGCCCGATCGACGGCCACGACCGCCCGGCTGTCGAGCACGCGCTCAAGGCTGCCCGTGGCTACCCCGGACCCGTCATCGTTCACGTGCTCACCGAGAAGGGACGCGGCTACGACCGCGCAGAGCAGGACGAGGCCGACTTGATGCACGGTCCCGGCCCGTTCGACCCAGTGACGGGCACGCCCACTGCCCCGCCCGCGACCACCTGGACCAGCGTGTTCAGCGACGAGCTCGTCAGCATCGGGCAGCGCCGCAGCGACGTGGTCGCCCTCACCGCAGCCATGCTGCAGCCCACCGGGCTCAAAGCCTTCGCTGACCGCTACCCGTCACGCTGCTTCGATGTCGGCATCGCCGAGCAGCATGCGATGACCTCGGCGGCCGGCATGGCGATGGCGGGCCTGCACCCGGTCGTCGCGGTGTACGCCACCTTCGTCAACCGCGCCTTCGACCAAGTGCTCATGGACATCGCACTGCACCGGCTGCCGGTGACGATTGTGCTCGACCGCGCCGGCGTCACCGGCGACGACGGGGCGTCGCACAACGGCATGTGGGACCTCTCGCTGCTCCAGCTCGTCCCCGGCATCGCCTTGGCCGCCCCGCGCGACGGACGACGCCTGCGCGACCTGCTCGACGAGGCCGTGGACGTCTCCGATGGACCGACCGTCGTCCGCTTCCCCAAGGGAGCGGTTACCCCCGACATCGAAGCCGTGCAGCGCATCGGACGCACCGACGTGCTCGTGCGCGAGGGCGCCGAGGACGTGCTGGTGGTCGCTGTCGGTTCGATGGCCGTTGTCGGCGTCGACGTCGCCGCGCGGCTGGCCGACCACGGCATCGGCGTGACGGTCGTCGACCCGCGCTGGGTGCTGCCGGTGGACGAGGCGATCATCGATCTCGCGCGTCGTCACCGCTTCGTGCTGACGGTCGAAGACAACGGGCGCGTCGGGGGAGTGGGGACGCGGATCGCCCAGGTGCTGCGCGACGCCGACGTCCGGACCCCGCTGCGCGACGCGGGCATCCCCCAGCAGTTCCTCGACCACGCCAAGCGCGCAAAGATCCTCACCGAGATCGGGCTGACCGGCCAGAGCCTGGCGCGCCTCGCCGTCGAGGAGATCGCCCGCCTCGAGGCGGAGTCGCCCACGAACGTGGCGGCCTCCGACGCAGCACCCTCACGCTCCGACGACTAGGCCCTCAGGCGGGGACCCGCAACCGAAGCGTTCACGCGAACGGGCCCGACACCCCCGTAGGAGTGCCGGGCCCGAGAACCGCGACGTTGACGCCGCAGGCTCAGTTTCCTGCGCTGGCCAAGCCCGGCGGCAAGAACCGCTGGCCGGTGACGGCCTTGGAGATGCCCTCACGGTCGAGCACCGGCAGCAGGCCGCTGTTCACCGCGAACCCGGCTCCACCGATCATCGCCAGGTCGATGTCCTCCGGCGCCTGAACGACGCCCTCGTCCACCATCAGGCGTGCCTCGGCAGCGAGCGCCTCCCGGATGCGCCGGGCGACCTGGTCGGCCGTGCTGGGGGAGTCGCCCTGCTTCCAGAGCTCGGCCACCTCGGGGTCGACCGACTGGTTGCCTTGCTCGTCCCAGACGTAGACCCCCGGCTTACCAGCGGCCACCAGCGCCTCGAAGCCTGGCGAGGTCGAGAACCGGTCCGGGAACGACCGGATCAGGCTCTCGGCGGTGTGCAGCGCGACGGCCGGCCCGGTCATGGCGACCAGCACGAACGCGCCCATCGGGAACCCGGCCTTGACGACACCCTCGTCGGCGACCTCGAAGGGCGTGCCCTCGTCGACCGCCTGCATGGCAGGCAGTAGCCCGCGCATGAGCAGCCGGTTGACGATGAAGGCCGTCTCGTCCTTGCTCCACACGCAGTTCTTCTTGATGCCCTTGCCGACCGCGAACGCTGTGGCCAGCGTCGCCTCGTCCGTGGTGTCGGTCGGCGCGATCTCCAGCGTCGGCATCATCGCGACGGGCGTGAAGAAGTGGAAGCCCACGACCCGCTCCGGGTACTGAAGGTCTTTCGCCATCTCGGCGACCGACAGCGATGAGGTGTTGGTCGCCAGCACGCAGTCGGGCTTGACGAACGACTCGAGCTCGCCGAAGACCTGCTGCTTGACCTCCATCTTCTCGAAGACGGCCTCGATCACGAAGTCGGCGTCGGAGAACTCCGCCTTGTCGGTCGTACCGGTCACCAGCGCCTTGATGCGGTTGGCCCCATCGCTGGTCAGCCGACCCTTGCCCTGCAACTTGTCGACCTCGGTGTGGACGTAGGCCACGCCCTTGTCGACGCGCTCCTGGTCGAGGTCGGTCATGACGACGGGGATCTTCATCTGGCGGGCGAACAGCATCGCCAGCTGGCTGGCCATGAGCCCGGCCCCGACGACGCCGACCTTGGTGACCTTGCGAGCCAGGGACTTGTCCGGGGCTCCCGCGGGCCGCTTGGCGCGGCGCTGCATGAGCTCGAAGGCGACGTAGATGTTGGCCCGGGCAGCATCGCTGAGCAGAAGGTCGGCAAGCGCCTGGTCTTCTGCGGCGAAGCCCTCGTCCTTGCTGTTCGTACGAGCCGCCTCGATCAGCTGGATGGACCGCTCGGCGTTCGGGTACAGCCCGCGACCCTTGGTGGCGGCGACCTTTCGGGCCCGCGCTACCGCAGCGCCCCAGGTCTCCTCAGAACGGTCGATCTCGGCCCGCTCCACCGTGACGTCGCCCTGAATCACCTGGGCGGCCCACATGAGCGAGGACGCCAAGAAGTCGGCGCCACCGAAGACGGCGTCCACCAGCCCCAGGTCAAGAGCCTGCTCGGCGGTCATCATCCGGTTGTTGTTCAGTGGGTTCTCGATGATGGCCGTGACGGCCTTGTCGGCACCCACCAGGTTCGGCGCGAGCCAGTTGCCGCCCCATCCCGGCAGGATGCCGATGGCCACCTCGGGAAGGGCGAGCCGGATGCCGCTGGCCGCCGTGCGGTAGGTGCTCTGCAGGCCGATCTCGAAGCCACCGCCCAGGGCGATGCCGTTGAAGAACGTGAACGACGGCACGGGGCCTTCGCCCAGACGCCGCATCACGCGGTGGCCGAGCTCGGCGAACGCGACGGCGTCGGCGTGGTCGCTGATGTGCTCGACACCCTTGAGGTCGGCGCCCACGGCGAAGCTGAACGGCTTGGACGTCACGCCGACGGCGACGACGCCCGGTACCGCGTAGGCCTTGGTGATGGCCTCGTCCAGCTCGAGCAGAGTCTGCTCGCCCAGGCTGTTGGGCTTCATGATGTCGAGGCCGTTGTGCAGCGTGATGAGCGCCATGGTGCCCGCGCCGAGCGGAAGCTCGACCTCGCGCAGCAGCGAGTGGGTGACCCTCTCGACGTATGCCTCGCTCACTGAGCGTCCTCCTTGCCGTAGTCGGCGTGGTGGGGGTTCTCCCAGATGACGGTGCCGCCCTGGCCCAGTCCCACACACATGCTGGTCATGCCGTACCGAACCTCGGGACGGGCTTCGAAGTGGCGCGCGAGCTGGTTGAAGAGCCGCACACCGGAGCTGGCCAACGGGTGTCCGATGGCGATGGCGCCGCCCCACGGGTTGACCCGCGGGTCGTCGTCGGCGATGCCGTAGTGGTCGAGCAGAGCCAGCACCTGGACGGAGAAGGCCTCGTTGAGCTCGAACAGGCCGATGTCGTCGATCGACAGGCCGGCGTTGGCCAGTGCCCGCTTGGTGGCCGGGACGGGTCCGACGCCCATGAACTCCGGCTCGACGCCGGCAAAGGCGAATGACACGAGCCGCATCTTGACCTGCAGACCCAGCTCTTCGGCCACGTCGGCGGCAGCCACGATGCACGCGGTCGCACCGTCGGTCAGCGGCGAGGCGTTCGCAGCGGTGACCCGCCCGTGCGGGCGGAACGGCGTCTTGAGGTTGGCGATGCCTTCCATCGTGGTGCCCGGACGCGGGGGCTCGTCGGCGGTGGCCAGGCCCCAGCCGTTCTCGTTGCTCCAGATAGCGATGGGAACCATGTCGGCCTGGATCTTGCCGTCGGCCAGCGCCTTGGCGTACTTCTCCTGGCTGGCCACGCCGTAGGCGTCCGCGCGCTCCTTGGTGAGGTGCGGGAAGCGGTCGTGCAGGTTCTCCGCGGTCACGCCCATGTTCAGCGCCGCGGGGTCGACGAGCTTCTCGGCGACGATGCGCGGGTTGGGGTCGAAGCCCTCGCCCATGGGGTGGTGGGTCATGTGCTCGACGCCACCGGCGATCGCGACGTCCATGCTGCCGAAGGCGATGGCCGACATGACGTTCGTGGAGGCCGTCATGGCGCCGGCGCACATGCGGTCGATGGAGTACCCGGGCACTGACTTCGGCAGGCCGGCCAGGATCGCGGCCGTGCGGCCGAGGGTGAGGCCCTGGTCGCCGGTCTGGGTGGTGGCGGCCATGGCGACCTCGCCGACACGCTCGGGCGGTAGCCCGGGGTTGCGCCGGACGAGCTCGCGGATCAGCGCGACGACAAGGTCGTCCGCACGGGTCTCTGCGTACTGGCTCTTCGGGCCAGCCTTGCCAAATGGGGTTCGTACGCCGTCGACGAAGACGACGTCGCGGACAGAGCGACGCACAGGTACTCCTCGGGGGTTCCTCGGATGGGACGCGCTCTATGCTACTCGCCAGTAACAACAGAGGGAACAGGCTCGGCCAGCACAGTTGCCAAAGTCTCGGCGACCAGGCTGACCTGCCACTCCCGAGCCCCCAGAACACGGAGCCGATCGGCGACCGCGACGGGGGAGCCGTCATCGGGCGGCTCCCAGAGCAGCCGACGCAGCGTGTCGGGCGTCAGCAGGTTCTCGACCGGCACCGTGTTCGCCTCGGCGATCTCGCCCAGGGCCGCGCGCGCCGCCGAGAGTCGACCGGCCGCGACCGGGTCACGATCGGCCCACGCCCGTGCCGGCGGTGGCCCGTCGTACTGGGCCGCTACGGACGGAAGCCTGCTCTCGGGCAGCGCCGCCGCCGTCCGCAGCACCTCGGCCCAGCGCCGCAGCTCACCCCGTCCCCGGGCGCGCTTGGCCCGACCGCGAAAACCGGGCAGCGCGCCGAGCTCGTCGGCGGTGACCGGCCCGGCCTGGGCGGCCTGCACGATGGCGGCGTCCGGAAGCACCCGCGTCGGGGTGATGTCGCGCTCGGCGGCAAGGCGATCGCGCTCTTCCCAGAGAGCGCGCACCAGGGCCAGCCGTCGGGCGCCTCGCACCTTGTGCATGCCGGACGTGCGGCGCCACGGCTCGTGCCGCGGGACCGGTGGCGGCGCGTCCACAAGGGCGGCGAACTCCTGCCGGGCCCAGTCGTCCTTGCCGGTCTCGGTGAGGTCAGCGGCCAGGATGTCTCGCAGCTCCAGCAGCAGCTCGACGTCCAGGGCGGCGTAGGTGAGCCAGTCGGTCGGGATGGGGCGTCGCGACCAGTCGACCGCGGAGTGCTCCTTGGCGAGCCGGACGCCCAGCTCGGCCTCCATGAGCGAGGCGAGCCCGACCTTGGGTCGGTCGAGCAGGCGGGCGGCGAGCTCGGTGTCGAACAACACGATCGGGGTCATGCCGATCTCGGTGAGTGCGGGCAGGTCTTGGCTCGCGGCGTGCAGCACCCACTCGGCATCACCGATCGCATCGGCGAGCCCGGAGAGGTCGGGGCAGGCGATGGGGTCGATCAGGGACGTCCCGGCTCCGCGTCGACGTGCCTGCACCAGGTAGGCACGCTGGGAGTACCGGTGCCCGCCGGCGCGTTCGGTGTCGAGCGCGACCGGACCGTGCCCGGTGGCGAAGCGCTCGACCTCGGCGACCAGTGCGTCCGCGGTCTCGGTGACCGGTGGCAGCCCCGCCGCCGGCGCGCTCAGCAGGGGAGCCTGCGCCGGCTCGTCGACCTCGACGTCCGCCTCGGCTGGCTCGGAGACCTCTTGGCTCACCTGTGCCCTCGTTGCCGGGGCAGCGCCACCACGCCTTCGGGCAGGGGGGTGAGGCCGGCGGCGGTGCACATCAGGTCGAGCCAGGCGTCGACGTGGCCGCGGGCGTCGCGTTCGACGTCCACCGTGTCGCGCAGCACCGGCGTCCACGAGGCGCGAACCTCGATCTCGCAGCCGCCGCCCTGGTCGGCCATCGTCCCGAACGCCTCGTTGCTCACCGACGTGACGGTGCCCCCGACGGCCGTGGCCTCGACTCCGGCGGCCTCCAGCGCCTCGGTGAGCCAGCTCCAGCCGACCGCGGTGAGCAGGGGGTCGGCGCCCAGATCGGCCTCGACGCTCGCGCGGACGAAGGTGACGCAGCGAAAGTCCCCGTCCCAGGCGTCATGACCGTCGGGCTCGTGCAGCAGCACCAGACGCCCGGACGCGATCTCGTCCTCACCGTCGAGCACCTCGGCACTGAGGGCCACGCCGAACGAGGCGAGGCGCGTTGGCGCCGGGACACGATCGATCGAGATCTCGGGGCGGGTCGTCACGGCGGCCACCGACTCGGCGATGCGGTCGAAGCGTTCGGCGGCAGGGGAGGACCCCCGTCCAGACCCGTCCACCAGCACCACAGCGGTGAGACTACGCCGAGCGTGGAGGCGTTCTCGGGCAACGCGCCAGCGTGCGTAGCCTCTGCCGCCGTGGCGTACCTGCTCGCGTTGGCCTCCAGCCTGCTCTGGGGTGCTGGCGACTTTCTCGGTGGGACGCTCTCGCGCCGACTTCCCGCTACCGCGGTCGTCGGCGTGTCGCAGGCCCTGGCCCTCGTGCTGTTCGCGGTGGTGGCGCTGCTGACCGGTGAGGTCGCCGCCGGCATGTCGGCCACCGGCTGGGCCTGGGCGGTGGCAGCTGGGCTGTCCGGGCTCGTGGCGCTGGTCGCGTTCTACGCCGCGCTCGCCAGCGGGACGATGGGGGTGGTTGCGCCCTTGGCTGCGCTGGGCGTCCTCTTCCCGCTCGCGGCCGGGCTCATCGGCGGCGAGCGGCCCAGCGGCGTGCAGATGCTCGGCGTCGGCCTCGGCGTGCTCGGCGGCGTCCTGGCGTCGGGTCCCGAGGTGGCGCGCAAGGCCAGCGGACGGCCTGTCGTTCTTGCGCTGGTCGCGGGGGTCGGGTTCGGCCTGGTGCTCGTGTTCATCGCACGGGGCAGCGAGGACAGCCCCTTGCTCACCCTGGTCGGCATGCGCATGACGTCGGTGACGCTGCTGGTGGTGGCAGCGCTCGTCGCGCGCTCGATGGGCGGCGTGCGGGCTCGCGACGTGCCCCTGCTCGCGGGCGTCGGGGTGCTGGATGGCGGGGCCAACCTGACGTACGCGATCGCGACCACCACCGGACTGCTCTCGCTCGTAGCAGTGCTGAGCTCGCTGTACCCGGCGGTGACGGTGGTGCTGGCCCGGCTCGTGCACCACGAGCGCATGTCGCGAGTGCAGGACGCGGGGGTGGTCGCGGCCTTGGCCGGGGTCGTGCTCGTCGCCGGCGGGTGAGCGACGCCTGGCCGTGTCTGGAAGCATCCGTGGCGTGACCCCCTCGCCCGACTCCCCGTTCCTGGCCGCCTGCCGCGGCGAGCCCGTTGCGCACACCCCGGTGTGGTTCATGCGCCAGGCCGGCCGCTCGCTTCCGGAGTACCTGGCCATCCGCGAGGGCGTCCCGATGCTCGAGTCGTGCCGCAATCCCGAGATGGTCACCGAGATCACGATGCAGCCGGTACGCCGCTACGGGACGGACGCCGCGATCTTCTACTCCGACATCGTCGTGCCGCTGGTGGCGATAGGCGTCGGCGTCGACATCAAGCCGGGCGTGGGGCCCGTCCTCGACGAGCCGTTCCGCACGCGGGCCGACCTCGACCGGCTGCGCCCGCTGGAGCCGGCGGACGTCGACTACGTCACGCAGGCCGTCGGGTCACTGGTCGCTGAGCTGGGTTCGACGCCGCTGATCGGGTTCGCTGGCGCGCCCTTCACCCTGGCCTGCTACCTGGTCGAGGGCGGGCCGTCGAAGGACCACGCCACGACCCGGGCCTTCATGCGCACCGATCCCCAGCTGTGGTCTGACCTGCTGTCACGGCTGGCCGACATCACCGCGGCGTTCCTCACGGTGCAGGTCGCGGCCGGGGCGTCGGCGATCCAGCTGTTCGACTCGTGGGCCGGGGTGCTGTCGCGGCGGGACTACACGCAGTTCGTGCTGCCGCACAGTCGCACGGTGCTCGACGCGGTCCCGGCCGCGGGCTACGACGTGCCGCGGATCCACTTCGGCGTCGGGACGGGTGAGCTGCTCGACCTGATCGGTGATGCCGGTGCCGAGGTGGTCGGGGTCGACTGGCGCATCCCGCTGCACGTGGCTGCCGCGCGGGTGGGTCCGGCCCGCAGCCTGCAGGGCAATCTCGACCCGGCGGTGCTGGCTGCCCCGGCCGACGTGGTGACCCACGAGGTGGCTCGCGTTCTCGCTGAAGGGGCTTCGGCTCGTGGCCACGTCTTCAACCTCGGCCACGGTGTTCCGCCCTGGGCGGACCCGGACGTGCTTGCTCGGGTCGTCGACCAGGTTCACGCCTCCACCCCCACGGAGTCGTCGGTCGTCGGCTGAGCAGTGTTGCCGGCTCGCTGCTGGCGACGGTGGCGCACCACCAGCCACCCGACAAGCGGCACGGTGAGCACGGCGAGCGCGAGCAGGAACGGCAGCGCGGCACCGAGGGCGGTCAAGCCCAGCTCGACGGAGCGGACGAAGGCGCGCCAGCCGGCCTCGAGCCCGGCGACGAAGCCCGTCCCCTCCTCCACGACGGTGTCGGGGGGCAGGAACGTGACGGTGATGGTCGCCAGGTCGGTCTCCGTCGCCAGCTGCTCCTGGCGGGCCTTGAGTGACTCCAGCTCGGCGATGCGCGAGGTGAGCTCGGTCTCGATGGCCACGATGTCGCCAATCTTGGTCGCCTCGCCGAGCAGTGCCTGCAGCCGGTCGATGGAGGCTTCCTGGGTCTCGATACGCGTCTGCACGTCGACGACCTCTTGCGTCACGTCCTGGGCGTTACGGGTGCGCGAGACGGTCTCGCCCAGTGCCTCGAGCTCGACGACGGCCTGCTCGTAGCGTTCCGCGGGCACGCGCAGCACGAGCACCGACTGGGCCTCGAAGGTTGGGAACGGCGCCACGTCGTCGCCGGGGGCTGGGATCGGCTGGTCGATGCCGCCGGACGACTCGCTCTGGACGTAGCCGTCGAAGCGTGCGGCGACCGCTGCGGCGTCCTTGGCGGCCGCACCCACGTCGTCCACCTCGACCAGCAGGTCGACGTAGTAGATGACGGCGCGGTCGTCGGGAGTGGAGATGTCGGTGGCGTCGCCGGTGACGCTCCTGTCCTCGGACTCGAGCGCGTCCGGAGCCACCTCTGACTCGACGAGCTCGCCGGTGCCCCCGCCGGCCATGCCGGGCTCGGCACCGTCGACGCTGCTGCCGGAGTCGTTGCCGCTGGAGGTGCAGCCCGCCAGAAGCGTCCCTGCGGCCAGCAGCGCGACGAGGATGCTCGCCGTCTTCCTTCGCGTCGCCGAGTGTGTGCTCATGCCCGTTCGACGCCACGTCGACGCATCCGGTTCCGCCGTTCGGTCACGGTCGGGACACAGTTCGGGCACGGCCGGGGCATGTGCCAGAGTGATCGGGTGCCCGCCCGCTACCCGTCCGGACGACATGTGGTGGTCATCGGCGGGGGCATCACCGGACTGGCTGCCGCCTGGTTCTTGCGCCAGTCGCCGAACCCGCCACGCGTCACGGTGTTGGAGGCGGGCGCAGAGGTCGGCGGCAAGCTCAAGCCCGGCAGCCTGGGTGGACACGCCGTCGACGCCGGGGCGGAGTCGATGCTTGCTCGACGCCCCGAGGCCCGCGACCTCGCCACGGCCGTCGGCCTGGGCGAGGCACTGGTCGAGCCCGCGACGACCGCGGCCCGGGTCATGGTGGACGGGCGTTTGGTGCCGTTCCCGTCCGGGACGATCCTCGGCATCCCGGCCGATCTGCGCGCCCTGGCCGCCAGCGGGGTGCTGACCCGGCGGGGGATGGCGCGGGTGCGCGCCGAGCGCGTGCTGCCTGTCACCGCCGAGCACGGAGACGCGAGCGTTGGGCGCTACGTCACCGCTCGACTCGGGCGTGAGGTGACTGACCGGCTGGTCGAGCCGCTGCTCGGCGGGGTGTACGCGGGAAGCGCCGCGACGCTGTCGCTGGAGGCGACCATGCCCACCGTCGCCGCGGCCCGGGTGCGGGGGGAGCGGCTCACGAGCGCCGCGGCCAAGGTGCGCGCGAGTGCGGGGGCGAGCGCGGACGGCACGTCGCCGTTCGTGGGCCTTGTCGGAGGGCTCTTCATGTTGCCGGCGCGGTTGGCGACGACCGACGGGATCGATGTGCGCACCCGCACCACGGCTCGCGAGCTGCACCGACAGGCCGACGGGCGGTGGCAGGTGGTGGTCGGCCCGGTGCCCGCCCCCGAGCGCGTCGACGCCGATGCCGTGCTGATCGCTGTCCCAGCGCCCGCCGCAGCTCGATTGCTGCGCGAACCGGTGCCGGCGGCTGCCGCGCTCGTCGAGCTGGTCGACTACGCCAGCGTCGGGCTGATCGCGCTGGGCTACCGGCGTTCCGATGTCCCGGCGGGGGCCTTGCCGGGCTCGGGACACCTCATACCCCCGGCGGAAGGCCGGGCGGTGAAGGCGGCGACGTACTCGTCGCGCAAGTGGCGCTGGGTGGACGAGGCGATCGACGACCTCGCCGTGGTGCGCATGTCGGTGGGCCGCTTCGGCCAGACCGCCGACCTTCAGCGCGACGACGCCGACCTCGTGCGCCTCGGCGCCGAGGACGCCGCCGACATCCTCGGGCTGACCGCTCGGCCGGTCGCCGGCAGCGTGTTCCGGTGGGGTGGCTCCCTGCCGCAGTACACGCCTGGTCATCCGACGCGCGCCGCCCGGGTGCACGAGCTGCTCGCAGCCGTACCCGGACTCGCGATGGCCGGTGCCGCGTTGGACGGTGTGGGCATCCCTGCGTGCATCGCTTCGGCCCGCCGTGGCAGCGACGCGGTGCTGCGCTCGCTCGAGCCCGGTGGGACGATTCGTTCGTGAGCGAAGCGAGCACATCCACCAAGCCGAAGGCCCGCGACCTGAACAGGGTGATCCGGTACGCGATGTGGTCGGTGTTCTCGCTCGAGGAGCTGCTGGGCGACGCGGACCGGTCCGAGATCGCTGACGAGGTCGCCGACCTGGTGGAGCAGCTGGGCGAGAAGGACGTCGTCGTGCGCGGCTTCTACGACATGGCCGGCATGCGCGCCGACGCCGACCTCATGGTGTGGTGGCACGCCGAGACCAGCGATGCGCTGCAGGAGGCCTACCACCGGCTGCGTCGTACGCGGCTAGGACGCCATCTTCGTCCGGTCTGGTCGCAGGTGGCGCTGCACCGTCCGGCCGAGTTCAACAAGAGCCACGTGCCGGCGTTCCTGGCCGACGAGCAGGCCCGGGCATACGTGTGCGTGTACCCGTTCGTTCGCTCGCACGAGTGGTACCTGCTACCCGACGACGAGCGCCGCGCAATGCTCGTCGAGCACGGTCAGATGGGTCGGGACTACCCCGACGTGCGCGCCAACACGGTGTCGTCGTTCGCGCTGGGCGACTACGAGTGGATCCTGGCCTTCGAGGCTGACGAGCTCTACCGGATCGTCGACCTGATGCGGCACCTGCGGGCGTCGAGCGCGCGGCTTCACGTGCGCGAGGAGATCCCGTTCTACACCGGGCCGCGACGCGAGATCGCCGACCTGGTGGCCGTGCTGCCGTAGCCCTAGGGTTCGACACATGGGCCTGATGGACCGGTTTCGTGCCAGCCGCAAAGACACCGACGAGTCGACAGAAGACACCGGGACGCCGCCACCGGTCGACGTCTCGGCGCGCAGCAAGCAGCTGATCGAGCTGGACGACGCCCTGCGCACGCTGGCCCGCGCGATGGCGGCCGACACCGAGCGCATGCGCAACCCGGGCTGGGCCGGCAAGGTCGCCGACTACCGGACGGTGGCGGCGGACGCGGCCGCGATGGAGCGCGACGGCTTCGACCGTGCCGCCCTGACCGACCTGGCCAGCCAGGTCGTGCCCCTCTACCGGGCAGGGACGGCCGTGCCGCCGGAGTACGAGGCACTGGTCGCTGAGCACGAGCGGGCCATGGCCGCCGTCGAGACGCTGCGCGCCGTCCCGCGGTCCGAGCAGGGCTCGCCCCCGGTGCCTGACCCCTCGGAGTAGCCGCGGCACGGGCTGCGGGCCCTACTCCGGCTGCAGCTCCAGCGCGATGCCGTTGATGCAGTACCGCTGGTCAGTGGGCGTTCCGAAGCCCTCACCCTCGAACACGTGGCCTAGGTGGGAGCCGCAGGAGGCACAGCGCACCTCGGTGCGGGTCATGCCCATGGTGCGGTCCGAGCGCAGCTCAACCCGGTCCGCGGCCAGCGGCGTGTAGAACGCGGGCCAACCGCAGTGCGCGTCAAACTTGTGCTCGCTGCGAAACAGCTCGGTGTTGCAGCCCCGGCACCGGTAGACCCCGACCGTCTGGTCGTGCTCGTACGAGCTGGTGCCCGGACGCTCCGTCCCGGCTTCGCGCAGCACGCGGTACTCGGCGGGGGAGAGCTGGGCGCGCCACTCGTCCTCGGTCTTGTCGACGTCGTAGGCCATGCCTGCGAGGCTAGGGCGTGCGCGAGCGTGCCGCATCCCGCGCCACCACCGTCCCTCGAGTGGTGTCGAGTAGGAGCGAGCATTGACGGGATACGCCGCTCGGACCATGGGGTCCGATGCTTGACGGTCCCGTGGCCAGTCTTGGCGTTGGTTTGGTGGCCGTGTCGTCTCGAGGTCCGGTGGCCACTCGAGGAGGCGCGCCTGTTGGTGCCCCATTCCGGCTCCACTGTGGGGCAGGGTCGCCGCGCCCCAGAGCCGGGCCCTCTCCGTCGGTCTCCGGAATGGGCGACGAGGAGCTCGGTCTCACCCATAGCGATGCCTATCCTCCTCAACGGCGTGGTCGTTGCGTCCGGCACCACCGCGTGGGCTCGGCCCCGGCTCGTTGCCGCACCCGGCGCTCACGGTCATGTCCTGCGATACCTCGTCCTGGGACTTGACCCCCTGCACATGCCGGAAGCGGCGCTGCAGCGAGCGATGGCCCTCGACATCCGCGGGGCCGCATCGGGTCGGCCACTGAGTTGGGCGATCTCGTGTGGCTCCGTTCCGGCCATGAAGCGGTCTGCAGTGACGCCTCGGCACGTCCGCCAAGTCGGGTCTGTCATGCGTGGCGTAGCAGTGGTTGGCTGGCGCGGTGGCGCAACTGAGGAGACGGTGGGCCGCGCTTCTGGTGCTGGGGATGGCGCAGTTCGTCATGGTGCTGGACCAGTCGGTGATGAACGTGTCGATCAGCGCGTTGGTGGCGGACTTCGACACCGACGTCACCGCGATCCAGACTGTGATCACGCTGTACAGCCTTGTCATGGCGATGTTCATGCTGGCGGGTGCGAAGGTCGGCGACATCATCGGGCGCCGACGGGCGTTCATCGTCGGGCTCGTCGTCTACGCGGTCGGGTCTGCCGTGACAGCCGCGGCTCCCACTGTCGTTGTGCTGGCGCTGGGCTGGTCGGTGCTTGAGGGTCTCGGCGCGTCACTGGTGCTGCCTGCGCTGGCCGCGCTGATCGCCGGCAACTACGAGGGCAACGCACGCAAGGTCGCCTACGGGGTCATCGGCGGGGTGGCAGGTGCAGGGATCGCGGTCGGTCCCATCGTCGGTGGCTGGGCGACAACCACCTTCACGTGGCGCGTCGTCTTTGTGGCCGAGGTCGTCCTGGTGCTACTGATCCTGACACTGGCCGGCAAGGTCGCCGACGCCCTCCGCACGGGGCCTTCCCCGCGACTCGACGTGGTCGGGACCCTCTTGTCTGCCGCCGGGCTCGGAGCCATCGTGCTCGGCACGCTGCAGGCCAGCACCTGGGGATGGGTCACTCCGCGCGCGTCACCGTTCGAACCGTTCGGCTTCTCGCTGACCGTCTTCGTCGTGGCCGCTGGTGGTCTGCTCATGTGGGCGTTCGTCGCGTGGCAGCGCCACCGCGAGGCGTCGGGCGCGGACCCACTCGTGCACCTGGACCTGCTGTCGGTCCGGCCGCTGCGCTCAGGGCTGGTCGGCCTGTTCACACAGAACCTCATCCTCATGGGGACCTTCTTCGTCGTGCCGCTCTACCTGCAGCTGGTCTTGGGCCTGGACGCGCTGCAGACCGGCCTGCGCATGTTGCCGATCTCGATCGCGATGTTCCTGGCCGCGGCGGGCGGGTCGCACTTGTCTTCGCGGTTGTCCATTCGCGCCATCGTGCGGACAGGCCTGACGGCAGTGTCGCTCGGGGTGCTGCTGCTGTTCAGCGCTGTCGAGCCCACACTCAACGGCCCCGGGTTCGCGCTGGCTATGGCCGTGTTGGGTCTGGGAATGGGACTGATCGCCTCGCAGCTGGGCAACGTCGTGCAGTCTTCGGTCGATGCCTCGGGACGTAGCGAAGCAGGCGGCCTGCAGTTCACCAGTCAGCAACTGGGCTCGTCGCTGGGAATCGCGCTGATCGGCGCGATCGTGCTGAGCAGCCTTACCAGCGTGTTCCTCAGCACCGTCGGCCAGGACGAGCGTCTCAGTGCTGAGGTCTCCGAGCAGGTCGGAGTTGACGTTGGCAGTGGCATCGACTTCGTGCCGGCGGACCAGATCGAGGACGCGGCTCAGGAGGCTGGCCTGGGAACCGAGACCAGCGATGCCCTGGTCGAGAACTACGAGACCGCCCAGCTGCAATCGCTGCGCCTTGGCCTGCTCGCCGCCGCGCTACTGGTCCTTCTTGGCATCCCCTCCACTGCCCACCTCCCGCACACTCTCAGACCAACGGAACAGACCGGCTCCTCCGCGCCACCTTCCTAGGCGACCACGGCAGGTAGCCATTGCGGCTACGCCGCCAAGGTGACAACAGCAACGAGACGACAGCGCATCGCCGGCACTCCCAACGCTCGGGCGCTCGCCCGGTGTCGGCGAGCGAGCGATGCTTCGCAACCCACAGATGACTCCTGCGGGGTTGTGCCTGGCTTACTGTCTGGCGCGATGCCGGCCGGAAGCAGCGCCGTGGGGCCCTGCCTTGTTGGCCCTCGGGACGACCGCACGTTCGGCCTCGACCGACCGGCCCTCATGTCGCGAGCCACGACGGCGCTAGTCGAGGCAGAACTCGTTGCCCTCGACGTCCTGCATCACCAGGCACGCTTCATTCTCCTCGTCCGCAGGCAGCAGGCGAAGCCGGCGAGCACCCAGCGTCCCCAGCCGAGCTGCCTCGGACTCCAGAGCGGCGACCCGCTCGTCGCCGGTCAGCCCCACTCCCACTCGAACATCAAGATGCAGCCGGTTCTTGACCGTCTTGGCCTCGGGCACACGCTGGAAGAACAGGCGAGGCCCGGCGCCACCCGGGTCCTGGCAGGCCCAAGCCGAGCCCCGCCTCTCAACCGGCAGGGACTCATCGAACCCGTCCCAGGAGTCGAACCCCGGTGGACTCGGAGGGTCGACGTACCCCAGAGCGGCCTTCCAGAACTCGGCGACCGCGCGCGGATCGGCGCAGTCGAAGGTCACCTGCACCTGCCTCACTTCCGCCACCAAGCCAGAGTAGAACCGGTCTGGTCCCCCCCGAATCGGGGAGGGCTTCTCTATGCGGCTTCCGGGTCGGCGAGCCGCGGAGCTCTCGCGGTTGCCGGGGCTCATCATGGTCGCCGAGCCGTGCCGGCGGTCGTGGCTGTCGAACCCGTAGCACCAGTTGGGGCCTTGGTGTCGACATGGCCGACTACAAGGCGCTGGCTCAGCAGATGTACGACGCGATCGGGCCAGGGATCGATGTCGACGCGATGGTCGATCGGTTCATGGCCGAGGACTTCGTCGAGAGCGAGACCATCCCGGGGATGGACACCAGCCGCGAGACACCGCGGCAGATGATCAAGATGATGCCCGCCGCGTTCCCGGACTTCGGCGTCACCGTTCACGACATGCTCCAGGACGGGGACAAGGTGGCGTCACGGGTGACCTTCAGCGGGACGCACCAGGGCGAGTTCATGGGCGTCCCGGCCAGCGGCAGCCACGTCGAGTGGGACGCCATCGACATCCTGCAGTTCCGCGACGACCAAGCGATCGCCCATTGGGGCGTCATGGACTTGGCCGCTGCGATGGCCCAGACGGGGGCAGCCACCAGCTAGCCCCGCACGACGCGGCTACCTGCGCGACCGCGTCAACGCGTCGTGGCGCTCGCGGTGTGTGGCCGGTGACGCGTGGGTTGGGTCTTGGCTCGGTGGATGCCTGGTGTCACGGCCGCCATGCGTCGAGGCGAGCAGGTGCTGCTGGTGCGTCGCTCCGCCGACGGCGACCGGGCCGCCTACCCCGACCAGTGCTTCGCCTGCACGTGGCTGTCCGGTGAGGCACGGGTCGGTGACGACGACAGCATCGCGGTGCTGTGGTGGCCGCTCCACGACCTGCCGCCGATGAAGGCGGCCCTGCTGGCGCGCATCGAGCCTGCAGTCTCCGGCGAGCAGGCGGCGCGCTTCATCGGCTGAGCGTCGCCGAGAACGGTGTCGGTTCATCGGGTGGTCGTCGGTGTTCGCAGCGCTCGACACGTGGGCTCATGGGCGCAGGATGTCCAGCAGCCAGGCGGCGACCTCGGCCTCGTAGTCAAGGCGAGCGAAGCGACCGGACGGTCCGCCGTGCGACCCCTCCGCCGTCTCGGCGCGAAACAGCAGGCGGGTCGGGTCGAGGCCCACCTCGGCGTCCAGCGTCCGCATCTTTGCCACCCATTTCGCCGGCTCGGTCACGCGGACGCGGGTGTCGTGCAGCGCGCCGGTCACGAGCATGGCCGGACGGTTGTCGACCCTTCGGGTGTTGTCGTACGGCGACCAGCGGAGCAGCGAGGCGAAGCCGTCCGGGTCGCGTGGGTCGCCCCACTCGCGCCACTCCAGCGTGGTGAGCGGCAGGGACTCGTCCAGCATCGTCGTCACCACATCGACAAACGGCACCTCCGCGACGACGGCGGCGAACCGCTCCGGGCGCTCCTGGACCGCCCCGGCGACCAGCAGCCCGCCGGCCGACGCGCCCTGGATCGCGATGCGTCGCCCGTCCACCAGCGGCTCGGCGGCCAGCGCGTCGGCGACGTCGACCAGGTCGTGCCACGACGTCGGCTTCGCCGTGAGTCGACCCTGCTGCCACCACGTGCGGCCGACCTCGCCGCCGCCTCGCACGGACGCCAGCACGTGGACGACGCCGCGGTCGAGCAGGCTCACGGTGGCCTGGTCGAACCACGCGTCGACGATGGCCTCGTAGGCGCCGTAGCCGTAGATGACGCACGGAGCCGACCCGTCCAGTGGGGTGTCGCGATGTCGGGCGATCACCACAGGCACGGCCACACCGTCGCGGGCCGGCAGCCACTGCCGCTCGACGACGTAGCTCGCGGGATCGAAGCCCACGACGTCCTGGCTGTGCACCAACGACCGGTCGCCGCTGCTCAGGCCAACGTCATACTGCGTGGCGGGCAGCACGGTGCTCTCTTCGTGGATCCGCAGCACAGTCGACGAGTACTCAGGGTTGCGGGCCAACGTGAGCTCGCCGGCGCTCAAGGTGCCGATGTCCCAGGCAGCAGCGATGGCGGCGCGGGGGACGATGCGCAAGGTCGGGGCTCCCGCCATGCGCAACGACAGCACGAGGTGCGTGGCGAACGCGTCGACGTCAAGAAGACGTTCGCCGGGCCGTGGCGGTACGACCTCGGCCCACGCGTCAGCTCCGCTCGCCGATACCGGCGCGCTCATCAGTCGAAACTCCGCCGCGCCGTCGTTCGTGACCACGAGCAGGTGTTCCGAGCTGTCCGGGTCGGCTGGCGCGTGCTCGACGGCGTACTCGATCCCAGCGCGGCGTCCGCCGACGCTCACCGGACGCGCGGACGGGTCGTCGGCCGGGACGGTGAACACCTCGGTGCAGTCCGACGACGACGCGCTGATCACGAGCACCTCCCTGCTGCGGGTCAGGCGCACCGACAGGCTGAACGACTCGTCCGCCTCGGCCAGTACGAGGTCACCGGCATCGGCCCCCACGGGCCCGCCGCCCCGACCCAGCCGGAAGCGGCGCACGTCCGCCGCCCGCCATGCCGCGTCGGGCACGACGTACAGAAAGGTCGTCGAGTCGGCTGCCCACGCGCCGCCGTGGTGCACTCCGGTGACGACGTCGTCACGATCCACACCGGTGCCGAGGTCGCGAAACCGCAGCTCGAACCTCTCGTCACCGCTGGAGTCCACCGAGTACGCCAGCAGCGCTCCGGACGGGCTCACGGCCACGACGCCCAGCTCGACGTACCCGTCCGGGCCGACCAGCGCGTCCTGGTCGAGCAGCACGACCCAGTCACGTTGGGCGCCGCCATCGGCGACCGGACGCCGGACGAGTCGAGCGTGCTCGGCCGACCCACGACGCTCCCACCGGTACTCCCAGCCGTCCTGGGTCCACGGGGCTCCGATCTCGTCGGTCGGCACGGCCGCTCGCATCTCGCTGGCTACCTCGTCCCGCAGGTCGCGCAGCGGCGTGGTGGCCGCCTCGTAGTAGGCCCGTTCGGCCCGCAGGTACGACACAAGAGCCGGGTCGGCGAGATCTCCCATCCACGCGTACGGGTCGTCGCGTTCCACTCCGTGCTCCCGGTGGACATGGGTACGGACGGGGGCCGTCGGCGCTACGGCGGGGTCGGTCGACACGACCACGGAATCTAGCTCCGCGAGGCGTACTGGCGGCGCCGGCCCGGCCTGCGGGTACTTGTCGGCGCCCACCAGGCGGCCTGTCACCTGCCGTAGCGTGCGCGCCATGGCGTCGGCGGGCGAGGCGATCGAGATCGAGGTGGGTGGGCGCGACGTCCGCGTCAGCAACCCCGACAAGGTCTACTTCCCAGACGCACCGGGCGGGCCGATCACCAAGCGCAGGCTCGTCGAGTACTACGTGGCGGTGGGCCCGGCCATCGTGCGAGCTCTGCACAACCGACCGACGTACCTTCAGCGCTTTCCCGACGGCGTAGACGGCGAGGAGATCTACCAGAAGCGGCTGCCGCACTACGCGCCAGACTGGATGTCGACCTGCCGGGTGACGTTCCCATCCGGACGCTACGCCGACGCGTTGGCGGTCACCGGTCCGGCCGACATCGCCTGGGCAGCGAATCTGGGCACCGTCACGTTCCACCCGTGGCACGCCCGCTGCTCCGACACCGAGCACCCGGACGAGCTGCGCATCGACCTGGACCCGCAGCCCGGCACCGACTTCGACGATGCCCGCACCATCGCGCTCGACCACGTCCGGCCCCTGCTCGACGAGCTCGGATACACCGGCCACCCCAAGACGAGCGGCGGGCGGGGCGTCCACATCTACGTTCGGATCGAGCCGGCTTGGTCGTTCATCGAGGTACGACGAGCCGCGATCGCGTTTGCGCGTGAGGTCGACCGGCGGGCCGGGGGCGCGGTGACCACGGCGTGGTGGAAGGAGGAGCGCGGCCAGCGGGTGTTCGTCGACTACAACCAGAACGCTCGCGACCGCACGATCGCCTCGGCCTGGTCGGTACGCCGCCGTGGCAACGCCACTGTCTCGACCCCGGTCACCTGGGATGAGCTCGTTGACGTCGACCCGTCCGACTGCACCCTGCGCACGGTGCCCGACCTGCTCGCGCAGCGCGGTGACCCGCACCAGCACATCGACGATGTCGCCTGCAGCCTCGAACCTCTGCTGGAGATGGCGCGCCAGGACGAGGCGGGCGGCCTGGACGACCTGCCCTACCCGCCCAACTACCCGAAGATGCCGGGCGAGCCGAAGCGGGTGCAGCCGAGCAAGAACCGGGACCTGAGCAGCGGAAAGCACATCCGGCTAGACCGGCGATCCGGGTAGCACAGCGCTCACAATGGCCGGGGGGGGGGGCGCCGAGCGGGGGGGGGGGGAAGGGGGGGGGGGGGGGGGGGGGGGGTGCGGGGGCGGGGGGGGGGGGGGGGGGGGGGGGGGGGGGGGGGGGGGGGGGGGGGGGGGGGGGGGGGGGGGGGGGGGGGGGGGGGGGGGGGGGGGGGGGGGGGGGGGGGGGGGGGGGGGGGGGGGGGGGGGGGGGGGGGGGGGGGGGGGGGGGGGGGGGGGGGGGGGGGGGGGTCGGGGGGGGGGGGGGCGATAGTTGGCCTCTCGACGATTAGCTGGGTCGCGTGCAGTATTCGAGTGGACGATGCCGCGCCAGGAGGTGGACGTGACCAAGCAGGCCGGAACGGGAACCGGCGGGTTCCTTGAGCGAAAGACGCCCCTGGCGCTGGTCGCTGCCGCTGCATTGGGAGCTGCCGGTGCACTTCTCGTCAACCACTTCTTGCCCCCAGTCCTGGAGCGTTTGAACGACCCTGAGCCATTGCTCGTTGCGGCGCAGTACGACCCCATCCTCTACGAGTCATGTGGATGGTCGGCTCTTGTCCCCGCGGCCGCAGTCGCAGATGGAGCGCCCCCAGCGACCGAGCCGAAGGAGGTGTTTGCCTGGGTTCTCGAGCATGAAGGTGCGCCAATGGGTCAGTCCGAGATCGAGTTGCGGCTGGAGGGTCGCCGGGCCAACTTCGTTGAGGTCGTCGACTTGCGGGTCCGAGCGGAGGAAGTCACTGAACTCGAGACAGGGGCGATCTTGAACATCCCGTGTGACGGCGAGCTCGGCGTAGTGAACCTCGGCTTCAGATTGACCGGCCCCGACGTCGCCTACGAGATCGACGAGAACGGTGACTGGGGTCCGCCATACTTCTCCCGGAACACGATCACTCTTGCCAAGGACGAGATCCTTCCCATCAGCGCTCGGGTCGATGCGGGGCAGGGTCCCCCGGTCACTGTCAGGACTGACCGGTTCGTCTGGTCGCTCGATGTGTCGGTGGTCGAAGACGGTAACGAGTCAGTCGTATCCCTCCCGGAAACCTTCGTAACGGCCGCTGCCGTCGATTTCGCCCTCAACGAGTGGACGCTGCTCGCTCTTGACGGACCCCTGCGCTGGTGGGGCAAAGGGGAGCTGGACGAGTACGTCACGGGCCAGTAGCCGGGGTTGTATGAGCCGACGTACCCGTGGAGCGCTGCTCGAACTGTCGTCGTACCGAGTGGCGTAGTTCCCGGGTGTGCTCGTAGGCGGCCGAGAAGGATGGACGGGCATTGTCAGCCACGTAGTTCGGACACCGAGCAAGAATCGGGACCTGAGCGGGGGTAGACAAAGTCGGCTAGCCCGTAGATTACGACGGGTCGGCGACGTCGCGGGGTGTCAGTTGGCGGCGTGAAAGCCCACGACGTCCCCTGGGATGTCAATATCGTGGTGAGTCTCCTGAAGAGTGACGATCAGAATCAGACGGGCGTCCCCTCGCCGCAGGTGCCCACCTTGAGTGGTGCCGTCACGCTGCCCGACGACGATGTGGCCGTGCACCTGGGGGCGTGCCGTGCTCGTCGCGGGTGATGCCATCCATCAGGCTCAGTACTTGGGCCTGGTGGTCGTTGAATGGCTCTCCCGGGTCGAGCACAGGCTGGTACATGCGCAGGGTCGGCCCATCTCTGCCGACAGGGGCTGTCGCGCTGCTGCTCCTAGCCTGCGCCGCACTCTCTCTCCTCGCTCGTTACGGCCCCATCACCAGCAGTGCAGCCATCCTGCTGCCGCACCCTCCGATGCTGAAGGCGGCAAACGAAGTAGGAGGAGGAAGGTCATGACACGCACACCACGAGCGTTGCTCGGACTCCCACTGGGGCTCGCATGCGTCCTAGTGGCATGCGGCTCAACAGCAGAACCGGTAGCGATCGAGCTGACGGGCACGCTCGGTTCAGCGATGACGCCGTTCACCGTGTCAGGTCAAGCCGTTGACGACGGATTGGTCTGTGCCGCGGTGACGATGGAGCAGAGCGACTTCGAAGACCTGGACGGCAACCCACTGAGCAGGGATGAAGTGGCCGTGATCGCGGAGTCGTCGGCCGACTTCGTGTGGACGGAGACCTACACCTGCGACGACGGCTCCGGGTCGTTCCTCGCTCTGGCCGAGCAGCTCACCCCCGCATCGCAGATGGAACCGAACGGTGCGAACGACAGCGTTTCCATCGCCACCATCGAGCGTGGGACCGGAGACTACGCATCGCTCACCGGCTCGTGGACGGCGGACGTCGACTTCAGCAGCGGCATCATCACCATGGTCGGTGAGGTCAGCGTCGACTAGCCGGTTGTCCGTGTGCATCGGTCGACGCGGTAGGTCGCGCACTCCGCGGCGGTGAGCGGACGCCTGGCGCGCGTCTGAGCCAGCTCAACGAGTTCGTCGACATCGAGGGTCCAGATGCGGACCGATCCGTCGCCGGTGGCAAGCCGGCGGCCGTCCGGGCTCAGGGACACGTAGGGGAATCCGTTGTGGGCGCCGATCACGGTGGTCGTCTCACCGGTGGCTGCATCCCAGAGACGGGCCGAGCCATCGTGTCCGCTGGTCACGACGCGCGTGCCGTCGCGCGACCACTCGGCGTGCTCGACCGCGCCGGCATGTCCTTGGAGGCTCATCACGATGTCGCCAGACTGCACGTCCCAGATGCGGCCGACACCGTTGCTGCCCGTTGTGAGCAGCCGGGTGTCGTCCGGGCTGAATGCGGCCGAGCCACGCCACGTGGGCAGGTGGGTCATCTCGTGCAGGACGTCTCCCGTCGACGTGCTCATCACGAGCACGCTCGGTGCGTCGTCGGTCAGCGGAATGAGCTGCACGGCGACCTGATCGCCGGTCTTGGTGAGGCCTACGGCCGTGCCACAGGTCCCGGGAGGTGCTTCGACGACCACTCGGCCCGTCTGCGCCTCCCACACCGTGGCTGTCGGGGCGCCGTCGGAGCATGTGGCGGCCGCGAGCAGGCGACCGTCGCCGCTGAAGGTGACCGAGCCGCGAAGACCCGCGTCCACCGAGAACGATCGACGGATGGCGCCCGACTGCACGTCCCAGAGAACCAGTAGGTCGTCGACCACTCCGTAGTTCGTGATGACCAGCGCCACGGTGGAGTCGTCAGGTGACCACGCCGCACCCGCGAGCCGGCCTTGCCCGTGCTCGGACGGGGGCATGGTGACCTCGGCGAGGTCCAGCAGGTCGCCAGGCAGAGCACGTTGCCGTGTCCCGGACGAAGGGTCCACGATCATGGGGCTGTCTGTGGTCGGGTCGGTCGTGAGCAGACGGCTGCCGTCATGGCTGTAGACGACCGCACCGGCGGCATCCCACGCCGCCACCTCACTCGGTCCTGCATCAGTGATGTCCCAGGTGGTCACCCGGCTGGTGCCATCCACTGCGGAGCCCAGCGATCCGTCCGGACTGATGGCCACGTCGTAGACCCACGACTGGGCGCCATGGAGGTCGGACACGTGTGTAGCCGCCTGCCCGTCCCACGCCCACACGGTGACGCGGCCGGAGTCATCGCCGGTGAGCAATCGGTCGCCCGTCGGACTGATCGTCATCGACGTGAGCTGCCCACGGCCAACCGGAACCGCGGTCCTGGGCTCCCCGGTGATCGCGTCCCACGAGCGGAGCGTGCCGTCCATGGACGAGGTCAGCAGCGTCTCGCCGTCGGGTAGGTACGCCGCTGCGGTGACGATCGACTCATGCTGCAGCACCTGGGCCCACTCACCGGTGGCCACGTCCATCACCCGGGCGTCGTCGTACCAGTTCGCCACCACACGCGTCCCGTCCGGGCTGAACTGCAGCGAGACCGGGTAGCAGCAGGTGTCGGGCGGCCAGGCCCGCGGGCCCGCACTTCGGGCACGCTGCTCACCGGTGGCCGCGTCCCACAGCAGAAGCCCCTCGCCCCAGGGCAGCAGTGCCGCGGCCATCGATCTGTCTGGGCTCAGCGCCACTGCGGCCACCGCACACCCCGCGCCGCACGTCACCGACGAGGCCAGCCGCCTGACCTCGGCACCGGTGCGCGCGTCCCAGACCACGACGTCGCGCGAGTCGCTGCCGGTGATCAGCAGCGACCCGTCGTCGCTAGCAGCGACGGACCGAGTCGGTGCGCCGCTGGGTAGATCCGGGAGCGACGTCGCATCGGCTCCGGTCCGTGGGTCGAGGAGTCGCGACGGTGAGCCGGCGACCATCAGGGAGTCGTCGGTCACGAAGTCCACGTGGGTGTGGCCGGTGCTCTGCCCGAGCTGTCGGTGCGCCATCAGGGCGGCGTGCAGCGCCGTCTGTGCCTGCGGTAGGACGAACCCATCCGGACCCCGAGTGACGTCGCCAGACTCGAGAGCAAGCAGTACGCCCAGCTCAGGGTCGTGCTCGACGGCGCTGGACGCCTCGACTGCCAGCTCGCGGGCCCGGGCGTCACGCTCGCTTGCTGCTGCGGCACGCCCCCGGTCGACCGCTACACCCGCGACAGCCGCGACCAGCACTGCGAGCGCCGAGACGCCGGCCGCCAGAGCGCGAAGCCGGCGGACTCGGCGGCGATCCGCGCCCACTCGTGCGGCGCGCCGCTCTCGGCTTGCGCGCAGGTAGGCGCCTTCGTCCTCGGTGGGCGCCACGCTGCCGGGACTGGGCCAGTCGTCGAAACGGGACAGGCGTGACCCGGTGATCAGGTAGTCGTCGTCTCGACCAGCAGCGTTCCACTGCGCGACCTCGGTTGCCAGTTCGGACTCCAGCCTCAGGTCGTCCCGAGTTGAGTCCACCCACACCTGCAGGCGCGGCCAGTGGTTCAGCAGCGCCTCGTGAGCGAGCGCGACGGTGCCGTCGCCGGTGCCGGCGTCGCGGTCGAAGGTCAGCAGCCGAGCCGAGTCGAAAGCCCCCAGCACCTCATCGAGGGCTGCGGCGGGGACGTCGAGAGACGCAAGTTCGCGATGTGAGGCACGGCGCGGTGTCGCGGGTTCGCGGGGTCTGACGCTCACCAGCCGTAGGAAGACCTGCCGAGCCGCTTCAGCGGCGTCCGGGGACAGGTGGCGATACACCTGCTCAGCGCCGCGGGACAGAGCGCCCTGCAGACCGCCGATGCTGCGATATCCCGAACGGGTCAGTACCCCGGGGGTGCACGCCTGGAAGACCTCCGTGAGTGCGTACTCGAACAGTGGCAAGGCGCCGGGCTGTCGCGCCATGTCGCCGACCAGCTCGGCGGTGAGCTCGGGAGTGACGTGTGCGCCCACGCGCTCGGCGGGACCGGTGGCGGCCCGAGCGAGATCGGCGGGAGCCAACGGCAGAGCCGTGACGATGCAGCCGCCCAGCGGGGCTGGGTCCGGCCACAACGCGAGCAGCCGGTCCAGGTAGTCGGCGCGAAGCGTGGCGAGCACGGTCAGCGGCGTGGACGGGTCCGCAACCGCCTCCGCCAGGGTGGCGAGCACTCGGGCACGGGCGCCGTCCTCGACGGCGGGGTCGAACAGCTCCTCGAGCTGGTCGATGACCAGCAGCAGTCGCCGCCTCGTAGAGCTAGTGACCTCGTGGACGGCGCGGACGAGATCGAGGTCGTCGCCGTGGAGGACACCCGAGAGGTCGATGCCGGCGACGTCGTGCAACGCGGCCATGATCGACTCGTCCGGCTGCGACCCGACATGGGCGGTGACCACGATGCTCGCGTCGACACGCTCGTCCAGCCGTGGCAGGACACCAGCAAGCACAGCGCTGCTCTTTCCGTTCCCGCTCGCCCCGACCACGAGCACGAGCCGCTGGTCATCGACGTGTTCGATGATCTCGTCCACCAGGTCGGCGCGGCCATAGAAGTCGGCCGCGTCGGCGGGCCCGAACGCTCGGAGGCCCTTGTACGGGTTGCGGGTGGGCTTCGCGTCGGTGCCGCTCGAAGGTGCCTGCGGTAGGAGGACGTCGTCGTGTCGCAGGATCTGCTCGTGCAACCGGCAGATGCGGTCCCCAGGATCGATCCCGAGCTGAGTGCGGAGGATGCCTCGGGTCTCTTCGAAGACGGCTAACGCCTCGGCCTGTCGATCCGCGCGGTACAGGGCAAGCATCAGATGGGCGCGCAGCGCCTCGTCCAGGGGCCTCTCAGCGACGAGGTCCGTGACCTCGGGCACCAGCTCGGGGCCGTAGCCAAGGGCAAGGTCGGCCTCGATGCGTGCTGTCGTGGCCCGCTCCCGCAGCTGCTCCAGCCGTCGACACTCGACCGCGACGGGGGCGGTCTCGGACAAGTCTGCGAACGGTCGGCCACGCCACAGTGTCAGTCCCTCGCGCAGCAGTGTCCCGGCTACGTCCGGTTCGGTCGACAGCAGATCAACGGCACGCTGCACCAAGTGCTCGAATCGCAGGGAGTCGAGGTCGTCGGGCGCGACCGGCAGGACGTACCCCGACGCGGTAGCGCTGATCGCGTCGTGACCCAGCAGTGCCCGCAGACGACTGACGTAGACCTGGAGAGTCTTTCTGGCGGTCCCAGGCGGGTGCTCGCCCCAGACGGCCTCGATCAGCCAGTCCGTCGACATGTCCTGGCCGGGTCGGCTCAGCAGCGCGGCAAGCACCATGCGCTGTCGTTGGCCGCCCAGTCGCACAGGGTGGCCACCGACCACCTGCAGTGGTCCGAGAACTCGGTACTGCACGTTTCGCACCCTCGTCCCGCCTAGAGCCGGTGCGCAAGTGCCGGGGGTCCCAAGGTCGACGGCACGCGAGAGGCTGTGCTCAGCGGAAACGGTCACCCGGTACTTGGCGTCGGCTTCGCTCCTGCATGCCTGAACACGACAACTCGTGGCGGCAGCTTCCCTGCGCGTGGTCCCCGTTCATCGAATCGAACGTGTGCCCGACTCGGTCATCGTGGCAGAAGTGCGGCTCCGGCGCGGACGACGAACCTCACAAGGCTCGCAAGGGTGCCTATCCCTGTCCCGAGTATCGCCACCACAAGCACCATTCGGGCGACCAGACTCCAGTCGAACGCGTACGCACTGAAGTCGAACGGAAACACGGAGTAGAGCTGGACGACCACCGCCAACGAGATCCCCGTGGTCACCAGTTCGCCGAGCGCTTTGAACCACGGATGGTCATAGGCAATGTAGGCGAGGTTCACCACGGCGCCTGCGAGCAGCGACAGGTTGACCAGACCGAGCACGTCCCGGGTCTCGGCGGTCAGCCAGGGGACCTCCTGCCAGCCCGGCCACACGTTGACGAGGTAGGCGAGACCAAGGTTGACCAGGACCGCGATGAGGTAACCGAGTCTTCGCGAGGCGAGCGGCATGCGCCTTGGCGTCGGCGGGGACGTGTCGGGTGCTGAGTGAGTGAGCGCCATGCTTCTCTCCGCGGACGACGAGGACTCGATCAAGACGCTAGGACGATCACGCCGCTCCGACGAGGGTCCAAGGTCCAGGGACCGCTCAGCGAGGTCGCTACCCGGGCTCTGCCTCGGTCAAGTCGGAGACCGCGGCGTCCAGTGCCGTGAGCGCCGCGTCGGCGTCCACGGCCGTGGCGACGCCATGCGCGCCGGCGCCCAGCGTGATCCGCCTGCCGAGCAGCCGGTGGTCAGCCAGAACCGGCCACGACCTGGCGGCGCCGAAGGGCGTGATCGTTCCTCGCGCGAAGCCCGTGGCCGCCTTGGCCTCGTCCTCATCGGGGAGCGACAGCCGACTGACTCCCAGCTCGCGGCGCAGCTTCGGCCACGACATCGATCTGTCGCCCGGCACGAGCACCAATACGTAGTCGTCGTCGGCGCGACGCACGACGAGGGTCTTGACGACGTCAGCCGGCTCGACACCGCGGGCCTCGGCGGCCTCAGCAAGCGAACGGACGGGACCATGATCAATCCGCGTCACGTCAAGGTTGGCCGCGTGCATCGCCGCGAGGACTCGCAGCGTTCCTTCGTCCTGCTCAGCCATGGTGCCGCGACGCTACTCTCTGCCGCCGCCGCTGCGCCTCGGCGACCGCCAATGGGCACCCGGCCGTCAGTGCGCCGCAGGCGCGGTGCTCTCGTGCCTGACCAGTGTGTACAGATCCATGCGTTCGCCGTCCAGGTCCAGCACGTCGTGTGCCTGTTCCATGATCCAGCGCTCGGCTGAGCACGCGTCGGCGGTCGTGGAGTCGATCAGCACGCTGTCGATGCGTGAGAGCGACGCGAGCGCGAGCGCCCGGCGAACCGGCTCTCCCCACGCCCCGAACGTGAGCGACCCGGAGTCCAGCACACCCGTCTCGACTGGGCCCGTCGACAAGCCGATACGCACGTCGAGGGCAACCTCGGCTGCGAGCGTCAGCCGACGCGCGAACTCGACGGCGAAGTCGACCGCCTCGTCCGCTCCCACGTGGTCGGTCTGGATTCCAGACACGAACAGGTACCGATCTGCGGTGGCCCGGACTCTGAGCAGCCCGAACTGCTCGCCAACCTCGTCAGCAAGACTGGCGGCGACCTGCAGGTCGTCGTTGACTGACTCCTGGTCGTAGCCCGCCTGCTGCGCTGCGATGGTGACTGCCACGACTGTTGCCAGTCCCGCCGACTCGCCCGTGCCGACGACGTGGCCATCGGCATCCACGAGGTCTGATGGCAGCACCGCCAGCAGCAGCTGCCTGGTCCGTTCGTACTCGGCGGCCAGCTCGGCCTCGTGCTCGGCGAGTGACTCAGCCATGGCTGTCAGTCGACGTGCCAGATCACCGAACTCGTCACGCCGAGCGGTGTCCAGGTCTGGGTGCCGATCACCCTCGACGATCCGCTGGGCAGCGTGCAGCGTTGGCCGGATCGGCCGGGTGAGCACTCGCGCCAGCCAGATGCCGAGCCCAGCGACGAGCGGCAGCGCGATGGCGAGTACCAGAAGGATGCGGGCCAGGTACCCGCCCAGCGGCGCGAGCGCGGCAGATCGGGGCACCTCGGTGACCACGACCCATTGCCGGCCACTCGCATTGAACGACTGCGACGCGGCAAACACTGACTCGTCGAAGTAGTTGCGGGTGTTCCCCACGAACGTCTCGCCATCCAGCGCGGCCCGCACCGCTTCGGTGTCGACCACCTGGACCCCGACGGGGGACCCGAACAGCTCGGTGGCATCGGCCTCGGTCTGGGCGTCCTCGGAGTCGGCACGCAGCGCCGCGACGTAGCTCACCGGATCTTCGGCCCACGGGCGAGGGTCGCTCTGCAGTCGCATGTCGGACGCGACGATGTAGGCGTCGCCGTCGTCGCCCAGCCCGATCGCCTCCCAGCTTCCGTCGGCGCTCGTCACGGCGTTGAGGAGCTCGACGGGGATCTCGACCGCCAGGGCACCGGTCACCTGCGACCCGTTGCGTACCGCACTGACGGCGAACAGGGCGGCGCGCCCGGTCGCGGACACCGCGAAGTCGGTGAGAACCGTCGTGCCGAAGGGAGTCCGCGGAAGATCCTGAGTCACCGCGCGTGCGAGGGCGCCGCCAGCGTACGGTCCGTCGACCAGACTTGTGCCGACGTCGTTTGCTTTGTCCAGCGAGTAGACGATCGTGCCGGAGGCGTCGATGAGCAAGACATCGCCCCCGCCCTTCGACTGGGAGAACTCCTCGAAGTACGGCGTCACGTCGGCGTTCACCGCTGAGTACGCCGAGCCGTCGCCGGCGTCGATCGAGGGTGGTTCGCCCTGCGGGCGCACGGTGTACTGGGACTGCAGCCATCGACCCGCGTCCGTCCGTGGGAGGACGTCCTGCAGCGTGTACGGCCCGAGCCCCGCAGCGTTGAGGGGCGTGACGACGCGGTCGACGTACCAGGTCTCGAGTGCTGCGCGTTGGTCGTCGCCCAGGCTCTCATCCGACAGGTCCGCGAACGCGCTCGTCAACCTGTCCAACGCGGTGGCAGCAGCGACGTCCGACGACGCTGCCGAGATCTCAGCCACGAGTCGTTGGGTGCCCGCGGCGATCGTCTGGGCGCGGGTTGCCCCGACCCCAGCGAGCTGGTCCTCCATCCCGCGCAGGAGCAGGTCGCGTGCAGCCACGTAGTTGAGACCGCCGAACGTCGCCACGGCGAGGAGGGCTGTTGCGACGAGCGCGGCAGCGAGCCTTCGGCTGATGGACCGCGGCCGGCGCAACCGGGAACGGCGGGCAGCGTCGTGCCTGCTCACGATTGGCTCGTCTCGGTTCGCGGCACTGCCACGGGCGGCGTTCGGCGCTCCACCACCCGACTGATGCGGCGCTGCCGTTGAGCCACCAGCCGGTTGAAGGCGGAGACGATGTCGGCGTTGCGGCTGCCCGTCTGACCGACCACGTCACCGGGCAGGACGACGACCTCGCAGTCGGTGACAGCTCTCAGCACAACGGCGCGGGAGTCCCCGCGCCTGGCATCGAGCAGGCCCACGATGTCGCCGATGCTCACGTCGCTCACGAGTGCCTCGTCGAATCCGGGCTCGAGGAGGAGGAGCTGGGCCGAGCCCTCGACGATGACCATCAGGTCCCGGGCCTCGTTGGACGAGTCGACCATGAGCTCGCCGCCTCGGTAGCGCGTGAGCCGCGCTGCTTGGGCGAGCCGGTCGAGATCTTCGTCGGGAAGCTCGGCAAGAAGCGGCGAGGAGCAGATGGCAGAACGAAGGTCAGCCAGTGTCGGCTCGGCGGCCGTGGCCTCGGCGATCGGGTCGTGCAGGAAGAGGTCCTGCGCCGGGCTGGGCAGCGGGACATTGTGGCGGTGCGACTGGTACCAGACGAGGGCACCGAAGTCGCCCCTCACGCGTGGCACGATCTCGTAGTCGTCCACCCACAGGTGGACGTCGTAGCCCATGAGCGGGTCGTCGATGGTCGTGACGAGCACCTTCGGGGGAGGGTCGGAGAGTACGCCGGGGACGGATCGTGCGGCGTCGATCAGCATGTCCTTGGCGAGAGTTGGCGGGTTGGCGAAGGCCACCTGCAGTGACACGACGACCCGGTGAGCAGGCTGGGGGGATGTGTGGTTGATGAGGCTGGCGTTGGCCAGCTCGCTGTTGGGCACGACGATCATGTCGCCGTTTCGGTCGCGGATGCGTGTCGTGCGCCAGTTGATGTCGATGACCATGCCCTCGGTCTCGCCGCTACCACTGATCCAGTCGCCGGGCTTGAACGGCCGGTCGCTCAGCAGGAGGACACCGGATGCGAGTCCGCTGAGCGTGTCTTGGAGTGCGAAGGACACGACGAGCGACGTGACGCCTAGCGCGGTCAGCGCAGCGGAGAGATCCGCGCCCCAGACCCCAGCGATGATCAGGGCACCGACGCCGATCACCAGCGCCATGCGAGGAAACGCCAGCACAAGGGCGGGCAGTGGACGGGGGGGGCCCGTGTCGGATCCACGAGAGCGTCCACTCTTGCCGACGAGGTTCAGTACCTGCCACGCGGCCACACCGATAGAGAGGAGCAGCCCGGTCGCGGCGACCCGGTAATACCAGGCGTCGGTCTCGACGCCGAGGACGGGAAGGAGAAGCGTCCAGATGGCGAAGAACGGAAGCACCCAGGTGCGCACGGTTCGCAGCGGTCGCCGCAGCGGCGACTCCGACTGGCGCAGGCGCTCCTCGAGCTCAGCGGCACCAACGATCACGACGGGGACGACCACGATGACGGCGATGCTCCACAGCACCTCCGGCCTCAGCAGGTCATTCATAGCGTCGCCTCCCCTGCAGCGGCACGCCCGTTCGGGTGGGGGACAACCACGGTCCACAGCCGGAGGCCAGGCCGACCGGGACGACCACCGTCACCGTCCATCTCGTCGAGCTGGCGCGGCGCAAGCTCGATGTGGTCGGGCAGTCTCGACCGGGTTGCGTCCGTGAGCACGATCTCACCGGCGCCGGCGGAACGCGCGAGTGTGTACGCGATCGATACGGTCGGCCCCCACACGTCGTACATCAGCCGCGTGCCACCTGACATACCCACCGTCACCGGCCCAGAGCTGAGCCCGATAGCCGTGTCCAGCCCCACCCGAGTGGAGCGCGACAGGGTGTGCACAGCCTCGGCGACGCCCTCGGCGAAGCCAACTGCCCGGGCCGCATGGTCGATGTAGGGGCGGTCGTGCCCACACACGGCGAAGTAGGAGTCACCGACGACCTTGATGCGGTCGAGGCCCTGCTCGTAGGCGATGGTGTCGAGCTCCGCATGTAGCTCATCGAGCACGCGGCGGTCACCGGTAGTCGCGCTGGACTCGACCAGTGCGCCAAGGCCGAGGACGACGGCAACGACCACAGTGGTCCCGGGTACCTCCTCTACGGAGTCGATGTCGCCGGTCGCGACGCGCTGCGCCACGGAGGGGGGGATCATGCGCTCCAGCACGGCGAGCCGATCAGCCCGAGCTTGGCGGAGGTAGCCTTGCTGCTGACGCAGTGCCGCGCCCATCTCGGTAAGGCGGTCGGCCAGCTGCTGGAACTCGGCGGGGCTGCCAGCAGGGATCCTCAACGGCGCGACCTCGTGGGACGTGGGCTGGGCGAGGGTGCGGCGTCCGAGACGCTCGGAGATCTGCCGAACGGGGAGCATGAACCGCTGGGACCAGGCGACCGCCACGAAAGCGAGGGCAAGGACGTACACCGCAGCGCCCACGAGCAGGATCTGGCGGAACGAGATGACGTTCGAGTCAGCCGCGGCAGCATCGAGCTCAGCGACGGTGTACCAGGCCACGTCAGGGGTTGGCACCTGTTCGGTGGCGCTGATGACCTCGCTGCCGGTCAGCCCGCTGTCGACCACAGGGGCCGTCGCACCGTCGACGGCGGTGTTCACCGTGGACTCCGTGGCAGGCTGAACCAGCACGGTGGTGGCATTTCGTTCGATGGCAGCCCGCTGGCTCTCGTTCAGCACCCCGGCCGCCTGCGATGCATCGAGGAAGGCGGGTGGGTCGGCGAGGTAGCTCTGCGGGTCACTTCGCGTGGTGCCGTCAGTACCGATGACGTAGAGGTCCGACCTCTCCGTCTCGTCCGTCGCACCCGACACGAGCGAAGACAGCCCCTCGGTGTAGATGGCGCCGTCATACGTGAGGACCACGACACCCACGAACGTGTCGCCGTCGCGTACTGCGGCAGCCGCAGCACCGATCGGAACGCCTGGGTATGCCCGGTAGAGACTGAGATCGGTCACGACCCCGTCGTCAGAGGCAACCGCCGCATCGGCGGCACGGGCGATGATGGAGCCGCTGAATGGCCCGACGGCAAGGCTGGTTGCCAGGTCTGGGCCTTTCGCGACCGAGTAGACGACGCGCTCGCTGGTGTCGACCAGGTAGATGTCGAGCAGGCCGCCCGCCACGACCGCGGTGCGATAGGCAGGGTGGACGCGCGCGTGGACCGCGGTCCAGTCGCTGCCGTCGCCGGCGTCGGCCACCGCGCCGGCGTCCGTGATCGGTTCGTCCGGCACGGAGTAGGCACCCTGCAAGTACACCGCAGCGCTAGCGGTGGACAAGACGTCGCCGATCTGAACCTCGTCACCTGCCTCACGCAGGGGCGCGAGGTACCGCTCTTCGTAGCCCTCGATCAGCTCCGACCGCAGCGCCCGCAGCTCGGACACCGGCAACGACGACAAAGGCTCCAGCGCGGCGCCGAAGGCCTGGATCGCGCTCGCCGACTGAGGGCTGGCAGCGAGCTGCTCGGCAACTCGTTCGTAGTAGGCGAGCTGACCGGCCACTTCAGTGGCCGCCGACGATCGCAAAGCGCTGAGACCGTCATCGACGATGGTCTGCCCGAGGGATGCCCCGGCGGTGATCCCGACCATGGTGGCCGAGAACAACGACACAAGCCCGACGCCGAGCATCGTCCCTGCCAGCCGCGAGGAGACTGACAGACCTCCCCGAATCGATGGGCCCGACCGTGCCTGGTCCCGGACGCCTTCTCGGCGCATATCTCGGCCCACAGGAGCGAGACTAGGGCGTGTCCCGCAAGTGGTTTCGGCCGGGTGGGGTAGGCAGGATGTGTGCATGATCGTCACGACCTAACCGATGAGCAGTGGGTGCTGCTGGAGCCGTTGCTGCCCGATCAGCGGCGGCGTCGGGCTCGCCCGTGGAAGGACCACCGGACGGTGGTGAACGGGGTGCTGTGGCGGACCCGGACGGGGTCGCCGTGGCGGGATCTGCCGGCGTCCTACGGCTGCTGGAAGACCGTGTACAACCGGCATCGGCGCTGGTCTGCCGATGGGACGTGGGCGCGGGTGCTCAGTGGGCTGCAGCGCGGCTGCGACGCTGGCGAGGAGACGTGGGTGGTGGCGGTGGACTCCACCGTGGTGCGCGCCCATCACCATGCGGCGGGGGCGCGTCGCGAACCGCCGGGCGACGTGCCGGCGGCGGTGCTGGCCGTCGCGCTGGCCGACGCTGTGTCGACCGACGCCTCGCCGGCGCCGCCGGGCGCGTCGGGGTCGGCGGGCGTCAGGGGGGCTGGGTCGAATGACACGAATTCCCCGCCTGGGAGGGGCAAACCCGGTGATCGGGAGGCTCTGGGCCGCTCCCGCGGCGGGCTGAGCACCAAGATCCACCTGCTCGCCGATTCCCGCTGCCGGCCGCTGAGCATCGTGACCACCGCCGGGCAGCGCCACGACTCGCTGGCCTTCGACCTGGTCCTGGACCGGCTCCGCGTGCAGCGCCCGGGACGGGGCCGGCCGCGTCGCCGTCCCGATGCTGTGCTGGCCGACAAGGCCTACTCGTCCAAGGCGATCCGTTCGGGTCTGCGGGCGCGGGGGATCCGGGCGACCATCCCGCTCAAAACCGACCAGCAGGCCGGGCGACGGGGCCGCAACGCCAGGGGCCGACTGCCCGCCTTCGACCCGGTGGCCTACCGCGACCGCAACGCCGTCGAACGCGCCATCAACAAGCTCCGCGGCACCCGAGCGGTCGCCACCCGCTACGACAAACGAGACTTCGTCTACCGCGGCACCATCACCCTCGCTGCCATCAAGATTTGGCTCCGCGACCCCGTCACCATCGACTTCCGGGACACGGCCTAGTGCCGGCGCTCGTCAGACCTGGTGGCATGGCCGGCTGACGCAGCCGCGGGCCTGTTGGCAGCACGGCTGCGACGTGGCTCTCGGCTGCCGCAGCACGCACACGCCTACGTGCACATTCGGGCCGTAGTGTGGGGGCGATGGTCACGCACGGCCCGCTCGCGCCCCCTGGCCGGGTGGTCAGCGGGTTCGCTAGCGGTCTTCTGGTCTTTCTCTCCTCCGGTGCGGTGCTGGTGCTGGAGCTGAGCGCCCTTCGCCTGCTCGCCCCCTACCTCGGCCTGACTCTCGAGATGTCGACCGCCGTGATCGGCGTCGCGCTCGCAGCGATCGCATTCGGCACGTGGGCGGGTGGTCGGGCTGCGGATCGCACCGACCCGGCCCGAGCGCTGGGACCCCTGCTCGTCTCCGGGGGCGTGCTGACTTGGCTCGTGCTGCCCGCCGTCCGCGGGCTGGGAGAGGTCGTCGCCTCGCACGAGCTCTCGCTCGTGCTCCTGATGGCCGTGGTCACCCTGTTCGTGCCCGCTGCGCTGTTGTCCGCCGTCACGCCGATGGTGATCCGCCTCGAGCTGCGCGACCTCGATCGAACCGGGTCGGTCGTCGGCCGACTGTCGGCGGTCGGCACGCTCGGCGCCCTGCTGGCGACATTCATCACCGGCTTCGTGCTCTTCGCGCTGGTGCCCACCAGCCGGATCCTGATCGCGCTGGGGGCCGTGCTGGTGCTCGTCGGGGTAGCCCTTCTGGTGCGGCAGGCCCGGGTGGCCTCGCTGGCCGTGAGCGGCGCAGCGGCCGTCGTCGTCGGGGCGCTGGCTCTGGTCACCCCGGCTGCCTGCGAGGTGGAGACGCGGTACCACTGTGCGAGCGTCGTCGTCGACGAGACCCAGCCCTCCGGGCGCATCCTCGTTCTCGACCGCCTGCGCCACTCCTACGTCGACACCGACGACCCCACGCACGTGGAGTTCGCCTACGTGCGCGCCCTTGCCGCTGGCATCGACACGGTGTACCCGAGCACCGATCCGCTCGATGTCCTTCACCTGGGTGCCGGGGGCATGACGATGCCCCGCTATCTGGACCAGACCCGGCCCGGCTCCACCGGTCAGGTGCTGGAGATCGACGAAGGAGCGCTGCGCCTGGTGCGCGAGCGAATCGGACCCGAACCGAGCGGGGTGGCCGTGACCGTGGGCGACGCGCGCGTGGGGCTCGCCCAGCAGGGCGACGCCGCCTACGACGTGGTCATCGGTGACGCTTTCGGCAGCGTGGCCGTGCCGTGGCACCTGGCGACACGCGAGGCTGTCGAGCAGGTGGCGCGGACACTGCGCCCCGGGGGCGTCTACGCGCTGAACGTCATCGATCAGCCGCCCCTTGCTCTGCTGCGGGCTCAGGTGGCCACCGTCGCATCGGTCTTCCCCCACGTCGTGCTCGTCTCGCGGCCGACGACCCTCGGGGGCGAGACGGGCGGCAACGCCGTCCTGCTCGCGTCCGACGCCCCGCTCGACGTCGACCGCTTGGCCGGGCTGCTGGACGAACGCGATCCGAGGCTCGGCGTGCTCGCCGGAGAACCGTTGCGCACGTTCGCCGGAGCCGGCCCGGTGCTGACCGACGACCTCGCACCGGTGGACCAGCTGCTGACGCCCTACGTCGTCGAGCCCTGACCCGCACCTGGAGTGCGACCGGTCGTCGCCGGACGTACCGTCGATCATGGTCTGGCGGAGCGGTCTCGTCCTGCTGTTGGCCGCCGCCACCGGGTGCAGCGCCTCGAGCGCCCCGACCTCGGCCGACGCGCGTCCCAGCGTCACGTCACCAGGGTCGGAGGCGGTCGCGCCGCAGCGCCCCCCTGAGACGACAGCCCCACCCGACGCATCGTCGCCTGAACCGCCACCGATCCCGCAGACGCCACTGGTGATTGCCTCCCACCTCACGCTGCCAACGCTCGATCTGACCTCGGCGCAGGTGCGCGCGCTGCTCAACCGGGGCGTCGACGCAGGGCCGGCTCCCGGTCTGGGTGAGCGTGCCGCCGCAGTCGTCGTCGCTCCCGGTGTGGACGCCCCGCCGGGAGCCCGGGTCGCTGACAGCGCCGCCGACGTTCTGCGCGCCGTGCGGCGCGACCCGCGCACCGTCGGACTGCTCCCGGCCGACGCCGTCGACGCGACCGTGCGTGCGGCCCACGTCGACAGCGTGGACCCGATGCGTTCGCCAGGTGACTACCCGCTGACCACGCCTGGCCAACCACCGGCGTCGGTCGTGACCATCAGCGTCGGTGGCGACGTCATGATGGATCGCCGGGTCGGCACGCAGCTGGCCCAGACCGGTGACTTCGCCGCGCCGTTCCGTGGGCTGGCCGAGCGGCTCTCGGGTGCAGACATCACCGTTGTCAACCTCGAGAGCACGCTGGCCGAGCTCGGGCCACCGACCCAAGGAATCGAGTCGTTCGTCGCCGACCCCCGCACCCGCTCGGGGCTGCGCCTTGCCGGAGTCGACGTCGTCAGCCTCGCCAACAACCACTCCGGGGACTACGGCCCGGAGTCACTGCTGCGAACGATCGACCTGCTGCGTCGGGGCGGGTTCGCCGTGTTCGGAGCGGGAGCAGACCTGGCGCGTGCCGACAAGCCCGCAGTGCTGGTACGCAACGGCGTCACCGTGGCGTTCGTCGGGTTCAACGCGATCGGTGAGACACCACCGGCCGGCCCGCGGCAGCCAGGTGCGAGCAGCCTGAGCATGCCGCCGCGCACCGGCCCGCTCGACCAGCAGCGACTCGACCGGATCACTCGGCAGGTGGGTGCCCTGGCCGACCGGGTTGATGTCGTGGTGGCTGTGCCGCACTGGGGCACCCAGTACACCGCCGTGCCCGAACCCGAGCAGTCACGGGTGGGGAAGGCGCTTCTCGCTGCTGGGGCCGACATCGTCGTCGGCGGGCACCCACACTGGGTGCAGGCGGTGGAACGCTCTGGCGACGGGCGACTGGTCATCCACTCGTTGGGCAACCTCGTGTTCGACATGGACTTCTCGACCGAAACCATGCAGGGAGTCGTGGCCGAGCTGGTCGTGTGGGACGACCGCGTCGTCGCGGTCGACTACTCCCCGTACGTCATCGGCGCTGACTGGGTGCCTCGTTGGGTGAACCCCACCGGAGGCGGCGAGCAGATCCTGGACCGCATGTGGCAAGCCGGAACCCAGCCGTTCGCGACCGCGGAGTAGTCGACTCGCCTCGTCACCAGGGGCGCGAGATCGCTGCCCACACCCCCTCCGCTGCCTGAACCAGGGGTCGGCCACGGACGACGTCGGCCACGTCCGCGCCCGAGTGGTACTCGGCGTACTCATCGGTGCCCGCCAGCCCGATACGGGTCCCGTCGAGACCGTTGCGCACGAACGACCAGTGGTCGCTGGTGCGGTTGGTACAGGGGCGCAGCGGCACGTCGGCTTGGCGCAACGCTTGGCGGACGGCTTGGGTGAACGGATCGGGCGCTTCGTCGGCGCTGCACACCGGCACCCCGGTGCGGCTGATCCCGACGCTGTCGATGGCGATGGCCCCGATGAGGGCCGCGCGCTGGTTGGGCGGCATGGCGGCGACGTAGGCCTGCGAGCCGAAGTGGTGCAGGTCGTCACCGAGGCCTCGCGGCTCCTCCGCACCGAAGGCCACGAACACGACCGGCTGCGGGGGCGGGTCCACCATCGCCAGGCGCGCCACCTCCAGAACGGCGCTCACGCCTGATGCGTTGTCGACGCCGCCTGGGGCCTGCGGAACCGTGTCCAGGTGGGCGCCGACGACGATGTGGGGTTCTGCAAGGTTCGTCCCGGGAGCGACCGCGACCACGTTGACGGACTCACCCGCCGGTACATCGACGCCCCACGACGTCCCGGCTGGGACGGGCACGGGCTGCGTGGTGACGTCGTAGCCGAGGTCGCTGAGGCGCCGCTCCATGAGCCGAGCGGCGCGCGCGAACGCACGGCTGGTGGCCTCACGGGGCCCCAGTCCTGCGGCCAGCACGTCCACGACATCCAGCAGCGACGAACGGTTGACCTCGGCGGCCGGCTCCGGGGTTGTGGTGGGGCTGGCCGCGGCCTCGTTCGTTGCGGCGTTGTCGCGCGTGGGGCTCGGTGTCGGGGCGGGGGAGTCGAGAGCGCGCACTGCGGGCTCCGGACCTGCCGATGGCTCGGTCGAGGTGGTGCAGCCTGCGGCGAGAAGGCCCGCTGCCGCAACGGCTATGCCGACGTGCAGACGGTCCATACCGTCAGCACACGTCCGAATGGCCCGAGACGCAACTTCGCGGACGTCACGGGTTGTGGGGGTGCACCACCGTGCGCGCGAACCCGTGCTGCGCCGGGACGATGACGCGGTACTTGCCATTGCCCTTGTGCTTGCACGCTGTGAACACGGTCAGCTCGTGCGGGGCACGGCCGCGTGCGTGCTCGGCGGACATCACGTTGTACGTCCGGCCCAGCCGGTCGCGGTGCTTGTAGTGCGGCTCGGGAGCACAGCGGGTCCACCTGCCCGCGTGCTTGACCTTGACCACCGCGCGGTAGAACTTCTGGCCCGCAAGGGTCGGGTTGACGTCCACGTAGATCGCGTCGGCGCCTCCCCGGTGCTCCCAACGGTCGCGGACTGCTTCGATTCGGGTGTGACGACCCCTGTGCGCCAGCAGCATCACCTCGTCGGTGACATCACCGGAGACCTGCTCGGCCGTGCTCGGCACCGCAACGGTTGTCGGGGGCGGCGCAGCGGTTGTCTGTGGAGCAAGTCCGGTGAGCAGCAGCGAGCCGAGTGACAGCGGCAGCAGCAACCCCGTCGCCCTGATGCGACTGAGCATCTGCTCTCACCTCCTCCGCGTCGAGCATGCTCCCCTCCCGCACCAGAAACCAGCGGTCACTGGTCCCGCGGTGGCTCTTCTGACGTACAGTCCCGAGAACCCCGCAGACCTGAAGGGAACGCTGCATGAACCTCGCCGAGAACCTCCGCCGCACCGCAGGGGCAGACCCCGCCCACGCGGCCATCAAGCTCGACGACACCGTGGTGCCCTACGGCGTTCTCGCCAATGCCGCGTCGCGGGTGGCCGGCTGGCTCGGCGAGCTGGGGGTCCAGCCCGGAGACCGCGTGGGTGTGAGCCTGCCCAACATCCCGCAGATGCCGATCATCTACTACGGCATCCTGTGGGCCGGTGGCGTCGTGGTACCGATGAACCCGCTCTACAAGGGCCGCGAGTTCGCCTTCGTGCTGCGCGACGCCGAGGCCAAGGCCTTCTTCGCGTGGGACGGCGTGGGTGAGGAGGCCAGCAAGGGCGCCGCCGACGCGGGTGCCGAGTACATCTCGGTGAGCGCCACGGAGTTCGTGGGCGAGCTGATGACCCACGAACCCGGGCCCTTCGTCGAGCGGGCCGACGACGACACCGCCGTGGTGCTGTACACGTCGGGTACGACCGGTTCGCCCAAGGGGGCCGAGCTGACCCACAGCAACATGGGTCGCAACGCACAGATCAGCGTCGGCCTGGTCGACCTCAGCGCCGACGACATGGTCTTTGGTGGGCTGCCCTTGTTCCACTCCTTCGGCCAGACCGTCGGCATGAACGCCGCGACGCTCGCCGGCGCCACGATGACCCTCATCCCGCGCTTCGAGCCCACGAAGGCGATGGAGATCCTGCAGCGCGACAAGGTCACGATCATGCTCGGTGTGCCGACGATGTACGTGGCGCTGCTCCAGCACCCCGACAAGGGCGACTACGACCTGTCCAGCCTGCGCGTGTGCGCGTCCGGCGGCGCCTCGCTGCCAGTAGAGGTGCTCAAGGGATTCGAGAAGACGTTCGGCGCGTTCATTCTCGAGGGCTACGGGCTGTCGGAGACCTCGCCGGTGGCCTCGTTCAACCACGCCGACCGCGAGCGCAAGCCCGGGTCCATCGGTCAGCCGGTCGAGGGCGTGGAGTTCCGCCTGATCGACGACGACTGGAACGACGTCGCTGAGGGTGAGATCGGCGAGATCGCCATCAAGGGCCACAACGTCATGAAGGGCTACCTCGGCAACCCCGAGGCCACCGCGTGGTCGATCAAGGACGGCTGGTTCCGCTCCGGTGACCTGGCTCGCCGGGACGAGGAAAACTACTACTTCATCGTCGACCGGGCCAAGGACATGATCATCCGTGGCGGCTACAACGTGTACCCGCGCGAGGTCGAAGAGGTGCTCTACGAGCATCCGGCCGTGGCGACGGCCGCCGTCGTAGGCATCCCGCACGCTGAGCTGGGCGAGGAGGTCGCGGCCGCGGTCACGCTCAAGCCCGGTACCGAGGCAAGCGAGGACGAGCTGCGCGAGTTCGCCAAGGAGCGGGTGGCGGCCTACAAGTACCCGCGGGTCATCTGGGTGACCGGCGAGCTACCCATGGGGCCGACGGGCAAGATCCTCAAGCGTGAGATCCAGATCCCTGCGGCTCCGACGGCGCCTGGGGACACCTTCCCGACCCAGACGTTGCCCGACCCTTCGTAGGGCACACACCACGCAGCTGAGATTTGGGGGGAGCCGTGGTTCGACGTGCGACGACGCTTGCCGTCGTCCTGGCGCTGGTTGCGGCCGCCGGCTGCACCAGCGCCGGTGACGACGTAGCCGCACCCACGCCGAGCCCGCCAGCGACGGCCGCTACGGCGGTGCCGCCGGTCGATACGGCTGCCAGCCCTTCCGCTGAGCCTGAGGACGACCGGCCGAACATCATCCTGATCACCACCGACGACATGAACCAGAGTGATCTTCGGTGGATGCCGAAGACGCGACGGCTGCTCGGGGACGCAGGGGTGACGGTCGACGGCTTCATCAGCAACCACCCGCTGTGCTGCCCCGCCCGCGCCCAGATCTTCACCGGTCAGTTCGCCCACAACAACCGGGTGCACGACAACGAGTACTCCACGTTCGGGGGCTACAAGCGGCTGGAAGACCCGGGCCAGCACGTCGGGCGATGGCTGCGCGACGCGGGCTACCGCACCGCCTTCGTGGGCAAGCACATGAACGGCTGGGAGTTCACCGCGCCACGTCAGCCTGGCTGGACGGTCTTTGACCCGCTCCTGACGGGTATCTACGCGCCGTACGGCATCACCATGTTCGGCAACGGCACACCACGACGCTACGAGGACGTCTACACCGCAGACCTGGTCGGTCGGCTCGCCGTGCGCTACATCAAGCGTTTCGCCGCCCGTGACGCGCCCTTCTTCGTCTGGGTGTCGCAGATGCCTCCGCACGGCATGTTCGTAGACGACAACTGGACCCTCCCCGTCCCTGCGCGCCGCCATGAGGGGCGCTACGCCGACGCCGTGGCGCCCTCGCTGTCGCACCCGGCCTTCAACGAGGCCGACATCTCCGACAAGCCCCCGTGGATGCGCGACATGGCCCCGGCGCGAACCGAGGACGTGACGGCCTGGCACCGAGCGCGCGTCGAGTCGCTCGCGGCGGTGGACGACCAGGTGGCCAGGACAGTCGCGGCCCTGCGCGAGGCCGGCGAGCTTGACAACACCTACGTCTTCTTCACCTCCGACAACGGGCTCATGCTCGGCGAGCACCGGCTGTGGAACAAGAACAAGCCGTACGAGCCGAACCTGCGCATCCCTCTGCTCGTACGTGGTCCGACCCTGCCGGCCGGTGCGAGGCGCACGGCGACCTACGGGCTCGTCGACCTGGCGCCGACCTTCCTCGACCTGGGCGGGGCCGAGCCGGGGCTCGTCGTGGACGGCCGCTCGATGATGGGCACCTTGCGCGACGACGAACCGTCCTACCCCGACTACCTCATCCAGGCAGCCGGCGGTGACCTGCGACCGCCGCCGGGCACGCGGGACAAGCCCTGGTGGTGGCGCGGCATCCGATCGACCGACTACGTCTACGTCCGCTACAACGACGGCTTCGAGGAGCTCTACGACATGCGGGCCGATCCCGGACAGCTGACGAACGTCGCGTCGCTGCCCGAGTACGCCGACGTGAAGCGTCAGTACGCAGATCGGCTCAAGTTGCTGAAGCGTTGCGCGGGCGAGGAGTGCCGTCGATAACCTGACCGGGACCGGCCTCCAGATGGCTGGTGGGAGAGGGAGCCGTGAGCCAGCAGACCGACCAGCTCTTCCCCGGCAAGTACTTCATCAGCACGGTTCTGGAGACGCTCGACACCAAGACCCGGATGAACGGCGACGTGCTGCGCATCTACCTCATGCGTGCGGCCATGGCCGGCATCATCATCGGAGTCTTCTACGCCACCAACTATGCGGTGATTGCTGCGTTCGCCGAGGTGAGCACCGGGGCGGGCACCACCCTGTACCCGATCGGACGCATCGCCGGGGCCATCACCTTCGGGTTCGCGCTGGCGTTCATCTACTACACGAAGTCAGAGCTGCTGACGTCGAACATGATGATCGTCTCGATCGGCGCCTACCACCACCGCATCGGCTGGACGAAGGCGCTGCGGCTGATGATCTTCTGCTACGCCGGCAACGCGATCGGTGGTCTGTTCATCGCCGTGCTGCTGCGTTTCTCCAGCATCGTGGAGGGCCCGGTGTTCGCCGAGATGGAGCACTCGGTCGAGGCGAAGCTCGGCTACATCGCCGAAGGCGCTGCCGGATGGGGCGACCTGTTCTTCCGCGCGGTTCTCTGCAACTTCATGATCAACCTGGCGATGCTGCTGGTCTACAACGGGCTCATCCACGAAGACATCACCAAGATCCTCGTGATGGTGGTGTCGGTCTTCATCTTCGCCTTCCTCGGCTTCGAGCACTCCGTCGCCAACACCGTGCTGTTCACCATCGTCGGCCTCCAGGACGGCATCGACGTCGCCGCTGCGGCAGCCAACGTCGGCATCGCGCTGCTCGGCAACTTCGTCGGTGGCGGGCTGCTCATCGGGGTGTACTACGCCTACGTGAACGACGACGCGCGCTACCGCCGTGCGCACCCTGAGGTCGCGGACTAGTCCTGCAGCGCCTGCATCGTTGCGGTGGCGCGACGTAGCCGGCTCGACATGAGCCGGGCGAGGGCGAGCATCAGGGTCGCGTACACGTCGCGCCGGTCGGTCGCCAGTGTCGCCAGAGCGGCGGCATCCATGGTGCGCAGGAGCGACGCCGACTCCGTGACGACACGCGCCGAGCGAGGAAGCCCGTCGAGGAACGAGATCTCGCCGATCACGCCGCCGGGACCGATGCCGCTGACCCGTCGCCACGGCCCTCGCGACGTGCGCACCATGACCGACAGCTCCCCGGCGCTGACCCAGACCAGGCCGTCCGGGTCCGAGCCCGCCTCCATGACGATCGTGCCGGCCGGGGCAATCGTGGTGTGCAGGAGCTGCTCGACCGCGGCCTGATGGCTGGGCTCGAGCGCGCCGAGCACCTCGTGGTCGGCGAACGGAAGTGCCGCGTCGGCCAGCCCGCCGGGGTGGCCGTGCTCAGCCAGCAGCACATCCTCAGCCTGGGTGAGGGCCTGGTCGCGGTCGCGTCGGTGCGCGATGTCGGGCATGTGCCGGGTGAGCTGCGACGACGGGTGTGGGTCGACGATGGTGACATGCCCCCCGGCCGCGCGCAGCGCGTCCAGCGTCGGACGCAGCACGTGGAGCGCGGCGGGGTGGACGGCGCCCACGTGGGTCATGTCGAGCACGAGCAGCCAGCCCTCGCCGGCGTCCTGCGCAGCCTCGATCAGCCGATGGACGAGAGCCTCGACGGCGAGGTCGTGCAGGGGCCCTTGCAGCTCGACCACCTGAATGCGTTCGCCGACCTCGTCCAGCACCGCGCGCTGCTCGACGCTACGGGCGGCCACCGACCGCGTGACCTTGCCGGTCGTCCAGCGTCGTACTGGCGACGCCCCGGGACCCGTGGGGGTGAGCATGTGCAGGCCGAGCTCGGAGCTGAGGCGCTGGGCGGCCATGACGCTGCGCACGCTGTTGCCCTGCCGGTCCAGGGGTGGGCTCCACACCCCCACGCCGAACTGCCCCGGCAGCACAGCGAGCACCCCGCCGGACACGCCGCTCTTGGCCGGCAGCCCCACCTTGAACAGCCACGTTCCCGCGGCGTCGTACATGCCGCAGGTCGCCATGACGCTCAACGTGGGGCCCACCACCTCGACCGGGACGACCCGGTTGCCGGTGCGGGGGTTGACCCCGCCGGTGGCCAGCGTCGCCGCCATCATCGCGAGGTCGTCGCTGGTCACGACTACCGAGCACTGGGCGAAGTACACCTCCAGTGCGTCGCCCACCGACATGCTGAGCGACCCGGCCCCGTGCATGAGGTAGGCCAGGGCACGGTTGCGGTCACCGGTCTCGGCCTCCGAGCGGTAGACGTCGGAGTCGACCGTCAGGTCGCGGCCCGCAAAGGCGGACAGGCCGTCCACGATGCGCCGGGTCTTCGCCGCTGGGGAGTCCCCGGCCACCAGGCAGGCCGCTTCGATCGCCCCCGCGTTCACCATGGGGTTGAGGGGCCGACCGGTACCTGACTCCAAGGTCACGGCGTTGAAGGCGTCTCCGGTGGGCTCGGTACCGATGCGAGCGAGCACGTGCTCGACCCCGCTGTCGGCCAGCGCCAGGGCGTACACGAACGGCTTGGAGACCGACTGGATCGTGAACGGCTCGTCGGAGTCGCCCGCGCCGTATCGATGGCCCTCGGTCGTCACCAGGCTCAGCGCGAAGCAGGCGGGGTCGGCCTTTGCCAGCGCCGGGATGTAGGAGGCGACCTCGCCATCGGTGACCGTCAGCAGCTCGGCCTGCAGGTCGGTCAGCCGTTGCGCGAGGGGGTGAGTGATGCGCACGCCGCGCATGACACCACGGGTGTGTGACGGCCAGGTTGCCTGGTGGCCGCAGGCCCTACCCGAGCACCACCTCGACCTCGACGTGGCTCGGCGTGCTCGGGACCTGCAGGGTCGTCCCCTCAACCACGGCTCCATCCATCGTTACCGCACGGACGCCGGTGCTGACACCGTCGGGGTTGGTCACCGTGATGTGGAACGTCGACCCGCGGAACCGGCGAGTCACCTCGAAGCCGTCCCAGCTCGTCGGGATGCACGGGTCGATGCGCAGCCCGTCGTAGTCGGGCTTGATGCCGAGGATGCCCTGGGTCAGCACGACGAACGTCCACGCGGCCGTCCCGGTCAACCAGGAGTTCTTGGCCTGCCCGAACGTGGGGGAGTCCTTGCCGTCGATCGTCTGCGCGTAGACGTACGGCTCCAGGCGGTACGTGTCGATCTGCGACTGCTTGGCCGACGGGCACACCGACAAGTAGTACTCGAATGCTCGATCCCCGTCGCCGAGCACGCAGTGCGCCAGGTGGATCCAGGAGTTGTTGTGGCAGAAGATGCCCGCGTTCTCCTTCACTCCCGGCGGGTAGGACGTGATCTCGCCGAGCTCGAGGTGGTAGCGGGTGTAGGCAGGCTGCTGCAGCACGATGCCGTTCTCGGTGGCCAGCTGCTCGCCGACCGACTCCAGCGCGCGACGCGCTCGTCCGTTCGTCAGCCCGGCTCCACCGAGCACCGCCCATCCCTGGCTCTCGATGTAGAGCCGACCCTCGTCGTTGACGTGCGAGCCCACCGGGCTGCCGGTGGCGTCGAAGGCGCGGGTGTACCACTCGCCGTCCCAGGCCTGGGTCTCCACGACGGCGAGCATGTCGTCGTAGCCCGCCAGCATCCGCTTTGCGTCGTCGGGGCGCTCGACGTGCTCGTACAGGCGCACCATCTCGCGTGCGGCGTACAGGAACAGCCCGGCGATCATCACCGACTCGGCCTGCGACCCTTCGACGTCTCCGGCCAGCTGGAACGACTCGTTGGGCTCGGTGGAGAAGCAGTTGAGGTTGAGGCAGTCATTCCAGTCGGCGTGGCCGATGAGCGGCAGGTCGTGCGGGCCGCGCTTGGCCAGCGTGTACGCGATCGACACCTCGAGGTGGTCGAGCAGCGTCGATGCCGGAGTCTCGCCATCTGGCACGGGCACGTCGGCGTAGCCGCAGGGCTCGTCGAGGAGAGAGACGTCACCGGTCTCGCGGATGTAGGCGGTGGTCGACAACACCAGCCACAGATGGTCGTCGTAGAAGTCGCCGCCGACGTCGGCGTTGCCCTGCTTGGTGAGCGGCTGGTACTGGTGAAAGCACGTGCCGTCGGAGAGCTGGGTGGCGGCGATGTCGAGGATTCGCTGCCGGGCCCGCTGCGGGATCATGTGCACGAAGCCCAGCAGGTCTTGGTTGGAGTCCCTGAAGCCCATCCCGCGACCGATTCCGGTCTCGAACAGGGATGCCGATCGCGACAGGTTGAACGTAGCCATGCACTGGTACTGGTTCCACGTGTTGAGCATCCGGCTCGCGTGCTCGTCAGGAGTCTTGCCCTGGAAGGCGCTGAGCCGCTCGTCCCAGTAGGAACGTAGGCGGGCGAATGCAGCGTCGACGGCTCCCGGCTCTCGGTAGGCGCTCATGATCGAGTCGCCGGCGCTGGTGTTGACGTGAGGCCCCGTTGCTGACTCGACGAACTTCGGCTCAGGCTGCTCGAGGTAGGCGAGCACGAAGGCCACCTCAATGCTCTCCCCAGGGGCGAGGCTCAGCGCAACCTCGTGCGAGCCGACGGGGTTCCAGCCTTGAGCGAGGCTGTTCGTGGCCCGACCGGCGAACGGCACGCGGGCCTCGTGGAAGCCTTCGTGTACCCCGACGAAAGCCTCGCGCGAGGTGTCGAAGCCAGCGATGTCGCGGGTGCAGCCGAACAGCGTGTAGTGGTCACGACGCTCGCGGTACTCGGTGACGTGGTAGATCGCCGAGCCCTCCACCTGAACCTCGCCGATCGACATCGTGCGCTGCAGGTTCGTGGCGTCGTTCTGGGCATCGTAGAACGCGAACTCGACGAACGAGTACAGCCGCAGCTCCCTCGGCCGCGCCGACTCGTTGCGCACACGTACCTGCCAGATCTCGGCGTTCTCGCCGGGCGGCACGAACATGCGCTGGCTGACCCGCACGCCGTCCTTGGCACCCACGATGTCGGTGTAGCCGAGGCCGACGTGGCAGGCGTAGTCGTCCAGCGCCGTCTTGGTTGGTTTCCAACCCGGGTTCCACACCACCGGGTCGGGGCCCGTCTCGTCGCGCACATAGACGTAGCGCCCGCCCAGGTCGCTCGGCACGTTGTTGTAGCGGTACCGGGTGAGGCGACGCAGCTTGGCGTCCCGCCAGAACGAGTACCCCCCGCCCGTGTTGGTGCACAGGCCGAAGAAGTCTTCTTGACCAAGATAGTTGAGCCACGGCAGGGGCGTGTCCGGTCGCATGATCACGTACTCGCGGGCAGCATCATCGAAGTAGCCGTAGGTGGACACGGGGCCTGACGCTACCGACCGCCGTCGCACTGAGGGGCTAACGCGCCATTTCTGTGATCATCTCCTGCCGGCGACTCGGCGTGGCTAGCCTCCGGCAGAAGGAGGGATCGAGATGCCCGACCTTCAGTCCGGCAAGACCGTGCTTGCCATCGGTCTCGATCGGCCCGGTGGCGACGTGGCGGTCAGGCGGGCGATGGCCACCGGCCTGCCCGTCATCGTGCTGGCAGAGCGTGGGTTCCGGCCGCCGGACGGGGTCATGGAGGTCATCGAGGTTCCGCTCAACAAGGCCCGTGTCGGTCCTGCTGTGCGACACGCGTACGCCCGTCGCGTGTTCTGGGTGTTCGTTCCTCGATCCATCGGCACGGCTGACTACCTGGTGTCATCCGTGGTGCGTTCGGCCGGGCGCCACCTGGACGCCGCGCACCCGGGGATCGCCATGACCGTCGTGTCGAACGCAGGATCGCCCGAACGCCCGTACCTGCGAGCCCTCGGAGTGGTGGACCTTGCCGGGTCGAGCGCCTCGGGGGTGGCAGCCCTTGCGGCCGTCGAGCTGGCAGCGCGCACGGGCTCTGCGCTGGACGTCCTCGTCGTGGGTGACACGGGCGAGCGGCCACCAGCCACCAGCGAGGAGTGGCTGCGACTGTTGCCTGTTGAACGAGGCACCGAGCTCGTCCGCCTGGCCCTGGCCCGGGCCCGTGAGTACGGCCTGTCGACGACCTGGTCGGCCAACGGTTCCGGCGACACGCTTGCGGCGGTGGAGCGGGCCATGGGCGACGCCGAGTACGACGTCGTGATCGAGACGATGGGGGGACACCGGCTGCCTCGAGGGGTCGGCAAGCACCGTTCGCTGCGACGCCTGGTGAGAGATCCGGCCAACATGGGGCTGACCAGGGCCCTGTTGGACGCGACGAGCTGCGACGTGGTCGTGGTCGTCGACGCCATCACGCTGGGTGTGCTACCGGCAAGCACCGTTCGCGCAGGGACAGCCGCCGTGCTGGCGCTGGGGTCAGTGGGAGTGGCCGTGCCGGCACCAGCGGCTCCGGCGGCAGGTGCCGTTGTGGCCGACGTCGCAGTGGTGGGCACGGTGGGTGCCGCCCAGGCAGCCGGGGTCACGGCCGCAGAGGTCAAGCGGGCGCAGAAGCGAGCCAAAGCGGCGTCGGACGAGGCTGCCGCTGCCGACGAGGCCGCGGCCCTCGCTCGAGGACGGGTAGCACTCGAGGCGGGGGACCGCAAGCAGGCGCTGGACGCGCTGCATCGGGCGCGGGCGGCCGCGCACCCCGCGGTGCGGGATCTCGCTGACGCCGGACGGGAGGTGGGCGACGCCAAACGAGAGCTGCTCGAGGCAGGCGCTGCCGCGGAAGCTGAGGCTGCTGCCACCGCCCGTGTCGAGGCTGCCGTCTCCGACGCCGCAGCGGCCTACGCGGAGTACCAGGAGTTCGCCGCAGAGGTGGAGGCGGCCGAGGCGGCCTTCATCGACTCCGACGCACAGACCAGGCGCGCCCGAGCCGAGGCCGAGGAGAGGGCGGCGGCTGCCCAGGCTGCCCGCACGAAGGCCGCGCAGCTGACGGGGGTGCTGGAAGAGGTGGTGGCCGCCCAGGGTCTGCACCCACCTGCCAGGGGCAGGGTCACCAGCGCCTTCGGGCCGCGGGTGCACCCGGTGACCGGCGTGTACAAGCTGCACACGGGCACGGACTTCGCCGGTACCGACGGCAGCTACTACGCCGCCGCGGACGGCGTCGTCACCTACGCGGCCTACGACGGCGCCTACGGGTACATGGTGCACGTCGACCACGGGACAGTCGATGGCCGACGCCTTGAGACGTGGTACGCCCACCAGCCCGGCCTCGACGTCTCGGTCGGCCAGCGGGTGTCCCGAGGAGAGGTGATCGGCCGGATCGGCAACACCGGGTACTCGACCGGTCCGCACGCCCATGTCGAGCTGCACGTGGACGGTCAGCCGACCGACATCATGCCGTTCCTCGCGGGGTCGAAGTAACAGCTCGTCAGTGGCTGTCGCGGTGCTCGAGCATGTGCAGCACAGGCACGCCCAGCTGTCGGCGGGCCTGGTGCGTCCAGTCGGTGCGGAACATCTCGGCCACGAGATGAGCACGGGTCAAGATGATCACCTCGGCGCTGCCGCGGCGCGCCACCGCCCGGGTCAGCTGCTCGACGGGATCACCGGCCACCACCTCGGCGTCGGCCTCGGCACCCAGCTCGGCGAGCGTCGCCACGCTCTGCGCGCAGCTGCGTTCGGTCATCTCCACTGCCTCAGCCCGGGCCTGCTCGACGTCCTCCTCCATGATGGTCAAGGGCATGGCGGCCATCACGTCGCCGGACGCGAGCGTGCCCAGGGCCGCCTCGATGTGGGCGGCCGCGTCTTCCATCGGCATCAGCACGTGGTAGTGCACCGGGTCGGTCCACGTCTCGTGCAGGGCGACGATCTGCTGAGCGTCCACGTGCGACAGCGGCTGCTCCAGCAGCAGGCAGATGTCGTAGGTGTCGGTCGGCGTGCTGCTCTCGTTCATGGGCGCTCCTCGGTCTGGCTGCTGCATGCATCTTGCTCTGCACTGTCCATGCCACCCAGCACCGCCTCCAACGGAACGGAGATGGGTCGTTCGAGCTGCTCGTAGGTGCACGAGCGTGGGTCGCGGTCCGCACGCCAGCGGCGCAGCTGGGCGGTGTGCCGAAACCGCGTGCCCTCCATCGCGTCGTAGGCGACCTCGGCCACCAGGTCGGGCCGCAGGGCTACGAACGAGAGGTCTTTGTCGGTGTTCCACCGCGAGGTGGTTCCAGGCCGACGGTCGCCGGCCTCGGCGTCCGCCCAAGCGCCCCACGGGTGCTCAGCCAGGTCGGCGACCAGCGGCTGCAGCTCGTCGTGCAGCTCGGCGCGGCGAGTCATCGGGAACGAGGCTGCGACACCGATGTGCTGCAGCATGCCCGCCTCGTCGTAGAGGCCGAGCAGCAGCGAGCCGAGCAGCGGGCGCTCGGGTGTCGAGGCTTTGTGCAGCCGGTAGCCGGCGACGACGACGTCGGCGGTGCGGGCGTGCTTGACCTTGATCATCGTGCGTACGTCCGGCCGGTATGGCGCATCCAGCGGCTTGGCCACCACGCCGTCCAGACCCGCGCCCTCGACCACGTCGAACCAGTGCTGGGCGACCGCGGGGTCATGGGTGATCGGTGTCAGATGGATCGGCGGGCGCACGTCGGCGAGCGCTCGCGCGAGCGTGGCTCGTCGCTGCGCGAACGGCGCCTGCATGAGCGACTCGTCGTCGAGGGCGAGCAGGTCGAAGGCGATGAAGTCGGCCGGCTGGGTCTCCGCGAGCATGTCGACGCGACTCTTGGCCGGGTGCAGCCGGTTCTGCAGAAGCGGAAAGCTGAGCCGGCCGTCGACGGCAACCACGATCTCGCCGTCCAGCACGCACCGGGTGGGAGCCTGCTCCTTCAGTGCGGCCAGCACCTCAGGGAAGTAGCGGCCCATCGGTTTGGTCGTGCGGCTGCCGAGCTCGATCTCGTCGCCGTCGCGAAAGACCAGGCAGCGAAAGCCGTCCCACTTCGGCTCGAAGGCGAGGCCGGCCGCGAAGTCGGCAGGGTCGGGCATGGTCGAGCCTGCCTTGGCGAGCATGGGCTTGACCGGAGGTTGCACAGGCAGGTGCATGAGGGTGATGGTGCCATGGCTTGATCGCCGGGCAGGGGGTGCAAGATCATTGGTTGCACACTCATCGTTGCGACGGTGTCGGTGGGCTGACGTCGGGACTCCCGGCCCTGCCGGGAATGGTTCCAAGCAGCGAATAGTGGTGAGGTGGCTCCACCGCGCCGACATGTCGGTTGGCGCCTGCTGGTACTTCTCATCGCGACGCTGGTTGCCCTTGGCGGGTCAGCGGGGAAGTCGGTTGCCGGCACAGGGCTGCGGCACGGCGGCGACCGGGACCTCGGCGTCACCCTCACCCTGTTCCACGGGGATGGCTGCCCGCACTGCGCTGCCGAGATCGCCTACCTGGTCGATGAGTTCGCACCGGCCCATCCTGAGGTGACCATGCGCGCCTACGAGGTGTGGGCGAACGAGGCGAACCGCGCGCTGATGCTCGACGCTGCCGCGCAGTACGGGTTCGAGGCGGGTCCGGTGCCGGTCACGATCGTCCAGGGCCCCGACAGCCACCAGGTACTCGTCGGGTTCGGCGCAGGCACACCCGCCCAGATCGAGGCGGCGATCGTCACGGTCGGTGCACAGGCCCCATCCGGGGCGGACCCCTCCGCACCACCCCCGTCACCAACGTCCGCCGGGGTCGTGGTCGATGTTCCTCTGCTCGGCGACGTCGACCTCGCCGGCTCGTCGCTGCTGGTCTCGACAGTGCTCATCGGCTTCGTCGACGGCATCAACCCGTGTTCGCTGTGGCTGCTGTCGATGCTTCTGGCGATCGTGCTGCACAGCGGCTCACGTCGGCGGGTCGCCCTGGTGGGCACGGTGTTCCTCACGGTGACCGCAGGCATGTACGCCGTCTACATCGCCGGTGTGTACAGCGTTCTGACGGTGCTGGACGCGATGACCTGGATCCGGGTCGCCGTCGCGGCGGTCGCGTTGACCTTCGGCGTGCTGCAAGTCAAGGACGGCCTGCGGCCCGGTACTGGTCCGAGCCTGTCCATCTCCGCGCAACGCCTACCAGCACTCTTCTCGCGTATGCGGGCGGTGTCCGGCGACGACCGCGGCGTGCTCGCCGTCGTCGGCGGCACCGTCGTGCTCGCGGTCGGCGTGTCGCTGCTGGAGACGCCCTGCACAGCCGGGCTGCCGCTGCTGTGGGCGAACCTGCTGTCCGACCAAGGCGCGAGCACCGGCACCTCGGTGGCGTTGTTCGGCGTCTACATGGCGGTGTTCCTGCTCGACGAGCTGGCGGTCTTCGCCGCGGCGGTGGTGACGCTGCGCTCCACGAAGCTTCAGCAGCGCCATGGGCAGGCGTTGAAGATCGTGTCGGGCTCGGTGCTCGTGACGCTCGCCGTCGCGATGCTCCTGGTGCCCGGCGCGATGCAGACGCTGCCGGGCACCCTCGCGGTGTTCGCAGCCGCCGCTGCTCTGGGCGGCTTGCTCTGGTGGGGGCGGCTCGGTTGGGTGCGCGCCCGGTCGGCCAGTGCGCGTGCTGGTCAGCCCTCCGCCGCGCTCGACGCTGACGCCCGGTCGTACCAGGTCGAGCGTCCGTAGCCGGCACGCCACGAGCGCCCAGGGCGTCGTGCATCGCGCTCGTGGGCTACAGACGGATGCCGCTGGTCGTGGTGCCCGGTGCCTCAGCAGTGGTGATGACGTCAGCCTGTGGCAGCAACCTGTTCACGAGCGGGGCGCGTGCAGCTCGAGGTCATCCCAGTCAACCAGTCGGCCCTCAGGCTGTGCCGGTGGCACGGCTTCGTGCAGACCCGCCTTGCCGGCGCACAGCTGCCCGGAGGGGGCCCTGACCTCGTGCCAGAGAAGGCGGTGCGGCGTGGAGCGAACCGCGCGTGACCCGACTGGTCAGCCGCGCACCCAGCGGCTGAACAACGTGCCGTCGGAGTCGGACGCCAACGACGCCAGGTTGAGGTCGAAACGAGGGTCGGGTGACGCCCCGGCGACGATGCGCGGGGCGCCCCCGCCCACCAACGTCGGCACTGTCGTCAGGCACAGCTCGTCCAGCAGCCGACCGGAGACGAGATCGGCGAGCAGTGACGGCCCGCCCTCGCAGAGCAGTCGGCGCAGACCTTGATCGGCGAGGACACCGAGCAGGTCGGCCAGGTCGACCGCGTCGTCACCGGCCCGCACGACGTCGGCGACCTGGGCGAGGCGCTCGACCGCGTTCCAGTCCGCGGCCCGGCTGGTTACCACGATCACCCTGTCCGGCCCGGAGAACAGCCGCGCTGCCGGGTCGAGCGACAGCGAGCGGCTGACGACGACGAGGCGAGGCCGGGCGGCCTGTCCGGACGCCTCGCGCAGGGCGCGACTCGGCTCGTCCACCGTCGGTGGTCCGTAGTCCTCGGTGCGGGCAGTTCCCGCGCCCACGAGGATCGCGTCGCACAGCCCGCGCAGGTGCCGCAGGAGCGCTCGGTCGGTGTCGGTGGACAGGCTGCCGGAGCGCCCGTCTGCGCCCGTCACAGCGCCGTCGACCGAGCTGAGCATGTTGGCCCGAAGCCACCAGCGGCCGCCCGCCAGCGCCGGGTACGCGTAGTCGCCGAAGACCGACTCGGTCGACACCTCGGCCACCGTGGTGGGGGGGAACAGGTTCTGCACGTGCCCATCCCACCACGACCGGCCCCAGCGCGTCAGAGATGAGCGACCGGTAGCGTGCGACGACATGACTGAGCAGACCCCAGACCTCGACATCGTTCTCTACGGCGCCACCGGATTCACGGGACGACTGGTCGCGGAGTATCTGGCCGGGGCCGACATCGACGGGGTCTCGATCGGGCTTGCCGGGCGGTCGCCGGACAAGGTGCGGGCGGTGCGGGACGGGCTGGGGCCAGTGGCCGCGGAGTGGCCCCTCATAGTGGCGGACGCCAGCGACGCAGACTCGCTGGCAGAGATGGCCGAGCGCACCTCGGTAGTGATCTCGGCGGTAGGGCCGTACGCGCAGTACGGGCTGCCGCTGGTGCAGGCGTGCGCGAGCACGGGCACCCACTACGTTGACCTGACCGGCGAGGTGCTGTTCATGAACGACAGCATCGCCTCGTACGACGCCATGGCTGCGGCCAGCGGCGCGCGCATCGTCCACTCCTGCGGGTTCGACTCCATCCCGTCTGACCTCGGCGTCTTCGACCTGGCCCAGCGCGTCGCCGAGGACGGCGCAGGGGAGCTGACTGACACCACGTTGGTCGTGACGAAGATGCGCGGCGGTCTGAGCGGCGGGACTCTCGCGTCCGGCATGGCAGAGATGACGGCCGCCCGCAAAGACCCCGAGCGCAAGGCGCTGCTGCGCGACCCCTACTCGCTGAGCCCGGACCGTGCCGCCGAGCCCGACCTTGGCGACGAGTCCGACCCGCGTGGCACCTTCTTCGATGAGCAGCTCGGCCAGTGGGTGGGCCCCTTCTTCATGGCGGGCATCAACACCCGCGTCGTGCGACGCAGCAATGCGCTGCTCGGCTACGCCTACGGGCGCACGTTCCGCTACCAAGAGGTGATGGGTCTCGGCACCGGTCCGGACGCGGCCGCGAAGGGCGCGGCGCTGGCAGCCGGCATGGGTGGCCTCGGTGCGATGATGAGCAACGATGTGACCGGCAAGGCAGCGACGGCTGTGGCGAACAAGGCCCTGCCGAAGCCGGGGGAGGGCCCCGACGAAGAGTCACGCCGAAAAGGTCACTTCACGATGAAGATCCATGCCAGCACGACGACCGGCGCCCAGTACGTCGAGACCGTCGCGGCCCAGGGTGACCCCGGCTACGCGGCGACGTGTGTCATGCTCGGCGAGGCCGCCCTGTGCCTCGTGCGCGACATCAGCCGCCTGCCTGACGTCGCCGGCGTGCTCACCCCGTCGGTTGCCTTCGGTTCCGTCCTCGTAGAGAGGTTGCGTCAAGCAGGCATGACGTTCGACACCAGCCAGTGACCGTCAGCCGGCTCGTCGACCGCCACCCGCAGGTGCCGGCCGACCGACTCGTAGCCGACCTGATGCCCCCGCCACGGTTCGCTCCGGTGCGTTTCGAGACGTACGAGCCTGACCCGGCCCAACCGACTCAGGCAGCGGCACTCGCGGCCCTGCACGCCTTCGCGGCGGGTCTCGACCGAGCTGCGCCATCGAAGAAGAGCTGGTTTCGGCGTGGCCCCGCACCGCCGGAGAGCCGCGCCGGCATTTACCTCGACGGCGGGTTCGGCGTGGGCAAGACGCACCTGCTGGCTTCCCTCTGGCACGTCGCGCCCGCACCCAAGGCCTTCGGCACCTTCGTCGAGCTGACCAACCTGGTCGGGGCGCTCGGGTTCGGCCCCGCAGTGCAGGCGCTGGCCGGGCACCGGCTACTGGCCATCGACGAGTTCGAGCTGGACGACCCGGGTGACACCGTCCTGGTGTCGACCCTGCTCAACCGGCTCGTCGAGCACGGGGTGCGGCTGGCGGCGAGCAGCAACACGCTGCCCGGCGCTCTCGGTGAGGGGCGCTTCGCCGCCCAGGACTTCTTGCGCGAGATCCAGGGCCTCGCCGACCACTTCGACGTGCTGCGGGTGGATGGCGACGACTACCGGCACCGCGGCTTGCCCGCCGCCCCACCCCCGTACCCGACCGACGAGGTGGCGCGCCTCGCCGCGGAGTCGACCGGTGACGTGACCCTTGACGACTTCGCCGCTCTGGTGGTGCACCTGGCGCAGGTGCACCCGTCGCGCTACGGGCCGCTGCTCGACGGAGTCGACACGGTCCACCTCACCGACGTGGCACCGGTCGGCGACCAGGCGGGCGCTCTGCGGCTGGTGGTGCTGGCTGACCGGCTCTACGACCGTGACATCCCGGTGCTGGCCAGCGGCGTCCCGTTCGACGCCGTCTTCACCGACGACATGCTGGCGGGCGGGTACCGCAAGAAGTACTTCCGGGCGATCTCGCGCCTCGTGTCGCTTGCTCGCGAGGGCGAAGGGCTCGATCCCGCGGCCATCCCTCGCTGAGGCATTCACCGCGAGAAGGCGCCCGCTTGTCGCTAGGTTCTGCGCGCATGGTGCATGCGCTGCTGGAGCTGGAAGAACGGCGCGACTGGGACGGACTCATCACGACGCTGCGTGAGATGGTCGCTGCCGACCGCTCGACGTTCACCGATCCCTTGGTCAAGCAGTGGCTCGGTCGGCGCTGGCGCGACCTGTTCCTCCAGGAGGCGGTGAAGGACGACCGAGCGTTGGAGATCGCCTCGCGTCCCGTCGGGCTGTTGCCACTCAAGCGCCCTTCGGTGATTCCTGACAAGAAGTCACCTCGCCAGCGCATCGCTGAGCGCTTTCTGCGCGGCGACACGGTCACCGACTGGCACACCGAGCTACCACCGGCCGAGGTCACAACGATCACCAGCACGACCATGGTGATCGCCCCCGGTCTGCTCACCGGCTTGCTGAACGAGTTCGCCTTCGCCTTCTTGGACGAGGCGCCGGTCGTGCAGGACGAGTTCGGCTGGTCGATCATCCGCTCCGACCTGCACCCTTTCCGTGGCTGCGAACGGAATCACGAAGACCTCATCGCCACGCTGGATCGGGGCGAGGGTTTCGACGCGGCCATGAAGCCGATCACCGATCCCGTCCCGCCGGACAAGGTGATCCTGGTCGGCTACAGCAAGGGTGCCCCGGACGTCCTGACCTTCTTGGCGGCCAACCCGGAGTACGCTGACCGGGTCGTCGCGGTCTTCTCGTGGGCCGGAGCCAACGGGGGGTCCTACACAGCCGACAACATCTACGAGACGATCAAAGACCTCGACATCTCGACGGCCACCGATCACATCCGCGCGTTGCTGTCCATGCTCAACCCCGGCTTGGTCACCGACGGCATGCTGCGTCGTCTCGACGAGTACGACGTGGTCGGGGCGTTCGAGTCGCTGCGTACCGAGACCAGGCTTGCCTTCTTGCGCAGCAGCAGCGCGACGCTCAACGCGCTCGGCATCCCCCTGTTCACGCTCAGCGGATCGACGTCACCGATGGAGGTGCCCAACTTCGCGCTGGCCGACGCCATGTCGCTTCAGAAGTACGACGCCAACAACGACATGCAGCTGCTTCAGGCGCAGACGCGGTTGGACGCTGTGCCCATGTCGACGCATCTCGCCGTGCTGCACGGGCACCACTGGGACATCGCCTACCCACCGTTCCCGAAGCAGATGCAGCTTCTCTCGCCGAACCTCGACATGCCCTTCCCGAAGCGCGCGGGGCTGGTGGCCATGTGGCAGCTGGTGGCAGAGCTCGGCCTGGCTGACTGAGGCGGACGCCTCTGCGCACTTCTCAGCGCAGGACGGCCACCGAGCCGGGGGGCATGACCACGGTGGTCGAGTCGGCGGCGAAGGCGGGTCGAGCCTCTCCCTGGCCGTAGGCGGCCACGATCTCGTCGACCCCGTGCACGTCGACCTCGGTGGGCTCGTCGCCGATCCAGGCAGCGACGGTGAACCCCGGACGGTGCAGCACCGCCAACGAGGCGTCCACCGCGATCGAGAGCGATGCCAGGGATGGGTCACGAAGGCCGGGGTGCTCATGGCGCAGCGCGATAAGCGTGCGGTACCAGCCCAGCAGTGCGGCATGTGGGGGTTTGTCGACCTGCGACCAGTCCAGCCAGGAGCGTTCGAACGTCGCTGGGTCCTGCGGGTCGGGGACGGCCGCGGCCGACCACCCATGCTCGGCGAACTCGGAACGACGCCCAGCGGTCACTGCCGCTGCGAGGTCTGTGTCGGGGTAAGAGGTGAAGAACAGCCACGGCGTGGCGGCTCCCCACTCCTCGCCCATGAAGAGCATGGGCACGAAGGGGCCGAGAAGCAGCAGTGCCGCCCCAGCTGCGAGGTGCCCCGGCGGTGCCAGGGCGCTCAGCCGCTCGCCATTCGCGCGGTTGCCCACCTGGTCGTGGGTCTGCAGCGAGGCGACGAACCGGTAGCCGGGAACCCTCTCGACGTCGACGCCACGTCCGTGCACCCGTCCACGAAACGAGGAGTAGGTGCCGGCGTGGAAGAACGCCTGCGTGTACGCGGAACTCACTGCGGTGGGCGGGTCGGCGGCGAAGTCGGCGTAGTACCCCTGTGACTCGCCGGTCAGCCACGTGTGCAGAGCGTGGTGCACGTCGTCACTCCACTGGGCCGTCATGCCGAGGCCGTGCTCGCCACGAGGCGTCACCGTGCGCGGGTCGTTGCGGTCGCTCTCGGCCACCGTGACCAGGGGCCGACCCAGCTCGTCCGACAGCGCGTCCACCCGTGTCGTGAGTTCTTCGAGCAGCGTCATCGCGCGTGTGTCGTGCAGCTCGTGGACGGCGTCGAGGCGCACCCCGTCGACGTGGAAGTGGCGTAGCCATGCCTCGACGCTGCCCAGCAGGTAGGCCCGCACCTCGTCCGAGCCGGGTGCGTCGAGGTTGACCGCGTCACCCCACGGGGTGCTCACCCGATCGGTGAAGTAGGGGCCGAAGTCCGACAGGTAGTTGCCGCTGGGTCCCAGGTGGTTGTGGACGACGTCGAGCACCACGGCGAGCCCGGTCGCGTGCGCGGAGTCGACGAAGCGCTTGAGCCCGTCCGGGCCGCCGTAGGGCTCGTGCACCGACCAGGGTGCTACCCCGTCGTACCCCCACCCGGCCACGCCGTCGAAGGCGCAGACGGGCATGAGCTCGACGTGGGTGACGCCGAGGTCACGCAGGTAGACCAGCCGTTCGAGCGCGGCGTCGAAGGTGCCGGCCGGGGTGAACGTACCGACGTGTAGCTCGTACACGACCGCCGATGCCCACTCCTGTCCCGAAAACGACCCGTCCGACCAGTCGAACAGGCCGTGGTCGTAGAACAGCCCGGGGGAGTGCACCCCGTCGGGCAACCACGCTCCCCGAGGGTCGGGTCGTACCGGGCCGCCGTCGAGGCTGAACCCATACGTGGTCGCGTGCTCGGGCACCACGTCGGCGGTGAACCAGCCGTCGGCGCCGGGTGTCATCGCGTGCTGCGCGTCGTCGAGGACGAGACAGACCTCGCGTGCGTTCGGTGCCCACAGCCGAAGCCCGGTCATGTCTGCTCGCGCACCAGCAAGGCGACCGGCATGGCGGCCAGCAGATCGGCGACGGCCAGCGAGCCACCGTCGAACGTCGCGTCGCTGAGCACGTCGCGCCACCTGCCGTCGGGCAGCACCACCTGGCTGTCGCGCCACCCACCGGTCGACGCGAGCCCCTGCGGCCGTCGGCTGACCACGGTGGCCACCTGGTCGGCGCGCACGAACCCGAGCGCGTGGGTCGTGGTCGTGGGCAACGGTGCGTAGGTCGCGTCCACCCCGAACCAGTCAGGGTGCTCCCGACGCAGCCGCAACGCGCGGGAGACGACGAGCAGCTTCTCGTCGCTCGCGTCGGCGGGCGGCGTCCCGGCATCCAGGGCGGCCAGCCTGCGCGAACGGTCGTCGAAGTCGACCGAGCGGCGGTTGTCCGGATCGACCAGCGACAGGTCCACCAGCTCGCAGCCCTGGTAGACGTCGGGCACCCCGGGCACGCTCAGCGCCAGCAGCTTGGTGGCCAGTCCAGCCGCGCGCGCCCAGCCGGCGGTCTCGGCGACGAATGCCGCCACCGACTCGGTGATGGCCCGGTCGGTCAGCACCGCACGGGTGAAGTCGTTGAGCGCCTGCTCGTACTCGCCGTCCGGGTCGGTCCAGGTAGTGAGGCGCTTGGCCTCTCGCACAGCCTTGAGCATGTACGGCACCAGCCGCTCGGCGCTGATCGGCCAGGTGCCCACGAGGGTCTGCCACAGCAGGTACTCGGTCTCGGGGTCGGGCCAGCCCGGCGCGGCGCGATAGCGCACCGAGGCCTCGCTCCACTCGGTCGCCACCTCCCGCCAGCGGGACGGGGCCTCGGCCAACGACACCAGCCGGGCCCGGACGTCCTCGCTGCGTTTGGTGTCGTGCGTCGACAGCGTCGTCATCGCCGACGGCCAGTGGTCCTGCTGACGGGCCGCCCAGGCGTGGAACTCGTCCGGGAACACGGCCATGTGCTCCGGCGACCCGCCCACCTCGTTGAGGGCCACCAACCGGTACCAGCGGTAGAACGTCGTGTCCTCGACGCCCTTGGCCATCACCGGTCCGCAGGTCTGCTGGAAACGCACGGCGAACTCGGCGCGCTTGCCCGAGTCTCGAAAGCCCAGCCGGCCCAGCGCCAGGTCGCGAAGGTACTCCAGCTCGTCCACCACTCGCGGCACCCGGTGCGCGCACGTGGCGACGACGGCGTCCAAGATCTCAACGGCCTGCTCGGGCGCGGCCTCACCAGGCACGACATAGGCCCGGTACACCGGGAAGGCCACCAGCATCTCCACGACGGCCGCGTCGAGTCCGGCCCGGGTGAGGTCGCGGTAGGTGAGGTCGTCCTGGCTGATCTGGTGGGCGAGGTCGACCAGGCGGGCAACCTCGGCGCGCAGCGACGTGGCGATGACCTGCCGCTTGGACGCCTCCGCGACGACGGCGTACTCGCGCAAGTCGCTCTCAGCCAGCAGCGACCACTGGGCGGTGAGCGGCTCGGCCCCGGCGGGGTCGACGACCACCCCGGTGATCCTGCGCAGGGCGTCGTAGCCGGTCGTGCCGGCGCACGGCCAGTCCGCAGGCAGCTCTTCGTCGCCCTCAAGAATCTTCTCCACGACGATCCATGCGCCAGGCGCCGACTCGGCCAGCTGTCGCACGTACCCGCGCGGGTCGGCGAGGCCGTCCGGATGGTCGATGCGAAAGCCGTCGATGACGCCGTCGGCGTGCAGCCGCAGCAGCAGGTCATGGGTGGCGCTGAACACGGCGGGGTCTTCGACCCGCACCGCCACGAGCGCCCCGACGTCGAAGAACCGGCGGTAGTTGAGCTCTTCGTCGGCAACGCGCCAGTGGGCCAGCCGGTACCACTGGCGGTCGACCAGCTCGGGCAGGGCCAGCTCGGCAGTGCCCTCGCGCACCGGGAACTCGTGGTCGTAGTAGCGCAGCACCGGCTCGGGGCCGCTGGTGTCGAGGCTCAGCTCGCCGCGCTGCACGCACCGGCCGATGCGGTCGCCGAGCACTGGCATCAGGAACGAGCGATCCTGGCTCGTCCAGTCGACGTCGAACCATCGGGCGAACTCCGAGGCAGGCCCGTCGCGCAGCACCGACCACAGCGCCTGGTTGAGCGACTCCGGCTCGGGAACAGCCATATGGTTGGGGACGACGTCCACGACCAGCCCGAGACCGTGGGCGTGCGCGGTGTCGGCGAGGGCCAGCAGGCCCGGCTCACCACCGAGCTCGTCGCTGATGCGGCTGTGGTCGACCACGTCGTAGCCGTGCATCGACCCTGGCACGGGCTGCAGCACAGGGGAGAGGTACACGTGCGACACCCCGAGGTCGGCGAGGTAGGGCACCTGGGAGGCCGCAGCGGCGAAGCCGAAGCCTGCATGCAGCTGCAGCCGGTACGTCGAGGTGGGCGTCGTCATGGCGTCGACCTCACAGCCGCCGCAGCACGACCACGGAGCGGGCGGTGAGCGCCACCTCGTCCCCGGGGCCCACGGGTGCCCGGTCGGCCGCGTCGGGGTCGGCCGTGTCGAGCACGAAGGCCCAGGCCTCGCCCAGCCACGCCTGTGGGACGGTGACGTCGATGTCTTCGTGGCCGGCGTGGAACAGCAGCAGGAAGGAGTCGTCGACGATCTGCTCCCCGCGCGGCCCCGGATGGGGGATCGCCTCGCCGTTGAGGAACGCCGCCAGCGAGCGTGCGTACCCGGTCCTCCAGTCGTCGGAGGTCATGATCGTGCCGTCCGGTCGGAACCAGACGATGTCGCCGACCTCCTCGTCCGGGCCTGACCCGTGCCCATCGAAGAAGCGTCGCCGGCGCAACACGGGGTGGTCAGCGCGCAGCTCGGTGAGCATGCGGGTGAAGGCGAGCAGCTCGGTGTCGACGTCTGACCAGTCGATCCACGAGAGCTGGTTGTCTTGGCAGTAGACGTTGTTGTTGCCCTGCTGGGTGCGTCCGAGCTCGTCGCCGTGCGCGAGCATCGGCACCCCCTGCGAGAGCAGCAGGGTGGCCAAGAAGTTGCGCTGCTGGCGGGCTCGTAGCGCGAGCACGTCCATGTCGTCCGTGTCGCCCTCGACGCCGCAGTTCCATGAGCGGTTGTGGCTTTCCCCGTCGCGGTTGCCCTCGCCGTTCGCGTCGTTGTGCTTCTCGTTGTACGAGACGAGGTCGCGCAGCGTGAAGCCGTCGTGGGCGATCACGAAGTTGATGCTCGCCGAGGGGCGCCGACCGTCGTCGCGGTACAGGTCGGAGGAGCCCGTGATGCGGGCGGCGAACTCGCCGAGGGAGTTCGGCTCGCCCCGCCAGTAGTCGCGCACGGTGTCGCGGTACTTGCCGTTCCACTCCGACCACAGCGGAGGGAAGTTGCCCACCTGGTAGCCGCCGTCGCCCAGGTCCCAGGGCTCGGCGATCAGCTTGACCTGCGAGACGATCGGGTCTTGCTGGACGAGGTCGAAGAACGCCGAGAGCCTGTCGACCTCGTGGAACTGGCGGGCCAGCGTGGAGGCCAGGTCGAACCGGAAGCCGTCGACGTGCATCTCGGTCACCCAGTAGCGCAACGAGTCCATGATCAGCTGCAGCACATGGGGGTGCCGCATCAGCAGGCTGTTGCCGGTGCCGGTGGTGTCGTAGTAGTGCGAAGGGTCGTCGTCGACCAGGCGGTAGTAGGCAGCGTTGTCGATGCCCTTGAACGACAGGTTCGGCCCCAGGTGGTTGCCCTCGGCAGTGTGGTTGTAGACCACGTCGAGAATCACCTCGATGCCGGCCTTGTGCAACGCCTTGACCATCGACTTGAACTCGGCGACCTGCTCGCCGCGCTGGCCCGCGGCCGCGTACTCGTTGTGCGGGGCGAAGAAGCCGATGGTGTTGTAGCCCCAGTAGTTGCGCAACCCGTTCTCGACCAGGTGGTTGTCCTGCACGAACTGGTGCACGGGCATCAGCTCGACGGCGGTGACGCCGAGGCTGGACAGGTGCTCGACGATCGCCGGGTGCCCCACGCCGGCGTAGGTGCCCCGCAGCTCCTCGGGAACCTCGGGATGGGTGGCAGTGAGCCCCACGACGTGTGCCTCGTAGATGACGGTCTCGTGGTACGGGGTGTTGAGGAGGTGGTCGTGACCCCAGTCGAAGAAGGGGTTGATGACGACAGACAGCATCGCGTGCTCGGCGGAGTCGAGGTTGTTGCGCTGCGACGGGTCGTCGAACGTGTAGCCGTACAGGGCCTCGTCCCACTCGGGCTGACCGTCGACCGCCTTCGCGTACGGGTCGAGCAGAAGCTTGTTCGGGTTGCAGCGCAGCCCCCGATCGGGGTCGTACGGACCGTGGACGCGGTAGCCGTAGCGCTGGCCAGGTTGCACACGTGGCAGGTATCCGTGCCAGACGAACGCCTCGACCTCGGTCAGTGGAACACGAGTCTCGACGCCTGCGTCATCGAAGAGGCACAGCTCGACCCGCTCGGCGACCTCGCTGAACAACGCGAAGTTCGTGCCCTCGCCGTCGTAGGTGGCGCCCAACGGATAGGGGACGCCCGGCCACAGCTCCACCAGCGAGACACTAGCCCTAGGCGGCAGCCCGTGGCGTCGCTCGCTCGACGATGGTCACGGTTGCCGAACCGGATGCCTGGGCGCCGACCAGGCCGATCTCGGCGGCCGGACGAGGGGCCAGCCGGCTCGCCACGAACGTGTCAGCGACCATTGCTGGGCTGTGTCGCAGCACGAGCGACGCCTGCATCAGGGTGGCGATGCGTCCGGCAAGGCCACGGGCATGGCGCTGCGCCTCGTCAGGGTCACGGGCGACACGGGCGAGCGCGTCGGTGAGCGCGGTGACCGCCTGGTCGTACTCCCGGTGGGTGCCTGATGCCAGAGCGAGCTCCTTCGTCAGAGCCTCAACGCTGGACGGCTCGCGTGACAGCACGCGCAGCAGGTCGAGGGCTTGGATGTTGCCCGAGCCCTCCCAGACGGCGTTGACCGGCGACTCCCGGTACAGCCGCGGCATGCCGCTCTCCTCGGCGTATCCGTTGCCGCCGAGACACTCCAGGGCCTCGCCGATCGCGGTGACCGAGCGCTTCGTCACCCAGTACTTCGCCGGCGGCAGCGCGATGCGGCGCAGCGCCGCCTCGCTCTCGTCGGTGGAGTCGAACGTCGCCGCCAGCCGGACGGCCAGCATGGTGGCGGCTTCGGACTCCACGGCCAGGTCAGCCAGCACCTCGCTCATCGCCGGGTGGTCGGCGAGCCGGGAACCGAAGGTCGAGCGGTGGTCGGCGTGCCAGGTGGCCTCGGCCACGGCGGCTCGCAGCAGCGCGGCCGACCCAGTCACGCAGTCGAGGCGGGTCGCGGCGACCATCGAGATGATCGTGGCGACGCCGCGTCCCTCGTCCCCGAGCCGCCAGGCCAGCGTGGCGTCGAGCTCGATCTCCGACGAGGCGTTGGACCGGTTGCCCAGCTTGTCCTTCAGGCGCTGGATGAGGAAGACGTTGCGGGCGCCGTCCGGCAGCACGCGAGGCACCACGAAGCACGTGAGCCCGCCGGGTGCCTGGGCGAGTACGAGGAACACGTCGCTCATCGGCGCGGAGCAGAACCACTTGTGCCCGGTGAGGCGGTAGACGCCCGACTCGGCGGTGGGTGCGGCCACGGTGGTGTTGGCACGCACGTCGGAGCCGCCCTGCTTCTCCGTCATCGCCATGCCGGCGATGCAGCCGGCCTTCTCCGCGGGGGGACGCAGGCCGAACTCGTACGCGGTGGACGACAGACGCGGCTCCCAGATACTGGCCAACGCGGCGTCGGTGCGCAGCGCCGGAACGGCCGCGTACGTCATAGAGATCGGGCACCCGTGACCGGCCTCGACCTGGAACCACGTGTGGAAGCCCACGGCACGCGCGACGTGCGCGCCGCTGCCGGCCGGCTCGCCCCAGGGCGTGCCGTGCAGCGCGTTCGTCGTCGCAACCTCCATCAGGCTGTGCCAGGACGGGTGGAAGTCGACCTCGTCCACCCGGTGGCCGTACCGGTCGTGCGAGCGGAGGACGGGCAGGTACGCGTTGGCGTCGTGGCCCCATCGACGCGCCTCGGCCGACCCGGCGAGTCGCCCGAGCGCGTGCAGGCGTTCGGCGTCGGCACCGCCACCGTGGCGGTGCAGCGCGTCGAGCAAGACCGGGTCGGTGCCCAGAACGTCGTAGCCGGTCAACGGGGGAGTCTGGTTGGTCACCTCGTGCGTTGCAGGCATGCCTGCACGGTAGCCCCGGGCGATCGCTGGTCGGGGTGGTCTCGCGGCGTCGTTCAGGCGATGGCGTACTCGCCGAAACGGCCCCAGGCCACGAACGCCGCTGACGCGCCCAGGACGATGTTGGGGACGATCAGCGCTGGCTCCTTGCGCACGACGTGGGTGATGGCCGCGCCAATCATGATGAGCACGATGCCGACGGCGGCGATGGGCGTCAGGATCGGGGCGATGCCGGTGAGCGCGGGCAGGATGATCCCGAGCCCGGCAGCGACCTCCACGGCGCCTATCAGCTTGACCTGCGTGGCGGTGAAGCTCGTCACGTAGGCCATGCGAGGCGCGAGCTCCTCCTTCGACTTCAGCAGCTTCACCACGCCGGCACCGCCGATGGCCAGCGCGAGAACCACCTGTAGCGCCCAGAGCGCGATCTCCATACGAGTACTCCTTGTGGTTGGGGCAGCCCAGCTTGTCGGCGGCCGACTGAGAAGACTAGAAAAGGAGTTGTCGCGGCAACAATCGAGCCGTCCCGACGCGGTAGCACCAGGGTCGAGGGATGACGGCGACCGCTCGCTAACGTGGTTGTCGTGGGAGAGCGCGTCGCCGTCGTCCTGACCGGAGCAGCCGCCCGGGGAGCCTTCCAAGCGGGGGCTCTGGCCCGCGCGCTGCCGGTGCTGGCAGGGCAAGGGTTGACGCCGAGCGTCGCCATCGGGACGAGCGCCGGGGCCATCAACGCCGCCCTCTGGGCGTCGCTCGCGCACCTGCCGGTCGACGAGACGGCCAGCGGCCTGCTGGAGGTCTGGCGCACCACCGACTCCGACGACATCTTCCGCCACCCCTTGCTGTCGTTGCCCATCGCGGCGTGGGACGTCGTGCGCAGCAGCGTCGGTCTGGGTGGGGGAGTGGAGTCCCTGCTCGACACGTCCCGTCTGACCGAGACGGCCGAAGCCGCACTGGACGCCGACCAGATCGCGGCCAACGTGCGCGACGGCACCGTCGAGGCAGTCGGGGTGGTCGCCACGCGGATGCCGTCGACCGCGCCTCCGGCGGCGATCTCGAGCGGCCGCAGCGTCGTCTTCGTCGACACCGTCACACTCGACCCGTCCGGGGTCGATGACCCCGAGCGAGCAGTCGACCTGGCCCGCACGCCGATCTCGGCGGACCACGTCGTCGCGTCCTCGGCCATACCTATGGCCTTCCCGGCGGTGCGCATCGACGCCCCCTCGGCCATGCAGGGCTGGTACAGCGACGGCGGTACCCGGCTCAACGCGCCGTTGCGGCCCGCCGTCCAGCTCGGGGCGGACCGGCTGCTGGTGATCGCCGCGCACGCCACCGAGTACGGGCATGCGCCCCTGCCTGAGCCCGCCGACGCACCCCAACCCGACGTGGCTGACGCGGCTGCGCATGTGCTGCACGCCGTCCTGGCCGACCGGATGGTCGAAGACCTCGCCGACCTGCGCTGGAAGAACCGCATGTGCGAGGCGGCGGACGGCACCCTGCCGGACCGGTGCGGCCGGCCCATGCGTCGAGTGCCGGCCATGACCATCGCGCCCGAGCCGGGACAGCTCGCGGCCGTCGCGAAGTCGGTGCTGACGGACAAGTACGGGGACTGGCCCTGGCGGTGGCTGGACGACTCCGGCACGTGGCTGCTCGGACGGCTGCTGCGCAGCGTCGGCGACGGGCCGGGGCAGGCCGAGCTGCTCAGCTACCTGGCGTTCGAGACCGAGTACTTCGTCGAGCAGATCCTGCTGGGAGCCGCCGCAGCCGACGCCGCCCTGGCCCGCGGCTGGGAGTACTGAGGGTGGGCCATACTGGACTCGAACCAGTGACCTCTTCCGTGTCAAGGAAGCGCGCTAACCAGGCTGCGCCAATGGCCCTCTGTTCATTTGTCGTGCGGTCCTGCGCGTGCGAGGTGGAGACGGGATTTGAACCCGTGTACACGGATTTGCAGTCCGTTGCCTCGCCTCTCGGCCACTCCACCGTGACCAGGCCGTCTACTGCCTGACGGTCCTCGAGCGGACGACGGGATTCGAACCCGCGACCCTCACCTTGGCAAGGTGATGCGCTACCAGCTGCGCTACGTCCGCGTGCCCAGACACTTTGGTCTGGCGCGAGCGGTAACCATACCCGATCAGGCCGGGTGTCTTCGGCAGGGCGCTCCCCCACCGACACCTCTCCTTCGACGTCGCCGGTCACGAAACTGCGGCAGGCGCTTGGTGACCTCGAGGGTGCGGATGCCCTGCCACGTGACGACGACCTCGTCGCCGCGTGGCAGGTCCGCGATCGACCTGGGCAGCCGCGCCAGTGTGGCTGGGGTGGCGACTGCGCAGTCGTCGTCGAAGGAGGAGCCGACCATGCCCGCACCTGTCCCCCCCGTCAGGTCGTCGACAGGGAAGGCGTCCAGATGACGAGCAACGCCACCCCAATGCCGTGGCTACACCGGTGCCGTCCGGGCCTTGGCAAGAACCCGAGACCGATGTGCGTACGGCCACGACCAACGGCGGTCGGATACGCGCCGAACACGCGGCCCGCCAGTACGGTCTTGGCACTGTGGACGCCGCCGACGCCCTCGCCCCCGAGGGGGCCTACGCCTACGTCGCCGGACGCCTGGCCACGGGGCTCGTCGAGGTCGCCCACGACCCGTCCGTGCTGGACGAGTCGGGCTGGTGGGCCGTCATCGGCACCTTCGAGGGCCGCTGGACGCTGGCCAGGTTCGCCCGTGTCACCCTCGCCGACCCACCGCGGACCCGTCGGCCATGGCGTGCTCTGCCCGTTGAGGCGTGGACCACCAGCCTTGCCCACGACGACTACCTCGCCGGAGTTGCGGCGGTGCGATCGCTGATCGCCGACGGCGAGGTGTATCAGGTCAACCTCTGCCGAGTACTGAGCGCCGGGCTGTCGGCTGAGCAGCCCCTTGACGGCCTGGCCGACCTGCTCCGGGCGAGCAACCCTGCGCCGCACGCTGCCCGGGTGCACCTGCCCGGCGTGGGCGTAGACGTGGTGAGTGCCTCGCCCGAGCGCTACCTGCGCCGAGCCGGTCAGCGTGTCAGCTCGTCGCCGATCAAGGGCACCGGTGCCACCCCGGTCGATCTCACCGACAAGGACGTCGCCGAGAACGTGATGATCGTCGATCTCGTGCGTAACGACCTCGGGCGGGTCTGCGCCACCGGTTCGGTCGTCGTGGAGGACGCGCTAGCGCTCGAGCAGCACCCGGGGCTGGTGCACCTTGTGTCGACGGTGCGCGGCAGGCTGGCAGAGGGTGCAGGCTGGAGCGACCTGCTGGCCGCGACGTTCCCGCCGGGCTCGGTGTCCGGGGCGCCCAAGTCAAGCGCCCTGCGTGCCATCGTCGACCTGGAGAGCGGCGAGCGGGGCCCGTACTGCGGAGCGGTCGGCTGGGTGGACGCCGACCGCAGCGAGGGCGAGCTGGCCGTCGGCATCCGGACGTTCTGGCGCGACGGGGGACTGCTGCGCTTCGGTACCGGGGCCGGCATCACGTGGGGTTCCGATCCCGAGCGGGAGTGGCGCGAGACCGAGCTGAAGGCCGCTCGCCTTCTAGGCTTGGCTGCGACTGATGGGAGCGAGTCATGACGACCCTCTGGGTCAACGGCAGCCTGGCCGACCCTGACGCGGCGAGCATCTCCGCCCTCGACCACGGACTGACCGTCGGCGACGGGGTGTTCGAGACCATGAAGGTGGTCGACGGGCGCCCCTTCGCCCTGACCCGCCACCTGGACCGGCTGGAGCGCTCCGCCGCCGGCATGGGCCTTCCGGCGCCGAACCGAGCCGAGGTCAGGGAGGCGTGCCACGCTGTCGTTGCGGCGATCGACGCCAGCCGCGTCCACCGGCTGCGCGTCACCTACACCGCGGGCAAGGGCCCCCTGGGCAGCGACCGGACGGACGCCATCCCCACGCTCACCGTCGCCTCCTCACCGGCACCGTCATGGGCCCCGCAGGCGGCGGTCGCGCTCGCCCCCTGGCCCCGCAACGAGCGGGGTCCGCTCGTGGGTCTGAAGACGACGTCGTACGGCGACAACGTCGTCGCGCTGGCGTGGGCGCGCGAGCGCGGTGCCGGGGAGGCGATCTTCGTCAACACCGCCGGGCGGCTGTGTGAGGGCACCGGCAGCAACGTCTTCGTGGTCGTCGACGACCAGGTGCTGACCCCGCCGCTGTCGTCCGGATGCCTCGCCGGTGTGACGCGTGCACTTGTTCTCGAGTGGAGCGACGCGCGCGAGACCGACCTGCCCGGTGACGCGTTGACCACGGCGACCGAGGTGTTCTTGACCAGCTCGACCCGCGACGTCCAGCCGGTGAGCCGGGTCGATGAGCGTGAGCTGCCGACCGGCGAGCGCACGCGGACGATCGCGGCCGAGTTCGCCCGGCGCAGCGCGATGGAGGTCGACCCGTGGCCCTGATCCACCGATCCCCCATGGCTACGCGTGGGGCCGGCGCTCGGGCGGATGCCGTGGCGTGGCCTGCCGCGCCGTCATCGGGGAGGGCTTGCCCGCGCCATCCAGCGGCCTTCCCCTGCCATCCACGGGAGTTTGGGGGTTTCCACGGACGATCTGCCTTGGAAACCCCCAAACTTCCGCCGTCACGTGATCGTTTCGGGCTTGCGTCGGGGCGGGTGTGTTCGTGAGCAGACAGCGCCAAGGTGGCGCCGGAGCTAGTCGAAGGCCTCCAGCAGGGCTTCGGTGGCCACCCGCAGGCCCACCTGGGTTCGGCCACCGTCCAGCATCACCGGGCCACCGGGGCCCTGCACAACCAGCGTCGGTGTGCCGGGGATGCCCAGCGCCCGTCCGTGCCGGTAGTCGCGGGCGACGGTTCCGGCGTGGCGGCCGTCGGCCAGGGCACGCCGCACAGCGGTGACCGATGCGCCGCCGCGCTGAGCGGTGAGCACCAGGTCGTCAGGGGAGTGGATCTCGCCGTTGGTCGCCAGGATCGCCTGCACGACCGGCCACAGCACGTCCTGGGCGCGTGCCTCCTCGGCGACCTGCGCAGCCGGGACTGCCCAGGTGTGCGCCACGAGGGGGAAGTGGCGCAGGCGAAGCGGCGTTCGGGCTCGCAACAGCTCGATGTCGTCCAGCAGGGCGGCGCAGTCCGGGCACAGTAGGTCGCACCAGAGGTCGATGCCCGGCTCGGTCGTCGGCGTCACGGTCTCGCGGCTCACAAGCACGGGAGGCTAGTGGCCCCCGGGCCCGTCCGGCTCGTGTCAGCCGGCGAAGATGCGCGTGATCGTGTCGTCCATGTCGACGAACGCCGACTCCATGCCCGGCGGCACCAGGGCGTAGCTGCGTCCCAGGAACTCCAGGATCACGTCGGCAGGCGCCTCGAGCACGGCAACCCCGTCCGGGGATGCCAGCCGCAGCTGGACGACGTGCACGCCCAGGGAGTCGCGGCTTGGGACGATCTGGATGTCGCCGTCGCCGACGTCGTGCACCAGGCCCTCGTCGAGCAGGTCGCGAGAGAACACCCAGCGCACGGGCCGCTCGCCGGTGTGGAACACAGCGGTCACGGCAAAGGGGTCAGCGGAGTAGTACTCCAGCTGCGCGTGCATCAGCACGGGCAGCTCGGCGCCGACAAGGGTGACGTCGAACGGGCTGCGCACAGCGGCGGTGTTCACGGTGTCCTCCAGACGATGGTTGCTCACCTCTGTTGTTCCCTGCGGTCAGGGTGGCTAAACCTCGGTCTCAGGGTCATCCCAGGGGCGATCCCGGTGGTGCGCACCACGGTTGGCGTGTGACGATCGAGACATGAACGACGCGAAGGCGCACGAGGGGGCCACACCCGCGCCCGGTCGTGTCGATCCAGTCGAGCCCCACCGCGGCCCGGCTGCGCGCTACCGGAGCTTTCGGCGCAGCCTGCGAGGGAACTCCTTGCTCGACCTGACGTGGCGCATAGGGGTGCTCACCGTCGGTGTGCTGGTGGTGGCCACCGGCGTCGCACTGCTGGCGCTCCCCGGACCCGGATGGGCGACGATCTTCATCGGGCTGATGATCCTGGCCAGCGAGTTCGCCTGGGCCCGCGGCTCGCTGGACTGGGCCAAGGCACGGGCCGTCGCGGCACGCGACAGGGCGATGGCCCCCGAGGTGCGCCGGCTGAACCAGGTGCTGGGAGTTGTGGTCCTCCTCGTCGCGCTCGCCACGGTGGTCTGGTACATGCAGCGCTACGGCTTCCCCGGCCCGATCGGCACCTGGCTGGAAGACGTCTGGAACACCTGAGGCCCGTCGACCCTCCTCGGACGTTGCCGGCCGCCCGGTCGGATATCCTTCTGCTTCCGCTGACGGGCGATTAGCTCAGTGGGAGAGCGCCTCGTTCACACCGAGGAGGTCACTGGTTCGAAACCAGTATCGCCCACCCCATGAACTCCCTGTTCACAGGGGGTCTATTTATGGCTGGTTCTCGCCGCGTGCCAGCCCCGTGCCAGAAGCGGCCACAGATCCCGTGCTAGAACACCCGCAACGGGGACAGAACTACACAGATGTAACTCAGTTGCAGTAGCCTGCAGGCATGCAGTCGGAGTCGGCCACGGAGCAGCCCCGAGGGCCTACGCGTGCCGTCCTTCGTGCCCGCCGACGCAACCTCCGACGCGGCCGCTGCATGGATCATCCGGCCCGCGTCCTCATGCGGCACGCCTGGCGCACCTTCGACTCCGGAGGGCCCGTCCCCGGCGATTCGATGATCGACCACCTCGACCGGCTCCACAGCATCGAGGACTACGCCTTCCCCGAGATGGAGCTGCCGGCCGTCGAAGTCGACGAAGCCGAGCATGTGCAGCTTGTCGCCGCCGACCTTCAGCGTGAGCATGATCCGCCCCCTGAAGGTGTACGGCTTGCCATCACCCTCACGTCGGCACCGACGGCACCCCCGGCCCCGGTCGGGGTTGCTGCCTGACGGCATCGCCCGGTCGATCCCTCGACCGTCCCGCGGCACCCCCTGACCATCTCACCCTCGATGGGCAGACCGGGGAAGTAGTTCATCACCATGACCGAGAAGGTCACCCGCACATGGATGAATGTGCGCGAGGTTGCTGAAGACACCGGCCTCAGCGCGGCATCCGTCAGACGATCGCCGAGGGCAAGTTGCCCGCCTACCGCACCGGCCCGAAGGATCGCCTTCTGCGGATCCGTCGCGCCGACCTGGACAGGATCTTCACCCCGCTGCCGGCCGGGGGTGAGCAGCACCCATGAGCAACCGCCCCCGCCTAACAGCAGGGGCCGCTACCGAGGTCAAGCAGACCGCCATCGACACGGCTGAATCGACCGACCTCGGTGCTGTTGCCCCTGTCCACGGACAGTCCCTCCTTCGCCGCGAGCTGCAGGCTCACGGCCTGCCCATGAACCAGCTCACGGTCCTGGCTCCGCAGAACGATCCGTTCCGCCTCGACGCCGAGGCGGGGCATCGTGTCGGATCCTGGCTCGCCGACACGGCCCGACGGGTCGGGCTCAGGGATCGAACGATCCACCTCCGCGGCCTGCACTGCAGGATCCTGGTCGAGTCGAAGCCGGATGGCTTGCCGTACACGAACACTGACAAGGACTGCAGTGGTTGCAGTCCAAGGCGGCGAAGGCGGCCCGCTGGCTCGGCTAGCTCGACTTCACCCAGGTGATCGACCAGCGCAACGCCGAACCAACCGTTCGCCGGTTCAAGCCGGCAGACCCCGAGTCGCTGATCACTGTGGGCCTCGAGCTCGACCTGCCCGACGTGGATGATCTCGAGCCGACCGTCGATGTTCGTGGGTTCAACCCTGAGCAGCCCTACCGGATCGTCATGGCGGGGGAGAAGTCGAGCCTCGACCCCATTCTTGCTCCGCTCGCCGATCAGCACCGGGCAGACCTGTACCTGCCCACGGGCGAGATGAGCGACACGCTCAGTTACCGGCTGGCCGCGGACGCTGCCAGCGACGGCAGACCCCTGGTTGTCCTCTACTTCGCCGACTGCGATCCAGCCGGCTGGCAGATGCCGGTCAGTGTCGCGAGGAAGCTGCAGGCGTTCCAGGTCGGACACTTCAGCAACCTGGACGTCGAGGAACAGATCTACCTCGTGATGCTGGGCGTTGTCGTGATGGCCATGGCCACCGGGCGACGACGGGTGCGCCGAGTCGCGCTTGTTCTCGCCGTCGCGTCGACCGTCTGGATGGCCTGGCTGTCGCTGCGCTCGGGGTTCCCCGTACCGAACGACCCCAGCCGGGTCTACGACGGCACTGACACCCACGCGATGGGGCTGCTCGTGGGGGCTGCACTGGCCACCGTGTGGGCTCCGTGGCGCCGTTGGTCGCCCGGGGCCTCGCGGCTGTCACGAACGCGGATCCCGCAGCCCGGCGCGGCGGTGGTGATCGACGTTGCGGGCGTTCTCGGCCTGGTCGGCGTCGGCTGCTTCCGCCTGCGGGTGGGCGAGTTCTTCGACTTCCTGTACCGGGGCGGGTTCTTGGTGCTGGCTTTGCTGACAGCGCTCGGCCTGGCCGCACTGGCGAATCCGGCCGGTGTGCTCGGCCAGATCATGTCCGTGCAGCCGCTTCGCCATATCGGCGAACGGTCCTACGGCATCTACCTGTGGCACTGGCCGGTGTTCATGGTGACCAGGCCCGGGTTCGAGCTGCCCTTCGATGGAGCCCCCGCGGTACTGCTGCGGGTGGGCATCACCCTGCTGCTGGCGGAGGCGTCCTACCGGTTGGTGGAGATGCCGATCCGACGGGGAGCGATCGCTGTGTCGCTGCGGAAGGCACGAGAAAGCACGCCTGTGGGTCGCGCCGCAGCGGTCCGCGTCGTCGCGGTGACACTCACGCTCGCACTTGTGGTGTGGACGGTCGGAGTGGGTCTCTACCGGGCGCCGGCGCAGCCTTCCACCCCGAGCGAGGTCACCGTGGCCACCTCCGGGGCCGAAGGGACGCAGGCAAACGGTCCCTCTGCTGACGGTCGGGCTCGCGAGGCTGAGCGCCAGCCGATCCGGAGCCCATCACCGACCCCTTCCTCGCCCGCCACCCCGACGCCCAGCCCGGACGGGACTCCCGGCGGCAACGACAAGCCGAACCAGGGCAGCGCCGAGCGGACCGAGCCGAAGCGCACAACCTCGGCGGAGGCGCCCAGCCCGGCGGCAAGCGGTCGTGACCTGTCCGTCTTCGGCGACTCGGTGGTCTAGGGCGCCAGGGCGAACCTGCGCGAGTCCGGCGCCAAGGTCAAGGCCGGCGGGTCGCTCCGGGACACCGTTGTGCTCCATGTCGGGAACAATGGCCCGAGTGCCGAGCGCGACTTGCAGTCGCTCCTCGACGACTTGCCCGGACGATCGGTGGTGCTGGTCAACCTTCTGGTACCCGCACCTGGGAGGCCCACAACGACAGGCTGTTCGCCCGGCTGGCCCAAGGCAACGCTAACGTTGCGGTCATCGACTGGACCTCCGTCGGCCGCGCAAACCCGTCATGGCTCTACGACGACCGCATCCACCTGGTCGCGCCCGACGGACGCGAGGGCTACGCCCGGTGGCTACTCAAGACCGTCACGCGCTAGCGGCGGGCGTTGTAGATGGGGCCGCCGGCGTCGGCGTAGGCCTGCAGCACGGCCGCCGCATCGGGACGCAAGACCTCGAGGTGCACGGCGACTCCCCGCTGGTGCAGCGCCGCAACCCAGGCGGGCGGTTTGGGACCCTCGTCGAAGCCGATAGCGCGGGCGTCGCCATCGGTGGCGCCGCAGACCAGGGTGTGCACACCCGACCACACCACCGCTCCCAGGCACATCGTGCACGGCTCAACACTGGAGACCAGCTCGTAGGGTCCACCCGGTGCGACGGCCAGGTCATGGCAGCCGAGGTCGGCCTGCGCGAGCTGGAGCGCGACCATCTCGGCGTGGGCGGTGGAGTTGGCCTCAGCGACGACCACGTTCACGCCCACGGACCGCACCGCACCGGTGATCGTCGCTATGACGGCAGCCGCGAAGGGCCCGCCGGTGCCGTGGATGACGTTGCGGCGAGCCAGGTCAATGACGTAGCGCATCCGGTCCTGGCGGGTGGGCAGGTATGACACCGCCCTCTCGCCCACCCACGCGGGCAGGATGATCTCGACCCGTTCACGCACCTGTGCAGCCTGCCACGGCACCGTGGTGTCACCCACAAGGAGCACTGACCCGCCCCCATCGTGCGTCGACCCTGAAGCGGCCCGAGCGATAGCCTCCCTTGGCGACGGCTCCGTAGGTGGCGAAGACCTGCCTGGTGAAGACATTGCGCCGGTCTCGATCGACGTGTCGGTGGTTGGTCCACGTGCCGGCCGAGGGGGTCGGTGGTGCGCGAGGGTGTACCACGTGGCGGACCCGACAGAACCGGGTGGCCGGTCGATGAGGGAGCCGGCGGTAGCCGGACTTGACCGAATCACGACCTTGGCTGCCGGGTCATCGCCCACTGGTGCGACATGGACATGGCTGGTGCGATGGCTCAGATGGGGGGCGGCACCGGGCTGAGCGGTGGTCACGCTCCGTCGAGCTCGCTCTGACGGGCGACGACGATTCCGGTCACCGCCTGATCGGGTAGCGGGTTCTCCACGGTGAACCTCACCGTGCCCTTCGATACCGAGAAGCCGTGCAGCTGATCGCGCACCGGATCGATCGCTGCGGGGCTGAAGGGGTAGATGGCCAGGTGGGTATCCCAGGCGTTGAAGCCCAGCAGGGGCCGGCCGCGGTAGCGAAGCGCGGGCACGCCGTAGCTCATGCCCTGCTCAGCCTCGGGTGCGGCGTCCATGGCAAGGTCAAGGACGTGCTGCAGCGCCGAGCCGCGGGCCTCGTCCTGACCGGCGATCAGATCATCAACAGTGCCCACACCGTAGATGGTAGGCAACGCGGCCGGCGGCGGGGCCTCAGAGGCTGTCGACGACCGCCTCAGCCACGGTGACGAGCCCGTCCTGCACCACCTCGGCCGGCGGCGGCTCGTTCTGCACGAAGAAGGCCTGGATCGCCACCTGCACAGCGGTGCCGTCGGCAAGCAGGACGTTCAGGTCGGCCTCATTGATGATGAACGCCTCCGCGCCCAGGTCGTCGATCTCTTCGAACGGAACGTCTTGCTGCTCGAGGTCGCGACGGGCCTGGTAGCTGTCCTCCGTCGAGACCTGTACCAGCAGGCCCTCGCCCTCCGCGCCGTCGACGGGCACGGTGCAGAAGGCGCGCGCCTCCGTTCCTTGAGCCTCCCCGAAGGTCAGCATGTCGTCGAAGGCCGCAGTCAGATCCACGGACGTCACGGTGGCGCAGAGCCCGGCGGCTGCGGTGTCGTCCGAGGATGACCCCTCGTTGGCCGCCTCCGCGTTCTCCTCACCCTCGGCCGCCTGCTCCTCGGTTGCCGCAGGCTCCTGCTCGGTCGTCGCGGTCTCGTCGTCCCCGCCACACGAGGCGGTGAGCAGACCGGCAACAAGCAGCGGCGCCGCGGCAGCGGCGCGAAGCGGTCGTCGTGACCTTCTCGTCATGACTCTCCTCTCCGGCGTTCACGGGGGCAGTTCCTGGACGCTGGACACTAGTGAGACGGGTACGATCCGGCTAGCGGGATGAGCGCGGTTGCCGACTGGACCGAACGGGCCTGACGCGACCCGCCACAGCCTGCTCACCCTGCGGGCACTGACGAACGACGGCGACGCATACCCATGCCTGCAGGTCGATAAGCGCGGACTCGAAGACGACATGGAAGAACGGCAGGTAGGTGAACAGCACCTGCAGCCCGACCATCGCGGTCATGCCGCCCAGCAGCGCTGGGTTGCTGAACAGTCCGACCGCGAGCAAGGACTTCGTGAGCGACCGGCAGTTGAGCAGGTACGCGGTCTCGACCATGACGAGCACGTTGACGGCGACGGTGCGGGCCTCAGCCGTGGTTGCTCGCCTCGCCAGCTCGTACTCGAACAGGCCGAACGCGCCGACGACCATGAGCACTGACACGAGCAGGATCCGCTCGGCGGGCACGCGCGTCAGGATGGGCTGGTCGGGGTCGCGAGGTCGGCGGTTCGTGATGCCGGCTCGTTCGGCTCGAACACCAGCATGAGCCCGAGCAGCAGCGCGATGGTCATGTTGATCCACAGCACCTGAACCGGCAGAACCGGCAAGGTCGCGCCGAGCACGATCGCGGTGAGAATCACCAACCCCTCACCGAGGTTGGTGGGAGGGTCCAGGTGACGAACTTCGTGATGTTGTCGTAGACGCCGGGACCTTCCTCCGCGGCCGCCTCGATGGAGGCGAAGTTGTCGTCGGTGAGCACCATCGCGCTGGCGTCCTTGGCCACCTCGGTGCCTGCCTGGCCCATGGCGATACCGATGTCGGCTTGCCGTAGGGCGGGCGCGTCGTCGACGCCGTCGCCCGTCATGGCGACGACCTGGTTCTGTGCCTGCAGTGTCTCGACCAGGCGCAGCTTGTGCTCGGGCGTGACACGAGCCAGCACGTTGGCCGAGCGGGCCGTCGCTGCGAACTCCGCATCGGTGAGCTCGCGTGGTTGAGCCCCCGTCGCCGCGACGGGCTCCTCGCCGTCGCGGGCGAGGCCGATCTCTGCAGCTATCGTCCGAGCGGTCGCGGCGTGGTCGCCCGTGATCATCTTGACCTCGATGCCCGCGCGGTGGCACGTGCGGATCGCCTCCATCGCCTCCGGTCGCGGCGGATCGTGCATGCCGACCAGGCCGAGCAGTGTGAGGGGGAGTAGTCGTCGGTGGCGTTGGACGAGCAGCCGGTGGCGGCTATGGCGAGGACGGCGACAGCGACGAGGATCGGGCGCATGGGGTGGTGTACCCGGCTGGGGTGGCAGCAAAACGCCGGTGAGACAACGAACCCCCAGAGGCGGACTGGCGCCGCACCGGGGGTGCGTGTCGCGGTCGCCAACGTCTTGGTCTCCGGCGTTGCAGCTGCACCACCGAGTCGGCGAGGTCACAAGCGACGGATGCTTGGGCGAGAGGCCGATGGTCGATCGTCTTCTAGGCGTGCTTCCGCAGCGGCACCACGTCGCCTGCGGCGAGTTCAGACAACGCGTCGGCGATGGCCCGGTCACGGTCCTGGGCGGCATGCTGGTAGATCAGCGCAGCGTCAGGGGTGGAGTTGCCCGAGCCTCGACATGAGCTCCTTCAGCGTGGCCCCTGTGGCTGCTGCGAGGGTTGCCCCGGTGTGCCGAAGGTCGTGCCAGCGCAGATCCGGCCGACCAGCCTTCTCGCGGGCGGGGTAGAACCACTTGTCGACCGTGGATGGAGCGAGGTGCCCACCGCTGCGGGAGGCGAACAGCAACGCATCCTGCTGCGGCCCGGTGTGGCGGGTGAGGTGATCCACGACCATCGGCGCGGGATGCGGTGGGATCGCGACGGTGCGAACCCCTGCATCCGACTTCGGTCTCCCCACAACGTAGGTGCCGCCGACGCGGGTGACGCCGCGGGTGATCTCCACACTCATGCCGTCGGGGGTGAAGTCCTTCCGCCGCAGTTCGGTGATCTCACCGAACCGCAGCCCCGCCCACGAGGCGAGCAGAACCATGAGCCGGTACTTGTCTGGGGCCTGCTCCGTGATCACCTTCAGCTCGGCGAGCGTCGCAGGCTTGATCCGCTTCTGCCGCGGATGGGAGCCGGCTTTGTCGATGCGGCACGGGTTCGACGGCAGCAAGTCGTCCTTCACCGCGGTGGAGAGGATTGTCTTCAGCAAGCTGTAGGCGTGGGCCTTCATCGTGGGCCCGGTCGCGACCTTCGCGTGCCACGCCCGAACCATCACCGGGCTGATCGTGTTGATCGGATGCCCGCCCAGCGTCGGCAAGATCACGTTGTCGAGCAGGTTGCGGTAGTGCTGCTCGGTGCCGGGCTTCACTGACCGGCCGCTCATCCAGGTGGCCGCGTACTCAGTCAGCGTGGGGGTGGATGCGACCTCCGCGACATGCACGGCAAGCCGTACTGCTGGGGGAGTCCACTTCCCCTGAACCAAGAGGGCCTGCTCGGTCGCGAGCCATCCGCGGGCATCCGTCTTCGTGGCGAACGTGGTTCCAGCGGTGTGCGTTGCTCCGTCGGGCCCGGTGTAGCGGGCTTGTACCCTGGCCGACGGCAGAACCCTCACTGAGCCGAAGGCGGATCGCTTGCCCATGTACCTCTCCTGTGGTCGAGATCTGGCACGCGTGCCAGATCAAACGGCTACTCGAGGGTGCTGCCTGCAACAGCCTGCAGGCTCCGTGCCTGCTCAGAGGGATGATGCCCAGGTCAGAGGCTTGTCAAACAGAAGTTCGACACCAGTATCGCCCACCGCCTCTGTTTGCCGTGTCGAAGGGGAGCGCTCACCATGAACGCTTTGCTGGTGCTTGCAGCGGTCGCGTCGATGGTGGTTGCCGGCTGCGCAAGCGACGAGAGCGACGACGCCGAGGCGGGCACGGCGGCTGACCTCACCGGTTCGTCGTGGGTTCTTACGTCGTACTCGGCCGCGGGTGGCGAGGAGCCGACTCCCGCAGCCGTGAGCGAGTCCACGCTGACCTTCCTCGCCGACGGCGATGCGGCTGGGTCGACCGGCTGCAACCGCTTCGCCGTCGCGTGGGCCCAGGATGGCTCGGCGCTGACCATGGAGCCTGGTCCGGTGACGCTGATGGCCTGTGCCGACCCCGATGTCGAGGCCCAGGAGCAGGCGGTGCTCGCCGCCTTCCCCCTCGTCACCGCCTTCGAGCAGGGCGACGACACCTTGACGCTGCGAGATGCCGGGGGCGCCGACCTGCTGACCTACGAGGCGGGAGTCGACGACCTGGCCGGAACGTCATGGGTCGCGACCGGCGTCAACAACCAGAACGGCGGGGTCGAGGGCACCGCGGCCACGGCCGACGTCACCGCTGTGTTCGCCGCCGACGGAACGGTCTCGGGGTTCACAGGGTGCCGCGACTACTCGGGACAGTGGACGGCTGGTGAGGGCGAGATCGCCCTCACCGACGTGACGACCGAGGGCGAGGAGTGCTCCGGCGAGCAGGCAACTCTCGAAGAGAACTACGTGGCCGCCCTGGCCAACACGACGACGTTCAAGCTCGAGAGCAGCACGCTCAACCTGCGCGCCGCCGACGGCGCGACCCAGGTGACCTTCGCGGGCGCCTGACGCCACGTACCACCCGACGAAAGACCGATCCACGACGGGGAGAACACCGTGCCCGACCTTCTGCTCACCGTCGACTCCCGCGAGCTCAGGGCACCCGAGGGCGCGTCCGCCGGTGAGGTGCTGCGCAGCGTGGGTGCCGAGGCCGTCGTCGCACGGGTCAACGGGACGCTGGTGGACCTGGCCGCGCCGGTCGCCGACGGCGACGTCGTCGAGCCCGTCGCTCTCGACAGCGACGAGGGACGCGCCGTGCTGCGCCACTCCACCGCGCACGTGCTGGCCCAGGCGGTCCAGGAGCTGTTCCCGAAGGCCCGTCTGGGCATCGGCCCGCCGGTCAAGGACGGCTTCTACTACGACTTCGATGTCGCCGAGCCCTTCACCCCCGACGACCTCGATGCCCTGTCGACTCGTATGCGCAAGATCGTCAAGGAGGGGCAGCGCTTCTCCCGCCGCGTCGTGACCGACGACGACGCGCGCACCGAGCTGGTCGGCGAGCCGTACAAGCTGGAGCTGATCGGGCTCAAGGGCAACGCAGCCGATGCCGCCGAAGGTGCGTCCGCGGAGGTCGGTGGCGGCGAGCTGACCATCTACGACAACCTGCGCCGCGACGGGTCGCTGGCCTGGAACGACCTGTGTCGCGGTCCTCACCTGCCGACCACCAAGCACATCCCGGCCTTCCAGCTGATGCGGGTGGCGGCGGCCTACTGGCGCGGGTCGGAGAAGAACCCGCAGCTGCAGCGCATCTACGGCACTGCGTGGGAGTCCAAGGAGGCGCTGCGCGCCCACCTCGACATGCTCGCCGAGGCCGAGAAGCGCGACCACCGCAAGCTCGGCGCCGAGCTCGACCTGTTCTCCTTCCCGGAGCAGATCGGCTCCGGCCTCGCGGTGTGGCACCCCAAGGGCGGGGTGGTGCGCATGGTGATGGAGGACTACTCCCGCCGTCGCCACGAAGAGGCCGGCTACCAGTTCGTGCAGACCCCGCACCTCACCAAGGGGACGCTGTTCGAGACCTCTGGGCACCTGCAGTGGTACGCGGAGGGCATGTACCCGCCGATGGAGCTCGACGCCGGTGCCGAGTACTACCTCAAGCCCATGAACTGCCCGATGCATATGCTCATCTACTCCTCGCGCGGACGCTCTTACCGCGAGCTTCCGATGCGCCTGTTCGAGTTCGGCACGGTCTACCGCTACGAGAAGTCCGGCGTCGTGCACGGCCTCACCCGCGCCCGCGGCTTCACCCAGGACGACTCGCACATCTTCTGCACCCCGGAGCAGCTCTCCGACGAGCTCGCGTCGCTGCTCGACTTCGTCGTCGGGCTGCTGCGCGACTACGGGCTCACCGACTTCACCGCCGAGTTGTCGACCCGTCCGGAGAAGTTCGTCGGCGAGCCCCAGCAGTGGGACGTCGCGGAGGCCGCGCTGCGCGAGGCGCTCGACCGTTCGGGGCTGGAGTACTCCGTCGCCGAGGGCGAGGGCGCGTTCTACGCCCCGAAGATCGACGTTCACGTCTCCGACGCCATCGGCCGCCGCTGGCAGCTCTCGACCCTTCAGGTCGACCTTCAGCTTCCGGTGCGCTTCGACCTGGAGTACCAGGCCGCCGACGGAACCCGGCAGCGCCCCTACGTGATCCATCGGGCGCTCTTCGGCTCGGTCGAGCGGTTCTTCGGCATCCTGCTGGAGCACTACGCCGGTGCTTTCCCGGCATGGCTCGCGCCGGTGCAGGTGACGGGCATCCCGATCACCGACGCGCACGTCGGCTACCTGCGCGACATCGCCGAGCGCCTGCGCTCACGTGGCATCCGCGTCGAGGTCGACACCTCCGACGACCGCATGCAGAAGAAGATCCGCAACGCCCAGAAGTCCAAAGTGCCCTTCATGCTGCTGGCCGGCGACACCGACGTGGACGCCGTGGCGGTGTCGTTCCGCTACCGCGACGGCACACAGCGCAACGGGGTGCCGGTGGACGAGGCGATCGACGAGATCGTCCGCGTCGTGGCCGAGCGGAGCTAGTGGTGACCGGCAGCGGGGAGCAGCCAGCCGACCTGGTGGCACAGGACGGCGTCTCGGTGCCCGACCGCCTGGCCCGGCTCTGGACACCGCACCGCATGGCCTACATCAAGGGTGAAGCCGAGACCGGACGAGACGTGGGCGGCTGCCCGTTCTGCCGCATCCCCTCCCTCGATGACACGTCCGGGCTGGTGCTGCGTCGCGGCGAGCACGTCTACGCAGTGCTCAACCTGCACCCGTACAACCCCGGTCACCTGATGGTGGTGCCCTACCGGCACGTCGCCGAGCTCGACGAGCTCACGCAGGACGAGGCGACCGAGCTGACCCTGCTGACGCAGCAGGCGCTGCGCGCCGTCCGGGCGATCTCGCGTCCGCACGGGTTCAACGTCGGCCTCAACCTCGGGGGGGTGGCCGGCGGGTCGCTGGCCGCGCACCTGCACCAGCACGTCGTGCCACGGTGGAGCGGCGACGCCAACTTCATCGCCGTCATCTCCCACACGAAGATCATCCCGCAGCTGCTGAGCGAGACGAGGGGCCTGCTGGCCGACGCCTGGCAGGACTGAGCCCCCGCTGCCCCACCTGCCCCACCTGCCCCACACCTCCGCGCGATCTTGGCGCTGTGGCCGCAAACCCCGACCCATCCGGCCGCTACGCCAAGATCGCGGGGAAGCGAGCCGGCCGGTGGCCCGAACCCGCGCGGGGCGGCGGCGGTCAGTGGGTCTCGCGCGCCGCCTCGATGGCTTTCGCGGTCAGGTGGGACGGCATCGGCTCGTAGTGGCTGAAGGTTCGCGAAAACGTGCCCGTCCCGTGCGACATCGAGCGAAGGTCGATCGCGTACCGAACGATCTCGACCTGCGGCACCTGCGCCCGCACGACCGTGCGGCCGCGGCCGATCGGCTCCGTGCCCTGCACACGCCCACGACGTGACGACAGGTCGCCCATCACCGCACCGAGGTGCTCGTCGCTGATCAGCACTGACACGTCGTCCACCGGCTCGAGCAGCGACACACCTGCGGTGTCGGCGGCATCGCGCAGTGCGAGAGCGCCGGCGGTCTGGAACGCCATGTCGGAGGAGTCGACGCTGTGCGCCTTGCCGTCGACCAAGGTGACTCTGAAGTCGACCATCGGGTAGCCGGCTGCAACACCCTTCTCGGCCTGAGCTCGCACCCCCTTCTCCACCGAGGGGATGAACTGCCGCGGCACGGACCCGCCCACGACCTTGTCGACGAACTCGATTCCCGAGCCCTCGGGCAGCGGCTCGACCTCGATGTCGCAGACGCCGAACTGGCCATGACCGCCGCTCTGCTTCACGTGCCGCCCACGCGCATTGGCCGCCCCGGTGAATGTCTCACGCAGCGGCACGCGTAGGTCGGTGCGGTCGACCTCGACGCCGTAGCGGGACGAGAGCTTGTCGATCAGCACGTCGGTGTGGGCTTCGCCCATGGTCCAGAGCACGAGCTGGTGGGTCTCGGGGTTGTTCTCGACCCGCATCGTCGGGTCTTCGGCGACGAGGCGGCCGAGCGCCCCCGACAGCTTGTCTTCGTCGGCCTTGGCGTGCGCAACGATGGCCACCGGCAGCAGCGGCTCAGGCAGCTCCCAGGGCCGCAGCACCAGCGGGCTGTCCTTGTCCGAGAGGGTGTCGCCGGTCTCGGCGCGCGACAGCTTGGCCACCGCACAGATGTCGCCAGCCACGCACTCACCGACCGTGCGAAGAGTCTTGCCCAGCGGGGAGCTGAGGGCGCCGATGCGCTCGTCCTCGTCGTGGTCCTCGTGGCCGCTCTGCTCGCCGGCGAACGTCGTCAGGTGCCCCGAGACATGCACCGTGGTGTCGGGGCGCATGGTTCCAGAGAACACCCGCACAAGGCTGATGCGTCCTACGTAGGGGTCTGAGGTCGTCTTGACGACCTCGGCGACCAGTGGCCCAGCCGGGTCGACGCGAAGGTCGGAGATGGGCTTGCCCTCCAGCGTCGTCGCCTCGGGCATGGGATGCTCGAAGGGGGACGGGAACGCGCTGGTGATCACCTCGAGCAGCTCGTCCACGCCGACCCCGGTGCCCGAGCACACCGGGATGACCGGGTGGAACGAGCCGCGTGCGACGGCCTTCTCCATGTCGTCGACGAGCACCTGCAGCGGCACCGGCTCGCCGGAGAGGTAGCGGTCCATCAGGGTCTCGTCCTCGGACTCCTCGATGATGGCCTCGATCAGAGTGGGCCGGGCGTCAGCGATCTGCGCTGCCTCGTCCTCGGTCGGCTCGCGCTCGCTCATCACGCCGTCGGCGTGGTCGTAGGCGCGCTCGGACAGCAGCGCCAGCAGCCCGGTCACCTGCGAGCCGGCACTCACCGGCAGGTAGGCGGGCAGCACTTTCTCGCCGAACGCCTGCTGGCACGCGTCAAGCGTGGCGGCTAGGTCGGCACGCTGGTGGTCGAGCTTGGTGATGACGACAGCTCGCGGCATCGTGACTGCGGCGCACTCCTCCCAGAGCGCCTGCGTCGACCCGTCGATGCCGTCGGCCGCCGACACCACGAACAGGGCGCAGTCGGCAGCGCGCAGCCCAGCGCGCAGCTCACCGACGTAGTCGGCGTAGCCAGGTGTGTCGAGCAGGTTCACCTTGACGCCGTTGGCCGCCAAGGGTGCCAGCGTCAGCGACACCGAGCGCTGCTGCTTGATGTCTGCCTCGTCGTAGTCGGTGACGGTGGAGCCGTCCTCGACGCGCCCGGCCCGCGGGATGGTTCCCGTCCCGGCCAGCATCGACTCGACAAGCGTCGTCTTGCCGGCACCGGTGTGCCCGACGAGGACGACGTTGCGCACGCCGTCCGGGGATGAGGCGACCGGGGCAGTGCCGTTCGACGAGCCGGGACGATCTGCAGCCATGGGTACTCCGTTCGTGTGACGCGGGAGGCCTTCACCTTTGCCGTCGGCGGTATCCCATCACAAGGGGCCGAAAGAACCTCTCGGCCACCCCAATCCCCGCCGCTCACGTCCGACAATGGTGCCTGCCGACGCCGTAGCATCATCACCCGTGCTGAGCAGCCGCGTGCGCCCGATGGTGGCCAGGGTCTTCGACCCGATCGCCCGCGGACTGCTGCGTCTGGGGCTCACCCCCGACATGGTGACGGTGATCGGGACGGCGGCCGTGGTGACGACGGCGCTCGTGGCCTACCCCAACGGATGGCTGCTGCCCGGGACGCTGCTCATCGCGGTGTTCGTGTTTGCCGACAGCCTCGACGGCACCATGGCCCGCCTGTCGGGACGCTCCAGCGACTGGGGCGCCTTTCTCGACTCGACGCTCGATCGCCTCGCCGACGCGTCCATCTTCGCCGGGCTCACCCTGTGGTTCGCAGCCGACGGCAACATGCTCGGCGTGGCGCTGACGCTGGCGTCGCTGGTGCTCGGCCAGCTCGTGTCCTACGCACGTGCCCGGGCCGAAGGATTGGGAGCCACCGCCGCGGTTGGCGTCGCCGAGCGGTCCGAACGCCTCATCGTCGTGCTGCTGGCGGCTGGCTTCGTTGGGCTCGGGCTCTCACCGACGGTGCTGGTCGTGGCCATGGCGGTGCTGGCCATCGCCTCAGCCGTCACCGTCGTGCAGCGCATGATCGTGGTGCGCCGACAGCTCGGCGGGGTGTCCAGCCAGGTCGAGGAGTCCTGAGCGTGGCCATCGGGGACGTCGCAGCCGTCGCGGCCTACCGCGGTGGCTGGCGCGCCGTGAGACTCCTGCCGGACGCAGCGGCCTACCGGCTCTTCGACCAGGTCGCCGACACGGCGTGGCGGAGGCAGACGAAGGGCGCGCGGCGGCTGCGGGCCAACCTCGCCCGGGTCGTGCCCGACGCCGACGACGCCACGCTCGACCAGCTCACGCGCGACGGGCTGCGCTCGTACTTCCGCTACTGGTGCGACGCCTTTCGCCTGCCCGACTGGAGCATCGACCGCATCAACCGCCTCGAGGTGCACGGCGAGCATGTGCTGCGCGACGCGCTTGCCACCGGGCACGGCGCCGTCGGTGCTCTGCCGCACACCGGCAACTGGGACCACGCCGGTGCCTGGGTGATCTCGCACGGCATGGCCGTGACCACCGTCGCCGAGCGGTTGGAGCCCGAGTCGGTGTACCGGCAGTTCCTGGAGTTCCGCGAGGGCCTAGGCATGACGATCTACCCGCTCACCGGTGGTGAGGTCGACGTCATGACCCGCTTGGCCGAGCACGTCGCCGGCAACGACTTCGTGCCACTGCTCGCCGACCGCGACCTGACAGCACGTGGCATCCCGGTCAGGTTCTTCGGCGAGGAGGCCTCGATGCCGGCTGGGCCGGCTAGCCTGGCGCTGCGCACCGGGGCGCCCCTCATCCCCGTCACGACCTGGTTCGAGGGGACTGGCCCCGACCACAGCCTGGTTCTGCAGTTCGAGACACCGATCCCGGTGCCCGACGCAGGCACGGACCGGGAGAAGGCGGCGGTGATGACCCAGCACCTCGCCGATGTCTTCGCCTTGCGCATCGCCGAGCGCCCGACCGACTGGCACATGCTGCAGAAGCTGTTCACCGCCGACCTCGACCCCCGATGACGCCGCTGCGCGTCGGGCTGGTGTGCCCCTACTCCTGGAGTGCGATGGGCGGCGTGCAGGTGCACGTCAAGGACTTCGCGGCCGTGCTGCGCGAGCGCGGCCACGAGACGTCGATCCTGGCCCCCGCCGACGACGAGGATGAGCTCGGGCCGGGGATCGACTGGGGCGGTCGTCCGATATCGGTGCCCTACAACGGCAGCGTGGCCCAGCTCAGCTTTGGACCTGTTGCGGCTGCCCGGGTACGCCGGTGGCTCGTCCACGGCGACTTCGACATCGTCCACGTGCACCAGCCCGACTCGCCCAGTCTCAGCATCCTGTCCGTTTGGGCCGCCGACCGGCCGCTGGTCGGCACCTGGCACATGGCCACCCAACGGTCACGGGCGATCGTCGGGCTGTCAGGCATCCTGCGGCCCTCGCTGGAGAAGATCGAGGCCCGGATCGCCGTCAGCGAGGCGGCGCGCACCACGCTCGTGAACCACCTCGGCGGCGACCCGGTGCTCATCCCCAACGGGGTGCATGTGAGCACGTACTCCCAGGCGCACGCCGACCCGTCGCTGCGGGCTGCCGGTGGCACCGTCTCGTTCCTGGGCCGCCTCGACGAGCCCCGCAAGGGCCTGCCGGTGCTGCTGGCCGCCTGGCCCGATGTCGTCGCCCGTCGGCCCGAGGCGCGGTTGCTGGTCGCCGGCCCGGGGGACGCGGCTCAGGCAGAGCGCACGCTGCCGGAGCCGGTGCGGGCGAGCGTTCGGTGGATGGGTCGCATCAGCGATGCAGACAAGGCCACCATGCTGGCCAGCAGCGACATCTACGTCGGCCCGCACACCGGTGGCGAGTCGTTCGGCATCGTCCTCGTCGAGGCGATGGCCGCCGGGGCCACGGTCGTGGCCAGCGACCTGCCCGCCTTCCGCGACGTTCTCGCCGAGGGTGCGGCCGGCCAGACCTTTCCGACCGGTGACTCCGCTGCCCTGGCCGACACGCTCGTGCGGCTGCTCACCGACGACACCGAGCGTGCCCGCCTGGCTGCGGGGGCGACCCGCCAGGTGCACGCCTACGACTGGTCGACCGTCACCGACCAGGTGCTCGAGGTGTACGACCTGGTGCTGGGCCAACGGGGGACGACATGACCGAGATGCTGATGCTGGCGCTGGTGGTGCTGGCGCTGGGCGCCCTGGTCGTGAGCTGGTCGGCCAGCCGCCTCGACCACCTGCACACCCGGCTGGAGCGCATGGACGCCACGCTCGACGCCGAGCTGCTACGCCGCTCCGGCGCCACGCTCGAGCTCGCGACGAGCGGTGCCCTCGACCCGGCGACCGCTCTCGTGCTGGCCGACGCCGCCCACCACGCCCGCCGAGTCCCGCACGCGCAACGCGAAGAGGCCGAGTCGGCTCTCACCGAGGCGCTGATGGTCGCGTTCGAGTCCGCGGACGGCCTGCCCCCCGTGCAGGACGACTGGGCCGCGGAGCTGGTCACCGACCTAGCCGCGGGCAGCCGACGGGTGCAGACGGCCCGCCGCCTGTACAACGGCACGGTGACCGTGACCCGCAACCGCCGTCGCTCAAGGTTCGTGCGCGTGTTCCACCTGGCGGGCCGGGCCCCCATGCCCGAGGCCATCGAGTTCGACGACCGCGTTCCCGCAGCGTTCCAGCGCTGAAGCACGCCGACCGACGGCCTACCCTGGTGGCATGGCTGCAGAAACCACCGTGGGCACCGATCGAGTCAAGCGCGGAATGGCCGAGATGCTCAAGGGCGGCGTCATCATGGACGTCGTCACCGCCGAGCAGGCAAAGATCGCCGAGGATGCCGGCGCCGTTGCGGTGATGGCGCTCGAGCGCGTGCCGGCCGACATCCGCGCCCAAGGCGGGGTGTCGCGGATGAGCGACCCCGACATGATCGACTCGATCATCGCCGCGGTGTCCATCCCGGTGATGGCCAAGGCCCGCATCGGCCACTTCGTCGAGGCGCAGGTGCTGCAGTCCCTGGGCGTCGACTACATCGACGAGTCCGAGGTGCTCACCCCAGCCGACTACGCCCACCACATCGACAAGTGGCGGTTCACGGTGCCCTTCGTCTGTGGGGCCACCAACCTCGGGGAGGCGCTGCGGCGCATCAACGAGGGCGCGGCGATGATCCGGTCCAAGGGGGAGGCCGGCACCGGCGATGTCTCCAACGCCACCACGCACATGCGCACCATCACCGACGAGATGCGTCGGCTCTCGTCGCTGCGCAGTGACGAGCTCTACCTGGCGGCCAAAGACCTTCAGGCCCCGTACGCGCTGGTCGAAGAGGTTGCCCGGGCCGGACGCCTGCCGGTGGTCATGTTCACCGCCGGCGGCATCGCCACCCCCGCCGACGCCGCGATGATGATGCTGCTGGGTGCCGACGGTGTGTTCGTCGGCTCCGGCATCTTCAAGTCCGGTGACCCGGCCCGCCGCGCCGCCGCGATCGTCGCGGCCACCACCCACTTCGACAACCCTGACGTGGTGGCGAAGGTGTCGCGCGGGCTCGGCGAGGCGATGGTGGGCATCAACGTCGACGAGATCCCGGCGCCGCACCGTCTGGCCGAGCGCGGTTGGTGACACCGGCCGTCGGCGTCCTCGCCCTGCAGGGCGACGTCCGCGAGCACCAACGCATCCTCACCGAGCTCGGGGCCCACGCACCCCGGGTGCGCACGCCGAGCGACCTTGCCGGCGTCGACGGGCTGGTCATCCCCGGGGGCGAGTCGACGACCATCGCCCGGCTCGCCGTCGTGCTTGACATGATGGAGCCGTTGCGCAAGGCCGTCGAGTCCGGGCTGCCCGTCTACGGGTCGTGCGCCGGCATGATCCTGCTGGCCGACCGTCTCGTCGGGGCTCCGCCAGGCCAGCCCACCATCGGGGGCCTCGGCATCACGGTGCGTCGCAACGCCTTCGGACGCCAGGTCGACTCGTTCGAGACCGACCTCGATGTCGCGGTGCTCGGCCCGCCGTCCATGCGGGCGGTCTTCATCCGCGCCCCCTGGGTGGAGCAGGTCGACTCCGAGGTGGCGGTGCTTGCCCGCGTCGAGGGGGGAGCGGCCGACGCTACGATCGTCGCCGTCGAGCAGGGGGCGCTGCTGGCCACGTCGTTCCACCCGGAGCTGACCGGCGACGTCCGGATGCACCAGCACTTCCTCACGCTGGTGCAGCACAGTCGAGCCTAGGGAGACCCACGCGATGTCCGGCCACTCCAAGTGGGCGACCACCAAGCACAAGAAGGCCGTCGTCGACGCCCGCCGCGGCAAGCTGTTCGCCAAGCTGATCAAGAACATCGAGGTCGCCGCGCGGCTCGGGGGTGCCGACCAGGCCGCCAACCCGACGCTCTACGACGCGGTGCAGAAGGCCAAGAAGTCGTCGGTGCCCAACGACAACATCGACCGGGCGGTCAAGCGCGGCGCTGGGCTCGAGGCAGGCGGCGCGGCCTACGAGACGATCATGTACGAAGGGTACGGCCCGCAGGGCGTCGCCGTGCTGGTCGAGTGCCTCACCGACAACCGCAACCGCGCCGCCGCCGAGGTGCGCACGGCCATGACCCGCAACGGCGGCACCATGGCCGACCCGGGCTCCGTCTCGTATCTGTTTACCCGCAAGGGCGTGGTGATCGTCCCGAAGCAGCAGGAGGACGGCCGCACACTCGACGAGGATGCGCTGCTCGAAGTGGTGCTCGACGCCGGCGCCGAGGACGTCGACGACCTCGGGGAGTCCTTCGAGGTGCGCTGTGAGGCCGGTGACCTCGTTCCCGTCCGCACCGCGATCCAGGGCGCCGGGCTCGACTACGAGTCGGCCGAGTCGTCGTGGGTGCCGTCGGTGACCGTCGAGCTGGACGCCCCGAGTGCGGAGAAGGTCTTTCGGTTGCTCGACGTGCTGGAGGACAGCGACGACGTGCAGAACGTGTTCGCCAACTTCGACGTCTCCGACGACGTGATGGCGGCCGTGTCGTCCTGAGTTTCGGCGTGCCTCGCCGCTAGGGTGTCGAACACGTGTTCGGCAGTCGTCGAGGAAGGTGCTCATGAGAGTCGTCGGCATCGACCCTGGCCTGACCCGGTGCGGGCTCGCAGCCGTCGAGGGCGCACCAGGACGTCGGGCCCGACTGCTCGCGGTCACCGTCGTGCGCACCGCCACCGACGCGACCCTGGCGCAGCGCCTGTGCAGCCTGGAGGCGCAGATCGAGGAGTTCGTCGACACCCACCGTCCCGACCAGCTCGCCGTCGAGGCCGTCTTCAGCCAGCACAACACCGCCACGATCATCGGCACCGCCCAGGCCAGCGGGGTGGCGTTGCTGGTCGGGGGGCGACGCGGGCTGCCGACCGCGACGCACACGCCGACAGAGGTCAAGGCTGGTGTAACCGGCAGCGGGCGGGCCGACAAGCACCAGGTCGCGAGGATGGTGACGAGCATCCTCGGCCTCAGCGGGCCTCCACGGCCGGTGGACGCCACCGACGCGCTGGCCCTCGCGCTGGCGCACCTGTGGCAGGCCCCGGTGCTCGCTCGCCGCCGCCTGGCCGGGATGACGCGATGATCGCCTCCATCCGCGGCACCGTGACCGCACTCGGCCTCGACCACGTGGTCGTCGAGACCGGCGGCGTCGGCATCCACCTGCCGTGCCCGCCGCGTGTGCTCGCCGACCTGCGGGTGGGGGAGACGGCCTCGCTGGCCACAGTGCTTGTCGTGCGCGAAGACTCCCTGACGCTGTACGGGTTCACCGCCGTCGACGAACGCGAGCTGTTCGAGGTGCTGCTGGGCGTCTCGGGCATCGGGCCGCGCCTGGCGATGGCCATGCTGGCCGTCCTGACCCCCGACGAGGTGCGCACCGCCGTGGCCACTGACGACCTGGCAACGCTCACCCGGGTACCGGGCATCGGCCGCAAGGGGGCTCAGCGACTGGTGCTCGAGCTGAAGGACCGGCTCGGGCCTGCGCTCGGCGACGCCCAACCCGCCGCCACGGCTGGGCCGTCGGCAGCCTCGGCGCCGTGGGCCGAGCAGGTCTCCGCCGCCTTGGTCAGCCTCGGGTGGGGGGCTCGTGAGGCGGCGGCCGCGCTCGATGCCATCGCCCCACAGGCTGCGGAGATGATCGAGTCGAAGGGCAACCCCGACGTTGCCGGCCTGCTGCGCACGGCCCTTCGATCGCTGGACCGCCCATGAGTGACTGGTCCGACGACGTCGACCCCCCGGATGACGACCCCGGCTCGGTGCTCGACGCCGACGCGGTCGAGGACGACCGGGCCGCCGACGCGGCCCTGCGTCCGCGCAGCATGGCCGAGTTCGTCGGCCAGCCCCGCGTGCGCGACCAGCTCTCCCTGCTGCTCGAAGCAGCCAAGATGCACCAGCGCACCCCCGACCACGTGCTGCTCTCCGGCCCGCCGGGGCTGGGCAAGACGACCCTGGCCATGATCATCGCCGCCGAGCTGGGCACGCCGATCCGCGTGGCCAGCGGTCCGGCGATCCAGCACGCCGGCGACCTCGCGTCGATCCTGTCCGGGCTCACCGACGGCGAGGTGCTCTTTCTCGACGAGGTGCACCGGCTCGCCCGGCCCGCCGAGGAGATGCTGTACCTCGCGATGGAGGACTTTCGGGTCGACGTCGTCGTGGGCAAGGGACCGGGGGCAACCGTCATCCCGCTCGCGCTTCCGCGCTTCACGTTGGTCGGCGCCACCACCCGGGCCGGGCTGCTGACCGGGCCGCTGCGCGACCGGTTCGGCTTCACCGCCCACCTCGACTTCTACTCCGTCGACGACCTGATGCGGGTGCTCACGCGCTCGGCCGCGCTGCTGGGCATCGCCCTGGACGCGCACGCGGCCGAAGAGATCGCCCGCCGCTCTCGTGGCACGCCTCGCATCGCCAACCGGCTGCTGCGCCGTGTCCGTGACTACTCCGTCGTGCGCGCCGGCGGCCGCCTTGACCGCTCGGTCGCTCGTGAGGCCCTCGCGGTGTACGACGTGGACGAGCTGGGCCTCGACCGTCTCGACCGCCAGGTGCTGGCCGCGCTCTGCGGACGGTACAACGGGGGGCCGGTGGGTCTGTCGACCATCGCCGTCGCCGTCGGCGAAGAGGCCGACACCGTCGAGGAGGTCAGCGAGCCGTTCCTGGTACGTGAGGGCCTGTTGATCCGCACGCCGCGTGGACGCGTGGCGACTCCGGCCGCCTTCGCCCACCTGGGCATCACGGCCGCGACCGACACGCCCAACCCGACGCTCGACCTGCAGATCCCAGGAACGTCGCGACGGTCCGTAGACTAGGTGCTTGCTGACGGGGGATCGCCCCCGTGCCGATCTGCTTTCTGACACCGGAGTCCTCATGGATGCCCTTGGCACCGTCCTGCCGTTGCTTCTCATCGGTGGCGTGTTCTACCTGCTCATCTTCCGCCCGATGCAGCGTCGCAACCGTGAGTTCGCCGCCACCCAGGCGGCCCTCGCACCCGGGGCCCAGGTGATGATGGGCGGCGGCATGCTGGCCACCGTCGTGATGGTGGACGAGGCCGACGTCGTCGTCGAGGCGGCTCCCGGCATCCAGCTGCGCTTCACGCGTCAGGGCGTGGTCAAGGTGCTGGAGCCGAGCCCGGTCGACCGCGACGACTCGGCGGGCCCCGCCGGCCTGACCGACTGAGCGCGCCCGCGTGGCACAGACCAACGTGACGCGGCCCGGTCGGCCGCTGCTCGCCTTTGCGCTGCTGCTCGGCCTGGTGTTCGCCGGGGTCGCCGCAGCCGGCAGCTGGGCGCCCCGCCTGGGGCTCGACCTGCAGGGCGGCACCAGCATCACCCTCACCGCCACCACCCTCGACGGTGCCGCGCCCACCCCGGAGTCGCTCGACGAGGCCGTCGCCATCATCCGCCAGCGCGTCAACGGTTCGGGCGTAGCCGAGGCCGAGGTCACCACCCAGGGCGCCGACACGATCATCGTCCAGGTGCCCGGTGTCGGCGAGGACGACCTCGTCGCGCTCGTCGGCCAGACCGCTGAGCTGCAGTTCCGTCCAGTTCAGGCCATCGTCCCGGGCCCGGCGCCGGCCCCTGAGCCGACCGCAGTTCCGACGCCGGACGCGGGCCCCGACGCGACCCCGCAGAGCTCCCCGACCGCGACCGACGACGCCGGAGCCACCGTCGGGCCCTCGGAGGCCGACGACTCCAGCCTGGGCACGGGTCGCGAGAACAGCACTACCCAGGCCAGCCGCACGCAGCAGCGCCAGCCTGTCACCACCGATGCCACACCGGCAGCGACACCCGACGCAGGCGGCGAGGCGACCCCGGCCGCCACGCCCGAGGTGATCTCCGAGCCGATTACGACCGGTGCCGAGCTCGACCCTGCCTCGATCGAGGCGCTGCTGGCCTTCGACTGCGCCGACATCGAGCCGGGCAGGGTCACCCCACCGGACGAGCCGCTGCTCACCTGCGACCGCGACCTCGCCAACCGCTACCTGCTCGGACCCGCCGACGTGGTCGGCACCGACATCGCCACAGCCACGGCCGGCATCCCGCAGGGCGGGGTCGGCTGGCAAGTCAACCTCGAGTTCACCGCCGAAGGCGCCGACAAGTTCTTCGCAAGCACTCAGCAGCTCTCCAGCCAGCAGCCGCCCCAGGACCAGTTCGCGATCGTGCTGGACGGCCTCGTCGTCTCCGCCCCGCAGGTCAACGAGCCCATCCCCGGCGGCCGCGCGCAGATCACCGGGCAGTTCACCCAGGCCGAGGCAACGGCCCTGGCCAACGTGCTGCAGTACGGCGCGCTGCCGCTGGCCTTCGAGGTCAGCGACGTCACCTCGGTGTCGCCGACGCTCGGCCTCGACCAGCTGCAGGCTGGTCTCGTCGCCGGTGCCATCGGGCTGGTGCTGGTCATGCTCTACTCGCTGATCTACTACCGCGGACTGGGTCTCGTTGTGGTCGCCAGCCTCGCCGTGGCCGCCACGTTGACCTATGGCTTCGTGCTGCTGCTGGGCGAGACGATCGGGTTCACCCTGACCCTGGCCGGCGTTGCCGGTCTGATCGTCGCGATCGGCATCACCGCCGACTCGTTCGTGGTGTTCTTCGAACGCATCAAGGACGAAGTGCGCGAAGGTCGCAGCACCCGCATGGCCGTGGAGACTGCCTGGGTGCGCGCCCGACGCACGATCGTGGCCGCCGACATCGTGTCGCTGCTGGCCGCTTTCTTCCTGTACGTGTTCAGCATCGGCAACGTGCGCGGGTTCGCGTTCGCGTTCGGCCTGACGACTGTCGTCGACCTCATCGTCGTCTTCTTGTTCACCAAGCCCCTGCTGAGCCTGCTGGTGCGCACGAAGTTCTTCGGCCAGGGCCACCCGCTCTCCGGCTTGGACGCGTCGCGTCTGGGCCGCTCCGGGGCGAAGTCGGCCCGGGGCCTGGCCGGGCTGGGCAACCGCCTGTACCGGGGGGAGAAGTCATTCGACTTCGTGGCCCGCTCGAAGCGCTGGTACGCCGTCAGCGCTGGGCTGCTGGGCTTCGCCGTCCTCGGGCTCATCGTCAACGGGCTTACGCTCGGCGTCGAGTTCACCGGTGGCGCGGAGATCACCGCCCAGTCGCCTGGGGTGACCCAGTCCGACGTCGCCACCGTGCGCACGGCGGTCACCGACACCGGCGTCGAGGGTGCCTCCGACCCCCGTGTCACCATCGTCGGGGACGACCGGGTGCGCGTGCAGACCGCGGCCCTCACTCCCGAGGAGACCGTCGAGGTGCGCGACGCCGTCTCCGGCACGCTCGACGTGCCGACCGACGCCGTCAGCGTGCAAGTCGTCGGCCCCTCCTGGGGCGAGGAGATCACCGGCAAGGCCTTGCAGGGACTCGCGCTGTTCTTGGTTGCCGTGGTCATCTACCTGGCAGTCACGTTCGAGCCCAAGATGGGCATCGCCGCCCTCGTCGCGCTGTTCCACGACGTGGTCATCACGGTCGGCATCTACGCATGGACAGGATTCGACGTCACGCCCGCGTCGGTGATCGGCTTCTTGACGATCTTGGCGTACTCGCTCTACGACACCGTCGTCGTGTTCGACAAGGTGCGCGAGAACACCCGAGGGATCACCGGGCAGAGCGTCTACACCTACTCCGAGGCCGCAAACCTGGCTGTGAACCAGACCCTGGTGCGTTCCATCAACACCTCGGTGATCGCACTGCTGCCGATCGGCTCGATCCTGGTGGTCTCGCTCGCCTTCCTGGGCACCGGCACGCTCAAGGACCTGGCGCTGGCCCTGTTCGTCGGCGTCGCCGTGGGGACATACTCGTCCATCTTCATCGCCACGCCGCTGCTCGCCGACCTCAAGGAGCGCGAGCCGGTGATGCGCTCGCTGAACGCGCGCGTCCTCGCCCGCCGAGGGGGGCACCGCGGCCCGGGAGCCGATGCCGACGTGACCGAGTCGGTGGCCACCGCAGTGGTCAGCCAGTCCGGCGACGCCACCTCGGCGGCAGCGGAGGCCGCAACCCCTACGGTGGGCACCGCCACGCGAAGCAAGCCGGGCTCGGTGATCGAGTCGGGGGAGCGTCACCAGCCGCGTCGGCAGACGCGGTCGAACCGACGAAAGGGCACCTGACATGACCGACCCGGCGAACCTGCTGCCCTACGTCCGCGACATCGCCGACTGGCCGACACCCGGCATCATGTTCCGCGACATCACCCCGATGCTCGGCGACGCCGACGCGTTCGCCCGCTGCGTCGGGGCGCTCGCCGAGGCCGGCGAAGCGGCTACCGGGGGACCGATCGACCTGGTCGCCGGCATCGAGGCGCGCGGTTTCATTCTGGCCGCCCCGGTCGCCCTCGAGCTGGACGCCGGGTTCATCCCGGTGCGCAAGCACGGCAAGCTGCCGCACAGCACCCTGTCGGAGGCCTACTCGCTGGAGTACGGCGAGGCCGTGCTGGAGATCCACGTGGACGCCATCGAGCCTGGTCAGCGGGTTCTGATCGTGGACGACGTGCTGGCCACCGGAGGCACCATCGCCGCCACGGCAGAGCTGTTCCGGCGTGCCGGTGGCGAGATCGCCGGCGTCAACGTCCTCATCGAGCTGGGCGCGCTCAACGGTCGCGACCGCAACCCCGGTCTGCCCATCTCCTCCCTGCTCGTCATGTAGCCCGGCCTCGGGGGCCCTAGACTGCTGGGCAACTCGTAGGAGGCCCATGGTCGACCAGGTGACGAACCCCGTGGTGCCGCCGGAGCCGGTGCCGGCGTCGGCGCCGCCTCGCCGCGTCCGCTCGCGCCTGGCCCGCCTGGCCGCACCTCGCCCCACCGGAGACCCGGCGCTCGAGCCGCTGCTGCGCACGGTGCGCGCAACCCACCCGCGGGCCGACGTCAGCCAGATCACTCGCGCGTACCAGACGGCGTCCAAGGCCCACGAGGGCCAGGTACGCAAGAGCGGCGAGCCCTACATCACCCACCCGCTTGCCGTCGCGATGATCCTGGCCGAGCTCGGCCTCACCCCGCCCACTCTGGCGGCCGCGCTGCTGCACGACACGGTCGAGGACACCGAGTACGGGCTCGAGGCGTTGCGCACCGACTTCGGCGACGAGATCGCGATGCTGGTCGACGGGGTGACCAAGCTCGACAAGGTCACCTACGGCCAGGCCGCGCAGGCCGAGACGCTGCGCAAGATGGTCATCGCGATGGCCCGCGACATCCGGGTGCTGCTCATCAAGCTGGCCGACCGGCTGCACAACGCCCGCACCTGGCGCTACGTCTCGCGCGAGAGCGCGCAGCGCAAGGCCCGCGAGACGCTGGAGATCTATGCCCCGCTGGCCCACCGCCTGGGCATGAACAAGATCAAGTGGGAGCTCGAAGACCTCTCGTTCGCCACGCTGCACCCGAAGATCTACGACGAGATCGTGCGGCTCGTCGCCGAGCGGGCACCGGCCCGCGACGACTACCTGGCCTCGGTGATCGACCAGGTGCAGGCCGACCTGCGCGACGCCAAGATCCGCGCCACGGTCACCGGCCGACCGAAGCACTACTACTCGATCTACCAGAAGATGGTGGTGCGGGGCCGCGACTTCACCGACATCTACGACCTCATCGGCATCCGCGTGCTCGTGGAGAGCGTGCGCGACTGCTACGCCGTGCTGGGCATCCTGCACGCCCGCTGGAACCCGGTGCCGGGCCGGTTCAAGGACTGGATCGCCAAGGCGAAGTTCAACATGTACCAGTCGTTGCACACCACGGTCATGGGGCCGGGGGGACGACCGGTCGAGCTGCAGATCCGCACCTACACCATGCACCAGCGAGCCGAGTACGGCGTCGCGGCCCACTGGAAGTACAAGGAGGTGTCGCCGAAGGCCTGGGGCCACGAGCACGAGGGCGACGACGGCGTCACCGACATGGCGTGGCTGCGCCAGCTGCTGGAGTGGCAGAAGGAGATCTCCGACCCCGGCGAGTTCTTGGAGTCGCTGCGGTTCGAGGTGAACTCGACCGAGGTGTACGTCTTCACCCCGGGCGGTGACATCAAGCCCCTGCCCACGGGCGCAACTCCGGTCGACTTCGCCTACGCCGTGCACACCGAGGTCGGTCACCGATGCATCGGCGCGAAGGTGAACGGACGGCTGGCGCCGCTGGACTCCGTGCTCGACAACGGCGACATCGTCGAGGTGATCACGTCCAAGGCCGAGGGCTCTGGCCCGAGTCGCGACTGGCTCGGGTTCGTCGCCAGCGCGCGGGCCCGCAACAAGATCAAGCAGTGGTTCTCCAAGGAGCGCCGTGAGGAGGCGATCGAGACCGGCAAGGAGTCGATCGCCCGCGCGATGCGCAAGCAAGACCTGCCGCTGCAACGCCTGATGAGCAAAGACACCCTCACCGCGATCGCAGCCGACCTGCGCTACAGCGACATCCCTTCGCTGTATGCGGCGGTGGGCGAGGGCCAGCTCTCCGCCCAGTCGGTCGTCGAACGCATCGTGCACAGCCTCGGCGGGGCCGAGGGCACCAGCGAGGACGCTGCTGAGGCGCTACGTCCGGGCGCTCGACGGCGACGGGCCAGCGCCGACCCCGGTGTGGAGGTCAACGGGGTCTCCGACGTGTGGGTGCGCCTGGCGCGGTGCTGCACGCCGGTTCCTGGCGACCAGATCGTCGGGTTCGTCACGCGAGGAAACGGTGTGTCGGTGCACCGTCGAAGTTGCTCGAGCATGGCCGCGATCGGCGACACCCCTGAACGCCTCGTAGACGTCGCCTGGACCGCCGGCGCCGCCTCGATGTTCCTCGTGGCGATCCAGGTCGACGCGCTGGACCGCAACCGGCTTCTCGCCGACATCACCCAGGTGCTGTCGGACCAGCACGTCAACATCTTGTCGGCGAACGTGACCACCAACCGCGACCGCGTCGCGAAGAGCCGTTTCACCTTCGAGATGGGCGACCCTGCTCACCTCGACCATGTGATCAAGGCGGTGCGCACTGTGGACGGCGTGTTCGACGTGTTCCGCGTCGCCCACACCTGAGTCAGCCGCTGAACTCCGCCAGCGTCGCCTGCGCCTGCTCCAGCCACGACTGTCGGGCCTCGATGGCGTCCTGCGCCTCGCGTGCTGCCTTGTCCCGCCCGGCCGCGACGGCCTTGTCGCGGTCGCGCTCCAGGGAGGCGATCGAACTCGTGAGCTGGGTCACCGTCGACTCCGCGCGGGCTCGCGCCTCCGGGTTGGAGCGGCGCCAGGCCTCCTCGTTGGCCGCCTCGACGGCCTGCTCGACCGTGCGCATGCGCTGTTCGACCTCACGCATGGCGTCGCGCGGAACCATTCCGGCGGTGGCGTAGCGGTCCTGGATCGCCCGCAGCGCGGCCCGCGCAGCCTTCGGGTCGGTCACCGGCAGCAGGCCCTCGGCCTCGACGAGCAGCGCTCGCTTCACCTCGAGGTTCTTGCCGAGCTCGATGTCGCGCTCGGCGTTGGCGGCGTCGCGGGCGGTGAAGAAGGCGTCCTGGGCTTCGCGAAACTGGGCCCACAGCGCGTCGTCGACCTCTCGCGGTGCCCGCCCGGCCTTCTTCCACTTCGTCATCAGGTCGCGCATCGCGCCGCTGGTCGGACCCCACTCGGTGGACGTCGACAGCTCGCGCGCCTGGGCCACGAGCTTCTGCTTGACGGCCTTGGCGGCCTCGCGCTCGTCGGCCTGCTCGGCGAAGTGCGCCTTGCGTCGCCGCGTGAAGCCGGTGCGGGCCGCCGAGAAGCGGTGCCACAGCTCGTCGTCGGCGGCCCGGTCGAGCCGGGGGAGGCCCTTCCACTCCTCGAGCAGGTCACGCAGCCGGTTCGACCCGTGGCGCCAGTCGTTCGAGCCGGCGATCTTCTCCGCCTCCGTCACGATCGCGCCCTTGCGTTCCTGAGCCTTCTGCGCCGCCGCGGCCCGCTCGGCCTTGCGCTCGGCCCGCTTCGCCTCGACGACGCTGCCCAACGCGTCCAGGCGTGCCAGCAGGGAGTCCAGGTCGCCGATCGCGGCCGCGCCGGTGATCGACTCGCGCAGGCTGCGGGCGGTATCGGTGGCGGCGTCCGGGGCAGTGGCGCCGGAGGCGAGTCGTTGCTCCAGCAAGGCGACCTGGGTCTCGAGGTCGGCGAAGCGCCGCGTGTAGAAGGCCAGCCCCTCGGCCGGGGCGTCGGCCTGCCACGAGCCCACCACCCGCTCGCCGTCGGCGGTGCGCACGTAGGCGGTGCCGTCGTCGGCGACTCGCCCCCAGTCGTTCTGTGCCCCGCTCACGAGCCGCTCCTCTCCACGACGAGGTCGCCTACGTCGGCGCCCGCTGCCGGAGCGCCGTCGGTGCTGCCGTCGACCGTGCCGGCAGCGGCGATCTGAGCGACGACGTCCAGGCCATCGGTGATCGTGCCCACCACGGTGTACTGCGGCGGGAGCACGCTGTCGCTGTGCAGCAAGAAGAACTGGCTGCCGGTGCTGGCCGGTTGCCCGGTGTTGCCCATCGCCACCGTCCCAGCTGGATAGGTGGCGTCGAGAAGGTTCTCTTCAGCCATGCGGTATCCGGGGCCGCCGGCGCCGGTGCCGGACGGGTCGCCGCACTGCAGCACGCCCAGGGTTTCCGAGGTGGTGAGGCGGTGGCAGACGGTGTCGTCGAAGTAGTCGTTGGCGGCCAAGAAGTCCCATGAGTTGACCGTGCACGGGGCACCCGAGCCGTCGAGCGACATGCTGACCTCCTCGCCGTTCAGGGTCATCACGGCGGTGACCGCGCCCAGGTCACCAGGGTCGCTGGCCGGTCGACCGACGTCGGTGACCAGTTCGGGGCTGGGGGCGTTGTCGAGGTACTCGCACGTCCCGGCTGCCAGCGCCTCGTCGCCGGCGAGCGGCTGCCCGCCTGCGTCAGAGTCGCTGCTCAGGCTGGTGACCAGGCCGATCACCATCGTGGCCACGAGCGCGGCGACCACGACGGCCACCACGATCTGCAGGCGCCGACGGCGCCGCTTCTCGTCGGCGAGCCGCCGTTCCTCCTGGCGTTTGGCCTTCTCGCGCGCCAGCTCGCGGCGCCGCTGATCCTTCGTCGTCATGGTGGGCAGGAGTCTAGGTCGACGCGGGAGCATAGGCAGACTCCCGGTAGCCTTCGCGCCCATGCTCGTCGTGGGTTTTCCAGCTGCCGCCTTCGGCACGAACTGCTTCGTGCTCGCTCCGCAGGAGGGCGAGGAATGCGTCGTGGTCGACCCGGGCGTCGGTGTGGTCGACAACCTCGAGGCGGTGCTCACCCAGTACCGGCTCAAGCCGGCCGCCGTCCTGCTGACCCACGGCCACCTCGACCACGTCTACTCGGTGACGCCTGTCTGCGGCGCGCACGGCGTCGCGGCCGTGATCCATCCCGACGACCGGTACCGGCTGGCCGACCCGATCGCCACCCTCGACCCGTCCCTGGTGCACATGATGGAGCAGAGCTTCGGGTCGCGTGCCAGCTGGCGCGAGCCCGACGACGTGCAGCTCGTCGACGACGATGCTCTGCTCAAGGTCGCCGGCCTGGCGTTGCGCGTCGACCACGCTCCCGGGCACACCGAGGGGTCGGTGATGTTCCGCACCCCGCGCGAGCCTGGTGAGCCCGACCTGCTGGTGTCCGGCGACGTGCTGTTCGCCGGGTCCATCGGTCGCACCGACCTGCCCGGCGGTGATACCGCCGCCATGATGAACAGCCTGGCCACCAGGGTGTTGCCGCTCGACGACTCGACCGTGGTGCTGCCCGGGCACGGGCCAGAGACGACCGTGGGGCGCGAGCGGCGCACCAACCCGTACCTGGCGGAGGCCGCGCGCCTGCACCGGGCCGGTTCGTGACCAGGCCCCGAGGCCTGTCGGGGTTTCCGGAGTGGCGGCCCGCCGAGCAGATTGCCGAAGAGGCCATCGCCGACGACCTCCGTCGCGTGTTCGCGCTGCACGGCTTCGCCCCGTTGCGCACCCGGGCCGTCGAGCCGGTCGACGTGCTGCTGGGCAAGGGGGAGACCGACAAGGAGATCTACCTGCTGCGTCGGTTGCAGGCCGACCCCGACGTGCTTGAGGTGGCCGCCGACAACCCCGACAGCACGCTCGGGCTGCACTTCGACCTCACCGTTCCGCTCGCGCGCTACGTGCTGGAGAACGCCGGACACCTGACGTTCCCGTACCGCCGCTACCAGATCCAGCCCGTGTGGCGCGGCGAGCGCCCGCAGGAGGGCCGTTACCGCGAGTTCGTCCAGGCCGACATCGACGTGATCGGCGACGGCGCCTTGGCGTTCCACCACGAGGTCGAGGTGGCGCTGGTGGCGGCCGAGGCGCTCTCGTCGCTGCCGATCCCGCCCATCCGCATGCGGGTCAACAACCGAAAGGTGGCGGAGGGCTTCTACGCCGGTCTCGGCCTGCCCGAGACGGCCGCGGTGCTGCGCGCCATGGACAAGATCGACAAGATCGGCCCGGACGGTGTCACCACCCTGCTCAGGGGGCTGGGGGCCAGTGACGCCCAGGCGAGCGCCTGCCTGCGCTTCGCCGCCGTCCGGGGTGGGCCCGGCGAGGGATTCGCTGCCGTGGCCGCCGCGGTGAGCGACCTGGGCGTCACCCACCCGCTGCTAGACGAGGGCCTGGACGAGCTTGCCCGCGTCGTGGACGCCGCCCAGCGCAGCGTCCCCGGCGTGCTGGTTGCTGACCTGTCGATCGCTCGCGGCCTGGACTACTACACCGGCACCGTCTACGAGACGCACCTGGTCGGCCACGAGGGCCTCGGCTCGATCTGCTCCGGGGGCCGCTACGACGAGCTCGCGCGCGACGGCGACCGGGTGTTCCCGGGGGTCGGCATCTCTGTCGGGGTGACCCGCCTCGTCGGCGCCCTGCTCGGTCGCTCGCTGGTGACCACCACCCGGTCGGTGCCGAGCGCAGTGCTCGTCGCGGTCACCGACGAGCAGCACCGCACCGACTCCGAGCACGTTGCGGCGACCCTGCGCCGCCGTGGCATCAGTACCGAGGTGTCACCGACGGCGGCCAAGTTCGGCAAGCAGATCCGCTACGCCGACCGCCGCGGCATCCCGTATGTCTGGTTCCCCGGTGCGGAAGCCGCGGCGGGCGAGGTCAAAGACATCCGCTCAGGTGATCAGCAGCCCGCCGATGCCGGCACCTGGATGCCGCCGCCCGCCGACCTCACACCGTCGCTGGTCGGCACCGACCCCACCCAATCCTCCGAGGAGCACTCGTGATGCGCACCCACGGGGCCGGCACGCTGCGCCGGTCCGACGCCGACCAGACGGTCACGCTTGCCGGTTGGGTGGCCCGCCGCCGCGACCACGGCGGCGTCGCGTTCGTCGACCTGCGCGACGCCAGCGGCCTGGTGCAGGTGGTCATCCGGGACGAGGCGGCAGCCGGCGGACTGCGCCCGGAGTCGTGCGTGCAGATCACCGGGGCCGTGCAGGCACGCCCGGAGGGCAACACGAACCCCGAGCTTGCTACCGGCGAGGTCGAGGTGGTCGCCGAGCATGTCGAGGTGCTCAGCACTGCGGCGCCGCTGCCGTTCCCTGTCGAGGAGAGCCACGCCGGGGCGGTGGGTGAGGAGATCCGCTTGCGCCACCGCTACCTCGACCTTCGGCGCTCCGGGCCGGCCCGGGCCCTGCGGATGCGCTCGGAGGTGAGCCGCATTGCCCGCGAGGTGCTGCACGGTGAGGGCTTCGTCGAGGTGGAGACGCCGACGCTCACGCGCTCAACTCCCGAGGGAGCCCGCGATTTTCTCGTCCCCGTCCGACTGCAGCCCGGGCACTGGTACGCCCTGCCGCAGAGCCCCCAGCTGTTCAAGCAGCTGCTCATGGTGGCCGGGCTCGAGCGCTACTACCAGATCGCGCGCTGCTACCGCGATGAAGACTTTCGCGCCGACCGCCAGCCGGAGTTCACCCAGCTCGACGTCGAGATGTCGTTCGTCGAGGTCGAAGACATCATCGCGCTGACCGAGCGGCTGTTCACCGCGCTCTGGTCGGGCATCGCCGGGCACGACATCCCCACCCCGATTGGACGCATCACCTACGCCGACGCCATGGCGCGCTACGGCACGGACAAGCCCGACTTGCGCTTCGGTCTCGAGCTGGCCGAGATGACCGGGGTGTTCGCCGGTACCGATTTCCGGGTGTTCCAAGCGCCCTACGTCGGCGCCGTGCGCATGCCAGGTGGCGCGTCACAGACCCGCAAGCAGCTGGACGGGTGGCAGGACTGGGCGAAGGCGCGGGGTGCCCGCGGGCTTGCCTACCTGCTTGTTCAGCCCGACGGCTCGCACACCGGTCCGGTGGCCAAGAACCTGAGCGAGCATGAGCGCACGGCCGCGGTGTCGGCCGCCGGGGCCGAGCCGGGGGACTGCCTGTTCTTCGCCGCCGGTGAGCCCGGTGCCGCCCAGTCGCTGCTGGGCGCCGCGCGTCTGGAGATCGGTGCCCGTCTCGGCCTGGTCGACCGTGGCGCCTGGTCGTTCGTGTGGGTGGTCGACGCGCCGATGTTCGAGTGGGACCACGACGACGCCCGCTGGAACGCGGTGCACCACCCCTTCACCGCCCCGAACGCCGACTGGGCCTCCACGTTCGTGCAGTCGCCGGGCGAGGCGCTGGCCGACGCCTACGACCTGGTGTGCAACGGCAACGAGCTCGGCGGTGGGTCGATCCGTATCCACCGGGCGCAGATGCAGGAGCAGGTGTTCGCCGTCCTCGGCATCGACGAGGACGAGGCACGGGAGAAGTTCGGGTTTCTGCTCGACGCCTTCGCCTACGGCCCGCCACCGCACGGCGGGATCGCGTTCGGCTGGGACCGCATCGCGATGCTGCTCGCCGGCGCGGACTCACTGCGCGACGTCATCGCGTTTCCCAAGACCGGGGGTGGCTACGACCCGCTCACCGCCGCACCGACACCGATCACCGCAGCACAGCGCGCCGAGGCCGGCATCGACGCGGTACCGGCCGACGCCGATGACGCGGTGCCGGGCAACGCCGCGCGCCACCACGTCATCGCCGACGAGCGGCGCAACTAGCGCTGGCCGTCGAGCGCCGTCATGTCGGTTTCTCGTCCTCGGCCGAGGCGCTCTGAGAACGACGTCCGCGGTAGGTCGCCGCCGTGCTGCAGGCATCCACCACGGAATCGAGGTCGATGTGGTCACGCTCGCCGCCCGCACTCGCCGACCCCTCGTCGTTGCTGGCGGCCTGCGCCTTCACCTGGGCTGGGGACTCCGCCTCGCTGAGGCCGACGCGCTGGTGCAGGCGGCGAAGAGGACGCGGGGCCCACCAGTTCCACTCACCGAGAATGGTCATCGTCGCGGGCACGAGCAGGATCCTGACCAAGGTCGCGTCGATGAGAACAGCGACGGCGAGCGCGATGCCTGTCTGCTTGATCACCAGCAGGTCGCCCACGACGAACCCGGCGAACACCACGATGATCACCAGGGCCGCCGACGTGATCACTCGCCCCGTTCGCTGCAGCCCCGCGCGCACGGCCTCGTCGTTGTCGAGACCGCCGTCGTGAAACTCCTTGATGCGGGAGAGCAGGAACACCTCGTAGTCCATCGACAACCCGAAGGCGAACGCGAAGACGAGGATCGGGATCACCGCCTCGATGCCGCCGACCGAGGTGTAGCCGAGCAGGCTCTCGAAGCGCCCGTCCTGAAAGATCATCACCAGGACGCCGAAGGTCGCCCCCAGCGACAGGACGATCATGATCAAGGCCTTGACAGGGATCAGCACCGATCCGGTGAGCAGGAACAGCAGCACGAACGTGGCCAGCGCGAGCCAGGCCAGCGCGATGGGCGCCTGCGCAGCGATCGTGGCCACGAAGTCGACGAGCGCGGCGGCCCGTCCCGTCACCCACGTCTCGAACTCGGCCGGGTCGCCACGAATGCCGTCGACGACCGTCCGCGCCTCGCTGCCCTGGGCGTCGCCGACGGTGAACACGTCGAGCACGACCACCTCGCCCTGCTCGCGGGCCGGTGCCACCGCCTCGACGCCCTCGATGTCGGCCACCCGGACCCCGTACGCATCCATCTCGGCGACCGAGGCGCTCGCCACGACCCGCACCTCGGGGGAGGCCACCGCGGGAAACCGGGACTGCACCTGCTCGACCGTCACCCGCTGCTCGGCGTCGGCGGGCAGCAGCTCGACACCGGAGCTGACGAGAACCATCCGCACCGACGGCAGCGCGAGCAGCACCAGCAGCGCCGTCACCGTCCCGGCCACCAGCCAGGGCTGGCGCTGGACGCCTCGGGCGAGCTGGCTGAAGAAGCCCTCGGCCGGGGGAGCATCGCCGAACGTGTGCGCGAGGCGGCCGACGACTGGCAGCCGTGACAGCAGTCCACGTCGCGACACCCAGCGGGTCAGCAGCGACAGCAGCGCCGGGACGAGCGTGAGCGCGACGAGCAGAGCCACCAGCACCACGCTCAGGGCTGCCAGACCGACCGCGCGGATGATGTCGACGTCGAACACCACCAGCGCCGAGACAGCGATGGCTACCGTGAGGGCCGAGAACAGCACGGTGCGCCCGGCGGTGGCCATCGTGGTGGCCATCGCCTCGGCGCGGGCCTCGGCGTCCGGGATGTCGCAGAGGTGGTGGTCGACGCCGACCTCCTCGCGGTAGCGGCTGACGACGAGCAGCGAGTAGTCGATGCACAGACCGAGGCCGAGGACGGTGACGACGTTGACCACCGAGGCGTCGAGGTCAAGCACGTACGAGAAGAGCAACAGGCTGCCGAGGCCCCCGGCGATGGAAGCGATGGCGCCGGCGATCGGCACCGACGCCGCGGCGAAACCACCGAAGATCACGATCATGATCAGCAGGCTCAGTGGTAGGGCCACGGCCTCGCCCGTGCGCAGGTCGGTCTCGACCTGTCCGGTGATCCCCTCCACCAGCAGCGACACGCCGGTGACTGAGCCGGTCGAGCCTGCGACGGCGTCGTCCACGGCGCCGAGGCGCTCGACGACGGCCGCCGTCGCTTCGTCCTGGGCGACCTCGTCCAGGCCCTTCTCCAGGGAGACCGACACCAGTACCGCGGTGCCGTCGGTGGAGACGAAGGCCTCGCCGCCCACCGTCGGGTCGGCGACGGTGGCGACCCCGTCGATGGCGCTCAGGTCGACGCCGGCGGCCAGCAGCTCATCGGTCACCTCGGCGGGGTCGACGTCATCGAGCAAGAGCTGGTAGGTCGGGCCAGTGTCGGCGTTGTCGGCGAGCAGGTCGCGGCCCGTCGTCGACTCGCTGGGGAACTCCAGGTCGCCGCTGGTGACCCGGTCGAACAGGGAGTTGCCGAACAGCCCACCGACGGCAGCCCCGTAGCCCACGGCTACCACGACGATCCAGATGGCCACGACAATCCGCGCACGCCGCGAGACGAGGCGGCCGAGTGCCCTCACGGAGCCCAAGTCTGCCCGACGAGACCGCCGCCACAGGCGCCTACCCTCGGTGAGTGTGACCGACACGCTGTTCGAGGACTCGCCGGACGCCGTGCCGTCGCCAACCACTCCGCGTCCACTTGCGGCACGACTACGTCCGACCAGCGTGACCGACCTCGTCGGGCAACCGCACCTCACGGCACCGGACGGGCCTCTCGCCGGCCTGCTCGCGGCCGGGTCCGGAACATCGGTGGTGCTCTACGGCCCTCCCGGCACCGGCAAGACCACCCTGGCCATGCTGCTCGGGCAGAGCACGGCGGCCCACTTCGTCGAGATCTCGGCGGTCAACGCTGGTGTGGCGCAGGTGCGCAGCGCCATCAACGAGGCACGCGAACGGCTGCGTCGCCATGCCACGCCCACCCTGCTGTTCATCGACGAGGTCCACCGGTTCTCCAAGACGCAGCAGGACGCGCTGCTGCCGGCCGTGGAGAACGGATGGGTCACCCTGGTCGCCGCGACCACCGAGAACCCGTCGTTCAGCCTCGTCTCGCCACTGCTCTCCCGGTCGCTCGTGCTCGAGCTGCAGCTGCTGGGTGACGCCGACCTGCAGGTGCTGCTCGACCGGGCCCTGACGCGGCCCGAGGGTCTCGACCATCGCGTCACCCTCCACGAAGAGGCAGCCAATCACCTGCGCCGGCTGTCCGCCGGGGACGGCCGGCGCCTGCTCACGCTGCTGGACGCCGCCGCGGCGACCCTGCCTGACGGCACCGGCACGGTGTCGGTGGAGCGGGTCGAGCAGGTGGCCCAACGCGTGGCGCTGCGCTACGACCGAGCGGGCGACCAGCACTACGACGTGGCGAGCGCCTTGATCAAGTCGATCCGCGGCAGCGACGTCGACGCTGCGCTGCACTACCTGGCCCGCATGGCCGAGGCGGGGGAGGACCCGCGGTTCATCGCCCGACGCCTGGTCATCTCCGCCGCTGAGGACGTCGGGCTGGCCGACCCGCAGGCGCTCTCGCTCACCGTGGCCGCGGCCCAGGCGGTAGCCCTGATCGGCTGGCCCGAGGCACGCATCGTGCTTGCCGAGGCCGTCGTCGCGCTGGCCCTCGCCCCGAAGAGCAACGCCGTCTACCTCGCCGTCGACGCGGCGATCCGCGACGTGCGCACCACCGGCGGTGGGCGCGTCCCGGCGTACCTGCGCACCGAGGCCTACGAGTACCCGCACGACGACCCGCGCGGGGTGTCGAGCCAGCAGTACCTGCCCGACGAGCTGGCGCACGCGCGCTACTACCGGCCCGGCACCCGGGGTGCCGAAGCGGCGCTTGCGCAACGCTGGGAGAATCTGCGCGCCATCATCCGCAGCACCGACACCGAAGGCGGCCGATAGACCGTGGACTCCGCACAGATCAGGCAACGCTTTCTGGACTTCTTCGCCACCCGGGAGCACACGGTCGTCCCGTCGGCCTCGCTGATCCTCGACGACCCGACTCTCCTGTTCGTCAACGCGGGCATGGTGCCTTTCAAGCCGTTCTTCCTCGGCCAGGAGACGCCGCCGTACGAGCGTGCGACCAGCGTTCAGAAGGTGGTGCGCACCAACGACATCGAAGAGGTCGGGCGTACCACCCGGCACGCCTCGTTCTTCCAGATGGCCGGCAACTTCTCGTTCGGCGACTACTTCAAGGAGCGCGCGATCCCGCTGGCGTGGCAGCTGTTGACGTCGTCGGTCGCCGACGGTGGCTACGGCTTCGACCCCGAGCGCATCTGGGCCACCGTCTACCTCGACGACGACGAGGCCGCCCGCATCTGGCACGAGGTGGTCGGCCTGCCGACCGAGCGCATCCAGCGCCGTGGAATGGCTGACAACTACTGGTCGATGGGAGTTCCCGGCCCGTGCGGACCCTGCTCGGAGATCTACTACGACCGCGGCCCGGAGTACGGACGCGCCGGCGGCCCCATCGTCGACGAAGACCGTTTCCTCGAGGTGTGGAACCTCGTGTTCATGCAGTCTTACCGCGCCGGCGGGCCGGCGAAGGAGGGCTTCGAGATTCTCGGCGACCTTCCGGCGCAGAACATCGATACCGGCATGGGCCTGGAACGTATGGCCGCCCTGCTGCAGGGCGTGGACAACATCTACGAGATCGACACCAGCCGTCTCGTGCTCGACCGGGCCACCGACCTGTCCGGACACGCCTACGGCGACGACCAGACGAGCGACGTCGCCCTGCGCGTGGTGACCGACCACACCCGAACCGCGGTGATGCTCATCAGCGACGGCGTCACCCCGGGCAACGAGGGCCGCGGCTACGTGCTGCGCCGGATGATGCGCCGCGTCGTCCGCTCGATGCGGATCCTTGGGTCGACGGAGCCGACGTTGCGGGAGCTGGCGGCAACCACGATCGATGCGATGGCGCCGCAGTACCCGGAGCTGGCGTCGGAGCGGGCCCGAATCCTTGCCGTTGCCGACGAGGAGGAGGCCACCTTTGCCAGCACGTTGCGCGCCGGAACGCACATCTTCGACGTCGCGGCCGACGACGCGAAGGCGCAGGGACGCACGAGCTTGGGCGGAGACACTGCGTTCAAGCTGCACGACACGTTCGGCTTTCCGATTGACCTGACGCTGGAGATGGCCGCCGAGGCAGGTCTGACCGTCGACACCGACGAGTTCACCCGGCTGATGTCCCAGCAGCGCGAGCGCGCCAAAGCCGACGCGCGCGCCAAGAAGCAAGGCCACGCCGACACCTCCGTGTACCGCGAGGTCGCCGACGCCCTCGGCACGCCGGTGACGTTCACCGGGTACGAGTCCGTGCTGGACGAGGCACGGGTGCGGGGTCTTGTGCGCGCCGGTGAGGCCGTGCGGGCAGCGCAGCAGGGGGACGATATCGAGGTCGTGCTGGACCGCACGCCGTTCTACGCCGAGGCCGGGGGCCAGCTCGCCGACCGGGGCCAGATACGGCTCGAGTCCGGCGCGCTCATCGAGGTCGAAGACGTCCAGGCGCCCATCGGCGGCCTCGTCGTGCACCGCGCCCGCGTGCTCACTGGCGAGGTCGAGCTGGGCGCGCCGGCCGTCGCCGCGGTGGACCTGGAACGGCGCATGGCCATCTCACGCGCCCATACCGCCACCCACATGCTGCACAAGGCCTTTCGCGAGGCGCTCGGTGACACCGCCGCCCAGGCCGGGTCGGAGAACGCCCCGGGCCGGCTGCGGTTCGACTTCAGCGCCGCCGGGCCGGTGCCGCCGGTGGTGCTGACCGACGTCCAGGACCGGGTCAACGCCCTCGTCGAGGCCGACCTCGGGGTGCGCGCCGACGTGATGAGCATCGACGCGGCCCGCCAGACCGGCGCGATGGCCCTGTTTGGGGAGAAGTACGGCGACGAGGTGCGAGTGGTCTCCGTCGGTGACTGGGCGCGCGAGCTGTGCGGCGGCACCCATGCGCAGCGCTCGGGCCAGCTCGGCCTGGTGACGGTGCTCAGCGAGGCGTCGATCGGTCAGGGAGTACGCCGCGTCGAGGCGCTCGTCGGCCTCGACGCCTTCCGGTTCATGGCCCGTGAGCATGCGCTCGTCTCGCAGCTCACCGAGGCGCTCAAGGTGCGCTCCGACGAGCTGCCCGACCGGGTGGCGAGCATGGTCGAGCGGCTCAAGGCCGCCGAGCGTGAGCTGGAGCGCCTGCGCGCCGGGCAGGTGCTGCAGGCAGCCGCGGGGGTCGCGGCGTCCGCAGCCGATGCCGGTCCCGCACTGGTCGCCACTTACCGGGTGCCCGACGGCACCCAGGCCGATGATCTACGCCGCCTCGCCCAGGACGTGATCGCCCGGATGCCCGACGATCGAGCCGGCGTGGTGGCCGTGGCAGGAGTGACCAACGACCGGCCCAGCGCCGTCCTCGCGGTCAACGCTGCCGGTCGCTCGCTCGGGCTGAGTGCGCGCGACCTCGTACGCGTCGTCGCCGGACGTCTCGCTGGTGGTGGCGGCGGCAAGGACGACATCGCTCAGGGTGGCGGCACGGACGTCACCGCCGTGGATGCTGCGCTGGAGTCGGTGCCCGAGGTGGTGCGCTCGGCTGCGGCCACCTCGTGACCGCCACGGACGAGGCCGGCGAGGCCCTGCTCGGGCCGCTGCTCGGCATCGACGTCGGGTCGGTGCGCATCGGCGTCGCGCTCTGCGACCCGGCGGGAGCAGTCGCGGTGCCGCTCGAGACGGTGCGCCGCGGTCGGGGCGACCTGGACCGCATTGCTGACCTTGCTGCTCAGCGTGGCGTTTGTGGGTTCATCGTCGGGTTGCCCGTTACTCTGGCTGGCCAGGAGGGTCCGGCGGCCCAGGGCAGTCGTGCGTTTGCGACCGACCTGGCTCGACGAGTCGCTCCGACACCGGTGCGACTCGTGGACGAGCGGTTGACGACTGCGGGTGCGTCGCGGGGCTTGCGGGCGGCTGGCGTCAGCAGTCGACAGGCCCGGCACGTGGTGGACCAGGTAGCCGCGACGGCGATCCTGCAGGGGGCGCTCGACATGCAGCGCACCACCGGGAGACCGGCCGGTGAGCTCGTGCCAGCGCCTTCGTGGCGTACCGCGGCGGACGCCGGGACCGACGACCCCGACGAGACGAGGACTCCATGAGCCAGTTCGGGCTGATCCCGGACGCCGAGGACGAGGCGATCGAGACCGGTGGCCCCGCGAAGCGCCCACGCCGACGGCGCAAGCACAGCGGATGGCTCGCCGTGATTATCTCCCTCGCGGTGATCGGTGGCCTGGTGGCCGGCGTCGTCATCGTCGGGCAGAGCCTGCTGACGCGGGCCGGCGACCTTCTCTCGTCCGGCCCCGAGGACTATCCCGGCCCGGGCACCGAAGAGACAGTGCCGGTCGTGGTGGCCGAAGGCGATGCCGCGACCGACATCGCCCTGACCCTTACCGCCGGGGGCGTCGTCGCCAGCGCCGAGGCATTCGTCGACGCCGCGGCCCGCGACGCCGCGTCCACCGGGATCCAGCCGGGCACGTACACGCTGCCGCAGCAGCTTCCCGCCGTCGACGCGCTGGCCATTCTGGTCGACCCGACCAACCGGATCGTCGACGGGGTGCTGGTGCGCGAGGGGCTTCGGGTCGAGCAGACTCTGAGCGCGTTCGAGGAGCAGGCCGGCATGTCGGCAGCGCAGCTGCGCAAGGCCGCTAACAGCCCGAAGAGGATCGGGCTCCCGGCGGCCGCGAACGGCGATGCCGAAGGCTTCCTGTTCCCGGCGACCTACGAGGTCGAGCCGTCCACCAACGAGGTCCAGGCCCTTCGCCTGATGACGCAGAAGTACGAGGAGGTCACCGGCGGCCTCGACCTGGCCGCGAAGGCCGACGACCTCGGCTACACCGAGCGCGAGATCATCACGATCGCCTCGATCATCCAGGCCGAGGCCCGTCTGCCGGAGGACTTCCCGAAGGTCGCCCGGGTCATCTACAACCGCCTGGATGACGGCGAGATCCTCGCCATGGACTCCACGGTGGCCTTCGCCAACGACGTCTACACGGTGTTCACCACCGACGAGCAGCGCGCGATCGACTCCCCGTACAACACGTACAAGGTCGCCGGTCTGCCTCCCGGGCCGATCAACTCCCCCGGCGCCGACGCGATCGAGGCCGCGCTCAACCCTGCCGACGGCACGTACCAGTACTTCGTCACCGTCAACCTCGACACCGGCGAGATGAAGTACGCCGACACGCTGGCCGAGCACGAGCGCAACGTCGCCGAGGCACAGGCCAACGGCTTCGGACGGGACGACAGCTGACCGACACTCCACCGGGTGCAGCGCCGCGCCGGTGCGCGGTGCTGGGTTCACCGATCGCCCATTCGCTCAGCCCGACCCTGCACCGGGCCGCGTACGCCCACCTCGGGCTGGACTGGAGCTACGAGGCCGTCGAGGTGCGCGAGCACGAGCTGGCGGGGTTCGTCGGGTCGCGCGACGAGACCTGGCGGGGCTTGTCGCTCACCATGCCGCTCAAGCAGGCTGCTGTGCAGGTCGCCTCGAGCACCGTCGACCCGGTCGGCGTCACCGGCGTCGCCAACACACTGATCCTTGCTGGTGACCAGCGCGTGGCCTACAACACCGACGTGCCGGGCATGGCGGCTGCGCTCGCGGAGGCCGGCGTCGTCCGCGTGGGCACCGCGACGGTCCTAGGCGGTGGTTCCACCGCCGCGGCCGCGGTGGCCGCGCTGGCCCCCCTGACCGACGGCGTCGTCGTCGTCATGCGCTCGGTGAGGCGAGCCGGCGCGGTGCAGGCGGTGGCCGACCGGGTCGGGGTACCGCTCTCGCTGGTCGACTGGTCTGCGGCCAGTGAGCACATGCACGCCCCGGTGGTGGTGTCGACGACGCCGGCAGGCGCGTCTGACAGCCTCGTCGGCGACGTGCCGCAGGCCCCCGGGCTGCTCTTCGACGTCGTGTACGACCCGTGGCCCACCGTGCTGGCGGCTGGCTGGGCCACGGCTGGGGGCCGCGTGCTGGGCGGTCTCGACCTGCTCGTGCACCAGGCCGTCGGTCAGGTCGCGTTGATGACCGGACGCAGCGTCCCGGTCGAGGTGCTGCGTGTCTCGGTGCGGCGCACATGACGCCGGTCGGCTGGGCGCTGCTCACCGCGGTGCTCAGTGGACTGGCCGCACTGGCGTTGCCCCGGATGATCGCCGCGCTGCCCGAGCGGGACCCCGACGACGGGACGACCTACGCCGAGATCGCGTCCGCCCGGGGCCTGGCGCTGGGCCTGGCCGGAGTCGCCGGGGCGGTCGGGTTCGCGCTGGGCTGGGCACGGGCTGGCCAGCCCGACCTCGCCGCGTTCGCAACGCTCGGTGTTCTGGGTGTGGGCATGGGCTATGTCGACGTGCGCCGCCACCTGCTGCCCGACCGCTTCACGGTGCCCGCCCTGGGCGCAGGGGTTGTGCTGCTCGGCGGGGCGGCTCTCGTGTCCGGCGGCGCGTCGGAGTACGCGCGCGCGTGGGCATGTGCCGGTGCGCTCCTGGCGTTCTACGTGGTGCTGGTGCTCATCTACCCGGCCGGGCTCGGCCTCGGGGATGTCAAGCTGGCTGCCGCACTTGGGCTGCACCTTGGATGGTTGAGCTGGGGCGCACCGATCGTCGGGACGTTCGCCGGCTTCGTCGTCGGGGGGCTTGTCAGCGTCGTGCTGCTGGCGACGGGGCGGGCGAATCGCCGCACCGCCGTGCCCTTCGGCCCGTCGATGCTGGTGGGCGGCCTGGTCGCGGTGCTGTGGGCTGAGCCGATCACCGCGTGGTACCTGCGTTGATCACCATGGGAAGATGGCGTCCGTGTTGCGCTGGCTGACCGCAGGGGAGTCGCACGGGCCTGCCTTGACGGCGATCCTCGAGGGCCTGCCGGCGGGCGTGCCCGTCACGACCGACGACCTGGCCGAGTCGCTGGCTCGGCGACGCCTGGGTCATGGGCGCGGGGCCCGGATGAAGTTCGAGAAGGACGACGTGGCCCTCGTCGGCGGCGTGCGTCACGGCGCCACCATGGGCGGGCCGGTGGCGATCAGCATCGCCAACACCGAGTGGCCCAAGTGGGACGTGGTGATGGCGCCCGACCCCGTCGACCCCGACGCGCTCGCCGGCCTGGCCCGCAACGCCCCGCTGACCCGTCCGCGACCGGGCCACGCCGACCTGGCCGGCATGCAGAAGTACGGCCTGGACGATGCCCGTCCGGTGCTGGAACGGGCCAGTGCGCGCGAGACCGCCGCACGGGTCGCCCTAGGGCGGGTGGCGGCCAACTTCTTGCAGGCGTCCACCGGCATCCGGCTCGTGGCGCACACCGTCGAGATCGGGGGAGAGGCCGCGCCTGCTGGCGTGCTGCCCGGCCCGGACGACGTGGCGGCACTCGACGCCGACGACGTCCGCTGCTGGGACGGCCCGGCGAGCGCGGCCATGGTGGCCGCCATCGACGCGTGCCGCCGCGACGGCGACACCCTGGGTGGCATCGTTGAGGTGCTCGCCTACGGGGTGCCTCCGGGCCTCGGCAGCCACGTGCACGCCGACCGGCGGCTGGACGCGAAGCTCGCCGCCGCGCTCATGGGCATCCAGGCGATCAAGGGGGTCGAGGTCGGCGACGGCTTCGAGCTCGCCCGGTTGCGGGGTTCGGCCGCCCACGACGAGATGGAGCGCGACGCGAGCGCCGAGGGGCTCTCGGTTCGACGGCGCAGCGGGCGAAGCGGCGGAACCGAAGGGGGCATGTCGACCGGTGAGCTGCTGCGCGTGCGGGCCGCGATGAAGCCGATCAGCACCGTGCCGCGGGCGCTGGCCACGGTCGATGTCGCCACCGGGGAGGCCGCCGTCGCGATCAACCAACGCTCCGACGTGTGCGCGGTACCGGCATCTGGCGTCGTGGCCGAGGCGATGGTCGCGCTCGTGCTGTCCGACGCGGTGCTGGAGAAGTTCGGGGGCGACAACGTGGCCGAGACCGCAGCGAACCACCGGCGCTACCTCGATGCGCTGCCGGTGCGTACCGGATGAGCACCGCACCGGCTCGACCGCTCGTGGTGCTGGTCGGCCCGCCCGGCGCCGGCAAGTCGTCCGTGGGCCAGGCGATCGCCCGGACGAGCGGAGTCGGGTTTCGTGACACCGACGACGACGTGGCCAGCGCACTGGGCAAGTCGATCCCGGAGGTCTTCGTGGACGACGGGGAAGCCGCCTTTCGTGCCGCCGAGCGCGAGGCGGTCGTGCGCGCCCTCGCCGAGCACGACGGTGTGCTCGCCCTCGGCGGCGGTGCGGTGACCGACGCGGCCACCCGAGGCCGACTCAGCGAGCACACCGTCGTCTTCCTCGACGTGTCGCTCACCGACGCCGTCGCGCGAGTCGGGCTGGCCCGGGACCGGCCGCTGCTGCTCGGCAGCCCCCGCTCCCAGCTGAAGCAGCTGATGGACGCCCGCCGCCCGCTGTACGAGCAGGTGGCGAGCGTCGTCGTCGACACCAGCGGTGCGTCGGTCGACGAGGTGGCTGGGCGCGTGCTGGCCGGCATCGGCGAGGCCGGCGTCGGCGAGGCCCGCCGATGAGCGAGCCGCTCCGCATCACGGTCGACGGAGCGACGCCCTACGACGTCGTGATCGGCGAGGGCCTCGGGCATCTGCTGCCGAGCATGATCGGCACCCCGCCGCGGCAGGTCGCCGTGATCCACCCACGGGCGCTGCGGGCAACCGGCGAGCAGGTGCGGGCCGACTTGGCGACCGCCGGGTTCGAGGCACACGCGATCGAGGTGCCTGACGCCGAGGAGGCGAAGAAGGTCGCGGTGGCCGAGTTCGTCTGGTCGGTGCTGGGGCGCTGCAACTTCACCCGCTCCGACGTCGTCGTCGGCCTCGGGGGCGGGGCGGTAACCGACGTGGCCGGCTTCGTGGCCGCCACGTGGCTGCGCGGCGTGCGGCTGGTGCTCGTGCCGACGACGCTGCTGGGCATGGTCGACGCGGCTGTCGGCGGCAAGACGGCGGTGAACATCGCCGAGGGCAAGAACCTGGTCGGCGCCTTCCACCCCCCGGCCGGTGTGCTGTGCGACATGGCGACCCTGCAGACCCTGCCGTCAGCGGAGTACGTCACCGGGCTCGCCGAGGTGGTCAAGGCCGGCTTCATCGCCGACCCACAGATCCTGCGCCTGATCGAGGACGACCCCGGGCGCGCCGCGGCCTACGACGTCGACCTGTCGCCCGAGCTCGTCGCACGTGCCGTGCAGGTAAAGGCCGACGTAGTCGCCGCTGACCTCACCGAGTCGGCGACGTCAGGAGTCAGCCGCGAGGTGCTCAACTACGGGCACACGCTGGGGCATGCGATCGAGCGGGTGGAGTCCTACACCTGGCGCCACGGCGCTGCCATCTCGATAGGCATGGTGTTCGTCGCCGAGCTGGCCCGGCTGGCCGGACGTCTCGACGATGACACGGCCGCGCGGCACCGTGCTGTGCTGGAGTCGTTGGGGCTGCCCACCCGGTACCGGGCGACGGCCTGGCCCGCCCTGCTCGAGGCCATGCGCGTGGACAAGAAGGCCCGCGGCGACCGGCTGCGGTTCGTCGTTCTGGACGGCCTTGCCCGGCCGGCGATTCTCGAGGCACCCGACCCGGGCCTGCTGGTGGCCGCCTACGGCGAGGTCGCGGACGAGGAGGAGTCATGACGAGCGTGCTCGTGCTCAACGGCCCGAACCTGGCCCGGCTCGGGTCACGCGAGCCTGACGTCTACGGCTCAGCAAGTCACGCCGACCTCGTCACGCTGTGCGAGCAGGCCGGGGCACAGGTCGGTCTGGCGGTCGAGGTGCGCCAGAGCGACGACGAGGCCGAGCTCGTGGGCTGGCTGCACGAGGCCGCCGACACTGCCACGCCGGTAGTGCTCAACCCGGCTGCGTTCACGCACTACTCCTATGCGCTGCGCGATGCATGCGCGCAGCGCACGGCCCCGCTCGTGGAGGTACACCTGAGCAACCCCGCAGCCCGCGAGACCTTTCGGCACACCAGCGTGATCGGCGGTGTCGCGACAGGCACGATCGCCGGGTTCGGCGTGGAGTCCTACCGGCTGGCGCTGCAGGTCATTGCGACTCTGGTGGCACCTGGCTGAGGAAGGCGCGCATGATCGGCCCGGCGGTGCCCGAGCCCGACTCGGCATCCTCGACGAACACCGCCACCGCCAGGTCGCCTTGCACCGCCACCATCCAGCCGTGGGTGCTGGGCGGCACCGACGTCCCGTACTCGGCAGTCCCGGTCTTCGCTCCCACGGGCGCTCCGGGGACGTCGGCCAGCACGTCGGCCGTCCCGCTGGTCACGGCCGAACGCATCATCGACGTCAGCGTCTCGGACTCCTGCTGATCGACGGAGCCGGCGCCTGTCGGTGTGGCGGTTGCGCTGGCGTCGGACTCGATGAGCACCGGCAGAACCGGGCTCGCCTCGACGGATGCTGCCATCGTGGCCGCCGACAACGGGGACAGCAGCACCGTCCCCTGGCCGATCAGCGAGGCTGCCTGCTCCACCTCGTTGCGTGGCTCGCCCACCGTCCCGAGGTAGGCGTCGAACCCGAGGTCATCGGTGCCGCCGATCCCGAGCGAGGCCGCTGCGCCCGCGAGTGCCTCGTCGCTGACACGGTCGTTCTGCGACAGGAAAACTGTGTTGCACGACTCGGCGAAGGCCCGGCGCAGCGTGATGTCGCCCAACGCGTCGGCCGGGTAGTCGGCGTAGTTGCCGAAGGCCGTGCCGTCCACGTCGAGGGAGTCGGTGCATGGCAGCTCGCTGCTAGGCGTGAGGCCGGCTCGCAGCAGGGCCAACGAGGTGGCGATCTTGAAGACCGAGCCCGGTGCGTACTGGCCGAGCGTCGCTGTGGAGTAGCCGTTGCCGCCCGGGCCGGACGCCACGGCGAGCAGCTCGCCGGTGCTGGGCCGCAGGGCGACCAGTGCGCTCGGCGGATCGACGTCGGCGAGCAGGTCGTCGGCGAGCTGCTGGGTGTCGCGGTCGAGCGTGACGACCAGCGGGGCGCCGGTAGCCGGCTCGGTGCGGTGCAGCTCGTCGGTGGTCCCGGCCTCGTCGGCGGTCACGACGGTGAAGCCAGGCGTGCCGCGCAGCTGGGCGTCGTAGCGCAGCTGAAGACCGGACAGACCCACGACGTCACCGGGTGCGATTGCCCCGGCCGAGTCGGCGACGATTTCAGCAGTCGCCTCACCGACCACACCGAGCAGCGGACGGGCAAACCCGCGCGTCGGGGCCAGGGGCAGATCGGTGCTGATCAGCCGCCCGCCGGGGATGGACTCGACGATGGTGCGCAGCGCATCGGCCTCAGGCTTGCGCAGCACGATCGCCTCGACGAAAGCCTCTGGACCGGCTTGCTCGACGGCTGTGACGTAGCCCGGCGGCTCGATGCCGACGGCGCGGGCCAGCTCACGAGCTGAGGGACGCAGGTCGGGCTCGTCGACGCGCACCTTGTCGATGCCGATGCGCTCCACCGGGCGCGGCGTGACGAGCGGCTCGCCGCCGGCGCCGACGACATCCGCGCGGGCCGGCTGGTTGCGGTCGCTGCGCAGCGTGAGGCCGTCGGTGAGCGCGGGGTGCACGACCGTGGGCGACCAGACGACCTGCCACGGCATCTCGGCGTCCTGGTCGGCCTGCACCAGGCGCACCTCGGTCGCGTACGTCCAGCTCGCGGTCTCGGGCCCGGCTCCGTCGAGGTCCCAGTCGTAGGCCAGCGTCGCGGTGGCCGTTCGAGCCTCGTCGCCGGACTCGCTGCTCGGCCCGTCCCCTGGCTCGTCGACGCTCGCCTGCGTGGCGGTCACCGTCGCGAGCGCCGGGGCCATGCCAGCGGTCAGGTCGATGAGCTGAGCCTGCACCTCCGCGGCTGCCTGCCCGGCGAACCACACGTCGGCGACGTCGTTCTCGGCGATGGCATCAGCGAGGGCCTGGGCGTCGGGCAGCGGGTCAGGTGCGCTGGCGGTGCATGCACTGAGGCCGCCCACCGCGACGGCAGCAACCGAAGCGACCGCGAGCGAGCGCCGGCGACGATGTCGGACCCCCATCACTACGACAGACTAGCGACGTGACTGAACCCCACCTCGACCGCCGACGACAGCTCGCCGCCGTGCTCCTCGACCGCGGACTGGACGCCGCCCTCGTGACGATGGGCGTCAACGTCACGTACCTGACGGGGTTGTCGAGCAGTAACGCCGCGTGCCTGGTGCTGGCCGACGAGACGACCCTGCTGGCCACAGACGACCGCTACGCCGAGGCGGCGGCCGTCTTGTGCCCCGAGGTCGAGGTGCTGACCGACCGGCAGGTCGTCCCGGCGCTGGCCCACCGCGCGGCAGCACTCGGCGGCGCCTTGGGCATCGAGCGCCACCACCTCACCCTGGCCGAGGGTGACGCGTTGATGGCCGCCCTCGACGGACGGATGCCGGTGGTGGACCTTGACAAGGCGGTGGAGCATCTGCGCGCGGTCAAGGAGGAGGGCGAGGTCGACCTTGTCGCCCGGGCGTGCGCCCTGTCGGTGGCCGCGCTGAGCGAGGTGCTGGCCGGGGAGTTCGCGGGCCGCACCGAGCGTGCACTGGCCCGCGACCTTGAGGCGCGCATGCTGATGCTCGGCGCCGACGGTCTGGCGTTCGACACCATCGTGGCGTCCGGGCCGAACGGCTCCGTGCCCCACCACAGCCCGACCGACCGGGTGATCGAAGCCGGCGACCTGGTGACGATCGACTTCGGGGCGATGGTGGGGGGTTACCACGCCGACTGCACGCGCACCCTCCTCGTGGCTGGGCCGGCTGCTGCGTGGCAGCACGAGATCTACGAACTCGTCCATGACGCTCAGCGGGTCGGCGTCGCGGCGCTCGCCCCAGGGGAGTCGGTCGCGGCCATCGACGCCGCGGCTCGCGGTCGGATCGCCGACGCCGGATACGGAGAGTTCTTCGTGCACGGGCTCGGCCATGGGGTGGGGCTGCAGATCCACGAGCCGCCGTGGCTCATGGGTGGGGCGTCGCAGGCCGGTACACTGCCGAGTCGGACCACGGTCACCGTGGAGCCGGGGATCTACATCCCGGGCAAGGGTGGGGTCCGCATCGAGGACACCACGGACGTCGGCCCCGCCGGAGTGCGCGTGCTCACCGACCTGACCACCGACCTTGTCGTAGTTCACACCTGAGGAAGCCATGGCGACGACGAACGACCTGAAGAACGGCATCGTGCTCAACATCGACGGCGGGCTCTGGACGGTGATCGAGTTCCAGCACGTCAAGCCCGGCAAGGGTGGCGCCTTCGTGCGCACGAAGCTCAAGAACGTGCTCACCGGCAAGGTCGTCGACAAGACGTTCAACGCCGGCGTGAAGGTCGAGACCGCCACGGTCGACAAGCGGACGATGCAGTACCTGTACCGCGACGGTGACGACTTCGTCTTCATGGACATGCAGTCGTTCGACCAGATCCATGTTCCGGTCGCCACGGTCGGCGACGCCGCGAACTTCATGCTGGAGAACCAAGAGGGCGTGGTCGGCCTGCACGAGGGCGCCCCGCTGTTCGTAGAGCTGCCCGCATCGGTGACGCTCACGATCGAGTACACCGAGCCCGGCCTGCAGGGCGACCGCTCGACCGGCGGCACCAAGCCCGCGACCCTCGAGACGGGGTACACCGTGGCGGTGCCGCTGTTCATCACGACCGGGGAGACCGTCCGCGTCGACACCCGCGACGGTTCGTACCTCGGTCGCGCCTGACTTGAGCGCTGGCCTGCCAACGTGAGCGCCCGGACCAAGGCACGCAAGCGCGCCCTCGACGTGCTGTTCGAGTGCGAGGCCCGCGGCCTGCCTCTCGGGCATACCTTGGACCAACGGCGAGCCGCTGCGGCTGCCGACCCGCGGGAACCGGCCGTCACCCCCTTCACCAACGACGTCGTCACCGGAGTTGCTGAGCACCAGACGCAGATCGACAGCCTGCTGCGAACCCTGTCGCGGGACTGGGACCTCGACCGCATGCCCGCCGTCGACCGCAACCTGCTGCGTATCGGCGTCTTTGAGATCCTCTGGCGCGACGACGTCCCCGACGAGGTCGTGGTGAGCGAGGCGGTCGCACTGGCCACCGACCTGTCCACCGATGACTCACCCACCTTCGTGAACGGTTTGCTGGGCCGCCTTGCGCGGGAGAAGCACATGTTTCGGGCCGCAGGTCGGAACGGCGGCGCGTCGGCCCCGGGGGGCGACGGTGGCGGGTCGGTCGAGCCGGGCGACGATGCCGCCGATGCCATCCGTTCTGCCGACGCGCCTGGCGAGAGTGGTACCGCGTCGCCGGAGTAGTCGTGCGGCGTGGTCACCAGAGCTCGCCCGGCGGGTGTGCTCCAGGTGAGGACGCCTGACTCGTCCACGCGCACCGACCACCCAGGCGCGTGGGTCCTGAGTCGGTGGTGACGTCGGCACAAGCAACAGGCGTTCGCCACCGAGGTCGCACCGTCGGGGTAGGGCACCTCGTGGTCGTCGTCGCACCGGACGGAGCGGCGCACGCATCCCGGTGCCCGGCAGGTGTGGCCGCGCAGCTGGACGAGACGCTCCATCACCGGCGGATGCTGGTATCCGTTCACCGGGCTCACCTTCGGGAGCCACGTCATCCGCGTCGACGACCCGACACCGACCAGTCGGCCCGTCTGCGGGTCGAACACCAGTGGGCGAGCGGTGGCTCCGTCCGACCCCGCGAGCGATCGACCGGTCTGGGCGCCGACCGGGCCGTAGCCGGGCACCTCCGCTGGCGCTGATCCACCCGTGACCGTGTCCGCGGGGACCGTGACGGCCACGTTCACGCTGATCTGCCCGGCTTCGCGGGCCAGCAGGGTGAGCTCTGCCGGGTGGCTGTACGCAGCAGGGACGCCGGTCACCAACGTTGTCGCCAGATCACACCGCCGCTGCTCCTGGGTGCGCGAGTCGTCGGCAGCCACGGGGGTGGCGGCCAGCGCTCGCACGGTGGCGGCGACGGCCAGCGCATCTTGCTCCGGCAGCCGGGCGACCAGCGTGGCCAGCCCGTCCAAGTCGACCGGTGAGACGCGTACCGACCGTTCTCGGGCGTCTGCGGCCGCGTTTGCGAGCGTTGAGCTGCCGACCGTGCGAGGCCGGTCGAGCATCCAGGCCACCGTCGCGGCCTCGATCCGTGTGGCGATGACCCGCTCGGAGACGGCGAGTGCTTGCGCCACCTCGAGCCCGACCCAGCCGTCTGCGTCGCAGCACGCCCGTGTGCTGTCCGCCGGGTCACGATGGTCCGGATGTTCTCGTGACTGCTCGTCCAGGCGACGCCTGCGCAGCTCCAGCAGGTCACGACCCTGGTCGGCGGTAAGCTGCGTCACCAGCGCCTTGGCGCCAGCCGTGCGCTGCAGCAGCTGCTCGTCGCCCAACGGTGGTGCGGGCGAGCCGACGGGGCGAGCGCCGTCGTTGTAGAGGCGGACGAAACGTCTCCATGGGTGGCGCTCGGCCGCCGCGTGGCACTCCGTGGCGTCCGACTCCCGCATGTCGTCGGCACCGTCGTCCCACGGTCGGCCCAGAGGCACGGGCGCGAGGTCTACCGGGGTGGCCGCGGACTGCTCTGTCGAACACATGTTCGAAGCCTAGGCGTGGGGTCCGACAGAACGGACGGCCGAGTGCCATTCTGTGGACGACCGGGCGGGCGAATCGCTGTCCGGTCACTGCTCGACCGATGGCGACTGCCGCACCCAGATCACCTCGCCGTCGGCGTCCACGCCGCCGCCGGGGCGCAAGCCGACCGAGGTGGCGACCAGGTGCGAGGCCGAGCGACCGCCGGCGTGTCGGACCCCGCACTAGGGTCGTTGACATGGCATTGACCAGGCTCCGCCGAGGCGAAGTCGTCGGGTACGCCATGGGTTCGGTCGGCACCGGCGCCTTCTCGACGGTGCCGGGGCTGCTGCTGGCCTACTACCTGACCGACACCCTCGGCGTCGCGGCCGGGCTGGCTGCCCTCGTCGTCGCTGTCCCCAAGCTGTGGGACGTCCTCATCCTCCCGGTCGTGGGCAGCCTGTCCGACAAGGCGATGCTGCGGGTCGGAAGCCGCCGTCCGTTCCTGCTCGTCGGCGGGTTGCTGCTGCCGGTCTGTTTCGTCGCGATGTTTGCCGTCCCGGAGGGGCTGTCGACCGGGATGTCCGCGGCCTGGGTACTCGTGGCGTTCACAGCTGCGGCCACGGCGTTCGCGATCTTCCAGGTGCCCTACATCGCCATGCCGGCTGAGATCACCGACGACGTGGAGGAGCGCACGACCCTCATGTCGTGGCGCGTCGCCTTCTTGTCGATTGCGATCCTGCTGGCCGGTGCCGGGGCCCCGCTGATCCGCGACACCGTCGGCGGCTCGGCCGGCTACGTGGCCATGGCGACAGCGATCGCGTTGCTCATCGCGGTCGGCATGCTCGGGTGCTGGTGGGCGATGCGCACAACCCAAGCCTGGCAGCGCGCGGACCAGACGACCCCGCTAGGCGAGTCGTTGCGCGTGGCCCTTCGCCATCGGCCCTTCGTGGTGCTGCTGGGCGCTTTCGTGCTGCAAGCATTGGCCACGAGCTCGATGCTCGGCGCGGCGCAGTACGTCGCCACCTACCGTCTCGGCAACCCCGGGGCGATCACCGTTCTCTTCCTGTGCTTGGTCGCGCCCGCGATCCTCGTCATGCCGTTGTGGACCCGTGTGTCCCACGTGTGGGGCAAGCGGACGGGGTTCACCGCCGCATCGCTGGTGTTCCTCTGCGGGACCGTCGCCATTCTCGGCGCCGACACACTGAACTCGTTCGCGCTCGTCACGCTCGCCGTCGCCGTCTGCGGCGTCGGGTACGCGGGTATGCAGATGTTCCCGCTGTCGATGCTGCCCGACACCATCGCCGCCGATACCGCCGCCTCGGGCCAGCGGCGATCCGGTGTGTTCACCGGGCTGTGGACGGCAGGAGAGACTGCCGGGTTCGCCCTGGGCCCAGCACTCGTGCTGTTCGTGCTCTCCCTGGGCGGGTTCATGTCGTCCCAGGCCGACGAGCAGGTCGCCCAGCCTGCCAGCGCCGAGACCGCCATCCTGCTCGCCTTCACTCTCGTCCCCGCCGCACTGCTGCTCATCAGCCTGCCGTTGGTGCGTGCGTACCGACTGCCGGAGATCCCGGCATCGCCCGACCTGGAGGTCGTCTCGTGACAGACAGCCACCCCGCGCCCCTCCCCGAGACCGGGCTCGACGTCGAGACGATCCTGGCGACGTTGCGCGAGTACCGCACCCGCGACCTGCCCGACAAGGGCGGCACGACGACCGCGTACGTGTACGACCCCGGGATGGACGACCTTGCCGACCTGGGCGTAGACGCGTACGCGATTGCTCAGCCGGTCAACGGCCTGGACCCGACAGCCTTCCCGTCCTATGCCGCGGTCGAGAACGACATCGTGGGCGCGGCGCTGGAGCTGTTCGGCGGCAACGTCGAGGGTGGCGTCGGAACCATGACCAGCGGGGGCACGGAGTCGTGTGGCCTGGCGGTGCTCGGTGCTCGCGAGCGTTGGCGGGCGAAGCACCAGCAGCCGCACGGCAGGCCGACGATCGTTCTCGCGACCACCGCGCATCCGGCCTTCTTGAAGGCCGCGCACCTGTTCGACCTCGATGTCGTCGCTGTGCCGGTCGACCCGCAGTCGTACAAGGCGGTGCCATCGGCGATGGCCGACGCCCTCGACGACCGTACAGCGATCGTCGTCGTGTCGTCGCCGTCCTACGCCCACGGCGTGATCGACCCGATCGCCGAGGTTGCTGCGATCGCCGCCGAGCGTGACATCCCGTGTCACGTGGATGCCTGCATCGGGTGGCCGGTGCCGTTCATCCGCGAGGACGAGGGTCTGGCCCCGATCGACCTGGCGATCCCGGGGGTCACGTCGATCTCCACCGACCTGCACAAGTACGGCTACACGCCGAAGGGCTGCTCGGTGCTGCTGCACCGCAGCGACGACTACCGGCGCCACCACTACTTCGCCACCACCGACTGGGCCGGCTACCCGGTGGTCAATCCCACGTTGCTCAGCACCCGACCCGGTGGGCCGCCGGCGGTGGCCTGGGCGATCCTGCACCGTATCGGCCGTGCGGGGTACCGCGAGCTGGCCCTGTCGGCGCGACGCACGACACTTGCCATGGCGGCAGGTGTCGCCGCGATCCCGGGCCTGCGCACGATCGCGTCGCCCGAGGCGACGTTGGTCGCATGGACCGATGACGGAGGTGCCGACGACCCGGACGTGCGGGTGGTCGCCGACGAGATGTCGGCCCGCGGCTGGACATTGGGGGTGCAACCAGCCCACGACGGGCCACCATCCATCCACGTGTCGGTCTCCGCAGTGCTGGCAGGCAAGGTCGACCGGTTCATCGACGACATGAGGGCCTCCGTCGAGGCTGCGCTCGCCCTGGGGCGCGTCGAGCCTGACCCCAACCTGGTGGCGGCCGGCGCCAGCCTCGACCTCGACGCGCTGACGCCGGAGCTGATGGACGGCTTGCTGAGCCTGGCCGGCCTCGACCAGCCCGGCGGCGGCCTCCCCGAGCGGATGGCCCCGGTGAACGCGCTGCTGGACGCTGTCCCCGGACCCCTGGTCGAGCGGCTGCTGGTCGAGGTGATCCTGCGCGTGTACCGCCCGGCGTAACCGACACCGGTAGTTGAGGTAGTGTTTCGCTCACAGTCCTTTAAGCCCGTCCCGTGAGGCGGGGAAGGAGTTCGCGTGGCCCACGCACCGCGCTCTGACGGGCGCCCTCAGCAAGCCCAGCAGCCCGACCAGCAGCCAGAGCAGCCCGACCAGCGAGTGCTGATGTCGACATCCGACATCGCCCGGGCCATCACGCGCATCGGCTACGAGATCCTGGAGCGCAACAAGGGTGCGGCCGGACTCGTCCTGCTTGGTGTGCCGCGCCGTGGGGTGACTCTCGCTCATCGCTTGGCTGCGCAGATCGCGGCCGTGGAGGCCGAGGTTCCGGTCGGTTCTCTCGACATCACGATGTACCGCGACGACCTGCGGCTGCGTCCGGCCCGCGCGCTCGAGCCGACCGAGATCCCGCCCGACGGCATCGACGGGGCGATCGTCGTGCTCGTCGACGACGTGCTGTACTCCGGCCGCACCGCGAAGTCGGCGCTCACCGCGCTGGACGACATCGGGCGTCCGAGCAGTGTCCAGCTGGCGGTGCTGGTGGACCGCGGGCACCGGGACCTGCCGATCCGTCCCGACTACGTCGGCAAGAACGTGCCGACATCACGGGACGAGCAGGTACGGGTGCAGCTGCTCGAGACCGACGGGGTCGACCAGGTCGTCATCGCCCGAGGTGGTCAGTGATGCAGCACCTGCTCTCAGCTGCCGACCTGAGCGGTGACGAGGCCCGCACGATTCTCGACACCACCGATGAGATGGCCCGGCTGACCGACCGGGCGATCAAGAAGCTCCCTACCCTGCGGGGGCGCACGGTGGTCAACCTGTTCTTCGAGGACTCCACCCGCACCCGCACGTCGTTCGAGCTCGCCGCCAAGCGTCTGTCTGCTGACGTCATCAACTTCTCGGCGAAGGGATCGAGCCTGTCCAAGGGTGAGAGCCTCAAAGACACGGCGCTCACGCTGGAGGCCATGGGTGCCGACGCGATCGTCGTGCGGCACTCAGCCAGTGGCGCGGCGCATCGCCTGGCCAACGCGGGGTGGGTGTCGGCGCGAGTGGTGAACGCCGGTGACGGGACGCACGAGCATCCAACTCAGGCGCTGCTCGACGCCTACACGATGCGTCGCCACCTCGGCGACCTGGCCGGGAGGCAGGTCGTCATCGTCGGTGACGTACTGCACAGCCGGGTAGCGCGCAGCAACGTCCACCTTCTTGACCGCCTCGGCGCCAAGGTGACCCTCGTCGGGCCCCCGACGCTCATGCCGGTCGGCGTCGAGACCTGGCCGTGCCACGTCTCCTACGACCTCGACGCCGAGCTGGGCAAAGCCGACGCGATCACGATGCTCCGGGTGCAGGCCGAGCGCATGAGCGCCTCGTACTTCCCGTCCACCCGGGAGTACGCCCGGCGCTACGGCCTGGACGCCCAGCGCATGGCCCGGCTGCCCGAGCACGCGATCGTTCTTCACCCCGGTCCGATGGTGCGCGGCATGGAGATCACCGCCGAGGTCGCCGACAGTGACCGTTCGGTGATCGTGGAGCAGGTCGGCAACGGGGTGCTCGTGCGCATGGCCGTGCTCTACCTGCTGCTCGGTGGAGCGGCCCCGATGCAGGAGGAACGATGACGCTGTTGATCACCGGCTGCCGACCACTGGGCGGCGATCCAGTCGACGTGCGGGTCGACGGCGAGACGGTCGTCGAGGTCGGTCCCGGCGGCAGCCTGGCCGCGACCGATCTGGACGAGACCGACGTGATCGGCGCTACCGGGCTCGTCGCCCTTCCCGGTCTCGTGGACGTGCACACCCACCTGCGCGAGCCTGGACGTGAGGACGCCGAGACCGTCCTGACCGGCACCCGGGCAGCGGCCGCCGGCGGCTTCACCGCGGTGCACGCAATGGCCAACACCGACCCCGTGGCCGACACCGCCGGCGTCGTGGAGCAGGTCTGGCGGCTGGGGCAGGAGGCCGGCTACTGCGACGTGCACCCGGTTGGCGCCGTCACCGTCGGCATCGCCGGAGCACAGCTCGCTGAGCTCGGGGCGATGGCCGACTCCGCGGCGCGGGTGCGGCTCTTCTCCGACGACGGGCACTGTGTCTCCGACGCCGCCCTCATGCGTCGAGCGCTGGAGTACGTCAAGGCCTTCGACGGGGTGATCGCCCAGCACGCCCAGGAGCCGGCGCTCACCGTCGGGGCGCAGATGAACGAGGGGGCACTCTCCGGTGAGCTCGGCCTCACCGGCTGGCCGGCGGCCGCCGAAGAGGCGATCATCGCCCGGGACGTGCTGCTGGCCGGGCACGTGTCGTCCCACGTGCACATCTGCCACGTCTCGACGGCCGGCTCGGTCGATCTGATCAGGTGGGCGAAGTCGAAGGGATGGCCGGTCACCGCCGAGGTAACGCCGCACCACCTGCTGCTCACCGAAGAGCTGGCGCGCACCTACGACCCGCTGTACAAGGTGAACCCACCCCTGCGCTCGGACGCCGACGTCGCCGCGGTGCGTGCGGGCCTGGCCGACGGCACCATCGACATGGTCGCCACCGACCATGCCCCGCACGCCGCTGAGGCGAAGGACTGCGAGTGGGCGACGGCCGCGTTCGGCATGCTCGGCCTGGAGACGGCCCTGTCCGTCGTCCTGCACACGATGGTGGAGCCGGGGCTCCTCGACTGGGCAGGAGTGGCCGAACGCATGTCGTTCGCGCCCGCTCGGCTCGGGCGACTCAGCGGCCAGGGGCGACCGATCGCCGTCGGCGAGCCGGCCAACCTGGTGCTCGTCGACCCCGCCACCCGACGCACGGTCGTGCCTGCCGAGAGCCGGTCGAAGTCGCGCAACAACCCCTACACCGGGCTCGAGCTGCCCGGCACTGTCGTCGCGACGATGCTGCGGGGACGCCGGACGTTCACCGCAGCCACCCGCAGCGCCGCGGCGGTGCAGACGTGAGCGAACGTTGGCCCGCCGTGCTGCTGCTCGTGGGCGTTGTCGCGCTCGCTTGGGCAGGCATGTCGTGGGGATGGCGCCGCCGTGCCGCGCGCCAGTCCGACGTCGTCCCGCCCGCCCCGGCTCCGTCGGCACCGGGCCCCGTGCTCGCCACCGCCGAGGGCCTCTACGTCGGCTCGGTGCTGGGCGGGGACTGGCTCGACCGCGTGGTCCCGCACGGTCTCGGCGCCCGCGCCAACGCCGACCTCACGGCACACTCCACCGGGCTGCTCCTCGCTCGCGACGGCGCCCCGGACGTCTGGGTGCCCCGAGCCGACCTGCGTGCCGTCCGTCGCGACACGGGTCTGGCCGGGAAGGTCACCGAGACCGGTGGCCTCGTCGTGTGGACGTGGCGACTCGGCGAAGTCGAGCTCGAGTCTGGGCTGCGTCCCCGCTACGCGACCGAGGCTGTACCGCTGATCCGCGCCATTGAGTCGATGACACAGGAGGTGACATGACCGCGTCGGCACCGCGACCACGGGCCATGCTCGTACTGGAAGACGGACGATCCTTCGAGGGTGAGTCATACGGGGCGGTGGGGGAGACGTTCGGCGAGGCTGTCTTCGCCACCGGCATGACCGGCTACCAGGAGACCCTCACCGACCCGTCGTACCACCGACAGGTCGTGGTGCAGACGGCCCCGCACATCGGCAACACCGGCGTCAATGACGAGGACCCCGAGTCGCGGCGCATCTGGGTCGCCGGCTACGTGGTGCGCGACCCGTCGCGCGTGTCGTCGTCGTGGCGGGCGGCCCGGTCGCTGGCCGACGACCTCGTCGAGCAGGGTGTCGTCGGGATCAGCGGGGTCGACACCCGGGCCCTCACTCGGCACCTGCGCGACCGCGGCGCCATGCGTGTCGGCATCTCGTCGCTCGAGACCGACGTCGACGCGCTGCTGGCGCGGGTGCAGGCCAGCCCGCAGATGGCCGGGGCGAACCTCACCGCGGACGTGACGACGCCCAAGCGCTACCTCGTGCCGGCCATCGGCGAGCCACAGCAGACCGTCGTGGCGGTCGACCTAGGCATCAAGTCGATGACACCGCACCGCATGGCCGAGCGCGGCATGGACGTGCACGTCGTCCCCGCCGACGTGAGCGTCGAGGACATCCTGGCCCTGTCCCCGGACGGGGTGTTCTTCTCCAACGGCCCAGGCGACCCAGCGACCGCTGAGCTCGCGGTGGCTCTGATGAGACAGGTGCTCGGCGCGGGAGTGCCGGTGTTCGGCATCTGCTTCGGCAACCAGGTGTTCGGACGGGCGCTCGGCTTCGATACCTACAAGCTTCAGTTCGGGCACCGTGGCATCAACCAGCCGGTGCAAGACCGCACCACGGGCAAGGTCGAGGTGACCGCGCACAACCACGGCTTCGCCGTCGCCGCGCCGCTGGAGCAGGCCGTGCCCACCGAGTTCGGTCGCGCGACCGTGTCGCACGTCTGTCTCAACGACGACGTCGTCGAGGGCCTCGAGCTGCACGACGACGCCGGGCGGCTGCGCGCCTTCTCGGTGCAGTACCACCCCGAGGCCGCGGCCGGACCGCACGATGCCGCCTACCTCTTCGACCGCTTCGCGCAGATGATGGAGACCCGCTGATGCCTCGCCGCGACGACATCAACTCGGTACTGGTCATCGGGTCGGGCCCGATCGTCATCGGCCAGGCCTGCGAGTTCGACTACTCCGGCACCCAGGCCTGCCGCGTGCTGCGCGCCGAGGGGCTGCGGGTGATCCTGGTCAACAGCAACCCGGCGACCATCATGACCGACCCGGAGTTCGCCGACGCGACCTACGTCGAGCCGATCACCCCGGAGTTCGTTGAGCGCGTGATCGCCCACGAGCGTCCGGACGCCCTGCTGGCCACGCTCGGTGGGCAAACCGCCCTGAACGCCGCCATCGCGCTGCACGACCGCGGGGTTCTGGAGAAGTACGGCGTTGAGCTGATCGGGGCCATCGGTCGACGCGATCCAGCGTGGCGAGAACCGCGAGTCGTTCAAGCAGGTCGTTCTGGGCCTCGGCGGTGAGGTCGCGCGATCGCGCATCTGCCACACCATCGAGCAGTGTCTCGCCGCGGCCGATGAGCTGGCCTACCCGGTCGTGGTGCGACCCTCGTTCACCATGGGCGGGGCGGGCTCCGGTTTCGCCCACGACGAGACCGAGCTGCGCCGCATCGCAGGCACCGGGCTGGCGCTCAGCCCCACCACTGAGGTGCTGCTGGAGGAGTCGATCCTCGGGTGGAAGGAATACGAGCTCGAGGTGATGCGCGACCGCGCCGACAACGTGGTCATCGTCTGCTCCATCGAGAACTTCGACCCCATGGGCGTGCACACCGGCGACTCCATCACCGTCGCGCCCGCGATGACGCTCACCGACCGTGAGTACCAGGCGATGCGCGACATGTCGATCGGCATCATCCGCGAGGTAGGCGTCGACACCGGCGGCTGCAACATCCAGTACGCCGTCAACCCGGCCGACGGACGTCTGATCGTCATCGAGATGAACCCCCGCGTCTCCCGCTCCAGCGCCCTGGCGTCGAAGGCCACCGGATTCCCGATCGCCAAGATCGCCGCCAAGGTCGCCCTCGGCTACACGCTCGACGAGATCCCGAACGACATCACCACTGAGACGCCGGCGTCGTTCGAGCCGTCGCTGGACTACGTCGTCGTGAAGGTGCCCCGCTTCGCCTTCGAGAAGTTCCCAGGCGCCGATGACACCCTCACCACGCACATGAAGTCGGTGGGTGAGGCAATGGCGATCGGACGCAGCTTCACCGAGGCGCTGCAGAAGGCCTTGCGCTCGATGGAGAAGCGGGGCAGCGAGCTGTCGTTCCCCTCCGAGCCGCTCACCGACGAGCAGGCCGAGGCCCTGCTCACCCAGATCTCGCGCCCGTACGACGGACGCATCGCCGACGTCGCCCGCGCGTTGCACGCTGGCATCAGCCTCGACCGGGTGCACGAGGCCTGCCGGATCGACCCGTGGTTCCTCGACCAGATGCTGCTCATCAGCGAGGTGGCCAGCGAGGTCAGTGCCGCCGGACGGCTCAACCCAGGCGTGCTGCGCCGGGCCAAGCGCCACGGGTTCTCCGACCGGCAGCTCGCCGCGATCACCGGCATGACCGAGGATGTCGTGCGCGGCCTGCGCCACGCTCTCGACGTCCGGCCCGTCTACAAGACCGTCGACACGTGCGCCGCGGAGTTCGCCGCCCGCACGCCGTACCACTACTCCTCCTACGACACCGAGACCGAGGTGCAGGGCCGGGAGCGTCCCGCGGTGATCATCCTGGGGTCCGGGCCCAACCGCATCGGCCAAGGCATCGAGTTCGACTACTCCTGCGTGCACGCCGCCATGGCGCTGCGCGACGCCGGCTACGAGACTGTCATGGTCAACTGCAACCCCGAGACCGTCTCGACCGACTACGACACCTCCGACCGGCTCTACTTCGAGCCACTCACGTTGGAGGACGTGCTGGAGGTGGTGCACGCTGAGCAGCAGGCCGGCCCGGTGGCCGGTGTCATCGTCCAGCTCGGTGGGCAGACGCCGCTCGGGCTGGCCCAACGCCTTGCCGACGCGGGGGTGCCGATCGTGGGCACGTCCCCGGCCGCCATCCACCTCGCCGAGGACCGCGGATCGTTCGGGCGCGTGCTGCACGCCGCCGGCCTGCCAGCACCTCGCCACGGCACCGCGTCCTCGTTCGAGGAGGCGCGTCACATCGCCGCCCGCATCGGCTACCCGGTGCTGGTGCGCCCGTCCTACGTGCTGGGCGGACGGGGCATGGAGATCGTCTACGACGAGGCCAGCCTCGAGGGATACATCCAGCGGGCCACCGAGGCCAGCCCCGAGCACCCCGTGCTCGTCGACGAGTTCTTGGACGACGCCGTCGAGATCGACGTGGACGCGCTCTACGACGGCACCGAGCTGTACCTCGCCGGGGTGATGGAGCACATCGAGGAGGCCGGGATCCACTCCGGCGACTCGGCGTGCTCGCTGCCCCCGATCACCCTTGGTGCCGAGGAGATCGAGCGTGTGCACGCCAGCACTGAGGCCATCGCGGCCGGCGTCGGCGTCCGCGGCCTGCTGAACGTCCAGTACGCCCTGACCGGCGGCACCCTCTACGTCCTGGAGGCCAACCCGCGCGCCTCGCGGACTGTGCCGTTCGTGTCCAAGGCCACCAACGTCGCGCTTGCCAAGGCCACCGCACGGGTGATGCTGGGTGCGAGCATCGCCGACCTGCGCGCGGAAGGCATGCTGCCGGCCCAGGGGGACGCCCGCACGCTTCCGCCGGACGCCCCGGTCGCGGTCAAGGAGGCGGTGATGCCGTTCAACCGGTTCCGTGCCCCGGACGGCACGTGGGTCGACACGCTGCTCGGCCCGGAGATGCGCTCCACCGGCGAGGTGATGGGCATCGACGAGCAGTTCGGGACGGCGTTCGCCAAGTCGCAGCTCGCCGCGTTCGGCAACCTACCGTCGGGCGGAAGCGTCTTCGTGTCGCTGGCCAACCGCGACAAGCGCCACATGGTCTTTCCAGTCAAGAGACTTGCCGAGATGGGGTTCACCATCATGGCAACAGCCGGCACGGCCTCCATCCTGGGTCGGCACGGGGTGCGCTCGACGGTGGTCCGCAAGCACTCCTCGGGTGCGGGTACCGACGGTGAGCCGACGATCGTCACCCGCATCCTCGACGGCGAGGTCGACCTGGTGATCAACACCCCGTCGGGCACGACGCCAGGTGGCAGCCCGCGACTGGACGGCTACGAGATCCGCACGGCCGCCGTGGCAGCCAACGTCCCCTGCATCACGACGGTCCAGGGCCTCGCCGCTGCCGTCGAAGGGATCGAGGCGATGCGCCACGGCCAGATGGGTGTCCGCTCGTTGCAGGACTGGCACGCCGACGAGGCGGTGTCGTGACCGCGGTGCAACGCCGCTGCGCGATCCGCGGGGTCGCGCCGATGGGCGACTACGTCCGGCTGCGTCTGCACGCACCGGACATCGCCTCGACCGTGCTGCCTGGGCAGTTCATCGCGGTGGCGGTCGGCGGTGAGACAAGCAGCCTGCTGCTGCGACGCGCCTTCGCCGTGTATCGCGCCGGTGACGACATCGTGGAGGTCGTCGTCGACGCCCACGGTTCGGGCACCCGGTGGCTGGTCGCCCAGCCCCCGGGCACCGAGGTCGACGTCGTCGGTCCGCTGGGTCGCCCGTTCCCCGACCCGACCGTCGACGGGGGAGTGGTCGTCGTCGCCGGCGGGTACGGCGCGGCGGCGCTCATCGGGCTGGTCACGCGCATGCGCGCCCAGGGTCGCCCGGTCACCGCCGTGCTCGGCGCCGCATCGGCGCGGCGCCTGGTGGCGATTGGTGAGCTGGAGGGCCTCGGTGCCGAGGTGCTGGTGGCCACCGACGACGGAAGTGCGGGTACCCGGGGCATGGTGACCGACCTGCTGCGGGGGTCGGCGGCAGCCGCGATGGCCGAGTCGGCCGCCGTCTACGCCTGTGGCCCGATGCCCATGCTCGCGGCGACGTCGCAGGCCGCCGCCGCGGCCGGGGCTCCCGTGTGGGTCTCGGTCGAGGAGTCGATGGCCTGTGGCATCGGGGTCTGCATGACCTGCGTGCTTCCGGTGGTCGACACCGACGGGCAGACCCGCATGCTGCGCTCGTGCGTTGCCGGCCCCACCTTCGACGGAACCGCCGTTCGATGGGCCGACGTCGGTACAGTTCCCGCCGACTGCGTCGGAGCGCCGGGCCCGGCCCAGTCGGGAGGGCACTGATGGCCGACCTGCGCACCCGTGTCGGCGAGGTGGCGCTCCCCACGCCGGTTCTGACGGCTTCGGGCTGCGCCGCGGCTGGACGCGAGCTCTCCACGTTCGTCGACCTGCGCTCGATCGGCGGGGTCGTGACCAAGTCGATCATGGCCCAGCCGCGCGCGGGACGGCCCACTCCACGCATGGTCGAGACCCCGAGCGGCATGCTCAACTCCATCGGCCTGCAGGGCCCGGGGATCGAGGCGTTCCTGGCCGACGACCTGCCCTGGCTGCTCGACTCGGGCGCGCAGACGGTGGTGTCGATCGCCGGCGGCAGCACGGACGAGTACGGCACGCTGGGCCGACGCATGCACGAGGCGTGGGACGCCGGGCTGCGACCGGCAGCTGTCGAGGTCAACATCTCGTGCCCCAACGTCGCGAACCGCGGACTTGTCTTCGCCTGCGACCCGGTGGCATCTGCCCACGCCGTGTCCGCGGTGAAGGATGAGCTACCCAGCGAGGTGGCGATGTGGGTCAAGCTCTCCCCAGACGTGACCGACCTCGTACAGATCGCGTCCGCGGCCGTCGACTCCGGGGCCGACGCGCTGTGCCTGGTCAACACGACGCTCGGGATGGCGATCGACCACCAGACACTGCGGCCGCGCCTCGGCGGGGTCACCGGTGGGCTGTCCGGTCCGGCGATCCGCCCCATCGCCGTGCGCTGCGTGTACCAGGTAGCCGCAGCCATGCCCGACGTGCCGATCGTCGGCATCGGCGGCGTCCAGCACGGCTGGGATGCGCTCGAGCTGATGGCTGCCGGGGCGAGCGCCGTGCAGGTGGGCACAGTGATCTTCGGAGACCCGGGCGCTCCTGTCCGGCTGGCCGACGAGATCTCCACCGCGCTGGAGTCCCTCGGGCTCGACTGTGTCACCGACGTGGTGGGTGCGGCCCACCGGGAGGACTGATGGGCAGACGACGTGACACCCGCGACCGGGTGATGGCGCCATTCGGCTCCCGGCTGCGGGCGGGCCGAGGGGCCCGCGGGCCGCTGTGCGTCGGGCTGGACCCCCACCCGCAGCTCCTGGCGGCCTGGGGTCTGCACGACGACGTCGCCGGCGTGGAGGTGTTCGCCCGCACCGTCACCGACGCCCTTGCCGACCGGGTGTGCCTGATCAAGCCGCAGCTGGCCTTCTTCGAGCGCCACGGCAGCCGGGGGATGGCCGTGCTGGAGCAGGTGGTCGTGGACGCGCGCAGCGCCGGCGCGCTGGTGCTGCTCGACGCGAAGCGTGGTGACATCGGCTCGACCATGCAGGCCTACGCCGAGGCCTTCCTCGACCCGCGCTCGGCCTTTGCCGCCGACGCCATGACCGTCTCGCCGTACCTGGGGGTCGGTGCGCTTCGGCCGGCCTTCGACCTCGCCGCCAAGCACCAGGCCGGCGTGTTCGTGCTGGCTCGCACCTCCAACCCCGAGGGCGCGTCGCTGCAGGCCGCGCTGCTGGCCGACGGCCGCTCGGTCGCGCAGACCGTGCTGGACGCTGTCGCGGTGGAGAACGCCGAGCACGCCCCCTGGGGGTCCATCGGGGTGGTCGTCGGGGCAACGCTCGACCAGCCGGTCACCGGGCTGGACGTCGGTGGACCCGTTCTGGCGCCGGGCATCGGCGCGCAGGGGGCCCAGGTCGGCGACCTTCCCCGGGTGTTCGGCGAGGCCCGGTCGTCGGTGTACCCAGTGTCGGCGCGCGGTGTGCTGGGCGCCGGCCCGAACGTCGGCGACCTGCGGGCAGCAGCGCAGGCCCTGAACCACGAGTGCGCCGACGTGCTGGGCTGACCTGCGGCGTGGCGATTGCCCTGCTGGTGGGCGACTCGCTAGGTTCATCCCCGACAACCACACTCACAACCTCGAGGAGATACCCGTGGCGCTTCCTACCTTGACTCCAGAGCAGCGGGCTGCAGCACTGGAGAAGGCAGCCGAGGCTCGTAAGGCTCGCGCAGAGCTCAAGAACAAGCTCAAGAACGGCGGCACAACCCTCTCGCAGGTGCTCAAGGACGGTCAGGAGAACGACATCGTCGGCAAGATGAAGGTGTCGGCCGTCCTGGAGGCGCTGCCTGGCGTCGGCAAGGTGAAGGCCGCGCAAATCATGGAGGAGCTCGGCATCTCCGAGACGCGTCGTGTGCGCGGCCTGGGCTCCAACCAGGTGTCCGCCCTGGAGTCCCGCTTCAGCGGATGACGGACCTCGGGAGGCTCGTCGTCCTCTCCGGTCCCTCCGGTGTCGGCAAGACCACGGTCGTGCGGCACCTGCGCGAGAGCGCCCCGCAGCTGTGGGTGTCCGTGTCGGCGACGACACGGTTCCCCCGGCCGGGGGAGTCCGACGGGGTCAACTACCTGTTCGTCAGCGACGAGCAGTTCGACCGTCTCGTCGGTGACGACGACCTGCTGGAGTGGGCGCACTATGCCGGCCATCGCTACGGAACCCCGGCCGGTCCGGTTGACGCCGTGCGTGCCAATGGCACACCGGTGCTGCTGGAGATCGAGATCGAGGGCGCGCGCCAGGTGCGCCAGCGCATCCCCGAGTCGACCTCGGTGTTCTTGGCGCCGCCGTCGCGTGACGTGCTGGTGGCCCGCCTGAGCGGACGGGGCACCGAGCCCGCCGACGTCGTGGAACGTCGGCTCGAGCGGGCCGACACCGAGCTCGCCGCCGCCGATGAGTTCGACCACGTCGTCGTGAACGACGACATCGAGCAGGTCGTGTCCCGGCTGGTAGCCTTGTCCATCGGTTGAGTGCCTGCTGGCAGCATCCGCCATCACTTCCACCAGCGAAACGAGAGTCAACACGTGTCTGGAACTCATGGTGTCGCCGAGGGCATCACGTCCCCGCCGATCGACAACCTGCTCGAGGTCGTCAACTCCAAGTACTCGCTGGTGAGCATCGGAGCCAAGCGCGCCCGTCAGATCAACGCCTACTACTCCGAGCTGGGCGAGGGCCTGCTGGAGTACGTGGGTCCGCTGGTCGCGACGCACCCGCAGGAGAAGGCACTGTCGATCGCCCTGCGTGAGGTCGAGTCAGGTCTGCTCGACGTCGAGCCGATCGAGGACTGACCCTGGCTCACGTCGTCGTCGGCGTCGGCGGGGGGATCGCCGCGTACAAGGTCTGCGCCGTGGTCCGCGGGCTGACCGAGGCCGGACATGACGTCCGCGTCGTCCCCACGTCCGCAGCGCTGCAGTTCGTCGGCTCTGCCACCTGGGAGGCCTTGTCGGGCCAGCCGGCGCACACCGGCGTGTTCTCCGACGTGCCGGCTGTGCCGCACGTGCGACTGGGGCAGCAGGCAGACCTCGTTCTGGTCGCTCCCGCCACCGCCGACCTGCTCGCTCGCGCCGCCCACGGACTGGCCGACGACCTGCTCACCACCACGCTGCTGACGGCCCGCTGCCCGGTCCTGATGGCGCCCGCTATGCACACCGAGATGTGGGAGCACCCCGCCACACTCGCCAACGTCGACACCCTCCGTCGGCGCGGGGTGCTCGTGCTCGACCCCGACGCCGGGCGGCTGACCGGCGCCGACAGCGGCCCGGGCCGTCTGCCCGAGCCCGACGACCTGCTCGCCGCCGCCCGAGCCCTGCTAGAGCATCCGGGCCAGAGCCGCGACCTCGTGGGACGGCGCGTGCTGGTCACAGCGGGCAGCACGCGCGAGCCCCTCGACCCGGTGCGCTACCTCACCAACCACTCCAGCGGACGTCAGGGCTGGGCGCTCGCGCGCGTGGCGGCCCTTCGGGGTGCGGACGTCACGTTGGTGGCTGGGCACAGCGACATGCCCGACCCGTCTGGGGTGAGCACCGTCCGCGCCGGGAGCGCTACCGAGATGCACGACGTCGTCCTTGCACACGCGGCCAGCATGGACGCCGTGGTGATGGCTGCGGCCGTCGCCGACCACCGGCCGGCCCAGACGGTCGGCACCAAGATGAAGAAGACCACCGGGAGCGCCGGGCAGCCGTTGGACTTGGTCGCCAACCCCGACATCCTCGCTGCGGTCGTCGTGGCCGCCCCAGGGCACCAGGTAGTGGTCGGGTTCGCAGCCGAGACCGGCGACGACACTGGAAGCGTGCTCGACCTGGGCCGGCGCAAGCTGACTGCCAAGGGCTGTGACCTGCTCGTGGTCAACGAGGTCGGTGCAGAAATGGGCTTCGGCGCCCCGGACAACGAGGCCGTCGTGCTGGGCGCCGACGGCTCTGCCGTGGACGTACCGCTCGGGAGCAAGGAACGTCTCGCAGCGGTGGTGTGGGACGAGGTCGTGTCGCGCCTGCCCCGTACTGTTCGCCCGTAGCGACACCACGAAGGGATACCCATGAACCTGCGCCTGTTCACGTCCGAGTCGGTCACCGAGGGCCACCCAGACAAGATCTGCGACCAGATCAGCGACGCCATCCTCGACGACCTGCTGACCAAGGACCCCACCAGCCGGGTAGCGGTCGAGACGATGGTGACCACCGGACTGGTGCACGTCGCGGGCGAGGTGACGACCCAGGCCTACGCCGACATCGCGAAGATCGTGCGCGAGGTCGTGCTCGACATCGGGTACGACTCGTCGGCCAAGGGCTTCGACGGGGAATCGTGCGGGGTGTCGGTGTCGATCGGCAGCCAGTCGCCTGACATAGCTCAAGGCGTGGACGACGCCTACGAGGAGCGCCGTGAGGGCTCGCACGACCCGCTCGACCGCCAAGGCGCCGGCGACCAGGGGATCATGTTCGGCTACGCCACCGACGAGACCCCCGAGCTGATGCCGCTGTCGATCATGCTGGCGCACCGGTTGTCGGCCGCCCTGACCGAGGCGCGCAAGAGCGGGGTAATGCCTTACCTGCGACCCGACGGCAAGACGCAGGTGACGATCGAGTACGACGGCGACCGGCCGGTGCGCGTCGACACCGTCGTGGTGTCCACTCAGCACGCCGAGGACGTCAACCTCGACACGCTGCTTGCCCCCGACATTCGCAAGCACGTCGTCGAGCCGGTGCTCGCCGGCGTCGACGTCGACACCGCCGGCATGCGGCTTCTCGTCAACCCCACCGGTCGTTTCGTCGTCGGCGGACCGATGGGTGACGCGGGCTTGACCGGGCGCAAGATCATCATCGACACCTACGGCGGTATGGCCCGCCACGGTGGCGGGGCGTTCTCCGGAAAGGATCCCAGCAAGGTCGACCGGTCGGCCGCCTACGCCATGCGGTGGGTGGCCAAGAACGTCGTCGCAGCCGGGCTGGCCCGCCGCTGCGAGGTGCAGGTCGCCTACGCCATCGGCAAGGCGCACCCGGTAGGTGTGTTCATCGAGACGTTCGGTACCGAGACCCTGCCGACCACCCGTATCGCGGATGCGGTGGCCGAGGTGTTCGACCTGCGTCCCGCGGCCATCATCGCCGACCTCGACCTGCTGCGGCCGATCTACACCTCGACCGCCGCCTACGGTCACTTCGGCCGCGAGCTGCCCGAGTTCACCTGGGAGCGGCTGGACCGCGTGGACGCCCTGCGTGCCGCAGTCGGGGACTGATTCCCCCAGCGCTGGGCCTGGCCCAGGGCCCGGCCCAGTGCTCGACCCGGTTGCCCGCGTCCTGGTCGACGTAGGGCTGGCCCACCTGGACCGACCGTTCGACTACGCCGTCACCGCCGAGCAGTCGCCCGTCGCCGTCCCGGGCGCTCGGGTGCGCGTCCGGTTCGCCGGTCGGCTGGTCAGCGGATACGTGTTGGAGCGGGCCGCGACGACCGACCACGCCGGTGACCTGGCGCCGCTGCAGCGCGTGGTCTCGGACGAGCCGGTTCTCACCCCCGAGGTCGCTGAGCTGGCCCGCCGGGTGGCCGAGCACTACGCCGGCACCCGCGCCGACGTGCTGCGCCTCGCCGTCCCGCCTCGACACGCCCGTACCGAGCACTCCACGGCCTCGCCCGTCGGCCTGGTGCGCCCGCCCCTGCCGCCCCCGGGCGGATGGGCCGAGCTCACCGCCGGTGTGGCGCTGCTCGACGCGCTCGCGACAGGTGGGCGCCCGAGGGCGGTGGCGTCGATGCTGCCCGGCGCGGACTGGGCCGACCTGCTGGCGCGTGCCGCGGCGGCCGCGGCGGCCGGGGGACGAGGAAGCGTCATCGTCGTGCCGGACATCGTCGACGTCGATGCCGTCGACGTCGCGCTGCGCGGTGTGCTCGGCGGGGACGACCGGCACGTCACACTGCACGCCGAGCAGGGGCCCTCGGCTCGCTACCGCCGCTTTCTGAAGGTTCTGCGCGGGCAGGTGCAGGTGGTGGTCGGGACCCGCTCGGCCGTGTTTGCCCCCGTCCACGACCTGGGCCTGATCGCCGTGTGGGACGACGGCGACGACCTGCTCGCCGAGCAGCGGGCGCCGTACCCGCACGCCCGCGACGTCGCCCTCATCCGGGCTCACCAGCAGCAGAGCGCGATGCTGATCGCCGGGTACGCCCGTACCGCCGAGGCAGCCCGGCTGGTGTCGACCCGCTGGGCGTACGAGGTGCGCGCGGCACGGACCACGGTGCGCGAGCACGCGCCGCGGGTCACCGCCGTGGGCTCGCCAGGGCAGGGTCCGCGCGCGGCGCGGGTGCCCGAGCCTGCGTTCCGCCTCATCCGCGCCGCGTTGACGCCGGGCGAGCACGCCGGTCCGGTGCTCGTCGTGGTACCCAGACGCGGGTACCGGCCCGCGCTGGCCTGTCAGACGTGCCGCGAGCAGGCGCGCTGCCGGCGTTGCGCCGGCCCGCTGGCCCAGAAGCACGCCGGTGCGACGCCGGTGTGCCGGTGGTGCTCGCACGACTCGGCCGGCTGGGCGTGCCCGACGTGCGCCGGTACTCGGCTACGTTCGGTCACGGTGGGCGACGAGCGCACTGCCGAAGAGCTGGGCCGCGCGTTCCCAGGTGTGCCGGTACGCCAGAGCGGGCTCGGGCACGTGCTGGCCACCGTGCCGCACGAGCGGTCGCTGGTCGTGGCGACACCCGGGGCCGAGCCGCGCACCGACGGTGGGTTTCGCGCCGCCCTCGTCCTGGATGCCGGCTCGATGCTGGCTCGGCCCGACCTGCGGGCTGCCGAGGAGTCGCTGCGCCGATGGATGGCCGCCGCGGCCCTCGTGGTGCCCGCCGCCGACGGGGGTGAGGTGATGGTCGTCGGCGACCCGAGCCACCGCGCCGTGCAGGCCCTGATCCGGTGGGACCCGGCCGGGTTCGCTGCTCGCGAGCTGGCCGACCGTGCCTCGGCCTCGCTACCGCCCGCTGCGCGCATCGTCGAGCTCGTCGGACCGTCGTCATCGGTGGAGGAGCTGGTCGCGGGCACCGACCTGCCGGCGTCGGCCGACATGCTCGGCCCGGTCCCGACAGGCACGGACGACACGGTGCGGGTTCTGCTGCGCGCGCCCCTCACCGACGGGGCTGCGCTGGCGACCGCGGTGCGGGCGTCGGCCGGGGTACGCAGCGCGCGGCGACGACCCGGCCCCGTGCGGGTTCGCGTCGATCCCGTCGACCTGGGCTAGCGCCTAGAATGCTGCGCCGAAGGAGGCATGTGTGACGATCCAGCCCATCCGCCTGTTCGGCGACCCCGTGCTGCGGGAGAAGGCCGCACCGGTGACGACGTTCGACGCCGAGCTACGCCGCCTCGTACGCGACCTCACCGAGACGATGCTCAACGCTCCCGGCGTTGGCCTGGCGGCGCCTCAGCTGGGTGTGTCGCTGCGCGTGTTCACCTACGACGTCGACGGTGTCGTCGGGCACCTGGTGAACCCCGAGCTCGACCTGTCGACAGACGAAGAGACGGGCCCCGAGGGCTGCCTGTCGTTGCCGGGGCTGGAGTTCGACTGCCTGCGCGCCGAGCGCGTCGTCGCACGCGGATTCACCATGCACGGCGACCCGGTCACCATCGAGGGCAGCGACCTGCTTTCGCGCTGCATCCAGCACGAGACCGACCACCTGGATGGCGTGCTGTTCATCGACCGGCTTGATCAGGCCACCCGAAAGGCGGCCATGAAGGCCATCCGCGAGGCGGAGTGGGGCCCCGGCGGCGTCCCTGAGGTCAAGGTGTCTCCGCATCCCACCTTCGGCCGGGCCTTCTGACGTGCGCCTGCTCTTCGCAGGCACCCCCGAGGTGGCGGTGCCGTCGCTTCGCGTGCTGCTGGCCGGCGACCACGAGGTGGTAGCGGTGCTCACCCGGCCCGACGCCCGCGCGGGTCGGGGCCGCACCATGGTGGCCTCACCCGTCGCCGAGCTCTCTCGTTCCGCCGGCATCGAGACCCTGACGCCCCGCAGGCCCAGCGACCCAGAGTTCCTCGCCCGGCTTGCCGAGCTCGACGTCGACTGTGCCCCAGTGGTCGCCTACGGCGGGCTGATCCCCCCAGCGGCCCTGGTGATCCCTCGCCTCGGGTGGGTGAACCTGCACTTCTCCCTGCTGCCGGCCTGGCGCGGTGCCGCGCCCGTTCAGCACGCCGTGCTCGCCGGCGACGAGATCACCGGTGCGGTGACGTTCGCCCTGGAGGAGGGCCTCGACACCGGACCGGTCTTCGGCGCCGTCACCGAGACGGTGCGTCGCGACGACACCAGCGGCGGCCTGCTCGACCGGCTGTCGCACTCCGGTGCCACGCTGCTCGCGGCCACCATCGACGGACTGGCGGCAGGCAGGCTCGTCGGTGAGCCGCAGTTGGCGGACGGGGTGAGCCACGCACCCAAGCTGACCAGCGACGACGCCCGCGTCGACTGGTCGGCACCGGCGCTGCGCGTCGACCGCCTGGTGCGGGCGTGCACGCCCGCACCAGGAGCCTGGACCACGTTTCGCGGGGAACGACTCAAGGTCGGCCCTGTGCGCCCCGATCCGGCACCGGCCGGGGCCGACGGCCCGACGTCCGGCCCCCTGCGCCCGGGTGAGGTCGAGGCGAGCCGCGATGGTGTGCGCGTCGGGACCGCGACGGCACCAGTGCTGCTGAGCACGGTACAGCCGGCCGGCAAGAAGCCGATGGTGGCCGGCGACTGGGCGCGCGGCTTGCGTCTCGACCCAGGCGAGGCGCTGGTCTAGGTGCAGGCCCGGCGGGCGGCGCTGGAGGCCTTGGGCGCCGTCCACGGTCGAGACGCGTACGCGAACCTGGTGCTTCCCGGGCTCGTGCGCCGCTACCGGCTGCGCGGGGCTGATGCTGCGCGCGCCACCGACCTGACCTACGGCACGCTGCGCGGAACCGGCACGTTCGACGCGGTCATCGAGGCCGCCAGCAGCCGTCCCCTGGCGCGCATCGACCCCGCGGTGCGTGACGCGTTGCGCCTGGGCGTCTACCAGCTGTTCTCGACGCGGGTGCCGCCACACGCAGCCGTGTCGACCACTGTCGACCTGGTGCGTGCCACGTCGGGGGCGGGGGCTGCCCGCTTCGCCAACGCCGTGCTGCGCCAAGTCGCCGAGCACGACCTCGACGGCTGGGTCGACCTGCTGAGCGGCACCGACGCCGACCCTCGTGACGTCGCCGCCTTGCGCCACCAGCACCCCCGGTGGGTCGTGGACGCGCTGGCCGAGGCGCTCGGCTCCGACGAACAGCGACTGCTCGGCGTGCTGGCCGCCGACAACGTCCCGGCCCGGGTGACGGTGGCTGCCATCCCCGGGAGCAGCACCGTCGCCGAGCTCGTCGCGGCCGGGGCACAGCCGGGACGCTGGGCGTCGACCGCTGCGGTGCTCCCAGGCGGGGACCCCGCCACGATCCCTGCCGTCGCGTCGGGCCGGGCCCGGGTGCAGGACGAGGGCAGCCAGCTCGTCACGCTCGCCCTCCTCGCCGCCGGCCTCCCCGGCGACGTCGCCGACGAGCGCTGGCTGGACATGTGCAGCGGCCCCGGCGGCAAGGCGACCTTGCTTGCCGGGCTGGCCGCGACCCGCCCTGCCGACCCGGCCCACGTCCTGGCCGCAGAGGTGCACGAGCACCGGGCGCACCTCGTCCGCTCGGCGCTCTCGTCCGCCGACCGCCTCGACAACGCGGCCGTGGTGCAGGCCGACGCGACCCAGGCCCCGTGGCAGCCAGGCGGGTTCTCCCGCGTGCTGCTGGATGCTCCGTGCACCGGGCTCGGGGCCCTGCGCCGTCGGCCGGAGTCACGCTGGCGTCGCATGCCAAGCGACCTCGACCGGCTGGTCCCGTTGCAGCGAGCCCTGCTGCACCGCGCGGTGGACAGCAGCGCCGACGGGGGAGTAGTGGCCTACGTGACCTGCTCGCCGCACTCGGCCGAGACCGTCGAGGTCGTCGCGCAGGTGCTGGCGGAGCGCGACGACGTGGAGGTTCTGGATGCGCCGGCGCTGCTGCCCGACGTCCCGGACGCGGCCCGCGGGCTGTACCTGCAGCTGTGGCCGGACGTGCACGGTACTGACGCCATGTTTCTGGCGCTGCTGCGCCGCGAAGGGGCGTGAGCCGCTGGCCCTAAGGTGATCACCCGTGGGAGCACTGATCAGCCCGAGCATCCTGGCCGCCGACTTCGCCGACCTGCGCGCCGAGATCGAGCGGGTCGCCAACGCCGACTGGGTGCACGTCGACGTGATGGACAACCACTTCGTGCCCAACCTGACGCTCGGCCTGCCGGTGGTCGAGTCGTTGCTGAAGCACAGCCCGCTCCCGGTCGACGCGCATCTGATGATCGCGGACCCGGATCGGTGGGCACCTGCCTACGCCGAGGCCGGCTGCGCCAGCGTGACATTTCACGCTGAGGCCGCTGCCGCCCCGGTGCGCCTGGCCCGGGAGCTGCGCAGAGTCGGTGCCCGGGCCGGCCTCGCGCTCAAACCTGCGTCGCCGGTGGAGCCGTACGCCGACATCCTGAGCGAGATCGACATGCTGCTGGTCATGACGGTAGAGCCTGGATTTGGCGGCCAACCCTTCCTCGACCTGTGCCTGCCGAAGATCCGTCGTGCCCGCTCGCTGATCGCCGGGTCGGGTCAGCAGGTGTGGTTGCAGGTGGACGGCGGCGTCACGGTCGACACCATCGAGCAGTGCGCCGAGGCCGGGGCCGACGTGTTCGTCGCGGGCTCGGCCGTCTACGGCGCGCAGGACGCCGCTGCCGAGGTTGATCGCCTGCGGTCGCTGGCTGACGCCGTTGTGGGATGATGCAGTCAGCACACGCGTGCTCCGGGGATCGGTGAAAGCCCGAACCGGCGGTGACAGCCCGCGACCCGCACCCAGCCAGGGTGTGGTTGACCAGGTGGAACTCCTGGGCCGACGGTGACAGTCCGGATGGGAGGACCACGCGGCAGCCTCGGCTGCCCATGTCTACCTGCCCCGGCCAGGTGAGGCGAGGGAGTAGCTGGTGGCCACGGACGCCGAGCGCGATGCGATGCGCCGGGCGTTGACGCTCGCCGCCACGCCCGGGGTTCCGCGTGGCCCCAACCCGCGGGTCGGCGCCGTGCTCGTCGACAGAGCCGGCGTGGTGCTCGGCGAGGGCTGGCACCGCGGTGCCGGAACAGCGCATGCCGAGGTGACCGCGTTGCAGGCCGCCGGTTCCCGCGCGCGCGGCGCGACCGCCGTGGTCACTCTCGAGCCGTGCGCCCACAGCGGGCGCACCGGCCCGTGCGCGCAGGCGCTGGTCGACGCCGGGGTGAGTCGAGTCGTGTTCGCCCAGGCCGACCCCAACCCGGTCGCCTCCGGTGGGGCGGCCGTGCTGGCGCAGGCGGGCCTCTCGGTCGAGGCCGGTCTGCTCGCCGAGGAGGCCCACGCGCTGAACCACGAGTGGACCTTTGCGGTCAGCCACGGCCGGCCGTTCGTGACGTGGAAGCTCGCCGCAACCCTCGACGGGCGCGTCGCGGCAGCAGACGGAACGAGCCAGTGGATCACCGGGCCCGAGGCGCGGGCGGACGGCCACTCGTGGCGCGCACGTGCCGACGCCGTCGTCGTCGGCACCGGCACCGTGCTCGCCGATGACCCCCGGCTCACCGTGCGCGACGCCATGCCGCCTGTCGCGAGCCAGCCTCTGCGCGTCGTCATCGGTCACCGGGATGTGCCTGCCGATGCGCAGGTGCGCGACGACGAGGCCGCCTTCATGCAGATCCACACCCACGACCCGCGCGAGGCACTGGCGCGACTGCGCGCCGACGACGTGCAGCACGTCTACCTCGAAGGTGGACCGACGCTAGCAGGCGCTTTCGTGGCCGCCGGCACCGTCGACCGGCTGGTCGCCTACTACGCCGGCCGGCTGCTCGGGTCGGGCCGCCCGGCGCTCAGCGACGCCGGTGTCGCGACCCTGGCCGACGCCCCACACCTCGACGTCACCGACGTCCGCATGGTCGGCGGGGACGTCCGGGTGGTCGCCGAACGCCGCGTGCCTACGCCCGAACGAGAAGGATGAGGAGGAGCGATGTTCACCGGACTGGTCGAAGAGCTCGGGGAGGTCACCGCTGTCGACGACCTCGGTGATGCGGTCAGGCTGACCGTGCGCGGAGACGTCGTCACCGACGGGGCGACCCACGGCGACTCGATCGCCGTCAACGGCACCTGCCTGACGGTCGTGCACACCGCCGACGGTGAGTTCACCGCCGACGTGATGGCCGAGACGCTGCACCGCACGTCGTTGCGCGGCGCGGAGCCTGGGCGCCGGGTGAACCTCGAGCGTCCCCTGCGCCTGTCCGACCGCCTCGGCGGGCACCTCGTGCAGGGCCACGTCGACGGCACCGGCACGGTGCGCAACCGGGTGCACACCGACAACTGGGACGTGGTGCGCATCGACCTGCCTGCCGACCTGCGCCGCTACGTGGTCGAGAAGGGGTCCATCGCGGTCGACGGCGTGTCGCTGACCGTCTCGGCCGTCTCCGACGACTGGTTCGAGGTGAGCCTGATTCCCACCACGCTCAGCGCGACCACGCTGGGGCTGGTCACCTCCGACGACCGGGTGAACCTCGAGGTCGACGTGCTGGCCAAGTACACCGAGCGACTGCTCGACAAGGGAGAACGATGACCACGCAGACCGACCCGGTCGCCCCCGTCGTCCTCGACGACGTGGCCGACGCGATCGCCGACATCGCGGCCGGCAAGGCCGTCGTCGTCGTCGACGACCCCCACCGGGAGAACGAGGGCGACCTGATCTTCGCCGCGAGCAAGGCCACTCCGGCGCTCACCGGCTTCATGATCCGCCACACCAGCGGCGTGATCTGCGTGCCGATGGAGGGGGAGATGCTCGACCGGCTGCACATCCCGCTCATGACGCCGCACAACCGTGAGCGCATGCGCACCGCCTACACCGTCAGCGTGGACGCCCGTGACGGCGTCACCACCGGCATCTCCGCGCACGACCGCGCTCGCACCATCCGGGTACTGGTCGATTCCGCGACCGAGCCGTACGAGGTCGTCCAGCCCGGGCACGTCTTTCCGCTGCGCTACCGCGACGGTGGGGTGCTGGTGCGCCCGGGGCACACCGAGGCCGCTGTCGACCTGGCGCGGCTGGCCGGGCTCACGCCGGCCGGGGTGATCTGCGAGATCGTGAACGACGACGGCTCGATGGCACGCGGCCCCGAGCTGCGGGAGTTCGCCGACACCCACGACCTGCGGATGATCTCGATCGCCGATCTGATCCGGTTCCGTCGACGCACGGAGAGCCAGGTGAGCCACGTCGCCGACACCCGGCTGCCCACCGAGTACGGGATGTTCACCGCCATCGGCTTCCGCGACCTCGTCGACGACGTCGAGCACGTTGCGCTCGTGGCCGGCGACCTCGGCGACGGGGAGGACGTGCTGGTAAGGGTGCACTCAGAGTGCCTGACCGGTGACACGTTCGGGTCGCGCCGCTGCGACTGCGGCCCGCAGCTGCACTCCGCGATGGCCGCCGTCGCCGCCGAGGGCCGCGGCGTCGTCCTGTACATGCGGGGTCACGAGGGCCGCGGCATCGGCCTGGTGCACAAGCTGCGCGCCTACCAGCTGCAGGACGCCGGCGCCGACACGGTCGACGCGAACCTGGCCCTCGGACTGCCGGCCGACGCGCGCGACTACGGCACCGGTGCGCAGATCCTGGCTGACCTCGGGGTGCGCAGCATGCGGCTGCTCACCAACAACCCCGCCAAGCGCGCCGGGCTGGAGGGGTACGGCCTGTCGATCATCGAGCGTGTGCCACTGGCCATCGAGCCGACGCAGGACAACGAGCGCTACCTGCGCACCAAGCGCGACCGCATGGGCCACCACCTGCCGGGCGACGTCCCGGTGCCACCGCAGGAGCAGGCATGAGTGGGACGGGGAGCCCGACCGGCGTCGTCACCGGCGGGGAGTCTCTGCGGGTGAGCGTCGTCGCCGCCGGGTGGCACGAGCAGATCATGACCGCGCTGCTGGACGGCGCCCAGCGGGGCCTGGCCGCGGCAGGCGTCGCCGACGTCACGGTGGTGCGCGTGCCCGGGTCGTTCGAGCTGCCGGTGGCCGCGCTGCACGCCGCCCGGGGCGGGGCCGACGCCGTGGTCGCGCTGGGGGTGGTGATCCGAGGTGGCACGCCGCACTTCGAGTACGTGTGCCAGGCGGCGACGATCGGGCTGACCGAGGTCACGACCTCCACCGGCGTCCCGGTGGGGTTCGGGGTGCTCACCTGCGACACCGAGCAGCAGGCGCTCGACCGAGCCGGGCTGCCCACCTCGAGCGAGGACAAGGGCTTCGAGGCGGCCCAGGCCGCGGTCGCGACCGCGCTCACCCTGGCGGCGACCCCGCACCCGGGGTAGCCGAGTCGAGGAGGCGCAGGCTGGGGGACAACGCGGCACCGACAGCCAGCACGACCAACAACCCAGCGGTCACCATGAAGGCCGGGCGCACGCCGAAGGAGTCGACGAGCGGACCGGCGACCAAGAAGCCAAGAGGGCCGGCCGCATAGGCGGTGGACGTCATCACCCCGACGACCCGGCCGCGCAACCGTTCCGGCGTCATCTCCTGCACCGTGACGTTGCTGACCGGCTCGATGGGCCCGTAGAAGAGCCCCGTCGCGAACCCGAGCAGCAGCAGCGGACCGTAGGCGGGCAGCTGCGCCAGGCCCAGCACCGAGGCGGCCAGCAGCGCCAGCGAGACGATGAACACCCGGTGCCGGGACACGCGCGGGGCGAGGGCGCCGTAGGCCAGGGATCCGACGATGACCCCGCCGGACAGTGCGGCGAGCAGCCCGCCGAGGAGCAGCGGGGCGTCCTGCTCGACGAAGTACGCCGGCAGCAGCACCGCCTCGACCGGAAACCACGCCATCACCGCAACGGCCGGGACGATCGCGAGCGCGCGCACCAGCGGGGTGCGAAAGACGAACGACAGCCCCTCACGGGTCGCTGCGCTGAACGTGGAAGCCGACTCGTGCTGCACCGGTCGTCCGGCCGACGAGACGCGCACCATGCTGACCGCGATGGCGGCCAGCGCGAAGGCCACGGTGGTGGCGTAGAGCGTGGCCGATGCGCCTACCAGCGCGATGAGCAGCCCACCCAGCCCCGGTGCGACCAGGAACGAGACGCTGAACAGGGCGGTGTGCACGCTGTTGACGCGGTCGAGGCGAAACCTGGCAGCGCGGGCGCTCTCCGGCAGCATCGCCTCGCGCGCGGAGAACCCGGCCGGGTCGAACACCGCCCCCAGCGCCGCGAGCAGCGCGATGGTGGGCACGTCGAGACCGAGCAGCGCGTCGGTCACCGGCACCGCGGCGGCGCTGAGCGCGGAGAGCAGGTCGGCGCCGATCGCGGTGCGCCGTCGTCCGGCGAGGTCGACGACGGTGCCGCTGAGAAGGGAGGAGAGCACGAGCGGCAGTGCCGCCGCCGCAGCGACGATGCCGGCTGCGGTGGCGCTGCCGGTGCGTTCGAGCACCAGCCACGGGAACGCGACCGCGACGATGCCGTTGCCGACACCGGAGAGAAGGGTCGACGTCTCCAGCGCGACGATCGGCGCCAGGCGCCGGGGAGGGGGTGTGGTCAGTCGAGCGCCCGTTCCAGTCGATCGACGACGTGGCCGATCACCTCGAGGCGCGCGTTGCGCTTGTCGTTGCCGGAGACCAGGTGCCACGGTGCGTTCTCGGTTGAGGTGCGGATCACCATCTCGTCCACGGCCGCCACGTAGTCGTCCCAGCGTTCCCGGTTTCGGTAGTCCTCCTCGGTGATCTTGTGCCGCTTGTACGAGGTGTTCTCGCGGGCCTGGAAGCGGGCCAGCTGCTCCTCCGGCGAGATGTGGATCCAGAACTTCGCCACGACCATGCCGTGCTCGGTGAGCTGCTGCTCGAAGTCGACGATCTCGTCGTACGCCCGGTGCCACTCCGCCCCGGTCGCGAACCCCTCGACCCGTTCGACCAGCACCCGGCCGTACCAGGTGCGGTCGTAGATGCTGATCCGCCCGTCGCGCGGCACGTCACGCCAGAACCGCCACAGGTAGTGGTAGCGCCGCTCCTCGGCCGTAGGCGCAGCCACCGCGTGCACCTTGTAGTCCCCGGCGTCCAGGGCGCTGGTCATACGGCGGATCGCGCCCCCCTTTCCACCGGCGTCCCAGCCCTCGAACGCCAGGACGGTGGCGACGCCACGTCGGCGTGTCTCGTCGGCGAGCAGGTGCAGTCGCGCCTGCATCTTCGCCAGCTTCTTCTCGTAGGCGGATTTCTCCACCGAGCGCGACAGGTCGACCTTGTCCAGCACCGTCGCAGTCTGGTCGGGGTCGGCGGCCCGACCGGGGTCGGCGGCCGCAGCCGCCGGGCCTGCCAACCGTGCCTGGACGGCGGACAGGATGCTCTGTGCGACGCTCAGGTCGCGGTAGCGGGCGTTCGTCCCCTCGATGATCGTCCACGGTGAGCCGGAAACCGACGTGTCGAGCAGGGCCCGCTCGATCGTGGGGATGGCGTCGTCGAGGTTCGCCGCCAGGGTCCAGTCCCGTTCGTCGTAGCGCCACGCGTCGCTGCCGGACTTCTTCGCCTTCTTCAGCCGCTTCTTCTGCGTGGCGGCCGGCGTGTGGACGAAGAACTTGAGCACCAGCGCGCCGTCGGCGATCCACATCCGCTGCGTGCGTCGGATGTGGCGGGCCCACTGGTTCAGCTCGGTCTCGGTGACGTCTCCGTCGAGATAGTTGCGCACCTGACGCATGAGCCCACCGACCCACAGTCCCATCCGCCCCTTGGGTGGCAGCGCCATCCAGAGTCGCCACGCGAACGGACGCTCGGTGCTGCCCGGGTCGTCGCTGAACACCTCGGTGTCGAGAAAGCGGCTGTCCATCCACTCGTTGAGGCGGTTCACCAGCTGGTTGGCCCCCACCCGGTCGTCACCCGCGATGATGACGACGACGGGGAAGTCAGCCTCGGCCAGGTCGAACTGGGCGTTGAGCAGCCCCAGTCGAAGGTCGGGCAGGGCGGCTTTGAACACGTCCTTGGCAACGGTGTTGCCGGCGGCGGCGGCACGGAGCATGCCCGGATCATCGCAGCACGAGGACTACCGTGCGGGCATGACGCCACGAGTCACCCAAGTCCGTGATGGTTCGGTCGCCGTGCTGGCCATGGACGACGGCAAGGTGAACGCGGTCAACGACGCCATGCTGGATGACCTGGACGCGGCCCTGGACGCCGCGGCCGGAGCCCGCGCGATCGTACTGGCTGGGCGAGACGGGGTGTTCTCCGGCGGCTTCGACCTGTCGGTGGTGGGTCAAGGCGGCCCGGTGGCCGAGGCGCTGGTGCGCCGCGGCGGGCAGGTGCTGGCCCGGCTCTACGACAGCCCCGTACCGGTCGTCATCGCGTGCACCGGGCACGCGGTCGCGCTCGGCGCGGTCATGCTGCTGGCCACCGACCTGCGGGTGGGGGCCGACGCCGACGTCGCGATCGGGCTGAACGAGGTGGCCATCGGCATGCCGCTGCCCGCGCTGGCGGTCGCGCTGGCCCAGGAACGTCTGGCGGCACCGCTGCGCAGGCGGGCGGTGGTGCTGGCCGAGATGTGGACGCCGGTGCGTGCGGTCGACGTCGGGTTTCTCGACGAGGTCGTGGCGCCGGAGTCGGTCGTGGCTACGGCGATCGACCGGGCCAAGGATCTGGGCACCAGACTGCAGCCCGATGCCTATGCGACGACATCGCAGCGGCTGCGCACGGCCGGCACAGACCTGCTGCAGGCATGAACCGCTGACGCCGATTCTGGTGTCCGAGGGGGGACTTGAACCCCCACGCCCTTAAACGGGCACTAGCACCTCAAGCTAGCGCGTCTGCCTATTCCGCCACCCGGACGAGGAGGCATCAGGGTACAGGATAGGCACATGACCACCGAACCCACACGCGCCGCGGACGAGGTCGTCGGGCTGTGCCGCGACCTCATCCGGATCGACTCCACGAACTACGGGGACGGCTCCGGTCCGGGAGAGCGAGAAGCGGCCGGTTACGTCGCCGACCGGCTGCGGGAGGTGGGGCTCGACCCGTTGATTCTGGAGTCTGGCCCGCGTCGCACGAACGTCGTCGTGCGGCTGCCTGGTGTCGACGAGTCACGCACCGACGCGCTGCTGCTGCACGGGCACCTCGACGTGGTGCCCGCCGACCCCAAGCAGTGGCGCTACGACCCCTGGGCCGGTGAGGTGGCTGACGGGTGCGTCTGGGGCCGGGGCGCGGTTGACATGAAGGACATGGACGCGATGATCCTCGCCGTGGTGCGCGACCGCGTACGCACCGGTCGGCTGCCCGAACGGCCGCTGGTGGTGTGCTTCACCGCCGACGAGGAGGCCGGCGGCACCTGGGGGGCGCACTGGCTGACGGAGAACCACCCCGGGCTCTTCGACGGCTGCACCGAGGCGGTGGGGGAGGTCGGCGGCTTCTCGGTGACGCTGCCCACCGGTCGGCGCACCTACCTCGTGCAGACTGCGGAGAAGGGCATTGCCTGGATGACGGTGCAGGCGGAGGGCACCGAAGGGCACGGGTCGCTGCCACACGCCGACAACTGCGTGGCCGAGCTGGCGCGGGCGATGGCCAGAGTCGCGGACCACACCTGGCCGACCACGCTGACACCCACGATTGACACCCTGTTCGCTCAGGTTGCTGACGAGACCGGGGCACGGCTGGACCCCGACGACGCCGAGAGCCTGCGCGAGGTACTCGGCTCGATCGGACGCATCGTCACCGCGACGACCCGCAACACCGCCAACCCGACTGTGCTGCGGGCCGGCCAGAAGACCAACCAGGTGCCGCGCACCGCCCAGGGTCAGATCGACGGACGCTTCTTGCCCGGCGGGCGCGACGAGTTCCTCGACACCATCGACGCGCTGCTCGGCGGACGGGTGCGGCGCATCGACACCTTCGTCGACGTGGCCCTGGAGACCCCGTTCGCGGGGCGCACGGTCGACGCGATGGTGGCTGCGCTGAGCGAGGCCGACCCGGGCTGCGCCGTCGCGCCCTACATGCTGTTCGGCGGGACCGATGCCAAGGCGTTCAGCCGCCTCGGCATCCGCGGCTACGGCTTCTCGCCCTTGCGCCTGCCTGCCGACCTCGACTTCCCCGCCCTGTTCCATGGCGTGGACGAGCGGGTGCCGGTCGAGGCGCTCACGTTCGGCGTGGGAGCACTGGATGGGTTTCTCGACCGTTGCTGAGCCGCATCGTCCGGCGCCGCAGCCGCACGACACGACGGCCGTCCGGGTAGAGACGCACCCGGTCGAGCACCCAGTGCCCGGTGTCGGCGTGCGTGACGAGCAGCGTCCGCGCGTCCGCGCGGGTAGTGCCGCGGGGGAGCGTGAAGGTCCAGAACTCCCAGCCCAGCCCCGGCGTGGACGTGCTCACGACGCGGAGACCTCGTCGAGTGCGTCCACGATGGCGCTCGGCAGCGTCACCTGGTCGGCCAGCAGCACGGCGCGCAGCTGAGCCGCGGTTCGAGCGCCGACGATGGCCGACGCCACCGACGGGCGGTCCCGCACCCAGGCCAACGCCACCTCGAGCGGGCTGATCGCCAGCCCGTCGGCCGCCGTCGCCACCGCTTCGACGATGCCCTGGGCCCAGTCGTCGAGGTACGGGGCGACAAAAGGGCCGAGGTGCGGCGACGCCGCCCGCGAGTCTGCGGGCACGCCGCCGCGGTACTTGCCGGTGAGCACGCCTCGCCCGAGCGGGGAGACCGCGAGCAGGCCGGCCCCGAGCTCGGTCGCCGCCGGGCCGACCTGCTGCTCGACGTCACGACGCAGCAACGAGTACTCCGCCTGCACGGCGACAGGGACGCTGCGGTCGGGCCAGGCGTGCTGGTGCGCCATCGTCCACCCGAGCTGCCAGCCCGACTCGATCGCCAGGCCTACGTACCGAGTGCGGCCCGAGCGCACCGCGGCGTCCAGCGCGGCGAGGGACTCCTCGCGCGGCACACCCGGGGAGAAGCCGTGCAGCACCCACAGGTCGAGATGGTCGGTGCCGAGGCGCTCCAGGCTGTCGTCCAGCTGGGTCAGCAGCGCCGCTGAGCTGGTGTCGTGGGTGAGCTCGTCGCCGCGCCACCCGAGGCCGGCGCGCCCGCTCAGCACCACGTCTCGACGTGGCACCACGCGCCCGAGCAGGCTGCCGAGCACGGTCTCGGCCTGGCCGTCCCCGTACTCCGGGGCGGAGTCGAGCAGCGTCCCCCCGGCCGCGACGAAGTGCTCGAGCTGCTCGCGGGCCTCGTGCTCGTCGGTGTCGCGGCCCCAGGTGATGGTTCCCAGACCGAGGCGCGACACCGCCAGACCACTTCGGCCAACACGTCGAGTCTCCACGGACGTGGGAGGCTACCGGGCACCCGGCCCTGGTTACTCTTCCGCACCATGATGCAGGCGGCACGTTCGTGACGGAGTGGTTCCAGGCCGTCTTTCTCGGCATCCTGCAGGGCCTCACGGAGTTCCTGCCCATCTCGAGCAGCGCGCACCTGCGGGTGGTGCCGGCCTTCCTCGGGTGGGAGGACCCCGGCGCCGCCTTCACCGCCGTCGTGCAGATCGGCACCGAGGTGGCGGTGCTGCTGTACTTCTGGCGCGACATCTGGCGCATCGCGACCACGTGGTTGGCATCGCTGACCCAGCCCGAGCGACGGACCGAGCACGACGCCAAGATGGGCTGGTACATCATCGTTGGCAGCCTGCCCATCGTCCTTCTCGGGGTGTTCTTCCGGGACGCGATCGAGACGACGGCCCGCAACCTCTACCTGGTCGGCACCATGCTCATCGTGTTCGGCGTGATCCTCGGGGTCGCCGACCGCATCGGCGCCCACCGCAAGCCGATCACCGACCTCGGGTGGCGCGACGCCATCCTCTACGGGTCGGGGCAGGCGCTGGCGCTGATCCCGGGGGTGTCCCGGTCCGGGGCAACGATCAGCACCGGGCTGTTCCTGGGCTACGACCGGGCCGCAGCCACGCGATACGCGTTCCTGCTGGCGATCCCGGCTGTGGTCGGCGCCGGTGTGTACCAGCTTCCGTCCATCCCTGGCGGCGACAACGCCTACGGGGTGGGCCCCACGGTCGCGGCCACCCTCGCGGCCTTCGTCGTCGGCTACGCGACGATCGCGTGGTTGCTGCGCTGGGTCACCACCCGGTCGTACCTGCCGTTCGTGGTGTACCGCATCGCCCTGGGCTCGGCCGTCCTCATCGGGCTCAGCACGGGAGCCCTGAACGCGTAGGCGCTGCGCGGCTGGCCTACGCAGCCTCCTCGGCGGCATCCTCGGCGGCCTCGTCGCGGGCCCGCTGGTCGGCGCGGGCCTGCGGGCTCTGCAGGTACTCCTCGGGAGTGGGCGCGCCCACGAGCCAGGCCTGGGGGTCCACCGGCGTCCCGTCCACGCGGATCTCGAAGTGCAGGTGCGGTCCGGTCGAGTAGCCGGTGGATCCCACGAGACCGATCAGGTCAGCCTTGCGCACGGTGTCGCCGGGCTGCACCAGGATGCGTGACTGGTGGGCGTACAGAGTGGCGATCACGGCCTCGCCGATCCTTCCGTGGCTCACGACGGTCATGTTGCCGTAGGCGGAGTTGTACCCGGCGAGCACCACCGTTCCGTCATCGGCGGCGTAGATGCCACCGTCGCCGACGCCGTAGTCCGACCCGGTGTGCAGCTTGACGTAGCCGAGGATGGGGTGCAGCCGCGGGCCGAAGCTCGACGTCAGGGAACCAGTGCCGGGGCGCACGAAGGAGCCGATGCCGCTGACGGCGGACGGGTCGTCGAGCACTTCGGTCCACCCGGTGAGCGAGGAGCCCACCGCCTGGCTGGCCGCGAGCAGCTGGCGGTACTCGGCCAGGTCGGCGGCCTGGGCCGCCTGGGCCGCGTCCAAGGCGTCCGCGCGCCTCTGCACGAGTGACTCGGTCTCATCCGCGATCAGCCGGGCGGTCTTCTGGGCCTGGGTCGCCAGGTCGAGAGCACGGGCGGCCACTGCCTCGGCACGCTCGCGCTCCTCCCGCGCGGCCTGCATGCGGGCCTCGGCCTCGGCGAGATCGGCCAGCTCAGAAACGAGCCCGGCGATCACCACGTCCTCGCTGCGCAGCACCGCCTCGACGCCGCGCAGGCTCGCCGCGAACTCCTGCGGGGTGGTTGACTCGAGGATTACGTCGAGGCTGCTGAGCGGACCGCCGGACCGGTAGGCCTCGCGGGCAAACGTGCCCAGAGCCTCGCGCTGGGCGTCGAGGGAGCCGACCCGCTCGGTCAGGTCGCGTTCGGCCTGCTGCTCGGCCACCGCGGCCGAGGCCGCGTCGCGGCTGGCCTGCTCGTGCACGGCCAGGGCGGCTGCCCGGGCCTTCCTGGCCTCCTCGAGCCGCGCGGTGGCAGCGGCGAGCTGTGTCTCCGCGCTGGCCAGTGCCTCCTGGGCGGCCTGTACGGCTGCCGCGGTCTCTTCCAGCTGCCGGTTGAAGTCGTCCACCTCGGCGTCGCTCGCCGGCGGCTCGGACTCGACTGGCCCGACCAGGTCCAGCGACTCCGCCTCCGGTGGTGGCAGCCCCGGCGCGGTGGCGTCGGCAGCGGTCTTCTTGTTCGCCTTGGGTACGCGCGGCTTCTCGGGCGTGGGAGAGGGCGGGGTGGGGCTCGTAGTGGGCTCCGGCTGCACCTCCGGCTGCGGCTTCGGGGTGGGCTTGGGCGTCGGGGTTGGCGTCGGAGTCGGTACCGGCGTGGGCGCGGGGGCCGGCTCCGGCGTGGGCGCGGGGGCCGGCTCCGGCGTCGCCTCGACACCTGTCGCGGGGGCCAGCTCGCCCGCAGTGTCGCCCTGGCCGTAGGCCGACGCGGTCATCCCCCCCGTGAGAAGGCCGGCGGCCAATGCGACGGCCAGCACTCGCCGGCCCCTGACCGCTGTCACGTCACTCCCTTGTGCTGCTGGCGCAGCATCTCGACTGTTCTTTCTACCCGACCAGAACGGCCGACACCAGGGTTTGTGCCCAGGTCGCACAGCATATCCCCCGAACGGTCGACTAGCCTGCCCACGTGCCCACCGTCCTGCTCGTGCGGCACGGCCGCACATCGGCCAACGCGGCCGGCGTGCTGGCCGGCTGGATGCCCGACGTCCACCTCGACGACACCGGACGCGATCAGGCTGCCGCCCTCGCCGAGCGGCTCGCGACGGTTCGGATCGACGCTGCCGTGTCCAGCCCGTTGCCGCGGTGTGTCGAGACCGCCGACGCGCTGCTGGCGAGCAGGGACGTGCCTCGCACGACCGACGAGCGGCTGGCCGAGGCCCGCTACGGCGACTGGACGGGACGGCCCCTACGCGAGCTGGCGCGGGACAAGACGTGGCGTGTGGTGCAGAACCACCCGTCCGCGGCGGTCTTTCCGGGGGAGGACGGCGAGGCTATGGCCGCCGTCGCGGCCCGTGCAGTCGCCGCGGTACGCGAGCACGACCGGACGGTGCTCGATGAGCACGGCGATGGTGCGATCTGGCTCGCGGTGAGCCACGGCGACGTGATCAAGGCGGTCCTCGCCGACGCGCTCGGCATGCATCTGGACCACTTCCAGCGCATCGTCGTCGACCCCTGCTCGGTGTCGGTGATCCGCTACACGCCGCTTCGGCCGTTCGTCGTGCGGATGAACGATACGGCTGGTGCGTTGTCGGCCCTCGCACCCCGGCGTCGCCGACGCCGGCCACGGCGCAGCAGCGATGCGGACGTGGGCGGCGGAGCCGGATCCTCGTAGGGTGAGTGGCGTGGGCGCATCAGAGTTCCGGCACGAGAGCCCCGACCGCTGCGTTGTCGGCACGATAGGGGAGCCCGGTCAGCGCGTCTTCTACCTGCAGGCGCGCAGCGGCGCTCTGCTGACTAGCGTCGTGCTGGAGAAGGCCCAGGTGGCTGCCCTCGCCGACCGCATCGAGGAGATGCTCGACTCGGTCGTACGTCGCTCAGGCGGCCAGGCGCCCGTGCCTGCTGCCACTCCGACGAAGGTCGACGACCTTGGCCCGCTCGACCTGCCGCTCGAGGATGAGTTCCGAGTCGGCACGCTGGCCATGGCATGGCTGTCCGACGAGGGCCGCCTCGAGCTGATCGCGACCGAGGCGGGCCCAGAAGAGGCGGACGAGGCCGACCTGACGTCGATGACGGTCCACCTCACCGGAACCCAAGCACGCTCGTTCGTGAGCCGCGCCCGCGCCGTCGTGTCCGCAGGGCGTCCGCCGTGTCCGATCTGCTCGCAGCCGCTGGACCCGGCAGGGCACATCTGCCCGCGGCAGAACGGCTTCCACCGCCGGTCGTGACCACCGACCTGCTCGAGCACGGCGTGCTCACCGTGGAGGGCCGTGTCGTCACGGCCTCCAACCTCACTCTGTACGCGCGCGTCGACGACGCCGAGGGGGCCAGCACCCCGTGCGTCTACAAGCCGGTCTCGGGCGAGCGTCCGCTCTGGGATTTTCCTGATGGCACTCTCGCGCAGCGGGAGCGAGCGGCCTACCTGGTCTCTGAGGCTGGCGGGTGGCACCTCGTGCCTCACACGGTGCTGCGCGACGGTCCGCTCGGCCCGGGGATGTGCCAGCAGTGGGTCGTCACCGACGACGACCGCCCCTGGGTCGAGGTGCTCGACGCCCATGAGGCCCTGGCGGACGGTTGGCTCGAGGTGCTGCGCGGGCAGGACGAGACCGGCCGCCCCGTCGTGCTGGTGCACCGCGACGATGCTCCTGTGCGCGCCATGGCGGTGATGGACGCCGTGCTCAACAACGCTGACCGCAAGGGCGGGCACCTGCTTCGTGCCACTGACGGCCGACTCCAGGGGGTGGACCACGGGCTGTGCCTGCACACCGATCCCAAGCTGCGCACGGTGCTGTGGGGTTATGCGGGGACGCCGCTCACCCCAGCCGACATCGCGAACCTGCGGCGTCTGGACTCCTGGCTCGGCGCCGAGGGTCGCGCGGCGCTCGCGGGTCTGCTCACGCCCGCCGAGGTCGATGTGCTGGCCGAGCGGGTGGCGCTGCTCGGCACGCGCGGGGTGCTGCCACGACCGCCGAGGACGGCCCCGGCGATCCCGTGGCCAGCATTCTGAGCGATCTCTTCTAGGCTCGTCGTCTCGTGGAGACCTGGACCGCACCCGACCGACCCGACCTGCCGGGCGCGGGCCGCCCTCTGCGGCTCTTCGACGCGCAGTCGAGGCGCCTGGCTCCCGTGACGCCCGGAGCTCTCGCCCGTATGTATGTCTGCGGCATCACCCCGTACGACGCCACGCACCTCGGCCACGCCTTCACCTACACCACGTTCGACCTGCTGCACCGGGCCTGGCGCGACGCCGGGCACCGGGTCGACTACGTGCAGAACGTCACCGACATCGACGACCCCCTGCTCGAACGCGCCGTCGCGACGGGCGAGGACTGGCGCGCCCTCGCCGACCGCGAGACCGCGTTGTTCCGTACTGACATGGCCGCCCTGCGCGTGCTGCCGCCCACCTGGTACGTCGGCGCCGTGGAGTCGATGGACCTCGTCGTCGACACCGTCGGACGCCTGGACGCTGCCGGCGCGGTGTACCGGGTGCAGGACGACCTCTACTTCTCGCTGTCGTCCGACCCGCGCTTCGGCGGCGTCGCCCGCCTGGACGCCGCACAGATGGAAGTGCTGTGCGCCGAGCGCGGCGGCGACCCGCAGCGGGCGGGCAAACGGCACCCGCTTGACCCGCTGCTGTGGCAGGCCGCCCGCCCTGACGAGCCCGCCTGGGACACCGCGCTGGGGCACGGCCGGCCCGGGTGGCACGTGGAGTGCACGGCTATCGCCCTGGAGCACCTGGGCATGTCGTTCGACGTCCAGGGTGGCGGCAGCGACCTGGCCTACCCCCACCACGAGATGTGTGCCTCGGTGGCGCACGTCGCCACTGGGTCGTGGCCGTTCGCCCGCCGCTTCGTCCACGCCGCCATGGTGGGCCTGGACGGTGAGAAGATGTCGAAGTCACGCGGCAACCTCGTGTTCGTGTCGCGTCTGCTGGCCGACGGGGTGAGCGGCACGACCATCAGAGCGGGCCTGCTCGACCATCACTACCGCACCGACTGGCAGTGGGCAGAGCACGACCTCGCGAAGGCCACTACGCGAGTGCGCCGCTGGTCGCAGGCCGTGGCCGCCCCGGCAGGACCACCGGCGGGAGACGTTGTCGAGGCCGTGCGCGAGGCCATCGCTGACGACCTCGACGCACCGCGTGCGCTGCGCGCGCTCGACCGCTGGGCCGATGCGGTGCACCTGCGCCACGGCGACGACTCCACCGCACCGGGGCTCGTCGCAGACGCCGCCGACGCCCTGCTCGGACTCGACCTGCGCACCCGTTGAGGCTCAGCCAGGGCTGTCGGGTCGGCGGCGGCGAAGGTAGCGCTCGAACTCCGCCGCGATGGAGTCACCCGAGGCCGACTCCAGCCGCTCGGAGTCGGCCTGCTCCTCCAGCTGCTCGATGATCTCGGCCAGCTCCTCGTCGTCGCCGACCATCTCGTCGACGGCCCGCTCCCAGGCGGCCGCCTCGTCCGGCAGCTCGGCCAGGTCGAGCGGGGTGTCGATCGCGTCCTCGACCCGTCGCAGCAGCGCGAGCGTGGCTTTGGGGTTCGGGGGCTGACCGACGTAGTACGGGACGGAGGCCCAGTACGACACGACCGGCAGGCCGGCGTCGTGCAACGCCTCGGCCAGGACGCCGATGATGCCGGTCGGCCCGGTGTAGGAGGCGGGCTCGAGCTGAAGCCGTGCGGCCAGAGCCTCGCTGCTGCTCACACCGGTGACCGGAAAGGCCCGGCCGTGCGGCGTGTCGGCCAGCAGGGCCCCGAGCAGCACCACCTGCGCGGCGTCCACCGCCCGGCACACCTCGGTGAGCTCACGGGTGAACCCCCGCCAGCGGATGCTCGGCTCGATCCCACGAACGAGCAGCAGGTCGGGGCCCGACTCGCCCAGCCGGCCGGCCAGCAGCCGGGTGGTGCGCCACTCGATGCGCCGCACCCCGCCCTCGTCCAGGGTGATGGTGGGGCGGTTGACCTGGTAGTCGTAGTAGTCCTCGGGGTCTATCTCACCGACAAGGGTCGCCTCGCTCATCTCGCTCAGGTGCGCCACAGACGTGGAAGCCGCCTCGCCCGCGTCGTTCCAGCCCTCGAAGGCGGCCACGACGATCGGCCGGTTCAGCGGCCGGGTGAGCGTGATCTGCACGCGCGTCACACTACGCAGTCGCCGTCGTCCGGACCGCTTACCCTTGTGCGTCGTGCCGATCTCTCTGCGTGATGCCCTGGCTTACCGAGTACTGGTGGCCGACGGCGCCATGGGCACGATGCTGCAGGCCGGCGACCCGTCGCTGGACGACTTCGACTCCTACGAGGGATGCAACGAGATCCTCAACGTCACCCGGCCCGACCTGGTGCGCTCGGTGCACGAGGCCTACCTGGCCGTGGGAGTGGACTGCATCGAGACCAACACGTTCGGGGCCAACCTGGCCAACCTCGGTGAGTACGACATCAGCCACCGCATCGCCGAGCTCGCTGGCGCGGGCGCCCGCGTCGCCCGTGAGGCGGCCGACGCCTACTCGACCCCGGAGCAGCCCCGCTACGTGCTCGGCTCGGTCGGCCCAGGCACCAAGCTGCCGTCGCTCGGGCACGTGACCTACCTCGAGCTGCGCGAGGCGTATCGCACCCAGGCCGAGGCGATGGTGGCCGGCGGCGTCGACGCGGTGCTCGTGGAGACCGCTCAGGACGTGCTGCAGGCCAAGGCCGCGATCGCCGGGTCACGGGCAGCCATCGAGGCAGCCGGTCGTGACGTCGTGCTGATCGTCCAAGTCACCGTCGAGGCGACGGGCACCATGCTGCTCGGGACCGAGATCGGTGCCGCCCTGACGGCGTTGGAGCCGTTGGGAATCGACATGATCGGGCTGAACTGCGCCACTGGCCCGGCGGAGATGAGCGAGCATCTGCGCCACCTCTCCCAGCATGCGGTCGTCGGCGTGTCGTGCATGCCGAACGCCGGGCTGCCAGTGCTCACCTCCGACGGTGCGCACTACCCGCTGAGCCCGGTCGAGCTGGCCGACGCACACGAGCGGTTCGTCTCCGACTACGGTCTCGGCCTCGTCGGCGGCTGCTGCGGAACGACCCCGGAGCACCTGCGCCACGTCGTGGAGCGGGTGGGACGGCGAGCGCCCGCCCCGCGGCGTCCCCGCCTGGAGCCGGGCGCGTCCAGCCTGTACGCGCACGTGCCGTTCCGCCAGGACGTCAGCTACCTGGCCATCGGCGAGCGCACGAACGCCAACGGCTCGAAGGCGTTTCGAGAGGCCATGCTGGAGCAGCGCTGGGACGACTGCGTCGAGATCGCTCGCAGCATGACCCGCGAGGGCGCGCACCTGATCGACCTCTGCGTCGACTACGTCGGGCGCGACGGGGTCGCCGACATGACCGAGCTCGCGGCGCGCCTGGCCACCGCCAGCACGCTCCCGGTCGTGCTGGACTCCACCGAGCCGGACGTGCTGGCCGCCGGCCTGGCCCGCCTCGGCGGACGCGCCGTGGTCAACTCGGTCAACTACGAGGACGGCGACGGGCCCGGGTCGCGCTTCGCGAGGATCATGCCGCTCGTAGCCGAGCACGGCTGCGCCGTGGTGGCCCTGACGATCGACGAAGAGGGCCAGGCCCGCACCGCGGACTGGAAGGTGCGCGTGGCCGATCGACTCGTCAGCGACCTCACCGGTGAGTGGGGCATGCGCCCGGACGACATCCTCATCGACCCGCTGACGTTCCCGATCGCCACCGGTCAGGAAGAGACGCGCCGAGACGGCATCGAGACGATCGAAGCCATTCGCGAGATCAAGGCCCGCCACCCTCGGGTGCAGACGGTGCTGGGGCTCTCCAACGTGTCGTTCGGTCTCGCGCCGGCGGCCCGCGTGGTGCTCAACTCGGTCTTTCTGCACGAGTGCGTCAAGGCAGGTCTGGACGCCGCGATCGTCAACCCGGCCCGGATCCTGCCGCTGGCGCGCATCCCCGAGGAGCAGGCGCAGCTCGCCCTCGACCTCGTCTACGACCGCCGCACGAGCGAGTACGACCCACTGACGGCGTTCCTCGACGCGTTCGCCGGAGACGCCGGAACCCTCTCGGCCGCTGACGCCGAAGAAGAGCTGGCCGGGCTGGGCGTGTTCGCCCGGCTCGAGCGCCGCATCGTCGACGGCCTGCCGAAGGGGCTGGAGCCCGACCTGGACGAGGCCCTCGCCCTGCGCCCGGCGCTCGACATCGTCAACGACACCTTGCTGTCGGGCATGCGCACCGTCGGGGAGCTCTTCGGCAGCGGAGCAATGCAGCTGCCGTTCGTCCTGCAGTCGGCCGAGGTGATGAAGACGGCCGTCGCCTACCTGGAGCCGCACATGGACCGGGTCGAGGGCGAGGAGTCCGACGGCAAGGCCACGATCGTGCTGGCCACCGTCAAGGGCGACGTGCACGACATCGGCAAGAACCTCGTCGACATCATCTTGACCAACAATGGCTACCGCGTCGTGAACATCGGCATCAAGCAGCCGGTCAACGCCATTCTGGACGCCGCTGCCGAGCATGACGCCGACGTGATCGGCATGTCGGGCCTGCTTGTCAAGAGCACGGTGATCATGAAGGAGAACCTCGAGGAGATGAACCAGCGCGGCGTGGCCGCCCGCTGGCCGGTCATCCTCGGCGGGGCCGCCCTCACCCGCGCCTACGTCGACGATGACCTGGCGTCGGTATACCAGGGAGAGGTGCGCTACGCCCGCGACGCCTTCGAGGGGTTGCGCCTGATGGACGCCATCGTGACCGCCAAGCGCTCCGGCGCCGACGACCTGGCCGACGCGCTGCCGCAGCGTCGCGGCCGACGGGTCGCGCGTCGCGCACCGGCGCGCACCGAGCCGGTGGTGCTGCCGGAGCGCTCCGACGTGGCCACCGACGTCGACGTACCCACGCCGCCCTTCTGGGGCAGTCGCGTGGTGAAGGGGATCGCTCTCGCGGAGTACGCGAAGTACCTCGACGAGCGGGCGACGTTCCTCGGGCAGTGGGGGCTCAAGCCGACGCGCGGCGGGGACGGTCCCGGCTACGACGAGCTCGTGGAGACCGAGGGCCGACCGCGGCTGCGCGGCTGGCTCGAGCGCGTGCAGGCCGAGGGCATGTTGGAGGCGGCCGTGGTCTACGGCTACTGGCCCTGCTACGCCGACGGCGACACGCTCGTTCTGCTCGACCCAGCGACCCGGGACCCGAGCGACGAGGTGGCCCGGCTCACCTTCCCGCGCCAGCACCGCGACCGCTACCTGTGCCTGGCCGACTACTTTCGGCCCAAGGAGTCCGGTGAGCTCGACGTGATCGCCCTGCAGCTGGTCACCGTCGGCAACCGGGTGAGCGAGGCCGCAGCCGAGCTGTTCGCCCAACACGCCTACCGCGACTACCTCGAGCTGCACGGGCTGTCGGTACAGCTCGCCGAGGCGTTGGCGGAGTACTGGCACGCCCGAGTCCGCGACGAGCTGGGCGTGAGCGGGACCGACGCGGCCTCGCTGGCCGGGCTGCTGAAGCTGGAGTACCGGGGGGCGCGCTACTCCTTCGGCTACCCAGCCTGCCCCGACCTGGAGTACCGGGCCGACATGGTCCGGTTGCTCGACGCCGAGCGGGTCGGGGTGACGATCTCCGAGGAGCTGCAGCTGCACCCTGAGCAGTCCACCGACGCGATCGTCGTGCACCACCCCGAGGCCATCTACTTCAACGCCGGCTGACCACGCCACGATGACCGGCTCCAAGCTGGGCGCAGTCCTGTTCGACATGGACGGCCTGCTGGTCGACTCCGAGCCGGCGTGGTTCAGCGTGGAGCGTGACGTGTTCGCCCGGCTGGGTGCCGGGCGGGAGTGGACGCCGATCGATGCCCAGCGAGTTGTGGGCACGGCACTGGAGGTGTCCGCCGCCGAGATCCTTCGCTGTGCCGAGGTCGAGCCGACGGCGGGGAACGTCGAGCAGGTGGCCGAGTGGTTCGTGGAGGGCATGGTGGACCTGCTGGGGGCGGGGGCCCCGTGGAAACCTGGCGCGGTCACGCTGCTCGACGAGCTGGGCCGGTACGGCGTGCCGACGGCGCTGGTCTCGTCGTCGCACCGGCGCCTCGTCGACGTCGTGCTGGGCCAGCTCCCGCCCGGGGCGATGGCAGCCAGCGTGGCTGGGGACGAGGTGGGGCACACGAAGCCGCACCCGGCGCCCTACCTCCGGGCGCTGCGCCTGCTCGGTGTGCGGGCCGAGGAGACGGTGGTGCTGGAGGACTCCCCGACGGGAGCACGTTCCGGGCAGTCTGCCGGGTGCACCGTCGTGGTGGTGCCCGATCTTGCCCCGATGCCGGGCGACCATGCCTGGCACGAGGTCGAGAGCCTCGCTGCGCTCGACGTGGCGCGACTGGGGTCGCTACTCGGTGGCGATGGCCGTAAGGACGTCGAGGTTGGCGGCACGACGAGCCGGAAGGATGGCCGCGAGCACCCCCACCAGGGCTGACACGACCAGCACGACTGCGATCAGGGTCCAGGGGATCTCGAGGGCAGAGACCCCTTCGTCGACGAGCGAGCGTTGGATGGCAACCCCGAAGAGCAGCCCGAGGCCAACGCCGAGCAGCGCACCGAACAGCGCGATCAGCAGAGCCTCGATACGCACCATGCGGCGCACCTGGCGTCGGTCGGTGCCGACTGCTCGCAGCAGGCCGATCTCGCGGGTGCGTTCGAGCACCGAGAGCAGCAGCGTGTTGACGATGCCGAGCACGGCGATCACCACGGCGAGCCCAAGCAGGGCGTAGACGAGGCTGAGCAGCTGGTTGACTTGGCCCCGCACCTGCTCGGCGAGCTCGGTCTGGTCCTGGAGGCTGACGACGGGGTAGGGAGCCAATGCCTGCTCAAGCGGTGACCGCAGGTCGCCCGCGTCCGTTGCCACGTCGGCGGCAAGGTAGAGGGTGATCAGCTGCTCGGGCAGGCCCTGGCGGGCTAGCTCCGCGGAGTCGACCACGACACCGCTGATAGGGCCAGTGCCGGCGTACAGCGCGCCGATCTCGTACTCCTGGGTACCGGTCTGCCAGGTGATGTCGACCGGCGAGCCGACGGAGAGGCCACGAGCGGCAGCAGAGTCGGCGTCGAGCGCGACCTTGCCGTCGGCCAGGGACGCGAAGGCGCCGTCGGTGACCTCGAGAACGACCACCTGCTCGAACGTGGCCGGGTCGATGCCATTGGCCGACGAGGTGGTGGGTCCGATCTCCACAGCACCAGGGGCCTCGTCGTCACCTATCCGAACCGAGGCGATGCTCACCCGCGACACCACACCGACGCCGTCGACTTGCTCGACCGCCTCAGCGACCTCAGGGGAGAAGGGCTGGAACGTGGTGCTGGAGACGATGTAGTCGGCCCGGATGACGTCGGAGATCGTCGCCTCCGCCGAGCGCGACGCCGACGAGCCGAGCACACCGATCATCGTGACCAGGGCCAGGCCGATCATCAAGGCACCCGCGGTCGCTGCGGTGCGGCGGCGGTCGCGTTGGGCGTTTCGCACCGCCAGTCGACCAACCGTGCTGCCCCGGAACGGCAGCCCGAGCAGCCCGGTGACAGCGCCGCCGATCACTGCCGACAGCAGGGCTGCGGCGACGAAGATGAGCAGGATGCCCCCGCCGACGAGGGTGATGCCGTTGGGGACCTCGCCGAGCAGGCCGAGCGCGAGAAGTGCCCCACCGACCAGCGCAAGCATGGCCCCGGCGAGCGTCCGGCGGTGAAGCGACCGAGAGGGCAGCACCGCATCGTCGCGCAGGGCAGCGATCGGGGGAACTGTTCCCGCCCGTCGAGCCGGGAACCATGCTGCCGCCATCGTGAGCACCACGCCGATGCCCACCGACACGAGGACGGTGCGCGGGGCGACCACGAGCGACCCGGCGGGCACGTCGAAACCGATCACGCCGAAGAGTGCCCGCAGAATGACCGCCAGCCCGATCCCCAGACCGAGACCAAGCACGCCGCCGACAAGCCCCACGAGGAACGCCTCGATCAGCACCGACCACGTCACCTGGCGGCGGCTTGCGCCGACCGCTCGCAGCAGAGCGAGCTCGCGGGTTCGTCGTGCGATGAGCACACCGAACGTGTTGACGATGATGAAGGCCCCGACGAAGAGCGCGACGCCAGCGAAGACAAGCAGGAACGTGGAGATGAACCCGAGGCCCTCGGTGATGGCGGCGGCAGCCTCGTCCTCAACCTCGTCACCGGTCTGAACGATGACGGGGCCGACATCGGGTTCGCCGGCGAAGGCCGCCTCGACCCGTTCGGCGAGCTCGTCCTGACTGACTCCCGCGTTGGCGACCGCCTGCACGCCGGTCCATCTGTCGCCGCCGAGCAGAACGCTCTGCGCCGTGGCCATGTCGAAGGCGGTGAGCGTCGCACCGGCGAGGTTGCCGCTGGTTCCGAAGCTGAACACGCCCACGAGCTCGGCCTCGATCGACGGGCCAGGAGTGAGCACCCGCACTGTGTCACCGAGCGTGAACCCCCCCGACTCGAAGGCCTCGGTGTCGATGGCTACCTCACTAGCGGACTCCGGCCCCCGGCCCTCGACCAGCCGTAGCGGGGACAGCTCAGGGTCGTCGTCCCACCCGATGCCGAGCGCTGGCGGGCCGATGGTGCCCACGGGCTCGCCGTCGCCGCCGATCAGCGTGACGCCGATGGTCTGCACGGCGCCACCCGAGACAGCCACTCCGTCCACGCCGGCGACCACGTCCGCGGCATCCGCGGGAAGGGTTGCTGCGGTCCCCACGGCCGCCTGCCCGTCCTCGCTGGCCGGCGACACCAGCACGTCGGGCTGCACCGTGTCGAAGAGCTCGGTGAACGTGCGCTGCAGAGTGTCGGTGAACACGTAGGTGCCCGCGACGAAGGCGACACCCAGCACGACCGCCAGGGCGGACAGCGCCAGGCGGCCCTTGTGTGCGAGTGCCGTGCGAAAGGTGGCGCGCAGCACCTCAGCCGCCGTGGGTGGGGTCGAGGTGAAGCATCGCGGCCAGCACCGTCTCTGGTGTCGGGTCGGCCAGCTCGTCCACGATCAGCCCGTCGGACAGGAACAGCACCCGGTCGGCGTAGGACGCGGCGTTCGCGTCGTGGGTGACCATCACGACCGCCTGGTCGTACTCGTCGACCGAACGCCGCAGCAGCCCGAGAACCTCCGCGCCGGAGCGGGAGTCGAGGTTGCCCGTGGGTTCGTCGGCGAAGATGATGTCAGGCCTGCTGACCAGCGCCCGGGCACAGGCGACGCGTTGCTGCTGTCCGCCGGAGAGCTGGCTGGGACGGTGGTCGAGCCGGTCGGCCAGGCCGACGGCCGACACGATCGTGTCCATCCACGCCGCGTCGACCGCGCGTCCTGCAATGTCGAGGGGAAGCGTGATGTTCTCGGCAGCTGACAGGGTCGGCACGAGGTTGAAGGCTTGGAAGACGAAGCCGACGCGGTCGCGGCGCAGCTTGGTCAAGGCGTCGTCGGACAGCTCGGTGAGGTTGTGCTCACCGAGGCGTGCCTGCCCCGACGTCGCCGTGTCGAGACCGGCCATGCAGTGCATGAGCGTCGACTTGCCCGAGCCGGACGGACCCATGATCGCGGTGAAGTGACGCTGCCCGAACCCGACGCTGACTCCGTCCAGGGCGCGCACCTCGGTGCCGCCGTCTCCGTACACCTTCACCAGGTCGACGGCTTCGGCGACCACGGCGCCGGGCGAGCTCTTCATGGCCGATGACCCTAAGCGGTCGCCGGGTAGGGCGGCGGAGTGCCTCCCCAGGCCGGGCAGAGCGCCCGGTGCTGGCACCAGTCGCACAGCCGGCTGGGGCTCGGGCGAAAGTCGCCGGTCTCGCGGGCCCGGTTGATCGCCACGGCGAGGGCGCTCAGCGTCTTCTCCAGGGCGAGCAGGTCGCCCTCGTCGGGCTCGAGCCGCACGATCTGGGAGTCGGCAAGATAGATCAGCTGCAGCAGGTCGGGCAGGCGCCCGCTCTGGCGCCACATCAGCAGGGCGTACACCCTCATCTGGAACAGTGCGCGCTGCTCGAACAGCGGGCTGGGGGCACGGCCACTCTTGTAGTCGACGATGCGCACCTGCCCGCCCGGGGCGACGTCGACGCGGTCGATGATTCCCTTGACCAGGGTGTGGGCGTCGAGTGGCACCTCGACCAGCAGCTCACGTTCGGCAGGCTCGAGCGCCTGCGGGTTCTCCAGTGCGAAGTAGCGGTCGAGCAGCACCGCTGTGTCGGCCAACCACTGCGCCGTGGCATCGTCGGACTCACCCACCAGCGCGACCAGATCAGGTTGCTCGGCAACCATCTGTGCCCACCCTGTCGCGGCGAGCTCGCGAGCGTGGTCCGGGGTTCGGGCGGTCGCCGGGGCGTCGAACAGCCGCTCCAACACCGAGTGGATCAGTGTGCCGCGTACCGCTGGGGTGCTCGGGGGTTCCGGCAACCGGTCGATAGCCCGAAAGCGGTAGAGCAGCGGGCATGACTTGAAGTCGGCCACTCGCGATGGCGAGAGGGCCAGGCGGTGGTCAACCGGGGAAGTCCCTGGTTCGTTGACCGGAGTGGACACCGACGAGCTCGACATGCCCGGCACGATAGGCGGCGGGTCCGACAGATCACGTGCGGAGCCCTCTGGCCTAGCCTTTCGCCGGTGAACCAGTCGAGCACGCTGCGCAGGGGACCCTTCCAGCCGGGCGACCGGGTGCAGATCACCGACCGCAAGGGGCGCAAGCACACGTTGTGGCTCGAGCCCGGCACGGTCTTCCACACCCACCACGGCCAGATCGCCCATGACGACCTGATCGGCAGGCCGGAGGGATCGGTCGTCACCTCCAGCAGCGGCAGTGCCTACCTTGCCCTGCGGCCCACGTTGGCCGACGTGACCCTGTCGATGCCACGCGGGGCGACGGTCGTGTACCCCAAGGACGCCACGGCGATCCTGGGGGCGGCCGACGTGGGCCCCGGGCTGACGGTCGTCGAGGCAGGGGCCGGGTCGGGTGCGCTCACTATGTGGCTGCTGCGGGCGGTCGGCGAGCATGGGCTGGTGCACTCGTTCGAACGCCGCGACGACTTCGCCGAGGTCGCCACCCGCAACGTCGAGCGTTACTTCGGTCACCGTCCGACGCACTGGCAGCTGACCGTCGGCGACCTGGCCGAGCGGCTGGGTGAGGAGCACGAGCCCGGGTCGGTCGACCGAGTGGTGCTCGACATGCTGGCTCCTTGGGAGTGCCTGGGCGCAGTCGCGGACGCGCTCATCGCTGGCGGGTTGCTGTGCGTCTACGTCGCCACGACCACGCAGCTCTCCCGCGTGGTCGAGGCCGCCCGTGACACCGAGTGCTTCACCGAGCCGGCTGCCGCCGAGACGATGCAACGCTCGTGGCACGTCGAAGGCCTGGCGGTGCGGCCAGACCACCGGATGGTCGGGCACACCGGCTTTCTGGTCACCACCCGTCGTCTCGCCCCGGGCACGACGCCGCCGATGCGGGCGCGGCGACCCGCCCCCGGCGCGCTCCGCAGTGGTGCGTCCGCCCAAGCCGGGTAGGGTCGAGTACGAAGAATACGTCGAGGTGGAGGTGGCGAGATGACTCAGGATCCGCAGGGCCGCACGCCGTCCGACCAGCCTGGCGACACACCGGGCCGGTCGATCCACACCAGTCGCATGCTCGAGGACCGCCTCGCCCAGATGCAGGGCCGCGTCGCCTCGCTCACCGCCCAGAACGAGCGGCTGGCAGGCACCCTGCGCGAGGCGCGTGACCAGATCGTCTCGCTCAAGGAAGAGATCGACCGTCTCGCCCAGCCCCCCTCAGGGTTCGGCGTGTTCTTGAACAAGGCCCCCGAGGGCGCCGTCGACGTGTTCACCGGCGGACGCAAGCTGCGTGTGCGGGTGAGTCCGGGGGTTGAGGTCGAGACTCTGCGACCGGGGCACGAGGTGATGCTCAACGAGGCCCTCAACGTCGTCGGGGTCATGGAGTTCGAGGACGTCGGCGAGGTCGTCATGCTCAAGGAGCTGATGGCTGACGGCGACCGCGCCCTGGTGCTGTCGCGCGCGGACGAGGAACGGGTCGTCCGCCTGGCCGACCCGCTGCGTGACGTGGTGCTTCGTGCCGGGGACTCCCTGCTTCTGGAGCCTCGCTCGGGCTTCGTGCTCGAGCGTGTGCCCAAGTCAGAGGTCGAGGAGCTCATCTTGGAGGAGGTCCCCGACATCAAGTACGAAGACATCGGGGGGCTGTTCGCCCAGATCGAGCAGATCCGCGACGCCGTCGAGCTGCCCTTCATGCACCAGGACCTTTTCGCCGAGCACCAGCTCAAGGCGCCCAAGGGTGTGCTGCTGTACGGCCCGCCCGGTTGTGGCAAGACCCTGATCGCCAAGGCGGTGGCTGCGTCGCTGGCGCGCAAGGTGGCCGAGAAGACCGGCCAGCAGCAGTCCAAGTCGTTCTTCCTCAACATCAAGGGCCCCGAGCTGCTCAACAAGTACGTCGGCGAGACCGAGCGCCACATCCGGCTGGTCTTCCAGCGGGCACGGGAGAAGGCGTCCGGGGGCACGCCGGTGATCGTCTTCTTCGACGAGATGGACTCGCTGTTCCGCACCCGCGGCAGCGGTGTGTCCTCGGACGTGGAGAACACCATCGTCCCGCAGCTGCTCAGCGAGATCGACGGCGTGGAGCTGCTGGAGAACGTCATCGTCATCGGCGCCAGCAACCGCGAGGACATGATCGACCCGGCCATCCTGCGCCCCGGCCGGCTCGACGTGAAGATCAAGATCGAGCGTCCCGACGCCGAGTCGGCGCGCGACATCTTGAGCAAGTACCTGCTGCCCGAGCTGCCCCTGCACCCGGACGACCTGGCCGAGCACGCCGGCGACCGGGACGCGACCGTCGCCGGGATGATCCAGCGGGCCGTCGAGCGCCTGTACTCCGAGACAGAGGACAACCAGTTTCTCGAGGTCACCTACGCCAACGGCGACCGGGAGATCCTGTACTTCAAGGACTTCAACTCCGGGGCCATGCTGCAGAACGTCGTCGACCGGGCGAAGAAGTCGGCCATCAAGGACTACCTGGAGACCGGTGTGAAGGGCGTCCGAGTGGTGCACCTTCTCGACGCCTGCCTGGACGAGTTCAAGGAGAACGAAGACCTGCCGAACACCACCAACCCCGACGACTGGGCGCGCATCTCCGGCAAGAAGGGCGAGCGCATCGTGTTCATCCGCACGCTCGTGCAGGGCAAGCAGGGCACCGAGGCGGGCCGCTCGATCGCGAACGTGGCCAACACGGGCCAGTACCTGTAGTGACCGTCCGCCGCGTCGTCGGGCTGGAGACAGAGTTCGGCATCTCCGTCTTGGGCAACCCGACGGCGAACGCGATGACGTCGTCGTCGCAGGTGGTGAACGCCTACGCCGCGGCGCACTCGCGACAGCGCCGACCGCGGTGGGACTTCGAGGAGGAGAACCCGCTGCGTGACGCCCGCGGGTTCGACCTGGCCCGCGAGGTCGCCGACCCGACCCTGCTCACCGACGAAGAGGTCGGTCTGGCCAACGTCGTGCTCACCAACGGCGCCCGGCTCTACGTCGACCACGCCCACCCGGAGTACTCCACCCCGGAGGTGACCAACCCGCGCGCCGCCGTGGTGTGGGACAAGGCCGGTGACCTGGTGATCACCGAGGCGGGCGAGCTGGCCAGCGCCTCCTACGGTGTGCCCTTGGTGCTGTACAAGAACAACACCGACGGCAAGGGTGCCTCGTACGGCACCCACGAGAACTACCTCATGAACCGGGCGACGCCGTTCGAGCGGATCGTCGCGCACCTGACCCCCTTCTTCGTCTCACGCCCGGTGATCACCGGGGCCGGCCGGCTCGGGGTCGGCCAGGAGACGCGCAGCCACGCCTATCAGATCAGCCAGCGGGCCGACTTCTTCGAGGTCGAGGTGGGCCTGGAGACGACGCTGAAGCGTCCGATCATCAACACCCGCGACGAGCCGCACGCCGACGCCGACCGCTACCGGCGCCTGCACGTGATCGTCGGGGACGCGAACCTGTCCGAGGTCGCCACGTATCTCAAGGTGGGGATGACCTCGCTGGTGCTGGCGATGATCGAGGACGGTTGGCTGCACGAGCCGCCGGCTCTGGCCGACCCGGTCGAGGCCATGCACCAGGTCTCGCACGACCCCACGCTGCAGATGGCCGTGCCGATGGCCGACGGGTCGAAGATGACCGGCCTCGACATCCAGCGCTACTACTGCGAGCAGGCGCACGCCTACACACAGCGCACGTACGGCAGCGACGTCGACGACTTGACTGCCGACGTGCTGGCCCGGTGGAGCGACGTGCTGGACAGACTGGGTCACGACCCGATGCTTCTGGCCGGCGAGCTCGACTGGGTCGCCAAGCTCGCGCTGCTGGAGGGCTACCGCCAGCGCGACGGGCTGGACTGGTCGTCACCGAAGCTGGCACTGATCGACCTGCAGTACCACGACCTGCGGCCCCGACGCAGCCTCTACCAGCGCCTGGTGAGCACCGGGCGCATGCAGCGTCTCGTCAGCGACGCCGAGGTGCTCGCGGCCGTCACCGAGCCGCCGGAGGACACGCGCGCGTACTTTCGCGGCCGGTGCCTGGACAAGTACGCCGAGGACGTGGCCGCCGCCTCATGGGACTCCGTCATCTTCGACGTTCCCGGACGCGACGCGCTGCAGCGGGTGCCCACGATGGAGCCGCTGCGAGGCACCAAGGCCCATGTCGGGGCGTTGCTCGACTCGGCACCGACGGCGTCGGACCTGCTCGCGCGCCTGAGCCAACCCAACGGCTAACCTCGCCGTACGCATCGGCAGCCCACCGGCGATCAGGAGGCACCCATGGCCACACGAGAGCCCAGCCCTGCCCAGCAACGCCAGACCCAGCGCGACCAGGAGGTCGAGGAGGCAAGCGCCCCGGAGGTCGACGAGGAGCTCAAGGAGCGCCAGGACGCCTTGGCCGACGACGTCGACTCGATCTTGGCCGACATCGACGACGTGCTGGAGGAGAACGCCGAGGACTTCGTCCGCGGCTTCGTGCAGAAGGGCGGCCAGTGACCGACAGCAGGCTCCCGTCCGCGTTCTTCACCCCCGGCGGTTCGTCGTTCACCGACTTTCTGGGCAACGTCGCCCCCGACGTCGCCGCCCGGACGTTCGGTGAGGCGGCCGCCGCCGGCGTCACTCCGCCGCACGGCACCACGATCGTGGCGGTGACCTCGACCGACGGTGTAGTGATGGCCGGTGACCGGCGCGCCACAGTCGGCAACATCATCGCCCAGCGCGACATCCAGAAGGTGTTCGCCGCCGACGACTACACCTGCGTCGGCATCGCGGGCTCGGCCGGCATCGCCACCGAGCTGGTGCGCCTGCTCCAGGTCGAGCTGGAGCACTACGAGAAGATCGAAGGCGTCCAGCTCTCCCTCGACGGCAAGGCCAACCGGCTGGCCACGATGATCCGTGGCAACCTGCCCATGGCGTTCCAGGGCCTGGCCGCGGTTCCGCTGTTCGCCGGCTACGACCTCGATGCGCAGCGGGGACGCATCTTCTCCTACGACATCACCGGCGGGCGCTACGAGGAGCACGAGCACTACTCGGTCGGCTCCGGCTCGCTGTTCGCGCGTGGGTCGCTGAAGAAGCTGCACCAGTCCGGCATGAGCACCGACGAGGCGATCCGCGTGTGTGTCGAGGCACTGTGGGACGCCGCCGACGACGACTCCGCCACCGGGGGCCCCGATCTCGCCCGCGGCATCTACCCGGTGCTCGCGATCGTCGACGCCGACGGCTACCGCCGTCTCGAGGACGAGGCGGCCGGGGTCGTCGTGCAGTCCGTCGTCGCCGCCCGAGCCCGCCGCCCCGACGGCCCGTCCGCAGCGGCGAGCGAGTAGAGGAGCCAGCCCCGTGTCCATGCCGTTCTACGTCTCTCCCGAGCAGCTGATGAAAGACCGGGCCGACTTCGCCCGCAAGGGCATCGCCCGGGGACGCAGCGTCGTCGTCGCCCAGTACGCCGACGGCATCGTGTTCGTCGCGGAGAACCCGTCGACGTCGCTGCACAAGATCTCCGAGATCTACGACCGCATTGCGTTCGCCGCGGTCGGCAAGTACAACGAGTTCGAGAACCTGCGGGTAGCCGGGGTTCGCCTCGCCGACTTGCGCGGCTACTCCTACGACCGCCGCGACGTGACCGGACGTGGCCTGGCCAACGCCTACGCCCAGACCCTCGGTGCGATCTTCACCACCGAGCCCAAGCCGTACGAGGTCGAGATCATCGTGGCCGAGGTGGGCGCCGACGCCGGCTCCGACCAGATCTTTCGGCTGACCTACGACGGGTCGGTCGCCGACGAGCACGGCGTGGCCGTCATGGGCGGGTCGTCGGACGTGATCGGCGGCTACCTGACCGAGCACTTCACCGAGCAGATGAGCCTGGACGCGGCCCTGCGCCTGGCCGTCGACGGCCTTGGCCGCGACGGCGCGGGCGGAGCCTCCCGGGCGCTGGACTCCTCCCAGCTCGAGGTCGCCGTGCTGACCCGCAACCGGCCGCGGCGCTCGTTCCGCCGCATCAAAGCGGGCGAGATCGACGACCTCCTCGCCGCCAGCGGGTAGCCGGGGCCGTCTGCGCCTACCGTGGGCACATGGAGCGGCGCATCTTCGGCATCGAGACCGAGTACGGCGTCACGTGCACCTTTCGTGGCCAGCGCCGCCTGTCCCCGGACGAGGTGGCTCGCTACCTGTTCCGCCGGGTGGTGTCGTGGGGCCGGTCCAGCAACGTCTTCCTCCGCAACGGTGCCCGGCTCTACCTCGACGTCGGCAGCCACCCCGAGTACGCGACACCGGAGTGCGACGACATCGCTGCGGTCGTCACCCACGACAAGGCGGGGGAGCGGATTCTCGAAGGGCTGCTCACCGACGCCCAGATCCGGCTCGCCGACGAGGGCATCACTGGTGAGGTGTACCTGTTCAAGAACAACACCGACTCCGCCGGCAACTCCTACGGCTGCCACGAGAACTACTTGATCGGCCGGCAGGGCGAGTTCTCCCGCCTCGCCGACGTCCTCATCCCGTTCCTGGTGTCGCGCCAGATCATCTGCGGGGCGGGCAAGGTGCTGCAGACCCCGCGCGGTGCGGTGTTCTCCGTCAGCCAGCGCGCCGAGCACATCTGGGAGGGGGTCTCCAGCGCGACGACCCGTTCGCGGCCCATCATCAACACCCGAGACGAGCCCCACGCCGACGCCGACAGGTTCCGCCGCCTGCACGTGATCGTCGGGGACTCCAACATGTCCGAGGCCACGACGATGCTCAAGGTGGCCTCCACCGACCTGGTCATCAGGCTCATCGAGGCCGGCATCGGCATGCGCGACCTCGGCCTGGAGAACCCCATCCGGGCGATCCGCGAGATCAGCCATGACCCGACAGGTCGGCGCAAGGTCAAGCTGTCGAACGGACGCGAGGCCAGTGCGCTGGAGCTGCAGGACGCCTACCTGGGTCGGGTGCGCGACCTCGTCGACAGGGAGGGCTGGGACGACCCGGTGACCCGCCGCACGCTCGACCTGTGGGAGAGGGCGCTGAAGGCCGTGGAGTCCGGTGACCTGTCGCTGGTCGAGCGAGAGATCGACTGGGTGATCAAGTACCGCCTGATCGAGCGGTACCGGGAACGGCACAACCTGAGCCTCGCCTCTCCCCGGGTGGCCCAGCTCGACCTGGCCTACCACGACATCCACCGCCAGCGCGGACTGTTCTACCTGCTGCAGGGCCGCGACGCGCTGGCCCGCACAACCAACGACGTCGAGGTGTTCGAAGCCAAGACCAAGCCGCCGCAGACGACGCGCGCGAAGCTGCGTGGCGACTTCATCGCGGCCGCGCAGGAGAAGCGCCGCGACTTCACCGTCGACTGGGTGCACCTCAAGCTCAACGACCAGGCCCAGCGCACCGTGTTGTGCAAAGACCCGTTCCGGTCAGTGGACGAGCGCGTGGATCGGCTGATCGCCGGCATGTGAGAACCTGGCTACCGTCTCACCATCTGTCATCTGCCCCTCCTGAGAGGTTTCTCGGTGTCGTCGTCTCGTCTCCTTCCCCTCGCCGTTGTGCTCGGCCTGCTCACCTTTCTCGCCGGATGCGGTAGCGCCGACGACGAGGCCACCGCCACCGGCGACGCGAACGCCAGCGGTGTCGTCGTCTCGACGGACACCGAGGAGGCCCCGCAGATCACCATCCCGGAGACCGAGGCGCCCACTGAGCTGGTAGTGGAGACCGTGGTCGAGGGTGATGGCGACGAGGTGATGGCCGGTGACCTGCTGCTCACCGACTACGCCGGCGTCCTCTGGGACACCGGTGAGGAGTTCGACTCCTCCTGGAGCCGGGGTGAGCCGTCGGCGTTCGGCATCGGCGTCCAGATGGTCATCCCCGGTTGGGACTCCGGCCTCGTCGGCCAGCGCGTCGGTAGCCGCGTGCTGCTCGTGGTCCCGCCCGAGGAGGGCTACGGCGACGAGGAATCCGCCTCCGGCATCCCCGGTGGCTCCACCCTGGTGTTCGCCCTCGACATCCGCGACACCTTCTCCGCCACCGACGCCAGCGGCGGGACTCCGCTCAGCGAGGTTCCCGAGGAGCTGCCCACCGTGACCGGGGACCCCGGGACGGAGCCGACAATCGACGTGTCGAGCGCCACGGCACCCGACGCGAGCTCGAGCACCGTCGTCATCGAGGGCGCGGGTGAGTCAATCGATGCGACCGAGGCCATCGCTGCGCACGCCGTCCAGGCCTCGTTGGAGAGCGGCGAGGTGCAGTTCACCACATGGGAGAGCGCACCGGTCGGGCTGTCGGCCGAGGCGCTGCCCGGGCTGGCCGAGGCACTCGACGGGGCGGCAGCGGGCACTCGGGTGATCACGATGATCTCCGCCGACGACAACGAGGGCGAGCCGCTCGTGCTGGTCATCGACGTCCTGGGGTCGTACTGATCACCGGTGTCATCGAGTCGCCTCGCTGAGAAGTACACGCGCAGCGCGTACAGTCGGCACCAAGTCGAGCGCTGAGGAGACGACGATGGGCATCTTTCAGAACATCCGCGGACCCGAGCTGCTGATCATTCTGCTGATCATCGTGCTGCTGTTCGGCGCGAAGAAGCTTCCGGACACCGCTCGTGGACTGGGCCGGTCGCTGCGCATCTTCAAGGCTGAGACCAAGGGCCTGACCGACGACGAGAACGAGGCGGCACCAGCGGCCCAGCAGCAGCCGGCGCCCCAGCAGGCCCCGCAGCAGGTCGCCCCCCAGCAGGCCCCGCAGCAGATTGCCACCCCACCGGTGCAGCCGCCGACCGCGTCGGCCGACCAGGCGTCGTGGCCCGCACCCAGTTCGGCCGACGAGCGCTCCTAGGCGCATCGGCGCCCGGCTTGGGCGCTGACGACCATGGCGACGATCACCCGGGGACGCTTCTCAGCCGGCCCGTCCGGCGAAGGCGGACGCATGCCCCTGGCCGACCACCTGCGCGAGCTGCGCCGACGGCTGTTCATCGCTGGTGGCGCCGTCGTGGTCGGCATGGCTCTCGGGCTGCTCTTCTACGACCCACTGCTCGAGCTGTTCATCGGTCCCTTCACCGCGACGACGGAGCGGCTGGCGGCCGAGCAAGACCTCGAAGCCGTTATCAACTTCGACGGCATCGCCGACCCGTTCACCGTGCCGATTCGCCTGGCCATCCTCGCCGGCATCGTGTTCGCCGCGCCGGTGTGGATCTACCAGCTCTGGGCATTCGTCGTCCCCGGCCTGTACGGCAAGGAGAAGCGCTGGGCGGCCGCGGTCATGGTCACCGCGGTTCCGCTGTTCATCGCCGGCGTCGTGCTCTGCTACTGGCTGCTCCCGAAGGGACTCACCGTCCTGCTGGGCTTCACTCCCGACGGCGTGAGCAACTTCGTCTCGTTCTCCCGCTACTTCTCCTTCGTCGTGCGCCTGCTGCTCGTCTTCGGCTTGGCGTTCTTGCTTCCCGTCTTCGTCGTGCTGCTCAACGCCGTCGGGGTGTTCAGCGGGGCTGCCTTGTCGTCAGCACGGCGCTGGATCATCATCGGCGTCTTCGTCTTCGCTGCCGTCGCGACCCCCACCGGCGACCCGATCACGATGCTCATGCTCGCAGTGCCGATGTGGCTGATGTTCGAGGCCGCGGTCGTCGTCTGCCGCATCAACGACAAGCGCCGGGCCAAGCGCGACGCCGAGCTGGGGCTCACCGGTCTGGATGACGACGAGGCGTCGCCGCTGAACGACACGCCCACGTCACCGGAGGACGACCGGGCGGCCACGTCCGACGACGACCGGCCCTCGCCGCTGTCGTGAGGTCGCAGCGGGGGCACAGCACGGTCATGATGCTCGTGATCGCAGGCATGGGCTGCTGCCGAGCCGGATGGCTGTGACCGGCCCCCGGCACGCGCACGTCGCCGAGCAGTTCGCTGCCCTGTACCCCTTCGACCTCGACCCGTTCCAGCGGCACGCCTGCCGTGCTCTGGATGCCGGCCGCGACGTACTCGTCGCCGCGCCAACCGGCGCGGGCAAGACCGTCGTCGGCGAGTACGCGGTGCACCTGGCGCTCACCGAGGGGGGCAAGTGCTTCTACACCACCCCGATCAAGGCCCTGTCGAACCAGAAGTACGCCGACCTCGTGGCCCGCTACGGTGACGCGGTCGTCGGACTGCTCACCGGTGACCTGAGCATCAACTCCGAGGCACCCGTGGTCGTGATGACCACCGAGGTGCTGCGCAACATGCTCTACGCGGGGTCGACGACGCTGACGGGGCTGCGCTCGGTCGTCATGGACGAGGTGCACTACCTGGCCGACAAGGAGCGTGGCCCGGTCTGGGAGGAGGTGATCATCGCCCTGCCCGAGTCGGTGCGCCTCGTCTCGCTCTCGGCCACGGTCTCCAACGCCGAGGAATTCGGTGACTGGCTGGGCACGGTGCGTGGCGCCACCGACGTCGTGGTGGAGGAACGGCGACCGGTGCCGTTGTGGCAGCACGTCTTGGTGTCGACCCGGCTTCACGACCTGTTCGTGGATGAGGCGCAGGAGCGGGTGAACCCAGAGCTGGTGCGGCTGGCGCGCGAGGCCGACCGCCTCGCCAAGTCCGGAGACCGGCGCCCCCGACGCGGGGACAAGCGACCACGCGTCGCGCGCAGCCACCTCACGCCACGCCGAAGCGAGGTGATCGAGCGGCTCGAACGCTCCGGGCTGCTGCCTGCAATCGTGTTCATCTTCAGCCGCGCCGGCTGTGACGCCGCGCTGGAGCAGGCCGTCGCCTCCGGCGTGCGTCTCACCTCACCGCCAGAGGCACGGCAGATCGACGAGGTGGTGGACGCCGTCGGCGCCCGACTCACGTCGGACGACCGGGCGGCCCTGCGCTTCGACGCCTGGCGCGGCGCCCTGCGCCGAGGGGTGGCTGCGCACCACGCCGGCATGCTGCCCCAGTTCAAGCAGGCCGTCGAGCTGCTGTTCAGCCGTGGGCTGGTTCAGGTGGTCTACGCAACCGAGACCCTCGCGCTGGGCATCAACATGCCCGCCCGCTCGGTTGTGCTCGAACGCCTCGTGAAGTGGAACGGCGAGCAGCACGCTGACGTCACACCCGGGGAGTACACCCAGCTCACCGGACGCGCGGGGCGACGGGGTATCGACGTCGAGGGACACGGCATCGTCACCTGGCACCCCGGGCTCGATCCGGTCGCGCTCGGTGGGCTGGCATCGACGCGCACGTACCCCCTGCGCTCCTCGTTCCGCCCGTCCTACAACATGGCCGTGAACCTGGTGCACCAGGTGGGACGCCAGCGCGCCCGACGTCTGCTGGAGTCGTCGTTCGCCCAGTTCCAGACCGATCGGGCCGCTGTCGGGCAGGCCGCCCGTCGTAGCCGGCTGGAGGAGGCCGTCGAGGGCTACACCCAGGCGATGGCCTGCGACCGCGGGGACTTCGCCGCGTACGCCGCGCTTCGCCGCGACATCGGCGACGCCGAGCGCGCCTGGTCGCGCCAGCGTCGCGCCGATCGCAGCGCGGCGCGCGAGGCCGAGGTGTCGAGCTGGCGACCGGGCGACGTGATCGACATCCCGTCCGGGCGCTCGAGGGGGCTGGCTGTCGTGCTCAACGCGGCCGTCGGGGACGGGCGCACCGCCGTACCGCTCGTGCTCACCGAGGCGCGCCAGGTGCGCCGGCTCGCCCCCGGCGACCTGCGCCAGGCCCCGGCCCGGGTCGCCACCGTGCGCCTGCCGCGCGGCTTCGACCGCAAGGTACCGGCGGCGCGGCGCGAGCTCGTCTCGACCATGCGTGCCGCGGCGTCGGCAGTCGATCGCGGCGGGGCGTCACCGGTCCCCGACCCGCCTGCCGGCGCCGACGAGATCGAGCGGATGCGCGCCGCGCTGCGTACCCATCCCTGTCACGGGTGCCCCGACCGCGAAGAACACGCCCGATGGGTGGAGCGGGCGTGGCAGGCCGAGCGGGAGCTCTCCCGGCTCAGCGCCGGGCTGGCTCGTCGCCAAGGCTCGATCGCCGCCGCGTTCGACCAGGTGTGCGCGGTGCTGGACGAGATCGGATACCTCGACGACGACACCGTGACTCCAGACGGCCAACGCCTGCGCGGGCTCTTCGGCGAGCTCGACCTGCTGGCCGCCGAGTCGCTGCGCCAGGGCCTGTGGGACGACCTCACGCCGGGCGACCTGGCCGCCTGCGTGTCGATGCTGACGTTCCAGTCCCGGGGTGGGGAACCACCCACCAGGCCCCGGCTGTCGTCGGCGTCCGGGCGGGCGGCGATCGAGACCATGGTGGCGGTCTGGTCGGACCTGCACGACCTCGAGGCCCGGCACCGCGTGGCGTACCTGCGCGAACCCGACGTGGGCCTGGCCCGCACCGCGTACCGATGGGCGTCCGGGCACAGCCTGGCCGCCGTGCTCGCCGACAGCGACTTGACGGCCGGCGATTTCGTGCGTGCCATGCGCCAGCTGCTCGACATGCTCGACCAGGTGGCCGGGACGGGCGACCCCCGCGTAGCGGACGTGGCTCGGCGGGCTGTTGCCGCCGTGCGCCGCGGAGTAGTCGCCTACGACACGCTCGACTGAGACCGGGCCCGCTGCAGCGCGGTCAGCACCCGGTTGACCGAGGCGTCCAGCCCCCAGCGGGTCGACAGCTCGACGAGCCGTCCGGGGTCGGCGACCTCGACAGGAAGCCCTGTGACCAGGTCGTCTGGCAGCGGGACGTCTCGACGCACCGGCACCACGTCGCCCGCCGCCCGCAGGTAGTCCATGCTGGCGGCCAGGGCGGCCCGCTTCGCGACGCCGTCGGTACCGTCCTCGACCGCGCCCAGCAGGACGTCCAGCGTGCCGAACCGGGCGAGCAGGCCCGCTGCGGTCTTCTCCCCGACGCCCGGGACGCCCGGCAACCCGTCGGAGGGGTCGCCGCGCAGGATGGCGAGCGCCGCGTACTGGTCGGGCTCCACGCCGTAGCGGCGGCGCACCTCGGCAGCGTCGACGCCCTCTCGCCGGGCGACCCCGCGCGCCACGTACTGCACGCGTACCCCACGAGCGTCGTCCACGACGGCGAACAGGTCGCGGTCACCGGTGACGACCTCGGTCGGCCCGGGCTCGCGTGCGGCCAGCGTGGCGATCACGTCGTCGGCCTCGTACCCGGGCGCTCCCAGCGTGACGATGCCGAGCGCGTCCAGCACGTCGAGCAGAACCGGCACCTGCGGCACCAACGCCGGCGGAACCTCCTCCCCACCGTCGGCGGCCACTCGGTGCGCCTTGTAGGACGGGATTGCGGCGGTGCGGAACTGCGGGCGCCAGTCGGCGTCGAGGCAGCACACCAGCCGGCCTGGCCGGTGGTCGTCCACGAGGCGGGCCAGCATGTCGAGAAGGCCGCGCACGGCGTTGACGGGCGTGCCGTCCGGGGCTCGCAGCGACTCGGGCACGCCGTAGAACGCACGGAAGTACAGCGACGCGGTGTCGGTCAGCATCAGCGGCGTAGGCACCGGGCCGATGATGCCGTACGGCGCGGCTACGCTGCTTGACGTGCCCGACTCCGCGCTGACCGAGCGGCGCCGCAGGGTGTCTGTGGCAGCCGAGGCCCACGGGATCGACGTCGTACTCGTCACCCCGGGGCCTGACCTTCGCTACCTGACCGGCTACGACGCGATCCCGCTGGAACGGCTCACCTGCCTACTGCTGCCCGCGAGCGGCGACCCGGTACTCGTCGTGCCCGAGCTCGAACGCCCGGCCGCCCTGGCCAGCCCGGCAGCCGACCTCGCGGTGCTCTCGTGGGGGGAGACCGACGACCCGATCGCGCTCTGCGCGCGCCACCTCGGGCGGGCAATCACCGCGATGGCAGTGGACGACCGCATGTGGGCGGAGAAGGCGCTGCGGTTCCGCGACGCGATACCGGGAGCGACCCAGGTGGCCGCCGGGTCGCTGCTGGCCGAGCAACGCATGGTCAAGGACACCGCCGAAGTCGAGCACCTTGCCGCCGCAGGCGCCGCGATCGACTCGGTGCACGCCCGGATGGGGGAGTGGCTGCGCCCGGGTCGCACCGAGCGGGAGGTGGCCTTCGCCATCGAGCGCGGCATCATGGAATCGGGCCACAAGCGAGTCGACTTCGTCATCGTCGCCGCCGGCCCGAACGGCGCCAGCCCGCACCACGCACCCTCAGCTCACATCATCGAGCCCGGCGACACCGTCGTTGTCGACATCGGCGGAACGATGCCCAGCGGCTACTGTTCCGACAGCACCCGCGTGTACTCCTTCCAGGCGCCGTCGCAGGCCGCCCAGCAGCAGTACGACGTGCTCCAGGCGGCGCAGGAGGCCGCCGTGCGCGCCGTCGCTCCCGGGGTGAGCGCACAGGCGGTCGACGCCGCCGCCCGCGAGGTGATCGCCGACGCGGGCTTCGGCGACCTGTTCGTGCACCGCACCGGGCACGGCATCGGGGTAGAGACCCACGAGCCCCCGTACATCGTCACGGGCAACGAGTGTCCGCTGGAGGCGGGCATGGTGTTCTCCGTCGAGCCCGGCATCTACGACCCGGGCCACCACGGGGCACGCATCGAAGACATCGTGGCCGTCACCGACAGCGGGGTGCGCCGCCTGAACAACCGTCCCCGCTCGCTCGCCGTGCTGGACGGGAGGACCTGATGCTCGTCGACCGCTACCTGCCCACCGCCGAGGCGCGCGCCCTGCTCGACCTCACTGCCCAGATCGCCCGCGACGAGCTGGCGCCCCGGGCGAGCGCCGCCGAGGATGCCGCCCAGTTCCCTGCCGAGCAGGTCGCCCTGCTGGCGAGGACGGGGCTTCTCGGCCTGCCGTACGACCCCGACCTCGGTGGTGGCGGCCAGCCCTACGAGGTGTACCTGCAGGTGCTCGAAGAGCTGGCGTCGGCCTGGGGCACAGTGGCGCTCACCGTCAGCGTGCACGGGCTCTCGTGCTACCCGCTCGACCGCTACGGCACCCCTGAGCAGCGCGAGCAGTGGCTGCCGGCCATGCTCGCCGGTGAGACGCTGGGGGCGTACTGCCTCTCCGAGCCGCACGCCGGTTCTGATGCCGCTGCCCTGACCACCCGGGCCGAGCCGAGCGACGGGGGCTACCGCCTCACCGGGACGAAGGCGTGGATCACCCACGGGGGGGTCGCCGACCTGTACACCGTGATGGCCCGCACGTCGGGCGGCGGCCCGCGCGGCATCTCGTGCTTCGTCGTCGACAAGGACGCCGCGGGTCTGTCGTTCGCCCCGCCGGAGCGCAAGATGGGTTTCACCGCATCGCCGACGACCCAGGTGTTCCTCGACTCGGTCGCGGTCGACGACGCCGCGCTCGTCGGCGCGCCGGGCGAGGGGTTCGCCATCGCCATGTCAGCCCTCGACTCCGGGCGGCTCGGCATCTCAGCCGTGGCTGTCGGCATCGCCCAGGCAGCCCTGGACGAGGCCGTGCGCTACGCCAAGCAACGCACCGCGTTCGGCCACGCGATCGTCGACTTCCAGGGTCTGCAGTTCCAGCTCGCCGACATGGCCGCCTCCGTCGCGGCGGCCCGCGCCCTGTACCTCGACGCCGCCCGGCGTCGCGACCGGGGCGACGACTTCAGCGTCGCGGCAGCCATGGCCAAGCTCATCGCCACCGACACGGCCATGTCCGTCACCACCGACGCGGTCGGCGTCCTCGGCGGCTACGGCTACGTCAAGGACTATCCGGTCGAGCGGCTCATGCGGGAGGCGAAGGTGCTACAGATCGTCGAGGGCACCAACCAGATCCAGCGTGTCGTGATCGGGCGGGCGCTGCGGGCGTGAGCAGCGACGCAGTCCTGCTGCGCGGGGGAGTGGTGTACTCCCCGGCCGACCCGTTCGCGACCGCCATGGTCGTTGCCGACGGGCGCGTCGGCTGGGTCGGCTCCGAGGGCGCGGCAGACACCGCCGCCGGGCCCGGCGTACGCACGGTGCAGCTGGACGGGGCGCTGGTCACCCCAGCATTCGTCGACGCGCACGCGCACCTGACCGACACCGGGCTGGCGATGCGCGGCGTCGACCTGTCGACGGCCCGCGGCGCTCACGACGTGCTGGTCGCTGTCGAGGCCGCCACCCGCACCCACCCGGGGAGCCCGGTGCTCGGGCACGGCTGGGACGACTCTGCCTGGCCGGAGGCGGCCGGGGCAGGTGTCCCGACCCGGGCGCAGCTCGACCAGGCCGGCGACGGGGCGCCGGTGTACCTGTCGCGGGTCGACGTGCACTCCGCGTTGGTGTCCAGCGCGCTGCTCGACCAGGTGCCCGGCATCACCGGGCTCGACGGCTACGCCGACACCGGCCTTCTGCGCCGCGACGCCCACGCCGCGGCCCGGCGCGCGTCGCGCGACATGCTGACGCCGTCGCAGCGCCGCGACCTGCAGGCTGAGGCCCTGCGCGCGGCCGCCGCCGGCGGCATCGGACAGGTGCACGAGATGGCTGCGCCGCACATCGCCGGACCCGACGACCTCGCCCTGCTGCTGGAGTGGACCCGCGAGGCCGCCGTGGCGCAGGTCGTGGGCTACTGGGGCGAGCTCGGCGCCGTCGACACCGCTCGGGCGCTGGGTGCCCGCGGATGTGCCGGTGACCTGTGCATCGACGGGTCTCTCGGGTCGCGCACAGCTGCCCTGCACGAGCCCTACGACGACGACGCCACCTCCGGCGCCCGCTACATCAGCGACGAGCAGGCCGTCGCGCACGTCCGCGCCTGCACGCAGGCCGGCCTGCAGGCGGGGTTCCACTGCATCGGGGACGCCGCCGTCGACACGGCCGTGGCCGCAGTCGCCGCGGTTGCCGACGAGCTAGGTCTGGCGAGCGTCCAGGCTGCGCGACACCGCCTGGAGCACGTGGAGATGATCGCCACCCACACGATCGCCGAGATGGCCCGGCTGGGCATCGTGGCCAGCGTCCAGCCTGCCTTCGACGCTGCCTGGGGTGGACCGTCGGGCATGTATGCCCAGCGCCTCGGCCGCACCCGTGCCACCGGCCTCAACCCCCTCGCCGCCTTCGCCCGCGCCGGCGTCACGCTCGCCTTCGGCTCCGACAGCCCCGTCACGGCCTTCGACCCGTGGGGCAGCGTCCGCGCCGCCGCGACACACCAGACGACCGAGAGCGCCGTCACGGTGCGCGCAGCGTTCGCCGCCCACACCCGCGGAGGTTGGCGGGCTGCCGGCGTGGACGACTCTGGTGTGCTCGTGCCGGGGGCGGTGGCCTCCTACGCCATCTGGGACGTCGACGCCGACCTGGTGGTGCAGACCCCGGACGAGCGCGTGGCCGCCTGGTCGACCGATCCGCGCTCCGGCGTGCCGGGCCTGCCCGACCTCAGCATCGACGCGCCCCGGCCGCGCTGCCGGCGCACGGTCGTCGCCGGCCGCACCGTCTACGACGCCGACGCCGCCGACACGCCGGGCACCTGACACGCCGAGCACGACCAGGGGGGGACGAAGGAAACCCCCAACCGCGGTTGACACCGTGCGCCCTTTACCGGTTTGTTACTCCCCAGTCCCCTGGACTCCACCGCACGGTTGCAGTGGGTCGCAGAGGTCAGCACACGAGGCTCGCGCGCTCAGTAGACAACGGCATCGCAATGTCGATGACGGCCCGAAGGGCGCGCGGGCCTCGAACTGTGTGCAGGTACCGTGCCGGGCGTGTCCTGGCCCTTGCCGCTCCGGCTTCTGGTCGCCGCGGTGTCGGGATCGGTGCTGTCGTTGGCATTCGCCCCGTACGGCCTGTGGTGGTTGCTGCCGGTCGCCGTAGCCGGCCTGACGCTGGCGTGCACGGGGGTCGGGGCGGCACGCGGGGCACTCGTCGGCCTGCTCGGCGGCCTCGGGTTCTTCCTCACTCTGCTGGACTGGATACAGGTGATCGGCACCGACGCGTGGCTGGGCCTCGCCCTGCTGCAGGCCCTCTTCTGGGCCGGGCTCGGCGCCGGGCTGGCCGTGGTGGCCGGCCTGCCGGGGTGGCCGCTCTGGGCCACCGGCGTGTGGGTGCTGGTCGAGGCGCTGCGCTCGGTGGTGCCTTGGGGCGGGTTCCCGTGGGGGAGGCTGGCCCACGCCCTCGTCGACAGCCCGCTGCTGGGGTTCGTCCACCTCGGCGGTGTGACGCTCCTGTCGGCGATCGGCGCGACCGTCGGGACGCTTCTGGCTGGGCTCGTCCTCGCCCTTCTCGATCGCGATGTGCGCCGCTCGGCGGGCGCCGTCGCGATCGTGGCCGCGCTGGTCGGCATCGGGGTGGTCGCCGGGGTGGTGGTCAGCCCACCGCCGGTCGTCGGCACCGCGGTCGCGGCCATCGTGCAGGGCAATGTCCCCCGGCTGGGGCTGGACTTTCTCGGTCAGCGCGAAGCGGTGCTCACCAACCACCTCGAGGCGACGGGCGCTCTGGCCGACGACGTGCGCGCCGGCCTCGTCCCGAAGCCCGACCTGGTGCTGTGGCCGGAGAACTCCAGCGACATCGACCCGTTCAACGACCCATCGGTGCAAGCCCGCATCGACGCAGCCGTGGCTGACGTGGGCGCCCCCACGCTCGTGGGAGTGCTGGTGGGCACGCCGGACGGAGAGCAGGTCGAGAACGTCGCCATCGTCTGGGACCCGGTCACCGGGGCGGGGGAGCGCTACGTCAAGCGGCACCCGGTGCCGTTCGGGGAGTACATCCCGGGGCGAGCACTGCTGACCCCGATCATCGGGCGGCTCGACCGCATTCCCCGCGACATGCGAGCCGGCGACGCCCCCGGCGTCCTCACCCTGGGACCGACCGAGGCCGGGGTGGTGATCTGCTTCGAGATCGCCTACGACGCCGAGGTGCGCGACACGGTCACCACCGGCGCACAGATGCTCGTCGTGCAGACGAACAACGCGACCTACGGTCGTACCGGTCAGCCGAACCAGCAGTTCGACATCTCCCGGCTGCGGGCGGTGGAGCACGGACGCGACGTGCTCATCGCCTCCACCAGCGGCATCAGCGCCGTGATCAGGGCGGACGGGACGGTCGAGCAGGTGACTGAGGAGTTCACCCAAGAGGTGCTCGTCGACACCGTCGACCTTCGCGACGACCTGGCCTGGGCAACCCGCAGCGGCGCCGTCGTGTCGTGGCTGCTCGCCGGGCTCGGGGTGGCTGGCATCATCGGAGGTGCCGCGGCACGTCGTCGCGTGATGCGCAGGGGGGAGCCGGCGTGAGCCAGGCAGCCGAGGTGACGTGGCCACAGCCGGTGCTGGTGGTGGTCCCCACCTACAACGAGGTCCTGACGCTGCCGCGCATCCTCGACCGGGTCCGGGCCGCGGTACCCAGCGCCGACGTGCTGGTCGTCGACGATGCCTCCCCGGACGGCACGGCAGCCATCGCCGCCGCGCGCGCAGCCGACGACCCGGGCATCCACGTGCTCAACCGGCCCGGCAAGGGCGGGCTGGGTGCGGCCTACGTCGCAGGGTTCGGCTGGGGTCTGGACCGCGGGTACGAGGTGTTCGTCGAGATGGACGCCGACGGCTCGCACGCCCCCGAGCAGCTGCCCCGGCTGCTGAGCACCCTCGGCTGGGCCGACCTGGTCATCGGGTCGCGCTACGTCGCCGGAGGCTCCGTGGTCAACTGGCCGGGCCACCGGCTGGTGCTCTCCCGCGGTGGCAACCTCTATACGCGGTTGGCGGTGCGGCTACCGGTCGCTGACGCCACCGCGGGGTACCGGGCCTACCGGCGCCACACGCTGGAGGCCATCGGGCTCGACGAGGTCGAGTCACAGGGCTACTGCTTTCAAGTCGACATGACGCGTCGAACGACGATGGCCGGGCTGCGCATCGTAGAAGTGCCGATCACCTTCACGGAGCGCTCGGTGGGGGAGAGCAAGATGAGCTCCGACATCGTGCGCGAGGCGCTGTGGCGGGTCACCCAGTGGGGCGCGCGCGACCGGATGGACGCGGCGCGACGGGCGATGACGTCGCGGCGTTGACCGGGCGTGACTGAGCCGCGCCGACCCGGGGGGCGGGTACGACGCGACTCAGCCGGCGCTGCGCCGCCGAGGGGGGACGGCGACCCAGCGGTCAGGCAGTCTTGCGCCCGCGACGGGTCGGGACCGTCGGGGAGACGTGGGTGGTCAGGTCGAAGCCGGAGAGCGAACCGGCGCGCAGCAGGTTCAGCCGCTCGCTCAGCAGAGCCTCGAGCTCGTCGATGCTGCGTCGCTCCAGGAGCATGTCCCAGTGCGTGCGGGCCGCCTTGGTCGACTTGCGGTCGGGCTCCTGCCCGTCCACGAGCAACGACTCGGCACCGCACTTGGGGCACTCCCACAACGCGGGGATGTCGGCCTCGGTGGCGAAGACGACGGATATGTCGTGTCCGTTCGGGCAGTCGTACTCGACGTTCTGCCGCTCGGCGAGCACGACACCGCGCTCGTCCTCGTAGCTGACAGCCCCTAGCCGGGAGCCCCGGAGCGTTGAACGCTCAGCCATGGTTACGACTCATCCTCCTCATGCCGCCGTTGGCGGGCGGCCCGTGACACGATGGTTAACGATCAGACTGTTCCCGTTGTTCCGCGACGGCAAACATTCGCGACAACCGCGCCAAGCGGCGTCTGCGGAGAAGGAGGTTCGTTGATGGCCCAAGAACCGGTTCTCGCTGGTCCGTCCGCGGCGTTGCGTGCCAGTGTAGCGGTGCTGGGGGGCCTGCGGCTCGGCATCGCCGGGTGGGCTGCCGTCCGTGCACGCCAGGTCGCCGACGGGGTGGGGGTGTCGGCGGACCAACGAGAAGCGGCGGTGCCCTACGTCCGGGCGCTGGCGCTGCGCGAGCTAGTCATCGGCGTGGGTGCCCTGACGGCCTACCGGCGGGGGAGCAGCGGCACTTTCTGGGTGGCGGCCATGGCGGGATCGGACGCGTTCGACGCTGTCGTGTACGAGCTGCTCGCCGAGCTCGGCACCCTGGAGAGGGCCAAGGCGCGCCGGTCCACGTGGTTCGCCCTGTCCGGCGCGGTGCCGGAGGCGTTGACGGCCGTCGCACTGGGGCGAGCGAGCCGCTCACACCACTGAGGGCACCGTGTTGCCCGCCTCGCGGATGCCGCGGGCGACGTCGACGCGCAGCAGAAGGACGAAGCCGACGACGAAGAACACCAGCAGCGCCACCACCGAGAACCGGTAGGAGCCGGTGAGCTGGAACACCACGCCGAAGGTGAGTGTGCCGAACCAGCTCGTGCCCCGTTCAGCGGCCTGGTAGAGCCCGAAGTACTCCGCCTCGCGCCCCCGCGGCACCAGCGTGGAGTACAGCGACCGCGACAACGCCTGGCTGCCGCCCAGCACGAACCCGATCGCCACGGCCAGCAGCAGGAACGGTCCGAGCTGCCCAGCAGGAAGGAAGAAGGCGCCGGTCGATACCGCGCCCCACACGACGATGGCACCGAGAATCGTGCGCCTGGCGCCGATGCTCCCGGCGAGGTGTCCCAGCGCAAGAGCGCCCACGAAGGCCACGAGCTGCACCACGAGAATCGCCAGGATGAGGGACGCGTCCGGCAACCCCAGCTCGCGGCTGCCGAACAGCGCTGCCGACGCGATGACTGTCTGGATGCCGTCGTTGTAGAACAGATAGGCGACGAGGAACAGCAGCGTCTGCGGGTAGTGGCGCAGGTCTCTCAGCGTGGTGACGAGCTGGCTGAACGAGCTGCGCAGCAGGCCACCCTGGGCGGGGGTCACGTTCTGGGCCGGACGGTCGCGCAAGCCCACGAAGGGCACCAGCGTCCAGATCGCCCACCACAGCCCGGCGGAGAGAAAGCTGACCTGCACGGCCTGCTCGGTGCTGAGCCCGAAGGAATCGGCGAGCTGCAGCAGGCCGAGGTTGAGGGCCAGCAGCAGCCCACCGCCGAGGTAGCCCAGCGCCCAGCCACGGCTGGAGACTCGGTCGCGGTCGTCCTCGGCGCAGATGTCGTTGAGGATCGAGTCGTAGACCACTACTGAGCCACCCAGGCAAATGCCTGCGACCAGCATCAAGGCGACGATCGGCTGCCAGGAGTCACCGCCGGTGAAGAACAACAGGCACGCGGCGCCCGAACCCACCCACGCGAAGCCGGCGAGCATGTGCCTCTTGCGGCTGCTCCGGTCGGCGACGGCGCCGATCACCGGGAGCAGCACCGCCGACAGCAGCGTGACGAACGTGACCGTGTAGGACGAGAGCGACCCGGCGGCCACCGGGACGCCGAGCACCGACAGGCTCTGGGTGCATTGCTCGCCCGGGGCGCTCATGTCCCCGCATGCGGCGCGCTCGGCGACGGCCGTCAGGTAGGGCCCCAGCAGCACCGTGCCAACCGTCGTGACGAACGCGGAGTTGGCCCAGTCGTAGAAGTACCACGAGCGCCACTCGCGCCGCCGCGCCGTCGGGTCGGCGAGCGGGCCGGCAGGAACCAGACGGCTCATGGCGAGGCAGCCCGCTCGCGCAGCACCTGCAGCAGGCCCGCTGCGTCGTCGGTGACGATGCCGTCCACGCCCAGGTCGAGCAAGCGATGCATCTGCGCCGCGTCGTTGATCGTCCACACGTGGACCATGCGGCCCTGGTCGTGGGCCCGGGCCACGAACTGCTCGTCGACGACCGTGAGCCGGCCCAGCCGTGGTGGCACTTGCACGCACGGCGCATCGGTGCTCAGCATGCGACGGCCCAGCCGCCCGGGTGGACGCATCCGCAGTGCAGCCACCTCGCGCGGTGCGAGCGCGGTGGCCGTCCCCGGGGGCAGCGCTGCGCGCAGGGCCCGGATGCGGGTGTCGGAGAAGGCGCCGACACAGACGCGTCCGTGGGCCCGCGTGCGAGCCAGCACGTCCAGCAGCGGGCCGACCGCATGGTCGTCCTTGGCGTCGATGTTGACGCGCAGGTCGGGCCAGGTGCCGAGCAGGTCTTCCAGCAGCGGGATGGGCGACCCGTCGGCCAGCCGCGCCCGCGCGACCACCTCGTACGGAAGGTGCGAGATGGCGCCGGCTCGGTCGGTGACCCGGTCGAGCGTGGCGTCGTGGAACGCGACGAGCACGCCGTCGACGGTGGCGTGCACGTCGGTCTCGACGTAGGTGTAGCCCAGCTCGACCGCGCGGGCGAAGGCTGCAGTGGAGTTCTCCGTGACGCCGACGCCGTGCGCGCCGCGGTGGGCCAGCGCGATCGGTCCGGGGGAATCGAGGTACGACCAGCGGGCGAGGTCAGGCACGTGCCCATCATGGCTGCCGAGACGGCGAGTCTGGGGGCAGACCTCGCGGGTCGTCATGGCAGAGTCGGGCCGCGTGAGAGGTGACCGGTACGGGCGCGATGTGCTGGCCGACGACCCGCACCGGCGGAACCGTCCGGTCGTGACGGAGGTCGACGCTGAGCGTGACCTCGTGGTGGAGCACGCGGCGACGGGTTGGTGCGGGGCCGTCGTGCGGGCGGAGAAGGACGGTGTGACCCTTGAAGACCGCCATGGCACTCGGCGCATCTTCGCCTGGGAGCCCGCAGCCTTCGCCATCGACGGCCGCCCGGTGACGCTGCGACGTCCGGCGGTCGCCGCACCCTCGGGTCAGGGGCGCAGCAGGTCGGGATCGACCGTCGTGCGCGACCACCGCGCGCGGGTCGCGCGGGCTGGGCGTATCTACGTCGAAGGAGTGCACGACGCCGAGCTCGTCGAGCACGTGTGGGGGCACGACCTGCGCGTCGAGGGCGTGGTGGTGGAGCCGCTGCACGGCATCGACGACCTGCCCGGCATCGTCGCGGAGTTTCGCCCGAGCGCTGCACGTCGGCTCGGTGTGCTCGTCGACCACCTCGTGACGGGGACGAAGGAGCAGCGCATCACGGCCCACGTGCGCTCGCCGCACGTGCTCATCACCGGTCACCGCTACGTCGATGTCTGGCAGGCCGTGCGCCCGAGCGCCGTGGGCATCGACGCCTGGCCGGTCATCCCGATGGGCACGCCCTGGAAGGCGGGCATCTGTGCGGCGCTCGGCGTGCGCGACGAACAGGAGATGTGGCGACGGATCCGCGGGTCGGTGCGTAGCTACGCCGACCTGGAGCCGGACATGCTGCGTGCCGTGGAAGAGCTCATCGACTTCGTCACGGCGCCGGGTCACGCGTAGCGTCAGAGCCGTGCGCGGCGAGCGATGGGAGTGGCGCGGTCGGCTCGCCTCGGCACGTTCGCACGTGGCGGCCCGGCCAGACGATCTGGGCGCCCGCCGTGCGCTCGCGTCGTTGCTGCGCGGTGCTGCTTTCGACTTCGTCGTCGGCGATGCCGACGACCTCGGGCACGAGCAGGCCCTGGGCTTCGCCGCCGAGTCGGTCGGGCTGTGCCGCCGGGTGTGCGATGCGCTCCCTGACGACCCGGACGTGCTGACCGAGCTGTTCTTCGCGCTGCACGCGCAGGCCGAGCTGCTCTCGTCGCGCGACCGGTCGGCCGCCGTCGCGGCGTACTGGGAAGCCGCCGTCGTCGGCCAGCGCCGCCTCGCGCTCGACCCCGACGCGGATCAGGTGCGTCTTGAGCTGTCATGGACGCTGCGCGACGCCGGTTCCCTCATGTCCGGGGACCCAGGCGAGGCGACGGCGCTGCTGGACCAGGCCGTCGAGCTGGCTCGGGCTCACCTGGCGTCGCGTCCGGGCGACGTGGGAGCGACGCGCGAGCTCGGTTGGGTGCTGATGGTGGCAGCTGAGCACGTGGCACCGAGCGATCCGCCCAAAGCCCTTGCGCTGTACCGGGAGTCGGTGCTCACCGCGACGCAGGTGCACGACGCCCGTCCGGGCGACGAGGAGGCGCGAGGCGACCTGTGGCTGGCCCTGACGGCCGTGGCCGACCTGCTGGAGGAGAACGACCGCGAGGCCGCCGAGGCGATCCGGGCCCATGCGCAGGAGTGGTCCGCCTAGAACCGCATCGCCGCGTCCTGGCCGCTCGGCGGGCGTACGGCGATGAGCTCGCTGTCATCGACGGCCTCGATGACGGCGGTGCCGCCGGACTGGGCGATGGCCTCGGCGTTCGGGTTGACGCGCTCGTCGGGAAGCCCCGGCACCTCCTCCAACGCGCTGGTGACCTGGGTGATCGTCTCGCGAACAGGATCGACCCGAGGCCGCGGTGCACAGACGGTCACTGGCCGCCTGTCCGATAAGCAGCATTATGACAACTACTCAGAACGAGGCTCCCCGCGTCGCTGCGCCCATCGCGCACAACCCCTCCCCCTGGGAAGCCAGCGCGCCGTGGGCGACTCGATCACGGGAGCGGCATCCGAGGACAACAAGCTGGTGAACGCCCGGCGCTCTCGATCGGCCGCCTGGCCCAACCCCAGCAAGCCGGCTAGCAGTCGAAGGGGTCGCGGGTCGCGCCACCTCCACGGCGTCCACGCGGTTGGGTCCGGCGTCGCCCTAGGCTCGGGCCACATCCTCCAACGGAGTCACAGACACGAGGTCGTACTCGTGGGCGAGGGCGTCCACGGTCGAGCGGCAGGTCGCCGGTGTCCCGAGATGGACGGTGCGTTCGCGCAGCGTCACGACGAGGTCGTCGCCCTCATCTCGGCCAAGCACGACCTGGGCAACGTCCTCCCCCAGCAATAGGCTGCGTCGTGGGGACAGGTCACCGATCGCCTCGCCACCCACGCCGGCGGCTCGTGCCAAGGCCTGCGCCGCCTGCTCGCGGCGGGTGAAGAACGACCGTCCCCGCAGATGCTCGGCCACCAGCCGACCCGCCTCGAAGGCCGTGAGGATCCGTGCGCCGGCCTGTTCGGTGACCCGGCCGTAGCAGAGCGCGTGCGGCAGCAGCACCATCGTCGCGGCGAAACGGTCCCCGCCCAGATGCGAGCACTCCCACACCCGGCCGGGCCAGTGGTGACTCATGGCGGCGGCCACCGGTCGACCGCGCAACGCGCAGCAGACGTCGTGGCGGCTGTGGGCGCACACGATCGCCACCGGCTCGCCCTCACCGGGCGTCACGTCCCAGTCGAGGTCCACGAGGTCGTGATGTTGGTCGACCACGCCCCACCGGATGCCCTCGCGGCCGGGACGGGTGTCGGCGAGCGCCCAGCGCAACGGAGCCTGCTCACGCGGGTGGCGACCCGGCCGGCGGACCAGCGAGATGCGCGCGTGCATCGCGCTCGCGCGAGCGGCGAGCGCCCGGGCAACCGGTCGATCGAACACCTCGAGGGCGTTGGCCGGCCAGGCCCCCTCGTGCTCGATGAGCAGCCAGCGATGCGCCGGCGGAGCGGTCGCAACCATGCTGTCGCCGCGGGCGGCCGCGGCGATCGAGCACCGGGTCACTGCGGTGACTGCGACGCGGCCGCGTCGTGCACGACGAGCACGCCCTCACGCAGCAGCCGCTGCGCCAACGCAACTGCCTGCGCCTTGTCGGCCAGCGGCAGCGTCTCAACGCTCAGTGGGTCGCCGGTCAGCAGCGCGTCGACAGCGGGTCGCTCCCCCGCCTCGATGGCCACGCGTCGACGCCCGTTCAGGACGAGCTGATCGGCGCCCGCCTCCGGGTTGTGGTCGACCCTCGCACCGAGGTGGTCGCGAAGCCGGACGACGTGGTGCGCGGCGAGGTGGGCGGCATTGTCTGCCTGGGCCAGCGGTGACAGGGGCGCGGGGCGTTGGCGCGCGCTCCGCTCGTCGTGCAGCATCGCCGCAACGGCAGTCGGGTCGAGCGCGTGCAGGGCGTCGACAACACCGGCGACGAGCGACCCGACCTCGGCGACCCCGGACTCTGTCGTGGGGTCCCACCCCACCGGCATGGACGAGCGCCACCCCGCGTCGCGCACCGCCGCGAGCACGGCGTCCACGACGTCTCGCTCGACGACGGCGTGCACGCCGAACGTCAGGTGGATGCTCGTACCCCCGAGCGCCGTGGCTGAGTGCAGGAAGCCGCGGGGCAGGTAGAGGCAGTCCCCCGGCTCGAGCACCTCCTCGATCACCGGCGGCTCCGCCGCGCGGGCCGTCACAGCGTCGGCCACCTGGTCCCAGGGCTCCTCCGGCATGGGCGCGTCGAGCACGGGGTCGTGCACCCGCCACTGCTTGCGACCGGACACCTGCAGCACGAACACGTCGTGCGTGTCGTAGTGCGAGGCGAAGCCCTGCGACTGCGGTGGGGTGATGTAGGCGTTGACCTGCACCGGGTGCCCGAGATCGACCGAGAGCCCAGCGGCCAGTCGACCAACGGGCGCCCAGATTCGATGGACGCCCTGCAGGACGACGGTGGTGCCGTCGGCGAACAGCCGCAGCACCGCGTCGTCCATCACCTGGTCGCCGATAGTGGCCCCCACTCCCCCGGAGCCGGTGTACCGGTTCGGCGCGACGATGCGGCCACCCTTCGCCAGCCGCACGAACGGTGTGCGCAGACCGCGTCGGCTCAGCAGCTCGTCTGCAGCGTCGACGGAGAACCAGTCCGCCACCTCGCCGGGCAGGTCGTCGGCCCGGGAGAGCCATGCCCGGTGGCCCCAGACCTTGTTGGCGAAGACGTCAGCCGGCGCCGAGCAGAGCAGGTCGAGACTCACGCTCCGCTGTCGGCTCCGCCGTCGGCACCCCCGTCAGCGCCACTGTCAGCCCCGCCGTCCGCGCCGCCATCCGCACCGCCGCCGGCGCCGCCATCCGCACCGCCGTCAGCCCCGCCGTCCGCGCCGCCATCTGCACCACCGTCTGCCCCGCCATCGGCGCTACCGTCGTGGGGGCCGTGCGCCATCTCGTCCATGGTCATGTCGTCGTCGGTCATGTCGTTCCTCTCGTCGCGGGGGCACCTACGGTGGTGCGAGGCCAGTCTGCCGACCGCCGCACGACGCCGCCACCGATGTCGACGTCTGGTTGTGCAGCGCCAGCAAGCGGCCGAGACTGGCGAGGACGAGAGGAGTCGGCATGGCCGACAACAGCGCAGGCGCAGCCGGCGGCGGGGCTCTGTACGGACTCGGTGTCTTCGGAGCCTGGGTCTTCTTCTGGCAACAGGCCGACACCTTCTGGGAGTACGTGCTCGCTGTGCTCCAGGGCCTGTTCTGGCCGGCCTTCATGGTGTACGAGGCGTTCGCTGCCTTGGCCGGCTAGCAGCGAGACGAGAGACCTCCGGGCGGCATGGGCGTCGCCAGAGCGACCTGAGCCGCGCCGCGACGCCCCTGGGCAGGCAGCCCCGAGCGGTCCCTCCGGGCACGCAGCTGAGGCCTGGCACGCGAACTTGATTCGTAACGTCACGAATTGGTAACGTCGTCCAGCGCAACCGCGCGACCTCCCGGGCTTCGCCGAACGTCTGTCGGCCCGGACGGCCCCTCAGCACACATGGACAGACGCCGGGGGAACCACGACGAGCCTGGCTCGTCAGGGGTGAAGCCAGACATGGCCGGGGCACTCCCGCTCCGAACCCGACAGCTCACCTCGGAGGCGTGACGGGAGAACACATGCGTGCACGCTTCAGCGTGCGTGCGTTGGTGGTGAGCGTCGCTGCGGTGACGCTCGGGGCCCTTGGGCTGACAACACCTGCGCACGCGGCGTCCGACGACACCTGGAACCGCCTCGCCCAGTGCGAGTCAGGCGGCAACTGGAAGATCAACACGGGCAATGGCTACTACGGCGGGGTGCAGTTCTCCCTCGGCAGCTGGAACGCGGTCGGTGGCAACCGCTACGCACCCCGGCCTGACCTGGCCTCGCGTACCCAGCAGGTGGCGGCCGCCGAACGGCTGCTGGACATCCAGGGCTGGGGCGCCTGGCCGGCATGCTCGCGCAAGCTGGGCCTCGGCCCGGCGCAGGCAGCCGGCACCCCCGCCAGCCTGCGGGGCGGTGCTGCCGCCTCGCGCGCCGCCGACCGGCGAACGCCGGTCAACATCTCCAAGCAGCGCAAGGCCGTCGTGCCGCTGCGCTCATCGGTCACCTCGGGCTTTCGCCTCACCGAGCGCAGCGGCAAGCCCCTGGCGCGAAAGAACGTCAAGGTCTGCCACCGTCCGGTCGGCGGATCGGCGTCGTGCCGCACGTACAAGACGGACGCGCGTGGCGTCGTGGTGCACACCACTGGCTCCGCGAAGCGCACGACCAAGGTGTGGGCCACGTTCTCCGGAACCAAGAAGCATGCCCCGAAGCGATCCGGAACTCGCACCGTGCGCGTGCGAACGGTGGTGTCGGTGGCTGTCCCGTCGACCAGCTCCGGCGTGGCGACCGCCTCGGCGTCGACGCGGGTGCGGGCCAGCGTGACGCCCGCTCGAGCGGGGCACCGAGTCGCTCTTCAGCAGCGCGTCGGCAACCGTTGGGTCAAGGTCGACACGCGTCGCACCGGTCCCCGTGGCAACGTCGCCTTCCGTGTGGACAAGTCCGGTACCTTCCGCGCCGTGTCACTGCCCTCGCGTGCCCACGCCGTCGGCCGAAGCGCGAAGGTGACTCTCCAGTAGCCTCGCCGACGTGCCATCGGCAGGACGCACCAGGCTCTCCCCCCGCTCCCCCGCGCGGACGGTGCGGCTGCTGAGCCTGCCGGCCTGGGCGCTGGCCGACAGCGCCCGTGGCGCCGTGCGCCGGGCGGCGGGCCACGACCCCGACGTCGTCCGACGCGAGCTGCGCCAAGGTGCGGCCGCCCGCACCCGACGGACCCTTGGCGAGATGAAGGGCGGCGCCCTCAAGGCCGGGCAGCTTCTCTCCACCGTCGAGATGCTGTTCCCGCAGGACCCGGAGCAGACGTGGCGCGAGACCCTGACCGGGCTGCAGCAGGACGTGCCGGCGCTGCCGTTCGACCAGGTCGAGCCAGTGCTGGTCGACCAGCTCGGCCCTCGATGGCGCGACCTGCTGCCGGGCTTCAACCCCGTCGCGGCCGCCGCGGCGTCCCTGGGCCAGGTGCATCGGGCGAGCACGCCGGAGGGGCGTGACGTGGCGGTCAAGATCCAGTACCCAGGTGTCGCCGAGGCGCTCGCCGCCGACGTGCGCGCACTCGCGATCGCCTCGGGGGCCGTCGCGCGACTGGCTCCACGCATCGCGCTGCCGCCGCTCGTCGCAGAGATGCGCGTGCGACTGCTCGACGAGCTCGACTACGTCCACGAGGGCCGGGTGCAGCAGCGCTTCGCCACCGCCTACGCCGACGACGACGAGGTGGTCGTGCCGCACGTGGTGCTCGCTCGGCCGCGTGTGCTGGTGAGCGACTGGATGGACGGGGCACCGCTGGCGTGCGTCGCCGAAGCAGCCGACCAGCCCACCCGCGACGCCATTGCGGTGCGCTACCAGCGGTTCATGCTCGGCGCCCCGATGCGGACGGGGCTGCTGCACTCCGACCCGCACCCGGGCAACTTCAGACGGCTGGAGGACGGGCGTCTCGGCGTGCTCGACTTCGGGTCGTCCCTGGAGCTGCCCGACGGCCTTCCGGAGACCTTCGGTCACCTGATCGCGGCCCTGCGCAGCGATGACGTCGACGACGTGACCCGCGCACTACGCGACGCCGGACTTGTGCGCCCCGACCAAGACATCGAGACGGCGAAGCTGATGGACTACCTCGCCCCCTTCAGCGAGCCGGCGCGCCACGACGTGTTCCACTACACCCGCGACTGGCTGCGCACCGAGTTCGGCAAGGTCAACGACCCGCGCAACCCCGACTTCGCCGTCGCTCTGCAGCTGACGATCCCGCCCGAGCAGCTCTTCACCCACCGCGTCTGGCTGGGCGTGGTCGGCGTGCTGGCCCAGCTCGAGGCACGCGTGCCGGTCGCCGACGAGCTCGCCCGCCTGCTGCCCGGCTTCGCCGCCCCGCCGGTGACGTCGTGACCCGGCCGAGCTTCGCGGTGTTCGACATCGACGGCGTCCTCGCCGACGTCACGCACCGGCTGCACCACATTCGCGGACGCCGCCGCGACTGGGCGGGCTTCTTCGCCGACGCTGCCGACGACCCACTGCTCGTCGAGGGACACCGAAGAGCCACCGACGCCGCGCTCGACCACGCCCTCGTCTACCTGTCTGGACGCCCCGAGCACCTGCGAGCGGTGACGCAGGAGTGGCTGGAGCGCCACGAGCTGCCCGCCGGGGGCCTGGTGCTGCGCGGGGCCCGCGACCGCCGTCCCGCACGTGTGCTCAAGCCCGCGCTGCTGGCCCGGGTGGCGGCCGAGGGGTCGATCGCGTTCGTCGTGGACGACGACGCGTCGGTGTGCGAGGCGCTGCGCCAGCGTGGCTACTCGGTGGTGCAGGCCACCTGGGCAGGGGAGTCGGAGACGCTGTGGCGTGCGCAAGAAGACCGCGGTCGCACGTGAACCGGCTTCGCGCCGTCATCGCGCCGATAGGCTCGCGCAGGTGAGTGCCGACGCCGTCCCCTCCGCCTCCCGGCACTGCGTCGACCCCGCCTTCGTCGCGCTCCCACTAGACGCCGTGGCCGACGCGGCCCTGAGCACCGCCCGCGCGCACGGCGCCGAGCACGCCGACGTGCGGATCGAGCGCATCCGCACCCGCAACGTGGCGATCCGCGACACCCAGCTGGCCGGCATGCACGACGGAGAAGACCTCGGGCTCGCGGTGCGCGTGGTGCTCGACGGCACCTGGGGCTTCGCCGCCACCGCCGACCTGACGCCGGACGCGGCCCGCGCCACCGCCGAACAGGCTCTGGCCGTAGCGCGAGTCTCACGCCCGCTTCGCACGCGCGCGGTGACGCTGGCCGACGAGCCCGTCTGGCAGGGGACGTGGGTGTCGGACTACGTGATCGACCCGTTCGACGTCGCGGTCTCCGAGGCGGTCGCCGTGCTCGGCGACTACGCCGGGCGTGTGCTCGCCGACCCGCGGGTGCAGCACGCGACCGCCTCGCTGCACCAGGTGCGCGAGACCACGTTCTACGCCGACCTGGCCGGCACCCGCACCCTCCAGCAGCGTGTGCGGCTGCACCCCGAGGTCGAGGCACTAGGAGTCGACAGCGACACGGGCGGGTTCGAGACCATGCGCACACTCGCCGCGCCTGTGGCTCGCGGGTGGGAGTACGTCACCGGCACCGACGGCGTGCACGACTGGGCCGGTGAGCTGGCCGAGCTGCCCGAGCTGCTGGCCGAGCGCCTCGCCGCGCCCAGCGTGCAGCCCGGCACGTACGACCTGGTGATCGACCCGTCCAACCTGTGGCTGACCATCCACGAGTCGATCGGGCACGCGACCGAGCTCGACCGAGCCCTGGGCTACGAGGCCAACTACGCCGGCACGTCCTTCGCCACCCCCGACCAGCTCGGCACCATGCGCTACGGCAGCGACCTCATGAACGTCACCGGTGACCGCACTACTGCGCACGGGCTGGCGAGCGTCGCCTGGGACAGCGAGGGGGTGGCAGCCCAGCGCTGGGACATCGTCAAGGACGGCCGACTCGTCGGCTACCAGCTCGACCGGTCGTCGGCCACTCTGCTCGACGGGGACGACCCGCGCTCCAACGGGTGCGCGTTCGCCGACTCCCCCGGCCACGTCGCGATCCAGCGCATGGCGAACGTGTCGCTGCAGCCCGGCTCGCAGCCATGCATCGTCGACGACCTCATCGGCCAGGTCGACGACGGGCTCTACGTGGTCGGCGACAAGTCGTGGTCGATCGACATGCAGCGCTACAACTTTCAGTTCACCGCCCAGCGCTTCTACCGCATCCGCGGCGGCCGGCTGGCCGGGCAGGTGACCGACGCCGCCTACCAGGGCCGCACGCCAGACTTCTGGGGGTCGCTCGCCGGGCTCGGCGACGTATCCACGTGGGTGCTCGGCGGGGCGTTCAACTGCGGCAAGGCCCAACCCGGCCAGGTGGCACCGGTGAGCCACGGTGCTCCGGCCACGCTGTTCCGCGGGGTCAACGTGCTCAACACCGACGCGGAGGGACAGCGATGAGCGCCCTGGGTCCAGACGAGATGGTCGAGGTGGCCCTGGCCCGATCGGTCAGCGACGCGTGCGTGGTGCTCGTGACGGTCTCGAGCCAGGCGAACTTGCGATGGGCCTCCAACACGCTCACGACGAACGGGCAGACACGCAGCCGCACGATGACCGTCGTCGCAATGCAGGGCACCCCGCCGGAGGCGTCGGCGGGCGGGCTGACCCGCACCGTCACCGATGCCCACGACATCGCCGGCCTCGTCGCCGACGCCGAGGCGCTGGCCCGACAGACCCCACCCGAGCAGAGCGCACAGGTGCTGCCCGCCGGCTCGGCCACCCTGGACTTCACCGAGCCCCCCGTCGTCGGAGGCATCGAGGTGTTCGGCGCGGTGTCCGAGGCGTTGGGTGACGTGCTCGCAGGGGCGCGCGCCGACGGCGTGGAGACCTACGGCTACGCCGAGCACACGCTGGACACGACGTACCTCGGCACCTCGACCGGTCTACGCCACCGCCACGTACAGCCGTCGGGGCACCTGACGGTGACCGCGAAGGCCGCTGACCTCTCTGCGTCGACGTGGACTGGGCTCGCCAGCCGTGACTTCACCGACGTCGACATGCACGCCGTCGACACCGACCTGCGCCGACGGCTGGAGTGGTCCAAGCGACGGGTCGATCTCGCCCCCGGGCGCTACCCGGCGATCCTGCCGCCCACGTCGGTGGCCGACCTTGCGATCTACGCGTACTGGGAGATGGCCGCGCTGCACGCCCAGGATGGTCGCAGCGTCTACTCCGCACCCGGTGGCCGCACACGAGTGGGGCAGCAGGTCGTCGACCCTGGCGTCACGCTGCGCTCCGACCCGGCCTATCCGGGGCTGGAGTGTGCGCCTCTCGTGATGGCGGCGGCGTCCAGCCCGATCAGCAGCGTGTTCGACAACGGCCTGCCGACGCCCGCGACGCGCTGGATCGAGCGCGGTCGCCTCGACGCGCTCGTGCAGACCCGGTACTCCGCGTCGCTGACCGAGATGCCGGTCACGCCGGCCGTCGACAACCTCGTGCTGGAGGTTGAGGGTGGCAGCGGCAGCGTCGACGACCTGGTCGTCGGACTCGAGAACGGGCTGCTCCTCACGTCGTTGTGGTACATCCGGGAGGTCGACCCGCAGACGCTGCTGCTCACCGGGCTCACCCGGGATGGGGTGTTCGTCGTGTCCGGCGGCGAGGTCGTGGGCCTGGCGCCGAACTTCCGTTTCAACGAGAGCCCGATCGAGGTGCTCGGACGCGTCCGAGCCGCCGGGGCGAGCGAGGCGACGTTCAGCCGGGAGTGGGGCGAGTGGTTCTGCCGCACGGCGATGCCGGCGTTGACGATCGACGACTTTCACTTCTCCACCGCCAGCGACGCCCAGTAGCGCAGCGCCGCATCTGCGGCGAGCGTCACTCGGCGGTGGCGAAGGCCTCCGGCTCAGGGCAGCTGCATACCAGGTTGCGGTCACCGTGCGCGCCGTCGATGCGACGCACGGGCGGCCAGTACTTGTCGCCGGCCTGACCCGGACCTGCCGGGTATACCGCCACCTCCCGCGAGTAGGGATGGGTCCACTCCCCCAGCGCCGAGCGGGCGGTGTGCGGGGCATTGCACAACGGGTTGTCCTGCGCGGGCCAGTGCCCGGATGCCACCAGGTCGACCTCGGCCCGGATCGCGATCATCGCGTCGCAGAAGCGGTCCAGCTCGGCCAGGTCTTCTGACTCGGTGGGCTCGACCATCAGCGTTCCCGCCACCGGGAACGACATGGTTGGGGCGTGGAAGCCGTAGTCGATCAGCCGCTTGGCCACGTCGTCCACGCTCGCGCCGGTCTGCTTGGTGAGCGGACGCAGGTCGATGATGCACTCGTGCGCGACGAGCCCGTGCGCGCCGGTGTAGAGGATCGGGTAGTGCTCGGACAGCCGCCGCGCGACGTAGTTGGCGGCCAGCACGGCGACCTGGGTCGCGCGCCGCAGCCCGTCGGGGCCCATCAGCCGAATGTAGGCCCACGAGATCGGCAGCACGCCGGGCGAGCCGAACGGAGCAGCCGACACCGGCCCGATGCCGGTGTCGGGCCCAGCCTGGGCCACCAGCGGGTGGTTGGGCAGGAACGGGGCGAGGTGCTCGCGCACCCCGATGGGGCCGACCCCCGGGCCGCCACCGCCGTGCGGGATGCAGAACGTCTTGTGCAGGTTGAGGTGGGAGACGTCGGCACCGAAGTCGCCGGGCCGTGCGACGCCGACCAGCGCGTTGAGGTTCGCGCCGTCCACGTACACCTGGCCGCCGGCCTCGTGCACGATGCGGCACAGTTCGCTGATGCCGTCCTCGTAGACCCCGTGGGTGGACGGGTAGGTGACCATCGCGGCGGCAACCCGGTCGCCGTGCTCAGCGACGAGCCGACGCAGGTCGTCCAGGTCAACCGTGCCGTCGGCTGCTGAGGCGACGACGGCCACCCGCATGCCGGCCATGACGGCTGACGCGGCATTCGTGCCGTGGGCGCTCTGCGGGATCAGGCAGACGTCGCGCTGGTCGTCCCCGCGCGAGCGGTGGTAGGCCCGGATGGCGAGCAGCCCGGCGAACTCGCCCTGAGAGCCGGCGTTGGGCTGCAGCGACACCGAGTGGTAGCCGGTGATCTCGGCGAGCCACCGGCAGAGATCATCGATGAGCTGCTGGTACCCCGCGGTCTGCTCGATCGGCGCGAACGGGTGCAGCCCGGCGAAGTGCGGCCAGGTGACCGCCTCCATCTCCACGGCCGCGTTGAGCTTCATCGTGCACGAGCCCAGCGGGATCATGCCGCGGTCCAGCGCGTAGTCGGAGTCGGAGAGCCGACGCATATAGCGCAACAGCGCGGTCTCCGAGCGGTGCGAGGAGAACACTGGGTGGGTCATGAACGCTGACGTGCGTCGCAAGACCACGGGGATCGAGTCGGGCCCGTCGTCTGTGTTGGTGTCGAAGCCAGGTACTGCCGCAGCGTCGAAAGCGGCGAGCACGCGGTCGACGTGCTCACCCTCGGTCGTCTCGTCGCACGAGACGCGCACGTGGTCGTCGTCGACGAACCCCAGGTTGATCCCATCCTCGGCGGCTGCAGCCACCACCTGTGCCGCTTGGCCCGGGACGACCGCGACGATCGTGTCGACGAAGTGGTCGCTGCGCACGCGCACGCCGTCGGCACGCAGGGCGTCGGCCAGGCGCTGCGCGTGGCGCTGCGCGTGCCGGGCGATCGCGGTGAGACCCTCTGGGCCATGCCAGACGGCGAACATCGAAGCGACGACGGCCAGCAGAACCTGCGCCGTACAGATGTTGCTGGTGGCCCGGTCGCGGCGGATGTGCTGCTCACGGGTCTGCAGGGCCAACCGGTATGCGCGGTGGCCGTCGGCGTCCACCGACACCCCCACCAGGCGTCCCGGCAGCTGGCGCTCCAGGCCCTGACGCACGGCCATGTAGGCCGCGTGCGGGCCGCCGTAGCCCAGCGGCACGCCGAAGCGCTGGGTGCTGCCCACCACGACGTCGGCGCCGATCTCGCCGGGCGGGCGCAGCAGCGTGAGCGCGAGAAGGTCGGCGGCAACGGTCACCTGAGTGCCTTGCTCATGCGCGTCGGCCACCAGCGCTGCGTGGTCGCGCAGCGCACCCGAGGCTCCCGGGTACTGCAGGACGACGCCGAAGGCGTCGCCGGGCGGCAGCGCCTGCGCGTCGGGGTCGAGGTCGACCAGCTCGATGCCCAGCGGCTCGGCCCTCGTGGCGAGAACGGCGCGGGTCTGCGGAAGCACGTCGGTGTCGACGAGCAGACGTCCGCTCGCCGCCACCGGTCCTTTGGCCGCTCGGTGCATGAGGGTCATGGCCTCGGCGACGGCCGTGGCCTCGTCGAGCAGGCTGGCGTTCGCGATCGGAAGTGCAGTGAGGTCTTCGACCATGGTCTGGAAGTTCAGCAGGGCTTCCAACCGACCCTGTGAGATCTCCGGCTGGTACGGCGTGTACGCCGTGTACCAGCCCGGGCTCTCCAGCAGCCGACGCACGACCACCGGAGGGGTCACGGTGTCGTGGTACCCCAGACCGATCATTGATACGGGGCGCTCGTTGCGTCGCGACAAGGCGCGCAGCTCGTCCAGCGCCTGCCGCTCGTCGAGCGCGGGGGGAAGGTCCAGCGCACCCAGCATGCGGATGGAGCCGGGGACGGCGGCGTCAGTGAGGGCATCGAGGCTCGCGTAGCCGACGCTCGCCAGCATGGTGGCGATCTCGTCGGCGCGGGGTCCGATGTGGCGGTCGGCGAAGAGGGTCATCGCCGAGTGAGATTACCCGGCCTCGGCCACTCGGCGCTGCCTGCGCGCCGCGAGCTCGTCGTTCGGCGAGGGCGCCGGGTCGGCCGCCTCGGCCGGCAGGTCGACCAGGTCTGCTTCGACCTCGCGCCAGACCCGGCCCACGGCGATCCCGAACACTCCCTGCCCACCCTGGACCAGGTCGACGACCTCGTCCGGCGACGTGCACTCGTAGACCGTCGCACCGTCGCTCATCAGCGTGATCGCGGCCAGGTCTTCGACGCCGCGCTCGCGCAGGTGGCTGACGGCCGTGCGGATCTGCTGGAGCGACACCCCGGTGTCGAGCAGACGCTTGATGACCTTCAGCACGAGCACGTCGCGGAACGAGTACAGCCGCTGGGTGCCCGATCCTGACGCGTTTCGGATTGTCGGCTCGATCAGTCCCGTGCGCGCCCAGTAGTCGAGCTGGCGGTAGGTGATGCCGGCTGCGCTGCAGGCTACCGGGCCTCGGTAGCCCTCGTTCTCCGGCAGCGGGGTCACCGGCTCGTCGAAGAGCAGTCCTTGGTCCGCAGCGGCAGAGCGCGCGGCACCGGAGCCGCGAACCTCCTGGGTCTCAGCCATCGCACGCCCTTCCCGACTCACAGCCGTGGAACTACAAGTGACGGGTTTGTTCAACCCACGTCCGTGACGGTAGGGACTCAGCCGGCTGCGGTCAACGCAACACGCGCATGCCTCAACCTGATGTTGAGGGTCAGGTTGAGTCGGCTTGTCCCGGTGCGGGCCCTTCGTCCGGGTCGAAGTCCTCCGGCGACACCTGGTCGAGAAACTCGCGGAACTTCTCCACCTCGTCCTCGTCCTCGTGGGGCAGGTTCAGCCCGGCCTCGTCAAGAACCGACTCGGCGCCGAGCACTGCGGCGCCGGTGCGCAGCGCGAGCGCGATGGCATCGGAGGGCCGCGCACTCACCTGCACACCGTTGGCGAACTCGAGCACGGCGTAGAACACCCCGTCGGTCAGATCGGTGATGCGCACCTGCTCCAACGATGTGCCCAGCGCAGTGATGACGTCGGCGAAGAGGTCGTGGGTCAGCGGACGGGCGGGGGTCACGCCCTGCTGGGCGAAGGCAATCGCGGAGGCTTCGGGCGCGCCGATCCATATCGGCAGGTAGCGCTCTCCGTCGGTCTCGCGCAGCAGCACGATGGGTTGGTTGGACGGCATCTCCACCCGGACGCCGATGACCTCGAGAGGCAGCACCAGATCACCCTAGCGGTGCAGCACGCGTCGCACGCCTGCTCGCACAAGAGCGGTGCGCAGCGCCAACGTGAGCACCGCGACCTCGCGGGCGGTCTCCTCCGCGCGGCTCGCGGCGTCGTCGTCGCGGCGGCGCATGAGCGGACCCACCACCTGCTCGACCAGGTCGATCTCGCGGTCAGCCGCTGTACGGAACGGCCGCAGGTGGCGAGGCTCCAGGCCGAAGGCGGCGAGGTCGATGCAGACCCGAGCCACCGCCAGCGCGTCGGCGTCGTAGTGACCCGATCGGGTGGCGCTCACCAGCCCGTGCCCCTCCAGTGCTGCGAGCTGCTTCTCTGTCGCCCCGCAGGCCTCCAGCAGCTCGGCCCGGGTCAGGATCACGTCGGGGGAGTCGCGGGTCAGCTCGACCGGAGCAGGCGCGTCCACCTCTCCGACCTCCCGCGGGACCCCCGGGCGCCCGAGCGGCGCCGCCGGGCTCAACCCCCGGTCGATGGCGTCGAGGTGCTCACGGATCACCTTCAACGGCAGGTAGTGGTCCCGCTGGGCGGCCAGCACGTAGCGCAACCTCTCGACGTCGGTCGGGGTGAACCGGCGGTACCCGGACGGCGCCCGCTCGGGCTCGACGAGGCCCTCAGTCTCCAAGAACCGGATCTTGGAGATCGTGACGTCCGGAAAGTCCTCGCGCAGGCCGGCCAGCACCTGCCCGATGGACAGGGTGCCGGAGCGGCCCGACGGGGCCGGGGCAGTCGCGCTCATGCCGGGGCGGAGTCGCCCATGAGGTCGTCGGCGGCGGCGAAGTACACGAGTCGGTACTTGCCCACCTGCACCTCGTCGCCGTTGCTGAGCAGCACCTCGTCGACCCGGTCGCGGTTGACGTAGGTGCCGTTGAGGCTGCCGACGTCGCGCACGACGTAGCCGTCGGCGCTCATGCGGAACTCCGCGTGACGCCGCGAGACCGTGACGTCGTCAAGAAACACGTCGGAGTCCGGATGGCGCCCGGCGCTCACGAGGTCGGCATCGAGAAGAAAGCGCGAACCGGCGTTCGGCCCCCGCTGAACGACCAGCATCGACGATCCCTGCGGCAGCGCCTCGACGGCCGCGCGTGAGTCGTCGTCCAGCGTCTCGTGCCCGGCCTCGGGCTCGTCGGCCAGCGGCGCGGGGTGCTCGGCGTGGTGCGAGGGCAAGGCGAATGTGGTGGTGGAGTCCACCAGGTCTGCCGCCGGCCGATGCATGCGGGCGCCGCAGAAGGGGCAGAACTTCGCCCCCTCAGCAAGCTCGTCGGGGATGTCACGGCCGCATTGCGGGCACGTGGTCACAAGGCCTCCTGGGCGAGGAACGGAACAGCGTGACCGCAACCTCGATGCGTAGTTGAGGGTGAGACTGAAACGCTAGAGAGGTGCTCTGGACGGGTCAAGGCATCCGGAGTGTCGAGCCGGTGTGTCGGCCATGCTGTTGCGACGTCAGCCCGTCTGTGCACGGTACCCCTCGGCATCGAGCAACGACTCCAGCAGCGCAGCGTCGGACAGCTCCAGCTCGATCATCCAGCCGGCGCCGTACGGGTCGGTGTTGACGAGCTCGGGAGCGGCATCGAGGTCGTCGTTGCGGGCCACGACCGTGCCCTCGAGCGGTGCGTACAGGTCGCTCACACTCTTGGTCGACTCCACCTCACCGAACGTCGCCTCGACGCCGAGCTGCGCCCCGACGTCCGGCAGCGACACGTACACGACGTCGCCGAGCTGCTCCTGGGCGAAGTCGGTGATGCCGACGCGGACGCGGCCCGGCACCTCGGTGGGGAGCACCCACTCGTGCTGGGCGGTGTAGCGACGGTCGTCGGGCACCATGGAGGTCCTCTTCTCGTCTCAGCCTGACTCGGCGTCGTCGGGCACGGCGGGCCGAGCGTAGGAGGGTTCGGTGGCGCTGTGCAACGCGTCCACCAGCACGTCGTTGCTCTCGTTCACCGACACGCTTGCCCCGGCGCCCTCCAACGACGACAGGGCGCCGCCAGGGATACCGAGGGCGGTGGCCAGCGTGGACGGGTCACCGAGCGCGACGATCGCATACGGCGACGTGACCCCCACACCGCCGACGGCGATCTCGCCGGTGGGGAGGTCGACGAAAGCGGTGCTGGCCACGATGCGCACCGACCGACCGAGACCCCCGGTGACCTGCAGGGCCTCGGCCCCGGCGTCACGCAGCTCCTGGACGGCGCTGAGCATGCCTGCCGCATCCACGCCACGGCCAGGGTCGGAGATGACGATGCGCACCCCCGGTCCCGCGGCGGCCACCTCGCCGGACAGGATCCCCAGGGTGTCGAGCCGTTCCCGTGCCTCGGCCAGCGCGGCCTCGCTGTCGCCGGCGCCGGCGACGAGACCCGCGCGGGCCTCCTCCAGCCGGGCCACCTCCTCCTCGAGCTGGTCGGCGCGGGTGTTGAGGCCGTTGAGGATCTGCACCAGGTCGGCACGGCTGGCCTGCCCGAGCGCGTCGTCGGGCGCGGCGATCTGGATGGCGGCGACGAAGCCAACGATCGCGAAGAGGACGGCGCTGATGACGGTGCCGCTGCCGACGTCCCAGCTCAGCGCCTCCCGAAGCCGGGCACGTGCCTGTGCCGGGGTCGTCTGGCTCACCGGCTCACGCTCCCAGCAGCAGGCGGCGCATCGCCGCTGCGTTGGTGAAGATGCGGATGCCAAGCACGATGATCACCGCGGTCGACAGCTGAGCACCCACCCCGAGCTGGTCGCCCAGAAACACGATGATCGTCGCCAGGATCACGTTCGACACGAACGACACCACGAACACCCGGTCGTCGAACACGCCTTCCAGCGTCGCGCGGCCGGCACCGAGGAGTGCGTCGAGCGCAGCGATGACAGCGATCGGCAGGTACGGCTCGAAGGCGGGCGGGACGGACACGCCCAGCGCCACACCGAGGACGATGCCGACCACGAGGCCGAGCACAGGGATCATCGTGCACCTTCCTGGTCACCAGCTACCGGCACGGCGTAGCGCAGCGTTCCTGCGGGCTCCCCCGGCATGTCGATGTCGTCGTTGACGCTGTCGATGGAGAACGTGATGTCCGCGGACAGTCTGACCGCCTGCAACCACTGCCCGCCCGACGAGCGCAAGAAGTCGGTCGGCAGGCTGCGCGGGTCGCCGATGGCGTTCACCTCGTAGGGGGCCACGACCGCGTTGTAGTTGACCAGGATCACGTCCTGGACGGAGCGGATCGCAGTAAGCGCCCCGACACGCTGCCCGTTGATGGCCACGGCCTCGGCACCGGACTCCCACAGCCCGTTGACCACCTGCTGCAGGTCGATGTCGAGCACCTGCGACAACGAAGGGTCGGCCCCGTCCAGCGCGGCGTCCGCGTCCTCGACGGTGACGCGGGCACCCGGCCCGGCGACCGGAAGGGTTCCGGCCGCGATCCCACGCTGCGCGATGACCCCCGCCTGGTCGCGGCCCACGGCCTGCGACCCCAGGGCTTCCTCACGCAGAGCAATGACCTCCGCGTCGAGCGCGGCGGCCCGCTCCCCCAGCGCCGCCACCTCCGCCTGTGACCGTTCGGCCAGGGCCAGCAGACTGCTGCGCTCGGAGTCGACCGAGGCGGCGCCCTGCCGGGAGGCCACAACCAGCGCGCTCACCAGCAGCCCCACCAGGGCGAGCATGACGATCGTCAGCACGGTGTTGCCTCGACCACGCTCCTTCGGCGGTCGGGACGCCGCCCGCTGCGCGTAGCCGGGGTTCAACGCTTCTGACGCGATGCGCTCCACCAGCGCGGCCGAAGGGTCGACCGACGGCTGTGTGGTGGTCGTCGACACGTGACTCATGGTCTCACCCACCGTCCCAGGTCACTGACCGACACGTTCGACGGCGGCGGTCCACGACGCCAGCAGCGAGGCCGACTCTGCCTCGGTGCCCCCCTCGGCCCACAGGTGCAGCAGCGCCTCGGCCGGGTCGGGGAGCATCAAGCACCACGAGCCGTCGCCGTCGATCACCTTGATCCCGGCGGTCAGGTCGATCGTCGCGTCGGGTCGCTGGTGGGCCAACGCAGAGATCTCGCGCATGACGGTCCCCCGCACGGCCCACGGCGTCCGCACCCGGGAATGCACTACCTGGCTGTCCGGGATGCGGTCGTCGATCTCTCGCAGGGTCAGCCGAGTCCGGGCCACCAACGACACCAGCCGGGCGAAGGCGGCCAGGGCGTCCGGGGTCGGCGCGACCGCCGGGATCACGAAGGCGCCCGCACCGTCACCGGCGAGGAGCAGGTCGTCGGTACCTGCGGGCATGCGGGTGAACGCGTCGGGCCCCACGCCGGTCCACCGGATCTGGGTGCCGTGGTAGCCGGCCACCTGCTCGGCTACCCGCGTGGACGACACTGGAAGCCCGACGACGCTGCCGCCTCCCGCGTCGGCGGCCACGAGGTCGAGCATGATGAGCAGGGCGCGGTCGTCGGCCACGAGCTGACCACGGTCGTCCACGACTCGCAGCCGTTCACCGGTGCGGTCGAACCGCACCCCGAACGCTGCGCGCGACGAGCGCACGAGCTCCCCGAGCCGCTGCAGTGCCTGCGCGGTCTCGACCGGCGTATCGGTGGGCCGGGCCTCGTCCAGGCCGGAGTTGACGACGTACGCGTCGGCACCGAGCGCTCCGAGCAGGCTCGGCAGCGCCAGGCCGGCCGCCCCGTTGCCTGCGTCCACGACCACGCGCACGCGGGCCTGCAACACACCGGTGAGGTCGAGGCAAGCCACGACATGGTCGACGTAGCTGCTGACCGCGCGCGGCGGGAACGAGAGCTCGCCTATCTCACCGGGAAAAGCCCGGCGAAACTCTTCGCGGACGAACACGCGGTCGATGACCCGGCGGGTGGTCTCGTCGATGTCGATCCCGGCGGCGTCGAGCAGCACGATGTCGATGCTCTCCGGCTCCCCAGGTGTCGTGCGCACGATCACGCCTGCGTCCGCGGTCGACGCCGTCACCTGCCGGGCGACGGGAGCAGGGGTGTGCTCGAGGTCGCGCACGTCCAGCGCGGCAGCAGTGAGGGCAGCGATCACTGCACGCTTGAGGGACCGTGCCCCGCGCGACAGGTCGCGGGCGGTGACGACGGTGGCGCCCTTGCGCAGTGTGGATGCGAACGCACTGGTGAGGCGCACGACCAGCTCGGGCGTGATCTCGACGTTGAGGATCCCGCTGACGCCGTTCACGCCGAAGACCGACCGGCGTCCTCGCGCCTCCCAGATCACGCTCTGCCGCACGACAGCACCGGCCTCGATCGTCTTGGCCGGGAACACGCGCACATCCGTTCCCAGCACAGCCTCTGCTTCGATGACGCAGTCGTTGCCGACGACCGAGCCTTCCTCCAGGCGGACGGCCCGCATCAGCTCGACGTTGCGTCCGACCAGGGCCCCGTTCAGCGAGGCCTGCTCACCGACGTAGGCGTTGTCGCCGACGACGCATCGCGAGATGTCCGCCCCGGCCCGGATCACGGTGTTGTCACCGACCACCGTCGGACCGCGTACGACGCAGCCGTCCTCGATCTTGACGTTGCGCCCCAGCAGCACCGGTCCGCTGACGCTTGCCTCGCTGGCGATGTCGGCGCCGTCGCTCACCCACAGGCCGGGAGCGACCTCGAACCCGTCGATCCCGAGGTCGACCTTGCCCTGGAGTGCATCGACCTGCACTGATCGGTACCGGTCCAGGGTGCCGACGTCTTCCCAGTAGGCGTCGCTGACGAAGCCGGCCACGTTCTCACCCGCCTCGATCAGCCGGGGAAGCACGTCAGCCGCCCAGTCGAGCCTGGTGGAGCCCTGCATGGCATCGAGCACGGCCGGCTCCATGACGTAGATGCCGGTGTTGACCAGGTCCGACACGACCCGCCCCCAGCTCGGCTTCTCCACCATGCGCCGAACGCGGCCGTCGTCGTCCATCAGCACACCGCCGTACTCGACCGGGTTGTCGACGTGTGCGAGGCCGACGGTTACCAGCGCTCGCACGTGGCGGTGGTGCTCGATCAGCGCAGTCAGGTCCATGTCGGTGATGGCGTCCCCGGAGATCACCAGGAACGTGCCGTCGCTCAGCCCTCGCTCGGCGTTCTTGACGCTTCCGGCAGTACCCAGCGGCGCCTCCTCCGAGGAGTACGTCAGGTTCATGCCGAGCTCGGAACCGTCGCCGGTGTAGGAGCGCACCAGGGACGCCAGGAACTGCACGGTGATCACCGCGTCGGTGACACCGTGGCGCTGCAGCAGCCGCAGGACGTGCTGAAGCATCGGCCGGTTCAGCACGGGCAGGAGCGGCTTGGGAAGGCTGGTCGTCAACGGTCGAAGTCGGGTCCCCTCCCCACCGGCCATGACGACCGCGGGGATCACGGTTCGTCGCCGGCCCGGGCCAGCGCGCGTTGGGCGCGGATCTGGCGACGTGCCTCTTCGATGTACAGCGCTGCCGCTGCCCAGTACAGGCCGGCACCCCACAGCGCGAAGGCCCAGCCGAACACGAGCGCAACCGTCCCGAAGACCCCGTCGAACTCCCCGAGCAGCAGCAGCGGCAGCGCGTACAGCAGGTTGAACGTCGCCGCCTTGCCCAAGAAGTGCACCGGGAGCGGGCCGAGCCCGTAGTGGCGCAGCACCGGGATGACGAGGGCCAGCACGACGTCGCGCGCCACGATGAGCACGGCGAACCACAACGGGATGATGTCGCGCAGGACGAAGGCCACGACCGTGGCCACGATGTAGAGCCGGTCGGCGACCGGGTCGAGCAGCTGCCCGATGCGGGTGATCTGGTTCCACCGCCGGGCCAGGTACCCGTCGAGCCAGTCGGTGAACGCCGACAGACCCAGGATGAACAGCGCCAGCAGGTCCGACCACGTCTCGCGGGGCACGAGGAGCAGCCAGAGAAACACCGGGACGAGAGCGATGCGCCCGAACGAGAGCAGGTTGGGGATGGTCAGCACCCGGTCGCTGGTCACCTCGTAGCGCTCCAGGTCCAGCTCGCGACGCGACGGTCCAGGCTCGGGTGCCTTCTTCGCGCTCACGGCTCGCACGGTATCTGCTCGACCACGTCGAAAGGTTGACCCGCGGCCGTTGCACCGCAGAGGCTTTCGGGATGGCCCGTCCGGTGCACGACCCCTCTGTCGTCGTCGACGGCCGACCGCTGCGATTGACCCTCGGGCTGCGTCGTCTCGACCTCGACCGCTGGCTCGAGGTCGACGCCGACTACCCGGACGAGATGACGCAGAAGAACCGCTTGCTGGCCCAACGCCCCCGCGACGTGCTCGCCTACGTGCCGGCCGGGCGTCCCGGGGCGCTGGAATGCCTCACGATGGTGCGCGGCTGGATGCAGGCACGGCACCCTGACGTGCTGCCCGCCGTGCCTGTCGGGCTGCACCCCATCGACGAGGCGGGCCGCCTCGTGCAAGAAGACCTGTGCGTGCTCACCCGCATCGACGCGCAGTGGGTGCTGACCGCAGCATCCGTCTGCTTTCCCTCGCGCTGGCGCCTGGCCGAGAAGATCGGCACGTCGGTGGGGGCCATCCACGACCCCGTCCCCGCCTACCACGACACGATCGGCCCCGTGGTGGACACGACGCTCGACCGCCTGCGCACCGACCGCCCCGTGTGGCGGCTGAACTGGAGCATCCTCGACGACGACGCCCTCTTCCAGCCGGCAGACGACCACCGTGGGCGCCGCGAACACCTCGACCTGGCCGAGGCGACGTTCCGGGTGGAGCGCCAGACCCTGCGTCGCCTGCCGCTCTCCGGCGACATCGTCTTCACGATCCGTACGTACCGTCACCGGCTGCCCGACGTCGTGGCCAGCCCCGAGCGTGCCGCCGACCTCGCGGCCATGCTTCGCACATGTCCCACCGACCTTGCCGAGTACAAGGGCTGGACGAGCATGCTCCCCTCGCTCCTGCACCAGCTCGACGCGGTGGCGCGACACGCGCAGGCGTCGGCGCAGCGACCGGACACCGGAGCGGGCTAGGTTCGTTGGACGACGCGAAGGAGCGTGCGATGACGAGCGCCACCGAACCCAGCCGCTACGTGCCCCTGAGCCTGCACGGAGCCGTCTGGGACGACTACTACTCCGTGGCACCTCTGGTGCTCATCGGCACGATCGAGGTGGACGGCTCCCCCGACGTCGCGCCGAAGCACCTCGCGATGCCCCTGAGCCGCGGCCCGTTGTTCGGCTTCGTCTGCCGACCCGAGCACGCCACCTTCCGCAACGCCGTGGCCACATCGTCGTTCACCGTCGGCTACCCCTCGCCGTCGATGGTGCTGCAGGCGAGCCTGGCCGCCGGCCCGCGTGACGCCGAGGGGGGCAAGCCGACGCTCGACATGGTCAGCCTCTCCCCCGCACGCGTCGTGGACGGCGTTCTCGTCGATGGGTGCAGGGTCCAGCTGGAGTGCCGACTGGAACGGGTGATCGACGACCTGGACGACAGCGCGTTGATCGTTGGACGTGTCATCGCCGCGCACGCGTCCGAGCGTGCCCTGCGGGAGGCGCCGGACACCGCCGGCGACGTGGCGCCGAACGCTCCACTTCTTGTCTACGTCCATCCTGGACGGGTGGCATCGGTGCACGAGACGAAGGCCTTTCCCTACCACCGCGGGTTCCACGAGTAGCCTGCCCAGTCGTGCGTACACGGGCGGTCGCGGTGCTGACGTTGGCGGCGGCCCTGCTCGCCGGTGCGGCGCTCTCACCGGCACCGGTGCGATCCGGCACACCCCAGCAGGCGGCCGCCGCCACGTCCTCGGTGCGGTTCACCGCCGCGGGCGACTTCGGCAAGACCCGAGCCACCGCCAAGGTGCTCGACCGTGCGAGGAGCAACGGGTCGTTCCTGCTCGCACTCGGCGACCTGTCCTACGACGACGCGACGGAACCTGCTTGGTGCGCGTTCGTGAAGAGTCGCGTCGGACGCACCTACCCGGTGCAGCTGCTGAGCGGCAACCACGAGTCGTCGGGGCGCGACGGGCGCATCGACCGGTTCACCCGCTGCCTGCCCAACCGGCTGCCCGGTGTGAAGGGCCGCTACGGGCGCCAGTGGTACGTCGACGTGCCCGCGGCCAACCCGGTGGCACGCATCGTCATGATCTCCCCGGGGCTGCGCTACGAGAACGGCACCTGGCGGTACACGAAGGGACAGCCGCGCTACCGCTGGACCAAGCGGGCCATCCGATCGGCACGAGCCGCCGGCATCGGCTGGGTGGTCGTCGGCATGCACCACCCGTGCCTGTCGATGGGCCGCTACGGCTGCACAGCCGGATCCGACCTGATGAACCTGCTCGTGCGCCAGCACGTCGACCTGGTACTCACCGGCCACGAGCACATGTACCAGCGCTCCAAGCAGATCACCACCGGCCCCGGCTGTCGGCGGGTGCCCACCGGCCGAGTCGACCGCGACTGCATCGCCAGCTCCTCCTCGACGCTACGCAAGGGGGCCGGCACCGTCTTCGTCACCGTCGGCACCGGCGGAACGAACCTGCGCCCCGTCAACCGCAACGACCGCCAGAGGCGCTACTTCGCTGCCTGGTCAGGCCGCAACGCCTCACCACGGCACGGACTGCTCGCCGTCGACATCAACACCCGCCAGCTCACCGCCCACTTCGTGGGCACCAGCCCCGGCTCCTTCACCGACACGGTGACGATCCGCCGCTGACGTACCGCCTCAGCTCGGGGCAGGCCGCCGGGCACGGGCCAGCAGCCCGGTTCCGTCGCCCGTGCCGGCGGGGTCGATCCGGTAGTCGTCGGGCGCCGGCGGGGTGGGAGCCTTGCGGCGCTTGCCGAGCTGGTTCACCCGGTGGGAGAGCTCATGGGTGACCCAGGGAAGCCGGGCGTCCATCGTCCCCCAGAGTCGGTTCGCCACAGGCACGCCGAAGCGGGCGATCTGCGACAGAGCGAACTCCGGCCCGTTCAGCCGCGCAACCTCCACGTCCCAGCCGGGCAGCTGCTCGCGCAGCAAGCGCTGCAACCCGAGCGCGTCAAGGGTGGCGATGTGCGGTGGGTAGCCCGACCAGCCACCCCAGTAGCCCGACTCGTCCGGCGTCGACATCACCAGTACCCCGCCTGGGGCCACCGCGCCGGCGACCTCGCGCACGAAACCGGCCTGTGCCGAGACCGGGACGTGCTCGATCACCTCCATCACCATGACGACGGGAGCGGGCTGGAGCCCGTGGACGCTGGCACGCACCTCGACGTCGCCGAACGCGCGGCTCGCGAGCTCGCGGTGCCCGGCGTCCTTGTCGACCATGACGAGCCGACGGTTCAGGGCAGCGGCGGCCCACACCGAGAACCCACCGGCCCCGGCTCCGACGTCGACCAGCGGTCCGGGGTCTCTCACCGATCGGGCTGCGGCCACGGCGGCGGCGTAGTTGACGGCGTGGCGCACCACCAGGCCGTGGTCCCACTGGTGCCCGGCATCCCCGCCGTCATGGTTGCGATGGTCTCGCTCGCGCACGTCGTGCAGCCTGTCCTGGGCGCTCACCAGCAACGACCAGCTGTCGCGCAGCGTCTCCACGGCCTGCGCCGACGACTGCCATCCCACGTGGACCTCCCACTAGCTCGGTATGCACGCCGAAGAGTAGAGCGCCGGACGCGATCGTCGGCGTACTGGCCGGTAGCGAGTCAAAGGTCCTTCTTGGCGAGGGACTATGGCGAATCACCCGCCACTCCTGGTTGCATAGCGTTCATGCCCATGAAGATCGCCGTCCTCGTCAAGCACGTACCCGAACCTTCGGCCACGTGGACCTACGCCAACGACCTCACTCTCGACCGTGCCGGCGTCGAAGGACGCCTGTCCGAGCTCGACGAGTACGCAGTCGAGCAAGCCCTCCAGCTCACCGAGAAGGGCCTGGACGCCGAGATCGTCTACGTGACGATGGGTCCGGCCAAGGCCATCGACGGCTTGCGCAAGGCGCTGGCCATGGGCGGGTCCAGCGGGGTCCACATCGTCGATGACTCGTTGCACGGGTCGGACGCGATGGCCACGTCGCTGGTGCTCGCCAAAGCACTGGAGGCCATCGGCGGTGTCGACCTCGTGCTCACCGGCATGGCCTCCACCGACGCCGAGATGTCCGTGGTGCCGGCGATGATCGCCGCCCGGATGGGACTTCCGCAGGTCACGTTCGCCGCCCTCATCGAGGTGGACGGGTCTGCGGTCACGATTCGCCGCGACTCCGACACCGGCTCGCAGACCGTCGAGGCGACCCTGCCGGCTGTCGTGTCGGTCACAGACCAGACCGGTGAGGCCCGATACCCGTCCTTCAAGGGAATCATGGCTGGCAAGAAGAAGCCGGTGCAGACGATGAGCCTCGCCGATCTTGGGGTGGAGTCCGCTGCCGTCGGCGCCGGCGCCGCCCGCTCGGTCACCCGCTCCGCCGACGTCCGCCCCCCCAAGGCCGCCGGCACGGTCATCACTGACGAGGGCGACGGCGCAGCCAAGATCGTCGAGTACCTGTCCACCAGCAAGCTCATCTGACTCGCAACACGACTGGAAAGGGATACACCGTGGGAGCAGTTCTCGTTCTCGTCGAGCGAGTCGACGGAGCCGTACGCAAACCGACCCTCGAGTCGCTGACGCTGGCCCGTCGCCTCGGCGAACCTGTCGCGCTCGTGCTGGGCGCAGCCGACGACGCCACCGTCGCCACCCTGTCGGAGTACGGGGCCACCAGCATCTACGTCGTCGATGCCCCTGAGCTCGACGACTACCTGATCGTCCCGCACGCCGAGGCGGTGGCCGAGGTCGCACGTGTGGCCGACGCTGTCGCCGTCCTCGTCACGTCCGGCCCGGACGGCAAAGAGATCGCGGCCCGGGTCGCAGTCGCGCTCGACTCCGGCATCATCACCGACGCGGTCGACGTCCAGGCCGGCGACGGCGCGCCGGTGGTGACGCAGTCGGTCTTCTCCGGCACGTGGCTCGCCGACAGCGCAGTCACCGCAGGTACCCCGGTGATCACCGTGCGCACCAACTCGGTGACGCCCGAACCGGCTCCAACGGAGCCAGCGGTCACGAACGTCGACGTCACGTTCTCCGACCTGGCCCGTTCGGCCAAGGTCACCGGGCGCACGGCCAAGCAGAGCACGGGACGCCCCGACCTCACCGACGCCACCATTGTGGTGGCCGGCGGCCGAGGCATGGGCTCGGGGGACGCTTTCGCCATGGTGGAGAAGGTCGCCGACGCCCTCGGTGGCGCGGTCGCCGCCTCGCGCGCGGCCACCGACATGGGTTGGTACGGCCACGAGTTCCAAGTGGGCCAGACGGGCAAGACCGTCGCCCCGCAGCTCTACGTCGCGGCCGGCATCTCCGGTGCGATCCAGCACCGAGCCGGCATGCAGGGCAGCAAGACCATCGTCGCGGTCAACAAAGACCCGAAGGCGCCGATCTTCGAGATTGCCGACTTCGGTGTCGTAGGTGACCTCAACTCGATCCTGCCCACCCTGGCAGACGAGCTCGGAAACCGGTAGCACGCTACGGAACACCGGTAATGCACTACTAAGGTGCGCTAGACGCGACAACCCATCGGTCAGCACGGAACAAGGAGGAGAGTCTTAGGTGGCCATCCGGACAACCATCGGCGTGATCCTGATCGTGCTGGCGCTGGGCATCGCGGGAAACCGGTTGTGGTACCTGTATCGACTCGCCATGAGCGGGCAGAAGGTCGCCCCGGACCGCACCGCTGACCGTGGTGCAGCGGTCAAGTCCGTACTCGCCGAGGTGTTCGGGCAGGTTCGGCTGCTGCAGTTCACGGTCCCGGGCGTCGCGCACTTCGTGACGTTCTGGGGCTTCATTCTCTTGCTCCCGACGGTGCTCGAAGGCTTCGGGGCGATCTTCGACGAGGACTTCCACATCCCGTTCATCGGCAAGCAGGCATGGCTGGGATTCATCGAGGACGTGGCCGTCGTCGGCGTTCTGCTCGGCATCCTCGCCTTCGCGATCATCCGGTTCGTCAAGTCACCGGCGAAGCTGGGACGTCAGTCGCGCTTCTACGGCTCGCACCTGAGCACCGCATGGGTCGTCCTGGTCATGATCACGCTGGTGCTGGTGAGCCTGCTGCTGTACCGCGGCACCCAGATCAACGTCGAGCCCCCGACGTTCCCCTTCTACGAGAGCGGCGGAGCGTTCGCCTCGGAGTGGGTCGCCTCGTTGCTGGCTCCTCTCGGACCAGAGACCAACGAGGTGCTCGAGCACATCTTCGTGCTGTTCGCCGTCGGTGTGCTGCTGGGCTTCTTGGTACTGGTGGTCTACTCCAAGCACCTGCACATCTTCACCTCCGAGCCCAACGTCTTCTTCAAGCGCCAGCCCATCGCCCTTGGCGCGCTCGAGCCGATCCGGGTCGACGGCAAGGACGTCGACTTCGAGAACATCGACGAGCTGGACGAGGACGCCCCGCTGGGGATCGGGAAGATCGAAGACTTCACCTGGAAGGGCATGCTCGACTTCATGGCCTGCACCGAGTGCGGCCGTTGCCAGAGCCAGTGCCCGGCGTGGAACACCGAGAAGCCGCTGAGCCCCAAGATGCTCATCATGGGCCTGCGTGACCACGCCTTCGCCAAGGGTCCGTACCTGATCGCCGACACCGACGAGAAGCGCGAGGCAGTCTCTGACGAGGTCAAGGCCGAGGTCGAGCGTCCCCTCATCGGCACCAACGAGAACGGCTACGCACACGCCGGCGACCAGGGGGTCGGCGGGGTCATCGACCCGGATGTGCTGTGGTCGTGCACGACGTGTGGTGCTTGTGTGCAGCAGTGCCCGGTGGACATCGAGCACGTCGACCACATCCTCAACATGCGTCGGTACCAGGTGCTCATCGACTCGGAGTTCCCGAGCGAGGCCGGCGTGATGCTGCGCAACCTCGAGCACGCCGGCGACCCGTGGGGTGGCGGCGGCCAGGCCCGCACCACCTGGATGAACGACATGGACTTCGACGTCCGGGTGTTCGGCGCCGGCGGCGAGGACACCCTGCCCGAGGACGTCGAGTACCTGTTCTGGGTCGGTTGCGCCGGCGCGGTGGACGACAAGGCGAAGAAGACGACCAAGGCCGTGGCCAGCCTGCTGCACGAGGCGGGCGTGGAGTTCATGGTGCTCGGCGACGGTGAGACCTGTACCGGTGACCCGGCACGGCGACTCGGCAACGAGTTCTTGTACCAGATGCTGGGACAGCAGAACGTCGAGGTTCTGAACGAGATCGGGGCCCGCAAGATCGTCGCCACCTGCGCGCACTGCTTCAACACCCTGGCGAACGAGTACCCCCAGCTCGGCGGCAACTACGAGGTCGTCCATCACACCCAGCTGCTCAACCAGCTCGTGGCCGACGGACGGCTCACGCCCGTCACGCCACTGGACACCACGATCACCTACCACGACCCGTGCTACCTGGGTCGGCACAACCAGGTGTTCGCCCCGCCGCGGGAGATTCTCGAGGCCCTGCCGGGGTCGACCTTCAAAGAGATGCCACGCAACTCCGAGATGTCGTTCTGCTGCGGCGCCGGCGGCGCCCGCATGTGGATGGAGGAGAGCATCGGCTCGCGCGTGAACGAGAACCGGTCGGCCGAAGCCCTCGACCTCAACCCCGACGTGGTCGCGGCGGCATGTCCCTTCTGCATCGTGATGCTGTCCGACGGCACGACCGCCGTGCAGGAATCGCGCAACGGTGACGGCGGCAAGCCGGTCGAGGTCACCGACATCTCCGAGCTCTTGCTGCGCTCGGTGCGCCCAGCCACCACTCCCGCCGCCCCACCTGGGGGGTAGGCCCGACCCGCACCACCCACAACCGAATATCCACTTCTCAGCCGAACCGCAAGGAAGGTCAGCCCATGACGGAAACGGCCCTGCCCACTACTGGTCACATCGGTGGCGGCGGACTCGATCTCGACACCCTCGACCTCATGCTCGAGGCGCTCACCGACTTCGTCGCCGCCGGCATGGACGACGACCGGATGCTGCAGCTCGACCATGACGACGTCTGCCCGGAGGACCTCGTCCGGGCCATGCAGAGCGACGAGCTGGGAGTCCAGCTCGTCTTTCTGCCCGAGGAGTACGGCGGGATGGGTGGGGGCGCGTTCGACATCTACCGCGTCTGCGAGCGGATGGGCCGCATCGACATCGGGCTGGCCACCTCTGTTCTCGCGACGTTCCTCGGCTCCGACCCCATCCTCGTCGGGGCGACCGAGGAGCAGCGCGCGCACTGGATGGGCCGCATCGCCGAGGAAGGCATCCTCTTCGCCTACGGCGCGACCGAGCCCGAGGCAGGCAGCGACCTCGGCTCGCTGACCACGACCGCGGTGGCCAAGCGGGACGACGACGGCACCATCACGCACTACGTGATCAACGGGCGCAAGCAGTGGATCAGCAACGGAGGAATCGCCGACGCCACCACGATCCTGGCGCTGACCGACGGCGGGCCGACCTGGTTCGTGGTCGAGAACAAGAGCACGCCCGGCTTCGAGGCCGCTCCGCACGAGGACAAGCACGGCATCCGCCTGTCCAACACCTGCGCACTCTTCCTGGACGACGTCGAGGTGCCGGTCGGCAACCTGGTCGGCGGAGTCGAGGGCCAAGGCCTCGTCCAAGCGCAGCAGGTGTTCGGCTACACGCGACTCATGGTCGCGGCGTTCGGTCTAGGTGGCGGCTGGGAAGCCCTCGACCGGGCCATCACCTACTCGGTCAACCGCATCCAGGGCGGCGCCCCGCTGTCACAGAAGCAGGGCCTGACCCACAAGCTGATCATTCCCCATCTGGTGCGACTCGAGGCCGCGCGCTCCTACATCGAAGAGACCGCCACCCGCATCGACAACGGCGAGGGCGAGAACGGTGCCCTCAACACAGAGGGCGCCATCGCCAAGTACCTCGCCACCGAGTGGGGCAACTCCGCCGCCGAGGCGTCCATCCAGGTACACGGCGGCTACGGCTACACGCGTCCCTACATCGTGGAGAAGATCAAGCGCGACGTGCGCATCACCTGCATCTACGAGGGCACCTCGGAGATCATGGAGATGACCATCGGCCGCGACCGCTGGCAGCACCACCTGAAGACCAAGGGCGACTACTACCACGTGCAGGCGGCCGAGCTTCGCCACCTGCACGCCGCGCACCCGACGATCGGCGCGGACGTCGCCGCACTCGCCACCGACGCCCTCGCAGGGGTGTTCGCCGCCGCTCAGACCGGACGGCTCACCCGCAACCAGCACATCCTCTTCCGCCTCGGCGAGCTCGCCGCGATGGTGGAGGCCGCAGGTTCACTGTGTCGTCGTGCCGCCGCCAAGGCCGACGAGACGATCTCACCGAAGGCCGACAAGCGGTTCTCCGCCCAGACCATGGCCACCATCAGCCGCGTCTACGCCCGCGAGACCGCTCTGAAGGTGGCTGACGACGGGGTGCGCTGGGTGGCCGGCGGCGCCGCGGTGGCCGGGGTCGACGGCGCCGAGCTGGCGCGCACACTGGCCGCGACGCTGAACATCGACGAGATCAGGGCCGCGCAAGCCGGACTGATCGCCGACATGGACGCGATCTCCGCCGCCATCTACGACAACGCCTGAGGATCCCCACAGATGAGTGACTACCCGTTCACACCTGTCGCCGTCGTCGGAGTCGGGGCGATCATGCCCGACGCACCGAGTTCGGACGCGTTCTGGGCGAACATCCGCAACGGCCGGTACAGCATCACCGAGACCCCGCCCGAGAGGTGGGACCCGGCGCTGTACTACGACCCCGACCCGTCCGCGCCGGACAAGACGTACTCGAACATCGGTGGCTGGGTGCGCGACTTCGACTGGAACCCGATGGCGTGGCGTCTGCCGATCCCACCGAAGGTCTCCGAGCAGCTCGACATCGGCCAGCAATGGTCAGTGGCGGGTTCGCGGATGGCGCTCATGGACGCCGGATTCCCCGACTGGGGAATCGACCCCGAGCGGGTCGCGGTCATCATCGGCAACGCCATCGGGGGCGAGAAGCACTACGCGTCGAACTTGCGTATCGAGTCGGCTGAGTTCTTCCGGGCGTTGTCGTCCACCGACGCCTTCCGGGCCATGCCCGCAACGGCCCGGGATGAGTTGCTCGCGCAGGCACGGGCGGCCTTCATGGCCGGGCGACCCCCGATCAACGAAGACACGATGCCGGGTGAGCTCGCCAACATCATCGCCGGTCGCGTGGCAGCGCTGTTCAACTTCCGCGGCCCGAACTTCACCACCGACGCCGCGTGCGCCTCGGGTCTGGCCGGCATGATGGCTGCCGTGCAGGGGTTGCAGTCCCACGCATACGACGCCGTGGTCACCGGCGGCGTCGACCGCAACATGGGCATCTCGGCCTTCGTCAAGTTCTGCAAGATCGGTGCGCTCTCGGCCACGGGCACCCGGCCGTTCGACGCCGGTGCCGACGGCTTCGTCATGGGCGAGGGGGCAGCGCTGTTCGTCCTGCGTCGTCTCGCCGACGCTGAGCGCGACGGCCAGCACATCTACGGCGTCATTCGCGGTCTCGCGGGGTCATCTGATGGCAAGGGCAAGGGCATCACCGCACCCAACCCGGTTGGGCAGAAGATCGCCGTCGAGCGGGCCTGGGCCGCCGCGCAGGCCGACCCCACCACCGCCGGCTACGTCGAGGCGCACGGCACGTCCACCCGCGTGGGTGACGCCGCCGAGCTCACCACGCTCAACGAGGTGTTCCTCAAGGCCGGCGCGCAGCCCGGCACCATCGGGCTCGGCTCGGTCAAGTCCAACATCGGCCACCTCAAGGCCGCCGCCGGCACCGCCGGCTTCTTCAAGGCAATCCGCAGCCTGGACGACAAGGTGCTCGCCCCAAGTCTGAACTTCAACGAGCCCAACCCCAAGGTCGACTGGGACGCCAGTCCGTTCCGCGTCAACACCGAGCTTCGCGAGTGGCCGGCCGGTCCTGACGGGGTGCGCCGCGCCGGCGTCAGCGCCTTCGGCTTCGGCGGCACCAACTTCCACGTCGTAGTGGAGGAGTACGTCCCGGGTCGGCTGAAGGAGGAGTCCGCCCCACGGTCCTTCGCTTCGGCCGGGGTGCCGCAGCAGACCGCAGCCACGAGCCCGGCGACCTCGACGTCCGTCCCGAAGGTGCCGGTGCGCGGTGCCCTCGTGCTCGGTGGCGCTACCGACGCCGCAGTCGTCACGCAGCTGAGCAAGGTTGCCGCCGACGCCGCTGCCGGCACCGCTCCCCCGGTGTCAGCACCCGACCCGGCCCTCGCCGACGCGGCTGTGCGCCTGGCCATCGACTACGCCGATTCCGACGACCTGGCGAAGAAGGCCGAGAAAGCCCTGAAGGCCTTTGCCGCCAACAACCCAGCCATGTGGAAGATGCTTCGCGCGCAAGGGGTCTATGTCGGACGCGGTCCGGCCCCCAAGGTCGCCTTCCTCTACACCGGGCAGGGCTCGCAGTACGTCAACATGATGGACGAGCTGCGCCGCCACGACCCGATCGTCGCCGACACGTTCGCCGAGGCCGACGCGGTGATGACACCGATCCTCGGGCGTGCCCTCACGTCCTACATCTTCATCGACTCCAACGACGCCGCTGCGGTCAAGCAGCTCGGGCAGCAGCTGCTGCAGACCGAGATCACCCAGCCCGCCGTGCTGGCCACCGACCTGTCGATGACCCGCATGCTCAACGCGTACGGCGTCTGGCCCGACATGTGCATGGGCCACAGCCTCGGCGAGTACGGGGCTCTCGTGGCCGCCGGGTCGCTGTCGTTCGCCGCCGCCCTCGAGGCCGTCGCGGCTCGCGGGGCCGAGATGGCCAGCCTTGACGTCGGCGACAACGGCGCCATGGCGGCGGTGTTCGGACCGCTCGAGCAGATCCAGCAAATCGTGGACTCCACCGAGGGCTACGTCGTCGTGGCCAACATCAACTCCAACAGCCAAGCAGTCGTGGGTGGCGACACCGCGTCCGTCGAGCGGGCCATCGAGACGTTCAGCGCGGCCGGCATCACCGCCGCCCGCATCCCCGTCAGCCACGCGTTCCACACCGCGATCGTCGCGCCGACCAGCGATCCGCTGCGTGCCGTGCTGCGCCGCCTCGACGTCAAGCCTCCCGTGCGTCCGATCGTGGCCAACGTGACCGGCGAGTTCTACCCGCAGGGGGCCACCGTGGACACGATGGTTGACATCCTCGGCCAGCAGGTGGCCTCCCCCGTTCAATTCGTCAAGGGCTTGCAGACGCTGTACGACGCCGGAGCGCGCGTCTTCGTCGAGGTCGGTCCCAAGAAGGCCCTGCACGGCTTCGTCGACGACGTGCTCGGCAGCAAGCACGACGACGTGCTCGCGCTGTTCACCAACCACCCCAAGCAGGGCGACATCGCCTCGTTCAACCAGGCGCTGTGCGGCCTGTATGCGTCTGGTCTCGGCTTCACCGGCCAGAACGCTGCCCCCGAGACGGCTGCGCCCGCGCCCGTCACGGCTGCAGCAACCACTGCCGCGCCCGTGTCGGCGCCGGCCCCCGCGGCACGTCCTCAGCAGACCACAACCGCCAGCCCGCCCCCTTCCTCGCCGCAGCAGCCGTTCGCCGGCGTCGCGGAGAAGGTGACTGAGATCGGTCAGATCTTTGCCGACGCGGTGGAACGAGGGCTCGCCGCCCTCGCCGGTCCGCAGGCGTCCCCGAGCGGCGCTGGCGCGCCGGCGACCGCTGAGCCCGTCGTCATCACCGGAGCGTCTGTCGGGCTGCCCGGCACCGAGAAGGTCTTCGATGACGCCAACATCGCCCGGATCCTCTCCGGGCAGCAGTTCATCGCACCCATCCCAGTGCACCTCCGTCGGCAGATGGTCGATCGGCACATCACCCGGCTGGTGAAGCGTGAGATCGGCGACGCGACGTTCGAGGAGATCACCGACGACGCCGAGGTCATCAAGCTCGCCGGTCGTGCTGCCCCTCTCGACGTCGTCCGGGAGTTCGGCGTCGAGGCCGCCCTGGACGCGGCGCTGGACGACACCACCCGTCTGGCCATCGGTGCCGGCATCGACGCGATGCGCGACGCCGGAATACCGCTGGTGATGCGCTACCGCACCACGACTCTCGGTACCGAGCTCCCGGAGCGCTGGGGCCTTCCGGACGCCTTGCGCGACGACACCGGTGTCGTGTTCGCCTCGGCCTTCCCGGGGTACGACCAGTTCGCCGACGACCTCGAGCGCTACTACGTCGACCGTGGGCGTCGCGAGCAGCTGCTCGCGCTGGAGGCCGTGCGAGCGCGTCTCACGGGGACCGAGCCGGCGGCAGCCGAGGTCGACCGTCGCATCGCCGACCTTCGACGCGTGCTGGCGGCTGAGCCGTTCACGTTCGACCGCCGCTTCATCTTCCGTGCACTGTCCATGGGTCACTCGCAGTTCGCCCAGCTCGTCGGTGCCCGGGGACCGAACACCCAGGTCAACGCTGCGTGCGCCAGCACGACCCAGGCCCTCGCCATCGCCGAGGACTGGATCGCCGCCGGACGCTGCCGTCGCGTCGTCGTCGTCTCCGCCGACGACGTCTCCTCCGACACCCTGCTGCCGTGGGTCGGGTCGGGCTTCCTCGCCAGCGGGGCAGCCGCCACCGACGCGAACGTCGAGGATGCCGCGACGCCGTTCGACCGTCGCCGCCACGGGATGATTGTCGGGATGGGCGCAGCGTCCCTCGTCGTCGAGTCGGCCGAGGCCGCCCGCGAACGGGGCCTACAGCCGATCTGCGAGGTTCTCTCGACGGTCACGCTGAACAGCGCCTTCCACGGCACTCGGCTCGACGTCTCCCACGTCGCCGCCACGATGGAGCAACTGATCGCCAAGGCCGAGCGCCGTGGCATCCGTCGCAGCGACATCGCAGCCGACACCATGTTCATGTCCCACGAGACCTACACGCCGGCTCGTGGCGGCAGCGCAGCAGCCGAGATCACCGCGCTGCGCACGGTGTTCGGGCCGCAAGCCGACAAGATCGTCATCACCAACACCAAGGGCTTCACCGGCCACGCCATGGGCGCAGGCGTCGAAGACGTCGTCGCGGTCAAGGCGTTGGAGACCGGGATCGTCCCGCCTGTCCCGAACTACCGCGAGCCCGACCCCGACCTCGGCAAGCTCAACCTGTCCAAGGGCGGTTCGTACCCGGTCAGCTACGCCCTGCGTCTCGCGGCGGGCTTCGGCTCGCAGATCGCCATGGCGTTGCTTCGCTGGACACCTATGCCCAGCGGGCAGCGGCCGCCGCTCGACCAGCTCGGCTACCAGTCCCGCATCCTGGATGCCGGCGTCTGGCAGCAGTGGCTCGACCTCGTCACCGGCAAGCCCGGGTCGACGGTCGAGGTCGTCGACCGTCGCCTGCGTGTCGTGGACGCCGTCGCGTCCGCCGCCCGGCCGGCCGCTGCGCCAACCCCGGCCGCCGCGCCTGCCGCGACTCCGGCCCCGGTACCCGTGCCCACACCGGCGCCAGCCCCCGCTGCCGCGCCGGCACCGCCGCCCCCGCCGCCGGCTCCCGAACCGGTCGCGGTGAGCGACCCCGTCGTCGACAAGGTCGTCGCGATTGTGTCGGCAATGACCGGCTACCCGCCGGAGCTGCTGGATGTCGATCTCGATCTTGAGGCCGACCTGGGCGTCGACACGGTCAAGCAGGCCGAGGTGTTCGCCGCCGTGCGGGAGGAGTTCGGTGTCGAGCGCGACCCGAACCTGCAGCTGCGCGACTTCCCGACCCTCACCCACGTCGTGGGCTGGGTCCGCGACAAGACCGGCATCGCCGAGGTTGCTCCAGCGCCCGCAGCTGCCGCGCCGCCTGCTGCCCCGGCTGCTGCTGCTGCTGCACCTGCTGCTCCGCCGGCTGCTCCTGCCGGCGATGCGGTGGTCGAGAAGGTCGTGGCGATCGTTGCGGAGATGACCGGCTACCCGCCGGAGCTGCTGGATGTCGATCTCGATCTTGAGGCCGACCTGGGCGTCGACACGGTCAAGCAGGCCGAGGTGTTCGCCGCCGTGCGCGAGGAGTTCGGTGTCGAGCGCGACCCGAACCTGCAGCTGCGCGACTTCCCCACCCTCACCCACGTCGTGGGCTGGGTCCGCGACAAGACCGGCATCGCCGAGGTTGCTCCAGCGCCCGCAGCTGCCGCGCCGCCTGCTGCCCCGGCTGCTGCTGCACCTGCTGCTCCGCCGGCTGCTCTTGAAGGTGACCCGGTGGTCGAGAAGGTCGTGGCGATCGTTGCGGAGATGACCGGCTATCCGCCGGAGCTCCTCGACCCTGACCTTGACCTCGAGGCCGACCTGGGCGTCGACACGGTCAAGCAGGCCGAGGTGTTCGCCGCCGTGCGCGAGGAGTTCGGTGTCGAGCGCGACCCGAACCTGCAGCTGCGCGACTTCCCCACCCTGACTCACGTTGTCGGCTGGGTGCGCGACAAGACCGGCATCGCCGAGGTTGCTCCAGCGCCCGCAGCTGCCGCGCCGCCTGCTGCCCCCTCGGCTGCCCCGGCCGCACCGGCCGGTGACCCGGTGGTCGAGAAGGTCGTGGCGATCGTTGCGGAGATGACCGGCTACCCGCCGGAGCTCCTCGACCCGGATCTCGATCTTGAGGCCGACCTGGGCGTCGACACGGTCAAGCAGGCCGAGGTGTTCGCCGCCGTGCGCGAGGAGTTCGGCGTCGAGCGCGACCCGAACCTGCAGCTGCGCGACTTCCCCACCCTCACCCACGTCGTGGGCTGGGTGCGCGACAAGACCGGCATCGCCGAGGTTGCTCCAGCGCCCGCAGCTGCCGCGCCGCCTGCTGCCCCGGCTGCTGCTGCACCTGCTGCTCCGCCGGCTGCTCCTGCCGGCGATGCGGTGGTCGAGAAGGTCGTGGCGATCGTTGCGGAGATGACCGGCTACCCGCCGGAGCTCCTCGACCCCGACCTCGACCTCGAGGCCGACCTGGGCGTCGACACCGTTAAGCAGGCCGAGGTGTTCGCCGCCGTGCGCGAGGAGTTCGGCGTCGAGCGCGACCCGAACCTGCAGCTGCGCGACTTCCCCACCCTCACCCACGTCGTCGGCTGGGTCCGCGACAAGACCGGTATTGCCGCACCGGCAGCCGCTCCCGCGGCGGCCCCGGCAGCCGCACCCGCCGCGCCAGCGGCTGCCGTCCCGCCTGCACAAGCAGCCGACGTCGTCGTCGAGAAGGTCGTGGCGATCGTCGCGGACATGACCGGCTACCCGACCGAGCTGCTCGACCCCGACCTCGACCTCGAGGCCGACCTGGGTGTCGACACCGTTAAGCAGGCCGAGGTGTTCGCCGCCGTGCGCGAGGAGTTCGGCGTCGAGCGCGACCCGAACCTGCAGCTGCGCGACTTCCCCACCCTCACCCACGTCGTCGGCTGGGTCCGCGACAAGACCGGTATTGCCGCACCGGGCGCAGCCCCCGGGGCAACCCCGGCCGCGCCGGCGGACGCACCTGCTGCGGAACCGGCCGGCGGCGACGAGGTCATCGATGCCGTCGTGGCGATCGTGGCCGAGATGACCGGCTACCCGCCGGAGCTGCTCGACCCGGATCTCGATCTTGAGGCCGACCTGGGCGTCGACACGGTCAAGCAGGCCGAGGTGTTCGCCGCCGTCCGGGAGAGGTTCGGTGTCGAGCGCGACCCGAACCTGCAGCTGCGCGACTTCCCCACCCTCACCCACGTCGTCGGCTGGGTCCGCGACAAGACCGGCTTGCAGCCCGCTGGCGCATCCGCAGCGGAGACGGTCTCGGCGGTTGAGGCCGCGGCACGCACGGAAGGCGTCGCACCAGGCGGGCAGGCCAGCGCCGATGGCGGCGTCCACGCCGAGCCGGCAGCCAAGGGCGACCTGGCCGCCACGGACACGCTGCCCCGCCGGGTGCCGATGCCCTCGCTGCGTCCGTCGCTCGAGCAGTGCGTCCCGACGGGCATAAGCCTCGACGGTGACAGCCGCATCGTGGTGATGAAGGACTCCTCAGGCATCGGCAAGGCGCTGGTGAAGAAGCTCGACAAGCTCGGCGCCACTGTGCTCGAGCTCGAGCCGGGCATCGCCACCGACGACCTGATCACCGCCGTCGAGGTGTTTGCCGCTGACGGTGGGGTGCAGGGCGTGTACTGGCTCGCCGCTATGGACGACGAGGGCAGTTTCGACGGCATGGATCTCGCCGGCTGGCGGGAGGGGCTGCGGCGTCGTGTCAAGACGCTGTACGCGACCATGCGGGCGCTCTACGAGAACAACCCGTTCCTCGTCAGCGCCACCCGACTGGGCGGCTACCACGGCTACAGCGAGGCTGGCGCGAGCTCGCCCATGGGTGGGTCGGTCACCGGCTTCACCAAGGCGTACCAGCGCGAGCGGTTCGACGACCGTCCGCTCGTCAAGGCAGTCGACTTCGCGCCGAGCCGCAAGACGTCCGCCCTGGCCGAGGTGCTTATCCAGGAGACGTTGAGCGACCCCGGGTGCGTCGAGGTCGGCCACGCCGATGACGCCCGCTGGACGATCGGTCTGGTCGAGCGGCCCTTCCCGGCCGAGCCGAACGAGGGCGCCCTGGGGCTGTCCCCCGACACCGTCGCGCTGGTCACCGGTGCTGCCGGCTCGATCGTCTCGGCGATCGTCGCCGACCTGGCCGAGGGCGCCGGTGGCGGCACATTCCACCTGCTTGACCTCACCCCCGAGCCCGACCCGAACGACCCCAACCTGAAGGCGTACATCACCGATGTCGACGCGTTCAAGCTGCAGGTGGCCGGCGAGCTGAAGGCGCGTGGCGAGCGGGCCACGCCTGTCGCAATCGAGCGTGAGCTCGCCAAGTATGAGCGCTCGCAGGCTGCCCTGGCCGCCATCCAGGCAGTGCAGGACGCGGGAGGGACGGCGCGCTACCACGCGATCGACCTGACCGACCCGGCACAGGTGGGTGCGGTCGTCGACGAGATCCGCGAGCAGAGCGGACGCATCGACCTACTGCTGCACGCCGCCGGTGCACTTCAGGACCGTCCGCTGCCCAGTAAGGAACCACGCATGTTCGACCTCGTCGTCGACGTCAAGAGCGATGGCTGGTTCAACCTGCTCACGGCTGCGGCCGACATGCCCATCGGCGCGACGGTCGCGTTCTCGTCTGTCGCCGGACGATTCGGCAACAGCGCGCAGACCGACTACGCCGCGGCGAACGACCTGCTCTGCAAGACGACCAGTGCCTTCCGCACCAACCGCCCTGACACCCGGGGGTTCTCCCTGGACTGGACGGCCTGGGGCGGCATCGGCATGGCCACCCGTGGATCGGTCGCCAAGATCATGGAGATGGCCGGCGTCCAGATGCTCCCCCCCGAAGCCGGTGTGGCATGGATCCGTCGCGAGATCACCGCAGGCACTCCCGCCGGCGAGGTCGTCGTCGCCGGGACGCTCGGCATGATGGCCGCCGAGCCCCACGACACGGGCGGTCTCGACCTGGCGTCCGTCAGCACCGAAGGCACAGGGCCGATGGTGGGCGAGGTCGTCTCGGCGAGCGTGCTCGACGGCATCACCGTGCGCACCACGCTCGACCCGACGGAGCAGCCCTTCTTGAACGACCACCGGATCAACGGCACCGCCGTCTTCCCCGGGGTCATGTACATGGAGGCCTTCGCCGAGGTGGCGAGCCTCGTTCTCCCCGGCTGGCACGTCGTCTCGGTCGAGCACGTCGACTACCTCGGCACTCTGAAGTTCTTCCGCGACGAGCCACGCACGGTCACGGTGACCGCACTGATCCGGCCCGATGCCGAGCACCCCGACGACCTTGTCGCCGAGTGCACCCTGAGCGCCGAGCGCACGCTGCCCGGCCAGGACACGCCTGTGCGCACGGTCCACGGCAAGGGCGTCGTGCGGCTCAGCGCGACACCCCGCCCGGCACCGGAGGCGGCCAAGCCCGGCCGCAAGCCCAAGTCGTCGCTGAGCGACGAGCAGATCTACTCCGTCTACTTCCACGGCGACGCCTACCAGGTGCTCGACTCGGTGTGGCGGACCAAGGACGGCGCTGCCGTCGGCCGGTTCGCCGACGACCTTCCGCCGAACCACGTGCCCGCTGACGCGCCGCTGCTGATCGGCCCGCGCCTCGCCGAGCTCTGCTTCCAGACCGCAGGCATGGAGGAGATGGGCCGGGAGGGCAAGAACGCCCTGCCGCTGCACGTCGGGTCGTGGGAGGTCTACGGCACACCGAGCGAGGCGGGCCCGTTGGCCTGCACCGCCCGCCCGACTGACGACGGGTTCGAGTGCCTGGTGCAGCGGAGCGACGGAACCGTCGTGGCACGCATGTCTCAGTACTGGACGGTCGTAACCCCCAACCCCCTGCCCGACAACCAGGCAGCCCTGCTCGCCGGGGTCATGGCGAAGTAGAAGGAGAACGGGTGACATCCATCAAGCGGCTGGCCATCGTCAACCGCGGGGAGCCGGCCATGCGCCTGCTCGCCGCCGTGTCGGAGCTCAACCTGGAGCGTGACGCGGATGAGCGCATCACCGTCATCGCGCTCTACACCGACACGGACGCGTCATCGTGGTTCGTGCGACAGGCCGACGAGGCCGTGTACCTGGGCACCGCCACCTTCGAAGACCCCGCCGATGGGCACCGCAAGGTGCGCTACCTCGACGAAGACACCCTCATGACCGCGCTGACCGAGGCCAACGTCGACGCGGTCTGGGTCGGCTGGGGCTTCGTCTCCGAGCGCGCCTCGTTCGCCCAGCGCTGCGAGGACGCCGGCATCACCTTCATCGGACCCAGCGCGGCAACGATCCGTCGCCTGGGCGACAAGGTCACGTCCAAGCGGATTGCCGAGGAGGCCGACGTCCCGGTCGTGCCGTGGAACGGGGGTCCCGTCGAGAGCGTCGAGGAGGCTCTCGAGCACGGGGAGCGCCTCGGCTATCCCGTGGTGCTCAAGGCATCGTCCGGCGGCGGGGGCCGCGGCATCCGGGTCGTGCGCGAGCCGGCCGACATGGAGGCCGCGCTGGAGTCGGCCCGCTCGGAGGCACAGCTGGCCTTCGGCGACCCGACCGTGTTCATGGAGGAGTTTCTGCCGGCAGCACGCCACGTCGAGGTGCAGGTGATCGCGGACGGTCAGGGGGCCACGTGGGCCGTCGGCGTGCGCGACTGCAGCGTGCAGCGACGCAACCAGAAGGTGCTGGAAGAGTCGTCCTCCACCGCTCTCACGCCGGAGAAGGAGCAGGAGATCCGCGACGCGGCCGTCCGGCTCGCCGAGGCAAGCAGCTACCGCAACGCCGGCACCGTGGAATTCTTGGTCGACCCCGACGGCGGCCGCTTCTTGTTCATGGAGGTCAACACCCGCCTGCAGGTCGAGCACCCCGTCACCGAGGCCACGACCGGCCTCGACCTGGTGAAGATGCAGATCCGCGTCGCCGAGGGTGGCCGCCTGACCGGCGAGCCGCCGGCCGTCTTCGGCCACGCCATCGAGGCTCGCCTGAACGCCGAGGACCCGGAGCAGGACTTCTCCCCGGCTCCCGGCCTCGTGTCGATGTGGCGTCCGCCGCAGGGCCCCGGGGTGCGAGTCGATTCCGGCATCCGGCAGGGCGACGTCATCGCCTCGGAGTTCGACTCCATGATCGCCAAGGTGATCGCCTGGGGTTCCACCCGCGAGGAGGCCATCGCACGCTTGGCCCGTGGGCTGTCCCAGTCCGTCGTCGTCGTCGAGGGTGGCACGACCAACAAGTCGTTCCTGCTCGACCTGCTCTCACGGCCGGAGGTGCTCTCCGGCGACGTCGACAACCGCTGGCTCGACCGGATGACTGCCGTCGGCGGGCACATCCTCGACCCCGATCCTCTTGCGCTGCTCGTGGCAGCGGTCGAGGCGTACAACGCCGAGCATGAGGCGGCGCAGACCGTGTTCTTGAGCCAGGCGGCCAAGGCTCGCCCGGAGGTACCCGACGAGGTCGGGCACACCGTCGTGCTGCGCTACCGGAACGAGCCCTACCGCCTGCAGGTGTTCTGCACCTCTCCTGGCAACTACCGCGTTGTCTCCGACGGTGACGTCGCCGATCTGCGCGTGCAGTACGTCAACAAGTTCCAGCGTGTCGTCACCGCCAACGGTCGCCGCTACCGCATCGTCTCCGTGAGCAAGGGACCGGTCACCCGCGTCGAGGTCGAGGGAACCTCGCACCTCGTGCTGCGCGACGACGGTGGTGTCGTGCGGGCCAATGGTCCCGCGTTCGTGGTGAGCATCCTGGTCGAACCGGGTCAGGAGGTTGCCGAGGGCGACCCCATCATCGTGCTGGAGAGCATGAAGATGGCCTCGACGATGGCTGCGCCGTTCAGCGGCGTGGTGGCCCGCGTCGACGTGACGGAGAAGGCCCAGGTAGACGCCGGCGCTGCGCTGATGCGCATCAAGGCCAACGAGGGCGAGGAGACGGCCCCGGCCACCACGCGGGTCTCGCTGGCCGGGTTCGAATCCCAGGCCACATCAGTCGCAACCGGCTGCGGGCCGGTCTACGGCGCTCTGCAGACCTACTTGTTGGGCTACGACCTTGACCCTGGCGCACCGAAGCGACTGATGGCGCAGCAGAAGGCGCTGCAGTCGCACTGCGCGCCAGACGACCCCGCGCTGCTCGAGTGCGAGAACCAGTTTCTCGACCTGTTCACCGAGATCGCGGCCATGTACCGACCACGCCCAGCCGACGGGCTCGAAGACGCGCTCGTCACCAGCACTCAGGAGTACCTGCTCAGTTACCTGCAGTGGCTCGACCCCGAACGCGCCGGTCTGCCGGATGAGTTCACCGAGCGCCTCGAGCGCGCGCTGGCCCGCTACGGCGTCGACAGCGCCGAGCGCAGCCCAGCCACCGAGGCCGCAGTCGTCTGGATGTTCCGGTCGTTCAGCCGAGTGGGGGCCCTCGCCCCGGTCGTCACGACGATCCTGACCCGCTGGCTCGACAACGCCGACGCGCTGCGCGTCAGCGCAGGCTCGGGCCTACGGGGTCGGCTCGACCACCTCGCCGCGGCCACCGGCGGGCGGCACCAGGTGATCTCCGACCTGGCTCGCGACGTCCGCTTCCGCTTCGTCGACGAGCCGCAGATGCAGGCACGCACCGACGAGGTCGTCGCCGAGATGGACGCCCGTCTCGACGCGCTCGTCGCCGACCCCGACGGCGAGGACGCTGCGGAGAACATGGCCGAGCTCGTGGCCTGTCCACAGCCGCTGCGCGGGACGATGCTGCGCCGCTGGCAGGCCACGGACGACCAGCAGACCCGTTCGTCCCTGCTGGAGGTGCATGCGCGACGGTTCTTCCGTACGCGCAACCTGCACGACTTCAGCGTCGCGGCCTACGACAGACACCTGGTGGCTCGGGCGGACTACGAGCACGACGACCTCAAGGTGCACCTGGCTGTCGCGTACACCGAGCTGTCGGGCCTGCCCGACCTGTGCCAGGCGCTGCGCTCGGCGGTGACCGACGTCCCGGCCGAGCGCGAGCTCGTGGTCGAGGTCGTGGCGTGGCGAGGCGGGACGCACCCCGACGCCGACGATATGTCCGCCGAGCTGTCGAGCATGCTGGACTCCTGCGACCTCGGTCGTGCGGTGCACCGCTTCGACGTGACACTGACCCATACCGGCGGGGATCTGCCTGAGCACCTGCGTACGCAGCACTTCACGTTCCGTCCGAGCGAGGACGGCTCGTACGTCGAAGACATGCTCTACCGCAACCTGCACCCGATGCTGGCCAAACGGTTCGACCTGTGGCGGCTGTCTAACTTCGCCCTGGAACGTCTCGCCTCTCCCGAGGACGTCTACCTGTTCCTCGGCCGAGCCCACGACAACCCGAAGGACGAGCGGCTCTTCGCCGTGGGCGAGGTGCGTGACCTGGCTCCGTCGCCGGACAGCGACGGCGGGGCAACGCACTACCCCGCCCTGGAGCGCGTCGGCCTGACCGCATTGGCAGCCATGCGGGCAGCCCTGTCGGACTACCCGGCCCGGCGACGTCCGTCCGGCAACCGGCTCGTGCTCTACGTACGCCCCCCCTTCGACATCCCCCGCGCGGAGTGGCCGCAGATGGCTCGGCGCTTCGCCCCGCTGGCGGCCGGCACTGGGCTGGAGAAGCTCGTCATGCGGGTCAACATCCCGTCGGCGGTCGGCGAGATGGACAAGGCCGTCCTGCACGTGGAGGGCACCACCGGACAAGGCGTCACCGTGCGTATGCGTGAGGTGGGCGACCAGCCGATTCGCCCACTCACCCCCTACCGGCAGAAGGTGCTCATCGCGCAGCGCTTCGGGGTCCCCTACCCCTACGAGCTGATCCGCATGCTGGCACCTCGGCCGGGTGCCCAGGCCGACTTCCCCGACGGCAAGTTCGTCGAGCACGACCTGGACGCCGACGGCGCCATCATCGAGGTGGGCACACGCGAGCTCGGCGCCAACACCGCCAACATCGTGTTCGGGCTCATCACCAACTACACCGAGACGGTCCCCGAGGGGATGACGCGGGTGGCGATCCTGGGAGACCCCACCACCGGTCTCGGCAACCTGGCCGAGGACGAGTGCCGACGCATCATCGCCGCCCTCGACCTGGCCGAAGAGCTCAACGTGCCCGCGGAGTGGTTCGCCGTCTCGTCCGGCGCCCGCATCGCAATGGACTCCGGCAGCGAGAACATGGACTGGATCTCGGCGGTGCTGCGCCGCATCATCGAGTACACCCAGCGTGGCAACGAGCTCAACGTCGTGGTTACCGGCATCAACGTCGGTGCTCAGCCGTACTGGAACTCTGAGGCCACGATGCTCATGCACACCAAGGGCATCCTCGTCATGACCCCGAGCAGCGCCATGGTGCTCACGGGCAAGCAGGCGCTGGACTTCTCCGGTGGCGTGTCGGCCGACGACAACTTCGGCATCGGCGGCTACGACCACATCATGGGCGTCAACGGTCAGGCCCAGTACTGGGCCCCGACGGTGGCCGCGGCCTGCCGACTGCTGCTGCGCCACTACGACCACGCCTACGTTGTGCCCGGCGAGCGCTTCCCACGCCGTCGCGCCACTGTCGACTCCGCCGACCGGGACGTGCGGACGTCGCCGCACGAGCCGGTGCCCGGGTCGGACTTCGCCGTCGTGGGCGATGTCTTCTCGAATGAGAAGAACGCCGAGCGCAAGAAGCCGTTCGACATCCGTTCGGTGATGCGTGCCGTCTCCGACACCGACAACGAGCCGCTTGAGCGCTGGAAAGACTGGCGCGAGGCCGAGATCTCGATCGTGTGGGACACGACCGTCGGCGGTATCCCCGTCGCGATGCTGGGCCTGGAGTCGCGCACGCTGGCCCGTCGCGGGTACGTACCCGGTGACGGACCGACGACGTTCACCTCCGGAACGCTGTTCCCGCTGTCGTCACGCAAGACGGCGCGAGCCATCAACGCCGCGAGCGGCAACCGGCCCCTCGTGGTGCTGGCCAACCTGTCCGGGTTCGACGGGTCGCCGGAATCGATGCGTCGCTGGCAGCTGGAGTACGGCGCCGAGATCGGCCGGGCCATCACGAACTTCGACGGTCCGATCGTGTTCGTCGTCGTCTCGCGCTACCACGGCGGAGCGTTCGTCGTGTTCTCCAAGAAGCTCAACGACAACATGACGGTCGCCGCTGTCGAGGGCTCGTTCGCCTCAGTGATCGGTGGGGCTCCTGCCGCCGCGACGGTGTTCGCCCGCGACGTCAAGGTGCGCACCGAGAGCGACCCCCGCGTCGTCGCGATGCGCGAGCAGGTCGCCGCCGCGGCACCCGACGACGTCGCTGCGCTGCGGGCCGAGATGTCGGCGCTCACCGAGCAGGTGCGTTCGGAGAAGCTGGGCGAGGTGGCTGGCGAGTTCGACTCGATCCACACGATCCAGCGTGCGCAGCGGGTGGGGTCGGTCGACGCGATCATCCCCGCCGACAAGCTGCGGCCCTGGGTGATCGAGGCCCTCGAGCGCGGGATGGCGCAGTTCGACTGACTCCTCAGACCGGACGCGGTCGTTCGGCAGCGTCTACAGCGTGCGCTGCCGAACGACGGCTGCGATGTCGAGCCGGCTGATAGCCCGAAGACCGGGCAGCTGGGAGAGCATCGCCACCGCCAGCACGGCGAGCGCGGTCCAGACCGCCGTCCACGGGTTCATGTCGAGGTCGAAGGAGAAGAGGTCGGAGGAGAAGCTCGCCATGAACCCTGCTGCCACCACATAGCCCACTGCCAGACCGACCGGGATTCCGATGAAGGTGAGGAGCAGAGTCTCGATCGTGATCATCCGACTGATCTGCTCGGCCGACACCCCGCTGGCACGCATCGTTGCCAGCTCGGCGGCCCGTTCGGCGATCGCAGCCGTGATCATGTTGAAGATGAGCGCGAAGGCCAGGACGCCACCGAGAACCAGCATCACGCCGACGAACGCGTAGAACAGCGCGAAGTACTCCTCGAACATGTCACGCAGCGCAGTGGTGCTGATCACCGCGACCACGCTCGGCTCGTCGAGCAGCCGTGCCCGCATCCGCTCGCTGGACTCGTCGGGGCCGTACTGGACGAAGGCGGAGGTGACAGCCGGCGATGCGAGCGCGCCGGGGCTCGCACCAGCCGTCTCCACCTCGTTGCGCAGCCACCCGCGGTTCGCGTAGGCGAAGGTGCCGAGTGGCTCGTCGACGAAGTCACGCACACGCGTCTGCACTGACGCCTCAAGGGCGGGGAACGTGACTGTCACCGGGGCGCCTACCGTCAACCCGAGGACGTCTCGTGCTGCCTGACCGACGAGCAGCCCGGAGCTCGGCAGGTCGATCGGCTGACCGTCAACGCCGATGAAGCCGTGCATGGCCGTGCCGGGTTCCAGACCCTGCAGCTGCGTGGCGTACAAGTCACCCTCAGTGACCAGGGATGCGTCGAGCACGACAGCCGGCTCGGCAGCGACGACTCCGTCGACCGCGGCCAACGCGTCAATCTCGGCGTCGTTCATCGGCACCTGCAGGTACACCTGCGCGCTGCTCGTGCTGACCACGTCGAACTGCCTGGCCATGAGACGGTCGACGGTGTCGACCATCGCCCACGAGGTGAGCACCAGCACGATCGCGAGAACCACACCGACGACCGTGGACGCGCTGCGAGCGCGGTGCCGACCGATCCCGCGCAAGGCGATCCGGTAGCGCACGGGAAGCCGCCGCAGCGGCGGCAGCAGACGCTCGCCAAGGCTGTCCCGCGCGTCCGGCTGGTCGCCGACCTCGCCTCGCATGGCCATAGCAGGAGGTACGCGAACCGCCGCGCGAGCCGGTGCCCAGGATGCCGCGATGCCCATTGCCAGGCCGAACGCCAGACCGATGAGCGGAGTCGTCCAGTACCAACGCACCACGGTGTCCGGGATGGACAGCAGCTGCGTGTACGTCGATGTGATCCAGGCACCGAGGGGGACTCCGAGCGCCACCCCGGCGGCGGCGCCGACAAGGCCGAGCACCAGTCCGTAGCCGCTGTAGTGACGCATCACCTCGCGTCGGCTCAGGCCGCTCGCCAGCAGCGCACCGATCTGGCCCCGCTGCGCGGCCACCATGCGGTTGAGGATGATGAACGTGGCAAGCCCGGCTCCGCTGAGGAACAGGGCCGGGAACATGAACGACAGCTCGCCGAACGCCGCGAGGTCCTCGTCCAATGCCGCGTTGGACGGCTGCTCCGCCTTCGTCATGGTGTCGGTCGCTCCGGCATCCCGCGCCGCGGACGACAGCTCCGCATCCAGCACCGCTCTGCGCGCGCTGGCGTCATAGCTGACGAGGGTCTGGTGCACCTGCGTTCCGCCGGGCGCCTCGGCTACGAGGTCGTTGGCGGCGAAGACGACGCCGAACTCGTCAGGAGTGGTGAACACCTCCTGTCGGTCGGCCGCGGGCCAGAGGTACTCGGGGCTCGCCACGACGCCGGCGACAGTCAAGGTCCGCGGACCATCAGACATCAGTACCTCGAGCGTGTCACTTGGTGCAAGGCCGAAATGGTCAGCCATGTGCTTCTCGACCAGCACCGCCTCCGGATCACGCCCGTCGAGCGAGCCACCCGAGAGGGTCTCGACCCGACCGACCACGGGCTGACCGTCCGACGGCAAGCCGACTATGCGGCCCAGCAAGGTCTGCTCACCGGCGGCCGTCGGCACCACCAGCGGTAGGTCGGCCTGCAGCCGCGTCGTCACAGCGCCGACACCCGCGGTGCGTCGCGCTGTATCCGCGAACTGCGCTTGATCGCCGCCGCTCACCGTCATGTCGGCAAGGACGAGGTCGGTGTAGGTCTGCGCGTAGGAGGCCGTCAAGTTGCGGAATGCGTCATAGGAGGCGGCGAACAGCATCACACCGAGCAGGACGGTGACGACAACAGCCACTGCCTGGGCACGCGACGCCCGCAGGTCACGACGCAGCTTGCGGCGCAGCACGGGGGCGGGGCTCCGTCGCGCGGCGGAGTGCGCCGGGCTGTGGCGCCGGGCGACGGTGGGTGCGCTCACCACACGAGCTCCCCCGCGGTCAGCGGGTGCGGCTGCTCGGCGTCGTCGACGAGGCTGCCGTCGGAGAGACGGAGCACTCGCGTGGCCATCCTCGCGATAGCTGAGTTGTGAGTGACGCACATGACCGTACGGCCGTCACGGGCAAGGTCGGACAGAACGGCTAGAACTTGGCGGCCGTGGTCGAGGTCGAGGGCACCCGTCGGCTCGTCGCACAGCAGCACGGCGGGTTCCTTGACGATCGCACGTGCGATGGCCACGCGTTGCTGCTGCCCGCCGGAGAGCTGACCGGGGAAGGCCGGGGCGCGGTCGGCGATGCCGACCCGATCGAGAGCTGCCAGTGCCCGTTGTTCACCGCGGGGACCGGTGATCTCAGCGATGAGCTGCACGTTCTCCAGCGCTGTGAGGCTGGGCACCAGGTTGTAGAGCTGGAACACGAACCCGACCTCACGCCGTCGGTACTCGGTGCGACCATGCTCATCGAGGCCTACCAGATCGTGTCCAGCGACCCGGAGCCGTCCCGACGTCGGTTCCTCGATGGCCCCGATCAGGTTGAGCGTCGTCGTCTTGCCGGAGCCGCTCGCGCCGAGCAGAACGACGAACTCGCCGGGGCGGATCGAAAACGAGATGCCGTCAACAGCGTGCACCAGAGTGTCGCCCGAGCCGTAGGTCTTGCGCAGATCCCCCACCTGGATGGCGGCGTGCATGTCCAAGGTCTAGCCCTGCGTCGCTCGACGCGCCAGAGGACCATGGCACCGTCAGTCCACGAGGGGGTTGGCCATCCAGGAGTGGACAGGGGTCGCCGAACGAAGGGCCGAGGGCTGCTCGAGGCCGACCGGCGCCGCGGCGGGCTCGGCGTAGCAGACAGACAGCAGCCAGACGCCGTCGCGCAGCCACCACCCCGGCATGACCGCCCGGCCGTCGGCGTGCGTGCTGACGACCCGCAACGACGACCACACGCCCTGGCTGCGCAAGCCCGAGTCGTCGAGCACTACCTCGACGGTGCGCGTGTCGCGCCGCAGACCTGTGCGTAGCACCTTCAGGGCGCTCTCCTTCGCCGACCAGAACAGGTTGGCGAGTACCTGACGCTGCTCCTCGTCGGGGGCTGAGCGGACGACGTCGGCCTCCCCCGGGGTCAGAAAGTCCGAGACGAAGCCCGTCGAGCGCGGCTCGACGATCTCTACGTCGCACCCGACGGCCCCGATGTCGGAGCCGACCAGGCACACCCCCCAGCCGGCGCGGTCGGTCAGCGACACGTCCAGGCCCAGCGGCTCGCCGTCGATCTCGACGTACGGCGCGCCGGTGATCCGGTTGGGCACCGACACCCGGGCCAGAGTCGCGACGTCCGGCGTCCACCCGAGCGTGGCCAGTACCGCGTGCTTGGCGGTGAGCCGGCGCACGAGGTACTCGGTGCGCCGCTTGGTGTAGCGCATGGACGAGGCGCGCCGCGCCTCGAACGGGGTGAGCCAGTCGGTGCCCTCGGGCAGGTGCGGCTCACCGCGGGACAACCACTGCATCGTGAGGCTCGCGCTACCAGATGCCGACTCGGGAGTCGGGCTCCATCCACAGGGCATCACCACGGGCGGTCCCGAATGCGTCGTGGAACTCCACGACGTTGCGCACAGTGCCGTTGCAGCGGAACTCCGGCGGGCTGTGGGGATCGGTGGCCAGCAGCCGGATGGCTTCTTCGCTGCGGGACTTCTCCCGCCACACCTGCGCCCAGCCGAACATGAGGCGCTGCATGCCACTCAGCCCGTCCAGCACCGGCGCCGTCGTCCCGTCCAGCGCGATGCGGTAGGCCTGCGCGGCGATCGCGAGACCACCGAGGTCGCCGATGTTCTCCCCCACCGTGAGGGCGCCGTTGACGGTGTGTCCGGGCGTGTTCGCCGGCTCGTAGACGTCGTACTGCTTGACCAGCGCCGCGGCGCGGGCGTCGAACGCCGTGCGGTCGTGGTCGGTCCACCAGTTGTTCAGGTTGCCGACCCCGTCGTACTTCGAGCCCTGGTCGTCGAACCCGTGGCCGATCTCGTGACCGATCACCGCGCCGATGCCGCCGTAGTTGGCCGCGTCGTCGGCGTCGGCGTCGAAGAACGGCGGCTGAAGGATCGCGGCGGGAAAGACGATCTCGTTGAGTCCGGGGTTGTAGTAGGCGTTGACGGTCTGCGGGGTCATGAACCACTCGCCGCGGTCGACCGGGCTGCCAATCTTGGCCAGCTCGCGGTCGGTCTCGAACGCAGCCGCCCGAGCCACGTTGCCCAGCAGGTCACCGGGCACGACCGTCAGCGCCGAGTAGTCACGCCAGGTGTCTGGGTAGCCGATCTTCGGGGTGAACGCAGCTAGCTTCTCCAGAGCCCGCGCACGCGTCTCGGGTGTCATCCAGGCCAGATCGGTGATCCTCTGCTGGTAGGCGGCCACGATATTGGCCACCAGGTGTTGCATGCGGGCCTTGGCGTGCGGAGGAAAGTGCTCGGTCACGTACAGGCGTCCCAGCGCCTCCCCGAGCACGGACTCGACGAGCGAGACGCCCCGCTTCCACCGTTCTCTGATCTGTGGCACGCCGCTCAGCGTCTGGCCGTAGAAGCTGAAGTTCTCCTCGACGAACGCCTCGCTCAGGTAGGGAGCCGCGGCGTGCACCACCTTCCAGCGCAGCCAGGCCCGCCAGGCAGCCAGGTCCACGTCACCCAGCTCGCCGGACAGCGCGGCGAAGAAGCTCGGCTGGCGCACCACAACCTCGGCCAGCGTCGACTCGCTCGCCCCCAGCGCTGCCAGCCAGGCCCGCCACGGCATCGCGGGTGCCAGCTCGGTGAGGTCGGCGTGCGTCATCAGGTTGTACGTGGCTGTGGCGTCTCGGGTGGCCACCCGGTCCCAGTGGGCGGTGGCCAACCGGGTCTCCACCTCCATCACCTGGTGCGCGTCACTGTCGCCGCCGACGCCGGCAAGGTCGAGCAACCGCTGCACGTGCGCGACGTAGTCGACGCGGATCTGCGCGAAACGTTCGTCGGAGTAGTAGGACTCGTCCGGCAGGCCCAGCCCGCCCTGGTTGAGGTAGACCAGGTAGCGGCTGGAGTCGCCGCGGTCGGTGTCGACGTAGCTGCCGAACAGTCCCGACGTCCCCCGTCGCTCGAACTCACCGATCACGGTCACGAGCGACTCGACCCCGTCCACCTCGTCGACCCGAGCCAGCAGTGGTGCCAGCGGCTCGGTTCCGAGCGCCGAGACCCGGGCGGTGTCCATGAAGTCGCGGTACAGGCCGGCGATCTTCTGCTCGTCCGAGCCGTCCTCCCACGACCCGGCCGCCAGCCGGTCCACGATCCCTCGCAGGTGCATCTCCGCCTCGTCGCGCAGCCGCATGAACTCGCCGTACCGGGCCTTGTCAGCCGGGATCTCGGCGGTGCTCAGCCACCCTCCGTTGACGTGGCGGAACAGGTCGTCCTGGGGGCGCACGGACTCGTCGACATGGCGCAGGTCGATACCAGACTTCACGCCCTCACTCTGTCACGGTGCGGTGCGTCGAAGCACGACGACAGGGCACGGAGCGTGATGCACGCAGTAGGACGCCACGGATCCCAGGTGCATGCCCGGCAGCTCACCGCGGCCGTGGCTGCCGATCACCAGCAGGTCGGCCCCGGCTGCCTGGGTGCCGAGCACGTGGGCCGGGCGACCCTCCAGAGCGTCGGCGCGCATGGTGACCGGTGGGGCGTCACCAACCACCTCCGCCAGCGTCTGGTCGAGCACCTGCACGGCGCGGTCGGCATAGTCCTGCTCCGTGGCCGTCGGCAGCAGCAGGACGGTCACCGGCACCTCCCACGCGCACACCGCGTGCACCAGTGCACCTGTGGCCTCGGCCTGCTGGACGGCCCATCGCAGGGCTTCCCTGCTGTCCGGCGATCCGTCGACTCCGACAACGATGCGACGGCTCATGAGACACCTCCGTTTGTCTGTGTTCCTCTATCGAACAGCCGCACCGGCCCGCGGGCCAGGGCCATTGGACATGAGAACCATTCCCGACTTGCCCATGTTCGGGCCGTCCAGAAGGCCAAGAACGGACCAATGGCGATGTTTCACGGCCGCAGGTTGGGGCATGATTGTCACGACGGGTTCCCACCCTGGACGCCACTGCCTACCCTCGAAGGACAATCGTGACCGACACCGCTGCTGCGAGCACTCACACCGACACCGGCACCGACCCCTGGCGTGGCTTCGTAGGCACCCAATGGAGGCTCACCGTCGACGTCCGCGACTTCATCCAGTCCAACTATGAGCCCTACACCGGCGACGCGTCCTTCCTGACCGGCGCCACAGAGCGCACGCTGGGGATCTGGCAGAAGCTCAGCGACCTCATGGTCGTCGAGCGTGAGCGCGGCATCCTCGACGTCGACGTGCACACACCGGCGTCGATCACCAGCCACGCGCCGGGGTACATCGACCAGGCCAACGAGCTGGTTGTCGGACTGCAGACAGACGCACCGCTCAAGCGCGCCATCATGCCCAACGGCGGCTACCGCATGGTCGAGGCCGGCCTGAAGGCGTATGGCTACGAGCCCGACCCGGCAGTCACCGAGATCTTCGCCAAGTACCGCAAGACTCACAACGACGGGGTCTTCGACGCCTACACGCCTGACATCATGGCGGCCCGCCGCTCCGGGATCGTCACCGGCCTTCCCGACGCCTACGGTCGCGGCCGCATCATCGGCGACTACCGCCGCGTCGCCCTCTACGGCGTCGACCGGCTGCTCGAGCGCAAGAAGCAGGAGAAGGACGCCCTGGCGTTCCTGCACTCCACCGACGACGTGATCCGCGATCGCGAAGAGCTCTCGGAGCAGATCCGCGCCCTCGCTGAACTCGTGGAGATGGCTGCCTCGTACGGCTTCGACGTCTCTCGGCCGGCCAGCACGGCGCACGAGGCGGTCCAGTGGCTGTACATGGCCTACCTGGCGGCCGTGAAGGAGCAGAACGGCGCCGCGATGTCACTGGGCCGGGTCTCGACCTTCCTCGACGTGTACATGCAACGCGACCTCGCCGACGGCACGATCACCGAGGAGTTCGCCCAGGAGCTGATCGACGACTTCGTCATCAAGCTGCGCATCGTCCGGTTCTTGCGCACACCCGAGTACGACGAGCTGTTCTCCGGCGACCCCACCTGGGTCACCGAGGCCATCGGCGGCATGGGCGACGACGGCCGGACCCTGGTCACCAAGACCTCGTTCCGCTTCTTGCAGACGCTGTACAACCTCGGGCCGGCGCCGGAGCCGAACCTGACCGTTTTCTGGTCGGCGCAGCTGCCGCAGGGCTTCAAGGACTTCTCCGCCCAGGTGTCGATCGACACCTCGTCGATCCAGTACGAGAACGACGAGATGATGCGGCCGCGCTTCGGTGACGACACCGCCATCGCCTGCTGCGTGTCGGCGATGCCAGGTGGGCAAGCAGATGCAGTTCTTCGGCGCCCGGGTCAATCTTGCGAAGGCGCTGCTGTACGCGCTCAACGGCGGACGCGACGAGATCTCGGGTGGGCAGATCGCCGACATCGGCGACCCGGTGACCGGCGACGTCCTCGACTACGACGAGGTGCTCGCCAAGCTCGACACCATGGTGGGTTGGCTGGCCGGCGTCTACGTGAACGCGCTCAACGTGATCCACTACATGCACGACAAGTACGCCTACGAGCGCATCGAGATGGCGCTGCACGACTACGCCCCGGCGCGCACGCTGGCCTGCGGGATTGCCGGCCTGTCGGTTCTGGCCGACAGCCTGTCGGCAATCAAGTACGCCACCGTGACGCCGATCCGCGACGAGACCGGGCTGATCGTCGACTTCGAGACCGAGGGCGACTTCCCGTGCTTCGGCAACAACGACGACGACGTCGACCAGATCGCCGTCGGCATCGTCGAGCGGTTCATGGAGCACGTGCGCGAGCACCCGGCCTACCGCAACGCCACGCACACCCAGTCGGTGCTGACGATCACGTCGAACGTCGTGTACGGCAAGAAGACCGGCAACACTCCCGACGGCCGCCGCAAGGGCGAGCCGTTCGCTCCGGGCGCCAACCCGATGCACGGCCGCGACAAGAAGGGCCTGGTCGCCGCGGCCCTCTCGGTGGCGAAGCTGCCGTACGAGGACTCCGAGGACGGCATCTCGCTGACGGCGTCCCTGATGCCTAGCGTGCTGGGCAAGACTCCGGCGGAGAAGACCGCGACCATGGTCGGCATCATGGACGGGTACATGACCGCCGACGGCTTCCACATGAACGTCAACGTCCTCAACCGCGACACCTTGCTCGACGCCATGGAGCACCCGGAGAACTACCCGCAGCTGACCATCCGGGTCTCCGGCTACGCCGTGAACTTCGTGCGGCTCACCAAGGAGCAGCAGAAGGACGTCATCGAGCGCACGTTCCACATGAACCTGTAGCGGGGCCACGCCGCCGGAGGATCTCCGCCCTCGCCTTGTCGGCGACGGCAGGCACAGCGATGGCGCAGGACGCCGAGACTCCTCAGTACCCACCGGACACCCCCGCCAGCGCGTCGGCGCAGTGCATCGGGGACATCCCGTACTTCAGCTTCCAGGTCGACTTCGGTCCGGAGTTCGCCGGCGAGACCGTCACGATCACGCTGCAGAACCCGGAGGGCGACGACTTCGTCTACGTCCGCACCCTGGACGCCAACGGCACCCTGTCGGGCAACGACATCCTGTGGCCCGGCGCCAACGACAGCCCGCCGGACTGGCCGGGCTGGATCCTGAACGAGGACGGCGACTGGGTCGAGGCCGACGACGGCTTTCTGTGGGCGCGCGGCACGATCACGGTCACCTTCGAGGTGAACCCGACGCAGACGATCTCGGCCACCTACCCGCCCGCGACCGTTGCCTGCGCGAACCCGCCGAACTCCGACACGCCGCCCCCGCCCCCCGGCGAGGAGGCACCGCCACCCACCACGACCACGACGACGTCAGGTCTGCCCGCCACGGGCGCGCAGACCGCCGCGCTGCTGGCCGCCGGTGGCGGTCTGCTGGCCGGTGGAACAGCCCTGGTTGTCTCGTCGCGTCGTCGTGGAGCGAAAGAGTCCGTCTGAGGCGCTCCTGAGCAACCGTTGCGTTTGGGTCCAGCGGCATCGTGGGCGACGATAGGTTGGTGACCGACAGCCGTCCCGTGCCGCTGGACCTTGACGCTCGCATCCACCAGCCCGCTCCTGTCCTCGACCACGAGGACGCTGCCCAGGCCGATGGCAGCGTCAAGGGCTACCTGCACTCCACCGAGACGGTGGGGTCGGTGAACGGTCCCGGCGTCCGCTACACGGTCTACTTGTCCGGCTGCCCCCTGCGTTGCCTCTACTGCCACAACCCGGACACGTGGAACATGCGCATGGGTGAGCACATCGACGTCGAGACGGTGCTCGCCGACATCGGCAAGTACGCCCGGTTCATCTCGGTGTCCGGGGGCGGGCTGACGGTCTCCGGTGGAGAACCGCTGCTTCAGCCAAGGTTCGTGACCGAGCTGTTCCGCGGCGTAAGGGAGCGTTTCGGGATGCATACCGCGCTCGACACGGCTGGATCGCTCGGCGAACGCGCGTCCGACGAGCTGTTGTCGCTGACGAACCTGGTGCTGCTCGACATCAAGTCGGGCAAGCCGGAGGCGTACCGGCGCGTCACCTCGTGGGAGCTGCAGCCCACTCTCGACTTCGCCCGCCGAGTGTCCGACGCTGGGCGCCGCATGTGGGTGCGCTACGTCCTGGTTCCGGGCGTGACGGACCAGCCCGACAACATCGCCGCGGTCGCCGACTTCGTCACCACCCTCAAGGGCGTCGACCGGGTCGAGATCAGCCCCTACCACGACTTCGGCGAGCAGAAGTACGAGGCGCTGGACTGGGACTACCCGCTCGCCGGCGTCGAGCCGCCCTCGAAGGACGAGGTCAAGGCGGCCGGGGACATCTTCCGCGACCGTGGGCTTCTCGTCCTCTAGCCGGTGCCAGCAGCCTCGTACCGGTAGGTGAGCAGGTCGATCCCCGGCCGCGGAGCCCAGTCACGCTCTGGTGACCGAACGAAGCCCATCCGTTCGTACATGCGCTGGGCGACGACCATCTCCGGCTCAGTCGAGATCACGGTGGTGGTGACTCCCGCCGCTGCAGCGCGGGCCAAGCACGCACATACCAGCAGACCACCGACGCCTCGACCCTGTACGAGTGGGTCGACGGCCAGCATCCTGAACTCTGCCTCACCGGCACGAGCGATGTTCGCCCATCGGCTTCCACCCAGGCAGAACGTCACCGTGCCCACCACACCTCTTGTCGCTGAGCGGGCGACCAGCAGGTCAGCCTCGTGCCACCGCGCTGTCACGTCGAGCAGCTGAGCGAGGTAGGGGCTGTCGGGTGCGACGAAGCCGCCGTTCACGTAGGTGTCAGCCACCAAGGAGCCGACTCTGGCCAGCTCGTCCCGCCTCGCTCGCGCAACCTCGACGGTCGCGGTCAGCCCATCTGGTGCACCCACGTCCGAGCGCGACGCCCCTCGTCCCGCATCCATTCGAATCGGGCCCCGGCCAGCACCAGCAGCGTTCCCACCAGCGCCAGTGCGATCCACCGGGGCAGCGTAGCCAGACCCGTCCACACCTGTGCCGACCCGGCCACCAGCACGGCCGCCGAGGCTGGCAGCAGAACCCCGAGGGCGTGGTGACGCGCGCCGATGACCATGAGCACACCGCCGACCACCAGAACGACGACCAGGCGCACGACGTGCTCGGTCGTGCCGCTCGACAGGCTCGACACCCACGGCGAGAACCATGTGGCGAGGGCGCTCGGCAGCAGTGCCACCGACAGCGCCGGACCCACCCTCTCCAACGTCGACGCCGCACGCCCCCGGCAGCTCACTGCCGCGGCTGCTGCCAGCAGCAGCGCACCAGGCAGCGTCCACGCCTCCAGGAGCGTCGGATACGACTCGGGAACCAGCAGGACGAACGCAGCGTAGGCGCCGATCGCCGCGGGCCACGCGAGCCAGGTCACGTCCGCGTCCCCGACGCCCATCCACGCTGCCGCCAGCAGCGACGCTGCGACGGCAAGCGCGAACACGCCCACCAAGCCCTGGTCGACGTCGGCCAGAACCATCACCAGCCACGTGGCCCACAGCGGAACGGCGGGCAGCAGGCCGACGACTCCCCTGCCGCGCGCGATCCCGGCCAGCAGCAGACCACCACCGAGCACACCGACGCCGACAGCGACGACCGCTGTGCGCGGCAGCAGGCTCGCCAGCAACCCGAGGGCGACGGACGATAGAACGACCGCTACGACGAAGGACATCCGCCGGGCAGTGCGACTGCCCTCAGCATCCGGCATGAGCGCAGCCATCCCAGCAAGAGCCGCCCCGGTGAGACCCGTCGTGATCGCGGCGGCCCCCACAGCCTGCTCAGCGAGGGCCATACCCGCGGTGACGCTCATGCCGATCAAGAACGCCACAGTCCCAGCCAGCACCATCGGACGACGATCGACGCGCGTCCATGCCGCAACGTACGAGCCGGTGAGCAGGAGCGCCCCACCAACAGCGAGGACCGCCAGTGCCAGGGGAGCCGAGTCGATCTCACCAGGACCGATCAGCACGGCTGTCACCGCCGCGAGTGCGGCTGCGCCGCTCCCCCACCCCATCCAGGACCACGACCGGAGCCCGGTCCGTCGACCGGCCACGACACCCGCGACGGCCAGGGTGGCGAAGAGCACCAACCAGAACATCGAGCCGTCGTCCAGCCACTCCTCGGGCGCCAGACCGAGCGCAGACAAGGCGACGGCGTCGACGATGACCAGCCCGAAGGCCAGCGCTGCCAGGGCCTCTGCCGTTCCGTGCAGGCGGGTACGGAGCACGACAGCGAGCGATGTCACGACGGTGGTCACGAGCAGCACGATGCCTACCTGCCCGGCAGGTCCGAGGCGAGGCCAGGCGACCGCGGTGAACACCGAGGCAGCAACCACCAGCAGCAACGCCCCGATGCTCAGCAGGATCGTCTGCACCGGCATCCGGGACGGCGCGGTGGGCACCGCCACGTCCACCCCCGGCACGGCTGCGGCGCGGGGAGCGACGTCGCCGTCGCGGATGCGGTCGCGCACCCAGTCGAGGCGAGCCTGCAGGTAGGCGGCTTCGTTGACGAAGTGGGCGTCGGCACGATGGCCGCACGTGCACTCGACCATTCCCGTGGTCTTCTCGACCATCATCGGTGCCAGCTCGGCCCCACAGATGGGGCAGCGCACGAGCGTGCTGGTCACAGCACCCACCTCCCTACCGATGGTGGGCCTACTGCACCGGGTCGTCCAGGGCAGTCAGGCCTAGAACCCGAGCGGCGTTGCCCCAGAGGACGGCCCGCAGCCAGTCGTCGGGCATTCCCAGCCGCACCAGCGAGTCCACGGCGTCCGCATAGGCGTACGGGATGCTGGGGAAGTCGCTGCCGAACAGCACCCGGTCACCCACTGCGGCGAGCCGCTCGAGCTCGGCGTCGCTCACCGCGTGCATCTGGTTCATGAACGCGGTGAACGACATGGTGGTGTCGAGGTAGGTGTCCTCCCGCGACTCGACCAGGTCGAGAAAGCCGCTGGTCTCTGGTGCCCCGAGGTGTGCGATGACGGCGACGAGCCCCCGATGGCGAGCCAGCGTCTGCGAGATGAGCGCAGGTCCGGTGTAGCGGCCAGGCATCGGTCCCGAGCCGGCGTGGATGACCACCGGGATGCGGGCATCGGCGAGCATGCCCCACACGGGCTCGAGCATCGGCTCGCGCGGGTCGAAGTCGCCGACCTGCAGGTGCACCTTGCCGACTCGGGCCCCGGCTGCGATCCCATCCGCCACGTAGGACGCAGCATCTGGCTCGGGGAAGAACGTCAGGGTCGGCAGCACCTCGGGAAACTGCTCGGCCAGGTCGAGCGAGTGCTGGCACAGCCCCGCCGCGATCCCCGGCTTGTGCGCATAGGGCATCGTGCTGAAGTGCCGCACACCCATGGCCCGCAGGTGGTTCACGAGGTCGGGGACAGCCCACCGGTAGCGGATGGGCCAGGGCCGCCCGAGCAGCGGGCCGGCTCTGTCGAAGTGCGCCCAGATGCGTGCCTGCAGCCGTTCCGGCAACAAGTGGACGTGGATGTCGATGATGCCGGGCAACCCCAGCCCCCTGGCGAGGGCACTGATCGCCGCGTCGTCAACCGGCGGGGCGACCGGGTCGAACATCGTCACAGCTTGTAGCCGATGACCCGCAGCAGCTCGCGCCGATCCACGACGTCGTCGGGAGTCTCCACCCCGAGCGGGGGGCCTCCGTCGATCACGCCCATCACCCCGCGCCCCGCATCCGTGACAGCGACCACCACCTGCAGCGGGTTCGCTGTCGCCGCGACGATGGTGCAGACCTCAGGGACGGCCTTGACGGCGTTGAGGACGTTGAGGGGAAAACCGTGGTCGAGGACGACGACAAAACTGTGCCCGGCGCCGATGTCGAGCGCGGCACGTACGGCCAGGTCGACGAGCACGTCGTCGTTGCCCGAGCGTCGCACCAGGCGCGGCCCGGACGCCTCGCAGAAGGCGACCCCGAACCTCAGGTGCGGGCTGATGCCCACCAATGCCTCGTGCAGGTCGTCGACGGCCTTGATGAAGTGGGCCTGCCCGATGATCACGTTGAGGCCCTCGGGCTTGGCGACGGGGACGACCTCGAAGGTCAGGCCCAGGGTTCCTCCGGCATCACTACCCACAGCGCCAAGTACACCAGCACCTGGGTTCCGGGCAGCAGCAGGGACAGCACGAACAACAACCGCACCGTGGTGGCCGAGAGGCCGAAGCGGCGGGCAAGACCGGCGCAGACGCCGGCGATCATGCGCTCGTCGCGCGGGCGAACAAGTCCAGTCGATCGTGTGGTGCTCATGACTCCATGGTCAGCCTTCCGCCTCGCGAGCACCATCGGGGACGTCCCTGATTCGCCCCTGAACGTCGGCGTCACCCTGGCTGGCACGATGGCGGCGTGCTCACCGATCCCTTCGTCACACCGGAGCGACGTGCCCTACGCGACACGGTCCACGCGTTCATGGTCCGCGACGTGCTGCCCCACCTGGACGACTGGGAGGAGCGCGGGGAGATCCCTCGTGGCCTGCACCGCACCGCAAGTGCCGCTGGGCTGCTGGGTGTCGGCTTCGACGAGTCGGTGGGTGGCAGCGGCGGTGACGCGCTGGACTCCCTGGTCGTCACCGAGGAGATCATGCTCGCCGGCGGCTCGGGCGGGCTGCTCGCCGGGCTGCTGACCCATGGCATCGCGCTGCCGCACATCGTTGCTGCCGGGGACCCCGGCCAGATCGAGAAGTTCGTCCGCCCGGTTCTCGCGGGTGAGGGCATCGCCGCGCTCGCCGTCACGGAGCCGGACGGCGGCTCGGACGTGGCCGCGATTCGTACCCGGGCGACTCGCGACGCCGACACCTATGTGGTGAACGGCTCGAAGACCTACATCACGTCCGGGATGCGCGCCGACGCGGTCACGACCCTCGTCCGTACCGGGGGCGACGGCCACGGCGGGCTGTCGCTGCTGGTGGTTCCGACCGACGCCGCCGGGGTGAGCCGACGACCGCTGGCGAAGATGGGCTGGCAGTGCTCCGACACCGCCGAGATCGCGTTCACCGACGTCCAGGTGCCTGCGGCGAACCTCGTGGGCGCCGAAGGGTCAGGCTTCGTCCAGGTCGCCACCCAGTTCGTGGACGAGCGCATTGCGCTTGCCGTCCAGGCGTACGCCACCGCTCAGCGCTGCCTCGACCTGACGGTGGCGTGGGTGCGTGCCCGGGAGACGTTCGGCCGCCCGTTGGCCTCGCGCCAGGTCGTGCGGCACCGACTGGTCGAGATGCACCGCCAGATCGACGTGGCCCGCACGTACACGCGCCTGGTCGTGATGGGCCACGTCGCGGGTGAGGAGGTGGTGGCTCAGGCGGCGATGGCGAAGAACACCGCTGTCGCCGTGTGCGACCACGTCGTGGACGAGGCCGTCCAGATGCACGGTGGCCTCGGCTACATGCGGGGCACGGAGGTGGAGCGGCACTACCGCGACGCGCGCATCCTCGGGATCGGTGGCGGGGCGAGCGAGGTCATGACCGAGCTGGTCGCCGCTCGCCTCGGATGGTGACCTCGAGCGGGTCGCCGGACACGAGCTCGACGTCGACGTCGTCGCCTCGAACGCTCACGCGCAGCGAGCGGCCGCGGAACGCCACCGGGTAGGTGACGCCCGACCACTCCGCCGGCAGCACGGGGTCGATCGACAGCGACCCGTCGACCACGTCGAGCCCGCCGAACCCGTTGACCGCCAGCTGGTAGGCCCCGCCGCACGCGGCGGTGTGGATGCCGCCGATGAACGTGCCGCCGACGACGGCGTGGGCTGTGGTGAGCAGGTCGACGGTGGCGGTCGCCCGAAAGTGCGCGAGTGCTGCGTCCACGTCGCCGGCTCGCAGGGCGACGAATCCGAACGGGGGGTGGCTCAGGGTCGACCCGTGCGAGCACCGGGGCTCGTAGTAGCGGTAGTTCGCCTCGACGACGTCGTCGCTGAACTCGTCGCGGTGCAGCCAGAGCAGGACGGGGACGTCGGCCTGCTTGGAGACCTGGGTTCGCACCGCTACGCCGTTGGGCCACCCCCAGTACTCCTGCGGGTGGAGCAGCCGCCCGCGCAGGTCGTCCGGGGTGACGTCCTCCAGCTCGAAGAAGCCGGTGAACTGCTCGATGAGCCCGGTCTCCGGGTCGGGCTGAGGCAGCATCATGGCGTCGCGGACACGCGCCCACGCCGCCGGCTCGTCGGGCCCCAGCGACAGCCGAGCCACGAGGTCGTCCAGTGCCGCCGGCTCGTTCTCGGCCAGCCACGCGTGCATCCGCACCGCGACGTCGAGCGCGGTGCGCACCTGGTAGTTCGTGAAGGCGTTGTCGTCGACGTTCTCGTGCCACTCGTCCGGGCCGAGCAGCCGGATGCAGTGGTACGTGCCGCGCCGCTCGTCGAACAGCACCCGCGAACGCACGAAGCGGGCAACCTCGAAGGCCATCTCGGCGCCGTGATCGACGACGAACTGGTCGTCCCCGGTGACCCGCACGTACTGGTCGATCGTGGTGACGATGTCGGGTGAGATGTGGATCTGCCAGATGTTGAAGTGGTTGCGGATGGGACGGCCGGTCAGCACGTCGGCGAAGAAGACGTCCGGGCAGAGCTCGTCCCCGGTGTCTCCGGAGATCCACGCGTAGAAGGCTCCGTCGTAGCCGTGCTCAGCAGCCTTGCGCCGTGCGCCGTCCAGAGTCCTGTGCCGGTACACCAGCAGCCGACGCGCGATCTCGGGCTCGGTGAGCAGGAACGCCGGCAGGTTGTAGACCTCCTGGTCCCAGAACGCCGCACCCTGGTAGGCCTGGCACGACAGGCCTCGGGCACCGACCGGCAGGTGGTCGGTGTGCGCCGGCGTGGCGACGCGGTTGTGGTAGGCGCAGAAGCGCAGCGCAGCCTGGTCGACGACGGGGCCGTCGATCACCACATCCATGCGGTCCCAGATGCGGCGCCACTCCTGTGCGCTCGCGTCGGCGACGCCCGCGTACCCCTTCGTGGCGGCGGCGCTGCGCCCCGCCTGAGCCTGCCTCGCCGGCTCGTCGTGGTCACTGGACGTCCAGATCGACGCCACGGTCTCGACGGTCACTCCCGCCTCCGGAGTCAAGGTGGCCACCGTCGGGCCGTCGACGTGCGCGGCCACGACGACGGTGGTTCCTCGCTCGACGGTGTGCCCCACCGCGACGCCGTCGGTGACCTCCATGTCGGCGAAGTGGTCGCCGTTGAGGCTCCACACCTGTGTGTCGAGGTCGGTGTCGAGAACGACGTCGACGGTGCGGTCGCTGGTCACCTCCCACCGCTGGGCAAGCAGGTGCAGGTCGGCAGCGCTGGCGACCCGCCGCACCGTGACGCCGATACGGGCCTCACCGGCCCGGCACGAGAACGTCTGCCGGAACTCACCGGTGCGCAGGTCGAGGCTGGTCTGCACGCGCTCGGCGTCGGCGACTGTCACCGGCACCCCGTCCACGCTCGCCCGTACGACCAGCGGGTTCGGGACGGTGCACAGCTCGCGCCACCGCCCGTCGGCCATGTCGTAGGTGTCGCTGACGACCAAGGCGACGTAGCCGTCGGCACTCTCGTCGGGCGACGTCCCGCGGTAGCCGAGGTAGCCGTTGCCGACCATGAAGTTCGACCCGACGGCCAGCGCGTGCTCGGCGTCCCATCCGGTCTCGACCAACGTCCAGCCGTCGGCCGAGCATGTCAACGTGTCACTCAGACGCATCCTTCGACGGTAGCTGTTCTGCCCACGCGCGGTAGCCCTCTAGTGCAGTCGGCAGCGTCGGGAAGATGCGCTCGGTGCCGATGCGCTGCAAGAACCCGCCGCGGGCCAGCTGCACGGCAAGGTCCTGCTTCACGCGCGCCAGCGCCAGCAGCACGCCACGGTCGGCCAGCTGCAGCCGCAGCTCCTCCAACGCGGCCAACGCGGTGCTGTCGACCTCGACGTTCGACTCGACGTTGAGCAGCAGCCACCGCACCGGGCCGTCGTTCGCCGACACCTCGTCGACCGCAGCCACCGCGCGGCGGCGGAAGTCGGCGGCGTTGGCGAAGAACAGCGGGCTGTCGTAGCGGTAGACCACCAACCCGGGAACGGTCCGCGCGTCCGGGTAGTCGTCGACGTCGTGCATGCCGGCGAGCCCGGGCACCAGGCCCTCGATGGCGTCGTGGGGCCGAGCCACGCGGTAGAGCAGCTCGACGACCGAGAGCCCGACAGCCACCAGCACGCCGGTGAGGATGTCGAGGGCCAGCACGGCGACCGTGGTGGCCAGCGCCAGCGCGAGCTCGGTGGCCCGAAACCTCCAGAGCTGGCCGAACGCGGGCAGGTCGATCAGGCGAAGCGCGGCGTAGACGACGAGCGCACCGAGGGCGGCGAGGGGAAAGTACTCCAGCACCGGGCGGAACAGCAGCAGCGTGACAACGACTGCGCCCAGCATCACCAGCGAGTACACCTGCGTACGGCTGCCGGCAGCGCTGCCCAGCGCCGTGCGTGACCCGCTGCTGCTGACCGGCATTCCTTGCGTCAGCCCAGCCCCCAGGTTGGAGGCGCCGAGCGCCAGAAGCTCGGTGTTCGCGTCGATCTCCTCGCGGCGGCGGTTCGCGAACGAGCGGGCGGTCAGCACGTTGTCGGTGTACCCGACGATCATCAGCCCGAGCGCGGGAAGCGCCAGCAGCCCGATGTCGGTGACGGCCACGTCCGGCACCGAGACGTCCGGCAGGCCGAAGGGGACGCTGCCGACGACCGCGACCTGGTCGGTCAGACCCAGCACGGCCACCAGGGCGGATGCGCCGAGCACGACGATCAGCGGGCCCGGCGCTCTCGGGAACCAGTGCTGGATCGCCAGCAGAAGGGCGAGCGTGCCGAGGGAGAGCGTGGTGGTCGCCACGTCAAGGGTGTCGATGTTGGCCACGAACGACGCGAGTCGCTCCGACACCGAGCCGCGCTCGACGTCGACCCCGGTCAGCGTGCCGAGCTGCCCGACGATCATCGTCAGCGCCACGCCGGTGAGGTAGCCGACCAGGACGGGGCGCGACAGCAGGTCGGCGACGAAGCCCAGTCGTAGGCCCCACGCGACGAAGCAGTAGCCGGCCACGAGCAGGCAGAGCAGCGCCGCGAGCGCGGCGTAGCGCACGGGGTCGCCCGCAGCCAGTGGAGCGATGGCGGCTGCGGTGAGCAACGCCGTGGTCGACTCCGGGCCCACCGACAGCTGGCGCGACGAGCCGAGTAGCGCGTAGACGACAAGTGGTACGAGGATTGCGTACAGGCCCACGACCGCCGGCAGCCCGGCCAGCTCGGCGTAGGCCATCACCTGCGGGACGGCGTAGGCCGCCACGGTGACCCCGGCGACGACGTCCCCCCGGAGCCACGAGCGCTGGTAGCCGCGCAGCGCGTCCAGGCCGGGGAGCACGGGTGACGACGTCACAGACCGAAGGGGCTCCACCGATGACCGAACTCGTCCTCGCCGGACGGCGGGATGAAGCTGAGCTTCGGGTCGTAGTCCGGTGACGGCAGCGGCTTGTCGACGATCCCGTGGTCGGCGCGAGCCCGCTTCACTCCCTGGGAGATCGAGTGCCAGACGTGGTCTTCGCCAATCTGTGCCATGACCCCGGATCGTCGCAGGAGCTCCCGGACAGGGAAGCGCACCCGAACGAAGTAGACGTCGATGTCACGGGCGTGCAGAGTCTCGACCAGCTCGGACAGCATGTCGACGCTTGTCGTGTCCAGCACGTTCGTGCCTTCCATGTCGACGATCACGACGCGCACCCCCTCGGCATCGTCGACCTTCGCTAGCACCTCGTCCTGACAGGTCATCGCGTTCACCCAGAAGACGGGTGAGTCGAGCCGCAGCACGAGGATGCCCGCGATGGTTCGTCTCTCGTCGTGGTTGGCCAGGCTGCCCCACGCGGCCTTCTCCCCGTCGATGCGGCCCAGCACGTCGACACTCACCCGGCTGGCTCGATACACCAGGCCGAGCACGGACATCCCGATGGCCAGGCCCAGCCCCGGGAGTGGCCCGAGTGCCAGCACACCGACGCCGGCGGCGACTGCTGCCACGAAGTCCAGCCGGCGCACCTGCCGGTAACGCGCCAGTGCGCCGAGGTCCAGCAGACCCCACACTGCGTGCACCACGATCGCGCTGAGAACCGCCAGAGGAAGGGGCGACAGCGTCGGGGCGAACGCAGCGATGACGACCAGCGCGAGTACGGCGGTGGTCACGCCCGTGGCCTGAGTCCGCCCCTTGGCGGTGGCAGCCGCCGCCGTCTTCGACAGGCTGCCGGCGACCCCCAGGCCGCCGAACAGACCGCTGGCGAGGTTGGACGCGCCGCTGGCGACCAGATCTTGGTCGGCGTCGATCCGGTACCCCCCGCGGGCGGCGAACAGGCGGGCGGCGCTGAGGCCTTCGGCCAGGCCGACCAGGGCAAGGGCGGCACCGGCCCCGACGAGCCAGCCCAAGTCGGCCAGGCCCACGTCCGGGATGCCGGGCACGGGCAGCCCGGCTGGCACCTCGCCGACCACGGCGATGCCGAGTCCTTCCCAGTCGGCGAGGCTGGACGCCACGATGGCCGCGACGACCAGCACCAGCGCCCACGGAACGCGAGGCCAGAGAGCACCAAGACCGAACAGCACACCAAGGGACACCAGCGCGATGGCCGCGGTCGCCAGGTCCCAGTCCACCAGGAAGCCGCGGGCCAGGGCGGCGATGCGACCCAGCACATCCTCGTCCGGGACCGGCACTCCCACCATCTTGGGGATCTCGCCCACGATGACGAGGATCGTGAGTCCGAAGACGAACCCGGTGACGATCGGCTTGGACAAGAACTCAGCGATCCAACCGATTCGCGCTAGCCCGAGCGCGATCAGAACCACACCGGAGCCCAGCGCCAGCGCCACCGTGTAGGCGATCGCCTCGGCCTCGGACTCCGGGCCCCGGCTGGCCACGAGCGAACCGGACAGCACCGACACGGTCGACACCGGGCCCACGACGAGCTGTCGGGAGGTACCGAAGATGGCGTAGGCGAGCAGCGCGGTGGGGACCGCGTACAGGCCGACCTGCACCGGGACGCCGGCGATGGCCGCGTAGCCCAACGACTGCGGCACGGCGAGAGCGGCCACGATGGCCCCGGCCGTGATGTCTCCGCGCAGCCAGGTGCGGTCGTAGCCGCGTGCCCACGCCAGGATGTTCATACCTCGTTCACCGCCCGTTCAGACATTGGGCAGCCTAGGGCACCGCACACCGGGATCGGGCACATCCACGACGAGATGGGCTACGAGCCGCTTGCTGCCACCAGGCCCTCGCGGAAGGCCAAGGCCGCCGCCTCGGTTCGGGTCGCGACATCGAGCTTGGCCAAGATATGCGACACGTGGACGCTGGCCGTCTTCGGGCTGATGTAGAGCTCGCGAGCGATCTCGGCGTTGCTCCGTCCAGCGGCCACCAGCCTCAGCACCTCGTGCTCACGCTCGGTCAGTCCGTGTGCCGACGTGGCCGGGGCCGGCGATCCGGTGCCCTGGCGTGGGATCGCCGACTCCGACAGGTGGTGGCGACGCGCCAACGTCCTCAGCTGGGCGAGCAGGGGTGCTGCGCCCATCTGCTCGCCGAGCCGACCCGCCTGCGCCATCCACGAGGCGATCGCGTCGCGCTCGACCCGGTCGCCGTTGAGGGCTGCGCTTTCCAGGCCGGCTGTGGCACACCGCAGCAATGCGTACGCACGTACGTAGGCCGGTAGCGCGTCACCGATCTCGATCACCGCACGCCAGGCGGGCAGTACGGGTCGTCCCCGTACCCCGGCGAGCTCTGCGTCGGCGACGGCTTGGGCGACCCGCTTGCGTGGGCTCGTCGCGGTACCCGCGCACGAGCGCAGCGAGTCGTACCAAGCGTCGTCGTCGCGATCATCGAGGCAGGCCATCGCGGCCGCCGCGATTGGCAGGACGTCCCATGCCCAGTAGCGGAGGTTCCCGGCGTCGAAGTGTCCTGGGACGTGCTCGGCGAGCATGGTCAGGCACTGCCGGGGGCGTCCGCGGGTGTGCTCGGACAGCGCGAGGCAGCAGAGCAGCGGCACGCGCGTCTGGGGCTCGTGGAGCAAGGTGTCGGCGACGGTTCGCAGGCCGTCCAGCAGCCCGTCGGCTTCGGCCTCGCCCCGCCGGATCAGGATGCTGGCCAGAGCGACCCTGGGCTCGTCCCACCGGCCGAGTGCCTCCAAGGCTTCGGCCTCGTTGGTCGACATCCACCGGCCGTAGAGGCGGGCAAGACCGCGCCGTCTCGCGTATCGGTGAGCCTCGGCCGACATCGCTGCCGCGTCGACGTAGCGGCACGCCTCGAGCAGGGTGGCCGAGCCTCGGACGTAGGCCATCAGCACGGTCTCCTCCGCGTCGCAAGCGACCGCCTGCCGCATGGAGAGGGCGTTGAGCTCGAGCGCCTGCTCGAGGTCTCCGCGCCCCTCCGCCCGGATCGCCAGCACGCCCAGGCCATCGGCCGTTGCTCTGCTGTCGTGCAAGGCCGTCCCGACGCCGATAAGCGCATGCGCCCCACGTTCGGCGTCGGCCTCCTCCCCTCGCACGCTGTGCCAGATGGCCTGGTGCACCAGCGCCTGAGCCAGCTCGGGCGACGGCTCACCGGGGCCGGCAAGCTCGACGGCCTGCGTCAGCAGGGCCCCCACCCTGGGTGAGGCCCAGTCCGGCGAGACCTTCGCCCGCAGCGTGAGCAGCGTGGACCGACGCCGGGGGTCGTCCATGGGCGCCTGCGCGAGCGCCTCGTCCGCCCACTGGCAGGCTCGTGCGAGGTCGCCGAGCACCCAGGCGATCTGCGCGGCGCGTTCGAGCAAGGCTGCCCGTCCGCCCACGGCTGCCCGCTGCTCGTCGTCGCCGGCGTCCCACATCGACAGCGCGTCGGCCAGCAGCATGAGCTCTTCGCTCGGGGCGTACTGGGCAGCGGCCACGTCGGCGGCCCGCAGGCACCACCGAAAGGCCAGTCCCACGTCGTGGGCGGCCGTCCAGTGGTGAGCCACGGCGATGGCGGCGCTGGGGTCGTGGGCAACGTCCTGCTCCAGGGTGGCGGCCCAGGCCGCGTGCAGAAGCCGCCCTTCACCCGGCAGGACTCTGCTGGCGGCGGCCTCCTTGAGCAGACCATGCCGGAACTCGTAAGAGTCATCGGTCTGGTCGGGCACCAGGACGTGGTGGTCCACCACCTCGCGCAGGGCACCGGTGATCGCGTCGCTGCTCAGCTCGGTGACACGCGCCAGACGGCCCTCGTCGAGCGTTCCGCGGGCTAGTCCAGCGGCACCGACCAGATGGCGAGCGGGCGGGGAGAGGGTCTCCAGGCGTGTCCGCACCAGATCGAGCAGGGCGACGGGAGCGCCGAGTGCCGGGTGCTCGCAGGCCGCCAGCTCTTCGACGTAGAAGGGGATACCGCTGCTCAGTCCAACGATGGCCTCGACGTCGGGCTGCGTGACGTCGGGGCGCTGCTGGTGAACGATCCGCGCCACCGCGTTCTCGTCGAGCCTGCCGAGCACCATGGCATCGACGTGCGCGCGACGACGGGTCTCGCTCAACCACACGCTCAGCCGGTCACCGGCACAGAGCTCCTCACTGCGGTACGTCAGCACGAGCAGCACCGGCCCCTGCACGGTCGCCGCGCAGAAGCCGATGAGGTCCAAGGTGGATGGGTCAGCCCAGTGGACGTCCTCGATGACGAGCATCATCGGGCGCTGAGCGCTGAGCCCCTCGACGAGCTCGACCACGGCCTCCATCAGCCGGGTGCGTCCCAAGTCGGAGTCCTTCGCGGCAGGTCCGAGCATCGGCTCGAGACGGGCGAGCTCGGCTCGACCCGGTCCCGCGGCTCTGGCGACCCGCTCGACGCCGAGGTCGGCCACCAGCCCGTGCAGCGCGTCCATCACAGCGACGTAGGGCGCCGGCTGAGCACCGCAGTCCAGGCAGCGGCCCGAGACCACCTGCACGCGGTCGGCCAGCCGAGCCCGTGCCTCGTCTATCAACCGTGACTTGCCGATCCCGGCCTCTCCGCTGAGCAGCAGGGTGTGCGACGTCCCGTCGAGAACGGTCTCGACCAGGCGAACCAGGCGTGCCTCGTCGTCGACCCGGCCCACGAACGGCGACAGCCCCAGGGTCCCCACGCCCACGAGTGTCGTCCTTTCCTGCCGCCCTGTCTGCGGTCTGTGGTCTGCGAGTACGGCGCGAGTAAGGCATCTGCCCGACGCGGACGACAGCGCCTTACGCCCATCGTGAAGGTGTCAGGTCAAGTCAAGGAGGAGTCATGAGGATCACTCGCCGAGCAGTTCTCGGCCTGGTAGCAGCCGGCGCGCTCGCCACCGGTCTGATGGTCATGCCGGCGTCGGCGCTGCGCCTTCCGCCGGAGACAGAGGTGGCATCGCAGCAGGAGGCGCAGCCCAGCCCCGCGATGACAGCCGGGCGGGCATGGTGCGAGTGCCACGACGTCGACTACACGATGCTGTGGATCGACTGACTGCCACCACCGCCGCGGTAGGTGTCCGCCTACCGTGGGGGGATGGGACAACTCGAGGGACAGGTCGCGCTCATCAGCGGCGGCGCCCGGGGCATGGGTGCTGCCGAGGCCGCGCTCTTCGTGGCCGAGGGCGCGCGCGTGGTCATCGGTGACGTGCTCGACGCCGAGAACGCGGTCACCGCGGACTCCCTTGGGGAGGCGTGCCGCGACGTCCACCTCGACGTCACGTCAGAGACCGACTGGACGGCTGCCGTTGCTGCTGCCGAAGATGCCTTCGGGCCGGTCTCGATCGTGGTCAACAACGCCGGGATCGTCGAGCCGTCCGCGATCGAGGCGACGACAGCCGAGTCGTTCCACCGAGTGCTGGACGTGAACCTGCTCGGCACCTTCCTCGGCATCAAGTCCACGATCCCGTCATTGCGCCGAGCAGGCGGCGGCAGCATCGTGAACATCTCCTCGACGGCGGGACTCGCCGGCTATGGTCTGCTGTCGTCGTACGTGGCAAGCAAGTGGGGCGTGCGCGGGCTCACCAAGGCGGCTGCGCTCGAGCTCGCGCGGGAGAACATCCGCGTCAACTCCGTGCACCCGGCCCCGATCGACACACCGATGACGGCGCACTGGGACGAGGCGAGGATCACCGGCAACCAGCCCATCCCCCGCTTCGGCACCGCCGACGAGGTTGCGCGCATGGTGCTGTTCATCGCGAGCGGGGCGACCTACTCCACCGGTAGCGAGTTCGTGGTGGACGGCGGACTCGTGACCGGGATGCTCCCGCGCGAACCGTCGTAGCGCGCTGCTGGTCGCTTGTACCGGGCCGAGGGCCGCTGGCGCTACTCAGCCGCGGCGCGGATGCCGAACAGGGTGCGGGTCCAGATGGGGGTGAGCAGGTCGGCGTAGTCCTCGGGGGTGCCGGCGTGTCGGCGTCCCATCAGGCGCCGGGAGGTCTGTTCGCCCATCCAGGTCAGGGCTTGGGCGGCGCCGTGGGCGTCGATGGCCGAGTCGATGGCCCCGGCCCGCTGGTCACGGCTGATCGCCACCTCGGTCTGGTCGCAGAAGGCGGTGATGAGGCTGTCCCAGGTGGCCCGCAGTCCGGGGTCGAGGGCCGCGCCGACCGAGATGGCCTCCAGGGTGGGACCGTACGGGTGGTAGGCGCGCGCGAAGGACAGCAGGTTGGCGTGCACGACCTCCGGTGAGCCGGTCTGGCCGCGGAGCCAGTGCCCGGACGCGTTCACCAGCTCGGTGGTGATGGGCTGCAGGACGGCGTCGACCACGGCGTAGATGTCGTCGAAGATCCGGTAGAAGGCGGTGCGGGAGACTCCCGCCTGGGCCATCACCGCTGACACGCTCAGTCCGGCCATGCCGGCCGCGGCCAGGATCTCCGCGGCCGCCTGGCGGATGGCGTCCCGGTGCAGAGGCGGGCCCGTCGTGACGGCGATGGACGAAAGCTCTTGTGACAGCATGTCACAGAACCGTAGCGTCGGAGCACCGTGTTCGATGCCCTGGTGCCGCCGTGGCCCGGGGCAAGTGGAGGAGGTCGCAGTGGGTCAGCCGGTGAACGTGGGCACCTTCGTACGGGCGGAGACCGCGCGCATGTTCGACGACATCCTCGCCCAGGCCGGCGGGGTGAACGCGTGGGTCCACATGCGTGGGCCGGTGGCGTTGGACCGCCAAACGGTGATCCGGATGAACCGCGACACCTTGTACAGCTCGGCCGTTGTCGACATCAGCCAGGGCGCCACGCTGACGGTCCCGGACTGCGGTGATCGGTACCTGTCGGTGATGGTGGTCAACGAGGACCACCACGTCAACGCGATCCTGCGCGACCCGGGGCAGCATCGGCTCAGCGTGGACGATCACCACACGCCGTTTGTCAACCTGTCGGTACGGCTGTTCGTCGACCCGGCCGACCCCGACGATGTGGCTGCAGTGAACGCGCTGCAGGACCAGTTCACCATCGACGCTGCCTCGACCGGCCCGTACACCCATCCTGACTACGACTCCGCCAGCCTCGACCACACGCGCGGCCTGCTGCTGCAGTTGGTGGAGGGTGTGCCTGACTCCCGCGGGTGGTTCGGATCGGCCGACGAGGTCGACCCTGTGCGTCATCTGCTCGGGACTGCGGCCGGGTGGGGCGGCCTGCCCGAGCACGAGGCGTACTACGCCATTGAGTCCGCGCCGCGCCCCGCCGGCCACTACCGGATCGTGTTCCGGGACGTACCCGTCCACGCGTTCTGGCCGATCAGCGTGTACAACCGAGACGGCTACTTCGAGGCCAACCCATCCGACCGGTACAGCTTCAACGGTGTGACTACGGCTGCCGACGGACACGGTGCGGTGACGATCGACTCGACACCGACGACCACGGCTATCGGAACCACCTGCCGGTGATGGACGGCTGGAACTACGCGATCCGCATGTACCGCCCGCGCCCCGAGGTCCTCGACGGCAGATGGTTGCCGCCGGTGCCGCAGCCGGCCTGATCGTCCGCCAGAGCTCAGCGGTGGCGTGATGGGTGATGCGGTCGGCGCGACGCTGGGCTACGCGATGGGGATCGCGATCAGCCCGATCCCGATCGCGGCGGTGATCCTGATGCTGTTCAGCGGCCGGGCCCGCTCCAACAGCGTCTCGTTCCTGGCTGCATGGATCGCCGGCATCGCCGCGGTGACGGCGGTCGTTGTCGCCGTCCCTGGGCTCGAGACCGATGACGCCGCACCGAGCACGACCACCGGCTGGGTCAAGCTTGCGTTGGGTGTCTTGCTTCTCGCTGTCGGTGTGCGGCGATGGAGTTCGCAGCGAGGTCCGATCGTGGCCCACCTGGTCGCCGCGGCTCGGCTGGACCCGACACTTGATCGCACGAAAGCCTGGCTGATCGACAACAACGCCGCCGTGATGGCCGTGCTCCTGCTGGTGTTCGGCGTGAGCCTGCTCGGCGACAGCATCGAGATCCTCGCCTGACACCGCCCGATCCAGACCCACCCCACCGAGCCCACCCTCTCGCGCCGAGCGGAGCAACCGATGCCCGCCACCGACGCCCCCGAGGTCACGATCACGAACTACGTCCGCGCCGAGTCCGACATCCGGATGCGCGGCTACATCGCGCAGATGGACTGCTCCTCCTGCCTCGTGCACTCCTGGGCGCTGTGCGACGTCCACCACGAGGTGACGGTCCGAGCGAACCGCGACACGTTGCGCTCGTTCGGGGTGTTCGACCTGACCACACCGCTCACTGTGCACATGCCCGAGCCCGACGGGCGGTACCAGTCGTTGATGACCGTCAGCCAGGACCACTCGATCGAGGCGCACGACGGCCAGACGCTCTACACGCTCACTGTCGGCGACGTCCCCTGCGACGCATTGTGGTCGGTGACGCTCTATGACGCCGACGGCTGGATGCCGGTCAACGACTTCGACGCCTACTCCTACAACCGCGTCACCGCCGACGGCGACGACGGCACCGTCACCATCCGCGTCGGCGGCGACTCGACCCAGTCGAACTACCTGCCGATCGTGCCCGGTGGAACGACGTCTTCCGCGTCTACCGGCCCCGACCCGAGGCCCTTGACGGCTCGTGATCGTTCCCCTACGCCCAACCCGCCGACTGAAGTCGCCTGAGACGTCCCGCCAGCATCGAGGTCACTGCCGCCGGGCTGGCTGCGCGGGCAGTCGCATGAGCTGGTCGACCTGGGTGGTGAACGTCGTGTCGTCGACGTCTCCTCGTTCGTGTGCGTCAACGAGCTCGAGCAGGCGTCTGCCCGGGTCGCCCGGGTCAGGTCGTCTGAGACGCACGACCGTGGGACCGGTGGAGGGCCGCAGCAGCAGCCACAGGAGCCCGAGGGGGAAGAAGACCGTCATCGCGACCACCCAGGCGAGCCGTCGGCCTAGGCCCATCTGAGAGCGGGACAGCACGTCGACGACCAGCAGTCCCCAGACGATGATCGCGGGGATGGTGACCAGAAGCAGGGGGTATCTCTCGATCAGATCTTGCACGGCGGCCTCACAGCGCCTCACGCACGGCGACGAGCAGGTCGTCTCGCTGCTGGCGGACGGCCCGCAGGGACAGACCTCGACGCCGCGAGGCCACCCACCGTCGCAGCGCCCGCCACAGCAGCACGGCCCGCTCAGCCACCACCACGGTGGCGCCGACGAAGGCCGGCAGCAGAAGGGCAATGACCGCTCCGCTCTCGGCGCCCTGCCGAGAAGCGACACTGACCGAGAGCCAGACCCACTCGGCGAGGAATGCCAGCAGGGCGACGATGGGCAGGATGGTCGCACGGACCGCCGGAGCCGCCGGGATGAGTCGTGTGCCCTGGACGAGCAGGTAGGGAACCGCCACCGCCAAGGCTCCCACGAGGGCGTAGGGAACCAGCAGAACCGTGAGGAAGGCGTCGAGCACGGTTCGCCTCGTCGACTCCCGCCGAGTCGACGAGGCGAGCTGGTAGTCGGTCAGGCGCAGCGCGTCCAGCGAGGTCTGGTACTGACGGGCCGCTTCACGCACCCGGAGCCGCACCGGGTCCGGTCGCTGTGCCAGTCGTCCTCCAAGCTGCTCTGTCAGCGCCATCGGAACATCCTCCGATGCGCTCGCCTGACCTGCCCGCACGTGCCTGAGGACGGTCGTGGCCGCCAGCTGGAGGTCTCGTGCCTGGTCCCAGTCGCGGTAGTCCGGCCCCACCGAGCGCATCCCCGTGGCGATCTGGTCGGTCAGCGAGGTGACGGCGGTCCGGTTGTCGGCCGACACCGGCTCCCCTGCTGGGTCCAACGTGGGCGCCACCTCGTCGAGGTCGATCGGCTCCCCCACAGCGACGAGCACCCGGCTACGGAACGCCGCCTTGTTCTCGTAGTGGATGCCGACCGGCAGGATCGTGATGCCGGCCACCCCGGCGGCCCGCGCGCCCAAGGCGATGCGGGCTGCGCCAGTCTTGACCGGCGCGAGGTAGGGGTCGTCCTGCGTGACACCCTCGGGAAAGATCAACACCAGTGAGCCGTCGGCCAGGGCGTCGTAGCACGACCCGAACATCGCATCGTTGGCAGAACGACCGTCGCCGGGGTCCTCGGCCTTGTGCACGGGGATGCCCTGGATGCTGCGCATCACGGATCGCGCGACCGGCACCCGCCAGATCATGTCGCGGGCGACGATGCGCGGCATGCGTTCGGAGAGGTAGATGAGCAGGACGGCGTCGGCGGCGCCGCCGAAGTGGTTGGACACCGCGAGCACCGGTCCATCTGGTAGCCCGCGGTGTGCGAGCAGCTCGACGTCGCGGTACGTCAGCCGGGCTGCCATCTCGGCAGCGCGACGAACCAACGTCGCCCCGATCACCGCGACGCCCCCGCCTCCGGCGCGCCGTCGGCGGGCCACAGCACCGTTCCCCAGAGCGCAAGCGCGGCCGCACTGAGAACGTGCCACCCAGCGTGCGGCTGTGCCAGCGAGTCCGGATCACACCAGGGGGCGCTGGTGCGCCCCGCGGCATAGGTCGCGCCAGCCAAGGCGCCCAGGCCGGCGACGGCGACCACCCGCGAACGGCTGCCACGGCGCAGGACAGGCCGGCGGCGCAGCAGCCGCGACAGCGGGACGGCGACGGCCTGTCCCAGCGCCAGAGCGATGGGCAGGTCGTGAAGCACCTGGGCCGCCGGGCTCTGCGGGCCGTGGAAGTCCACGCTGCCCGCGCCGACCAGCACCAGCAGCCCGGCGTAGGCACTCGCCGGCCAGCGTTGGGATGTCGGTAGGTCGCGCCAGGCCCACAGCAGCAACCCTCCCGCGGCCACGAAGCTCAGGCTCGACACCGCAAGAACCGGCTGGCTCAGCAGCGAGTCATGGATCGCCTCGCAGTCCGACGTCCCGTAGACGACCACGATGGGAACGCTCACGTCGACCATCCTCACATCGTCGTCACGGGCCAGGGACAGCGGTAGCGGCGGAACGTCCTACTCGTCGCTCGCGCAGCAGCAGCACCGCACCGATCAGCACCTGGGGGAACAGGCTCACCGCGCGCCACACCATCACAGCGGCCAGCGCATCGTTGTCGGGCTCGCCGAACCCCTGCAGGATCGCGACCATCGCGGCGTCCACCGCCCCCAGACCTCCTGGGACGACCGGGGTGAACGTGAACAGCCGTCCGATGGCGAACGCAGCGAACGCCTGGAGCAGCGACACCGATGCCGACCCATTCCCCACTCCGATCAGAGCCACCCACAGGATCAGGAACTGAGTGATCTGCTGCAGCAGGCTCGTGCCGGTGACCAGGCCCCACCGGCGGCTCACCATGTCCAGCACCGACGACCGAAACTCCAGCACCGCGTCGCTGACACTGACGTCGACCGAGCGGCGCACCAGCCGTGCTGCCCATGAGACGGTCGCATCGCCCCAGCCGCCCACTCGCCGTGCGACCGCCTCGCTACGCAGCACCACGGCCAGCAGGCCCACCAGCACGACCAGCACCAGGCTCCCGACGAGGGCCACTGTGGTCGCCGGACCAGTCGCGTCACCAGCGATGACGAGTCCGACTGCGGCCACGACCGGCAGCGCGATCGTGAGCAGGGAGTTCCAGACACTCGTGATGCCCAACGCGCCGGTCGTCGGCACGACACCGAAGCCACGCCGCAGCAGCATCGAGTACTGCGTCGCCAGGCCTATCGGACCGCCAGCCGGAACCGTGTTGCTGATGGCGAAGGCCACGTTGCGCACGGCGAACCCGCCCCAGAACCGCAACCCCACCAGGGCGGCCTGAAACGGCCACACGTAGGCCACCAGCATCAGCACCAAGGAGCCCAGCAGCGCAACGCTGCCCGCCGTGCCCATGTCGGCGATCGCCGTCCACGCCTGGGAGTAGTCACCCAGCTGCGGGATGATCCCGGCGAACACGACGACGAGAAGGACCAGGGTGATGATCGTCCCGACCAGCTGCTGACGCCCCAACCCAGGGGACTGAGGGAGCTGATCCTCCCTCGTGTGACTGCTCATGAAGGGATGGTCTCAGCCACAGCCTCCCGCCAGTCTGTGACCTGCGTCATCAGGTCACGCACGCAGTCGCCCCGATCGGCCGCGCGTGCCCGGCCCCTCCTGGCCCCCGTTCCGCGCCACTCGGCCACCCTATGCCTGTGCTCGTCGCGCGGGCGATGGCACCTCAGCCTGGTTCAGGTCTGCTGCAGAGCCGCATCGACGATGGTATAGGCGACGTGCTGACCGGGTAGATCGTCGGCGGGGAGCTCGACCCAGTTGTCGTTGCTCTCGTGGAAGGTGAGCTCGCCGTGATTGGCGTCCGGGATCTCATGCATGGCCACGGTGAACCCGGCGGGCTCGAGCAGGTCGCCACCAAGAGGGGGCTCCTGTGGCGGGCAGACGGGGTCGTCGCCGCCGTAGATCATCACGACGGCGGTGTCGGTGGTGGTCAGCGAGGCTCGTTCGTCCTGCAGTTGGAGCGTCTCGTGGCATCCGGCAGGCGACACAACCGTATCGGGCCGTTGAACGGGGCCGTCGCAGGTCGGCTGCGCGGATGCGTCAGTCGCGAAGTCGTCGTTGAGGCCATGCGCGAGCGCGACAACGCCACCCATCGAGTAGCCGAGCATGGTGACCGGTGCGGACAGGTCCCCACCGTGCTCTTCAGCGATCCGGTGCGCGTACCGGTAGCCGCACTCGACATCCTGCGTGGCCGGGTCTTTCGCGTAGGTGCGGTAGTCCGTGCCGATGACGACAAGCCCCTGCCGGGCCAGCTCCGGCGCCAGGACTGCGAACGAGAGCTCGGCGTCCCCACTGCTGCCGGGGATAGCGGAGACCACCGGCCGCGAACCATCGGCATCAGGCGGCCACACGGTCATCTGCTGAGTGTCCTACCGCTGTTGCTGCTCGAGGTGACCTCATAGCCCTGTGCGCCGTCCCGCAGCGGCTGGGAGCCGTTGTCGGAGCAGCGGCCGCGTCGTCGGAGGACCCGCAGCCGGTCACACCGACACAACCCACGACCACCAGAACCAGCGCACCCATCGTCGCGCGACAAGCCCAGTCCAGAGCCACACGGACCGTCTTCAGCGGGTGGCGAGACCCGCGCCACAACAGAGCCGCCTGCCGACACTGGCAACCGTCGCATGTGGGGCCGACTCGCGGCTATGGCGCGCTCTGGTGGTGGCGGGGTGCAGGCGATGCCTCCATGTCTGGACGTTGCCGCAACCCGCCGCTGTTCGGCGCAGTCCGACCTGCTAGCTCCGGCTGGGCCAGACGATCACGTCGGCGTCGACCAACATGATGGGGAACCGCTGTCGTCGACGGTGCCACTCCAGAGCATCCAGCTGCCTTCTGCGATGCAGGGGGACGCAGGCGTCTCGGGGCTCGAGGAAGAAGGAGAACCGGTCCGTCATCGTGGACCAGCCACTGAACTCGGCCCAACCGTAGCGGGTGCCCTTCGCTGCGCCGTTCTAGACGGCGGCGGTCCCCAGCCAGGTCAACTCCCTGCCGTCGTCGCACGAGCCCACACCGGGCGGTTGTGCCAGGGCTTCCACGTCGAATCGGACAGGTCCTCGGCCAGTTGAGCTGGCCGGCGGGGATCCGTCCGTCTGGACGCAGCGATGCTGGTCCTCGACCGGGTCGTCACTTCGTCGCGATCCAGGAACCAGATCCGTCCAGCTTCAGTGGCGTGTTCCGTTGATGTTCTCTGCTACTCAAGAGTTGAGCTTGCGGTGGTGCTTGCGCAGGCTCGAGAAGATGCCAGTGAACTCGGCGAACAAAGGGTCGTAGACGTCGCGGCTGCCCGGCTCGGGAACGAAGCGGTCGCTGACCGGGACGAGGGTGGCAGCCTCGTCCAGGGTCGTCTCCCCCATGCCGATCAGCGCGAGCATGGCCGCCCCACGCAGCTGAGCGAACATCGGGTCGGCGACGCGCTCGACGGGGATGCCGAGGACGTCGGCGTAGATCTGGCACCAGAGGTCGGACTGGGCTCCCCCGCCCAGTATCCGTATCGAGGGAAATGTCTTCTTCGCGAAGCCTTCAACTGATCGCAGCAACCAGCGTCCGTTGAGCGCTACGCCCTCCAGCACGGCGCGGGTCATCTGCGGGATGCCGTGGCGCGCCGACACGTTGACGAATCCGCCGCGCGCCGCCCGCTCGTCCACCGGGGTGTGCTCACCACGCAGCCACGGCAGAAACATCACGCCGTCGGACCCGCGTGGCACCGCGGCCGCGTCGGCCAGCACGCGCGGGTAACCGGGAGCGACTGCGTCGACCGACCTGGCGACCTCGGCTTGGCGATCCAGCCACCAACGCAAGCAGTACCCGGCGGCCGCCTGGTCGTTGATGATCAGGTACGAGTCCGGGGCGACGCCGGGCACCGACGCCAGCATGCGCAGGGGGTCGACCTTCTTGCCCGGCACGCGACAGGTCAGCCACGAGGTCGTGCTCACCGCGACGTGGGCCTGGTACTCCCCCACCGCACCCGAGCCGAGGTACGCGGCGAAGAAGTCGGGCGCGCCGCACACGACCGGTGCGCCTTCGCGCACCCCGAGGTCGGCGGCGACGTGCGGCAGCACCGTGCCGAGCACTGACCCGGTCGGCCGCAGCGGGGGCAGGAGTGCGGGGTCACGGCCCAGGAGACTCACCAGGCGCGGGACGTACCGAGGTCGCTTGCCTGGACGATTGTCAACCAGGGCCGTGAGTACCTGTGACGCTGGCGTCGCGGCGACGGATCCGGTGAATCGCAGCCCGAGGTAGTCCACTGGTTCGAGCAGGGCCCGCGTTGTGGCGTAGTGATCGAGACGCTCGTTGCGCAAGAACAGCTCGTGGCCCAGCGGGTCCTCGCCGGTCGCGAAGGGCGCCAGACCGCTGTACCGAATCGTCTGAGCGAGCACCGTCGGTCGTAGACCAGCCACCGGTCCACCGACAGCCCGCTCGACGTGGGGCGCCCCCCGGTAGTCCGACCACATCAAGCAGCGACCAACCGGCTGCCCCTGCGCATCCACCGGCACGGTCGACGACCACTGGCTCGTCAGCCCGACGGCGTGCAGGTCGTTGCCGTCGACGACGCCGTCGGCGACGAAGTCGCGCACCCCGCGCCGGATGCCCTCCCACCACAGGGTGACGTCCTGCTCCACGCCGCCGTCCTCGGTGTGGATGGTGGGCACGGCGGTGAACGACGCCGCGTACATCTCACCGTCGAGTCCGACCGCCCCAACCTTGGGACCACCGGTGCCGAGGTCGACGGCCAGCACCCATGGCCGTCCCACCGCCTCAGACGCCCTTCGGGGGCAGCGCGTACATCAGGTCCAAGCCGGCGGTGAGCAGTCCGTCGAGGGTCGCCGTGCCCTCCGGCGTGCCGCCGAAGCCGTACAGCGCCCCTGACCGCGGCAGGTCGGACGCCGGGTTCTTGGCGTACTCGACGGCAGCCCGAAGATCGGTGTCGAACTGCTCAGCGACCCCCGGTTGCGTGTTCGGGCGGGTCACGCAGAAGTGCAGTGCCGGTGGCAGGTGCAGGGCGTTCATACGCCAGCCTCGCTCGATGAGCGCGTCGTTGACGTGGAAGATCGCCATCTGGTCGAGGTGCTCGGGGTTCGCCTGGAACGCCACCAAGAAGGTCGGGTCACCCATCAGCGACAGCTCGGGGATGGACTCGACCGAGGCGCGGATCGCCGCCGCGGTGCTGAAGATCGCATCCGCCGCGTCCAGGTAGCCCTGCTGTCCCGTCGAGACCAACGACGCCCACGTCGCGGCAATCAGTCCGCCCGAGCGGCTCCCGGAGATGCCCGGCGAGAGGTACAGCCCGCCGGGCCAGCCCGGAGCGGTGAAGTACTGGCGCTTGCGCAGGTTCTTGTCGCGATACATCAGCACCGACGTCCCCTTGAGCGCGTACCCGTACTTGTGGGTGTCAGCCGAGATGGACGTGACGCCGGGTACCGTGAAGTCGAACGGCGGGATGTCGTAGCCGAGGCGCTGACCCCACGGGAGGATGAAGCCGCCGAGGCAGCCGTCGACGTGCAGACCGATGCCGTGCTCGTCGGCCAAGGCACCGAGCTCGCTGATCGGGTCGACGAGGCCGTAGGGGTACGAGCCGGCCGAGCCGACGAGCAGGATCGTCCGGTCGGTGATGTGCTCGCGCACCCAGTCGACGTCGACCAGATGGTCGTCACCGACGGGTGCGTGCAGCACCTCGACGCCGAAGTAGTGGGCGCCTTTGTCCAGGGCCACGTGCGCGGTGCGCGGCATGATCATCTGCGGGTCGGTGATGCCACGCTCCTCGCGAGCCCACTCGCGGTAGGCGTACACAGCGCTGATGAGGCTCTCGCTGCCCCCGGACGTCAGGACGCCGCACGGCTCCTGGCCGGGGTGGTGCTCGGCGACTGCCCCCGCGTTGAGCATGTCGAGGGTCATCGCCACGATCTCGCCCTCGAGCTTGTTGGCGCTCGGGTACATGTCGCGCTGCAGCACGTTGGAGTGGGCGAACGTCTCGAACGCCTCGGTCATGAAGTGGTAGTGCTCGTGGTCGCCGGAGTAGATCGACCCGGAGCAGCGCCCGGCGTCGCCGAGCCGGTCTTCTTCGGTCGCCATCGTGCGCAGCTCGGCAAGCAGCTCGTCGCGCGATCGGCCCGTCGCAGGGATCGTCTCGTTCACCTCGTAGCGGGACCGGTACGGGTAGAACTGCTCGATGATGGTGGCGAAGGGGTTCTCGTCGCTCATGCCCCCATCTTCGCAGCCGCCTCAGCGGGCGAGCGGGTCGAACGGGTGCGGCGCGAGAGTCGCCCCGATCTCGGCGAAACCTTCGGCGAGGCACTCCATGAAGACGTCGGGGTCGCGGATGGCCAGGTCGTCCATGCTCACGCCGACAGAGCAGTGCTGACGCGCGTAGGACAGCATCGTGATGTTCGCTGCGGCGCCCATCGTCGGCACGATCGGGTAGACCCGTTCCAGCGCTGCACCACCGATCCACACCGGTGCCGGCAGTCCCGGGACGTTGCTCGCGGTGACGTCACTGGCCTTGGCGACCTCGGCGATCACCCCGACGGGAAGCAGTCGGGACGCGTCGGCGGCCAGGTCAGCGAACGGAAGCATCGGTTCTTGCCGGGCCTTCGCAACCGCTTCGGCCGCGTCGGCGAAACGAGCAGACACGTCCTCCTCGCCCGCGTCGAGCTCGATGCGGGCGATGGAGACCGCGTTCGAGCTGGCGTCGCTGCCCTCGGCCCGAATGCTGACCGGCACGTTCACCCGCAGGTTTCCGACCTGGGTGCCGTGCAGCTCGTGATAGCGACGCATTCCGCCCATGATCGCGGCGAGAAAAGCGTCGTTCAGGCTTCCGCCGTACTGCTTGGCGGCAGCACGCAACGGCACGAACGCCACGTCCATGGTGCGGCTGGAATAGGTAGTCCCACGCTCCTGCATGTACGGCGACAAGGGCTCGCGATGCACGCGCATCACCCGTGACGCCGATGTCGCCATGCGGACTATGTCCGTTGCCGACTGCCGAGGACGAGTAGCCAGCGTCTTGGCCGACGAGGGCATCTCCTTCACCGCCTGCACCCCGAGCCCGCCCGCACGCTTGGCAGCGCTTCCCACCGCGGCCAAGGTTGCGGTGATCGGATCAGTGCGTCCTGGCGCAGGTGCCGGCGGCATCGGTTCGTCGTCCGACGTGGCGTTCGCGGCCCAGTCCACGAGACCCGCCAGCATCATCACCGTGCCCTGGCCGTCAGCGATCGCGTGGTGGACCATCAGCAAGATGGCTGCTCGTTCGCCTTCCAGGCCCTCCACGAGGGTGGCACGCCAGAGCGGACGGTCGCGGTCGAGGTCGTACATGCTCTGTCGGCGCACATGCACCATCAACTGCTCCCACGACCCGGGCTTGGGCAGCACGTAGCGGGCCGTGTGGAACGTGATGTCGAAGTCGGGGTCGACCACCATGCGTGGCTGGCCGAGGGCGCCGATGGGCTCGACGATGCGCTGGCGCAGGGCCGGGAACCACCGCGTGACCCGGTCCATCCGATCACGCAGGGCGTCGATGTCGGGCGTCGACTCCAGGAGGAAGACGCCCATCATGGCCGAACGCATCGTCACGCTGGAGACAGACGTGCGCCAGACGCTGGCGTTCCACCCGGCCAGCTTGTTGCCCCATTCCGGGATCTGACCAGACTGCTCAGACATGCCGACACCTTCTTCCGTGCGCGTGGACTGGTGCAGGCTAGCGCGCCTCCACGTCGCTCATGACCCGACGGCGGCGCCGGCGCCGCACCACCGACACCACACCCCAGATCAGCAGCACGAGCAGAAGAACGAGCACACCAATGATGATCCCGATCCAGCCGAGCAGCCCGATCCGGAACGAGTCGTGCGCATCCGGCGCCGGGTCGCTCACCACCCCGTCGGGACCTGCCGCGACGTCGACGGTCACCACCAGCCCGGCGTGATCGGTGGGCAGGCACGCCCCGCGACCGGTGACCGCTGAGGCGACCCCAGCCTCGGCCAGCGCTGCTGACGACTCCTCAGTGGTGCTTACCTGGCTCGGGTCGTCGCACGCCCAGACGTCCTCACCGTCGGGCCACTCGTTGCCGATGATCTCTGCCGTCTCGACGGACGCGCCGTTGGCGACGAAGACGTGGTCGAGCCTGTCGGTGAAGCCCGCGTTGTTGCCCATCTCCAGGGCCGCCGTCACGCGAACGGGATCGGGTCCGGCCAGGTCGGCAGCCGAGCCCCACGTGTAGTTGGTCGGGTCGAGGACGTCGGGACCGGCGTCGGCGTACCCAGCGTCGATCATCGTCCAGAATGCGTTGCACGTCGGGTCACCGTTGTCCAGGGTGAGGGCGCTCGGCTGCGGTGGGCACGCGTCGTACGCCTCCGGCTGCCCCCCTGGGTTCGGCGCACCGGGGGCACGCGGGTCGCGAGGGTCAGCGTTGAAGTCGCCGACGACGACGAGCGGGGCGGTTGTCGTGCTCAGGTCGTCGACGAGCTGCTGGGACTGCGCGACCGACGGGGCGGTCGACCCTTCGTCCCACAGCGACTCCAGGTGGGTCGTGACCACCCGGACGGTCGTGCCGCCGATCGCGAGGTCGGCCCAGGAGTAGCCGCGGTCGATGGTGAACACCACCGGGACCACCGCATAGCGGTCGGTGTACTCGCTCGTGCCCGCCGCCACCACCGAGTCGGCGAGGTCCGCTCGCACCAGCAGGGTGTCCCCGATCGTGAAGCCGCAGTCGGCAGTGTCCTGGCCGAAGATCGGCTGGAAGGTCTCGGAATCGGTCACAGTGGTCAGGAACGGGATGGCCGGGATCTCGTAGCCGGGGTTCTCGGCGCGTACGCCGCCGTTCTCGGCCACGACGTAGGGCACCCCGGCATCGGCGGTGGCGGCGAGGAACTGCTCGGTGAAGTCGTAGACCGGACTCAGTCCGCCGAACAGCCCCGTGCGGCATGCCCAGACTGTTGCCTCCTGCAGGCCGATCATGTCGGGCCGGTAGCGCGCCGCCTCGGCGGCGAGCTCGTCCACCCGGGCATCGAAGTCGGTCACGGCGACCTGGTCCCACATGAACTGGGTGGCCGCCGACAGGTCGGGCAGCAGCTCCAGCGCGACGCCGACGTCGGCCCCCAGGTACAGGTTGCGCGCCATGACGGTCACCTCCGGGGGCTCCTCGGCGCCGTCCTGGTGCGCCACGCTGGCGGCCGGAACCGGAGCCGCCGCAAGCGCGAGCGCAGGCAGCCCGACCGCCAGCACCACCGCCACCATTGCCGAGACCGTCCCGATGCCCGCCCGATGTCGCCCGCCGCCCATGATCACGGCGATCAGGGTAGCGACATGTCTCGCGCCTGCGCGGCTCGCGCCCCGCTGCAGCGCATGATGGGCGGCGTGCCAGAGGTGGTTCATCACGAGGAGCCCACGCGGGCACGTCGGTGGCCACGCATGCTCGCCGCAGCCGGCTTGGTGCTCGTGCTGGTGCTCGGACTCGCGCTGGTCGTCGCCTTCGACCGCGTGCCCCACGACGACGTCGAGTCGGTGCCGCCGGGGAGCCTCACCGTCGAGCCGGTGGCCGTGGGTTCGTGGTCGATCGGGGACGTCGAGGTGAGCCTCGACGAGGACGGGCTGCGCATCACCGACACCGCCCGCGACAGCCTCGTCGTGTTCGAGTCACCACCCGAGGGGCCGTTCCTGGCCGCTGTGCTGGGTGACGTCACGTGGACGGAGTACCGCGGCTACTTCTGGCCGGACACCCGACACCGATGCGACCTGGTCGACCAGCAGGTGCGATCGGCGACTGACGACGGCGGGCGCCTACAGATCTCCGGAGTGCTCACGGGCTGCGACCAGACTCGTGAGTTCAGCGTCGACGTGCGGCCCGGGCCAGAGCTCGGCGACGTCGTCCTGGACGTGTCGAGTCGCAACATCGATGCGCTGGCGCTGGTGTCGGGTCGTAACCCCGGTGCAGGAGTGCACGGCTTCGGTGAGCAGTTCGCGTCGTTCGACCTCTCCGGCCGAGTGCTCCCGATCGTGGTCCGGGAGCAGGGAGTGGGCCGCGGCGAGCAGCCGCTCACGGTGCTGGCCGACCTCACGAGCCGCGGCGCGGGCGGCACTGCCGACATGACCTACGGGGCCTGGCCCTCTTTCGTCACCGGCGACGTGCGGGGCATCGAGCTCGACTCGGCCGCTGCGCCGTCGCACGCGTTCGCCGTCGCCGACACCCGTCGTGACGACAGGGTCGTCCTCACCTCGTGGGCGCCGCAGATGCGCGCGGTGCTCACCGCCGACACCGACCCGACAGCGCTGCTTGCCCGGCGCGCCGCCCCCACGACCAGGCCTCCGCTGGCCGGCTGGGCGCTCGACGGTGCCGTCCTCGGGGTGCAGGGTGGCACCGAGAAGGTGCGACAGGTGGTGGACGAGATGACGACGGCGGGTACCGAGCTGTCGGCGGTGTGGCTCCAGGACTGGTCCGGCACCAGGGTCGCCGACCTCGGCGACCGACTGTGGTGGACGTGGCAGCTCGACGAGCAGCGCTACCCCGACTGGGACGAGATGGTCGCTGACCTGGCCGATCAGGGCATCAGGGTGCTGACCTACGTCAACCCCTTCGTGGTCGACGCGGCGGCCAAGGGCGACGACTCGATCCGCAACTTGTACCGCGAGGCCGAGCTGAAGGGCTACCTCGTGGGCAACCGCGACGGTGACACGTATCTGCTCGACCAGGGCGGGTTCGAGGCAGCACTGATCGACCTCACGAACCCGGCGGCTCGAGACTGGTTCGCCAGCATCATCGCCACCGAGGTGCTCGGCGAGGGAGTCGAGGGGTTCATGGCCGACTTCGGGGAGGGCCTGCCTTTCGACGCCGTGCTCGCCGCCGGCGACCCGGCTCTCGAGCACAACCGGTGGCCACTGCTCTGGTCACGAGTGGTGGAGCAGGCCTGCGCGCTCGCGAACAAGCCGGAGTGCCTGACGTGGTTCCGCTCCGGCAGCGCCGGCATGGCCGAGCACGCACCGCTGTTCTGGAACGGCGACCAGATGGTGACAGACGACCGCCACGACGGCATGGCCTCGGCTCTGCTGGGCACCTTGAGCTCCGGGGTCTCCGGCTGGCCACTCGTGCACTCCGACGTCGGCGGACACACCAGCATCGACGCCGTGGTGCGCGACTACGTCCGCCCGGACGACCTCAACCAGCGCTGGGCCGAGACGGCCGCCTTCTCACCGATGATGCGTACCCACGAAGGCAACCGGCCCGCCGAGAACGAGCAGGTCTACGACACAGACGACTCCCGCACGGCCTTCGCGCGCATGACACGCCTCTACGCAGCCCTCGCGCCCTACCGGGCCGACGTGGTGGACGAGGCTGTCGAGCGCGGCATCCCGGCGATCCGCCACGGCTGGCTGGAGTACCCGGGCACCGGCGCTGCCGAGGTCGACGACCAGTACTTCTTCGGATCGTCCATCCTCGTCGCCCCGGTGATGACCACGGGTGTCGACAGCGTCGACGTCACCCTTCCCCCCGGCGCATGGGTGCACCTGCTCACCGGTGAGCAGTTCGAGGGCGACCAGGACGTGCTGGTCGAGGCGCCGCTGGGCACACCGGCGGCGTTCGTCCGCACCGACGACGAGCGCGCGGACGAGATTCGCGCGATGGTCGACAGCGCAGGCCTGTAGCGAGAGCCGGCCTTGTAGGTTCGTCCTCGTGACACGCGACGTCGCTGCGATGCTCCCTCGACCCGTTGCCTTCGCGCTGGGCGGGGGCGCCGCCTACGGCGCCGTCCACGTCGGCATGCTGCGTGCGCTGCGCGAGGCAGGCGTCGAGCCCGACCTGGTCGTCGGAACCAGCGTGGGCTCGCTCAACGGCGCGATGCTGGCCCTCGACCCCGCCGGCGCGGTCGACACCCTCACCAGGGTCTGGCCCTCGATCACGAATGCGACCATCTTTCCCGGCGGGTGGCTGACCCGGCTGCGCACTCTTCAGACGAGCAAGGCCTACCTGTCACCGAACACCGGCATCGCCGCAGTGCTCGCCCAGCACCTGCCCGTCTCGAGCTTCGACGCCTTGCAGCTGCCGTTCGGCGCCGTCACCGCCGACTTCGCCACCGCCGGCCCGGTGACCCTGCGCCGCGGCGACCTGCACCAGGCGATCCTCGCGAGCTCGGCGATCCCGGGCGTGCTGCCGGCGGTCGAGGTCGACGGCCGCTCGCTGGTGGACGGCGGGATCTTGGCCAACGTTCCCGTCCAGCAGGCCGTGGAGATGGGCGCGGCTTCCGTCGTGGTGCTCGACTGCGGGCTGTGGGGCATGGCGATGGAGCAGCCGCAGACCCTCGTCGAGGTGATGCTGCGGGTGGCTGCCATCAGCGTCGGTCGCCAGCTGGCGCTCGACCTGCCACGGATCGCCTCGGAGCTGCCGGTCGTCTACCTGCCGGGCATGTTCCCGATGACGACGTCCCCGCTCGATTTCGACCACTGGTCGACGCTCATGACCGGGGGCTACACCGCGGCCAAGCCGTTCTTGTCGGTGCTGCGTGTGGACGGTCCCGGCCTGTACGGCACTCCCCCGCTGGAGATGTCGGGGGCGACAACCGCGCCGCCCTCTTCCCCCCACCGCCCGAATGTGTGACAGTTCACACTGTGGTAGTCGGGACGCTGCTCGACCAGCGGCGGAACGTGGGCGAGGCCTGGGAGCGCTACATCTCCCACGGAGTTCTCGGCCAGGTCTCGAGCACGGTCGCGCAGTCGTGGTCGCGCAGCCGGGAACGGCTCGGGACGCCGGTCGACGCCGCCCCCGGCGGCCCCGACGACGACGCCGACGCCGACTGGCGGTCGTCGACGTTGCGCCCAGCCGTGGAGACGGTCGCCGACGAGATCGCTGACACCGCGGCCCAGGGAGACCTGGTCGCGGCGGTCACCGACGGGAGCGGTCGCATTCTCTGGACTGCCGGCAGCGTCCACATGCGTGACCGTGCCAGCGCAGTCAACTTCGCTCCCGGCGGGCGGTGGGACGAGGCCAGCGTGGGGACGAACGCGCTCGACCTCGCACTGCGTTCGGGACGGGCGCAGACCGTGTTCTCCGCCGAGCACTTCAGTCCCTGCGTACACAACTGGGTCTGCTACGCCGCGCCGGTCCGCGACCCCGGCACCGGAGAGGTCGTCGGCGTGCTCGACCTGTCCACGACCTGGGACAAGTCTCACCCGATGGCGCTGGTCGCAGCGAGTGCCTTCGCAGGGAGCATCTCTCGCCTGCTCAGCATCCCGGCGAGCATGCGGCCCACCGCCGAGCCGCTGCACGTGCAGGTGATGGGGGGTTCGCGGCTCACGCAGGGCGCCACGTCGCTGCTCATGACTCAACGGCAGGCTGAGATCGTGCTCGCCCTCGTGCTGCACCCCGAGGGCCTCACGCTCGACGCCCTGCACGCGCACGTCTACGGCGACGAGCCGGTGTCGGTCGGGACACTGAAGTCGGAGGTCTCGCGGTTGCGCCGCACCGTCGGAGCGGCGCTTGCCTCGCGTCCCTACCGCCTCACGGTCCCGGTCACCGTCGATGCTCTCGTGGTGCTTGACCTGGTCCGTCGCGGCGACGCTGTCGCCGCAGCCCGAGCGTTCGCGGGCCCTGTGCTTCCACGATCGGAAGCGCCGGTGGCGCGGGACCTGTCCACCCGAGTCGAGGTCGCGCTGCGACAGCTGGTGCTGGGGCAGTCTGACCTCGCCGCTGCCTGCGCCTTGGCAGAACAACTACCCGACGACCTGGAGGTGATCGAGCACGGCCTAAGGCTGGCCCGCCCCGGCACGCCCGAGCAGGCCATTCTGAGGGCAGCGGAGGCCGCCGCCCTCACCGATTGACATCCAACCTTTGCGCAACCTTCGTCCACCTAGCGTCCGGTCCACCGAGCGTGACACGAGGCACGCCCAGCCATCCCAGGAGGTCTCATGGTCATCTACGCCCCGCCGAACACCGATGGATCGGTGGTCAGCTTCAAGCCGCAGTACGAGAACTTCATCGGGGGCAAGTGGGTGCCGCCGGTGGAGGGCCGGTACTTCGACGAGCCGACGCCCGTCACCGGTGAGGTCTACACCAAGATCCCGCGATCGACAGCCGCCGACATCGAGGTGGCGCTGGACGCCGCGCATGCGGCCAAGGACCGGTGGGCGCGCACGTCTGCGACCGAGCGCGCGATCATCCTGAACAAGATCGCTGACCGGCTCGAGGAGAACACCGAGGCGTTCGCGGTCGCCGAGTCGTGGTGCAACGGCAAGGGCGTGCGCGAGACGATCGGGGCCGACGTGCCCTTGGCGGTCGACCACTTCCGCTACTTCGCCGGCGCGATCCGTGCGCAGGAGGGCAGCCTCGGCGAGCTCGACGAGAACATGGTCGCCTACCACTTCAAGGAGCCCCTGGGCGTGGTGGCCCAGATCATCCCGTGGAACTTCCCCCTGCTCATGGCCGCGTGGAAGCTCGCCCCCGCGCTAGCTGCCGGCAACTGCGTCGTGCTCAAGCCCGCTGAGCAGACCCCCACGACGATCCTGATGTTCGCCGAGCTGGTCGGCGACCTGCTGCCGGATGGCGTGCTCAACATCGTCAACGGGTTCGGCACCGAGGCCGGCAAGCCGCTGGCGTCGAGCCCGCGCGTGAAGAAGGTGGCGTTCACGGGTGAGACGACCACGGGCCGCCTGATCATGCAGTACGCCTCGCAGAACCTCATCCCCGTCACGCTCGAGCTCGGCGGCAAGAGCCCGAACGTGTTCATGTCCAGCGTGATGGACGCCGACGACGGGTTTCTCGACAAGTCTCTCGAAGGCTTCGCGATGTTCGCCTTCAACCAGGGCGAGGTCTGCACCTGCCCGTCGCGAGCCCTCGTGCACGAAGCCATCTACGACGAGTTCATGGAGAAGGCGATCGCGCGCACCGAGGCGATCAAGCAGGGCAACCCGCTGGACACCGAGACCCAGATCGGCGCGCAGGCCAGCCACGACCAGCAGGAGAAGATCCTGTCCTACCTGAAGATCGGTCGTGAGGAGGGTGCAAAGGTGCTCACCGGCGGCGAGGCGGCCACCGTCGAAGGGTTCGAGGGCGGTCACTACATCCAGCCCACGATCTTCGAGGGCAGCAACAGCATGCGGGTCTTCCAGGAGGAGATCTTCGGCCCCGTCGTGTCGGTGACGAAGTTCCGCGACATCACCGAGGCGCTCGACATCGCCAACGACACCCTCTACGGGCTCGGGGCCGGGGTGTGGAGCCGGAACATGAACGAGGTCTACCGCCTCGGCCGCGGCATCGAGGCCGGACGCGTGTGGGTGAACAACTACCACGCCTACCCCGCCCACGCCTCGTTCGGCGGCTACAAGGGCTCGGGCATCGGCCGGGAGAACCACCACATGATGCTGGCCCACTACCAGCAGACGAAGAACATGCTGGTGTCGTACAAGTGGGAGGCCGACGGCTTCTTCTAGACCCCCGACGACGACACGAGAGGACCACCATGACCAAGGACGTGACCGGCCCGGTCGACCGGGTCACCGCTACCAGCGCGGCGCTCGACCTGATCGACCGGCTGGTCGCGATCCACGGCCCGGTGCTGTTCCACCAGTCCGGCGGGTGCTGCGACGGAAGCTCGCCCATGTGCTACCCCCGCGACGAGTTCAGCGTCGGGGAGTCTGACGTGTTCATGGGGACACTGCCTGACGCAACCTCGACGCCCTTCTACATGTGGCTGCCCCAATTCGAGTACTGGTCGCACACACACCTCACCGTTGACGTCGTCCCCGGGCGAGGTGGCGGCTTCTCACTGGAGGCGCCCGAGGGTGTGCGGTTCATGATCCGCTCACGACTGTTCAGCGACGACGAGGCCGAGCTGCTGGTGACGTCCCTGTGACATCCTTCCGCGGTGACCGACTGGGGACCTGACACCGTCGCCGTGCGTGGTGGCCTCGCACGTTCGTCGTTCGACGAGACCGCCGAGGCGCTGTACATGACTTCGGGCTACGTGTACTCCAACGCCCGGGAGGCCGCTGACGCCTTCAGCGACGACATCGACCGCTTCATGTACTCCCGGTTCGGCAACCCGACCGTCGCGATGTTCGAGGAGCGGATGCGCCTCATCGAAGGCGCCGAGGCGGCCTTCGCGACGTCCAGCGGCATGTCCGCCGTGTTCACCTCGCTCGGGGCTCTCGTCGGGGCCGGCGACCGGATCGTCGCCAGCCGCGAGCTCTTCGGCTCGTGCCTGGTGGTCGTGGACGACATCCTTCCCCGCTGGGGGGTGCGCACGACGCTGGTGGACGGCAGCGACCTCGACGCCTGGGCGACGGCGTTGGCGACCCCTGCCGACGCCGTGTTCTTCGAGTCGCCGAGCAACCCCATGCAGACCCTGGTCGACATCGCCGCCGTGAGCGACCTGGCCCACGCGGCCGGCGCGACAGTCGTCGTCGACAACGTGTTCGGCACCCCCGTGCTCTCCCAGCCCCTCGCGCACGGCGCCGACGTCGTCGTGTACTCCGCAACCAAGCACATCGACGGGCAGGGCCGCGCCCTGGGCGGCATCATCCTGGGGCCCAGTGAGCTGGTGAACGGGCAGGTCAAGCACCTTGTGCGCAACACGGGCCCGACGATGTCGCCCTTCAACGCCTGGGTGATGCTCAAGGGGCTGGAGACGCTGTCGCTCCGCGTGCGGCACCAGACCGCGTCAGCCCTCACCATTGCCGAACGCCTTGAGCAGCACCCACGGGTGCGGCGCGTGCTGCACCCCTGGCTGCCGTCGCACCCCCAGCACGACCTGGCCCGACGCCAGATGCTCGGCGGCGGCACAATCGTCACCGTCGAGGTGGACGGCGGTCAGGCGGAGGCTTTCGCGGTGCTGGATTCCCTGCGGCTGGTCGACATCTCGAACAACCTCGGCGACGCCAAGAGCCTCATCACGCACCCGGCGACCACGACTCACCGCCGCCTCGGCCCAGAAGGGCGCGCAGCCCAGGGCATCACCGACGGGGTCGTGCGGCTGTCGGTGGGCCTGGAGGACACCGACGACCTGCTGGACGACCTCGACCAGGCGCTGTCGGCGGTCTAGCCGCCCGCAGGCTGCTGGCTGAGACCGTGCTGGGCCAGCAGACGGCGTGCGGTGGTCGCCGCGGCGTCCTGCAGGTCGGGTGGGGCAACGACGAAAGCGTCCGGACCGGCGATCGCCATCATCAGTCCCACGCGCTCAGCGACCGGGGGCAGCACCTGCGCCACGATCTCAAGGTCGTCGTCGGCCTGCGTGACGGTGGTGCGTTCGGCGAAGCGCGACACGACCCACGCCATGTCGCGCGGTACGACGACCCGAACATCGGTCAGCGTCCGTGACGCCTCGATCCGAGCCTCGACGTCGTCCGGGCGCTGGAAGGGCTTGTCCAGAACCTCAGCCTTGCGGATGCCGCGGACGAGGAACGTGCGGATGTCGCCGGACTCATCGAGAGGGCCGGCATCGACCTCGAACCCACGCCGGGTGCTCACGACTCGGTACGGCTCGACAACCCGGGTCGTGACGCCCGGCTGCCATGCCCGCCAGTACTCGATGCGGACGCACTGTCGCTGGGTCGCGGCGTGTCGAAGCAGCGCCGCGATCGGGCCGCCGTACTCGGGTCCGCCGTCGATGCCGGTGAGCAGTGTGGAACGCAACCGAGCGACGGCTTCGGCAAGCACCTGGTTGTCGGGCTCCAGCGCCGACAAGTCGCTCGCGGCACGGTAGAGCGGCCCGAGAACCTCGGCGGTGAAGTACTCCAGCCCGAGCTCGGCCAGCGGAGCCGAGCTGGTCAGACGCACCCAGGCCGCCTCGGTCGACACGGTCTGCTCCCCCGCCGCCGACAAGAACTCCACGCCGATACCGTCGGTCAGTGCGAGGTCGTTGCCGACGGGCAGGTCACGGTTCATGAAGACGGACAGGTCGGCTCGCAGCTCGGCAACCGTCATGGACGTCTCGTCCGACAACGCCTGCACCGACAGTCCCGCGGGGTGGTGCAGCAAGATGCCGAACACCCGCGCCAGCCGCTGCACGCGTTGGGCGTAGCGAGCCGGGGGCATCAGCGGTCCGTCCCGGCGACGGCTTCGAGCTCGGCGCGCACCTCGTCACGCACCTCGTCCGGGCCGACCAGCACAACCCGGGTTCCCAGCTCGTAGAGACGACGGCGAAACGCCAGCCGATGGGTGACCGGGATCGTGAGCACGACGTCGGCACCGCTCTGCTCCGCTGCCGAGGCGGGACCCAGAAGCCCCTCGACGTTCGCCTGGTGCTCGACCGTCGTGCGCACCACGACGTCGACAGACTCGTCGATCGCCCAGGTGATCGGATCGAGCTGGGGTCGGGCGGTCTGCTCGGGAACACGCGCGGTGCCCGGGCTGTCGATGGTGACATCGCTCATGCGGCCCACGACGAACGTCTTGGGTTCGGCGCCGGCTGCCTCCACGGCGGTGAGGTACCAGCCCCCGGGACGCACGTGCAGACCGTGCGGGTGAACCTCGCGCGGCTTGTCGCGGTAGGTGAAGCGCAGCAGGCAGTGCTGGGCGACGGCTCGTTGCACCAGCCCGAGCTCCGCCGGCTCCGGCTCGGCGACCACCGCCACCTCCACAGAGGCTGTCGTCCCCGCGTCCCCGAGGTCGTCGAACAGCACGGCCAACGACGCTGCACTCGCTGCGCGCAGCAGCTCGGCTCGCTCGGGTGGGGTGAACTCCACGCGAAGCCGGTTGTCGATCGCCGTCAGCCGGTACCGAGCGGCCTCGCCTTCGCCGGCGACGTTGTCGATCTGCCAGCCCAGCGTCTCCAGATGGCGCATGTCGCGGCGCAGCTGGTCACGCTGGTCGACCCGCTCGGCGGCACCGTAGGGCACGACGTCCAAGACCTGGTCGGCCGACAGCGTGCGACCCGGAGCCCCGGCGAGCATGGACAGGATCTGCGTCAGCCGCTCCATCGGAGCCATCTGGTCGCGTCCGTACGCCGTCGCCACGCCGCGCAGTCTGTCAGGGCTCGGCAGGCCGGCGGGGCGGCACGCCGAGCAGCACAGCTGTTGCCGCAAGCACCCACGCACTGCCCAGCGACCAACCGCCCAGCACGTCGCTCGGCCAGTGCACGCCCAGGGCCACGCGGCTCCAACCGACGGCAGCAACTGTCGCCACGACGAGGACCACCGACGAGACGCGCGCAGCCCGGCTGACGAGAAGCGTCATCCATCCGACCACGAGCAGCACGCTCACCCACGTCACCACCACTGACTGGCTGTGCCCGGACGGGAACGACGACCCGAGTGGGTCGACGACAGTGCCTGGGTAGTCCGGGCGGTCGCGTTGCACAGCCTCCTTGACGGCGGTGTTCAGCAGCGCGCTGCCGCCGACCGACGCGGCGAGCCACACGGCGAGCACGGTGTTCTTGGTAGCCAAGAGCACGCCACCGACGACGAGCACGAGAGCCATCGCCACCCAGCCGCTGCCCAGCTGGGTGGCGACGTGCGCGAGGGTGCTGACCCACGGGGTGCCCGACGTCGCCGACTCCAACGATGCGGAGATGTGCTCGTCAGCGTCGACGAACCACGCGGGCTCAGTCAGGACGAGCACCCCGACACCCACGAAGACTGCCAGCGCCAGCACCGCCCACAGCAGCAGGGACCGCCTCACGAGGGGGTACCGAACCCGCCGCCACCGGGCGTCTGCACGACGAGGACGTCGCCGACGCCGACGCCGATGCTGTCGGCGCTGGCGAGAACGACGCGGGTGCCGTCGACTCGCTCCACCCACGTCCGTCCCAGCGCGCCGGACTCGCCGCCGGCCATGCCGTACGGCGCGACCCGACGGTGCCCGGACAGCACGCTGACGGTCATCGGCTCGTCGAACACGAGCCGACGCACGCCCCCGTCACCGCCGCGCCATCGGCCCGCTCCCCCGCTGCCGTGCCGGATCTCGAACGACTCCACGCGAACCGGAAACCGCGTCTCGAGCACCTCCGGGTCGGTGAGGCGCGAATTGGTCATGTGCGTCTGCACCACCGGCGCTCCGTGGAAGCCGTCCCCAGCCCCCGAGCCGGACGCGATCGTCTCGTAGTACTGGTGAGCGGCGTTGCCGAAAGTCACGTTGTTCATCGTGCCCGACCCCTCCGCTTGCACGCCGAGGGCGGCGTAGAGCGCGCCGGTGACCGCCTGCGACGTCTCGACGTTGCCGGCAACGACGGCCGCCGGGTACGTCGGGGCGAGCATGGAGGGTTCCGGGACGACGAGCGTGAGCGGTCGCAGGCAGCCGTCGTTGAGCGGGATGTCGTCGTCCACGAGCGTCCGAAAGACGTAGAGCACGGCGGCCGACGCCACGGAGCGGGGTGCGTTGAAGTTGCTGTCGAGCTGGGCGGTGGTGCCGGTGAAGTCGATCGTCGCGCTGCGGGACTGCTGGTCCACGCGCACCGACACGGCGATGACCGCGCTGTTGTCCATCTCGTAGCGGTGCTGGCCGTCGCCCAGGGTCGCGACGACTCGGCGGACGGCCTCTTCGGCGTTGTCCTGGACGTGGCGCATGTAGGCCTGCACGACGTCCAGCCCGAAGTGGTCGATCATGGCGGCCACCTCCGCGACGCCCTTCTCGTTGGCCGCGACCTGGGCACGAAGGTCAGCCAGGTTCGTGTCGGGGTTGCGCGACGGGTACGGGGCCTCGGTGAGCAGCCGCCGCGTCTGCGCCTCGCGCATCGCCCCGTCGCGGACGAGCAGCCAGTTGTCGAACAGCACTCCTTCTTGGTGGACATCGGTACTGAACGCAGGCATCGAGCCGGGGGTGAGCCCGCCGATCTCGGCGTGGTGGCCGCGCGAGGCGACGTAGAAGAGAACCCCGGCGCCCGCCTCGTCGTACACGGGCGTCACCACCGTGACGTCCGGAAGGTGCGTGCCGCCGTGGTACGGGTCGTTGATCGCGTAGACGTCACCGGGGCGCATCGAGGCGGCGTTGCGGCTGATCACCTCACGGATGCTGGTGCCCATCGACCCGAGGTGCACCGGCATGTGCGGGGCGTTGGCAATCAGGTTGCCGTCTGGATCGAACAGGGCGCACGAGAAGTCGAGGCGCTCCTTGATGTTGACCGACTGGGCCGTGCTCTCCAGCCGGGCCCCCATCTGCTCAGCGATCGACATGAACAGGTTGTTGAACACCTCGAGGGTCACTGGGTCGACCTCGGCGCTCACCGAGGCCCCTGCTCGCGGCTCGGTGCGGCGCAGCACCAGGTGGCCGGCCTCGTGCACCTGGGCGCTCCAGCCACGCTCCACGATCGTCGTGGCGTCGGCCTCGGTGATCATCGACGGTCCGGCGACGACGTGCCCGGGCCGCAGGGCCGCGCGGTGGTGGATGGTCACATCCGTCCACCTGTCCTGCACCCACATGCGGCCCTGCTCGTTGGCGGGCGCGTTGGCGTGCGACGTCGGTTCGGCGAGCGCGGGCCGTTCGGTGCGGCCGATCGCCTCCACGACGAGGGCCTCGGCCACCAGCGGGCGATTCATCAAGAACGAGTAGGTGCGCCGGTAGGCCTCCTCGAAGTCGGACCGCATCTGGACGGGGCTGCTCAGCGCGACGGCGAGGGCTGTGTCGGTGCCTTCGTAACGCAGCAGAGCACGGGCGACCCGCTCCACACGCGAGATCGGCACGTCCTCGCTGGTGAGCTCAGCCTGCGCGGCTGCAGCGAGCTCGTCGGCGAGAGCGGCCAGCCGTGGCATGAGCGCGTCCGAGAGCTCGTGCTCAACCGACTGCTCCCGCATGGCTCGGACATCGGCGAGGCCGATCCCCAGGGCTGAGAGCACACCGGCGAAGGGCGGGACGAGCACCGTCTCGATGCCCAGCGCGTCGGCAACCGCGCAGGCGTGCTGCCCGCCGGCCCCACCGAACGTCGTGAGGGCGTACTCGGTGACGTCGTGACCCTTCTGCACCGAGATCTTCTTCACCGCGTTGGCCATGTTCGCCACCGCGATCTGGACGAACCCGGCGGCCACCGCCTCGGTCGAGACCCGGCTACCCGTCTGCTCGGCGACGTCCCTGGCCAGGGCGTCCATCTGGTCTCGGGCGGCGTCGGCATCGAGGGGCTCGTCCCCGGCCGGCCCGAACACCGTCGGGAAGTGGGCCGGGGACAGGCGGCCGAGAACGACGTTGGCATCGGTGACGGCCAGCGGACCTCCCTTGCGGTAGCAGGCCGGCCCCGGGTCGGCTCCGGCCGAGTCGGGACCGACCCGAAAGCGGCTTCCGTCGAAGTGCAGGATCGAGCCGCCGCCGGCAGCAACGGTGTGGATGGCGAGCATCGGTGCACGCAGGCGAACCCCCGCCACCTCGGTGTCGAAGACCCGCTCGAGCTCGCCCGCGTAGTGCGAGACGTCGGTGGACGTGCCCCCCATGTCGAACCCGATCACGCGGTCATGGCCGAGCATCTCGCTCATCGCGACCATCCCTACGATCCCGCCCGCCGGCCCGGAGAGGATGGCGTCCTTGCCGCGAAAGTGGCCCGCCTCGGTCAAGCCGCCGTTGGACTGCATGAACAGGAGCCTGGTCGAGTCGAGCCGCGTGGCGACCTGCGCGACGTAGCGGTCGAGCACCGGGGAGAGGTACGCGTCGGCGACGGTCGTGTCACCGCGGGAAACGATCTTCATCAGCGGGCTGGCCTCGCTCGACACCGACACCTGGGTGAACCCGACGTCTCGCGCGACCTGCGCTGCCAACAGCTCGTGCGCACCGAACAGGTGCCCGTGCAGGCAGACGATCGCCACCGAGCGGATGCCCTCGTCGTACACCTGCGCAAGGTCGGCGGCGAGGCGGTGCAGGTCGGGCTCGCGCAGCACGCCTCCGTCCGCGCCGACGCGCTCGTCGTACTCCACGACCCGCTGGTGCAGCAGCGAGGGCAGCACGATGTTCCGGTCGAAGATGCGCGGTCGGTTCTGGTAGGCGATGGCCAACGCGTCGGCGAAGCCGCGGGTGATCACCAAGGACGGTCGGCTCACCGCGCCGTTCCAGCAGAGCGTTCGTGGCGACCGTGGTGCCCATGCGGACGGTGTCGATGCCCGCGGCGGCGTCGCCGTCGAGCAGGTGGGCGATGCCGGCGACAGCAGCGTCCTCGTAGCGGTCAGGGTTGTCCGACAGCAACTTGTGGCTCACCAGGCGCCCGTCCGGACGTCGGCCGACCACGTCGGTGAACGTCCCGCCGCGGTCGATCCAGAACTGCCACCCGGACGTGCCCATCAGCGGAGACAATCACATCCCATGGGACATCTGCTCGTGCACCTCACCAGTGGACCGGAAGACCCGACCCGAGCCGCGCTGGGTTTTCTCATCGCGGCGCAGGCCGCACAAGACGGTCACCGGGTGAGCCTCTTCGTCGGGCTCGAGGCCGTGGGACTGCTCCGCGACCCGGTGCTCGACTCGCTGCAGGGCCTTGGCACGGGCTCGCTGCGGGCGAGCTACGACACCTTCGTCGAGCACGGCGGGCGCATCTTCGTGTCGCAGAAGTCCAGCGCGGTTCGAGGGGTCACCAACATCACGCTGGAGGGGCACCCGGCCGAGTTCATCCTGCCGCAGCGGCTGGTGTCGCTGACCTTCGAAGCCGACCGGGTGCTCTGCTACTGAGAACCACGTCGCACCCTCAGGCGCTGCTGCTCCGCTTGCGCGTCAGCTTCACGCCGAGACCGACGACAAGAACCGCCAGCAGCAGGTAGATGAACCACTTCATCGGTGACCTCTCCCTCTCATGACCGCACGCGCGACCACGGATAGCCTCCCGCGGACGTAGCCGCCGGGCAAGGGCATTCGGCGACTCGCGTTGCCCGGCTTAAGTGGCGTTGATGGGTCGTCGCGTATTTCAACGTCTGTTGACTTCTGCGGGCTCGAATACCTACCGTGGCCCGCATGAGAGCCATGGTGATGAAAGAGTTCCGGGAGCTGCGGCGAGACCGACGCACGGTCGCCATGATCGTGGCCCTGCCGATCCTGCTGCTGGTCGTGTTCGGGTACGCCGCCAACTTCAACGTCGACTCGCTGTCGACGGCGGTGCTCGGCCCGCAGGCCGAGCAGGCGCAGAACCAGCTGCCCGAGCTCTTCGACGTCACGCAGACCGACCCGGACGGCGACGCCGAGACAGCCGAAGACCTGCTGGTGCGCGACACCGTCGACGTCGCGATCGTCACGGGCAGTCAACCCGTCGTCGCCTACGTCGACGGCTCCTCCCTGTTCTCGGCGCAAGCCGCCGTCTCGGTTCTCAATCGCCTGGGCGACCAGGTACAGGTCGAGGTGCTGTTCAACCCCGACCTCATCACCGCCTGGGTGATGGTGCCGGCCATCATCGGCCTCATCCTGGCGTTCATCGGCACGGTCGTCACCAGCATCGGGCTGGTGAAGGAGCGCGAACGCGGGACGCTCGAGCAGCTCGCCGTCATGCCGATCAAGCCGAGCACGGTGATCCTCGGCAAGATCACCCCCTACTTCGTGCTGGCATCGTTCGACATGGCGTTGGTCACGCTGCTCGGGATGCTGCTGTTCGACGTGCCGTTCAACGGCAACCCGGCGGTGTTCGCTCTCGGTGCCGCACTCTTCTTGTTCGTGGTTCTCGGCCTCGGCGTCTTCATCTCGACGGTGTCCGCGACGGTGGGTCAGGCCATCCAGACGGCCTTCTTCTTCCTTCTTCCGCAGATCCTGCTCTCCGGCATGATCTTCCCGCTGGACGCGATCCCGTGGGGCGTGCGCTGGATCTCCTACCTGCTCCCCCTGACCTACTTCACCGAGATATCCCAAGGCGTCATGCTCCGCGGCGCCCCGATCGACTCGCTCTGGCTGCCGTTCGTGGTGCTGACGCTGATGGCGGTCGTCGTCTTCGCCGGAGCCGTGCTGCGCTTCCGGCGCTCGTTGACCCCCGGCGGGTCCAGGACGACCGAGAAGGTGGCGGCATGACGTACGGCGCTTTCGACGTCAGCGTGCGCTTCGGTGACGTTCAGGCGCTCGACACGGTCACCCTGGCTGCCCCGAGCGGCCAGATCAGCGCCGTCGTCGGGGGTGACGGCGCCGGCAAGACGACGCTGCTGCGCACCCTGGTGGGTCGCCTCGTCGCCGACACCGGCACGGTCACGGCCCCCGAGCCGCCCCGCATCGGGTACCAGCCGGCCACCGGGGGAACCTGGCCCGACCTCACGGTGAGCGAGAACCTCGCCTTCGTCGGCGGCATGTACGGCCTGTCACCTCGCACCGTGCGGGAACGGTCGGCGCGGCTGCTCGACCGCGCTCAGCTCGGCGAGGCCAGCGACCGGCTGGCCCGCAACCTGTCCGGTGGCATGCGCACCAAGCTCGGCTTCTGCCTTGCGATGGTGCACGAGCCCGACCTTCTCGTGCTGGATGAGCCCAGCACCGGCGTCGACCCGGTCAGCCGCGTCGAGCTCTGGCGGCTGCTGTCGGAGACAGCGGCGGCAGGCACGGCCGTGGCACTGGCCACCACGTACCTCGACGAGGGCGAGCGGTCGTCGTCCGTGCTCGTTCTGGAGGGAGGACGCGTGCTTCTGTCCGGGTCGGCAGAAGGCGTGGTCGCCGCGTCCCCCGGCGTCGTGGTGCAGACGCGCGCACCCGTTCGCCCGGAGTTCTCGTGGCGCCACGCCAGCGGGTTTCGCGAGTGGTGGCCCATCGCCTCGCCGAACGGCGAGCATCCGGTCGAGCGCGACCTTGAGGACACGACCATCGTGGCGGCCCTGCGCGCCCAGAACGGGGACGGTGAAGCATGAGTGTCCCCTTGATCGAGGCATCGGGGCTGACGGTCTCGTTCGGCGACACGCTCGCTGTTGACGACGTGTCGTTCGAGGTGAATCCGGGCGAGGTCGTCGGGCTGCTTGGCGCCAACGGCGCCGGCAAGACCACCACGATTCGCATGCTGCTCGGGCTGCTGCGCCCGTCTGCCGGGTCGGCGCACCTGCTGGGGGCCCCTCCCTCGCTGGAGTCTCGCCGCCACCTCGGGTACGTGCCGCAGAACCTCGGGCTGTACCAGGAGCTCACGGTCGCCGAGAACGTTGCCTTCACCGCCCAGGCGTACGGCTGTGCCCCGGCGACGCTCACCGGGGCGGTAGAGGCGTCGGCCGACCAGCTCGTGCACAGCACGCCGCTCGGCGTGCAGCGTCAAGTCGCGTTCGTGTGCGCGCTGCAGCACCGACCGCGGACGCTCGTGCTGGACGAGCCCACGTCCGGCGTCGACCCGCTAGCGCGCGCTCGGCTCTGGAACACGATCCGTGAGCAGGCCGATGCCGGGGTCGGGGTGCTCGTCACCACTCACTACATGCAAGAGGCGCGTCAGTGCGACCGGCTGCTCCTCATGTCGCGTGGGGCGGTCGTGGGCCGCGGCAGCGAGGCCGACATCGTCGGTGACACCCGGGTGTTGCAGGTGCAGGCAGACTCGTGGCAGCAGGCGTTCGACGTGCTCGACGCCGCCGGGCTGCCGGTGACCCTGGACGGCCGGCGGGTCCGGGTCGTCGACAGCGATGTCGAGACGGTGGAGCGACTCATGCACGATCGCAGCATCGAGGCCGCGGTGACGCCGGCGCGAGCCACGATCGACGAGCGCATGACCGTCCTGGCCAGAACCTCGTGACGAGCGCGCGTCCACGGGGTCGTCGTCCCGGCACGACCGACACCCGTGCCGAGATTCTGGATGCCGCCCGCGAGCTCTTTGCCGCCAAGGGCTACGAGCGGGCGAGCATGCGAGCGATCGCCGCCCGCGCCAAGGTCGACCCGTCGTTGATCGTGCACTACTTCGCATCGAAGGAGGGGCTGCTGCGCGAGTCACTCACCCTGCCGTTGGACCCCCGAGAGCTGCTCTCCTCGGGCCTGGCCGACGTGCCGGACGAGGAGGTCGGGGAAGAGCTGGTGCGCGTCGTGCTGGGCGTATGGGAGCAACCGGCCGTCCGATCGCGGCTGCTCAGCCTGCTGCGGACGGCAGTCAGCCACGACCTGGCGATGGCCGTGCTGCGTCAGATGCTCCTACGGACCGTGGTCGCGGCGGTCGCGCGTCTCGTCGACGACGACAGCGCACAGATGCGTGCCGAGCTCGTTGCCACCCAGATGGCCGGGCTCGCCATGGCGCGGTACCTCACGCAGCTTCCGTCTATCGCCTCGGCGAGCGTCGACGAGCTCGCTGTGGCCATCGGGCCGTCCGTGCAGCGCTACCTGACCGAGGAGATCTGAACCCGGCGCTGACAGTGCGTCGCCAGAGCCGTGAAGCCATCGACGTCACCGGTGGCGACCGTCGGCGCGTCCAGCCCCGAGGCATGCGCCACGACAAGGGCATCGACGGCGCTGATGTCGCGTCCGGTGCTGCGGTGTGCCGCGTGCCGAAGCCGGGCGGCCTCCCGAGCGACCCCCTCGCCTACGTCGCGAACTGACACGTCCTCAGCAGCAGGTTCACGCGAACATCGCGGCGGTGGCCGCCAGTGAGCGACTCGGAGTCGAGGACGAGGGTCACCGCTTCGACCATCCCTGCTCGAGCCCGTCCACCCATGCGTGTGCCTCGCGTCGTCCGTCGTTGGACCAAGCTCACCCTCGAGCTCGTCGAGGTAGGACCGGAGACGGGAGATCTTCGCGATCCGCCCGACCTGCTCGTCGAGCGCCGACGTCGCGACTCTGGACACGTTGGGCCCGTGCGTGCGAGCACGCTGGACGACCTCATCGGGGATGGTGATGTTGTCACGCGCCATACGCATGCCATGCACATCAAGCGTCGACTGCGACCCGTGCGCCAAGGGCGACGAGCACAGTCCCGGAGGCCGCTTCCATGCGGCGGCGCACGGTCGGACGGCGGAACCAGGAGCCGGTGCGAGCGACGCCTGCGGCCAGGGCGAGGTAGAGGGTCAGCTCGATGGCGACGTGCAGCAGGGCCAGGGCAGCAGTAGTCATGAAGAGCGGGGCATCGGCCGGGACGAACTGGGGGTAGAAGGCCAGCATGAACACCGCTGCCTTCGGGTTGGCGAGGTTCACCGCCAGCCCCTCGCCGAACGCCGACCACCACCCGCGTCGACTGGGCGGAGGCGGCACCACGATCGCGTCGCTGGGTGTGCCTCGGTCTCGCCATGCCGCCCACAGCGCGCGGCCGCCGAGAAAGATCAGCACCGCGGCGCCGACCACGCGCAGCACGAGGTAGGCGGCCTCGGACGCGGCGACGAGTGCAGCGAAGCCCGCCGCTGCGGCAAGCGCCCACAGGTACAGGCCCATCTCGATGCCGAGAACGGTGGGCACCGTGTCCCGAAATCCCCGCATCGCCGCACGCCGCAGGATCAGCGCCATGGCCGGGCCCGGCGAGGCCGAGAGGAGTACGACGGCGAGCACGAACGCCGGCAGGCTGGCGACGAGATCCACTCTTGGAGCCTACGTTGCTGCGTGGTGAGTCTCTCGGGTCTCTCGCTGACGCACCAAGCGTGACCTCGTCTTCGCGGTGCGGTGACGCCGAGACGCGGTGATGCTCGAGTCGGGCGCAGAGGGATCGCGGGCACGCTGGCAGCGTCGACCTGTGGCGCTGCTACCTGTCAGGTCCCCTGGCTTGTGTTCGGGGAGGGCGAGGGCTGCGCCAGGGCCGACGTGCCCGGCGCTACTGTGAGCAATCGTGGGGGATCGGAATCGTCGGTGGTTCGCCGCTGTCTTTGCGGCTGTGCTCGTCATGACGGGTACGGCGTCGTCGCAGGCTTTGTCACCGCTCGTCGATGGGGTCGACGAGCCAGTGGTACAGGAAGTGGGGCCGTCGCCGACACCAGAGATGCCCCAGCCGTCACCGTCCGAGGCACCAACGCCGGTCCCCGGCCCTGAGTCAGGCTCCCCTGCGGGTGCGGCAGTCGAGACGCCGGCGGCCGTGGGGCCATCCGAGCAACCGAGCATCACACCCAGCCCTGTCCCGTCGGCCACCGCAGCCCCCGTCCCGGCACCGAGGCCAGCGACAACGGCGAAGCTGCAGGGGCGCCGAGTCACGGCGACCTTGGGCCGATTGCCCGCGGCGAAGGTAGCGCCCACCGTCGCGACCATCGTGCGCGTCCGCACCGGGCCCGCGGTGGCGCAAGGCACGGTGATACGTCTGCAACGGCGAACGGGCGCAGGGGGTTGGACCGTCGACTCGACGGCCACGGCCAACGCTGCCGGACGCGCGTCGTTCGCGTTCCAACCGGGTCGTGGCATGTGGCGAGTCAGGGCGGTCGTCCTGACCGACCAGCGGGCCAGGTCAGGGGTAGGAACTATTCGGGTGGGATGGCCGCCGAGCCGTGTCAAGGTGCGAGCCCCCAGCGGTGTTGATTCCGGCGCCGAGGTGACACTGCGGGCATCGTTCAACCGCCCCGTGGCTGCGCGCCTGACTCTGCAGGCGAAGCCGCCGGGCAGCAGGACGTGGCGCCCGGTTGAGACGCGCACCGCGACGGTGGTGGGCACGTCGCGGGCGCGCACGGTGTTCACGACCCAGCCGACCCGGCGTGGCGCCTGGGCGTACCGCGTCGTGAAGCGGCCCGGCGCCGGGGGTGCTCGGCAGATGAGCCCCGCTCGCCAGGTACGCATCGCTGCCCCGGGGCCACCGCCCTTTGCCTCCAGTGTCTCCCGCGTCAGGCCCTCACAGGTTCGCTTCTCGCATCGGGCAGGCTGCCCTGTGGCCGTGTCACAGCTACGCAACCTGAGGGTGCAGTACCGCGACTACAACGGCAGGGTTCGCACCGGCACCGTCGTCGTCCGGGCAGACGCGGTGGACGCCGTCCGCACCGTCTTCCGTCGCGCCTACGAGCAGAGGTTCCCGTTCAAGCTGGTCAAGCCGCTGGAGGGGTACTACGCCGGCGGTGCCCGCTCGCCCCACGACTCCGACGTCGCTGCCATGAACGCCGGCAACACCGGTGCCTTCAACTGTCGACCCGTCGTCGGCAACCCCTACCGAACCTCGCAGCACTCCTACGGCAACGCCATCGACTACAACACCATCCAGAACCCCTACGTCACCGCATCCCGCGTCTATCCCACCGCCGGACGGGCCTACCTCAACCGGTCGCGCTACCAGGCGGGGATGATCCTTCCCGGGTCCGTCGTCGCCACCACGATGGCCAGCCGCGGATGGCCCTGGGGGGCCCGCTGGGCGTACCCCGACTACCAGCACTTCTCGTCCAACGGTGGCTAGGTCCACCATACGACCCGGGCGCGGCGGTCGACGGAGCCGCGCGACGCAGGCCGGGATCGCCGCGGGCGTCGTCCTCAGCCTCGCCGGGTGCACGGCACCCGTCGACAGCGCTGCGGACACGCCACCCGAGCAGGAACGGGCCTCGACCGTCACCGACCCCGATGCGGGCACCGGTCACGCGAGCAGCGCCATACCTGATGAGCCGACGACGACGTTGACACCCGAGCCCACCTCCGCCGGCCCGCTCAGCCCACAAGACATGCCGGCACCCGCACTACTCGGCGAAGCGTGGGGCTACACGGTCATCGACGGAGACCCCCACGACACCGGCTTCGTCGGCAACAACGCCGCCACCCACCAGCGCAACCCCATCGAAGTCGCTGAACTGGCAGTGCCCTTCGGCTGCGCCGATCGACGCACCGCGGCAATCGTGCCCGAGTACGCCCTCGACGCTACCTACGCCAGGGGCGATCACCAGGCAATCGCCATCCGGATGCGCTTCAACTCGCCGGCAGAGGCCGAGGAGTTCCTCGCCACTCGGCTCGCGGCGCTGCGAGCCTGCGCAGCTCAGGACCCCGCCTACGACGGCCGGCAGACCGTCCCCTACGTGCGTCAGATCCGAGAGGTGACCCTGTCTCGGCGCACGGAGCCGGCGGTCCCCGGCCACTGGGACGAGGTCGCCACCCCACACGGCACCACCGACGTCCTGCTCGTCGCAGTGCAAGACCCGTCACGCCGTGACACGCAGGCCCTCGCCAGCCGCATCACCGCGTTGAATCGGCAAGCGGAGCCCGTGTCGCGAGGCTGAGGCTGCCGTCCTACGTGAGCACTGCTTCGGTGAAGGTCACCGCGAACGCGCGGCACCACACCACCACACGCCACCCGTCGCCGGCGTCGACGTCGTCGGGGACGTCGTACTGCTGGTCGCCGACGTTGCCCTTCAACGTGCCGAGGTCTACGAAGCCCTCCACCGACCCTGCGGGCGCGTCGGCCGGCACGAGGTACACGAACAGGTCAGGGCCATTGTCGGTGGCGAAGTCGGTCAGCGTGAGAACGGTGCCGTCCGTCGTGTCGACGAGCGTGGCCGTCCCCTCACCCGGGTGGTCGCGGGCCTCGAACTCGCCGCTCGCCACCTGCTGAGGCCCGGTCGCCTCGGCCTCAGTGCCTCCGCCAGCCGCGCTGTCCCCACTGGGCCCGCTTTCCCCACCGGCCGCGCTGGCCTCGTCGGTCGACGGAGCCGAGGGCTGGTCCACCACGACCACATCCTCGTCCACGACATCGTCAGTGATCAGGGGCAAACCAAGGACGACGCCAGCGCCGCCAGCAACGAGCACGTACACGGCCCCGAGCGGCACCAGCAGCTCACGGCGCCGACGCACAAGCACGAACAGGCCTGCGGCGAGCAGCACGAAGAACACCGAGGTCAGCGCCATGGCCATCACGTCGCTGCTGGCGAGGCGTCCGAGAACAAGGATGCCGGCCAGCATCACGGCCAGCAGAAGCACTGCGAGGCCGAGTCGGGTGGCGACCCCGAGCCGGCCTCGGCTGGTCGCTGATGTGGGGGTGGAGGTGTCTGTCATGTCGGCACCAACAGCGTCCGGACCACGCCGCTTCCGGCGAGCAGGTTGCGGAGTTCTTACAGTGGGCCCATGAGCGCCCTCGCCACACATCCTTTCCGTGCCGCTGTAGAGAACCGTGACGTCGACGCAATGGTGTCGCTTCTCGACCCGCAGGTGAGGTTCTACTCCCCCGTGGCCTTCAAGCCCTTCGTGGGCCACGAGCAGGTGCGTGCGCTCTTCACGGCGCTGTTCGATGTGTTCGAGGGCTTCCACTACGTCGACGAGCTCGCTGGCGATGGCACGCACGCGCTGGTCTTTCGCACCCAGGTGGGCGATGCCCAGGTGCAGGGGCTCGACCACATGGTTCTCGGCGCGGACGGGCTTGTCACCGAGTTCACGGTGATGGTGCGCCCGCTGTCGGCGGCCATCACCCTGGCCGAGGCCATGGCGCCGCGTGTCGGCCAGCTCGTCAAGGGGTAGCCGTCGCAGGGCGGCCGGCACGGTTCGCGATGGCAGGTCGCGGCGGTCAGAGCGCGGCCAGCGCTGTCCGGATGCGTTTGGCCGACACCGGGCGAGGCGTCCCGAGCTGTTGGGCGAAGGCGTTGATGCGCAGCTCTTCGAGCATCCAGCGGACCTCGACGGCGTCGGGATCACCTCGCCTGCCGACGGGGAGCGCGTCGACTCGGTCGAGGTAGGCGTCCTCGACCTCGTGCACCTCGGCCATCCGGCGTGCATCGCGCACCGGATCAGTGGGCAGCACGTCGAGTCGGCGCTGCATCCCGCGCAGGTAGCGCACCAGGTCAGGCAGCCGTGCGCGTCCGACCTGGCTGATGAACCCGTCGAACACCAGGCCCGCCATCTGCGCCTCGAGGTCGTCGCGCACCGCCGAAGCGGGATCCAGGGCCGACGTGCGCAGGGCCACCTCGTGGGCGATCGCGAGTGCTGCACCGACCTGCTGGACGACCTGATGGGTGGTGTCGACCAGGTGGGCCCGGACCGCGTTGCGCACCCGCTGGTACGCGGCTTCGTCCCACGGCACTCCCCCGCTGCGCACCATCAGGTCGTCGACCGCCGCCGCGGCGGCGTCGTCGAGCAGCGCCGGCACCGACGAGTACGGGTTGTGGGCCAGCGCGAGCTTGGTGCGCCCGTCGAGACGACGCACGACGGCGCGCGACGGTGTGGGCACGTCGAGCAGCAGCAGGCGGCGCACCCCGCGCGGCATGGCACGGCGCTGCTCGTCCGCCGTTGCCAGCACGCGCAACGCTGCCGCGGCGCCCTCGTCGACTAGGGACGGGAACCCGCGCACGCCGCCGTGGACGCCTGCTGCCTCGACGGTGCGCGGAATGCTCCCGACTGTCCAGCTAGCCAGCCCACGGCGTTCGATGCTCGGCGCAGCGTCGGCCACCGCCTTGGCCGTACGGGGGGCGAGCCTGCGGTGCAGCGCCGACAGGTCGCGCCCACTGGCGACGACGCGGTTAGAGTCGTCGACCACCGTGACCCGGACGAGCAGGAACGGCGGCACCTTGGCGAGGTCGATGTCGGACTCGGTGACGACCGGCCCGCCGAAGCGAGTGAGCTTCTCGGCGACGGCCGCCGCGAGCCGTCCGGTGGGCTCGCCGAGCCGCTCGGTGACGGCTGCGGCGTAGTCGGGGGCAGGCACGAACGAACGCCGAAGCGCCTTGGGCATCGCCCGCAGCATCGCCTGGACGAGCTCGGCCCGAAACCCGGGCACCTGCCAGGTGAAGGCGTCGGCGTCCAACCGGTTCAGCACGGTGAGCGGGACGGTGACGGTCACACCGTCGGCGTCAGTGCCGGGCTCGAACCGGTAGTCGACGGCGAAGGTCATGTCGTCGACGGTCCACGAGTCGGGGAAGCCACCGGCGCCGGACGCGGACGCGTCCGGACCGGTCAGCTGCTCGGTCGAGAAGGTGAGCAAGTCGGGATCATGCTGGCGACGCTTCTTCCACCACGAGTCGAAGTGCCGAGCAGACACCACGCTCGCCGGCAACCGATCGTCGTAGAGGGCGAACAGCCCGTCGTCGTCGAGGGCGACGTCGCGGCGACGGGTGCGGTCCTCGAGATCGGTGATCTCGGCCAGACGCGTCCGGTTCTCGTGGAAGAAGTGGTGTCGGGTGCGCCAGTCCCCCTCGACCAGGGCGTGTCGGATGAACAGCTCGCGTGCCAGCACCGGGTCGACGCGCGCGTAGCCGACCGTGCGAGCACCCACAACGGGGATGCCGTACAGGGTCACCTTCTCGGTGGCCATGACACTGCCGCGGCGTGCATCCCAGCGGGGCTCGGAGTACGACCTCACCAACAGGTGCGCCGGCGCCAGGGCCTCGACCCACGCCGGGTCGATACGGGCGACGTCGCGCGCCCACACCCGGGTTGTCTCCACGAGCTCGCCGGCCATCACCCAGCGCGGAGGCTTCTTGGCCAGGGCTGAGCCCGGGTTGATGGCGAACCTGGCGTTGCGGGCACCAGTGAAGTCGCGCTTCTCCTCGTCCCACATGCCCAGGTGGCTGAGCAGCCCGGCCAGCACCGCTTGGTGCACCCGGTCGGGGTCGGCTCGGTCCCCGGCCTGCGGGCTCAGGTTCGGCCTGGCAGGCACCTCGATATCCAGCTCACGGCAGGCGCGGCGAAGCTGGGTCACGAGGTCTTGCCACTCCCTGATCCGCAAGAAGTGCAGGTACTCCTCCCGGCACATCCGGCGGAACTTGCCACCTGACAGCTCGCGCTGCTTGTCCTGCAGGTACGCCCACAGGTTGAGGTAGCCGAGCAGGTCTGACGTCGGGTCAGCGAAGCGCCGGTGGGAGAGGGCGGCGGCGTCACGGGCGTCGACGGGACGCTCCCGCGGGTCTTGGATCGAGAGCGCCGAGGCGATCACCAGCACCTCTTGAACGCAGCCGAGGCGGTCAGCCTCCAGCACCATGCGCCCGAGGCGAGGATCGACCGGCAGCCGGGCCAAGCGCCGTCCGACGTGCGTGAGGCTGGTCGTCGCCGTGGAGTGCTCCAATGCGCCGAGCTCGTCGAGCAGCGCGATTCCGTCGCGCAGGTTGCGCCGGTCGGGCGGGTCGACGAACGGGAACGCCTCGAGGTCGCCCAGCCCGAGTGCCGCCATCTGCAAGATGACGGCCGCGAGGTTGGTGCGCAGGATCTCGGGGTCGGTGAAGCGCGGCCGGTCGGTGTAGTCCTGCTCGGTGTAGAGGCGGATGCAGATGCCGTCCGCGACACGTCCGCACCGGCCCTTGCGCTGGTCGGCAGACGCCTGTGACACCGACTCGATCGGCAGGCGCTGAACCTTGGTGCGCATGCTGTATCGGGAGATGCGCGCGGTGCCGGCGTCCACGACGTAGCGGATGCCCGGGACCGTCAGCGACGTCTCGGCAACGTTGGTGGCCAGCACCACCCGACGCCCGCCGTGCGGGGCGAACACCCGCAGCTGCTCGGCGTTCGAGAGCCGCGCGAACAGCGGCAGCACGTCTGTGGACGACGGCAGGTGCTCGCGCAGCGCATCGGCGGTGTCGCGGATCTCGCGCTCGCCGGACAGGAACACGAGAACGTCTCCCATTGGCTCGCTGGCAAGCTCGTCGACGGCGTCGATGATGGCTTGCGTCTGGTCGCGCTCGACCTCGGCCGGGTCGTGTTCCGGTCCGAACGGTCGGTAGCGCACCTGCACCGGGTAGGTGCGTCCAGAGACCTCGATCACCGGTACCGGTGCGCCGACCACCGTTGTGAAGTGGTCGGCGAAGCGTTGCGGGTCGATGGTGGCCGAGGTGATGACGACGCGCAGGTCAGGTCGCCGGGGCAGGATCTCGGCAAGGTAGCCGAGGAGGAAGTCGATGGTGAGGCTTCGCTCGTGGGCCTCGTCGATGATGATCGCGTCGTAACGACGCAGCAGCCGGTCGCGGGAGATCTCGGCAAGCAGGATGCCGTCGGTCATCAGTGTGATGCGGGTCTGCCTCGACGTGCGGTCGGAGAAGCGCACCCGGCTACCCACGAGATCTCCTGGTTCGGTGCCCAACTCGTCGGCGATCCGGTCGGCGACCGTGCGCGCAGCCAGGCGGCGGGGCTGGGTGTGGGCGATGCGGCCCCGCTCCCCCAGCAGCGACAACGCAATCTTGGGCAGCTGGGTGGTCTTGCCCGACCCGGTTTCCCCGGCGACGACGACGACTTGGTTCGCACGCATGGCCGCGGCGATGTCGTGGGCCCGGACCGCGATCGGCAGCTCGGCCGGGATGGCGAGCGCGGGAGGCACCGGGGGCATGATCGTCCAGGTTAGGTGACGCATGATGGGGCCATGTCGTACGTGACGATCAACGTCCTGACCGTGCCCGCAGGTGCTGGCGAGACCCTCGAGCAGCGCTTCGCCGGGCGTGCCGGCTCCGTTGAAAGCTCCCCCGGGTTCGAGCGGTTCGAGCTGCTGCGCCCTGTCGAAGGCACCGACGACTACCTCGTCTACACGCGGTGGGCCAGCCGGGCGGACTACGAGGCGTGGCTGGGCTCCCAGGACTTCGAGCGAGGCCACGGACAGCGTCCGGCAGGTCAGGGTCCGTCCGCGAGCGGGTCGTCCATCTGGTCGTTCGAGGTCGTCCAGCACGCCTGACGCAGGCCTTTCGCATCGTTGCCTGCCCGGCGACCACCACTGGCTGTGTCGCGGGTGGCTCCAGCATCGAAATGCCCCGAGCACCACCAGCCAGCCCCGACAGCCAGCCGCGCGGCGTCGTGCCGATACCCCCCTTCACGTCCGAACGCAGCCCGCGGCTTTGCTCGTTCGTATGCCGCATCTCTCGAGTCGGATGTGCGGTGGAGTCGAGGGGCCGTCGGAATCGCCGAGTATCGGTTGACGTTGCCCGGGCATGCGTGCAGCGGCGGAGTGGGAGGCCTACGTCCACTCGTTCCACGCCGACCACCCGGGGATCACCGAGCAGGCGTTTCGGCATGCCGCCCACCCCGAGGTGGGCACGCCCTACGCGTGGTTGCTGCAAGCCCTCGACCGACCTCTCGGTCGGGTACTCGACGTCGCATGCGGGAACGCCGCCCTGCTGCCCTGGCTCGACGGCCACGAGGCCTACCTCGGCCTCGACACCAGCGAGGACGAGGTGGCTCGGGCCCGGCTCCTGCAACGCGGGCCCGTCGTGCTCGCGGACGCGCGGCACCTGCCCGTCGCGCAGGCCAGCGTCGACACGGTCGTGTCGTCCATGGGACTCATGCTTGTCGACCCGGTCGAGCGAGCGCTCGCAGAAGTCAGGCGCGCCCTCGTCCCGGGTGGGACGCTGGCCTTTCTCGTGCCGTCCATGTGGCCGGTGTCGCTGCGGGACGCGCGGCTCGGTCTGCCGCTGGCACTCGCACTGCGCGGACCAGGATCGATGCCCCAGCAGTTCTTCGTGAACCGGCTGCGTCGACTGCTCGAGGCGGCCGGGCTGAGCATGGTTGGCGCACAGCGGCGGCGCTTCCCGTTCCCAGTGCGACGGGCGGCGGACGCGACGCTGGCCGTCCAGTCGCTCTACACCCCCGGCCGAAGCCCGCAATCCCTCGTTCGCGGCCAGCGGGTGCTGACCCGCCTGGCAGGAGCTGAGGCCGAGCTACCCGTGCCCCTCCTGCGCGTCATCGCGCGGGGCTGAGCCGTCGTCGTACCGCACCAGGCCACGCCGGCACAGCCAGCGATGGACGTACCCGCGGAATTGTGGGCGGTTTCGACGCTGGCTGGTGAGCCCAGGACACTCTCGTCGCGAGCGGGCGCTGCGCCCACGCGGGGGCCCAGTAGGTGGGCCCCGTGAAATGACGTCGGGCTGGACGGAGCCTCCGCACGGGCCGCCCGTCGAGACCTACGAGTGCGCCCCCTCCGCCGCCGGTGGACGCGGTATCGGCCGGGAGCACGTCGGTGATCGGAGCCGGGCTCCGTTATTGGATCGTTACCTCCTTCAGTGGAGACCGGGTAAAGGAAGCGGTGGTCTCGGGGCTGTTACAGGGTGACAGTGCACACAACCGGAGGCGGTGGCGCGGATGAGCCGGGAGGACGAGGTCCGCGACCTGTTCGACGACAACTACGACCAGGTGGTGCGCACAGCCTTTCTGATCGTGCAGGACTGGGGGCGGGCCGAGGAGGTCGCGCAGGACGCGTTCGTCCAACTGCTGCGCTACTGGGGTCGGGTGTCCGGACACGAGATGCCCGCGGCCTGGGTGCGACGGGTCGCGGTCCGTTTGGCGGTGCGCTCGGTGCGCCGCGAGCGGCGGCTCACCATAGCCATGGTCCGGTCGATGCCGGCGCCGGCGGCGGCGGACCCTGGCGAAGCGGCGGCCTCAGCCGATGTGCTGGCGGCGCTGGCGAGGTTGCCGGGCAGACAACGAGCTGCCGCAGTGCTGTTCTACTTCGAGGACCGCCCAGTCGAGGAGATCGGCCAGATTCTGGACTGCTCGACGTCCACCGCCGGGGTGCACCTGCACCGGGCGCGTATCCGACTCGGTGAGCTGCTTAGTGAGGAGGTGGTCGGCGATGTCGCTCGATGACCGGATGCGCGCCGGTACCCGGGCGGCGGCCGGAGCCCACCCGATTGACACGCCGACGGCGTGGGAGGAGATCCAGATGCAGGCACAACGCGAACACACCCGACGCAACGTCCTTCTGGTGGCGGCTGCCGCGGCCGCCGTGGTGGCGGGAGTGGCCTGGGGGCCGGGGATCGTGGACTCCTTGTCCGGCAGCGGTGAGGCCACTCCGGTGGACCAACCCAGCGACGACGTCAGTGTCGACGACGGAACCGAAGACGACGCGCAGCCGCCCAACGCTGAGGACGGGTCGGCTATCGAGCCCGGCACCTATACCTACGAAAGCGGCCCGTTCCCGGTCACCTTCACAACCACGGGCACCACGTTCGACCCGTCGCGTGGAGGCGACCCGTACCGGATCGTGCTCGGTGATCCGCACGGCATGCTCCAGATGGACTTCCCGGTCACCGTCGCCGACCTGTCCCAGGAAGCCACCGCAGAGAAAGTGGCGGCCGGTGACGTGGAGGAGTCGCCTGTCGGTGAGCTGTTCGTCGGTCCGATCGACTTCCCCGCGGACATCGGCGCGTGGCTGGAGGGTGCCGTCTCGCTGCAGGTCGTCAGGGATGGCGCGCTGGGCCTCGCCGACGGCGAGGCGTCGTGGTGGGATGTCGAGGTCTCCGACCCGTCGGCCAGGTGCTTCCTCGACGTCGACGAGCCGTGCGTCTTCCTGTGGCCCTACCCCGACGAGAGGGATGATCCCCAGATCCGCCAGCTCGGGGCACCGGTCTTCGGCTCGGCCCGCGTGTACGCCATCGAGTCCGGCAGCGCGCCCCTGATGATGGTGGCCGCGAACCGCGATGTTCCCGACGCGGAAGTCCCAGGCTGGCTGGCCACCACCGACGACATCGTCTCCAGCATCACCGTCGAGTGAGACGTCGGGTCGAAGCAGAAGACGATGCGCACCAGGCAGTTCTTGCCGGAGTCACTTCGGCCACCGCTCTCATCGCGGCACCGACGGTGACGTCCGCGAAGGCCACGGTGGACCGGGTAGGTCCATTCACGGCGGTCGTCCCGGTCGCGGCGTGTTCCGGTGATCCTCGCTGCTTCTCAGCATCAAGCCGTGCGGTTGGTTGGTGTCGGTGCCAGCGCGTGCCTATGCGTGCCTGAGCGCCAGGTCGACGGCCTGGTTCGGGGTGCCATGGAAGGCGGGGCCGTGACCGGGGATGACGACGTCGGCATCCAGTGGGCGCAGTGACTCCAGCGACGTCCGAGCTTGGGTCGTGTGAGTGTTGAAGAAGTCGGGCAGCAGCTGAGGGCCGGCTGACCCCGTCTCCGTCGACGATCAGAACCCAGCAGACATGCTGAGCCCGGGCTTGCCACACCCTCGAAGCGACCTCGACTACTGACACGTCCACGAGCCACCCCCAGACTGTGCGCGAGCGGGACCTCGCTCCCCGCTCCCCTGGCTACTCCCTGCAGGGTTTGCGGCCCAGGGGCGCAGGCCTCTCCGTGGCCTGCAGATCCGTCCCACCACACGCCGCTCGGCCTGGTCTGACCAGGCTCCGAGCGGCGACTACTCCCCTGCGCCCGTGAGGCGCTTACGCGCCGAGTCCTTGAACTCGGTCATGAAGAGCGTGCGAATCGCGTCGCTGTCCAGCGCTCCGTCGACGCCGACCAGGCCGCCCTTGGCGAGTCGGATGCACACCACGGTCCATGCCTGACCCATCGCCCAGGTGAAGCCCGACGCGACCCCGGCGTTGATGGCCCCGCCGACCAGACTGCCCATGCCGGGGACGAACTTGAGCAGGTTCGCCACGGCGGTGCGCCCGGCGGTCGTAGCCGCGGCCGTCGCGGCCAGTGACGCGGTGACGGCACGGTCAAGGTTGATGTCGTAGATGTGGGAGATGCTCGCCATCATCGTGAGCTGGATGGGCACGAGGATGGCCGCGTCGCTGAACGGGATCGGGGTGGCCCCGGCTGCTGCCGCCGCCGTCGATGCGATGTCGATCGACCGCTTGGCCTCGGTGCGCTTGCGGCTGAAGTCGATCTGCTGCGCGGCTACCAGGGCCTGCTGAACTCCCTGGGGAGCGACCTGAAAGGTGGCATCGAGAACTTCCTGCAGGCCGTGCGGCTCGAAGCCGGCGAACTCGTCGGACTTGGCGTAGGTCATGAACGGGACGCCACCGGTGATCGGCAGGTCCATCGCGGTGATCTCCTCAGCGAGGCGCACCGCGTCGGGGTGGTAGTCACCCTTGCGCTGGGGCACTTGGGTCATCACCAGCAGGACAGGCAGGCCGAGCTGGTCAAGGGCACGGATGAACTGCGCCTCGGTCTCCTCGAACCGGCGGTCGCTGGCCCGCACGCAGTACCAGGCGACGTGCACCTGATCCTTCAGGTCGAGGCGGCGCATCTCACGGACGTAGCGCTGCAGGTCGGCGAGGATCGCGTCGTTGTCTTGCCCGATCTCCAGCCCGCGGGTGTCGAGCACCCCGAAGTGCCCCGAGTGGTGCATGTAGAGATGGCTGTCGCGGGTCACCGGTTCGCCGATGCCGGTCTCAGCGAGGTCCTCACCGAAGATCGCGTTGATCAGCGTGCTCTTGCCGACACCGGTCTTGCCGAAGATCGCCAGGTTGAAGCGACCGATCTTGTCGGCCTGCTCGTCGAACTTCGCCGCGAACTGTCGCCGGAACCAGTCGCTCGACCCCTCTGCCATGCCCCTATCGAATCACCTCGCGGGCTCACCTAAGGTCGTCGCATGACGCCGTTCGACCTCACCGACGGCGTCGTGCTGCTCGGGGTGCCGACTGACGACGACGTCGACCGCATCACCGAGTTGTGCCAAGACCCGGACGTCCAGCGGTGGACGACGGTTCCGTCGCCGTACCATCGCAGCGACGCGGAGTGGTTCATCAGCGACCTCGTTGCACCGGGGTGGGAGCAAGACCGCATGGCCACGTGGGGTGTACGCGACCCGTCTGACCGTCTGCTCCACGGCATGGTGGGCGTCGACCTCAGCGGTGATGCTGAGATCGGCTACTGGATGGGGCCGGCTGCTCGGGGACAGGGCTGGATGACTCGGGCCGCCCGCCTGGCCGTGATGACGGCGTTCGGGCACGGCGTCGACCACATCCGGTGGAAGGCGTTCGTCGACAACGAGGCGTCGTGGCGGTTGGCACAGAAGATCGGCGTGCGCTTCGACGCAACGGTGCGCCGCGCAGTGGAGCAGCGGGGTGGCTGGCGCGACGCGTGGGTGGGCACGCTGCTGCCCGAGGAGCTCACGTAGGACTCGGGGCGGATTGCCTGCTGCTGCCGCACCAGCCAGGGCGCTCGACATAGCCGGTCGGGTATCTACGCCTCGGCAATCAGCGCCAGGCGTAGGACTAGGCGGGATCGCGGGTCGTCGAGGGCGGGCCCGAACAGCTCGCGGAGGCGAGCAAGGCGGTAGCTCACCGTCTGCGGGTGCACGACGAGTTCGTGGGCCACCTGCTGCCGGTCCCCGTGATGATCGAGCCAGCTGCGCAGAGTCGTGCGCAGCGCGTCACGCCGGGAGTACGGAACCGTCTGCAGCGGTTCAAGAGCCCGGGAGGCCAGCTCGCCCAGCAGTCCCTCGTCGGCAGCCACCACAAGCTCGGGCAGCCAGTCGGCTGCGGCGACCACGGGGGTGGGTGCAACGACGCCCGCCTGCACGAGGCGACGGACGCGGCGGGCGTGCGCCAACGACAGCGCTGCTTCGTGCGGGGGACGGACGGTCCCCACGTACACCTCCGCGTCGCCCAGACCTGATGTGAGCCGGCCACGCCGGCCTGGCCCAGACGGGTCCGGGACGATGGCCAGAATGTCGGGCCCTCGCTCCAGCAGCAGCGCGTCGGGTGGCGCCGTTGGCAGGCGTCGCCCCTCCGACTGCTCCGGGCGCGGAATCACCGCCACAGCGAGGCGCTGCGGGATCGCCCAGGCCGCTGCGTCGGCCAGCTGCCGAACGACGTCGGGCTGCCGGGCCGACTCCCCATCGATGATCAGCTCGGCCAGGCGGGACCGAACTACGTCGCGGTACCCAGCCTGCGCCGCCTGCTCGCTCGCGTAACCCTCGACCGAGGATGCCGATAGCTCGTCGATGTAGACGAAGACCGCTTCGGCGAGGACGACCAGGTCGGCGGTGCCGACCCCGGCCTCGGTCGCCGCCGCGGCCATCTGTGCCCAGGCGACCCTGGCGCCGGTTCGGTACGCAGCAAGCAAGGCCTCCAGGCTCCGGCCCTCTGTCCGCTCTCCGGTACCGACCCGCTCGTAGACCCCGCGCGCGGACCCGGCCAGCGCTGGTTCGTCTGTACCGAACAGGTCGAGCCACCGACCCAGGGCGATCTCGACGCCGCGGCGCAGGGCCACGGTGAACGGTCGGGAGACCCCGCCGCGGTACTCCGGCTGGCTCGCGGTGATCTCGGCGACCATGGCGTCGACCGTCCGAGGGACAGCAGGACGAAGAACCGTGGCTAGTGCAGGGCTCACCCTGGACCACGGCCTGATGGTCGCCGTCGGCCCTTCTCTATCACCATATGATAACTCCATGGGTCGGACTCTAGACATCCAGGCGATAAGGGAGGACGGCATGAGCGGGCATTCTCAAGACATGACAAGCACGACCACACGCCCTCTCGCCACCCCCTGCGGCCGAGAGCGAAACCCGAGAAGCCCCAACGGATTCCGACTGATCACCCTGACGCCGATCCGCTGGTGGCACGAGGCCCGGTTCGAGGCACACATGCGCCGAGCCCAGCGCGACATCCGCGTCTCCCTGCGTGCCGAGCAGAAGCTCCGGCTCACGCGCAGCCGGGTGTTCCATGAGCGCGCCGCCGCACGTGTCGATCGCGCTATCAAGCACGGGCACCGGGCCGAGGCGATCAAGACCGGCACGCCCATCGGCGGCTAGGAGGGCGATGAGCGCGTCAACGCGTCGCGGGCAAGAAGGCCGCGAGGTCGCGCTCGACCGCGAAGGCGGTCACCGACAGGCCACTCGTCGTCCCAACCGCTACGCTCGTCGCGCACCGCCTGGGGGACGTCCCCTGCACTAAGGGACTTCGTCTCTGGGGCGGCGAGCGCCGGCAGGCCACGGTGGCGAACCGAACCTGTCTAGCTGTAGCAGAGCTAGTCCACAGCAGCGGCGGCTGCCGCTCGACTGAAGGGACGCACGATGGTCAGCACATCCGTCTCCCCGGGCGCACCACCCCGGGCTCCTCAGCGTGGCCCTCGCCCGCATCGTCGCCCTCGTCGGCATTCACCTGCCGGTCACGCTCACTTGTTCTGGATGCTCCCGTGAGCACCGCGACCGTGCGCACGCCAGCCCCAGCCTCGGCAGGCCCGACCTACGGACCGGTGGACGAGTCGGTCCTCGCCGAGCTGCGCGGCATCGTCGGCGAGCAGCAGGTCCTCGTCACCGACGGCGACGTCGAGCCCTACAGCCGCGACGCCACTCCCCTGATGCAGGCGACGCCCGACTGCGTCGTGCTGCCCGAGACCACCGAGCAGGTGGCCGCGGTGCTCAAGCTGGCGACTGCGCGGCGTGTCCCGGTCATCCCACGCGGCGCCGGGTCGAACCTGTCCGGTGCCACCTTGGCCGAGCACGGCGGCATCGTGCTGGCGCTGACCCGGATGCGCCGCATCCGGGAGGTGGCCCCGAACGAGCTGCTCGCCGTCGTGGAGCCCGGCGTCACGACCGCCGAGCTCGACGTGGCCGCCTCGGCACAAGGTCTGCTCTACGCACCCGACCCGGGCAGCCGCACGGTCTCGACCGTCGGCGGCAACGTGGCCATGTGCGCGGGCGGGCTGCGCGGGCTCAAGTACGGCGTGACCCGCAACTACGTGCTCGGGCTCGAGGTGGTGCTGCCGACGGGCGAGATCATCCGCACCGGTGGACGTCTGTGGAAGGACGTCGCCGGCTACGACCTCACCCGCCTGCTCACCGGGTCGGAGGGGACCCTGGGCGTCATCACCGAGGTCACAGTGGCCCTGGTGCCGATGCCGGCGACGTCGCGGACGGGGGTCGCCTACTTCGACTCCCTGGCCGACGCCTCGACGGCGGTTGCGGCGATCATCGCCGATGGCGTGCTGCCCGCGACGCTGGAGTTTCTCGACCAGCGCTGCATCGCAGCGGTGGACGACTTCGCCGCCCTGGGCCTGGACCGTGATGCCGGGGCGCTGTTGCTCTTCGGCGACGACGGCGGCGAAGACACCGCCGCAGCGTCCCTGGGACGGATGGCCGACACCTGCTCGGCCAACCGGGCCCGCGACGTCACGCTCGCCCGCGACGTGGCCGAGGCCGAGGCACTTCTCTACGCACGTCGCTGCTCGTTGCCGGCCCTGGCCCGGCTCGGTCCGGTGACGATGCTCGAGGACGCGACGGTGCCGCGGCCGCGGCTGCCGGAGATGGTCGAGCGCATCGAGTCGATCGCCGACAAGCACGGCGTGGTCTGCGCGACGTTCGGGCACGCCGGCGACGGCAACTTGCACCCGACCATCGTGTTCGACCCCGCCGAGGACGGCGTCACCGCCTCTGCGCACGCAGCGTTCGACGACGTGTTCGCTGCCGCACTCGACCTCGGTGGCACCATCACCGGCGAGCACGGCGTCGGTGCCGCCAAGCGGGCCTGGCTCGGCCGTCGCCTCGGCGACGACCAAGTCGACCTGCTGCGTCGCATCAAGACTGCGTTCGACCCAGCGGGCATCCTCAACCCCGGAAAGCTCGGCTCGTGAGCGCGCCGGCGTTGCCGACTGGAGCGGAAGGGGCGACGACGCGGGGCATCTTCGACCCCGACCTGCTCTCCACCTGCATCTCGTGCGGCTTCTGCCTGCCGGTGTGCCCGACGTACAAGATCACCGGAGACGAGCGTTCGTCCCCCCGCGGGCGGATCACCCTCATGCGCGCGCTGGAGACCGGCCGTCTCGACGACGACGACCCGACGCTGGTGGAGCAGTCGTCGTACTGCCTGGGCTGCCGCGCCTGCGAGACGGTGTGCCCGGCCGGGGTCAAGTACGGCGAGCTGCTCGAGCAGTGGCGTGACCACCAGTGGCGGGGCCGCCGCAGCCCCGTCCTGGTCGCCGGACTGCGGCTCGGCGTACGCACGGCACTGCCGCTCAGCGTTGCCGGGTCGGTCCGCCGCCACGCCGGAACCACAGGCTCGGCACGTCCACCCGAGCCGCAGGGGTCGTGGCCTGCCACCGCGAGCGCCCCACCGCAGGACTCGATGCAGCTGATGCTCGGGTGCTTCGAGCGCTCACTGTTCCCCGGCGTGTCCAAGGCAGTCGCGCGGCTGCTGCCGGGCATCGAGATCCCGTCCGGGCAGGGCTGCTGCGGTGCGCTGCACGCACACAACGGCGACAGCAAGGGTGGCCGGCAGATGGCTCGCGAGCTCGCCGAGGCGCTGCCGCGGACCATCCTGACCACCGCGGGCGGCTGCGCAACCCACATCGCCCACGAGCTGGGACGCGACCGGGTTGTCGAGCTGAGCGAGTACCTCACCAGCGCGTGGGTCGACGACCCCACCTCGACCGCGTCGCGGCTGCGACCGCTGACCAAGGACGGACGACCATTGCGGGTCACTGTGCAGGACTCCTGCCACCTGCGCAATGGGCTCGGTACCCACCGCGAGCCCCGCGAGGTAGCCGGCCTGGTCGCCAACGTGGTCGAGCTGCCCTCGGCCGGGTCGTGCTGCGGTGCCGCGGGCACGTATTCGCTCGTGCGCCCGAAGGACAGCGCCGCTGTGCTGGCTCCCAAGCTCGACGAGATCGAGGCCCTCGGCGTCGACCACGTCGTCGCCGTCAACCCCATCTGCCAGCGCCAGCTGATCGGAGGCCTGCGCAAGCGCAAGTCGTCGGTGACCGTGCTCCACCTGGCCGAGCTGATGGCCAAGGCGCTGCCCTGACAGCCAGGGGTCACGCCTGCCGGCAGCCCATCCGCTGCCGCAGGCGCTACCCCAATGGGCCACCGTCGGCACGATCCACGGGGGCCATGGTGCTCGGCGTCCTCGGCGGATCGGGCTGCCGGCTCCAGTTCCAAGCCAGGCCGGCGATCCCGGCCACGATCCCTGCCAGCAGGATCGTCCCGCTGTTGAACCCGAACCCGTAGGTCCACACGTAGGCGATGCCTCCGGCGGTCAGGCAGTAGTACGACGCTGGGAGGACCGTCTTGCGGATCAGGTCTCCCTCGCGGCCGAGCAGTCCGACCGTCGCCGAAGCGGCGACCACGTTGTGGATCGTGACCATGTTGCCGGCAGCGCCGCCGACAGCCTGTGCCGCCACGATGACCTCGGGGTTCGCCCCGATCTGCTCGGCCGTGGAGAACTGGAACAACGAGAAGGTCAGGTTGCTGATCGTGTTGCTGCCCGCCAGGAAGGCGCCCAGCGCGCCGATCCACGGGGCCACGAGCGGCCACTGGCTACCCGCTGCCGCGGCCGCGCCCTCGGCGAGGGTCAGCGGCATGCTGGGCAGGTCGGAGGTATTGAAGGCCACCCCCGAGTTGATGAACACCCGAACCAAGGGGAGCGCGAACAACAGCGCCGCTCCTGCTCCCAGGATGTGTCCGCCGGCGATCTTCCAGGTGTCGGCGATCTGAGTGCGGTTCATCCCGTGCAGCCAGTAGGTGATGGCGCACACGACCAGAAAGACCGAGCCGGGCAGGTAGAGCGGTTGCACGTTCGCGCTGATGTCCGTGCCCAGGATGTTGTTGAAGGGGACGGCGGTCGTAGTGGTCAGAAACTCGGTGACCGGGTCGACGATGCGCGTGAGGACGAGCAGCAGGGCGACAAGACCATAGGGCGTCCACGCCCGGACGATGGACATCCGCTTGTCGGCGACACCGGCGTCCGGCGTGATGTTGCCCATCCACCGGTCGAGCCAGTTCTCGCGCGGAGCGAAGTCCCATGTCTCCTTGGGCATGAGGAAGCCCTTGCTTGAGGTGTACATCACTAGCGCCAGGCCGAAGGCGCCCCCGAGCAGGGACGGGAACTCCGGGCCGAGCAGCCAGGCGACCAGGACGTAGGGCACGGTCATGGCGAGCGCGGCGTACAGCGCGAACTTCCAGATCTTGAGACCGTCGCCGAAGCGCTTGTGCTCGCCGAAGAAGCCGGTCAGCAGGCAGGCGAGGATCAGGGGGATCAGCAGACCGATGATGGCGTGCATGATGGCGACGTTGACGGCGATGCCGTTGATGTAGGCCGGAAAGGTCAGCCCCAGCACCTCGACGCGCTCGTCGACCCCGGCCCCACCCTCCAGACCCCCTGTCACCCCGATCAAGATGGGCGTTCCGACGGCACCGAAGCTCACCGGGGTGGACTGGATGATCAGCCCGACCATCACGGCGGCCATGGCGGGGAAGCCCAGAGCGAGCAGCAGGGGAGCCACGACAGCCGCCGGCGTCCCGAAGCCCGAGGCTCCCTCGATGAAGCTGCCGAAGAGCCAGCCGATGATGACAGCCTGGACACGACGGTCCGGGCTGATGGTGGTGAAGCCGGCTCGGATGGTCGCCATCGCGCCGCTCTTGGTCAGCGTCGCCAGCAGCAGCAGCGCGCCAAAGACGATGTAGAGCAGAGTGACGGCGATGATGAGCCCCTGGATGCTGGCCGCAGCCACCGCAACGGGCTCCACGTCCCAGACGAACAGGGCCACCAATACGACCACGACAAAGCCCAGCGGCATCGCACGCTTGGCCGGCCAGCGAAGCCCGACCAGCAGGAATCCCACGACGATGATGGGCGACATCGCGAAGAGGCTCAGCGCCAGAAGGTTGTCCATTCTTGACACTCCCTGTCGATTCCGGAATCGGGTGAGTCATATAAGCACTCGGTAGGTCGCGGCCACTACCCCTTAGCCTCAGTTTTGTTCCGCTCAACTACCTCTCGAATCGGACTGTCCTGCGTGACGGAGAAGGCACGTCGTGGCACGACCTGACATCTCAGGCGGTCATCCCGTGGCCGCACATGACCGCTGCGCTGCGCCTTCGTGGCTAGCATCCCGACACTTCGAACGAGGGAGATGCCGTGGGCGCGGTGGTGGCAGTGGTCGTCGTGCTGGCAGCAATGGCGCTGGCCGGGTTCATGGTCAACCGGTGGGTGCGCCCGTTCGCCAAGACGCGGTGCAGGGTGTCAAGCTCGGGCTGCTGATCTCCCCGCTGCTCACCGTGACGGTGCTGCTGCTGGCGTTCGTGCCGGTGCAAGTCCTCTCCAGCGACAAGGCTTCTCCGGACGCCTCGGCGCTCGAGGCAGGCCAGACGGCCACCTCTGCGACCTGATCGACTTCGCGACGACGAGTACGCCCAGCCTGTCCAGGAGTCCCTGATCTGCTGCACCCGCGCGGTCGCGTACCAGGAGTGGCCGGCGCTGGCCGGCCAGGCCCGGCTTCGAGGCGACCGCGACGCTGTGGGCGGCCGGGGTCGACCCGGTTCTGCGTGAGCTGCGCCCAGTCGACAACGGCCAGCCCTACGGCACCATCCTGGGCGCGGAGAAGGAGCGTGCCGACGGTCGTCGGTTGCGGATCGTGCAGGCTCGACCCGCCGTTCCGTCGCCGCTGCCGGTGATGCTGGTCGGAACCAGCGCGCTGGCGGGGGCTGCCCCCGCCTCGTGGCTGAGCAGCCGTCACCCGCCGTACTGCCTGCATCTCGACACTCAGGCCGGCAGCTCGTGCGGACGCCACGTGGCCGGGTCGCTGCCGACGACCATCGTGCGGGCGCCGTCGACAAGGCGTTCACTGTCGACTGCGTCGGCGTCACTTGCGCGGCCGACGGCGCGGTAGTAGCGCGCGGCCAGCGCGTCCTGCCGCGTGCGCGCGCGCGGCTCGTTGGACGCCGCCACCGCGTCGTCGACCGTGGCGCCTGCGGCCCACGATCGCAGCAGGCGCGGGAGGCTGGTGAGCCCGTCGGCGTAGATGCCGCGGGCGCCGACGACGACGTGGAACCCCGACCGCAGCCAGGCGTCGCCCTGGCTCATGCCGTAGCAGGCGGTGGAGAACGCCGCACGTAGCCGGTGCCGGGCGATCGGGTCGATCTGGTGCTGGAGGGCGGACGCCACCTGCTCGGCATCGACCGGCCCCTCGGCGAACCACAGCCGGTGCGACGTGCCGTGCGGGTTGACGAGCAGGTCGACGGCTCGCACTCCCGGCGTCGTCGCCGCCGTGCGCAGCGCGTCGACGAGGTTGTGCAGCGACGCATCAGGGCCACGGAGCACCTCACACGAGCGGTAGGTGGCCTTCAGATGGCGATGGGCCGTGCGCTCGGCGCCCCACTCGACGCCGCGGTAGAACGCGCGTTCGTGGGCAGGTCCGGAGCCCGCAAGCGTGACCAGCTGCACCAGCATCCGCTGGTCCGCGTTGAGTGACGACGCCGGCGTCACGTCACAGCCAGTACACCGGCGTGCCAGTCGGGATGTTGTGGAAGAACCACCGGGCGTTCGAGTCCGACATCCGCAGGCAGCCGGCCGACACGGGGGCGTGAACGCCGGGGGGCCGCCCCAACGCCGAGGTCGGGATAGTCGGACGCCCGTTGCTGATGTATCGCGGGATCGTGTGTGACCCGATTCCGCGTCCGTGCACCAGCCGCACGAACCACGGCAGACGCTTGGTCCACGCGTAGTCGTAGGACATCGGCGTACGGTCACCCACGTAGCTCAGCGCCGGCTTGGCGATGCCGGGGTTTCCCCCGACCGGGATCCGGCGCACCACTCGGTTGGCCCGGTTGACGACCAGAACCTGGTTCTTCGACTCGTTCACCTCGACATGAAAGCGACCAACGGCCTTCTGCCGAGGGACAGCACGCAGCCAGCCGTCCTTGGTCTTCCAAGCCGACGAGGTGGTGGCGACGCGGACGGTCACGCCGCGACGGATGGTGGGGCCGACCTTAGGGTTGCTGACCCTGGCCTTCACGCGGTAGAGCCCAGGCCGCACCTTGGTGCCCGACGCGTTTCTGCCGTGCCATCGGGCGGTGAAGCGCTTGGTTGGCGAGATCCGCCACGAGGCGACGACCGGTCCGCCCACACGTCGGACGACCACGGTGCCGGTCATCTGCCGTCCGGCGCTTCTGAGCCGCAGCACTGTCGCGCCGGGCATCCCTGCGACCGGGCCAATGAGCCGCTCGGAGGCGCTCAACGACACCTGCCCGGCGCGAAGCCCCCTGTCCGCGGCCTGCGCGGGCACTGCGGTCCCACCGAGCGCGACAAGGGCGCCGAGCAACGACAGCAGCACGCAGGCGAGATGGCCGGGGCGGGGCCGACGAGCGGCGGACGAAGGTGCCACGACCGCCTAGCGTAGCTGTATGGGTCGAGACCGGGACTCTGCCGGGCGCGCCCGACAGTCGCGCCCACGTGACGCGCTCGGCCGGCCCCTGCCCTATGGCTCCGACGGCGTCGAGCCGGTCTCCGACGAGCCGTTGCCGCCCGTCGAGACCGTCGCCGAGGCCACCCGCTTGTTCGACGAGGGACGTCCCTTCGCCGCGCACGAGGTCTTCGAGGCCCGGTGGAAGGACGCCCCTGATGGTGAGCGCGACCTCTGGCAGGGCATGGCTCAGCTCTGCGTCGCCGTCACGCACGCGCTGCGGGGCAACGGGGTGGGTGCAACCCGCCTTCTTGACCGGGGACGCGGGCGTCTGGCCCGCTATGCCGACACAGGCGGTGAGACGTACGCCCTCGACCTTGACGCGTGGGTCGCGCGAGCTCAGGCCGCGGTGGACACCGCCACGCCGACCGTCAGGTAGTTCCACGGCGCCTTGCCACCGACGTAGCGCGCCTCGACGTCCTTGAGCTCGAACCCCGCCTTCTCGACCAGGGACGCGGCGTCGCGCGTGAGGTGGCATCCATCGGCGAGAAGTCTCTGCGCCGGTTCGATCACTCGCTGCACTCGCGCCATCACCGGGTCTGGCGCGAGCCCATGCTCGAGAAAGTGGAATACCCCGCCCGGGCGCAGCACGCGGCGGAGCTCGGCCAGGGCCGATTCGACGTCGGGGATCGTGCACAGCGTGAACGTCGAGAGTGCTGCGTCGCAGGAGTCGTCCGGCAGCGGCAGCCGTGCTCCGTCCAGCCCGACGTGGCGCACCTGTGCGTGCGAATCCGCGATCCGCTCGGCGGCCAGGCGCCGAGCGCGCTCGGCCGGCTCGACGGCGTACACCAACGACACTGCTTCGGGGTAGTGCGGCACGTTGAGGCCCGACCCGAACCCGATCTCTACGACCGTGCCGGCGAGACCGTCGACAGTGCGCTGTCGCCACCGGTCCCACCCCGACCCGCTCAGCACCCGGTCGACGAGGTGCGGAAGAACGTACTCGCGATAGAGCCCCAGCATCTCAGCCAGTCTCGGCCTGCTCGGCGCGCCGCGCGAGCGCAAGCTCGCGGATGCGGGCGAAGTCGTCGTCGGTGTAGACGCCGTTGACACCCGAGATCGTCGCGAGCTTCATGCCGTGCTTGAGGCCGAGCCCGTAGATCTCCTTGACCCGCTCCCACTCGATGTTGCGCCCGACTGTGAAGGTCTCGTAGCGGCCCTCCAGTGCGAGCACGACGGTCTCGGCGAGACAGGCGTAGACGACGCCCGGCGGAAGCCCGATGTTGCGCATCTTCACCTCGCCCGGCAGCTCGATCTCACCGGACTCGACGACCAGCACGTCCGGTCGCTTGGCGACGTCCTGCGCCGACAGGTCCAGCGGACGGGCGACGTCGGTGATCACGCACCCTGGCTTGACCTCCATGATGTCGAGGATGCGTTTGCCCGCACCCGAGGTGGCGGTGACGATGAGGTCCATGTCGCCGAGGTGCCCGTTGGGGGTCGCCGCGATGTGCACCTCGGCCCGTGGGTTCTCCCGCTCGATCTCGTGCTTGATGGCCAGCAGCTTCGCCGACTCCGGCGACACCAGCCACAGCTCGTCGCTGGCCAGCGCCAGCAGGCGTGCGCAGACCGATCCGATGGCCCCGGTCGCGCCGACCACCATGGCCTTGCCGGTGATGCGACCGTCGGGGCCGATGTCGGCGACACCCAGCTTGAGCAGGGCGTCGTGCGCCGCCCACAGCGCCCCGGATGCGCTGTAGGAGTTGCCGGTCGTGATCGGCAGCGGGGCGCGCTTAGCGACGGTCACGCCGGCGTCTCCGACCACCTTGGTGAAGGCGCCGAGACCCATGACCTGGGCGCCCAGCTTCTTGGCCGTGTCAGCGGCCTGCAGAAGCCGCGCGTAGGTGAACTCGGGGCTGTGCGCCATGAGCTCCTTCGGCGTCCCACCGACCGTGATCAGCCAGCCCTCGGCCTCGGCCCCGGTCGGCGAGACGATGCCGGTGACATGGCTGTAGGTGAACGGCGGGACGTATGCCATGGCCTTCTCGACGGCATCCATCACCGGCGAGGGCGCTACCTTGGCGATCGTGTTGAGCGGCTCGACGGTACGGAAGTACTCCTGCGACAACGGGTGGATGACGAACGCGAAACGGCTCTTGCGCTTCGGCCCGCTCGGGTACAGAACGCGCGGCTTCATCCCCGCCGCAACGATCATGTCGAGCAGGTCGTCGTTGGTGAGCTCGCCCTGGCTGATCGCGAGCATCATTGCCTCGAGCAGTGCGGCGTTGACCGTCACGTCGAACGGCTGCGGGGTGAAGTCGAGAACCATGTCGACTCCGCGTCCGGCCAGGTCGGCCAGCCGGTCGTCGGAGATGGACGAGGTGACGAGCGTCTTGCCCGCCAGGTCGGCAAGCCCGAATCCGATCAGCTCGTCGAAGGTCGCCACGACGACGTCGGCGTCCCGGGACGCCTTGCGGGCCTTCGCGTGGCTGCGCCGCGCGCCGGGCGCCTTGATCTGAGACTGCATGGCACCCGGCAGGCGCCGCATGGTGCGTACGCCGACGTCGGCGGCCAGGCCGAAAGCCGGGTTCGCGTCGATGCGCGCCGGCAGGTCGAGGGCGAGCAGGGGGTCGGCGAACTCGATGTTCTGGGTGTACTCACGAAGGATGCGCGTCGTGCGGTCGTGGTTCAGCCCGCCGAGCACGACCGTGCGGGCGTTGGAGAAGAAGCCCGGCATCTCCGCCTGCACGTGCCGGATCGTCCACTCCTGCAGCACGTCGCGCAGGGCGTGCCCGTCGGCGACGGGAACGGCCGTGGTCGCCCGCTTGACCCGGTCGACCTCTTCGAGCTCGCCATCGTAGAGGCCGGCGGCCCGCGCCTCGCGGATACCGGTGACGGCGATCGCGTCGGCCTCGTCGGCCCACTTGACCACCAGCTCCTCGGCGGCGCGCACGTCGCCGCTGGTGCCGATTCGCACGATCCTGAAGTCGCGGCCGAGAAAGGTCACGTGCTCGTCGAAGTCGCGATCAGGCCCGGTCAGGCTGACGTTGATGACAACGGTGGGGGGCTGAGGGGTCATCCTCACTCCTTGCGGTTCGCTGGCCCATGAGGACAGCCGTGACTCTACTCGGGGCGACCCCGCGCCAGTCGGGTCAAGAGTCCCCCGTGACGGGCACTGCGGCGCCTCAGCCGGAGAACGCCGGCTCGGTCTGAGTCTGCTCGGCCGAGACGTCCCAGAGCCGGCGTGCCAGTGCGTTGTCTCCGGCGGCCGCGGAGCGTCCGACACGTGTCGGCCCGCCGCGCGTCTCTTGGAACCCGTCCGGGCCGAAGTACTCGTTGCCGGCCACGTCGGGCATCGTCGCGGCGTAGATCTGCGGCAGCGCACCATCGGCCGCCGACTGGCTCATGACCGCGTTGACACCCTTCATGAGGGTGCGGCCGAGCACGTTCTGCGCGAGAGCAGGGCCGGCGTACTGCAGGTTGGTGGAGGCGTAGCCGGGGTGGGCCGCAGCTACCACCAGAGCGACGTCCATGTCGTCCGCTCGTCGCTGCAGCTCGCTGGTGAACAGCAGGTTGGCCAGCTTGGACGCGCCGTAGGCCGGCCACGCCGAGTACGACCGGTTCTCGTAGTGCAGGTCGTCGGGCTGCAACGAGCCCATCTTGTGCGCCGCGCTCGACACGTTCACCACCCGCGGGGAGTCGGCGGCCAGCAGCAGCGGCATCAGTCCGGCGGTGAGCGCGAAGTGGCCGAGGTGGTTCGTTCCGATCTGTGTCTCGAAGCCGTCCTCGGTGGTGCCGAACGGCGGCGCCATGACCCCGGCGTTGTTGACCAGGATGTCGAGAGCGTCGACCCGCGTGCCCACCTCGTCCACTGCAGCCGACACAGACGCCAGCGACGCCAGGTCGAGCGCCAGCGGCTCGGCCGACCCGCCCTCGGCCGCTGCGCCCGACGCGCGGGCCACCGCCGCGTCGGTGCGACCGCCATCACGGCCCGCGACCAGTACGCGGGCGCCGCGCGAGGCAAGCGCGATTGCGGTCTCCAGCCCGAGACCAGAGGTGGCTCCGGTCACCAGGGCGGTGCGACCGGACAGGGACGGGGCGTCGTCAACAGACCATCGGGGCATGTCGCCATTGTCGATCACGGCAGCAACCTGCGCGCGGCGGACGTGACGCCGACCAGGGACGTGACGGGGACACGACAGGGACACGCCGCACACCCCTTGTCGGCGAATCACACGGATGGCACTATCGAACGCCCGTTCGACTTCCAGGGGAGGTGTCATGTCGTCCACCCGCAGGTTGGCGCCCTTGCCGCCGTCCCCCACCGGGGCTCCCCTGGTGCTCAGCGTCCGCTGCTCGACGAGCCCCGACATGGTCGGCGCCACGCGCCACGACGTGCATCTGGACGCCGACTGGACGCTCGCCACTCCGCACGATGTTCCGGCCGAGCGGATCGCTGCGGCCTTCGGCGGGTACCTCTCGTGCCTGCACCTGGTCGACGTGGTGGTGCCGACCGTCCGGGAGTCGCTACAGATGCACGGCCGTCGAGTCGTACCCCGGCTGCGTCGAGCGGCACGCGGCACCTGGAAGGCCGACGGCCCCGCCGCCCAACGCTGCTGTGCTCCGGCACCGACCGCACAGCAGGCAGCAGCGCACCTGCGCAGCGTCGAGCACGCCGCCACCCGCGGCGGAGCCGACCGTGGGCTCACCCAGGCGCTGCTGGAACGGGTGCTCGCCGCCCATCACGCGAGCGGCACGCTCGTGATGGCTCCCGAGCAGTCAGCCGGCATGTCGAGGTGCGTGCTCGGCGAGCACGGTTCGGTCGCGCTCTGGGACGCGGGGCTGCACCCCGCCGTCGTCAGCGCCGTCCACGACGAGGTTGTCGGCACCGACGGCCCCCCGCTGCCCGAGGCGCTCTACCTCGGCGTGGTGTCCCGGCGCCCGAACCTCGCGTGGATCGCCGACACGGTGGCGGCGGCTCGCGCTGCCCTGGGCGAGGCTCCTGACGACGACGACACACCGTGGCTGGCCGAGTGGCTCGCCTGGACCCAGACCCCACTGGACCGCAAGGACCGCCATGTGCGGGCAGCCTGGGTCGCCTCGGGCATCCCGCGTAGCTGGATCGAGGATCTCAGCCAGGCCGGGTACCGGCCCGACGATGCCGCAGCCATCGCCGGCGGGACGGGGCGCAGCCTCTCTGGCGTGGCCGACATGCTGCTGCAGTGGGTGCGGGCCGGGTGCAACCCGACGCCTGACGACCTGCTCGACCTGTTCGCCTCGGGGGTCCCGCCCTGGTACGAGCCGTCGAAGGGCACCATCACCCGGCTACGAACCAACCTCGGCGACGTGGCCGCGCGGTACACCACGACCGAGCTCGGCCTGATGCTCGCGCTGGAAGGGACCGCGCTGGCGGCCGAGCGGGTCATCCGGACCCAGGCCGCACCACCGCGAACTCTGCTCGGTCGGCACCGAGCAGCCCTGGTCGCCAATGCAGCAGCACGAGAGGAGTGCGCGTGAGAGGTCGTGACCGGTACGAGGCGTCGCTGGAGGCGCTGGGGGTGTGCATCGCCGCGCGCGTGCCCTTCTTGGTGTGGGGTGCCCCGGGCGAGGGCAAGACCGCCGTCATCGAGTCGGCCGCCGAGCACGGGTGGCACGTCGAGACGCTGATCGTGTCGCACCACGAGCCCAGCGACTTCGCCGGCCTGCCGGTGGTCGGCCGCGGCGGGTCAGTGACGTTGGCTCCCCCCGCCTGGGCCCAGCGCCTGGCTGCCCACGACGGCCCGTCCCTCGCGTTCTTCGACGAGTGGACGACGGCTGCGCCGGCGGTGCAGGCCGCGGCCCTACGTCCGCTCACCCACTACGAGGTGGGCGCGCTGCGGCTGCCGCCGACGGTGTCGTTCGGCGCCGCGGCGAACCCGACCGACGTGGCCACGGCCGGGTGGGAGCTGGCTGCCCCGACGGCCAACAGGTTCTGCCACCTCGACTGGTCGATGCCGGTCGAGGTGTACGCGGAGTCGCTGGTGGCTGGCACGTGGCCGACGATCACGCTGCATCCGGTCCCCGCCCGCCTCGACGCCGAGGTGGCGGCAGCTCGGGCGTGGGTGGCCGGCTACGTCCGGGCCCGCCAGCAGCTCTCGGTCGTGCCGTCGGATGCTGCAGGTCGCGGTCGGGCGTTCCCGACGCCACGCACCTGGGACTACACCGCGCGGCTGCTCGGCATGGCGCGTGCCGTGGGGGCCGGCGACGAGGCGGTCCGGCTTCTCATCAGCGGGTCGATCGGTGCGCCGACCGCGCACGAGTTCTTGGTGTGGCTCGACTCCCACGACCTGCCCGACCCCGAAGACCTGCTCGCCGACCCGTCCGCCGTCGCATTCGTCGGCCTGCGGGCCGACCGCGTGTTCGTCGTGCTGCAGTCGGTGCTCTCCGCGGTCGTGGCCGACCCCACGGCCGCCCGCTGGACGGCCGGGGTGGAGGTGTGCGCGGCCGCGGCGTCGGAGGTTGGCGTGGACGCCGCGGTGCCGGTCGTGCGCTCGCTGATGCGCCCCGGGGTGCGACCATCGGGTGCGGCGCTGCCCGCCGGCATCATGACGTTTCGTGCACCACTCGCGCTGGCGGGCTTGCTGGGCGAGAACGCGGCATGAGTCCGGCGCCGGCCGCGGCGGCAGCCGCAGATCTCGACCTCGACCGACTCGCCGCGGCCAAGCTCTGGCTGACCAGCACCCAGGGTGACCTGCCCTACCTGGCGCACGCCCTTTACGCGCTGCACGCCGTGTCGAGCACGCAGGTCGCGACACTGACCGCCGACACCGACTGGCGGGTCTACGTGAACCCGGCGTGGCTCGGCGACACGTCTGTCACCACCGTCGCCGCCGAGCTCGCCCATGTCACCTGGCACCTGCTGAGCGACCACGGGGCACGTGCCGGCTCGATGCTGGTCACCCCGTCCACTGCCAAGCACTGGCGCCACGCGTCCGACGTCACTGTGGGCGAGACGCTTGCGGACTCGGGGATGACAGGCCACGGGCTGCCGTCGCCGGCTGACCTCGGCGTCCGCGCCGGCCGCTCGGCCGAGGAACACTTCGCCACCCTGTCCGACCTGCCGGTCACCACCCCGGACGATCTGGGCGCCGACCCGGGACGAGACGGCTCGGGCGGCGGGGACGGACTCGACGGCGACCGCTGCGGCAGCGCCGCCGACGGCCTGCGCCGCGACTACGAGCTGCCGTTGTCGGGCGACGTGCCCGCGGTCGGCACCGTGCAGGCCGACGAGATCCGCCGACGGGTGGCAATCGAGTTCCGCGAACACGTGACCGCTCGCGGCACCGAGCCCGGCGAAGCGCTGCGGTGGGTGTCAGCCATCTTGGAGCCGGTCGTGCCTTGGCACCAGGTGCTCACCGCTGCCGTGCGCCGCGCCGCGGGGTGGGCGAACGGGCACACCGACTACACCTACACGCGCCCGTCACGACGCCAGTTCGCCCTGCGCAACGTCGTGCTCCCCGCCACCAGACGCCCCCTGCCGAGGGTCACCATCGTCATCGACACCTCCGCCAGCGTCGACGACGGCATGCTGGGCCAGGCCCTCGGCGAGGTGGACGGGGCGATCGCCGGTCTGGGCGTGCCGGGTGAGCAGGTCACCGTGCTCGCTTGCGACGCGGCGGTGAGCACCGTGGCGCAGGTACGCCGCGCTTCCGACGCGCGACTCGGCGGTGGCGGCGGTACCGACATGCGCGCCGGCATCGAGACGGCAAGCCGGGCCCGACCCCGTCCGGACGTGCTGATCGTGCTCACCGACGGCTACACGCCGTGGCCGCAGTCCCCGCCGGCCGGGCTGGCGCTCGTCGTCGCCATGCTGCACCGAGCCGACACGGCGCCGCCCCCCACGCCGCCCTGGGCCATCACTGTGGACTGCGCCATGAGCTGACGAAGCACGCCCGGTTCGTGGCAGGCTCGCAGACGTGTCTGCGATGTCGATGGAGCACGCCCCGGTGGCAGTCCCCATCATCGCGGGCACCGCCATCCGTGGCCTCGCCGCGTCCCTGACCATGAACAGCGTCCTCGACCGGCACCCGAACGCCTTCTTGGTCACCCTGGAGCAGTGGGGCATCAGCGTCCGTCTCGACGACTCCCAGCGCTACCTGCACAAAGCCATCCGCGAGGGCATGTTCAAGCAGAACCGTCCCGCTGATGAGCCCATCGTGCTGGTGGGGCACTCCCAGGGTGGTCTTGCCGCGCTGCGCTACGCCATCGATCACCCCGAGCAGGTGCTGCACGTCATCGCCGTCGGCAGCCCATGGAACGGGGCCCGGCTGGCGGGCACCATCAACTCGCTCGTACGCACGATCGTGCGGCGCGACCTTCCAGCACTGGTCGACATGACGCCGTCCTCACCGTTCCTGCAGGCGCTGCACGACGACCTGCCGGCGATCGCCGACCGAGTGACCAACATCTACAGCACCCGCGAGATCCTCATCGAGCCGTACATCTCCGCCCACATCCCCACCCCCGGGGTCACGAACGTTCTCATCGCCACCAAGGACGAGTACGAGAAGCACCTGCGCGTCTACGGCCACACCCACCCGATCGACGAGCTGATCGAGGGACGGGTGACCCACCTCGGCGAGATGGGAAGCGCGGACGTCCGTGGCGTCATCTGGCGCACGGTCGGCCACGCGGCCCAGAAGGGGTGACCTCGCTCAGCGCAGCAGCGCGGCGAGCTCGCGCACGTCACTGGCCGCCACGTCCGGCGGCGGGAGGTAGTCGGGGTAGGCGCTCGCGCCACGGCGGAGCCATGCACCAGTCAGACCGGCCCGCTGCGCTCCGTGCACGTCCCAGGGATGGACGGCGACAAGGGTCATCGATGCGGCCTCGACCCCGCAGACCTTCGCGGCATAGCTATAGGGCTGCCCGTTCGGCTTCCACCGCCCCGCGTCCTCCACCGACAGCCGGTGCTCCAGCAGGTCGAGCACGCCGGCGCGGGCGAACATGGCTTCCGACATGGCCGAGGCACCGTTGGTCAGCGTCACGAGCCGCCGGCCGGACTCGGCCAGCGCCCGCATGCCGTCCGGTACGTCAGGGTGCACGTCGAGGTCGGCGAACCCTCCCAGCACGTGGTCGACTGCCTCGTTGACGCTTCGATCCCCGAGCGAGGCACCCTGCACCGTCAGTCGCAGGTTGCCGGCAGCCACGTCGCGGAACGTGCGGGCGTCGTCGCACGCTGCGAGGGCGAAGCCGTCCCGCAGCACTCCGGCGAACCAGGCGTCCAAGGCCGAGCCCGGCAGCCCGACGTCGACGAAGCGAGCGCGCAGCGGCTCCATGTTCGACAGCGTCTCGTTGACGTCGAAGACGACGACCTCAGCCCGCGGGCTCACGACGCGGCTGCCGCGGTGATGATCTCGCCCAGCACGTCGGCGTCGACGTCGGACAGCCGCTTGACGTACAGGCACCCCTTGCCAGTGCTGTGCGGGCCGAGCCGATCCAGACGCTCGGTGTGCTCGTCGACCCCGTCCATGAGGTAGAGCGTGAGCGTCCGCTTGCGGGGCGAGAAGCCCACCTTGAACCAGTCGCCCTCGCGTCCCGAGGCGTAGCGGTAGTGCACGTTGCCAAACCCGACGATGCTGGCACCCCACATCACCGGCGCGGCTCCGGTGGCCTCGCTCATCAGGCGCAGCAGCTCGCGGCAGTCGGCGCGCACGCCCTCGTCCTCGATCGCGGAGACGAAGGCCTCCGCGTCAGAGTCGGTCGGCTTGGTCTTCAGCTCAGCCATGCCGCGAGCATGACACCCCCGGCGCTAGCCCGCCAGGGTGCCGCCGAAGACCTGCCATGCCAGCACGCTCTTCGCGACGAGGCTCAGCGTGATGTAGGCCCGCTCCCCCACCAGGTAGTCGCGCCAGCGGCCGACCTGCTTGTACTGGAGCCACTGGTTGACCGCGAAGGTGTTGAAGAAGATGAAGAGCGAGGCGATGATCCCGTAGACGAACGCGGGCGGCTCGGCGTCGCTGGTCGAGCCGGGCGCCAGGACGTAGAGAAGAATGCCGAGCCACGGGACGATGCCGGTGATGCAGCCGAAGATGAACGGCACCCAGCCACCGTCGCCGGGCTGGTGGTACTTCTCCTGCAGCCACCCGAACAAGATCATCGAGGCATTCACACCGAAGATCGCCAGCAGCGCCACCGCGTCGGAGATGCCGGTGAGCTGGGCGATCAGGACGATCATGATCGAGCTCGACAGCGAGTACTCGACCCAGCGGAAGTAGTTGTTGCCCTGGGCGAGGCCCGCCTTGTACCGGCCGAAGAACGTGGGGCTGGCCACGATCAGGTGGAACAGCGCCGAGAGTGCGAAGAACCCCGCCACCGCCAGGCCGACCGGAGTGTCGAGAATGGTGACGGTCTCGCTGGGCGTCGTCCCAGGCGGGCCCTCGAGGTAGGTGCCGGTGACCGGCAGCGTGAAGTCGTTCGCGAGCGCCACCACCAGCCCGGCCTGCACCGCGTGCAACGCCGCGGCGATCAGGTTGTACCGGCGCAACGAGGAGTAGCGGGCTTCGTCGCTCGAGGTCGTCATCTGGTCGGTCGTGGTGCTCATCGTGTCTCCCTGGTGTGTCTACGTCGTTCCCACTCTTGGGCATGCCGCCCGGCTGCGCTACCGCACATGATCTTCGGCCCTGGCGACCGCACTCAAGCGCGAGCACCGTGGTCGGTGTGGTGGCAAGACTCGACCCCTCTGCTGTCATCGCCTCGTGCGAGGGTGACGTAGGCGCCTACGTGCACGTCCCATTCTGCGCGAGCATCTGCCCCTTCTGCCCCTACAACAAGGTACGCGCCCGGGACGACCTCGCGCGGCGGTACTTCACCTCGTTGGCGACAGAGATCAGCTGGTACGCCGAGGCCCTCCGGCACAGCGGACGGACGGCCTTCACCTCCCTCTACGTCGGTGGTGGCACGCCCACCCTGTACCCCGACGAGCTGGCGCGCGTCATCGCAGTCGTGCCGGTCACCGGTGAGCGCGCCGTCGAGGTGCTCCCCCTGCACGGCACGCCCGAGCGGCTGGCGCAATTGCACGCGGCAGGGATCACCGCGGTCAGCGTCGGGGCGCAGTCGTTCCACGACGAGGTGCTGCGTCGCCTTCGCCGTCCGCACGATGCAGCCGCGAGCCGCTCGGCGGTGCGCAACGCCCGAGCGCAGTTCGAGTGCGTCGACGTCGACCTGATCGTGGACGTGGCGTGGGAGGACGACCCTGCCCTGCGTCGTGCGTTCCTGCACGACGCTGAGAGCTGCTTCGAGCTCGGGGTCGAGCAGGTGTCGACCTACCCATTGATGCGCTTCGGCTACACCCCGTTCGGTACCGCCGAGCACGACCATCGCACCGAGCACGAGCTGCTGCACCAGGTCACCGAGGTGGCCCAGCGGTACGGGTACGAGCGACGGTCGGTGTGGACGTTCAACCGGCGCGACGCGTCGGCCTACACGTCCATCACGCGGCGACGCTTCACCGGGATGGGCGCCGGCTCGGCGTCGTTCACCGGACGTGACTTCTACGTCAACCACTTCGGCCTCGACGCGTACTGCGCCGACGTGGAGGGCGGGCGGCTGCCCGTCGCGCGGTGGCTTCACCTCGGTCGGGTGGCCGGCGGGCTGTACGACGCGTTCTGGCAGGCCTACGCCGGGTCGATCGCTGGGCACCGGCTCGGGCGCCGCGGATTCGACGTCTACCACGACCTGGAGCGGCTGGTCACCTATCAGCTCATCGAACCCTTGTGGGCACAGATGCTTGCCGAGCATGGGGACGACGCTGGGTGGGCGACTCCAGAACGTGCCCGCCATGCTCGGGCGTGGACCATCGCCAGCAACCTCTGGGAGCGACCCCGCGCCGCGTGATGGGATGGACGCCATGAGCGACCAACCATGGTGGAAGAGCGCCGTCGTCTACCAGATCTGGCCCCGCAGCTTCGCCGACTCCGACGGCGACGGCATCGGTGACCTCGCCGGAGTCTTGGGCAGGCTCGACTACCTCGCGGGGCTCGGCGTCGACGCGCTCTGGCTCTCGCCGTTCTACCCCTCCCCCCAGGACGACTACGGCTACGACGTCGCCGACTACCAGGGCGTCGATGAGATGTTCGGCACGATGGACGACGTCGACGCGCTGCTCGCAGCGGTCCACGAGCGGGGCATGAAGCTCATCGTGGACGTCGTGCTCAACCACACCTCCGACGAGCACCCGTGGTTCGTCGAGTCACGCTCGAGCCGCGACAACCCCAAGCGTGACTGGTACTGGTGGCGCGAGCGCCCCAACAACTGGCGGTCGTTCTTCTCCGTGCCGGCCTGGACCCGCGACGAGCAGACCGGCGAGTACTTCCTGCACCTGTTCTCGACCAAGCAGCCCGACCTCAACTGGGATAACCCACAGGTTCGCCACGCCCTCTACGCCATGCTCCGCTGGTGGCTCGACCGCGGAGTCGACGGGTTTCGCATGGACGTCATCAACATGATCTCCAAAGACCCGACGCTGCCGGACGGCTGGGCGCCACCCGGAGAGACGCTGGGCTACGGGTTCGAGCACTTTCTCTACGGTCCGCGTATCCACGACTACCTGCAGGAGATGCATCAAGAGGTGTTCACCGGCCGCGACCAGACCTACCTGGTGGTCGGCGAGATGCCCGGTGCCCAGGTGGAGCAGGCGCGGCTCTACACCGACCCGGCCCGCGGTGAGGTCGACATGGTCTTCCAGTTCGACCACGTGGGCCTCGACTACGGGCTCGCCGGCAAGTACGACCCGAAACAACTCGACCTACGCGGGCTGAAGCAGTCGTTCGGGCACTGGCAGAGCGGGTTGGCCGAGGTGGGCTGGAACTCGCTGTACTGGAACAACCACGACCAGCCGCGCATCGTCTCGCGCTGGGGCGACGACAGCGACGCGTACCGGGTCGCGTCCGCAAAGGCTCTGGGCACGCTGCTGCATCTGCACCGCGGCACGCCGTACGTCTACCAGGGCGAAGAGCTCGGCATGACCAACTACCCGTTCACCCGGCTCGACCAGCTCGTCGACATCGAGGGGCTCAACTGGGCAAACGAGGCGGTCGCCGCAGGCCGCCCGGTCTTCGACGTGATGGCCGGTCTGCGCGCGCACGGACGCGACAACGCGCGCACGCCGATGCAGTGGGACGACTCTCCGCACGCCGGCTTCACCACCGGAACCCCGTGGCTGGCAGTCAACCCCAACTACCCGGGCCTCAACGCCGCCGCTCAGCTGGACGACCCCGACTCGGTGTTCGCTCACTACCAGCGGCTGATCTCCCTTCGGCACAGCGAGCCGGCCGTCGTCGACGGTGACTTCACGATGCTGCTGCCCGAGCACCAGCAGGTGTACGCATTCACGCGGCGCCTCGACCACGTCGAGCTTCTCGTGATGGTCAACGTGTCGAGCGACGAGGCAGAGGTAGAGGTCGAGACACCGTCGGACTGGGAGAGCGCCGAGGTGGTGCTGGGGTCGGCCTACTCCCCGACGATGGCGCCCTGGGAGCAGCGGGTTCTGCGGCGCCGCCGCTGATCACGTCGCACGAGTGGCGAGCCTGTGGACGAGCACCGACGTCTACCGCGCACGCGGGCCACGATGCGGCCATGGCATTCACCGACCTGCCCCCCGACTGGCCCACTCGTCCGATCACCGACCCGGCTCTGCTCGCCGACGTGCTCGACCTCGTCGTCAGCGAGCATGCACGTGTGACGGGCTCTCTCTTCTTGCTGCTCTGCGACCCTGGTGACCGGCTGGTGCTCCCTGTCGAGATCGGCGAGCTCGCGACGGCGCCCGCGGGCTCCGCCCGCGCCGAGATGCTCGCGCCCATCATGCGCCAGGCGGACGAGATGGAGCCCGACGGCGGTGTCCTGGCGGCCATCGCCCGTCCTGGCGGTTTGTCGGTCACGGCCGACGACCTGGTATGGGCCGACACCGTCGCCGACGCTGCACGCGGAAGGCTCCGTCTGCTCGGCGTCCACGTGATCACCCTGGACGGCAGCCGCCCCGTCCCGGCCGACCGACGCGCAGCGTGACCAACGGCGCCACGCTCCAGCCGTGAGCCCCCAACCTTGCCTGATCTGAGGGCGGCAAAGCCCTTGACGCGGACTGGACGAGCGTCGAAGGTGGCTCACGTCCACACATCTGGGGAGGCGGGACCGAGTAGTGACGCAGCACAGCTCTGACTCGGCGCAGCGGTTCGAGTTTCGGTTCCAGAAGCTCTACGTGCCCATGCTGGCCGCCATCGGGGTCACCCCTGGCACTGCCCACGTCGTCGTCACCGACGACCGGTTCGTGGCCAGGTTCGGTCCGTGGCTGGTCTCGACGGCACTGAGCAACGTGGTCGACGTCTGCGAGACCGGGCCATACACGGCGGTCAAGGCCATCGGGGCGCGGCTATCGATGACCGACCGCGGCCTCACGTTCGGCAGCACCACCGAGCGCGGCGTGTGCCTCAGCTTCGACAACCCGGTGCCCGGGCTCGACCCGCTTGGCGTCATGCGCCACCCCGGTCTGACAGTGACGGTGGACGACGCCGCGGGGCTGGTCGCCGCGGTGCGCGCCGGTGCCGGCCTCAGCACGACCTCGGTCGACTCGTAGCGCGTCCGGCACCTCGTGCCGTGGCACTGCCGGCGGCGTGGGTGAGACAACGTTGTCAGGAGTCGCCGGCGACAAGGCTGAGCCGCGGCACTAGCCCTGCCCGGCGTCCCCAGCGGGGGCAGCGTCGATGCCGGCCAGGCGTCGTGCCATCGCCTTGTCGGCGTCCAGGTCGATCTTGCGAGCGATCTCGACGCGCTGGGCCTGCGGCGACCCCGCACCGTGCAATGACTCGGTGAGGTAGCCCACCGCGTTGCGTCCCATCGTCAGGTTCTCCACAAGCCGGAGCAGCCGGACGCGGTGCTCGGTCGGGACGTCGGGAGACGTCGCGAAGTACTTCTCCAGCAACGGGCCGACCTCGTCGTCGGCGAAGTCCGCCTCCCCGGGCAGGGTCGCCACCAGCCCGCCGGCGATGTCTTGGGCGAGGCGCGCGAGCTCATAGGGAAAGCGGGTCACGTTGTGCTTGCAGACGTTGGCCAGCAGCCCGTCGTTCTGGTAGTTGCCGGCAGGCATGGGTGTCGACTCGTAGGACGAGGCGATGCCCGCGCCGTAGACCGTTTCGTTCAGGTGCGCCATCTCGATGATCTTGTCGCGCACGTGCGACGCCTTCTCGACCCCGTGGTACTCCGCCAGCTGGGCCGCCGCCCCGATGAGCACGTCGCCCAGGCCCGTCTTGCAGACGTAGCTGCGGCGGTGGAACGCCGTGAAGCGCTCGACCAGGGGGGCGGCGAACTCGACCTCGCCGTCCATGAAGACGTACGCGTTGGGCACGAAGACGTCGTCCAGGATGATCGTCGCCTCTTGCCCGCCGAAGCGCGCGTTGCCGACGTCGATGTCGCCGCCTTCCAGCGCACGCGTGTCGCACGACTGGCGACCCAGCACGTAGGTGAGCCCGGGGTGCTCCACCGGGATGGCGGCGACGACGGCGTAGTCCCGGTCGGCGTCGGTCATCCGCATGGTGGGCATCACGATGATCCAGTGGCTGTTCAGGCACCCCGTCTGGTGCGCCTTGGCGCCGCGCAGGACGATCCCGTCGTCCCGACGCTCGACGACATGGGTGAACAGGTCCGGGTCGTGCTGTGCGGCTGGACCCTTGCTGCGATCACCCTTGGGATCGGTCATCGCGCCGCCGATGACGAGGTTGGTCACCTGGCAGTAGCGCAGGAACGATCGCAGCCGCTCGTGGTAGGCGGTGCCGAGTGCCTCGTCGCACTCGTGGGTGACCGAGTAGAGGGCGTTGAAGGCGTCCATGCCGACGCAGCGCTGGAAGCAGGTGCCAGTGTCCTGTCCGAGGCGGCGCTGCATCTTGTTCTGCATGACGACGTCGTCCGGCGACTCAGCGACGTGCAAGAACCTGTTGACGCGCTGCCCGGCGATCGAGGAGTAGGCCGTGGCGAGCTCAGGCTGCTCGACCGCGAGGTCGTAGGTGCGAGCGAGGGCGTTGATGGACGGGCGCACGACCGGGTGGTCGACGGGCTCTTTGATGCGCTCACCGAGGTAGTGCACGCGTAGGTCACGACCGCGCAGGCTCTCGATGTACTCCGCACCGGTCGCAAGCGGCTTGGCGTCCCGCCGCCAGAGCGTGCCGTGCTCGTCACGCGGGCTCATGCGCCTCCTCCGCCCCGGCCAGGGGAGCGAGCCACTCGCGCAGCTTGGTGTAGACCACCGGATGGTTCAGCATCGACAGGTGGTGCACTCCGGTGAGGTGAAAGCCCTTGTCGTGATCGAACGGTATGCGCCGCGTCTTCCCGTTGCCCGACGCGCTGGAGTACCGGACGAGGCCGTCGCCGAGAAGGTGACCGGCCGGGTGTGCGGAGTCGCTGGTGACGGTGGCAGCCACGAAGTAGTACGTCGCGTGGTCGAGGAAGGGGACGTGCGTGGCCCGGTCGGTCAGCAGCTCGTCCGGATCATGGCCGAACCAGTCCTCCTCGATCAGGTTGCCGTAGCGCAGGTCTTTCACCCCGAGACTGCGGGAGCCCAGGATGCGACTGAACGGCTCGGTCTCCGGCAGCTTGCGCAGCACGATGTCGACGACGTGCGCTCCCTGCTCGAGAGGCGCCCCCAGGTGCGGCGTCCCCAGCGTGACGACCGTGCGCACAGCCGCTGCCCAGGCTGAGCCGTCGCGGTCGCCGTAGTAGCTGGCGCTCCGGGCCACGAGCCCGCCCATGGATGCACCGACCAGCGCGATCTGCTCCACCGGCACCGGCCATGCGGCCACCAGGTCGTCCAGCAGTGCCGAGAGCCGCTTGCCGTTCTCGCTCACCCGCAGGCCGCTGTTGTAGCGGACGTAGACCGGGCTCAGGCCCAGGTCCTTCTCCAGACGCTCGCCGTAGGGCCGGCCGTCGTCCGCAGACGGCTCCGGCTCGCCGGGAATCGTCACAACCGGGCGCGGCCCCCATGCTTCTTCGCCCTGCACCAGCCCGTGCACGAAGACGACCATCGTGGGGCCGGCGTTGGGGAATGCTTCCGCCACGGTCTCCGGGTCGAGGAGCAGGTCGTGCCCGTCCACCCGCACTGCTGTTCGCAGCGCGATGGCTGGGTGGTTCTCGGCAATCTTGTCGCCCCACAGGCCGTTGACGATCGTGGCCATCCGCTGCCCGACCGGGTGCTCGGTGATCAGGTCGGACTGCTCGCCGCGACGCGACACAACTTCTGCCACCCCGGCCGAGATCAGTCGCTCGCCGACGACGACCGCGACGTACACCGCGTCCGTGAACGCGCGCCGCGTCACCGCGACCGGCGTGGCAGCGGCCGGAATGTAGGAGTCCACGCGCCCCGACACGGCCCGGTGGACGTCCTCGACGATTCCGATCACGCCCGCAAGGGCGTCACCGGCCAACGCACCGGCAGCTTGTGCCTCATCCTGGCGGCTCACGGCACCCACCTCTCCGTGCCCACGGTAGCCCGAACAGGGGTGATGGCCGACCTGGAGAGCCGATAACCTCGATCCACCATGACGCCGGACAGCTCACGAGCGTTGCTGACACCGTGGGGTGAGGCGCTCGACCGCGACTGCCCGCTGCCGGAGTACCCCCGTCCCCAGCTTCAGCGCGACAGCTTCGTGTGCCTGAACGGCCGCTGGGAGTACGCGATCACCTCGTCGGCCAATCAGCCAGCGGCATACGCAGGCACGATCCTGGTGCCGTTCTCGCCGGAGTCGGTGCTCTCCGGGGTCGGACACGTGCTGCAGCCGGACGAGGTGCTGCACTACCGCCGCTCGTTCCGGCTTCCGTCCGGGCTCGTCGCGCACTGGGACGACCGAGTGCTGCTGCACTTTGGAGCGGTGGACCAGTGGTGCCAGGTCGAGGTGAACGGCCACGTGGTGGGCGAGCACACCGGCGGGTACCTGCCGTTCACCCTCGACGTGACCTCCGCGCTGGTGACGGGCCCCAACGACCTTCGGGTGGTCGTCCGCGACCCTTCCGACACCGGGCTCGGCTCGCGTGGCAAGCAGCGGCTGGCGCGCGGGGGCATCTGGTACACCCCGCAGTCGGGCATCTGGCAGACCGTGTGGCTGGAGTCGGTACCTGCGCTGTACATCGACCGGCTCACCATCGTGCCCGACCTAACCGCCGGCGCACTGGACGTCACCGTGCACGTCGTCGACCGGCGCCGGCGCACCAAGACGGACGACCAGACCTGCACGGTTACCGTGCAGGCAGACGGCACGCGGGTCGCCTCGGCTCGGGGGCCATCGGGTGAGCCCATCCGGGTGGAGGTTCCGCACCCGCGGGAATGGTCACCGGAGGACCCGTACCTCTACGACCTCGATATCAGCCTGGGACGCGACAAGGTGCGCTCCTACGCGGGCCTTCGCTCGTTCGGGCTGGGCTACGACGCCGACGGCACGCCGCGACTGCTGCTCAACGGCTGCCCGTACTTTCATGCCGGGGTGCTCGACCAGGGCTACTGGTCCGACGGCATGTACACCGCACCCTCGGACGAGGCGCTGGAGCACGACGTTTCCACCGTCAAGCGCCTCGGCTTTACCATGATCCGCAAGCACATCAAGGTCGAGCCCCTGCGCTGGTACTACCACTGCGACCGGCTGGGGATCCTCGTCTGGCAAGACATGATCAACGGGGGCGGGCAGTACCGAACACCGGTCGTGACCGCTCCGGCGCTGGGCCCGATCAGCCTGTCGGACAGCCGCTACGAGCTTTTCGCCCGCTCAGACACTTCTGGTCGCAGAGACTGGCTGCACGAGATGCGCGACACCGTCGAGCACCTGCGCAACGTGGTGTCACTGGCGATGTGGGTTCCCTTCAACGAAGGGTGGGGCCAGTTCGACGCCGCCTGGGTGGCCGACCAGGTGCGCCGTCTCGACCCCACGCGCACCGTGGACCACGCCAGCGGGTGGCACGACCAGGGCGCCGGTGACCTGACGAGCAAGCACGTCTACTTCCGGCCCTTCCGGGTACCGCGGCTCCGGGCGGAGACAAGTCACCGCGCGCTCGCGCTGACCGAGTACGGCGGGTACTCGCTGCACGCGTCCGAGCACAGCGCGAGCACGGAGGCGTTCGGGTACCGGCGCTACGCCTCGGCCGACGAGCTGGCCGCGGCGTTCACCTCGCTGCACGCCGAGCAGGTCGTCCCGGCGATCGCCCGCGGCCTCGCCGCCACGGTGTACACGCAGCTCAGCGACGTAGAGGACGAGACCAACGGGCTGCTCACCTACGACCGGCGGGTGCAGAAGATGTCCGACGACGTCATCCAGTCCGTGACCGCGCAGCTGCGCCTGTAGCGCTACGTCACGTCGCGGTTGCGGCCCAGCCGCTCGTGGCTGGTCACCCAGTCGCCCGCCAGCACCGCGCTGCTCAGCGACACCTCGCCGGCGAGGACGACCGCGGCGCATATCTCGGCGAAGGCGCGCACCCGTCCGGGTCCGTAGCAGCCGAGCATCGCCAAGCACTCCCGCTGCGTGGCCAGCCCGGTGCCACCCCCGACCGTGGCGACGATGAGCGCCGGCAAGGTGATCGACCAGTAGTAGTCGCCCACGTCGGTCACTTGGCTGTAGACCATGCTGGCGTGGGACTCCGCGACGTTGGCGACGTCTTGGCCGGTTGCGATGAACAGCGCCGCCAGCCCGTTGGCGGCATGGGCGCCGTTGCTGGCCGAGGCGGCCATGAACCCGCCGGTCTGGCTGTACTGCCGTGCGCGGAACAGCTGCTGCGGCGTCACGCCCATGTGCTGCGCCAGCAGGTCGGCCGGGATCGTCGCCTCCGCGACCACCCGCTTGCCCCGGGTGCGCAGCATGTTGATCTGGGAGTGCTTCTTGTCGGTGTCGATGGCGCCCGACAGCACGTAGCGCGGGTGGTCGGGGTGGTGGTGCTGGATCCATTCGCACGCGGCTAGCGTCGCCTTGCCCACCATGTTCTGCCCGGCCGCGTCACCCGTGGTGTAGTCGAAGCGGGTGTAGAGCATCGGGCCGACCGCATAGCGCTCGATCTCGACCAGTCGGCCGACGCTGGTGGTGGCCTGCGCGGCGGCACGGATCTCGTCCTCGTGCGCGTCGAGCCAGTCGGCCAGGTCGCGGGCGGCGAGGGCATTGTCGAGCACGAAGACCGGCGCGCGCTGCATGCGGTCGTCCACGACCGTGGCGCGCACTCCCCCGGCCTCGCTGAGCAGCCGCATGCCCCGGTTGTACGACGCCACCAACGTGCCCTCAGTAGTGGCCATCGGCACGTAGTAGTCCCCCTGCGCGTGCTCCCCCTTCACGCGTAGCGGCCCGGCCAGCCCGATCGGCACCTGGGCGACTCCGACGAAGTTCTCGATGTTGCCGGGCAGCGTGCTCGCGTCGAGGGAGTACGACGCCACGTGCTCGAGGTGGGTGCCGGTCTGCTCGCGGACGAAGTCTCGTCGGGTCTGCGCCTGCTCACCGGTGTAGTCGTTCTGCTTGTGGCGCGGGACGGACGGGCGGGAGCGGCTGGCCATGCGCCGTATTGTCGTGGACCCCCGCCGCGCCGCTCCCGGTGACCCTCCTGCGGGCGCGGACTGACGTACGCAGGTAGTTGTGCTGAGCGCGACGCCGAGTCCGGAGCATGGTGCGTGCGCCGACGATCGGCCGTCCAACCCCCAAACGATCACGTGACGGCGGAAGTTTGGGGGTTTCCAAGGCAGATCTCCCTTCGAAACCCCTCAGTTGCCGCGTGAAGTGACCGCCAGATCCATGTGAATGCCGTGCGGGACAGGGCCCTGGATGCCTGGATCGCCACCGACGACCCAGGCCACCACCGACTCGACGGGTGGCTAGGCGTCAGGCCGCGACCGGTGGCTTAGCCATCAGCCACACGGGGACGCCGAGCTCGTCCAGGCGGTGCTTCTCGAGGACGGAGAATCCGAGGTGCTTGTAGAACGCCACGTTGAACTCCGTCTCCGTCTCGAGGTAGGCAGCGACCCCGTCACGGGCGGCCTGCGCAAGACCCTCGCGCACCAGGGCGGCGCCGAGCCCCGCACCCTGGCGCCTCGGGTCGACGCCGATGCACTGTAGGTACCAGTGCGGGTCGGGGACGAGCGCCTTGCGCCGCCTCTCCGTCTGATCGAGGACGGCGAGCAGTGTGCGCATCTCAGAGCGCGGCAACCGCAGCACCGACCGGGGCAGCGCCAACCGCGCCCGAATGAGCGCCCACGCGTTGAGCTCGACGCCGGGCGGCGTCCACAGCGCCACGCCGACTCCACCGCCGATAGCCCGCGCGTGCCCACCAGCGGCGATCGTGGTGCGAGTGAGCGCGCTGAGCATCCCGGTCAGAGCGTCGTCGCGGTGTGCTGCGTCGGGCCAGAGTGCGCACCACAGCGGGTCGTCGGCGAACGCTCTCGCCAGCATCACGCCGACCGAGGCGTGCTCGCCCGGCCGCACGGGGACGATCTCAGCAGACACGACCTCGGCGGGGTCGATCGGTCCAGACGGCATGACCAAGGACGCTACCCATACCGCTGCCCCGACGACCACTATCGGCGCCATGGGCCGACCGGCGACGCGAGACGAGCTGCTGCAGCGCATCGACAGCGACTTCGAGGCTATGTGGCGTTCCATCGAGGCAATCCCTGCTGACGACCGAGAGCGCGGCAGGGCGTGCGGCGACTGGACGGTCAAAGACCTGCTCGCCCATCTCGACGCCTGGCACGACATGTTCCTGGAGTGGGAGACCGTCGGTCGAGCAGGCGGAAAGCCGCAGATGCCCGCGCCCGGCCTCACGTGGAAGCAGACGCCGCAGCTGAACGAGCAGATCTGGCTACGCACTCGCGACGATGACTGGGACGACATCACTGCGCGCCTGGCCGCGTCCCATGCCCGCATCCGCGTCGTTGTCGCGAGGTACAGCCACGACGACCTGTTCACCAAGAAGCGGTTCGCATGGACCGGCAGCACGTCGGTGGGCAGCTACGCCGTGTCGGCCACGACCAGCCACTACGACTGGGCCCGCAAGCAGGTGCGCGCCTTCACCACGTCTCAGATGAAGAACTGACCGTTCGACTCGTTCGACTCCCCGTACATCATCGCGACCCCGCCGAGCTCGACTCCGTCGATCAGGTCGTCCGCCGCGATGCCCAGCAGGTCCATCGTCATGGTGCACGCCACGAGACGCACTCCGGCGTCGCGGGCCGAGCCGATCAGCTCGGGCAGGCTCGGCACGTTGTGGTCCTTCATGATGCGCTTGATCATGGCCGGTCCCCCGCCGAGCATGTTCATCGTCGACAGCGGCATCTTGTCCGGCCCGGACGGCATCATCGCCGCGAACGCGCGGTCCATCGCCGTACGGTCCCGCTCCGGTGGGTCGTTGCGCCGCAGAGCGTTGAGCCCCCAGAACGTGAAGAACATCGACACCTCGTCGCCCATCGCCACCGACCCGTTGGCAAGGATGAAGGCGGCGAGCACCCGGTCGAAGTCACCGGAGAACACGATGAGCGTTTTCTTCTCTCTGATCCGCGCGGCTGCCGCGCCAGCGGCGACACCGCCACCCTTGCGGAACGTCGCCGCGTACCCTGGACCCTCGGGCACGATGTCGAGCATCTCGTGCCCGTTGGTGGCCGCCCAGGCGGGCGCGTCCAGGCGGAACCCAGGGTCGGAGACGTGCACGAGCACCTCGTCGCCAGGGTTGAGCGAGTCGATCTTCTCCTGCAGCTTCATGATGGGTCCCGGGCAGGCCAGTCCCGTGCAGTCCAGGTCGACGCTCACCCCGGTCGCCGCAATCACCACGGGAGCCGCCTTGCCGGTGTTGGCCCCGGTCACCGCCTCGGCATAGTTGACGACGGGCTCGAACGAGTCGACCTCGTCCTCGAGCGCAACGTCGTGGAAGGCGCGGAAGGTGTTCATGCCGCCGGAGAGCATCTTGACGTCGGTGAAGCCGCGCTGAACCAACGCCCGGTAGGCAAGGTAGGAGCGGAACCCGACCGCGCAGTACACGCGCAGCGGCACGCTACGGTCCCAGTCCTCACACTCCTCACGGATCGTCGGCAGCGGGACGTTCTCCGCACCGGGCAGGTGCCAGATGGCGAACTCCGTCGGGCCCCGCACGTCGATGATGCGCGCCCCTTCGATAGCCCCCGGATACTCGCTCGGGTACCACAGGTGCACGTCCCCCTTGAGCAGGTTCGCCCCGACGAAGCCCGCCATGTTGATCGGGTCTTTCGCCGAGCCGAACGGCGGGGCGTAGGCGAGCTCGAGGTCTTGCAGGTCGAAGACCGTCATTCCCGCCTTGATCGCCGTCGCCAGGACGTCGATGCGCTTGTCCACGCCGTCGAACCCGACGCAGCCGGCCCCGAGAAGCCTTCCGGTGCCCGGCTCGAACAGCACCTTCAGGTGCATCTTCGCCGTGCCCGGGTAGTAGCCGGCGTGACCGGACGGGTGAACCTGCACCCGCTCGAACGGGATTCCTGCCGCGGTCAGCTGCTTCTGGTTGGCGCCGGTGCCACCGGCGACCATGTCGAACATCTTCACGATGGACGTGCCCTGCACCTTGCCCCACGTCGTGTCACGCCCGCAGATGTTCTCCGCGGCGACCCGTCCCTGCCGGTTCGCCGGGCCGGCCAGCGGCACGAGGTACGGGCCGGGGAGGATCAGGTGCTCGACCTCGACGGCGTCTCCGGCTGCGTAGACGTCGGGCAGGTTCGTGCGCATGTGCTCGTCGACCTTGATGCCACCGCGTGGCCCCAGCTCGACGCCGGCCGCCGATGCGAGCTCGGTGCTCGGGCGAACACCCGCGGCCAGCACGACCAGGTCGGTCTCGACGAAGTGGTTGTTCGCCAGCTCGACGCGAACCCTTCCGTCGGGGGTCTCGCCGAACGCCGCCGCAGTGGTGCCGAGCTGCAGCTCGATGCCGTGCTGGCGGATGTAGCCCTCCATCTGCGTGGTGAGCTCGCGGTCCAGCGGGGGGACGATCTGGTCGGCCATCTCCACGATCACCGTCTGCACGCCGCGGTGGTGCAGGTTCTCGGCCACCTCAAGCCCGATGTAGCCCGCGCCGATCACGACGGCGTGCTTCGCTGGGGGGCGAGAGTCGGTGCCGTCCACCAAGGCCTTGATGGCGTCCATGTCCCCGACGCGCCGCAGCACGTGGATCCTCGGATGGTCCACGCCGGGAAGCGGGGGGATGAACGGCGCAGCACCCGGGCACAGCGCGACCGCGTCGTAGGACTCGACGATCTCGTCACCAGTGTCCAGGTCTCGCACTGTGACGGTCTTGGCATCCGCATCGAGGGCGATCACGTCATGGCCTGTACGCACATCGAGGGCTAGAGACTCGTCCAGGCTGTCCGGAGTCTGCAGCAACAGCCGTTCGCGATCGGCGATCACCTCACCGATGTGGTACGGCAGCCCGCAGTTCGCGAACGACACGTGATGCGCACGCTCGAACACCACGATCTCGGCGAACTCGTCCAGCCGACGCGCTCGGGCCGCGCACGACATACCGGCAGCGACGCCCCCGACGACAACAATCTTCATCCGTACACCCCTTCGTCTCGTCGTCCACCGTAGGGATTCCGGCAACCGGACGAGAGACTTTCGACTGAGATCGGCACGCTGCCCCGACGCGTACTGTCACACCGGCGCTGCTCGCGAGACGGAGAGGAAGACCATCGTGGCTGTCGAGATCATCGTCTGGGTGGACAACGAGGACGACACCGGCACGTTCGGCACGTCCGACGACCTTCAGTCACGGCTCAAGTGGGAGGCTGGCAAGATCCACTCCTCGCTGCGCACCGGCGGCGAGGTGCTCGTCGTGATCGGCGGCGCCACCGTGCTTGCCGGCGGAGGGGTCGCCTGGACGGGCGGCGGAGCGGGCGTCGCGGTTGGCGGTTCAGCCATCGCCACCGTCGGCGGCTTGTCGATGTGGCTCGGCTCGCTGCTGGAGGGTGTCTGGCGTGCACCGGCGCAGGACGACTTCGCCCGGGCGCCCGTGGTCTCCCCCATGCCCGTGCGACTCGACCCGGCCACAGCGGGGGCAGAACCCGAGCTGTCTGCGCTGGTCGGGAGCCTCGGCCGGGCCGCCGGTCTGGCACAGGCGCTGCTGGACTCCCTCGAACGTGCCCAAGGCGCTGCCGTCGCCGGGGACGACGTGTGGGTACGCCGTCACTCGTTGGCGATGGAGTCGTTGACCAGCGCGCTGGGCGCGCGTCTGCTCACTGCGTCGTCGCTGATGGACGAGCTGGCCGCCGACCCGGCGACGGGGCTGCGGGCCAGCCACCAGCAGATGGTCGAGGCGCTGGGCGCACTGACGACCGGGGAGAGCAGTCAGCGGGCGATGAGCGCGCTCGCCGAGTGTGGTTTCACCCAGACGCCGTGGCTGCTCGACCACCTGGGAGCGCTTCAGCCGGCGCGGCTGCCAGCGCAGGCGTCGACGCACCAAGGCTTGAGCCGGATGGCGATGACCGCGCGCCGTACCGGCATGCAGCTGCTGGAACGAGGCTGACCGCCCTGCCGGCCTAGGAGCTGATCGACTTCTGGCCGCCCGCACGACCTTCGGCGATGACGAGCAGCACGATCGCCGCCACCACGGCCACGATCGCGCCCAGGATGTTCAGCTCGAAGACGCTGCCGGTACCGAGCAGGCTGGCGACCAGACCGCCGATGACCGACCCGACGACGCCGAGGCCGAGGGTCATGGGCAGGCTCAGCGCGTCCTTGCCGGGCTTGAGCAGCCGAGCAACCGCGCCGACGACCAAGCCGAAGATTAGGAAGCCAAGGATGTCGATGATCATGCGCCCAGCGTAGGCGGACCACAAGACCCTTGCCCCGCGGCGCACCTGCGAGCAGACAGTCAAGAGTGAGCGCGACGCTTCAGTTCATGGGTGGGGCCGGCACCGTCACCGGCAGCAAGTTCTTGCTGCAGGCCGACGGTGTCGCGGTGCTGGTCGACGCCGGCCTCTTTCAAGGGCTCAAGGCGCTGCGGCGGCGCAACTGGGATCCGTTCGGCTTCACGCCTGCCGACATCGACGCGGTCGTGCTCACCCACGCCCACCTCGACCACTGCGGCTATCTCCCCGCTCTGGGACGTCAGGGCTTGGACTGCCCGGTGCTGGCCACCGACTCCACGCTCGACCTGGCCACCCTGGTGCTGCGCGACAGCGCGGCGCTGCAGGAGGAGGACGCGGCGTACGCCGCCAAAGGCGGCTGGTCGCGCCACCGCTCGCCGCAGCCTCTCTACACGACAGCCGACGTCGAGCGCCTGCTCCCGCTGATGCAGCCGGTGCCGTTCGGAGAGCCGCGGGAGGTCACGGCGAGCACGAGCGGCGCTGCCGCGACGGTAACGCTCGTCCCAGCGGGGCACATCCTGGGCTCTTCTGCCGCGCAGGTGACGCTGGGCGGTGCGCGGGTCGTCGTCAGCGGCGATCTCGGCAGAGACACCCACCCCTTGCTGACCCCGCCCGCTCCCCGCCCCGGCGCCGACGTGGTGCTGGTGGAGTCGACCTACGGCAACCGCCACCACCACGACGACCCTGAGGCAGCCTTGGCCGACGCCCTGACCCGCACGTTGGGACGCGGAGGAGTGGCGGTGATCCCGGCCTTCGCCGTCGACCGCACCGAGATCGTGCTCATGACGCTGCGCCGACTCATGGCGCAGGGACGCATCCCACGCGTGCCGGTGTTCGCCGACAGCCCGATGGCCCTGGGTGCCCTGGACGTCTACCGGCGTGCGGTCGCGGCTCGCAGCGCCGACATCCGTGCCCCCCTCGGTGGGCTCGACTCCGCGTTCGACCCCGGCGACCTGCGCGAGGTGCACGACGCCCACGACTCGATGGCCATCAACGACCCCGGCTTTCCCTGCATCATCGTCTCCGCCTCGGGCATGGCGTCCGGTGGCCGGGTGGTGCACCACCTCAAGCACCTGCTCCCCGACCCCCGCAACACCGTCCTGCTCGTCGGGTTCCAGGCGATGGGCACGCGGGGACGTGCCCTGCGCGACGGTGCCGCGCAGGTCAAGATGCACGGGCGCTACGTGCCGGTGCGTGCCGAGGTGGTCAGCGTCGAAGGGTTCTCGGTGCATGCCGACAGCGACGACCTGATCGCATGGCTGGCGTCTGGACCCGACGAGCCGCAGGTTGTCTACGTCGTGCACGGTGAGCCGGACGCCGCCTCCGCGCTCGCGAGCAGGGTGCGCGACGAGCTCGGATGGCTGGCCGTCGTCCCTGCGCACGACGAGATCGTGCGGCTTCCGTAGTCGCGCGTGGCGCCCGCTACGTGAACATGCGAAAGCCACGCGGTCGGCGCAAGAAGTCCCGGATCGCCTCTCGGCCGGTGCCTCGAATCTCCGGCCCGTGCATGAAGGCCGCCGTCGCGTACTCCAGCTCGCCGAGGCGGTGCGCGGTCTGCTTGGTGACAGACCCGTTGCTGCAGAACGCCATCACCGGCCACGTGCGGCGGGCGTTCATGTTCCAGATCGCGTCTCCAGTGATCAACGTGCCCGACGGCATATGCAGCAACGACACATGCCCTGGGGTGTGCCCGGGCGTGTGCACTACCCGTAGGCCACCGGCGACCGGCAGCTCGTCACCGTCGGCCAGAACAGTGTCGACGGGGACGGCCGGCGAGCCGATCTGACGGCTGCGCAGCCGGCCGAACCACGAGGACGGGTCGAGGGGGGCCCCGCGACCCGCGGCGATGTCGTCGGCGTCGTCGGCGTGCGCCGACACCGGAGCTCCGGTCTCGTCCACGACACGGAGCAACCCACCGACGTGGTCGGAGTGGGAGTGCGTGACGATGATGCGGGTGACTTCCTGGGGCGATGACCCGATCTCGGCGAGGGCCGCGAGGATCTTCGGTGGCGAACCCTTCATCCCGGTGTCGACGAGCGTCACCTGACCGTCGTCGTCGCGGAAGGCGAAGGCATTGACCATGTCTGCCGGCACGAGCGGGATGCGGACGAGACCAGGAGCCAGCGTCACAGTCAGCGTCATGCTCTGCGAGCCTAGATGTCACAGCACAGTCGCGCTCTACGCTGCGGCCATGTCTGACACGACGGACTCGGGTATCGCCGCCGAACCCCGGCCACTGTCCCCGTTGGGCGGCTGGCTGCGCGGACAACGCTCTCGCCCCACGATGACCGAGGAGGAACGCCACGCGGTCGTCGACGACCTCTTCATGGACTCGTCCGCCCGAGCGGCGTACCTGTGGCGCTTCTTCGTCCTGCTCACCCTCTCGACCCTGATCGCGACCTTGGGCCTCGTGGCTGACAGCGTCGCCGTGATCATCGGGGCGATGCTGCTTGCCCCGCTGATGACGCCCATCCTCGCAGTGGCCGCCGCCTTGGTCATTGCTGATGCTCGCGACCTGATCAGAAGCGTCGCCATCCTCGTCAGCGGAGTAGCGGCAGCGATCGCGACCGCCGCGGTCGCCACGTGGGTGGGGCTCAACGACCTCACCATTGCTTCCGAGCTGCCGGCAGAGATCATCGGTCGCACCGAGCCCTCGCTGCTCGATCTGGGCGTGGCCATTGCCGCCGGGCTGGCCGCCGGATACGTGCTGACGCACCGTCGCGTTCTGTCGAGCCTGCCGGGCGTTGCGATCGCAGTTGCGCTCGTGCCACCGCTGGCGACTGTGGGCATCACCCTCGAGCTGGGGCAGCAGGACGCTGCGCGTGGCGCCTTGCTGCTGTTCGCCACCAATCTCGTGGCCATCGTGCTGTCGGCCATCGTGATGATGAGATGGGCGGGTTTCGCCCCTCCCGAGCTGGGGGTGCGTGGTGCGCGGTCCACGCAGATCGGCATCGGCGTGAGCCTCGTGCTCCTTGCCGCGATCGCCATACCGCTCACCGTGCACACGCGGCAGGTGATCCTCGACCAGTCCTTCGCTCAGGCCTTCGGACGTTCCGTCCAGGCACTTGACCCGGCCAGCGTCATCGTCGAGCTCGACGCGGAGGTCGTCGGGACGGACCGGGCCACCGTCTCGGCGACGCTGGCCACGACGGCCCCAGAGCCCATCCCGGCCTGGAAGCTGGCTGAGGCCCTGGCCGCGGAGACCGGCCGCGTCGTCGACGTCGAGCTGTTCATCGACGAGACCAGCAACGATGCCGCGACTGCGGGCTGACATCGGCCGGGCTGTCGTGCTCGGCGTCGCCCTCCTGGCCTCCGCGACGCTCGCCGCCTGCTCCGAAGCTCCTGAGTCTGAGTCGGATCGCCCCTCTGTCACGGTCTTCGGCCCGTGGCGAGGTGTCTCCGCCGACGCGTTTCGCGCGTCGATGACTACCTTCGAGGAGCGCAGCGGTATCGACGTCGTCTACACCGGCAGCGCCAGGTTCGTCGACGATGCCACCAAGCGGGTCGAGGACGGGCTGGCCGCCGACGTGATGATCTTCCCTCAGCCGGGGTTGATGCTGGAGCTGGCTGACCTGGGCCTGCTGCTGCCGCTGCCGTCCCAGGTCGTCGACACGGCCGAGCGCAGCCACCGTCCCGAGGTCACCGAAGCCCTGTCATCGGTGCGGGCAGATGTCGGCGTCGTCTACCGCCTCAACGTGAAGAGCCTGGTCTGGTACCCCCCGGTGGTGTTCGATGCCTTCGACTACTCCGTCCCCCGCTCGTGGACCGAGCTCGACGCGCTCGCCCAGCAGATCGCCGACGACGGGACCGCGCCGTGGTGCCTAGGGGTCGAGGCCTTCTCGTCCAGCGGGTGGGCGGCGACGGATTGGGTGGAAGACATCGTGCTGCGCTCGGCTCCGCCGCAGACGTACGACCGCTGGGTGGCCGGTGACCTGCCGTTCACCGACCCGACGATCGCGTCGTCCTTCGAGGACTTCAGCGACATGGCGCTGGCCCCCGGGCGTAGCCTCGGTGGTCGCCGAGCAGTGCTCAACACCAACGTCGCCGCTGCCGCCCAACCCCAGTTCGACGACCCGTCGGGATGCGTGCTGCACCGCCAGGCCTCCTTTGCCGCCGACGACCTCGACCCGTCCGTCGTCATCGGGCCCGGTGGCGACACCGACGTCTTCATCCTGCCCAGTCGGGACGGCGAGGCACCGCCGCTGCTTGTCGGCGGGACGTTCGCCGCTGCCGGCACCGACCGCCCGGAGACCTGGGAGCTGCTCGCGTATCTGGCCTCGGCGGAGGGGTCCGCGGCGTGGGTGGAACGCGGCGGGTTCATCTCACCCCATGCCTCCGTGACCACCGACGACTACGGCACCGCGTTCGACGCTCGCATGGCCCAGCTGCTGGCCGACGCCGACGTCGTGCGCTTCGACGGGTCTGACCTGATGCCCCCGGCGGTGGGGACGGGCACGTTCTACTCCGCCATGCAGTCCTACATCGCCACCGATCGGCTCGACGACGCCCTCGCCGAGGCTCAGCGCGGCTACAACGAATGAGCCGTCCTCACCGCCGCGACAAGCGCACCTCGTGCATCCACCGCAGATACTGCAGCCCCGACGCTCGGTCGGTGTAGGCGACGTAGCCCGTCCAGCCGTCGGCGTCGCGACGCACCGCGCGGCACCATCCTGGCAGCCGGCGGCCGTCGTCGGTGCTCACCCAGACCGGGCGGGGCAGGTCAACCATGCCTCAGCGCACATCAAGGTCGAAGGCCCGCTCGAGGTCGGTCGCGATCGCCCCGACGAGGTCGAACACGGTCTGCTCGGAGGCGCGGGACTCGATCACCGGGATGCCGGCGGCCCGGGAGTGGCTCACGATGTAGTCGTCCAGGTCACGGATAGCAGCGAGGCGCTCCAGGTAGTGCTGCGGGTCGCGGTCGCTGCTGGCGAACCGTGCGGTGAACCGGCGCTCGTGCTCCTCGCGGTCGGGCACGGTGAGCACATACCCGAACAGGTCCCAGTCCTCGGGCACACCTACCAGGCCCGGCACCAGGTGCACCCCGTTGAGCACGAGCTGAAGCCCCTCTTTGAGCGCCCGACGCACCAACGACAACGACGCCTGAGCCACGATGGACGCCTGCTGCTCGAACGCCACCAGCAGCGGGTCGCCCGCCAGGTTCGACCGGAGCATGCGCTGGGCAGAGAACGACGACTCGCTCAGCGCAGGGATCAGCCCGGGGTTGAGGGTGCCGCGCAGCACCGCCCGCACGAGGTCGGTGCTGAACGTCCGATCGATGCCCAGTATCTGCGCCGCACGGTCACTGACCGTCGACTTGCCAACCCCGGACGTGCCACCCACCGTGATCACCAAGGGATGGCAGGTCGAGCGCAGCCACCACCGGGCCCGCATCCGCCGCAGCACCTCGATCTCCCCGCGCTCCTGCAAGACGGCGGCGGTGAGCCCACGCACCTCGTCGATGTCGACGGTCACAGGCCGTAGGCGAGACCCGACGTCGGCAGCGACGTCCATCGCCTGCTGCGTGGACAGGCCGGTGACGATCAGGGTGCGCGCCAGGATGGCGTCGGCGAACGGCAGCTCGAGCACCCCGTCGCGAACCATCAGCACGACGCGACCCTAGGGGTAGCCACTGACATCGGCCAGGAGCCCGCGTGACTACTCGTCGTAGCCCTCGTCCACGACGTTCGCACGCAGCACCGAGCTGGGCAGGCGGGCAAGCCCGCGTGCGGTCCGGCCGGGGATACCGACAGCCGCCGCGATGGCACTGGTCAGCTCACTCTCGACCACCTCGGGGACGACCCGGTCGACCGAGGCCCGCACCATCTCCTCCAGCCGCACGGTCGCGATCTCTGCTCGCAGCTGGTCGACGACAGTCGGCATGGCTGCGTCCACCACCTCGTCGAGGGCCTGGCTCGTCGCCGACACCATGGCCGATCGCACCAGGTCGCTCGAGAGCACCTCCGCCACCACGACGCTGACCAGGGTGTCGACTGTGTCGATGCGCGCCTGCCGGCCGGCGTGGGTCAGGTCGTCCGCCTGGTCGTACATAGCATCCCGCTGCTCCTCGGGAAGGCTGTCGATGAACGCGTGCCCGAACGCCGAGCTCACCCGCTCCGCGGTCCGGAGCGCCTGGGACGTGATCTCTCGTGCCGGTCGTGTCGCCGCCAGGCCCAGGCCCAGGGCCATGTCGCCGGCGTCGACCAGTCGCCGGTAGCTGCCGAAACGCCGTGTGCGGCGTCCGGATGGCGTGCGCCGGTCGCCGGTCGACGCTCGCTTGACGCTGTTCGACCCGGGCTTCTTGTCACCGGAGCTCTTTCGCTTGCTGCCGCTCGGCGGCGGGGGGCTGGGGCTCACCTTGCGCAGCCTAGGACCAATCGGATTCCCGTGCCCGCAGGTGGCGTGGGCTCGGTGATGCCCGACTCCTCGCGAACAGTTGTCCCGTGCTTCACCCGTGGTTGGTCCCGCAGTTGCCTGCCGCCGCTCAGATACCGCTCATCGGGCCCTCGCCTTCCACCCCTCCCTCCCCGTGGGGGGCGAGGCGCCCGAGCCATAGCCTTGGTCGGTGCTCGCCCGTCCCGCTCCCACAGCACGAGCCACCCATGCCCGCCTGGTGGTCGCGGTGCTCGTCGCCGTTGTTGTCGCTGTCGGGCTCGCTGGCTGCTCACTCGGCGGCAGCGAGGGGTCGATCGGCGACGTGGAGGCCTTCCAGCCGCTGCCCGTCCCGCCGCTGGCGCAGTCGCGGCTCGACGACGAGGGCCGGCGTGTGTTCGACCTCGAGGTCCGCGAGACGAGCACCGACTTCGGCGCCGGGCCGGTGCCGGGCACGTGGGGGGCCAACGGCGACTACCTCGCCCCGACGATCCGCGCCGAGCGGGGCGACACGGTGGTCGTCAACGTCGCGAACGGGACGCAGGAGATGACCACGCTGCACTGGCACGGGATGCACGTGCCGGCCCGCATGGACGGCGGCCCACACTCGATGGTGCCTCCAGGCACGACGTGGTCGCCGACGTGGACGATCGACCAGCCGGCGGCGACCCTGTGGTTCCACCCGCACCCGCACGGCCAGACGGCCGAGCAGATCTACCGGGGCCTGGCCGGGATGTTCATCATCGACGACCCGGCGGCCGACCCTGGTGGCCTACCGGATGAGTACGGAGTCGACGACATCCCCCTCATCGTGCAGGACAAGTCGTTCACCCCCTCCGGCGAGCTCGACTTCGAGGCGGGGGGGACCACTGCAGTCGGGTTTATCGGCGACACCGTCGTGGTCAACGGCGCCATCGGCGCCTACTTCGAGGCCGATCACGAACGCATCCGGCTGCGTCTGCTCAACGCCTCCACCGCGCGGATCTACCAGTTCGCGATGGCCGACGACCGGCCGTTCAGCGTCGTCGCCTCCGACGGCGGGCTGCTTGCCGAACCAGTGACGACCACCTCGGTGCAGCTCTCCCCCGCCGAACGCGCCGAGATCGTCGTCGACCTGCGCCCCGGGGAGACGACAGCCCTGGTGAGCCGCACCCCCGACCTGGGTGCCCGGGTCGATGCCGCGCGCATCTTCGGCGGGGGCGCCTTCGACGTGCTCCAGATCAGGGCAGGCGACGACCTCGCGCCCGCGCCGGACCTGCCGACGACGACCGCCGAACTGCCGGCGGTGGATCAGGCGTCCGCGGCCGGCTCGCGCGCGTTCGTCATGGGTGGGCGAATCATCAACGGCCGCCTGATGGACATGGGCCGCATCGACGAGATCGTCACCGTCGACACGACCGAGATCTGGTCGGTGACCAACCAGTCGAGTCTGCCGCACAACTTCCATGTGCACGACGGGCAGTTTCGCGTTCTCAGCATGGACGGATCGCCACCGCCGGACGAGCTGGCGGGCTGGAAAGACACGGTCTACGTCGCGCCGACCACCACCGTAGAGATGCTCGTCCGGTTCGAGACCTACACCGACCCAGGCTTTCCGTACATGTACCACTGCCACCTCACGGTGCACGAAGACCAGGGGATGATGGGCCAGTTCGTGGTGGTCGAGCCGGGCACCGACCCGGCGCAGGTGTCGGCGCCTGTGGGCGCGATGCACTCGGGCGCAGACATGCCCACCGCGCCGACGCCAGCAGGCGGCTGAGTCGTCTCCAGTTCAGGACGGGCGGCGCCAGCGCGCGCGACGCGCCGCCAGCGTCGTCGCCAGTGCTCGCTGCACGGTGGGCTGGGCAAGGCGGCGGCGAACCTCGTCCACGGCTGCGTTCCACGGGCCGTCGGCGTAGGTCGGGTAGGCGTGCACGGTGGCAGCCAGGCCGGTCGTGGTCGTGCGGGTGCGGATCGCCAGGGTCATCTGCGCGATCGACTCCCCCGCCCGCGGCCCGACGATGGTCGCCCCGATCACGCGGTTGCCGCGCTGGCTGAGCGTGAGCCGGGAGAAGCCCATGGTGCGACCGTCGGCGATGGCGCGGTCGACGTGGTCGTGGTGGCGGGTGATCGTGCGCGGCTGATGGCTCGTCGTGGCCGCCCACGTCGGGACGCCGACGGCAGCGACCTCGGGGTCGGTATAGGTGACTCGGGGCACGGCGTTCATCGCCACGCTGCGGCGCAACCCCAGCAACGCGTTGCTCGCCGCTGCCCCGGCGTGGGCGGCAGCCAGGTGGGTGAGGTGCGGGACAGGGGTGACGTCGCCGGCGGCCCAGACCCTCGAGTTCGACGTGCGCTGGTAGCGGTCGACCACGACGGCACCGGCGTCGGTGAGGGTGACCCCTGCCGACTGGAGCCCGAGACCGTGCGTGCGCGGCGTGCGGCCAACGGCCGCGAGCACGGCGTCGTACTCGACGCGGTCCTCCCCTCGCCCGTCGCTGATGACCGCGATGCCCGAACGTGCGTCAGTGCCCGGCAGCACCCGCTGCACTCGGTGCCCCAGGCGCACGTCGACCCCGTCGGCAGCCAACGCCGCAGCGATGATGCTCGCCGCCTCGGGGTCTTCGCGCGGCAGCAACCGGTGGGTGCCCTCGACCAGGGTGACCCGCGAGCCCAGCCGGGCGAACGCCTGGCTCAGCTCGCAGCCCACCGGTCCGCCGCCCACGACGAGCATGCGGGGCGGGAGCGCATCGAGGTCCCAGACCGTCTCGCTGGTGAGCACGTCGGCAGCGTTCATACCCTCGACCGGCGGGACGGTCGGCGCCGCGCCGGTCGCCACGACCGCGTGGTGGAAGTCGTGCGGCGTGCCGTCCACGGTCACCGAACGCGGCCCGGTGAACGTGGCGTCGCCGGCGAGCACCGTGACCCCGGCCGCCTCCAGGGCTCGGGGTGAGTCGACGGGTTCAATCGTGCGGATCGCCGACCGGACGTGGGCCATCACGGCAGCGAAGTCGACCTCGACCGTGCCCAGGCGAGCAAAGGCCGCGGCATGGCGGGCAGAGGCAACCGCACCCGCGGCCGACAGCAACGCCTTGCTCGGCACGCAGCCGGTCCACAGGCAGTCCCCACCCGTGCGATCACGCTCGACCAGGGCGACGCGGGCCCCGATCTCAGCCCCGGCGTAGGCAGCGACGAGACCAGCGGTTCCACCACCCACCACCAGCAGGTCCCACGGCTGCGCCACAGTGCTCCTTCGGTAGGCGGGATGCCATCGTCGCTGGCCCACCCGAGCCGCGCATGTCGGGACAGCGCAGAGGCCATGGTTAGGTGGCCGCATGGCGCTGCTCGACTTCGTCCCCGCGGGCAGCTCCACCGACGAGGTTCTGGACGGGTTCGTCCGGTGGGCCGCCGACCAAGGGCTCGACCTCTACCCGCACCAGGAGGAGGCCGTGCTAGAGCTGCTCTCGGGCAGCAACGTCATCCTGGGTACGCCCACCGGCTCGGGCAAGAGCCTCGTCGCCCTCGGCGCCCATCTCGTCGCGTTCACCGAGGGACGCCGCACCTGGTACACCGCACCGATCAAGGCGCTCGTGTCGGAGAAGTTCTTCGCCCTGATCGAGGCGTTCGGTGCCGAGAACGTCGGGATGCTGACAGGCGACGCCGCCGTCAACCCCGACGCGCCCATCATCTGCGCAACAGCCGAGGTGCTGGCGACGACCGCTCTGCAGCAGGGCATGGACGCCGACGTCGGGCAGGTCGTCATGGACGAGTTTCACTTCTACTCCGAGCCCGACCGTGGCGTGGCCTGGCAGATCCCTATCCTGGAGCTGCCCCAGGCGCAGTTCTTGCTCATGTCGGCGACGCTGGGCGACGTCTCGTCCTTCGAGAAGGATCTGACCCGCCGCACCGGTCGACCCACCGCAGCGATCACCGACGCCCCGCGGCCGGTGCCGTTGACGTTCACCTACGCGGTGACACCGATGCACGAGACCATCGCCGAGCTGCTGCGCAAGAACGACGCACCGATCTACGTCGTGCACTTCACCCAGGCGGCGGCCGTCGAGCAGGCCCAGGCCCTCACCAGCGTGCCGCTGGCCGACGCGACGCAGAAGGCCGCCATCGCCGCGGAGACCAGCCAGTTCCGGTGGGGTCGCGGCTTCGGGGCCACCCTGTCGCGGTTGGTGCGCGTCGGCATCGGCGTGCACCACGCCGGCATGCTGCCTCGCTACCGGCGCATGGTCGAACGCCTCGCCCAGCGCGGGCTGCTCACCGTCATCTGTGGCACCGACACCCTCGGCGTCGGTATCAACGTGCCGATCCGCACCGTTCTCATCTCCTCGCTCAGCAAGTACGACGGACGCCGCCAGCGCCTGCTCAAGGCGCGGGAGTTCCACCAGGTCGCCGGACGCGCCGGGCGCGCCGGGTACGACACGATCGGCCGAGTCGTGGTGCTCGCCCCGGAGCACGAGATCGAGAACCGACGGCTACTCGCCAAGGCCGGCGACGACCCGAAGAAGCTGCGCAAGATCGTCCGCAAGAAGCCCCCGGATGGTGTGGTCTCGTGGACGGAAGCGACCTTCGACCGGCTCGTCGCCGCACCGCCCGAGCCGCTCGTCTCGCGGTTCGCGGTGACCCACAGCATGGTGCTGGCCGTGCTGTCGCGGCCCGGTGACCCCGTCGAGGCCCTGCGTCACCTCATCGACGACAACCACGAGCCGCCCGGCGCCCGCCCCTATCACGTGCGACGCACGGTCGCGATCGCCCGGTCGCTGCTGGCCGCCGGCGTGGTGCAGCGCCTCGACGAGCCGGACGCACTCGGCAGCCGCTATCGGCTCACCGTCGACCTGCAGACCGACTTCGCGATGAACCAGCCGCTCTCGCCCCTGGCGGTGGCCGCGCTCGACCTTCTCGACCGCGAATCGCTCGGCTACGCCCTCGACGTGCTCTCAGTGATCGAGGCGACGCTGGAGAACCCCCGCCCGGTGCTCATGGCTCAGCAGAAGGCGGCACGGGGCGAGGCGGTCGCCGCCATGAAGGCCGAAGGCATCCCCTACGAGGACCGCATCGAACTGCTCGACGACATCACCTATCCGCAGCCGTTGGCCGAGGTGCTCGAGCACGCCTACGACGTGTACGCCACGAGCCACCCCTGGGTCGCCGACTACGAGCTGCGACCCAAGTCGGTCGCTCGGGACTGCTTCGAGCGGGCCGCCAACTTTCACGAGTACGTCGGGCAGTACGGGCTAGCACGATCCGAGGGAGTCCTGCTGCGCTACCTCTCCGACTCGGCCAAGGCGCTGCGCCAGACGGTTCCCGAGGACGCCCGCACCGACGAGGTCGTCGACCTGATCGCGTGGCTCACCGAGCTCGTGCGCCAGACCGACTCCAGCCTGCTCGACGAGTGGGAGCGCCTTGTCGGTGGGCAGGGGTTGGTGACCGGCCCGGTAGACATAGATGCCACCCCACCGCCGGTGACGGCCAACGTGCGCGCGTTTCGCGTGCTGGTGCGCAACGAGATGTTCCGCCGGGTGCAGATGCTGGCCCGCCGTGACTGGGCTGCGCTGGCCGCTCTCGACGTCGACACACCCACCGAGGACGCCTGGGACGCACAGACGTGGGCTGCCGCGATGGAGCCGTACTGGGCCGAGCACGCTGCCCTCGGCACCGGGCCCGACGCCCGTGGGCCCGACCTGTTCCTCGTCGACGAAGGCCCCGCGACGTGGCGCGTGACCCAGCGGCTGGACGACCCGTCCGGCTACCGCGACTGGGCGCTGACGGCGCTGGTCGACCTGGCCGCGAGCGACGAGGCCGGGTCTGCGGTGCTGCGCGTGGAGTCGTTGGGTGAGATCGGGCGCTGACGATCGCCGGGGCGACGCGCCGGCCGGTGCGAGGGGCATGTGCGCCCAGCAGTGACGCCACGCGGCCGGGCGCCAGGCAGAATGGCGGCCCATGGTGAGCAATCAGGCTGGCTTGGGCGTCCACTCCGAGGTTGGTCAGCTGCGCACGGTGCTGGTGTGCGAGCCGGGGCGCGCGCATCAGCGCCTCACGCCCAGCAACTGCGACGCGCTGCTCTTCGACGACGTCATGTGGGTCGACAACGCCCGCCGCGACCACCGGGCGTTCGTCGAGCAGATGCGCTCGCGTGGCGTCGAGGTGCTGGAGATGCACGACCTGCTCGCCGAGACAGTGGCCCTGCCGCACGCCCGCGCGTGGCTGCTCGACCACCAGGTAGTGCCCAACCAGGTGGGCCTCGGCCTTGTTGACGAGGTGCGCAGCTACCTCGACGGGCTGCCCGACCGCGACCTCGCCGAGACCCTCATCGGCGGCCTGTCGACGCATGAGTTCCCCGAGACGCACGGCGGCTCGATGCTGCGGCTGGTGCGCGAGGCAGCCGGAGTCACCGAGTACCTGCTGCCGCCGCTGCCGAACACGCTCTACACCCGCGACACCACCTGCTGGGTGTACGGCGGCGTCACCCTCAACCCCCTGTTCTGGGAGGCGCGTCGGGAGGAGACGCTGCTCACCACCGCCATCTACCGCTTCCACCCGCGCTTCTCCGGCACCGTCACCGAGTGGTGGGGCGACCCGACGAGCGACTGGGGCATGGCGACGCTGGAGGGCGGCGACGTCATGCCGATCGGCAACGCCACCGTGCTGGTCGGTATGAGCGAGCGAACGTCGCGCCAAGCCGTCAGCCAGCTGGCGAGCGCACTGTTCGAGGCCGGGGCCGCGCAGCGGGTGATCGTGGCCGCGCTGCCCAAGCGGCGTGCGTCCATGCACCTCGACACCGTGTTCACGTTCGCCGATCGCGACTGCGTACTCGTCTACCCCGACATCGTGGACGGCGTGCACACCTACTCGTACCGCCCATCGGACTCATCGGGCGGGCTGGAGCTGACCGGTGAGGACAAGCCGTTCGTCGCCGTGGTCGCCGACGCCCTCGGGCTGGACGAGCTAAGGGTGGTCGAGACCGGTGGAGATGCGTACCTGCGCGAGCGCACCCAGTGGGACAGCGGGGCGAACCTGCTGGCCACCTCGCCCGGCGTGGTGTTCGCCTACGACCGCAACACCTACACCAACGAGCTGCTGCGACGACAGGGCGTCGAGGTCGTGGAGATCGCCGGCGCCGAGCTCGGCCGCGGGCGCGGCGGCGGGCACTGCATGACCTGTCCGATCGTGCGCGACCCCGCCGACTACTGAGCCTGCGTGCGTGTCGTCGCGGCGGTGGCTTCGCTGCGCAGAAGCGGTTCTGTCTTGCGGGCCGGGCGCAACCCTCGCTTGTCGGCGTAGAACGCGCGGACGACGTCCATGTCGTCGGTGATCTGACCGCTCGGCATGAACGACGGGCCCCAGCCGCCCGTGCGGCTCGGACCGTCGAGGTAGGTCAGCACGATGGGCACGCCGGCAGCCGAGGCGATGCGGTGGAAGCCGGACTTCCAGTACTTGCCGCCGCGGCGAGTGCCCTCCGGCGGGATCACCACCGCCACCCGCTCCGCGGTCTTCACCATGTGGGCCACCTCGTCGACGAGCCCGACCGGGTTATCCCGGTCGACGGCGATGCCACCAAGGCGGTGCATGAGCGGGCCTAGTGCCCCGGCGAACATCTCCTGCTTGCCCAGCCAGACTGGCGTGACCTCGCTGGCCCACGCCATGGTGATCATGGCCGGAAAGTCCCAGTTGGACGTGTGCGGCGCGGCTACCGCCACGTAGACCGGCACGTCCGGCGGCTCACCGGTGACGGTGAACCCGGCCGCGTACACCAGAGCACGGCTGGCGCGCCCACGCATATCGCTCACGGCACATGGTCCCACAAGCCGGTGCGTGCCACCCGCGGGCTCAGCCGGAGGCGGAGAAGCTCGCGAGGCCCACGACCAAGAAGAGGATCGTGAACAGAACAGCCACCGCCGAGAGCACCAGGCCCACGATCGAGACGATCTTGGCAGCCTTGGCGATACCGTCCCCGGTGAGCCGACCCTGCGACGCGGCGATGTCGGCCAACGACTGGTTGGCCAGCACCCACCCGACGATGTGCAGGATCACCGGACACAAGATGAAGCCGAAGATCGCCGAGACGAGCGCCCAGATAGCCTTCTGGTCGGTCTCCGGCACCGGGGGCGGGTAGGCGTAGTTCTCGTAGCTCACGGCAGCGTCCTCTCGGGTGCACTCAGGCGTGCCTGAGTCTATGAGCAGAGCGCGATCCCTTGGTGAACGCGCCCTTGACCTTCTCGCAGGCCTCCTGTGCACCCGGGTACACCGGCCTCCTGCCCGGGCTGCGTCAAGCCATACGTCGTCGGGCTTGCTGAGCCGGATGCGCACTGGGCCGCATACCCGCGCCGGGACGGGGTAGTGGGTGCCATGAGCACATCGACCCCACCGCTGTCCCTATGCACCGCCTCGACGTTGCGCGACGTCGCCGACCAGGTGACGGCCTGGTCACACAGCCACGACGCACCGTCGGTCGCCGACAAGGCCGCGGACCTGGCCCGACGCACCGCCGCCCGGGTGGAGGACGACCCGGTGCGCCTCGTCGCCTACGAGGCCGAGCGACATGCCCGCGACCGACCGTGGTTGCTGCCGGTGACCCTCATCGGCACGACAGCCCTGGTCGTCGGCATGGCGGTGCACGTCCGGTCTCGTCGACGCCGCCCCACGGACACCGACCACCGCTGACAGCCAAAGGAGCATCGCCATGCGTATCGCGCGGGTGCACCGCTTCGCGATGGACGACGGCTCGTGGCAGTGGCAGGGCGCTGGTGACTCGGTGCGTCGCACAAGGCCGGCGCCACCAAGCTGGTCACGGCCCGGACCGTGGAAGACGATCTGACCCGACGCTTGCAGGAGCCGCTGGAGGCCGCCAGCGTTCCGATCGCATCCCGGATCCTCGACGCCTCCACTCACCCTGCCAACTGATACCCCGGGGGGTATACTTCAGGCATGGATGATGTGCGACCACTGTGGCTCTACGACGGCGACTGCGGAATGTGCGAGAAGGGGTCGGGACGCATTCGCGCCACCGTCGACCCGCCCGTGCGGATGAGCGCCTACCAGAACGTCGACCTCGACGCCATGGGCGTCAGCGCCGACCAGGTGCTGGCAGGACCGGTTCTGGTGCGCCCGGACGGGAGCACCCTGGTGGGCCCCGCCGCGATGTCGGCGATGCTGCGCCTGTCGCGCGCGCCGTTCCGCCAGGTCGGCGGCGTTATGGCGCTCCCTGGTGTGCGGCACGCGCTGGCGGTCGTCGGCCCCCGCCTCTACGCGGCGCGAGGGCACCTACCGGGCACCGACCCCGCCTGCGCGTCACCGGTCGCTCCCAACGCTGCGTGACGCCCTAACCTGCGCGGGTGCCGCTCCTGACAGCCCGTTCACCGCTGCCCCGACGCCCGCGTCGGCTACTGGTGGCGGGCACGGCGGGCTCGGGCAAGACGACGGTGGCCGCTCGTGTCGGGGAGGCCCTCGACATCGGGCACGTTGAGATCGACGCGCTCTTCCACGGCCCTGGGTGGCAGCCCCGGGAGCAGTTCGTCGCCGACGTCGAGGCATTCTCCGATCGGCCGACGTGGGTGACGGAGTGGCAGTACGGCGCGGTGCGACCCCTGCTCGCGCAGCGGGCCGACCTGATCGTGTGGCTGGACCTTGCGCGGCATACCGTGATGCGTCAGGTCGTGCGCCGCACGCTGCATCGGCGCCTGCGGCGCGAGGTGATGTGGAACGGCAACGTCGAGCCTCCTCTCTGGCGCATCGTGGCCGACGATGAGCACATCGTCCGGTGGGCCTGGCGGACGCACCCGCTGACGACGCGGCGGTTGCTGGACCTGCTGTCTGCCCGACCCGAGATTCCTGTCGTCCGGCTTGCAGGCAGCGACGACGTTGCCGCGTGGATCGAGGGTCCGCTCCGTGAGGTGTGCCGCCCACGGTGACGGGTAGGGCCTGCCCATGGCGACGGCACTGCTGCGATCCAGCGAGAACACCGGAACACGCCGCTGGGATGGTCGGATCAGATGTCTGACCGTCCGTCGTTGATTCTCGATGTCGGTCTCGGGGGCCCTGGTAGGTGGCACCTCGAGCCCGACCATGACGCGGTGAGGGTGCCCGTGGGCGCTGCATACCGCCCACTGTGGGGCAGGTCGATGATCGGATCTGAGCCGATGGCGACAGCACTGAACGCGCTACGGCAACTCACCAGGAGTCAGGACCGCGCTGTCAGCGACGTCGTTCGAGATGCGCTCAGCCGGTACCTCCACATGAGCTGAGAAACGCCCTACATGCGGCAATTGAGGGACTCCTTCGAGACAGTCCCCAGGTCATGTTCATCCCTGCGGGTCGCTGAGGCCGAGGCGTGCGGCGGGTCACCCAGCCCCCCGTCGGCGCTGGGAGCCAGCAAGCGGTACGCCAGCGGCGACCCGTCACAAGCCCGGAAGCGATCCTTTGGCAGGTGCCCCAGGTTCTTGTCGTTCTCGTCGAGCTGCAGCCAGGCGGACGGCTTCTCGCTGTCGGCGAGTCACTGGACTACCGGGGTGGTCTTGCCATAGCCCGCTGGCGCGGCGACGAGGGTCAACGGCAGCGAGGAGCCGTGGTCCAACCGCGCGGTGGGCACTTCGCGCGCGATTGCGTCGGGAGGAGGCGGCCCGGCGGTAGAGCTATGTGGTGAGGATCGATTCGGTCGCATGCCCAGGCGCCGCCCGAGCGAGCCCTCCCACGGTCTCTGGCCACCTCTCACCTGCACGAAGTGCGCGTAACCACCACACCCCAGTGGACTTGATCCTAAGGCGTGCGGTCTTCCGCGGCTATGCCATCGCGCCTAGTCCTGCCGCTCGATCTCACCGGGTCGCCACTCCTGGTCGAGCCAGGGCTGGAGCGGCCCGTACATGCGCAGAATGCAGAACCAGCTCTTGCCAGGGATGGTTTGCAGCCAGTTGCTCGCTCTTCCGGCGGGGGCGTGCGGACCGAAGTACAGGTCGTAGGAGCCGTCGTCGTTCTGGACGAAGCCGTCGGTTTGGCTGCCCAGCGTGGGGAACTGCTGGTCAGTCTGCAGCATCGACCTGGTCTGCGCGTCGTACAGCGTGACCGCCCAGAAGTCCGCCACCGGGACGTCTGTCGGGATGTGCAGTCGGTATGTCTTGGACCCGTCGAGCGGTCGCTTCTTCGAGTCACGGTAGGCGATCCCGTAGTCGGAGCCCTGCCCGACGTGGGGCGTGGCCATCGCCGGCGTGACCGCCGTGTAGGCGTAGAAGAACATCGTGCGGGCGTCGAGGTTGCGGGCGCCGTCGGTCTCGAAGAACACGTTGCGGTCGGTAAAGGCGATGTTCCAGGCGCTGTCGCCGTCTGGGTACAACCTGGCGCCGTTTTGGCGCGGGCTCCACACGATGGCGCGTGCGGCCGCGTTCGCGATGGAGACGGCTTCGGTGAGGATCTTCCTCATCCGGTCGTCGGGTGCGAACGGTTGACCCTTGACGATGCCGATGGACGCGATGAGGCCGCGCGTTTCAGGGTCGATCGCCTCGATGGGCTCGTACTGCACGACTGCGTCGAGGTCGTCGTAGAAGCTCATGTCGTTGCCGGCGATGGTGTTGAACTGCCGGCCGGAGATGTCGACGAACTCCGTGGTCGGCGGTTCGTCGGCGCTTGCCAGGGGGTAGATGCGCAGCGTCGACTTGATGTTGGCGACCGCGTTCTCGAGTCCCTTGCTGGTGTTCCCGCGGAGGAAGACCCAGTTGCGATACGTCTTCGACTGCAGGACGAAGTACCCATCGGGGGTCGCACCGTTGTGGTCGGGCGGAAGGATGAGGTACTTGCCGCCGAGCCCTTTGTCTTGTCCCGCCGGACCGAAGTCGCCGACGTAGCGGAACCAAGCGTCGTCGAGCGCGCCGAGCATGCCCGGTGGCAGTTCGATCACGGTCGGTCCGTCGGCCTTGAGATCGAGGAATGGAAACGCGTAGAGCGTCGACGTGTTCGCCGTCAGGAACAGCGACGTCGAGTCCAGCAGCTGCTCGGTGATCGGTACCTTGTTCGAGGCGTCCGCCCCCACCAGCTTGTTGCCTCGACCGAGGCCGTGGATCGATGCGGCTCCGAGGTTGTTCAAGAACACCTGCACCGCGCGCGATCGATCCAGATAGTCGTACACCGTGTCGACGGTGGCGTCACTCGGCACGCCGTCGGTGAACTCGAGCGTGCCGATGGGCGTCTGGACCGAGTCGGGTGTCGTGATCGAGGTCGGAACCTCTGTTGTCATCTTCATTCTCGTGGATCTCCTCCTGGCCGCTGTGGCCCTACCGGGGCGATTCCCCGTCGTCTTGTGTATCGATCGCCGCGCGGGTCTGCGCCCGCCCCAAAGAAGAGGCGAACGTGCCGTCACCGGGGCTAACCCGCCCGGAACAACGGCGATGAGCACGTCATCCCGGGTAGCCCGTGCCGCGCTTCTGGACCCAGGTCGACGGATCCGGCGGCGGCCGGGCGACGAACGGTTCGAAGAACTCCACGAATCCCTCGATGCGGTCGCGGACCCCGGTGGAGTGCAGGCCGGTGGCTTGCTCAACCTCGTCGCTCATGGTCAGCTCCTCATCGTGGCCGGCAGGGCTGGGCTATCCGAACTCCTCGGCCTCGTTCCTGGTCGATGGATGACGACGCAGCACGAAGGCCAGCAGCAGGTAGAGAGACGGCATCGCCAGGTAGAGGAGCAGGCTCAGGGTGGGGGCAGGCTCGGCGAGCACCATCGCCACCAGGTAGACCGCGACCGGTGCGAGAGCGAGCAGGGCGCCGACCCGTCGCGCCCTGGGCGTCGGGGCGATCCAGAGCAGGGTGGGTCGTCGCATGACGTAGGCGTAGAGCACCCATCGCATGAGTGCGGTCGCGATGAGTACCACCCCGTAGACGTGTAGCCCGATGGGGTCGCCGCTGTACTCCCCGAGGACGGAGGCGGCGAACGGGATCAGTGCGGCGGGCAGGAGGAAGAGCAGGTTGAGCCAGACCGCGGTGGTGTCGACGTAGCGGACCTGGTTGAAGAGGTCTCGATGCCAGGCCCAGTACATGCCGGTGATCAGGAAGCTGACGACCCAGGCGATCAGATCGGGGCCGAGATCGTCGAGAGCGTTCCGCAGCGATTGCTCGGACAGGTTCGGCGGGACGCCGATCTCCAGCACCAGGATGGTGATGATGATCGCGAAGACGCCGTCCCCGAACGCCTTGACCCTTTCCGGGCTGCCCCGACGCTCTTGCGTGGCAGACAGTGCCGACGCCTGCATGAAGTCTCCTCTCGGCGCCGTGCGCCGTAGCCGGTCTACCCGGCGGTGGCCTCGACGCGGCCGTCGGCGATGGCCTGGGTGAACTGCTCGTAGTCCTTCTCGTTCTGGTCGGCGTAGGCCACGGCGAAGCGGCCGCACGCCTTGTCGAACGCCGATCCGCTGCCAAGGTAGGCGTTGATGGCCAAAGAGTCGCCCGATCGGGCGTGCCCGTGCGCCAACGACCACGCGCAGACGCGTGCGTAGGACTCCAGCTGGTCGGGGGACATCGTTGTCACGTCGGCGGAGCCCTTCATGTCGTGGAACTGCCGCCAGTAGTACTCGTGTCCACCCTCCGTGGCCGACCAGCCGAGAAAGGCGTCGCTGCTGGCCTGCAGAAGGCGCTGCCCGGCCACCACCCGCTCGCCATGCTCGCCGTACTCGCTGACCGGCAGGTAGGCCTCCAGCACGGAGTCGACTGCTTCTTTGATCTGCAAGAAGAGCGGCTCGCCGTGGTCGCGCCCGGTGAGCATCACGACGAAGCACCGGGTGCCGACGCTGCCGACACCGACCACCTTGAGGGCGATGTCGCAAATCTCGAACCGGCGCAGCAGATGACCACGGTCGGGCTGGATGCTCTCACCGTAGGCCCGAAGGTTGTCCGCAACCATCTGCCGGTACTCATCGGGGTCGAGCTTGTCGGCCAGGTCCCGAAGCGGTACGAGCAGCGGTGGCTGAGACCGGATTCGCAACGACCCGTCGACAGTCTCGCTGAGCTTGGTGAGCACCTTCTCGCTGGTGCGCTTGCGAGCAGAGGCAGCGACCTTCTTCACTCGCTTGCGTCCAGCCTTGCTGGAGCTGGCCTTCTCCAGCGTGTCGAGCCCGAGCTGGGCGTACCAGACGTCCATGGTTGGCGTGGTCGCGAACCGTGCCATCGCTGCCCGGTAGCCGGCGACCGAGGCTGCCGCCAACGCCTCGCCCTTCTTCGGGTAGCCGTTGTCGCGGGCGGCGAGCACGAAACTCGTGGCCATCCGCTTCACGTCCCACTCCCACGGCCCGGGCAGTGTCTCGTCGAAGTCGTTCACATCGAACACCTGACGTCGCTCGGGGGACGCGAACGTGCCGAAGTTGGCCAGGTGAGCGTCACCGCACAGCTGGGCGTCGAACCCCGCGGACGGCGTCGTCGCGAGATCCTGCGCCATCACGGCAGCTGCGCCGCGGTAGAAGGCGAAGGCGGACTCCGCCATGCGGGAGTGTCGAACCGGGACGAGCCACTGCAGTCGCTGTTCGTCCTGGCCGGTGAGAACCGACACCGGGTCGGTGCGATCAGCGGCCGGCGACCAGGTCGCGTGGCTCGACCGCGGCACGCTGCCTCGGGCCTGCTTGCCGGCATCGACACGGTCGGCTGCAGGCATGGCGCTCATGGGGCTCCTCCGAGTCGTCGGCAGGCACTGCGTCCGCAGCTGACCTCACCAGTGATGCTCGTCCACAGCCGCGCCGTGCACACCACCCCAATCGGGTGAGACCACCGACATCACCGGGGCGCCCTCAGTGGCCCGTGAGCAGGTTGTGCGCGCGCGCGATGCTCACCGCCTGGCTGCGCCTGCTGGCACCGAGCTTGCGATAGACGCCCCGGATGTGGGACTTGACGGTGTTGGTGCTGATGAACAGCCGTTCACCGATCTCAGCGTAGCTGAGCTCGGATGCCAGCAGCGCAAGGATCTCAAGTTCGCGGTCGGTGAAGTCCACCACCCCAGGGGCCGCCTCGTCAGCGGGGGAGGAGGTCAGGTGGGAACTGAGGTCGAGGCCCGCACGGGCCCCGGCACGCCCCATGAGCGAGGTGAGGCGGTCGGTTCCGTCGAGCAGCACCTGGCGATGCCCCGTCGTGACAGCGACGGCCATCGCCCTGGTCAGCGATGTCAGTGCCGCCGGGTGGTTGTGGCGCGCGGTGGCATGCAGGGATCGCAGCACGTCGAGCTCGATCTGGTGGGCAACGGTGACGTCGCTGGCGGATGCGATGTTGTCCAGCCAGCCCGGTTCGACCGTGCCGGCCAGGACCGCAAGACGCAGCAGAACCAGGTATTCACGAGACGTGCAGTCACCTGATGTCAACCGGTCCTGCCAGTGGGGCATGAGCGCTGACGCCGCCGCGACACTGCCTGCGATGAGTTCCAGGCGAACCTGCTCGGTGGTGACCCAGTCCCGGTAGAACCCCCGCACCAGGCGTCCAGCAGGTGTCATGGCCGCACGCGCCAGCTCGGTGCGAGCACCGTGAGCGTCTCCTTGCGATCCGAGGCAGCGGGCCCGCAGCACGTGGGCGTTGACGTAGCTCGGCACCTCGGCTACGTGGTCGATCAGGGGCTGCAACCGCTCGACGAACCCCCGGGCCTCGGATAGGTTCCCCCGCTGCCACTGCACCCACGCCAGGGCGAGTGAGGCGGACAGGCTCTGCGGTCGGTCGTCGATACCGTCGGCAGGCATGAAGGACAACGCCACTGATGCCTGCCGCTCCGCCTCAGCGAGTTCTCCACTGGCCGCGCTCACCTTCGACGACATGCCGAGGGAGCGGGTGCGGAGCGTGCTGATCACGTTGTCGTCGGACAGTGTGAACTCGATGTAGCGGCTCAAGAGGCGACCAGCCTCGGCGAAGCGCCCAGCGTCGGTCAGCATGTCGGCCCAGGCTGCGCCGACCACGCCGCTCTCGGACTCGCTCGCCGTCTGCAGGGCACCCTCGTCGGGCAGCTCGCCGGCACGGCGGGCCAGCACGACCGTCACCGTTCGCATGAGCTCGTTGAGGTCATGATGGAAGCGGTACGGCACATCCTCCAGCTCATCTCGAGTAGCGCTGTCGGTTCCGCTGGCAGCCTCGTCGGACAGGGCGACCGTCAGCTTGTCGCGCAGCCGTTGAAGGACGCTGTCGATCTCTCGCTCCCCGTCACGCCCGACGAGCACGGCGGTGCTCCACGTGGTCAGCAGCGCAATCGGCACATCGTCCACGAGCTCGTCGACCGCCCGTAGGAGCCCGAGAACTGTCTCCGTCTGTTGCGCTTGCATGAGGTCTCGGCTTGCCGCCAGGAGCCACTCGCCGGCCATCTCGCCATCGCCGGCTGCGACCATCTGCCAGATCGCAACCACCGGGTCTGAGTGCTCATGCAGCCACATCCCGGCCCGCCGATGCAGATCGGCGGCGCCGCCCGGGCCCGCCATCGCGATGGTCAGCAACACGTCGCGGACCAACTGGTGGACCTCGTACCAGACCGACCCGTCGGACTCCTCGACTGCGACGCGCACGAGCACCCCCGTGGCTTGAAGCAGATGCAGGCGGCGGGTGCCGTCGGCGCTACCGGTGATGGCGTCTGCGAGGGGGCCGCAGACTCGGTCGACGACACTGGTTGCGATCAGGAGACTGCGATCAGCTTCGTCCAAGGGCGCCAGGAACTCCTCGGCGACGTAGGCGGCGAGGGCATCGGGGGCAAGCTGCCGGCCAGTGCCTGCCTGTATCGTCTCGACGCCGCTCGCGTGGTCTTCTGTGCTCGCGATCGACAGCCGGAGGCCTGCCATCCAGCCTGAGGTCTGGTTGTGCAGCGAGTCGATCTGGTCCGGGGCCAAGCGCGCGCCCAGCGCAGCGACTACCTGCTCGGTCTCCTGCCGGGTGCACAGCAGCTCGTCGGCTGTGATCTCCAGGAGGTCACCGGCGAGCCGCAACCGTGACAGGCGCAGGTCGGGCGCGGCCCGGCCGAGAAGGACGATGTGGGTGGAGGCCGGTAGCACCTCGAAGAAGTACTCCAGCGAGGTGCGCACCGAGTCGCCACTGAGCCGATGAGTGTCGTCGAGAACCATCACGACGTCGCGGGCAGCGGCATCCAACTCAGCGACCACGAGGTCGATCAGGTCGCGCACGCGGACCTCGCCGCGGCCGGCGTCGTTTCCAGCCGACGTAGGGGCGACGAGAGATGGGTCGAGCGCACGGGCGATCTTCAGCCACAGCCGAACGACGTCGGCGTCGAACTGGTCCACCGCCACCCAGGATCGCCCGAGGGAAGGGCTTCGAGCGAGCCAGTCCGCCGCGAGCCAGCTCTTGCCGAACCCGCCGGGCGCCGTCACCAGTGTCACTCGTGCGGCGAGCGTGGAGTCGAGGCGGGTCAGCAGCCGCTCACGCGAGACAAGCCCCCGTGGCCCAGCGGGCGTGGAGCCGCTGGCCCGGACGTCGCCGTCGGGCTCGCCGGTGATCTCGGCGACGTCGCCCACAACGTCGAGGATAGTCCGAGCGGGCTGGGCCAGGAGGTGCCGCTATCGGAATCGCTGCGCCGGCCCCACCCACCGTCGTTCAGTGACCGGCGGAGCCCCGGCGGCCGCGGCTCCGCCGGACACTGCTGGGTGATCAGGAATCGACAGCGTCACCGATCTCCTCGGACGACTTCGACAGCGCCTTCTCAAGCTTGTCGTAGTCGTCGGAGTCGATCGCCTTCGAGACCCGCTTGGCTGACTTCGTCAACGCCCCCTCGACCCGGTCGAGGTACACGTCGTCCACCACGACGACGACGGCGGAGGAGTTGACGGGCAGGTACTCGTCGAGCTCGACGCCCATCTTCTTCTCCTCGTGCTTCTTGGTGAAGTGCCCCAGCAGCGCTCCGATGCCGGCGCCGATAGCCGTGGCCGCCAGCAGCGGCGGTGCGAAGAGGCCGACGACGAGGCCCGCGCCACCGCCGATCACGGCACCTGAGGCCGTCGTGCCGTCGCCCTGCTCAAGCACATCCACCTTTCCATCGTCGTCACGGCTCATCACAACAGCAGCGACGACAGCCAAGTCGTCACCTTCGGCCGCCTTCAGGTTCTCGAAGTCGGCCTCGGCGCTGGTCGCGTCGGCGTACGAGGCCACGTACAGGGCCAGGTTGTTCTCTGCCACGGTGCTACTCCCTTTCGGAATGGACGCCGGAGTTGGCGATGTGCTCACGCTCGTCGCTGGTGCCGACGGTCGCCTCACCAGATTCGGGTGGTTGTGGGCGGATCGGGCGACGGTTCTCGATCGCCGGGCGCCCGGTCACGCGTCGTCCTTCGGGTTCACCGTGCGTTTGGCTGCTCGAAACGCGAACCGCTTGCCGAGCTGGTTGAGATACGTCGTGATCAGGGCGATGCCGCTGATGACGTAGAAGACAGTGAAGAGCTTCGACGCCGTGGTGCTCGGCGTGAAGTCGCCGAAGCCCACAGTGGTCAGGGCGATGGTGCTGAAGTAGAAGGAGTCGACCCACTCCCATCCCTCGGTGAGCCGGTACACGACGGTGCCGAGCCCGAAGAGGAGCACCGCCAAGCCGGCGATCACCTTGTTGGCGTGCCTGTCCCACGCCTGTCGCGCGGCGGTCCCGTCCTTCACCTGCCCGTCAGTCACGTCAAAGATGGTGGGCACCGGCAGCTACGAGCGCACCACCCGTTTCGGGTGTCTGCGACCGAGGTCTGGCAGCGGTCAGAGCCTCACGCCCGACGCTGCGCAGTCGCGGGCTTGGTGCGCTTGCCGAGCTCTCCACCGAGGGGGATGAGGAGAACCAGCCCGATGAGCCCCGCAACGACGACAGTGATGAGCACGTTGGGCTTGTCGGAGAAGTTCTGTGCTGCCACGACCGCGCGTGAGATCAGGGCCCTGGCCTCGGCCGCGCTCACGAACCCGCCCGACGGTGTGACCGATCCGCTCGCTCCGACGCTTGCCGATACGTTGGTCAAGGCTTTCGCCGATCCGTGGATGCGGTCCTTCCTCGCCTACGACCCGGCACCGGCCCTCGTTGCGCTCGACATCCCGGTCCTGGCGCTCGTCGGGAGCTTGGATCTCCAAGTCTCGGCAGAGGAGAACATCCCGGCGCTCGACGACGCGCTCGCCGCCAACCCGGCGGCGACAGTGATGGAGTTGGCGGGCCTGAACCACCTCTTCCAGACCGCGACCACGGGTGCCGTCTCCGAGTACGCCTGGATCGAGGAGACGTTCGCTCCCTCCGCGATCGACATCATCGCGAGTTGGATCCTCGAGCACAGCTGACGCCAGCCGGGGTCGCGTGGCTCTCGACCTGTGCGGGAATCCAGTCGGGTGCCATCTCGGCGATCGACGAGCTGTGTCGCGAGTCCCGCGCTGCGTCCTTCAGGGACTCAGGACGAGGTGTGCTGGGCTCGGATGAGTGCCACGGCTGCACCACGGGGGCCACGCACCGCCAACCCGTACTGGAGGTCATGGGCTCGCTAACCGGCCGAGCGGTCCACCTTCATCGCCCTATTCCAGAACTTCCGGCACGGTCCGCAGTCCAGTTCGGCCAAGACCGTGTCGAATGGCACGCTCCGCGGGTCCCCAACCGCACCTCCGTTGCACGCTAGAACAGTCCGGCCGCCTACCTGCACGGCGAGGTGTACGTGGCGAGGGGCCATCTCCGCGCGACTCGTGACCCCGACAGTGGCGTCCATCTGAGAGCCCCCTGCCAATCGCCCATGCGTGCGGTGCCAGCAGGCTTATTGCCCCAGCAGGAGGCTGCCCCACGGTGCTGCCCCCGGTTCCTCCGATCGGCGCAGCACTGAACAACTCCTGGCGTGAGGCCCCACCAGTCGACTCTTCCAGATACTGCTTACCGCCGCCTGTGACACGCAACCTAGAGGCTGAGCGAACGTGGTCTCTGCCGCTGTGACACAGGAGAATCGGATCCTGCTCGGTTGCCTCGCGAGCGTCGATTCGAGCAGAGATGGGCCCCGGATTCGCGCCATCTTCCGTGCATCCCGACAGCAACGCTGTCGAGCTCGGCGGGGCCTTTGGCGCACCGTGATGCGCGAAGATTCGCGGTCGGGTGCGGTCCGCGGGGGGCTGGTTCGGGCGATGGTTTCGGATCACACTGGGTGGGTTCGTCGCGGTCAGACGCCGAGCATCTCTAGTGCCTGTGAGCCTGTTGTCGAGCATGGTGGTGGAGGGGCTTCCACGGGATCCGTGGATTGTTGCCGTAGAGCACGAGTGCCAGACTTCAAATCATTCCTGCCCTTCCCGCGGCGGACGTCATCAGATGGGTCCGAGTCGAAGAGTGCTTGACAGATGTCTGACACCACGACCGCCATGCGCACCCTGCACAAGAACAAGGAGCGAGTCGCCGAGATCGCAGACGCCTTCGCCCGGTACGGCTTCGCCTCCTGGGTGGCTGCGGGCGTCCCCGAGGCGATCCGAGGCGTCGCGATCAGGCTCAGTGACCCCGAGCTGCTCGACATGAGCGAGGGAGAGCGGGTGCGTGGCATCTGCGTCGATCTGGGTACGACGTTCATCAACATGGCTCAGCTCTTGAGCACGCGACGCGACATGGTGGGGGACGAGATCGCAGACGCGCTGGCGACTCTGCAGGCAGCTCGCCAAGCTCGCCGACCTCCACAAGCAGGGCGTGCTGACCGACGCGGAGTTTCAGGCCCAGAAGGCCAAGGTTCTCGCGTAGGGCGCGGCGCTCAGCGCAGGGTATTCCTGCCGGGGCCGTCGTGACAGGCTGGCGCATGTGACGACATCGCCGACTCCGACCACGGCCTCGAAGCAGGCTGGTGCAGCGCCGCCGCGCTTTCACCTGCTGGCGAAGCCGTCCGGGTCGACGTGCAACCTCGACTGCACGTACTGCTTCTTCCTGTCGAAGGAGGCGCTGTACCCCAACGACGCGTCGCGGATGTCGGAGGCCACCCTGGAGGCTTACGTCGCCCAGTTGCTGCAGTCCCATCGCACTCCCGAGGTGACGGTGGCGTGGCAGGGTGGCGAGCCGACTCTCATGGGTCTGGACTTCTTCCGTCGATCGGTCGAGCTGGTGGAGCAGCACCGGCGGCCCGGGCAGCAGATCGAGTACACGATGCAGACCAACGGGGTTCTGCTGGACGACGAGTGGTGCGCGTTCTTGGAGCGCCACAACTTCTTGGTGGGGCTGAGCGTGGACGGTCCGCCCGAGATCCATGACACGTATCGGGTGAACCGGGGCGGGCAGGGCACGCACCGGCAGGTGATGTAGGGTTTGGCGGCGTTGCGCCGTCACGAGGTCGACGTCAACATCCTGTGCACCGTGAACGCGGCCAACGAGAGCCACGGGCGGACGTCTACCGGTACTTCCGTGACGAGCTCGGGGCGACCTTCATGCAGTTCATCCTGATCGTGGAACGGGCCATGCCGGAGACGCTGCCGCTGGCCAACCAAGGCTGGTCTCAGCAGCCGGGGGGCGAATGGCTGCTCTACACGCAGACCGGTTCGCTGGTCACCGAACGGTCGGTGGGCGGTGAGACCTACGGCCGGTTCTTGGTCGACGTGTACGAGGAATGGCTGCGCGGGGACGTCGGGACGGTGTTCGTGCAGCTGTTCGATGTGACCTTGCAGGCCTACTTCGGGCAGTACTCGCTGTGCATCCACGCCCCCACCTGCGGGGCAGCGCTGGCCTTGGAGCACAACGGCGACCTGTACTCCTGCGACCACTTCGTCGAGCCGAACTACCTACTGGGCAACATCCACACGACGCGCATGCTGGACCTGGTCGCCTCCCCGCAGCAGCAGGCCTTCGGGCAGCACAAGAAGGAGTCGCTGACCGCGCAGTGCCGCTCCTGCGAGGTGCTCCGGCTGTGCAACGGCGGCTGCCCGAAGGACAAGTTCATCGACTCCCGTGACGAGGAACCTGGCCAGAACTACCTCTGCGACGGGCTCTACGACTTCTACACTCACACCCGGCCGACCATGACGGCCATGGCTCGCCTGGTCGAGCAGGGCCGGTACGCCGACGAGGTCATGACCACCGTGGCTGCCGATGACGCGAGGCGAGGGCGCAACGACCCCTGCCCCTGCGGCAACGGCTCCAAGTTCAAGAGATGCCACGGCGCGGCAAAGCGGCGCCCGTGACCTCGCCAGACCGCCCGCTCGAACCGGGGGCCGCGCGGCCCCCCGAAGAGCCTTGGCCAGGGCGCCGTAGTCCTTGCGGGAGGCGTAGCGGAACGAGCCGCGGATCAGGTGGATGATGCGGGCCTGCACAGTGGCCTGGGGCCAGGTGGCCTCGACCGCGACGTGCAGGCCTTCAAATCAACCGGCCGCTCGCCGTGGTCCAGACGTGTGTGGTGCATCTGGTGCGCAACAGCCTGCGCTACGCCTCGAAGAAGCACTGGGCTGCGATCACCCGCGACCTCAAGCCGGTCTACACCGCCCCGACCGTAGAGGCGGCCGAGGCACGCTTCGCCGGTTCGCCCAGACCATCGAGAACATCGGGCAGTGGGCAGAGTCGAGGCGGATGACATCGTCGGCGCCGCGCGCCATCCGCTCTTGGGCGTCCGGCGCGATCGCCCGGTCCTGCGTGCAGATCACGTAGGTCGTGGGATGCGAACGCGGCGGCGCCGATGACGGCGTGGAGAACGTCGCCAGCGACTGCACGCCCATGTTGTCGACAATCGGCATGAACGCCGCGCGGGCGACGTCGGCGGCGACGGCGCGATGCACGGAGTCGAAATCCCCCAGGGCGAGCACACCGTCGTCGGTAGGGAAGAACCAGTCGACCGGCGGAGCGTCCCCCACAAGGTCCAGCAGCGACATACCCGCCGGCGGCCAGAACGCCGCAACGTAGACGATCGCGGGGTGGTCAGCCACCTCGGTGATGACCATCGCACCGTAGGAGTGGCCGACCAGCACCACGTCGCTGCCGGCCTCGTAGAGCGCGGCACGCACAACAGCGACGTCATCGGCGAAGCCGCCGACGTCGGCAGGGTCGGCGGCGGCACTCGGTAGCCGGTCGATCACCACCGGGCGGTGGCCGCGCTCCTGCACGTGAGGAACAACGTCGTCCCAGCAGAACCCACCGTCCCAAGCACCGCGCACCAGCACCATCGTCGCCATCGCCGCGCACCGTCCCCTCGATCCGTCGATCCCCGCGACGCGGATGCCGCAACGGCGATTCGCCCGCTCCCTACGGGGCAGAGAAGCCAAGCCCAATCGCGGGACTGGTCCTCGGCCACATCCCCGTCAAGCGGTCCACCGGCGGCTTGCCGCGAGAACACGGAACCCGCTCCCCGGCAATGGCTCAGCGGAGTGTGACCCACTCCGCGGCGTAGCCGTACCCGCTCGCGGCCGTGTCGCCCTCCCCTGTGGAGGCGGTGTCCGCCGAGTGTTCGCATTGGTCTGGCGACCGGTCCGTTCGGCTAGGGGCGCCGCCATTCTACCCGGCCGCGCGTTGTAGACGGCTCCGCGCTGAGGTGTGGATGGCCGCTTGAGGTGCAGCGCCGGATGGCCTGGTCGCTCTCGGCGGCTTTCTGCTCTCCAGGGCGCCGCCGGTGGACTGGCGGTATTCGCCGCCGTTCGTGGCGCTGTCGGCTGAGCGGCGCAGACTGCTTCTCCTCGCTCAGGTTGTCGCGGCACTTGTCGTGGCGGGCGAACAGGACGCTTGGCTCTGGGCCGTGTAGTCGGCGAGGCCGAGTCTGCGAGGGAAGAGCCTGACCGGTAGCCGCGAACCGGGCTGTGGGGGCGAGTCGCTGACGGGAGGGAGACCACGATGAGGACGACGGCGGCGGTCGCGTCAACGCATCTGAGCCCGCAGACGGTGTGGCGGGCGCTGCAGAAGGCGTCGTTCGCGGTGCTGGGCCACGTGACGCCTGCGGGCAAGCCGAGCACCAGTGGCGTGATGTATGCCGTGCGCGACCGACGGATCAACGTGGGGGTCGCCGACGACGGCTGGAAGGCGCAACAGATCGCCACGGGCGACGAGGTGAGCGTCACGGTCCTGGTTCGCCGCGGCGGGCTTCTGGCTCTGGTGATTCCCATCCCTCCTGCGACCGTCACGTTTCGTGCGCGGGCGACCATGCATCGGGCCGGCACGGCGCAAGCGGAACAAGTGCCCGGCGAGCTCCTCAAGCGGCTTCCCGCCGCGACCCGCGACGACATGGCCCTCATCGAGCTCGTGCCGGAGGGGGACTTCGTCACCTACGGCATCGGTGTCTCACTGCGCGAGTTCGCCGATCCGAACGCGGCTCCAGGCCGGGTCGGCGTCGCCTGACCAGCTCCCCAAACGGGGGACGGACTGCCGCCGCTCATGCAATGTGGGCGACAGTCTGGCCACCCCGGCGTTCGTCGGGCAACACGCGAGGACATTCTGATCGGGTGAAGTCACCTGTCCGTAGTCGATGGCGGCTTTGGTGGTCCGGCGGCCATCGTCATGCGCCGCCTCCGGGAACCGTCGATTGCGTGCCATCCGCCCAGGCATTCCCGATCGGTTCCTCAACTGCACCCGACGATCTCCAGTATGGGGCTGGCGACAGCTCCGTACACCGAGCACACTGGGCCGCAACGAGGGAATGTGTCGCAGGAGGAGAACACGATGACGAACTGGGCGGGGTGCCTCCCCGGCAGCAACCACCCGGCGGGGTCGGACTTCTCATACGACGCTGGAGGCATGCGCGGTGAGTGAGTGGGCGGTTGTCTTCGTTGCCGTGTCCCTCCTCGGGTGGGCGCTGGTGCAGCGGCGCGCCTCGTCGACCGCTGTCACGGGGCCGATGGTGTTCGTCGCGCTCGGGTTGTTGGTCGGCACGGAAGGACTCGGGCTCATCGAGCTCGGGTCCGGCTCCGCATCACCGGTCGTCAACACCGTCCTGGAGGGCACGCTCGCGCTGTTGCTCTACACCGACGCCGCCGCCCTGCACCCCTCGTCGTGGCGCAAGGACGGCGGTCTTCGAGCGTCTGCTCGGTATCGGCCTGCCGCTGACGATCGGCGCGGGCTGGCTGATCGCGGTGCTCCTCTTCGACGGCCTCAGCGGCTGGGAAGCGGCGATCGTCGCAGCGATGATCGCCCCGACCGATGCGGCACTCGGCCAGGCGGTGATCTCGAACCCCCGTGTTCCGGAACGCATCCGCACCGGCCTCGATGTCGAATCGGGACTGAACGACGGGTGACCTTCCTTTCATCCTCCTGTTCATGGGGTTCGCCGGCAAGGGTTTCACCGGCGCCGGCATCGTCTCCACCTTCGTCGAGGCGATCGGGGTGGCAGTCGCGGTCGGGATGTCCGTCGCAGTCGTGGCCGCGTGGCTGTTGTCACGGGCGAGCAAGTCCGAATGGATGAGCTCGACCTGGAGCCAGATCGCGCTCGCTGCGGTCGCGGTCATCACGTTCGCCGTCGCAGATCAGTTGAGCGGAAGCGGGTTCATCGCCTGCTTCGCCGGTGGCCTCACCTACGGCCAGCGCATGCGCGGTCGCCTGCTCGCCAACGAGACGTTCAAGGATGATCTCGGTGCCGTGCTCACTCAGATCAGCTTCCTGCTCATCGGTGCGGTCGTGATCGGGCCGGCACTCGTCGAGACCACGTGGCAGGTGTGGGTGATGGCGGCGCTGGCGCTGACCATCGCTCGCATCGGCCCGGTCGCGCTGGCGCTCATCGGAACCGGCATGCGCTGGCCGACGGTTGCCTACATCGGTTGGTTCGGCCCGCGGGGGCTCGCAACCATCGTCTTCTCGGTGCTCGTCGTCGAGGAGGCCGACCTTCCGGGAACGGACACGATCATCGTCATTGCAGCGACAACGGTGTTCATGAGTGTCTACGCACATGGACTGACGGCGAGCACCGGGGCCAGCCGGTATGCCGACTGGGTCGAGGCGGAGTCGGGGACCGGCGATCTGGTCGAGGCCAGCCCACTGAAGCAAACGGGTCTCGCGCAAGCGGTTCCAGGCGCAGTTCCACCTGAGCAATGCGACCTTCGGGTACGTCGACTCATCGCCGGCCGGACCGTCGGGACGGTGCAACCGTCGCACGCCCTCACCGGCGGCGGCAAGATCCAACGCCCTGAGTCCAGAGGCGAATCATGACTGGTCGATGGTTGCGATCCCGGGCAGTTTCAAGCGTGGTCAGAGGAGTTCACGACCCCGTTCGGCGTCAGGTGGCGATGCGAGCAGAACCTCGATCTGCGCGGGACCCGGGTCGGCAAGAACGCTCGAACGAATCCCCGCTTCCCCTTGACCTCGACCGCGCCGGGAATCTCCGCCAATGAGGTCAGGGTGGTCGCGCATTCTGGAGCACTCGAGTCGAGCGCGTAGGCTTCGTCTGCTCGATTCGAGCCTTGGTCCGGCGTTCCGCAGCTGATCGGGATCTGGTGGCATGGTCGTGGGCATTGTGGCTGGTCAGGGCGCTGAGGGGTGATCCACGGCGCGAAACGGCCTGGGCACGGGGTGTGGTGTGTCTTGGCTTTGATCTGGTGGGTACGGCGCTAGGGTTGGTCACATGTTCGTGCGTACGTCGACGCGGCGGAACAAGGACGGCAGCCCGGTGCGGTACCTGCAGCAGGCGCCCGCAACGAATGGGACCCGGCCCGTAAGGCCTCACCAAGGTGGTCTACAACTTCGGTCGGGCCGAGGAGCTGGACCGGGCCGGCATCGAGCGGCTGATCGGGGCGCTGAAGGCCCGGCTGCTGGGCACGCAGACCCCGGCAGCGGGCGACCAGGTGGCGGGACTGCCGGGGCTGGAGTTCGCCGAGTCCCGGCCGGTGGGCGGGACCTGGCTGCTGGACCAGCTGTGGCACCGCCTGGGCATCGACATGAGCATGAGGCGGCTGCTGGCCGGCACGCGGCGCCCGGAGTCCACCGAGCGGGTGCTGTTCTCCCTGGTGGCGAACCGGGCGCTGGCGCCGAGCTCGAAGCTGGCCGCCGCCGGCTGGGTCACCAACGACGTGCACGTGCCCGGCCTGCCGGAGGTGTCCGAGGATGCCTGCTACCGGGCCATGGACTGGCTGCTCGAGGTCGAGGACGACGCTGGCGAAGAACGTCTACGACAGCGTGGCCGACCTGCTCAACCTTGAGGTCGACCTGCTGTTCTTCGACACCACCAGCACCCACTTCCAGGTCGAGGAGGCCGACATCCCAGTGCCCCGCGACGTGACCGGCCAGCCGCTGAGCGGCGAGGACACTGACGACGCGGCGACCGCTGCGACGCAGGTCGAGGTTCCGGACGTGGGGGAAGTCAAGGACCACCGCGACGACCTGCCGCAGGTCGTCATCGGGATCAACGTGACCCGGACCGGGATCCCGGTGCGGGTGGTCTGGCCCGGGAACACCACCGACACGCCCTGATCCGCCAGGTGAAGACCGACCTGCGGGACTGGACCTTGGGCAAGGTGATCTGGGTGGCCGACCGGGGGTTCACCTCCGCGGCGAACCGGCGGGCGTTGGCGGTCGGCGCCGGGGGCTACATCCTCGACGAGAAGCTGCGCTCCGGCTCGCCCGAAGCCACCGCGGCGCTGTCCCGACCCGGCCGCTACGCCACCGTCGCGGACAACCTGCGGGTCAAGGAAGTCCGCATCAACGACACCGAGCGGTTCGTGATCTGCCACAACCCCGCGCACCGCGACCGAGACCCACCATGTGCGAACAACCTGGTCACCAACCTGCAGGAACTCATCGACGACACCGACCAGCTCAGCGAGCTCAAGCGCGGCGAACTGCGCGGGGATGATCTCCGGCAAGCCCGGACTGAACCGGTACCTGCGCGTCACCCCGCTGGTAACCCGCCTCGACGCCGCCAGGATCCAAGCCGGCGGAGGCGAACCTCGACGGGAAGTACCCCGTGCTGTTTCGCACCTCCGACCCGCACCTCTCCGCGGAGGACATGGCCTGGGCTACAAGCAACTCGCCGACGTCGAACGGTGGCTGGCGCGACATGACCAACATCATCGACCTCCGACCCGTCTTCCACCGCCTCGAAGACCACATCCGCGCCCACGTCCTGCTCTCGCAGCTGGCCCTCCTCCTCGTCCGCATCATCGAGACCCGCACCGAGCAGACCTGGCACCAACCCACGCCCCGAACTGCAACGCCTACACGTCGGAACCTTCACCGGACCCACCGGCACGTACCAAGAGACCACCACCCCCAACACCGAGGCCACGGCCGCCTTCCAGGCCTTGGGCCTTCCGCTGACCCCGAAGGTGCTCCGCCTCGACACCACCACCGGCCCCGCCAAGAACTCCACGCCGGCGGCCTGACCAGGCACAACACCCAGGCCATAGTGACACGCCATGTCACCGGCCACACACGCATACCCGCAGGTCAACCCGTCATTCCATGCCACCAACCGGCACCACAACTGCCGGGCGCCAGTTGGTCGGGCGGCGCGATTATGGGCGACCGGACGCGCTCCGACTAGTAGCGCCCCCTTCTCTCATGCCTTGGTGCTTCAAACGCCTCGATTTTCGCCATTTTCAATTCCGCTGTGGGCGTGAGCCGGTCGAGACCACGCGCCCGCCGGGGCTGCCGACGTAGAAGTCAGCACGGCGGGACAGCAGACCGAGGTTGACCTGGGCAGACGACGCCGACGTCAGCCGACGTCGATTGCCAGGGCGGTTGATTGGACGCGGCCGCGAGACAGGTCGTCAGCCTCCCGCGTGCGCCGTGTGGTGGTCGGGAGCGTCCGGATTGTGCTTGGGCACGAAGTCGAGCGGAGCGCCGACCGGGATCAGTTCCTCGCGCTTGACCGACTCGGCGAACTCCTGGCCGAGTCGGGAGGCGTGGTCGATCACCCACGAGTGGAAGTACCTGCTGTATTTCTCGCGTTCTTTGGGGTCGAGGTCGAGGTTGATGATCGCAGGGAAAGCCAGGTCGAGCGCCGGGTCGAACAGGTACTTCTGTTGCTTCAGGGCCAACTTGAAGTTGCGCCACTTGATGCCGTACAACTGGTCGGCGTTCCAGTAGAAACCTTCCCGGTTCGATTCATCCTGCTCACCGGCGAGCCAGGCCGTCTGATCCACACCGTCGATCTCGCGGTCGCCGGGCAGATCGATGCCGGCCGCGTTGGCCAACGTCGTGTACCAGTCGGTGCAGTGCATGATCTCGTTGCTCTTCGCGCCTGTAGCGAACTGGCCCGGGCCGCGGGACGATGCACCGAGTCCGGAGCGACCCTTCCATTCCGGTGAAGTACGAGCCCTCCAGGAAGCCTGCCGTTCCTCGGTCGGGGCCGAACTCCTCGTTGCCGTTGTCGCCGGCGAAGATGACGATCGTGTTCTCACGCAAGCCGAAACTCGTCGAGCTTGTCGAGGATCATGCCGAAATCGCCGTCGAGTTGAAGCAGGCAGTCGGCCCAATCGCCGTGTCCGCTCGTGCCCTTGTACTCGTCGCGCGGATGGACCGGCAGGTGCATCAGCGAATAGTTGTGATAGACGAGAAATGGCTTGTCTCCCTCGGCTTGGCGTTCGAGGAAGTCCATCGTCCGTGTGTTCATTTCGACATCGACGTTGATCTTGAGGTCATAGTCAAGGACTTCAAGCTGTTCGGTGGGTTCGCCCTTCTTGCCCTGATACATGTGCTCGACGGTGTCGCGTTCGGGGTCGTACCACGGGTCGTCGGTCCACAGCGCAGGATCCCGGGAGAACCCGGGGGGCCATACCATTCGTCGAAGCCATGATCGGTCGGCCAACGCCCGTCGCCCTCGCCGATGTGCCACTTACCCATGCACAACGTGGCATATCCGGCATCGGAGAAAACGTCTCCCATCGTCTTCTCCCAGGCAACGAGGCCACCGGACATGCCCGGCGCCGTGGCCTTGGTGTTGCCCGAACGAATCGAATAGCGGCCCGTCATGAGCGCAGAGCGGGTTGGGCTGCTCTGCGCCTCGGGCGCGTAGTTCATCATCTGGAAGCCGTCAGCGGCGAACTCATCGATCCGCTTGGTATCCGCGCCGCGCAAGATGCCACCGCCATAACACCCAAAACTCGCCGTAGCCGAGGTTGTCGACGTGGAAGATCAGGACATTCGGTCGTGTGTCAGGCATTGCATGGTCTCCTTCGGAGGTTTCGGTCGCTGGAATGTCAGATCACCACAGCGGGGTCCGCTGGGCACCTTGCCCAGACTTTCATTCTCGTCGCCCGTTCGAGGAGGCGGTAGCCCAAAAAAGGTGCCTCCCCGGGGGGGTGTTCCTGTCTTGTTGTCA